>NZ_JBITJZ010000007.1:0-470895 GCF_044460595.1 Streptomyces sp. NPDC050085 | reverse complement strand
CAAAGAGAGATCACGGCATAGTGAGGATCCTCGCTCTCAAGAGCGAGAACGACGCTCGGCCGTACATGCTCCTCTTGAGCAGTTTGATCCGGCAGGGGTTGTCCAGGCTGCCGAACGGCAGCACACCAGCCTGCCCGGGGAGACGCTGGCCGCCGAGCTGGTGCACACGCTGGCGAAGGAGGTGCTGGGCCTCAACCAGCAGGTCGCCGAGCTCGACAAGGCGATCGAGGCCCGGTTTCGTGAGCACCGCGACTTCGACGCGATCACCAGCATGCCCGGCCTAGGTGTCATCCCCGGCGCCGAGTTCCTCGCCGCCACCAGTGGCGACATGGCAGTCTTCGGCACCGCCGACCGCCTCGCCGGCTTCGGCGGCGTCGCTCCGGTGCCCCGTGACTCCGGAAAGATCAGCGGGAATCCGAAGCGCCCGCAGTGATACAGCCGCCGCCTCCAACGCGTCTTCTACACCTCGGCGTTGTTCAGCATCCGCAAGTGCGAGGAGTCGCGCAGGTTCTACGACCGCAAACGAGCTGAGGGCAAGCGCCACACCCAGGCCATCCTCGCCCTCGCCCGCCGCCGCGTCAACGTCCTCTGGGCCCTCCTACGGGACGGCCGGTGCTACGAGCCAGCTCCGCCGGCAAGAGCTGCCGCGTAGGAACCGACGCGACACGTTCCGCGTCGGACGGTCGATCTGGCGCGTTCAGTCAGACCAGGCAGAACTCGTTACCTTCAGGGTCTGCCATCACCACGTGATCCGGCCTGCCCTGCAGCTCGTCCTCGCGGACCACAGTCGCACCCGCCACGGTCAACCGCTCGACCGCCTCGACCACACGAGGCCAGCGGATCTCCCACGGTGTTTCACGGCCGCCACCTACTTGCACGTCAAGGTGCAACCGGTTCTTCATCAACTTCGGCTCCGGCACCTTCAAGAAGGACAAGGTGGGGCCTACGCCGTCCGGATCCGAGAGATACGCCCCGTCATCCCACTCGTCCTCCGGGACGCCATGGTGCGCGAACCACTCCTCCCAGCTCCCGAACCCTGCGGGCGCGGGCTTCTCCACATAGCCCAATGCCAGCGCCCAGAACTTGGCCAGCTTGCCCGGGTACGCGCAGTCGATCGTCAAGCTCCACTTGGTCGCCATGAGCCCTCCCCAGTCTGATGGACGCACCGTACCGGGCACCTCTGACAATCCCCGGCCCGCTACTTCGCGCGTGCCCTGTGGCTTGACGAACGGCATGAGGAATCGGTGGCACCGACCGCAGGTCACGCCCCACAGGGACCGTCCAGCGTCACCTTGTGATCGCCACCCGACACGGGCCCCAGTCACCTTGGCCGAGCACGGGACGCGCGCCGATCCACTACCCCGACGCCGCCAAGCTGTGCGCCTACCACGCGGGGACCGGCGGTCGCCCTGCGCGCAGGCATTCAAGGGGAGTACGCATCCAAGGAGTTGGGCGTTGCTTCGGGCATGGCCGGCTGGTGGCGACTGCGCGACTGGAACAAGGCGGGTGTCCGGCAGCAGCTGCACGAAGGGCTGCGGCCTGACGCCGGCCCAAGGAGGGCGAGCAGGGGCCTGGGACGTGGTCTGCACACGCCTTCGCCGACACGGTCGGTGGTACGGCTCCACCACCGGGACGACACCTCACGATCTCCATGAACCAGACGCACGCCCGGGACCTCAACGGGGCCCCGCTCCCGGCTGCTTCGGCTCCCTCCTGGACCCCGAGTGGTGGCTTGGGGCCGCCCCTGCCGCAGTGTCCGCACGGGGACCCGTTGAGAGGTGGTACTCCGGGCGCGGACAGTGCCAAGTTCACACCGGCATCCGGCCCGCCCCCGGGCGGAGGGCGGCAAGGTCGAGGAGGCCCTCGTCATGCGTGTAATGAGGGGCGGCGAGTGAGGCCGATACCGGCCGGGGGCATCAACCCTGGCCCCGGACCGGTGCCGGTGCGGGTGAGCGTCGTGCGTGCGGCGAAGGTCAGGCGTGCGGCGCGGTGGCAAGGCGCCGGTCGAGCGCTGCGCGGAACGACTCGATGAACGCGTCGCGCGTGCTGTCGGACACCCGGTCCAGGGAGAGGTACGGGTTGAGGTCCTCGATCTCCATCAGGAGCAGCCTGCCGTCCTTGGTGCGGCAGGCGTCGACGCGCTGGATTCCGTGGCGGATGTCGTTCCAGGCGATGAAGGAGCGGGCGAAGTCGAGATCAGCCACCGTGGCCTGGTACGGCTGGAGGGACCAGCGAGCGGCGGAGTCCGGTGCGTACAGGGCGTACTGGAAGGTGTCGTCGACGAAATAGAACGACACCTCGTAGCGGAAGGGGATGTGGGGCTGGAGCAGGTGACCGGTGCGGTCGGCGGTCGCGGCGCCATGGGGAGTGAGCCGTCGAAGACCGATGGAGTCGGCGCCCCAGAGCGGTTTGATCACGTAGCCGGCGGCGGCTGGCAGGGCGTCGAGCGGCTCGTGCTGCGTGATCGTCGGGATGACCGGGTAGCCCTCACGGAACAGTCGGGGCAGATAGTCCTTGCCCGCCATGTCGGCCTTGCCGCGCAGCTCGTTGTAGAGGAGGCATCCGGCGCGCACGGCCTCCTTGCAGAAGCGTTCGTAGACGGACCGGTAGTGGATCACGGGGCCGCTGTTGCGGACGACGACGAGCTCGTACCGCTTCATGAGTTCAGGTGCCTGTGCGGGGGTGCAGGTCGTGATCGCGAAGTTGTCGCTGAGCCGGTCGGTGAGGTGGACGTCCTCCGCTCCGTAGGTTCTCCCGCCCTGGGCGGCGTAGTGCGGGTCGGTCACGTAGAGCACTGCTGGCTTGCTGGTCACGGAGTTCGCCTTTCTGGCGCTGTGGGCCGTGCCGGGGCGCGTGGGTGGTCAGTGATCCGTCGCTCGGGCGGGGCCGCGCGCCACGATGCGTTCCGCCAGCTCCAGCGCGACGCGGTGCGGGGTGCGGCCCGTGGCGTCCGACTCCGCGAGCACTCGGCGGGTGGTGCCGTGGATGCGCTGTGCGTGGGCACGGGCGCGCTCGGCGTCGAAGTGCTTGAGCTCGTCGGCGATCTGGATGACGCCGCCCGCGTTCACCAGGAAGTCCGGGGCGTAGAGGACGCCGCGTTCGTGCAGGACCAGGTCCAGATCGGCGGCATGGAGTTGGCGGTTGGCGGCACCGCAGATGATCGCCGTGTCGATCGTCGCCGCACGCCGGGCGGTGATGGCTCCGCCCAACGCGCAGGGAGCGTAGATGTCGAGGCCGGACTCCACCACGGCCTCGTCGTCCTCGACGAGGGTGACATCACGGTGGCGGGCGCTGACTTGGTCGCGGGCCTGTGGTGAGACGTCGGTCGCCACGACCTTCGCACCGGCCTCCATCAGATGTCCCACAAGCCTGCGCCCTACCTTGCCCAGCCCGGTGACACCCACGGTCCGCCCGGTCAAGTCCGGGGATTTCCAGATGTGTTCGGCGCAGGCGAGCATGGCCTGGAACACGCCGAAGGCGGTGAGCGAGCCGGAGTCGTCTGCGCCACCGTGCTCGGCCGGCCGGCCGGTGACGTGGGGTGTGGTGCGGGAGATGCGCTGCATGTCAGCCGGTGTCGTGCCGACGTCGCAGGCAGCGATGTACTCACCGTTCAGCGAGTGAAGGAAGGCCGCGAAGGCGTCGAGTCGCGCGCTGTTCTTCTCGGTGACGGGGTCGGCCATGATCACGGCTTTGCCGCCGCCGTGCGGGAGGAGGGCGATGGCGTTCTTGTGCGTCATCGCCCTGGACAGTGCAAGGGCGTCCTCCACCGCCTCTTCCTCGCTGGCGTACGGCATGCATCGCGTGCCGCCGAGGGCGGGGCCCAGGCGGGTGGTGTGTACAGCGATAACCGCGCGCAGTCCGCTGGCGGCGTCGCGGCACAGCACGACGCGTTCGTGCTCGTGGTCGGCGGTCAGGTCGACGATGTCCATGGGTGCTCCTTGAGGGCTGCAGTTGTGTGCGTGGTGGTGGTCCTGAACTCCTTCTTTGAACTGCCGTGCTGCAGGCGAGGGTTCAAGGAAGGGGTGTGCCGGGCAGGGCTCAGGAATCGTCGCCCCAGGTCGGCGACATGTTCTGCGCGAACTGGATGGCGCTGTTGCTGGACCGGGGCATGACCATCGGCCACAGGGTCGCGTCGGATCGCACGTGGAAGTCGACGACGACAGGCGCGTCCGTGACGGCCTGGGCGCGGGCCACGATCGGATCGATGTCCTCGGCGCGGGTACAGCGCAGCCCCACACAGCCGAAGGACCGGGCCAGTTCGGCGAAGTCGGGGACCTGCCGGGGCAGCGTCGTGTGGGCACGCCGCCCTTCGTAGAAGAGGTCCTGCCACTGCCGGACCATGCCGAGACCACCGTTGTTGATCACGGCGACCTTGACGGGAATGCCTTCCACGGCGCAGGTCGCGAGCTCCTGACAGGTCATCTGGAAGGAACCGTCGCCGTCGATGACCCACACCGTGCTGTCGGGGTCGGCCACCTGTGCCCCCATCGCCGCGGGCAGCCCATACCCCATGGTCCCCAGACCGCACGAACTGAGGAAGCTGCCGGGCCTCTCATAGCCGATGAACTGGGCGGCCCACATCTGGTGCTGTCCCACGCCGGTGGCGATGCGCGCGAGCGCTCCACCGGCCCGGCCGATCGCTTCGACGACTTCCTGGGGCGCTATGACGTCGCCGTGTGAAGGCTCGTACCCCAGGGGATACGCACGCTGCCACTGCCGGAGCCGATCCAGCCAGGGCGTGTACGCCGGGTCGGCGCCGCACCGGATCCAGGCCTTGTGAAGGTCGGCCAGCACGTGGCGGGCGTCTCCCAGGACGGCGAGGTCGGCGCGCCGGATCTTGTTGAACTCGGTGGCGTCGATGTCGGCGTGGACGACCCTGGCCTCAGGGGCGAAGGTGTCGGTCCGCCCTGTCACCCGGTCGTCGAAGCGGCTGCCCACGGCGACCAGCAGATCCGCGTGCTGCAGCGCGCCGACGGCGGCGATCGTGCCGTGCATACCGGGCATCCCCAGGTGCAGCGGGTGGCTGTCGGGGAACGCTCCGCGGGCTGCCAGCGTCGTGACCACGGGGATGTTCGTGGCCTCGACCAGAGCGCGCAGCTCCTGCGATGCGCCGGCCCGCAGTACGCCTCCACCGATGTAGAGCACGGGACGGCGGGCCTCGCCCATCATGGTGACGGCCGTCTCGATCGTCTGCGCGTCGGGGGCGGGCCGTGTGGTCGGTACGGATGGCTGGGGGGTGGTGCGGGGATCGGCGATCGAGCCCTGCAGAGCATCCTTCGTCACATCGACGAGGACCGGTCCCGGACGCCCGGAGACCGCCGTGCGGAACGCTTCCCCGAGCACCGGTGCGATGTCGTCTGCTCGAGTGATCTGGCTGCTCGTCCTGGTGACCGGCGCGGCCATGGCACAGATGTCTGCTTCTTGGAAGGCGGACGTGCCCAGGACCGTGCTGTCCACCTGTGCGGTGATCGCCACCAGGGGTACCGAGTCCACGTACGCGTCCGTGAGGGCGGTCAGGAGGTTGGTCGCTCCGGGGCCGCTGGTGGCAATGCACACGCCTGGCTTCCCGCTCACCAGGGCGTAGCCCTCGGCGGCATGCCCGGCGCCCTGCTCGTGCCGGACCAGGACATGCCGGATGAGAGAGCTCTGTCCCAGCGCGTCGTAGAGCGGCAGGACGGCCCCACCCGGGATGCCCCAGACATGCCGCACCCCGAGCTCCTCTAGGACGCGGACCAGGCTCTCGGCTCCGGTGAGTGGTTCAGCTGGCATGGTGGTTCTCCGGGACAGAAGGGGGCGTGGGCGAGAGGGTCTTCCCCGGGCCGGTCAGCACAGCAAGTCCCTCACCTGCCGCCGCAGAGACGGGAGTTGAGCGCACAGCGCGGGATCGTCGGCGACGGAGAGCCAGCGCGAAGCAGTGCCTATGTTGGGGCCGACGGGAATTCCGCAGGTGCCGGCGACGAGAGCGACGAGCCACGTCACGACGCGCCGCGCCCGTTCCTCTGCCAGCGGCTCGGTGGTCTCGCCACCGAGCACGCCGATCCTGACCACCCCGTCACAGGGCGGTGGCACCCGGTCGGCGACGCCGCACGGGCCAGGGTCCTTGCCCTGCCAGATACGCCCCTGGGTGTCGACGACGTAGTGCCAGGGCAGGTCGGCGTGACCGTCGACAGCACCGAAGCCATGAGCCAGCGCCGTCATGGTCAGCCACGGGTTGTCCTCGTATCCGTGGGAGTACTCCAGAAGATCCCCGGCACACAGGTGCTGCAGGGCGATCACGTGCGGCTGCTCGAACGAGTGCGCTGCGCCCTCTGGCGCGGGAGGCAGGTCCATCCACTGACATCGGGGCACGAAGTCGCTGCGAATGCTCTGCCCTTCGGTGAACCGGAACCCCTTGATGGTTTGCGGGTCCGATGGCCCGGCCGGGCCGAAGGCGAAACACCATTCGACGATACGGACCACCGACATACCTCGGGGAACGCGTAATTCGTAACGCAGAGACCGCGGGACCGCGATGACACCGACGTAGTGGTCTTCTCCCCGCGCCTCGGCCGCACGTGCGATGCCCGGCAGCCGAATCCAGGTGGTCCACTCACCTTCGGACTCGGCACGCAGCGCGAGTCCCTGCGGAGCACCGCGCCAGACGACCTGGATGTGGGTGAGAGGGTGCTGCGCGGAAAAGCTGCCTCCGCTCGGTGAGTGGTGGGCGTACTTCCAGACAAGTCGCGGCCTGCCGGGTGCGCGCAACTGCCGCTGCGCGCGCATGGATTCGAGAGACATCGTCACGTGTGTGTCCTCCATTGTGATGGGGTTGTCGTCCAATGTCGGTAGCCCCGATGAAAGAAGTCCGCACGCGGTCGGCAGCGCGCCGAAAGGCTTAGGCGATGAGGAACTCGAGGATGCGGGGTCGATACGCGGACCGTCAGGCTGGTTGCATACGACGTCTACCTCGGACCAATCCATTCATTCCAGAAATTCAACACGTTCAACAAAAGCGCGCTGCGGCCCAAGTCCCGAATCAGGCAAGGGAAATGTAAATGAGACGCGGCTTGAAAGTCCCTCTTTCCCTGAACAGACGGGGCCGGGCGGTGGCCGAACCGGGTCCGAAGGACGGCCGCCTCGGTGCGGTCGTCCAGCGACGTACTGGTGCTGTGTACGTTCATGTGGTCCACGGCACCAGCAGCGGCGTGCAGTGCGGCGAGAGTGACGTTGGTGCCTCAGCAATCGTCTGCAGCAGGTGGATCAGCCTGTCGTTCCCGGCTTGGTCCCCCATACGTAGATCTGGTCGCCGATGGTCAGCAGTCGCCACAGCGCCTTGGCGTCCTTGAGGCGCAGGTTGACGCATCCGGCCGAGCCGGCTCCGTCGTACAGGTCGCCGTAGTGCCCGTGCAGGGCCTGCCCGCGGTCGAAGAACTGGGCATAGGGCATGGGGGCGTTGTGGTACAGGGTGGAGTGGTGGTTTCTGTTGCACCAAGAGATGCGGTGCCAGCCTGAACGGGTCTCCTGCATGTCCCGGCCGGTGCGTACCGGTACCGGGCCGAGGACGACCGTCGCCGCGTTGGGTTGGGTGCGGGCCTGTGCCACCAGGAGCGTGCGATAGGTGGCCAGATCGGCATATCCGGTGCGTCGGCCCATCGTGTGGCGGGTCTGGAAGGTGCGGATGGCGACGCAGTCGGCGGGTGACTGTCGTCCGTCCACGGTCAGTTTCAGCGCGGCTTCGAGTTGCCGCTGGTACGGGCCGGTGCCCGCCGTGCACGGCGCAGCTTCTGCGGGTGCGCCGTGTGCCAGGGCGGGGTGGGACGGCAGTAGTGCGGTCACGGTGGCCAGCAGCAGGGCGGCCAGTCGCGTGGAGGGCATGTCACTTGCCCTTCGGGGTCTCACCGCGCGTGTTCTTCAGGCGGACGGTGATGCCCTGGCTCGCGTGGGACGCGGTGATGCGGTAGGGGCCGGTGACCGGGCGGGCGGGCAGTTTGTAGCCCTCGGGGACGTCCGTCTCGCGCAGGTAGTACCTGCCCAGCGGCAAGCCGGCGAAGTCGCAGCGGCCCCGGGCGTCGGTGGCGCAGCCCGGACCGGTCAGGGTGTCCGCATTCTTGCCTGCGGGCTGCAGGCCGGGGGCACGGTTGGTCTCGCGCCACAGCTCGAACACCGCGCCCGCGAGCGGCCGTCCGGTTTTGGCATCGGACTTGCGCAGGTGGAGAGCGCCTCGGGGCTGCGGAGGGGCGGTGTCGGGTGTGTTGTCCCGGGTGAGGGAAACCCCTGTGTCCGCGTTCTGCCGGGTCACCTCGACCGGGCCGTTGACCGGATTCGCGGGCAGTCGGTATCCGTCGGGAGCGGCGGTCTCCCGGACGTAGTACGACCCGAGCTCCAGCGCACGCCACCCGCAGCGTCCCGCGCCGTCGGTGGTGCACGGGTTCTGCACGCGCGTGTCGGGCGACGCGCCGGAAGTCTGCAGTCCGGGAACGGAGTTGGTCTCCCGCCACAGGTCGAACACCGCGCCCGCCAGTGGTGCGCCGTTGGAGGCGTCGGTCTTGTTGATGCGGATGCTTCCGGTGGGACGGGAGGGTGGCGTCGGCGTGGTGCAGTCGAGTGTGGCGTCGAACGGGAAGTGGTGGATCTCGCCTGCGTTGACGGCTGTGCCGCCGGGACCGGTCAGCGGGCCGGCGACAAGTTCCTTGACGGCGATGTCGCCTTCGATGTTCGCCGGGTCGAGGTCGGTGAATCTGGCGCGGGGGGCGTAGACGGTGCCCTCCAGCGAGTCCCCGGTGGCAAGGGTGATGTCGGTGGCGTCGGGGAAGTCCCACAGGATGTAGGGCGCGTCCTGGCCGCTGACCCCGGCCATGTTCGGCACGCCCCAGGTGAGTGCGCCGCCGGTCGCGGTGGTGTCGACGACGATGGCCAGCGGTCCCGACCGCGTCGGCCTGTTCAGGAACGTCAATTCGTCCAGTTCGTTGAGCTGCTCACCGGTCACGTGCAGCACATTGGTCCGGTTCGGGGCGAGGGTGATGCGGCCGTTGTTGAGCTCGACGTTGTTCGCGCAGGCCGCGATCGCCTGTGCGCGGTCGCGGTAGCCGGCGAAGAGCGAGGTGAAGTCCATCAGTCCGGGCTGCGGTCCGACCGAGGCGGCCGGCTGGCGCGTGGTCAGTTCGATGCGCGGGGTGCTGTCGTAGTCGGAACCGGCCCGGACCACATGGGTGTTGACCGACGCGCCGTTGCGATCCTCTGTGAGCACAGAGGTGCCGGCCGTGTCGCCGACCTTCACGTGCCCGGCGACGACTCGCAGCACCCCGCTGGTGGAGGACGAGCCGAAGTCGACGCGGCCCCCGACCAACAGGGAGGTGGGTGCGCTGTCACCGGGAGCCGTCCAGCCGCCCGGGGTGTGGATCGCCACGTTGTACCCCTGCCCGAACTGCAGGTCTCCGCCGATCGCGGCGGGTCCCTCCATCTCCGTACTGCCGAGCAGCGCATTCTTCTCCACCACGACAGAGAACCCGTTGTTGCCCCTCATCGGATTCCCGACCGGAGCCCGAGCAGCAGAGCGAACGGCGTTCTTTGCGGGGGTGTCAGCGGCAGCAGGCGGCACGCTGGCGAAAGCGAAGGCACCGAGGGCGAGCGGCACGACGAAAGAAGAGGCTCGAGTAGTGGTCACGGCGTATAAAGTAGTAGTGCCCGCCAATTCGATTACCAAGTACACAAGTAGCGCCGCGAACCGTCACTCGAATGTCCCTCAAGAATGCTTGCAGCACACTTTCGCCCGAACGGTAATCAATGTGACCCGCCTGGTCATTGGGCAACTTCAGCCAGAACAACTGGCTGCTCGGGAATGAGATTGAAAAGAGTCGGCGCAGAAAGCGTGACGTGAAATCTTGAGCGGCTGTGCCACTTGCTGTGGAGGTCGCTTCGTCGCGCGTTGAACAGAACGTCGTGATCCGACTGACAGTCCGGCGCCTCACCTGCAGCACGGACAACTGCCCGCGTCGTACGTTCGCCGAGCCCCTCGCTCAGGCGACCTCCCGTCTACGCGCTTCACCACACAGCTCGGCCGCGTGGTGAAGTGCGCCGAGCTCGCACTCGCCGGACGGGCGGCGTCCGGCCCACTGCCCAACTCGGTTTCCACGTACGGACATTCGGAGCACTACCATGCGGCGGCGTCAGACTCCATAAGACAACTCCCCGCCCTGCTAAGAGTGATGATCGGAGCCTACGGCTCGTACGTGGTGGCCCTTCGTGGTGATCGGGCGAGGTTCCGTCGGGAGCACGCGGCCCGATGGCAGGAGCGGCAGCTCGCGGCGTCTCGGCCACGACGGCTATCCGCACCGCCCGGCCGCCCGCAGAGGCACCTCCCCTCCTGATCGACGCCGCAGATGCCCGTTCCGCAGCCGGAGATGGGCTGCTGATGCCCGGCGCTCCGTAGGTCGTCGAGGCGCGGACGGCGACGTCGATCGCCGCGGTCAGGGACTGCGCGGCGCCGGCCTGCCACGCCGTGCTGAACCGCTCCTCGCCGAGCGTCTGCCGGGCGGTCGCCTCGATGCGCTGGTGGGCCTGCTCGAGCGCGGCGTTGCCGTGCAGCAGCCCGCCCATCCGCTGCCAGAACGTGTCGGCCGCGCCGAGCAGTCAGGCGGCCCGGTCGAGATGGCCCTGCCCGGCGGCGGTCCAGGCCATCAGCTCCACGTTGCGGGACGCCCCCGTGACGTCTGCCGGCCGCGTCTGAGGAGAGCCACCTCCTGATCGCTAGGGCTTGGGCGAGCGCGAGCCGTACGCAGGCCCGAACACCACGAGCAGCACCAGGTCTTCGGTCACTTCCGTGAATCGATGCTCTTCACCGGCCGGCACGAAGATCACCGCCCCGGGACTCACCTCATCCGTTCGGCCTGGTGTTTCGATCTTGGCGCGTCCGGCGGTGACGACATAGATCTCATCCTCGGTGTGCGGGCTCTGGGCATCTCGCCCGCCGACCGGGATGCAGTACGTCCCCACCGACAGATCCGACGTCCGTAGCTGTTCGACCCAGCCATTTCCCGCTTCGCCGGGATGCGTCCACACACCTGCGCCCTTGATGATCTCCATGCCGGGACCCTAATGCTGGGCCCAAGGAGCGCAACACCCTTGATCCTGTTACGAGTTCAAAGAGGCGATCACGCCGGGGTGTCGAATGCCGGTAATCGACAGGGGCCCGCCATTTCGGGACCGCCGCCAAAGCACCAACCGGCTGTTCTTCTCTCAGCAGGCCCGGGGAAAGCCCATCGTCGCGGCGTTGCGGGAGAGCCGTAGGCTGTCGTAGGTCGGTACAGAGGCGCTCCTCTCCCGGAAATCACTTTCCGAGGCAGTTCTTGTGGCTCGGGAGCACGGCCAGGCGCCGGCTGGTTCAGCGCGTCAGAGGTTGCGAGCGAGGCAGACGCGGGGCGCCGAGGGCGGAGGGGCGGCCCAGGCGTCTGGTGTGTCAGGAGTCCCTCGCTGCGGCGTCGCGATCCAGGCGCCCGCGGCCTCCCAGAACGCCTCGGCCACGCCGCCCACATCGCAAGCCGGATGCATGGGACGAGCAGGCGCCTGATGGACCACTGCGTCACTACGAAATGATGTGCACGGTGAGGTACAGGGACCTGTCGTAGGGAGAGAGTCGCGTGGCGACAGAAGTGTGGGCACCGCTCTTTTCGCTGGCAGGCGTCCTCTTGGGCAGCGGGCTGACCGCGCTCTCCCAACGTGCCGCTCAGCGTTCCGCCGAGCGGCTGGAGGAACGCCGTCACAACGTCGCCGATCGCGAGGCCCGCCGGGCCGAGCAAATGCAGGCGATCAAGGACTTCTTGGCCTGTGTGCAAGAAGTCGAAGGGGTGGCCTATCGACGTCCTGAGGCGTGGGGAGAGGACGAGGGATGGCACGGCTCCGCCTCGGCGGCGATGGGTCGGCTCTGGGTCGCTGAGCGGCACCTCGTTCTCGTAGGGCATGCCCGTCTGCACGTTCCTGTGCGCGCTTATGCCCGGGCGCTGAACCAGGCGGTGTGGCGTGACATCGGCGATGTCGAGGTCAACGAGCACGTCGAGGAGCACAAGAGCGTCTTCATGGACGAGGCGCGTGCGAGCCTTGCTTCCCTGTGAAGTGGACTTCCCGGATCGTCTCGAGCGTGAGGCCGAGGAGCGACTCGGCTCTGGTGACGACGGTGGCATGAGGCCGGCGTCTTCGAGACGCTGCACGGCATCCTGCTCGCCGAGTTGCACGCGGCCGGAGCCCTGGACCGGGCCCTGGCCTGCGTGGATGCCTCCCGGATCCGCGCGCAGAAGAAGAGCTGCACGCCCGGTGGCATCTTGAAGCGGTCGAGAGACGCGTTCAGCCGACGGTGAAGCGCTGGTTCTGGGCACCTCGGTCGCAGCGGGCAGTTCGGTAGTAACCGTTGTCCTGCTGGTAGAGGCAGCGGCCCGTGCCGACGCTTTGGAGCATGATGGCGCTGCGGGCGGCGGGCTGGACGGTGCGCCACTTCTGGTACGAACCGCCGTTACAGCGCAGGGGGTAGACGTCGCCCTGGTCATTGCTGTCGAGGCAGCGGCCCCAGAAGTTGTTCTTAAGAGTGGTGCTGGTATCGAGGCGACCGTTCCACTGCCACAGGAGGCTGCCGCGTCCGGTGGTGCAGCGGTCGCCCTCGAGGCCGGTTTCGGAGGTCTCGCGCAGGCAGTCACCGTAGCGGTAGTTCGCGAAGCGGCTGGTGGTGGTGGCAGCCGACGCGGGTGTGGGGGTGAGGACAGAGAAGGCGAGGCCGGCGGCGGCGATGAAGGCGGCGAAGGCTTTCCGGGTCGAGCGGCGCACTGGGGGTCTCCTTGCAGGGGCTTTCAGAAGCACCTCGACAGGATCCCCGAACATGACCGCCTAAGCCGGAAAAGTGAGGAAACACCCGGAACGAGCCACTCGTGTCGGCCGATCCGGTCGGGGAACGGCGCTGTACCGACTCACCGCGGCACGCTCGAGGCCATCGCATGGAAGTACCGAACCGACTCGCCCTGGCAGGACCTCCCCTGGAAGCGCGCGTCCCGTACCAGACGGCCCATAGGCGGCTGATCAGGTGGGCCGTCGACGGCACTTGGGAGAAGACCTTCGCCGCCGTCGTTCGCGATACCGGCACTCCCCGCGTCGAGGACCGCGTCCGCGTCCCGCGCACCGAGCTCGACGTCACCGGGCGCACCTCGACCCTGCCCACCCACCCTGGAGCTCGCGTTCACCGCCCACCAGGCCGTCCTCGGCGAGCAGGACGCCCTCGCCGCAACCCTGGCCCGGCCGTGCGGGCAGCCCCTCAGCGGCGCGCTCGCGCACTCCATCGACATCGCCCACTCCATGGCCCACCTCGATCTGCCGGACGGCCATTCTCCGCCGCGCCGGGTCGACGGCTAACAGTCCACCCGCTCCCGGTGGCAACGGCTCGTCGCCGCCGGGCGTCAGCCCCTGCACCCCCGGCCATAGTCGCCGGGTGCGCGGCAGCAGCCTGGCCGGGCCGGGGTGCGGTCAGCGCGCGAGGGTCACCTTGAGCGGCGCGTTCGGGCAGTGCGGGAGCTCGCGGTTCAGGGCCTTCTTCTCGGCCTCGTCGACGCCGAGTTGCCAGCGCACTTTCGTGGCCACCCAGTCCGTGACGCAGGGCGGCGGTCGCCGGCGAACGGCGGCTTCCGTTCAGCCGGATCCTGATCGCCCTTCGACCGATGCGTCGTGGCCGACACCGCGCTCATTGACCGTGGATCACCGAGGTCGTCGGCGTACTTCTCGCGTTCGCCGACCGACCACGTCGATCCTCCAGAGACCCAGGCCTCGTCGAGCGACACGACCTGGTCGATGGCCGGCAGGACAGCAGCCGTCCACTACGCCACGGCCTCGGTCACCGGCCTCGCCTGACCACGGCCACCCATGCGACCGAGCACGCCACCTGGGCAGCGTCCGCCCCACTACGTGTTCGGCATCGTCGCGCCACGGGCGGGCCGGGGCGCGCCTCCGTGCGGGGCGGTGTGCTGCTGGAGGCCGCCAAGGATGAGGGCAAGGCCCGCCTCGAAGGCTGTTTCGTGGTCGAGGACCGGAACATCGGCCGGCAGGTCTTCCCGCGGCCCTGTGTCCGCCTGCTCCCCCAGGACGCAGCCGACCGTGTACCGACCGGCGGCCAGCATCGCCATCTGCGCGTCCTGCTCGGGCACGCCGGAGGCGACGAGGAAGGCCATCTTGTGGCGGATCCGGCCGAGGTCGCCGGTCGGGGCACTGCCTGCGTGCAGGCGCGCGCCGTCGCGGCGCCGCAGCAGCGTGCGCCGGAAACTGCGCGCGTTCTCCAGGAACCACTCGCGCCAGTCGTCCTCCGGTGACGGAGCGGTGCGGTGGCGTGTGGCGCCGTGGCCGCCTCCGCCATGGCGGGCCGCTCTCCGGTCGTGCCCACCCGCGCCCGAAGCCGCGGATCGTATTCGAGGGCGCCTCGATGTGTCGCCGTCATCGGCGACTCGCCAGCAGCGGACGACGACCAGGTCGCCGCCGGGCCTGCCAGGAGCGCCGCATGAGGAAAACCGCAGGAGGGCCACGGCTACGCTCGCGCCTATTCACGACCAGGACATGTCGACCGATGCACCGTTCGACACTTCACGCAGACGCACCCGGCTGTTTCTTCGCCTACGACGGGTGACGCTGCTCCCGCCGGTAGCCGCCGAATCACGTGACCAGGCCCCCTGTTCGACCAGCATCCCTCAAGACCGGAACGACAACAGCCGCTCAGGCCGCAGCCACAGGGCCGAGTTCGCTTCGCCGAACAGGCGGGAGCCTGCCTGCGCCCCTCACCAGCTCGGCCTCGGCCCCCCATAGGCTTTGAGTTGTACGGCAGTTGAGCGCCCGCGGCGGGGAACGCGTCCGCTCCAGTGGATCAACGATCGGACGTACGTCCGGAGCTGACGAGCACGATGACCGGACAGTCGCAGCGATGCGCAACCGGATCGGGTGAATCCCTCGTGCGGGCAGTGACCTGAAGGTGCCGACATCGGCTGCGGGAGCGTGGCTGCGCCCCCTACCCAGGACGCAGCCCTTCGCACGAGACAGCGGACGCGCTCTCACTGTTGACCGGAGTCGTGCTGGGGGTATCGGGGTTTGGTGAGTGGGTCGGAGGTACGCAGCGCGGCAAGTCGGCGCCGGTACTCCTCCTCGTCGATCTCGCCGCGGGCGAACCGGTCGGCCAGCACCTGCTCGGGCGAAAGCCCGGTAGGGGCGTGGGTGTGCTCATGGGGGTGCCCGAGGGCACGGAAGACAAGCGCGGCAGCGGTGACGATCAGCACCCAGAAGAGGATCATGCTGGCCGACATCGCGAACCATCCCCAGCCACTGACATCGTGGCCGTTCCAGAACATCATCGCCTTCACCTCCCGCGCTGACCAGGCGCGCGCCGCACACCGGTCGGCGCTCCTTCTCTTCACTGCCACCGTGCCGTGACCGGAGCCCGCGGTGCAGGGGCCGGGCGGTCCCGATGCCGCCGCCGATGAGCCCCAAACCGTTGCCACCGCCACGCTCAGAGCCAGAGTGCACTTCCCGGGAGGTCTTCCCGGTTTACCGCTCATACTCCTCAGAAGGCTCCTCGGCACCTCTTCGCACACCTTCTTGGCCACGGGAGGATCCTGATCATCCGTGGTCAATCATGCGGAACGACCGCGACCGGGCACGTCGCGTGATGGATCGCCGCGTGTGTCACGGGTCCCGTGTGCGCGCCGATCGCCGTACGTCGCGCCCTGCGGCCCACGACCAGAAGTCCCGCTCCGCGCGCGGCCTTCACGATCTGATGGACCGCCCGCCCTTCGGTCACGCTGTCCTCGACGGGGATTGCCGAGAACTTCTCCCGCCACGGCTGGAGTGCGGCCTCGAGGTCACGTTGCACCGCTGCCCTGGCGTTCGCACGGTCCTCGGTGCTCGGGACTCCTCGCGCCAGCGGATGGTGCCAGGCGTGGACGATGCGCAGGGGCGCCTTGCGGAACTCGGCGGCGCGGAAGGCGAATTCGAGGAGCGTGTCGTACGGCTGCCCGAAGTCGAGGGCGAGCGCAATGTCCCGGAACGGGGTACGAGTCGATGTCGCACCGTCGGTGCCAGGAAGGTGCTCGCTCTCGGCGCCCTGCCCGGCACGTACCAGGACGACCGGCCGCCTGGCGTGCGCCACCGTGTCCATGGCGACGGAGCCCGCGAGAACTCCGCCCATTCCCCCGAGGCCCTGGCTGCCGAGGACGAGGAGTTCGGCACGCTCCGCCTCGGCCAGCAGGGCGGGGCGCGGTGGCCGCCGTACCTGTTCGGCAGCCATGTACAACTGCGGGTGACGGGCGCCGAGTTGTTCGACGGTGGTGCGCAGGACGCGGCGCGCCCAGTACTGCGGCACCTTCAGCTCGGGCAGGTCCGCCTCGGTGTCGTCCGGGGGCATGCCTTCCCAGGCGTGCACGATCCTCAAGGGCAGGCCGCGCCTGACGGCTTCCCGGGCCGCCCATTCGGCCGCGGCCGCGCCCTCGCGGGAACCGTCCACTCCCACCACTATCGGCTTGAACATGACTGCCGCCTCCTTGCACGTCGCCTTCTGGACACGTCACCTGTTGTCGTTGACATCGATGGTCTTGAGGGTCGTGCGTTCGACGAGGCTTCCGGCGCCGTCAGCAGGAGCCGGCATGGACCTGTTGCGTCCGGTGAACGCGTACACGTATCGATGCGGCCTGCCCATCGCAGACCTCCTCCGCGGAAAGGGTTCATTTGTGGGGGATGACAGCGACCGGGCAGCGGGCGTGGTGCATCGCCTCGTGGGTGACGGGGCCGTTGCTCGGGCCGAGGTGATGCCCTTCCCGGGCACGGCGGCCCACGACGAGGAGACAGGCACCCGATGCCGCGCGCAGGAGGGGCGTCGCCGCCGAGCCCTCGATGGCGGTACCGGTGACGGCGACGTTCGGGTAGGCGTCGCGCCAGCTGTGCAGCACGGCGTCCTGGAAGCCCTGCCACTCCGATGCACGCTGCGGGCCGCCCTGGGCCAGGGCGACCTCTCCGGGGCCGAGCGTGTACAGCGCCGGGCTCTTCCAGGCGGAGACGACCTTGAGGCGCGCGCCCCGCAAGTCGGCCTCGGTGAAAGCGAATTGAATGACCTCGTCGCAGGGATCTCCGAGATCGAGGCCGAGGACCACGTCACGGTGCGTCCCGGCGTCGTGGGGCGTGGCCCCCTCACGTACGAGTACCAGAGGGACAGGAGTGCGGCCCGCGACGCTCTGCGCGACCGAGCCGACGAGGACGCCGCTCACCGCCCCGAGTCCGCGTGAGCCCAGGACCAGAATCTCGGCCCCCTCGGCGGCCCGCAGTAAGGCGGTCGAGGCGGGGCCTTCCTTCGCCTCGACCGCGACGGACAGGGTGGGAGCAGCGGCGCGTGCCCGGCCCTTCGCCTGCTCCAACAACCTCATCGCGCGGGTGCGCTGCGCCGCACTCGCCACCATCGCCGCGGCCGGCACGTCGAAGGCCGGGTGCAAGGTCCAGTTCCAGGCATGCACCAGACGGAGCGGTGCGTCGCGGCGCAAGGCTTCGGCAGCGGCCCATTCGGCCGCGGCCAGGCTTTCGGGGGACTCGTCGACTCCGGCGACAACCGCTCGGGGCATGGTGTGGCACCTCCGCTGCTTCGAATCCGGGTTCTCCTCTCATCGTGGTCCGCGACCGGGCATCGCAGGAGGGGCCTCCGGTCCCTGTGCCCGGTCCGCTCGGCCCCTGCGCACGAGGACGTACGAGCCGATCATGGGTAGTGACACAGCCCCGGCCGGGCACGCACGAGGGCGGTGAACGAGCATGTGGCAAGCGGTGGTTGTCGGCGTCGACGGGTCGGCTCGCAGCCGTGCCGCGGTGGAGTGGGCGGCTCACGAGGCGCGGCTGCGCGGTCTGCCACTGCGCCTCGTGCACATCGCGCCGTCGGCGGATCGCCCGGCGACGGGCCGCGCGGACGGCGAACTCGCCGAGGAACACGAGCCGTTGAGGCAGTTGAGGCAACAGAGGGCCGCGGTCGTCGTCGGGGCGCCCGTCGAGACCCTTCTCGCGTTGAGCGAGACGGCACACATGCTGGTCCTTGGGGTGCGTGGCGACGGCGGGCATGCGGGGCTGCGCCTCGGGTCGGTAGCCACGGAAGTCGCCTCGCACAGCGCATGCCCGGTCGTGCTGGTGCCGCTGCGGCCCACGCGGCGGGAGCTGCGTCTGCGCCCCGACAAGGTGACGCTCGGCGTGGACGCCCGCGACGTGGCCGAGGGCGCGGTGGACTTCGCGTTCGACGCCGCCCGGGAGCGCGGGGCTCGACTGCACGCCCTGCATTCCTGGAGCCATTCGGGCCTGTCCCGCACGCGGCAGTACTACGAGGAGGAGGACCAGGAGATGCGGCTGCTGTCCGACGCGCTGCGGCCGTGGCGGGAGAAGCACCCCCAGGTACGGCTGCTCGAGGACGTGTTCCGTGCCCCCACGCCCGGTCATGCGCTGCTGCGGACCTCCGCCAGCGCCGAACTGCTGGTGGTGGGCCGCAGGGGCGAAGGCCTCGGCCCGACCCTGGCGCACCTCCTGCCGAACAGCCGGTGCCCGGTCGCTGTGGCTCCGTGAGCGGGGAGGCTTGAGGGGCGACCGCCGCCCTTCTCGTCGGCGACGGCGGCGGCCGCCGTGCACGAGAGCCGCGGCCCTCCCCTGGTCCGGGTATCTCGTGCAGGGGTGTCCTCGCGGCCCGGAGCACACGGGAGTTCACTCCGGTCCGACTAAGCCACGAGGACAAGACTCGCAGGAAGCACACGCGGTTGGCGGGATCTCCGGCCGGCCCGTGCTGCGGCTCGCACTGAGACGCGGGGCCGGGCGGAGCGCCTCGCTCGCGGGTCAGGTACGTTGCGGAACAACAGCCACCGGGCAGGCCGCGTGGTGCAGCAACGTGTGTCCCACCCGGCCGAGTTGCAGACCGAAGTGCCCGTGCCTGCGCCGGGCCCCGACGACGACGAGGTCGGCTGCGGCCGACCGCTGGACCAGCACCTTGCGCGCCGGCCCCTCGACGGTCTCACGGCGCACGGAGACGTCCGGGTACTCCTCGACGATGCCGTGCAGAGCCGTGTCCAGGGAAAGTTCCGCGAGTGCCTCGTGATGTTTGGCCGGATCGATGGCGAGCCGCGGTTCGTCGGCGCTCTCGTGCGCCGGGCAGCGCCAGGCCCGTACGGTGTCGAGCTCGCTGCCGCGTGCCCGCGCCTCGCCCAGTGCGAACCGCACCGCGTCCGCCCCTGCCAGGTTCTCTCCGACGCCCAGCAGGACACGGCCGTGCGCCCCGTCGATCGCTGCCCGTTCACCACGTATCACGATCACCGGGCAGTGCGCACTGGCCGCCACGGTCAGGCCGACAGAGCCGAGCAGTAGCCCGGCCACCTCGCCGCGGCCACGCGAGCCGCACACCACCGCCCAGGCATTCGCGCTCTCGTACAGAAGCGCCGCCGTCGGCTCCTCCGGTCGCAGCACGGTGGACACCGTCACTGCTGGGTTGCGACTCCGGGCCCGCTCGGCAGCGCCGCCGATGACCTTCTCGGCGAACACCTCGTCGGAGGGCCGACCGAGACCGCCCGTGGGGGTGATCCCCTCGTACCGTGCCCACAACGAGGCGAACACCAGGCGCAGTCCGAGGCCGTGCCGGGTCGCCTCATCGACGGCCCAGTCCACCGCCGTCAGGCTGGAGTCGGAGCCGTCCACACCGACCACCAGAGCAAGTTCCATGATCCGCCACCGTCCTTCCGTCGCGTCGCTGCCGGTTCCGATGTCACGGTCCCTCTGTGTCACCGCCCCGCCAACGGTCCAGCAGCCCCCATCCGCCGGACCGTCCGGCCCGGATCTCCCTCATCGGGCGCGGCAACGAGGTCCGGTACGACGACGGCACGGGCCCCGGCCCCGCGCCCGTCTCCAACAGCCCGCCCAGCTGGGTCTGTTACCGCCCGGCCGACCGGACGTTTCCTGAAGGCCACTCGGCCCGGCTCGCTGCCCGTACGGCCCATGGGTCCGTGCGCCCGCTCCCTCGACTCTGGGGGCCCGGCCCGAACCGACGAGGAACGGACTCATGAAACACACCAGGACCCGCGACGTGATGACCGTCGACGTCGTCACCGCCACGTACGCCACCCCGTTCAAAGAGGTCGCCCGGCTCCTCGCCGAGCACCGCATCAGCGGCCTCCCCGTCATCGACGAGGACGAGAAGGTCCTCGGCGTGGTCTCGGAGACCGACCTGATGTACCGCCAGGCAGAGCCTGCCGTCCCCGGCACCCGCCCTTCGCGCCTGCGGCGCCTGAGCCGATCCCGCCGCGACAACACCCGTAGGGCAGCCGCACGTACCGCCGGCGCCTTGATGTCCACCCCCGCGATCACTGTCCCCGCACGGGCCATGGTCGCCGAGGCCGCTCGCACCATGGCGGGACACAAAGTGGAGCGGCTGCCGGTCGTCGAAGAGAACGGCCGGCTTGTCGGCATCGTCACCCGCCACGACATTCTCCAGGTCTTTCTGCGCCCGGACGACGAGATCCGCCGCACCGTGATCGACGAGGTGTTCGTACGCGCCCTGTGGATGCCGCCGAACCTCGTCACGGTGGACGTCCATGACGGCGTGGTCACCCTCTCCGGGCAGCTGGAACGGCGTAGCGAGATCCCGATCGCAACCGGCATGACCAGCCGCACCGACGGCGTCGTCGGCGTGGTCGACAAGTTGACCTTCCGGCTCGACGACTCCCATCTGCGCCCGGACGAACAGGCCCTGCACGGTATCCAGGAGGAATGGCTGCGCAACCTGTGAATCTCCCCCGACGCGGCGGCGCGTGGGCCGTTCGGCCCCTGCCGTCCCGCGGAGCGGCCGCCCCACTGTGGAAGAGAAGGCGGAAGCAGCTGCGCAACGCCGCGGCACGGAACACGGCCGATATGGGAGGTGGCAGCCATGACGGAGTTCGCACAGGGCATCGCGCAGCCGCGCATCGTGGTGGGTGTTGACGGGTCACCGGCATCCGTGGCCGCCCTGCGCTGGGCCATGGGCCAGGCGCGGGCGCTGCACGCACGGGTGCTGGCCGTGCACGCCTGGCAGGATCCGGCCCGCGGCTTCGCTCCGTACGCCCCTACCTCGAGGCGCCCCACGCCCGCTCAGGAGCGCGGCCGGGCCACACGGACCCTGGCCGTGACCGTGCGCGCGGCATGCGGACGGTCCGGCGCCGCCGACGTGGGCACGCTCGTCGTGGAAGGTCCCGCCTGCAGGGTGCTGCTCCAGCACGCCCGGGGCGCACTACTGCTGGCTCTGGGGTCCCGCTCGCCCCGGGACGGGGAATCGCCCACGCTCGGGGCCGTCAGCCGCGAGTGCCTGCGCCATGCCGACGTGCCGGTCGTCACGGTCCCCGCCAGCACCCTGAGCAAAGCGGACTTGGCGCCCGCGATACCGCGGGCCGCCCACGCGCCCGCAGAGAACCAAGAGGACCGACGGAGCCATGCGGTGCGCGTGACCAGGAATCCCGTCACATCACCCAAGGCGGTCAGCCGCGCGTAGCCGCCCTCGTCGCCCGGACGAACGGAGGTGCGTCGACGTGCCCGTACTGGTCCTGCACGCGAGCGAACACGGTTCCACCGTGGAGGTGGCCGAGCGCATTGCCGCCCGCCTCGTCACACGGGGCATCCCCGTGGACGTCCACCCATTCGACAAGTCCCCCACACCCGGGGCGTACACCGCCGTCGTCATCGGCAGCGCCGTGCACGACGGCGCCTGGCTGCCGCAGGCCGCCGACTTCGTGCACCGCCACCGCGACGCGCTGACCGTGCTGTCGGTGTGGATGTTCAGCGTCGGCATGACCGGCGCGCTGCGCGGACCGATGCGCCGCCTCGCCGAACACACGGAACAGCGGGCCATCGTGCGGCTGCGTGCCCTCATCGGCCCACGCGGCTACCACCGCTTCTCCGGCGTCATCCACCCGGACCACCTGAACCGGACCGGAAGGGTCCTGTTCCGCCTGTTCACCGGCCGCTACGGCGACTACCGCGACTGGACCGCCATCGACGCCTGGACCGACTCCATCGCCGAGGCCCTGACCGTCGACACGCCGGCATCGCAGTGAACACCCACGTCCAACCACCGGACAGCGCAAGCAACTCGCCATATAATTCCGGCCAGTTGGCAGGCGCGGCGGATCGACATCACGAGCCCACCACCCCACACCACGCCCAACCGGCCACGCTCCGGCACCTCCTCGGCGCACGCAGGGAGAACCATGTCCGGTGCCGACCACTCCCCCTTCGGATTCCGCGCGTGCACACAGACACGCTCGGAGGGTGACGACGTGCTCGTCGTCGAACTCTGGGGTGAGTTGGACATCCTGGCCGCCGAGAAACTGCGCCCCCTTGTGATCGGCCGCACCCGGGGATGGCCCGGCCCTCTGCTCTTCGACCTGCGCCGGGTGTCATTCATGGACTGCAGTGCCCTGTCTCTCCTGTGCCTGCTGCGTCGCCAGGCGGATCCCCGGCACGGCCGGCCGACGCTGGTCACCGACAACCCGTTCTTCGTCAGGCTGCTGCGCCTGGCCGGGCTCCTCGACACCTTCCACGTCATCCCCGACATGCATCCCAGCCTCCGGGCGGAGCACCGCCGCAGCGCCTGACCGTGCGCCCGACCTGGGCCGGACCGCCTCACACAGAGGCCTGTTGGCCCCAGCGGGCATGCCGCGTACGCGCCACGCTGAGAGTGAAGGCGTACCCCGTACGAAGGGATACGAAGGGACAAGAAGAGATACGAAGGGATACGAAGGGATACGAAGGGAACGGAGGATCCCATGTACGCATTCGGCATGCTGGCACTGTTCGGTCTGGCGACGCTGGTCGCCGCCCGAGTCGGTCACCGCTATCTGCAACTGACCGTGGAGATCTGGGCGTTCGCGCTGATCGCCCTCGGCGTGGGCGCGGCATGGCTCGCCGACTTCGACCTCTTCGCGGCGTGGAGCCTGCCCGTACGGAACGGCGACATCGCCACCACCCTCACCGGGCTGTTCATCGCCGGAGCCGCCTACTTCTGGCACGAGGTGCTCCGCTTCTTCGCCGGTCTCGCCCGCAAGCTCACGGACGAGGCGGCGACCTTGGAGAAGGAGCAGCAACTGCGGCGCGTTGCCTGACAGTTCGCTCACTGCAAAGGCGGGCGCGGCCGCCCTCGGCGACCGCGCCCGCCGTCATGTCCTGCATCGCGGGCGGTCGCGCTCCGGTCCTCGTCAACCGTCAACCGTCAACCGATTCTCAGACCGGCCCGCACATGGCCGAGCGGCTGCGCGACCGGCTTTCGCAAGCCGCAGGCCGCGCAGCCGCGGTACGCCACAACCCCACGAGGGAGTTCAGCCGTGGCGCACGGGGATGGTCCTGGTGCCGGTCTTCCCTTCCGGGACCGGGATGGTGATCGTCAGCAGGCCGTCCTTGTACTCGGCAGTGGCGTCCTCGCCGTGTGCCCCGGCCGGCAGCCGGACCGCACGCGCGAAGGTGCCGTAGCGGAACTCGGTACGGCAGCCGTCCGTCGTCTGCTCGTTGCGCTCCGCGCGCAGTGTCAGCACGCCGTCGGCGACGCTGATCTCCACGTCCTTCTCGGCATCGATCCCCGGCAGTTCCGCGCTGAGGACGTACGTGCCGTCGGTGAGACGCTCCTCCACACGGATGCCGTGCAGCCTTGGGATCGTGTGCAGTCCGGGAAGTCCGGCTTCCATCCAGCCGAACAGGTCAGGCATGCCGGGCCAGCCCGGCAGCCGCTCCATCACGCCGCTCATGCCCTTCTCCTCTCGCGTGTCGGTCCGCGCTTCGACCGGGGCTCCTTTGGCCCCGGCCTTCCGCCTCCCTTCCCTCTTTCCCTGCTCCCAGCATCGCCCTGCGAGCGGGCGAACGCGTGGGCCGGACGGGCCGGCCTCGACCCGTCCGGCCCCCTTTCCCGTCAGCCGTGTCAGCGGGTCTTCCACCTCCACAGGGGCTCGATCCGCTCCCACTGCTCACCCCACTCGTCCATCCGCCGCCGCATCAGCCCGCAGCGCACCCCCCGGCCGCCGACGAGCACCAACGAGCCCACCCCTGCCCCCGACAGGAATCCCATCAGCGCCGACTCCAGCTGTGCCCGCCCCTCGCTCGGCGGTTCGGGAACCAGCCGGCCGCCGGCGGACACCCACACCTTGGCGTCACTTCCCTTGGCTGCTCCGGGATCGACCATGGCCGTGCCCGTGCGTGTCGCTCCATCGTCCAGCGTCCAGCGCACCTTCGCCCAGACGTGGTCCGTGCCGACGCCGTCCGCCGTGGCAGGCGCGTACGCGGGCGCGTCCTCGGTGAGCTGCGCGACGACCGGGTGCCGCTCGGCTCGCGCCCGCGCCATGTGTGCCTCCACCGCGCCGTCCGCCGACAGCCCCGCCAGTACTCCGGCCAGCAGAGCCAACATCCAGGTGGCCGCGAAGGCCCAGGCCTCCACCACGTCGCTGCGCCGCCGCAGCGCATTGCCCCGCCAACGCCACGACAGCATCCTGCCCAACCTCACCCATCGCATCGGCGTCATCGTCGGCACCTCCCCTCCCCGGGACACGGTCCGTGCGGGTTCTCCTTGTGGCGAACCTGCCAGGCATGTCCCAGGACCGGCAGCGGCCGGTCAGGTACCTCACGTGGGCTCGACGGCCCAACTCACCGCTCCATGTGGCCCGTTCGCCCCTGGCGGGCACTCGTCCGGTGAACGAGGATCGACACAGACCGGATGGGACCCGGTGAGCCCGCGCCGCCATCGACGATCCAGGCACGTCCCGCGAGGTCCGACATGACCGATCCGCCAGCGACGTCCCCCGACCCGGCGCCGATCAGGGTCTTCGTGCTCGACGATCACGAGGTCGTACGCCGCGGCCTCACTGACCTTCTCGACACCGAAGCGGACCTGACAGTGATCGGTGAAGCGGCCACCGCCGCGCAGGCGCTGGCCCGTGTCCCGGCTCTGCGTCCCGATGTCGCGGTGCTCGACGTACGGCTGGCGGACAGCGACGGGATCACGGTCTGCCGCGAACTGCGCGACCGTGTACCCGACCTGGCCTGCCTCATGCTCACGTCGTTCGACGACGATGACGCCCTGCTCGACTCGATCATGGCGGGTGCGTCGGGCTACGTACTCAAGCAGGTCAGGGGGGCCGACCTCGTTGACGCCGTACGCACCGTCGCCGCCGGCCAGTCCATGCTCGACCCTGCCACGACGACGCGGCTGATGGGCACCCTGCGCGGCCACCCGGACGGCGCCGACGCGGGCACAGAGCTCCCCGAACTCAAAGCACTCTCCGCACGCGAGCGGGAGATTCTGACGCTGATCGGCAACGGCCTCACCAACCGGGAGATCGGCAAGCGCCTCTACCTGTCCGAGAAGACCGTCAAGAACAGCGTCTCCCGGATCCTGCACAAACTCGGCGTTCAGCGCCGCGTACAGGCCGCCGTTTTCGGTGCCCGCCCCCAAGAAGTCCAGCACCGGCCTGTCGGTTCGTGACCCTCCCGGTCCCGCCCCCGGGCCGGGCGGCCCCTGCCACCGCGTGTGCACACGGGGCGACCCTGTACGCAACGCACAGCGGTCCGCCGCGACGGACCGCCGGCCGGAGGAGGTGCCTCATGTCGCTCACGTCCCCGGACGCCACCACTTTGGAAAGGCTGCTCTCGGCCGCGATCGCGGCGCCCTCGATGCACAACACCCAGCCGTGGCGCTTCCGCTTCGACGCCGATTCCCGCACCGTGGAGATCCATGCCGCCCCCGAGCGGAGCCTGCCGCACGAGGATCCGCACGGGCGGGCGCTCCATCTGGCCGCGGGGGCCGCCCTGTTCAACCTTCGCGTCGCGGCACTCCGCCTCGGCTGGAACGCGATGCCCCGCCTGCTCCCCGACCCGGATCACCCCGGCCTGTTGGCCACGGTCCGCCTCGCCCCGAACCCTGCCCCCAGCGGCACGCACCACCCCGGGCTCTACGAGGCGATCGGGCGTCGGCACTCCAGTCGCTCCCCGTTCACCGGCGTGCGTCCGCCCGTCGCCACCCTGCGCGAACTCACCGAGGCCGCCCATGCCGAAGGCGCCCTGCTCTCCCTGCCCGACCGGGCCGAGACGGCCCGCCTGCTGGAGATCACCGCGTACGCGGAGCGCCGCAACCACGCCGACGCCCTGCGCAGTACCGAGAGCCGGCGCGCCCTCGTGCCCGACGCATACGGCCCCGACTCCGGCTTCGGCATCCCATCTGCCGCCCTCGGCCCCCAGGACAGCTTCGAGCGGCTCCCCATGCGCGACTTCAGCGCCACACCCCGGCCCCGGCGCCTGCGGTCCGAAGCGTTCGAGCACGCTCCCACACTCGGTGTGCTCACCACCGCGCACGACCGGCGTGTCGACTGGCTGCGCAGCGGCGAGGCCCTGCAGCACGTCCTGCTCCTGGCAACGGCACACGGGCTGCGGACCTCCCTCCTGCACCAGGCCATGGAGTGGCCCGACCTACGGGCGCGGCTCCGCGCGGCGCACAGGCCCGGCGATCACGTGCAGATGCTCGTCCGGCTCGGCTACGGCCCCGCGGGTCCGGTCACTCCGCGCCGCGCACCCGAGCACGTTCTGAACGGGCTCACGGAGTAGCGCCCCGGCATCGGTCGCCCGGAGGCCACCGGTTCATTTCATCAGCGAGGTGAGCGTCTGACGGGCAGTGTCGCGTGCACCGTCAGGCACCGGGATCGCGAACAGGACGGCCATGGCCAGGAGGGTGGTCCGAATACCGGTGCCCGCATCGCCCACACCCGGCGCGATCGGCACGAGGAGAGCGGCCAGAGCGAGGGCCACAGGGGCCGCTGTCCGCTGCAGGACGCGACCGAGGCGCGAGGTGAGCGGCGCCTCGGGAGCCTCTGCCAACAGGGCGTTCCAGTTGCTTCGGGAAGCTGCCAGTGCCCGGTGGTACAGCTGCTTTTCGATCTTGCGGTGCCGTTGGCGGGTGACGCCCTGTCCGATCTCGTTGCCGTAGGCGCGCACGAGGGCAGCTATACGAACGTGCCGTGCGCGCAGGGCTTTGCGGGCAGCCCGATCGGATGCGGGCACCACACGCTTGAGCGTCCGGTTGACCTCTATCGCCCGCGCGTACTCTCGGAAGAACGCGCACAGCTCCCTGACGTCTCTCACGCCCAGAGGGAAGCTGGACTCGGCTTCCCCCATGACCAGGGCAAGCTGCAGGAGCGCGACCGTGGGGAGATCCAGGGTGAGTTCCTCGTCGCGGCTTATGTGACTGAACTGGTAGCGGTCGTAGAAGTTCCACCAACGGCTTGCCACCGCGCCCATGCCCGCCGCGACCGACACGAAGATGATCCAGCCCATCCTCCACTCGCCACCGGCCGACCACAGAAGATCGACGGACCAGGGGAGCCCGGCGAGAGTGAACCCGAGCGCGGGCACCAGCGCCACGACACCCGGATCGAAGCGGCTCATCGGATCGGACTCGCGCTGGAAGGCGCGACGAGCCGTCCCCACGGCGGCGCTCGGGTGAGCGAGCAGGGCTGCCGCCGACATCACCGAGGCGAGGATGAGAAGTTGCTCCCCCAAGGAGGCGTCCAGTGTGCCGACCATGCCGCTGCCGAGCAGTGCCATGAGCGCCGCTGCCACGCACGCGCCCCCCGAAAGCGTCAGCGCCAGTGCGATCCGCGCGGCCCGGTCTCTCATCCAGACCGGCCAGGAACCACGGCTGAATGCCGCCAGGAAGGCATCGACCAGCTGTTCGCGCTGCGCGATGTCCAGCCACGGAGACCACTCCAGGAGGTGCGCGCGCAGATCAGTCGCAAGACCTTCGAACCACCGTGTCTGCCTGCGCTGTTGCTCCGGCGAACGCGCCGTCTGATACCAGTGCCACAGCTTGTCGGGCCCCCACATATGTCCCCCGAGACGGCAGCCGCGGTCCACAACTCAACGGCAGCGGCTTGGTCACCCGCCGGTCCGCTTGGCGAGCAGTCCCGCCGCGCCGTTCAGGGTGGTCAGGTCGGCGTAGTCGTCCTCGTCGATGGCCACTCCCGCACGTTCGGCGAGGAGTTCGACGATGCCGAGGAAGTCGAGCGAGTCGATCTCCAGGGCGTCGCGGTAGCGGTCGTCGAGGCCGACGCCGGCGAAGTCCGCGTCCGGGACGATCTCCTCAATGGCCTCCTTGACGAGGGCGAGCGCCTCGGTATGGCTCAGCGTGGCACCGGGCTTCTTGGCCTTGGACATCACAACACCTCTGGTTCTTGGAGCAGTTGGCCGATGGCGGTGAGGTAGCGGGCGCCGGTCGCCCCGTCGCTGGCGCGGTGGTCCGCCGACAGCGTGGCGGTGACGACCGGGCGTACACCGAGCAGTCCGTCCGCGGCCCAGGGGCGCTCCACGACCGCTCCGAATCCGACGAGGGCGACCTGCGGCGGATGGATGACACCGAACACGCTCTCCACTCCCTGGTCGCCGAGACTGGTGACCGTGAGGGTCGCGCCGCTCAACTCCGAGCCGCGCAGCCGCCCCTTGCGCGCCTTTTGGACAAGGTCCTTGAGCCTCGCCATCAGCGCGTCGGCGGTCAGGGTGTCGGCGTCGTGGATCACCGGCACCAGCAGTCCTCCGTCGCGCAGGGACACGGCCATGCCGAGGTGGACGCCCTCGCCCGCGACGAAGCCGCCGTCGCGCCAGTACCCGTTGAGCTGCGGGACGTCGCGCGCGGCACGGGCCGCCGCGGTGAGCAGGAACGCCGCCGGAAGCAGGCGCCGGGCGGGCGGCAGATCCCGGTTGTGGCCGTACAGCCACCGAGTGGCCGCGGTCAGGTCGATCGTGCTGGACAGGTAGTAGTGCGGGATCTCCCGCTTGGAGCGAGACATGAGGGCGCCGATGGCCTGGCGCATCCCGTCGGTGCGGGTGACGGCCGGCCGCGCGGTGCGGGACGGGGCGGGCTTCGTGCTCTGCCCCGCGGCCGTGCGTACGTCGGCGGCGCGCACGGCTCCGTTCTGTCCGGTGCCGTGCAACGGAGCGAGTTCGACGCCCAGTTCACCGGCGAGGCGCCGGGCATAGGGCGTCGCCCGCACGCGGGCGGGGGCCGACTCCGCCATGTGCTCGACGTCGGAGCGGGTGATCCGACCGCCGCGGCCGGTGCCGCGTACGGCCGTCAGGTCGACATGTCGTTCGGCGGCGAGATGGCGCACCAAGGGGCCTGAGCCGGGCGCACCCGGGCGCATGGGGGCAGGACGCGACGAGACGGGCTCCCGCACGACAGGCACAACAGGCACAACAGGCGCAACAGGCGCAACAGGCACGACAAGACGTGCGGGATCTCCGGGACTCACGGAGCCAACAGGTGTGACCGGACCGCTGCGCTCGCCGGAGCCAGCGGGCTCACATTCCGCCGCGCCGGGCCCGGCCCGAACTGTCCGCGTGCCGGCCCCCTTCCCGTCCTCGATCACCGCGAGCGGCGTCCCCACCGGCACCCGCGTGCCTTCCTCCACGAGCAGCCGCCCGACCGTGCCCGCCTCGAAGCACTCGACCTCGATCGCCGACTTGTCGGTCTCCACCACCGCGACCACCTCACCGCGCCGCACCGTGTCTCCCGGTCGAACGAGCCACTCCTGAAGCACTCCTTCGTCCATGTCGGCCCCGAGCGAGGGCATCGTGAAAGCGCCCATGTCAGCCCACCGCCCGTTTCGCTGCCGCGACCACGTCCGCGACCTGGGGCAGCGCGGCCTCTTCGAGGCGGCGCGCGTACGGGATCGGAACCTCGGCGCTGCACACCCGTTCCACCGGTGCGTCCAGGTCGTAGAAGCACTGTTCCGTGATGCGCGCACTGATCTCCGCGGCGAGGCTGCCGCTGCGCCACGCCTCGTCGACGACGACCGCGCGGTGCGTGCGCGTGACCGAAGCGGTGAGCGTCGCGTCGTCCAGGGGCCGCAGCGTGCGCAGGTCCACCACCTCGGCACTGATCCCGTCCGCCGCGAGTTCGTCGGCGGCCGCGAGGGCCTTCGGCAGTGAACCTCCGTACGTGATCAGGGAGATGTCGTTGCCGGCCCTGCGCACGGCCGCGTGGTCGAGGTCGGCCGGCCCCGCGTCCGCCGGCAGGTCGCCGGAGGCGTTGTACAGGGCGCCGTGCTCGAAGATCAGGACCGGGTCGGGGTCGGCGAGGGCCGGGGCCAGCATGTACCGGGCGTCCTCGATCGTCGCGGGGGCGAGCACGCGCAGGCCGGGGATGTGCGCGTACCAGCCCTCCAGGCTGTGCGAGTGCTGGGCCGCGAGCTGCCGTCCGGCGCCCGTCGTCATGCGGATGACGAGCGGCACGGGCAGTTGCCCGCCGGACATGTGCAGCAGGGTCGCGGCGTTGTTGAGGATCTGGTCGAGGGCGAGCAGGCTGAAGTTGACGGTCATGATCTCGACGATGGGCCGCAGTCCGGCGAGCGCGGCACCGATGCCGGCGCCGACGAAGCCGGACTCCGACAGCGGTGTGTCGCGGATGCGTTCGGGCCCGAACTCCTCCAGCAGGCCGAGGCTGACGCCGAAGCAACCGCCGTAGCGGCCCACGTCCTCGCCCATGAGGAAGACGCGTTCGTCGGCGCGCAAGGCGTCCCGCAGCGCGTCGCGCAGGGCTTCGCGGTACGTCGTCTTGCGCTGGGGCTCCTCGATCGGCTCGGCCCCCTGCCCGGCACGGGGTGTCGACTGCGTGGCGGTCATGACCGGCTCCCTTCCACAGCTGCCGCGTCAGGGCTGGTGACGAAGCGCAGCAGGTCCTCGACGGGCTCCTCGGGCGCCTGCTCGGCGGCCTCGACGCTGGCGTCCACCTCGGCCGCCACCTGCGCCTCCAGGCCGGCGAGTGCCTTGCCGCCGAGCTCACCGGACGCCTTCAGCTCCTGGGCGAGGCGCTCGATCGGGTCGCGCTCCTTCCACTGCGCGACCTCGGCCTTGTCGCGGTACCGGTCGGGGTCGTACAGGGAGTGGGCGCGGAAGCGGTACGTGCGTACGTCCAGGAAGTGCGGGCCCGTTCCGGCGCGGATGCCCTCCACGGCCCGCCGCGCCGCCTGCTCGACGGCGTTCACGTCCATGCCGTCCACGCTCCAGGCGACCATGCCGTACGAGGCCGCGCGCATCGCCAAGTCGGTCTGCGCCTGGGCGCGTTCGAGGGCGGTACCCATCGCGTACAGGTTGTTCTCGCAGACGAGCAGCAGGGGCAGGCCCCACAGGGCGGCCAGGTTGGCCGTCTCGTGGAACTCCCCCTCGGCGAACGCTCCGTCGCCGAAGAAGCAGCAGGTGACACGGTCGCTTCGGCCGGTCATCCGGTCGGCCAGGGCGAGCCCCGCAGCGAGCGGCAGGCCGCCGCCGACGATGGCGTTGCCGCCGTAGAAGCGGCGCCCCGCGTCGAAGAGGTGCATGGAGCCGCCGCGGCCGTGGCTGCAGCCGGTGGACTTGCCGAACATCTCGGCCATCACGGCGTCGGCGGGAATCCCGCGGGCCAGCGCGTGGCCGTGCTCGCGGTAGGTCGACACGACGGCGTCGTCCGGCCCCAGCGCCTCGCCGACACCGACGGCGACGGCCTCCTCGCCGATGTAGAGGTGGACGAAGCCGCGGATGCGGGCGGCGCTGTACAGCTCGACGCAGCGTTCCTCGAAACGGCGAATGCGCAACATCGAACCGAGCAGCCCCAACTGGTGCGCAGCATCCATCAGTTGGGGCTTCGCAGCCTTTGCCGTCCGCCCGCCTGTCCTGCGCGGCGCGGCCGGCGCCGTGCCGCGCTTCGCGCGGCTGTTGGTGGCACTCATCCGGATCCCTCCTCCAAGGTCGACACGTCGCCTTCCGGGAGCCCGAGTTCGCGGGCGCGCAGCAGGCGTCGCATGACCTTGCCGCTGCGGGTGTGGGGCAGGTGCGCGTCGAAGGCGATCTCGCGCGGGGCGACGGCGGGCCCGAGCCTGCGCCGCGCGAACGCGAGCAGCTCGCGGCGCGTCGCGGCGCTCTCCTCGAAGCCGGGACGCAGCGTGACGAACGCCTTGATGATGTTCCCGGCAACCGGGTCGGGGCGCCCGATGACGCCGGCTTCGGCGACCGCGGGATGCTCCATCAGCGCGCTCTCCACCTCGAACGGGCCGACCAGGTGCCCGGCGGACTTGATGACGTCGTCGGCGCGGCCCACGAACCAGTACCAGCCGTCCGCGTCCCGCCGTACGAGGTCTCCGGTGAGGTACCAGCCGTCGGCGAACGCGGCCGCGGACTGCTCGTCGGCGTGCAGATAGCCGCGGAACATGGACGGCCAGCCCGGGCGCAGCGCCAACTCGCCCTCCACAGCGGGGTCTTCGACCACCGTCACGTTCCCGTCCGTGACCTTCGCCCGCCCGTCCGCGCCGCGGGCGAGGACGGCGGCCTCCACTCCGGGCAGCGGGCGGCCCATCGATCCGGGTTTGATGTCGCAGGCCGCGAAGTTGGCGATCATGATGGCGCCGGTCTCGGTCTGCCACCAGTTGTCGTGCACCGCGAGCCCGAGCACGTCCTGCCCCCACACCACCGCCTCCGGGTTGAGCGGTTCCCCCACGGACGCGACGAACCGCAGCGCGCTCAGGTCGAAGGAGTCGGGCAGGTCGTGCGGGCCGGTGCGCGGCGTGCTGCGCATGAGCATGCGCAGCGCGGTCGGGGCGGTGTACCAGACGGTCACGTGCTGCTCGGCGAGGATGCGGTACCAGCGCCGCGCGTCGAAGTCGCCCTCGTCGACGACGACTTCCACCCCGTGCACGAGCGGTGCGACGATCCCGTAGGACATGCCGGTGACCCATCCCGGGTCGGCCGTGCACCAGTACACGTCGCCCGGATGCAGATCGAGTGCGTACAGCGCGCTGGCATAGTGCGCGACGACCGCCTCGTGGACGTGCACGGCGCCCTTGGGGGTGCCGGTGGTACCGCTGGTGAAGTGCAGCAGGGCCATGTCGTCGGGCGAGGTCGCCGGGATGGTGAAGGTGTCCGGGGCGTCGGCCATCAGCGTCGCGTACGAGGCGGTGCCGGGCAGTTCGTCCGCGCCCTCACCGACGATCAGTACGTGAGCGAGGTCCGGAAGGTCGGCGCGTCGCCCGGCGACCTTGCGCCGGTACAGGTCGGCCGTGGTCACCAGGACGCGCGCGTTCGCGATCCCCAGCCGCTGTGCGACCGGATCGGGCCCGAACGCCGAGAACAGCGGGCACACCACGCCGATGCTCTTCAGCGTCCCGAGGACCACCTCGTACAGCTCGGGGCAGCGCCCCAGCAACGTGGCGACGCGCTCACCCCGCCCGATCCCCAGGCCCTGGAGCACGTTCGCGAACCGGGCGCTGCGCGCGGCCAGTTCGCGGTACGTGACCGTGGTGAGGGTGTCGTCGCGGGCGACGCAGCGCAGCGCGACGTGCGCTCCGTGGCCGGACGCGGCATGCCGGTCCACCGCTTCGTACGCGATGTTGAGGCCCTGACCGCCGGGCAGCCCGTCCAGTCGGGAGCGCGCCCAGGACCAGGAGAACGCCGCGCACGTCTTGTCGTAGTCGTCCAGCTGCGCGGGGAGGACACCGTGCGGCGAGGTCCCCGTGCCCACGGGTGATTTGCGGATGGTGTCCCAGGCCATGGCCGTCCCCCTTGCTCCGTGTCCCCGTGCTTGCTCCGTATCCCCGTGGCGGCCGGCCGCGCCGACTGTTTCGAGCATCGGGGGGTCCTCGGCCGTACGCAGGGGGCCGGATGTCCTCGGACCGGGGCCAGGCGGTACACGGCCCTTCACCCGCCTGAAACGCCACTGCCCACCAGGGCCCTCTCCGCCCTTGGCGCATGCCCGAACGCCACCTGCCAAGGCACCGTACGGCCCACGTCACCACCGGTTTCCCGGAGTTCACTTGTACTGCAGCGTTACATCGGACCACCGACACAGGAAGGCGATCACGATGCCTACGTTCCTTCCCGCCGAGTTCTGGTGGATGTTCGGTCAGCTGCTGACCGTCGCGATGATCACGCTCTTCGTGGTGATTTCTGCGGCCGAAGCCCTGTACGAGCACCTTCGGCACCACCGGCCCCCGACCGAGAAGCCCGGGGCGTCGGGGCGCAGCGCCTTCACTCCCGGCTCCGGCCGAAGTGGCGATTCCCGGCCCCTGAGTCGGCTCACGCCGTAGCTCCGGTACCGCCGGACCTGTCGTGGCAAGCGCACAAGCCCGAAAGGACGGGACGGCAGCGATGACCCTGACCGCGCCTCGAGCGCCCACCGATCACGCGTTCCTCTACTTGGTCCGCGCGGCCGCCACCGCACCGTCCCTGCGCGGCGCCCAGCCGTGGCACCTCACGTCTCAGGGACACGAACTACGGCTCTACACCACCCCTGCCCCGGGTCGTGCGGATGACGTGCCGTGCGGCGGGCCGAAAACCGTCATCAGCTGTGGTGCCGCGCTGTTCCACACGCGTCTGGCCATGCGGCACCTCGGCTTTCGGGGCCACATCCGCAGCTTTCCGGACCCCGCACAGCCCACATGTCTGGCCTCCGTCCGCTGGGGGCCGTACGACCCGCCCTCCGAGCACGAGGAGGCGATGTACCGCGCCCTGCTGCACCACCACGCCTTCGGTGCCCTGTTCGGGCCCGGCCACCTGCCCGCCGCGCTGGTCGAAGAGCTGCGACAGCAGGCACTCCGGGAAGGCGCCGGACTGTGCCAGGTGGACGACCCCGCGGCGCTACGGCGAATTTCCGAAGCGATCCACACGCCTTGGTCCGCGCCGGGCGCTCGGGGCCCCACAGCTCTCCGCCCGCAGTTCGCACCCCCTGACCTGACCGCCCTCCTGTTCACCCGCCGCGATCGCGCCGAGGACTGGCTCCGGGCGGGACAGGCCCTGGGCCGCGTCCTGCTGCACGGCGCCGCCCACGACGTCGCCGCGGTTCTGCACCCCCAGCTGTTCGAACTGCCCGGTCTGCGCGCACAGTTGCACCACCAGATCCCACTGCGCGCGCATCCCCAACTGGTCCTGCGGTTGGGCTGCGCGCCCCAGCCGTCACCCGCCCCTGAAGACCGAGAAGCCGGATCCGGGGCCGAGCACCTTGCGCGCCACTCGGGTCCGGTCAGGGCCGACCGGCCCTGCCGTCGCCCGGCAGCGCGATGAACGATGGAGGCATGCCGCAGACCGACGAACACCACGCGCTCAGCAGACAGGAATGCCTGCACCTGCTGACCACGGTCCCGTTCGGCCGCATCGTGTACACCCTTCAGGCGCTGCCCGCGGTGCTCCCCGTCGGCTTCGCCCTCGACAACGACGGTTCGATCCTGCTGCGCACTTCCGCCGCCTCACGGCTCGTCCACGCCGTCGACAGCTTCGTCGTCGCTTTCGAAGCGGACGAGATCGACATCGACAGCCGCTGCGGCTGGAGCGTGATCGTCACCGGACAGGCCGACGTGGTGACCGACCCGGCGGAAAGGGAACGGCTGTCGCACTCTGCCCCACACCCGTGGGTGGACGTCCAGGACAGCGTTCTCATACGAATCCAGGCCCACATGGTCACTGGCAGGAGACTCGCCTCCCGTCCGGTCGTCCCCTGAACGCGACCCGAGTGGCCCACCCCTCCCCACCATCCCCGGCACGACAATGGCAAGAGGAACCAACTCGCACAGGAGGCCCGCCATGCAGTGCTACGACTGCGCGCTCAAGGACTCGGCCACGCCCGCGATCGCGGTGTGCGACCGCTGCGGGTGCGGTGTCTGCCTGGGCCACGCACACGTCTCCGGCCAACTGGTACGGCACCTGGCCGGCATGGGGCAGAGCTGCGGTGACCGTCCCGCACGGCGCATGACGTGCCCGGTGTGCCATGAGGCGGAAGCAGTCGCCCCTGTACGCAGGACCGGCTGACGCCGACGGACGGCGGCGCGGAGAGCTCCGGAAGGGGCGGCCGGCACACGAAGCCCGTCCTCAGCACGCCGAGGAGAACCGACATGAACCCCACCCTGCCCACCAGTAGCCCACGCATCGGCCGTGTCGCCCCACACCCACCCACGTCCGAGCCATCGGCCCACATCGAAGTCACCCACATCGCGAACCAGGCGTACGCCGTCTTCATCCGCGACCACGAACTCACCGTCGACCAGCCGACCGAGGCCGGAGGCGACAACGACGGCCCCACTCCGGTGGAACTGTTCGTGACCTCCCTCGCCTCCTGCGTCGCGTACTACGCCGGCCGCTTCCTGCAGCGCCACCACGTGGCGTACGACCATCTGCGCGTCACAGCCGACTTCGACATGGCGGACGACCGCCCCGCCCGGGTCGCGGCCGTCCGCCTCGGCCTCCAACTGCCCGTGGAACTCAGCACAGCCCGACGGGAAGGGCTGCGCGCGGTCGTCGACCACTGCACCGTCCACAACTCACTGCGCCGGCCCCCCGAGGTCACGATCGGGATCGGCTGACCCGTCGAATGCCGCGACCTCCTCCCGGCCGGGCTGCGGCACAGCGACGACGCCCAGGCTCTCAGTGCCTTCGCTCGCCGGCTCGGGGAAGAACGAAGTGGCCCCCATGAAGCCGAACTCCAGGCCGTGCTGCTGCGCCAGCGTCCGAGCGAGACACAGCACGCCGAGCCCACCGGCCCCCAGGTGCGTGACGCCCCGGAGATCGACCAGGACCGCGGTCCCTCCGGAGCGAATGGCACCGTGCAGCAGACGGCCGAGATGAGGTTCGGTGGCCGGACCGATCTCGTGCCGGACCTCGATCACCACACATCCGGCGCAGCAGCGGACGGTGACGGGTGCAGGCTCCGGGCCGCGCTCGGCGACTCGGGCCGCATGCGCCCTCGAGGCCGCACCATGACATCGCCGGAACAGAGACACCACCGGCGGGCGCAGGGGAACGCTCCATGCCATGGCGCCCCCCTGCCCTGACCGCGATCTCAACCGCGGCCGAAGAGACGAACCCACCCCACCACGGGGCGCAAGACGGAAGTCTCCCGCTGTCACGCTCCACCCGGCAGGGCCCGTTGGTCCCCGGCCGCGGCAGCCAATCTCAAACCGGCCAAGCTGATCACCCGCCTCGAAATCCGAACGGCCCAGCCCGACTTGGCGCTCGACGACCGCACACCCGCCTGTGCGAGCGCGCAGCACATCACTCAGGCTGCGGCAGAGGACGGCGCTTGGAGCCCCCGGTGCGATCCACGTCGTGGATCGCTGGCACATCTGGAACCGGTTGCTCACTGCCGGGCTCGCGCTCGTTCTGCTCCCGATGGGGCAGCAGGCGCAGGCCCCGGATGACGCGTGGGCGGCGCCCAAAGCCCCGACCGAGCAGGCGGTGCTTGCCTCGTCCGGCACGACCGTCCCAAGATGCCCCAACCTGCCATCGGGCCGGACAGCCGGAGCCCGGACCGGTCACCGCCGAGGGCACCGCGGTCACCCCCGAGGTGCCCTCGGCGCCGCCAGTTCCGCGCTGAGCAGGCGGTTGTCGATGTCGTCGAGGGCCAGCCGCAGACCGCCGAGTGCCACGCTCTCGTCGCCGAGCGTGGAGGCGCGCAGCTCCGGCAGGCGCAGGCAGTGCTTGGCGAGTTCGCGCTGCAGGGGGTCGAGGATGATGTCGGCGGAGCGCGAGAAGCCGCCGCCCAGGACCACGATCTCGGGGTCGAGGGCCAGGACGAGTGCGGCGACTCCCACGGCGAGATCGCGCGCATAGCGCCGTACGGCCGTCTTGGCTTCGCGATTGCCCTCGCGGGCCGCCTGGAACACCCAGGCCGCTGCCTCTCCCGGTCGCGCGCTCGCGGGCACGCCCGGGCAGCCGGCCAGATGCCCGGGGGCGTCGAGCCAGCGGACGGCCTTGAGCGCGCCGATCTCGCCCGCCGCGCCGCCGTGGCCGCGGCGCAGTGTGCCGTCGAGGATGAGTCCCGCGCCGGTACGGATACCGGCAAGCAGGTACACGATGTCGTCCGCGTCCTGCGCCACGCCCTTCCAACGCTCGGCCACCGCGGCGAGTTTGCAGTCGTTCTCGACCTGGATGGGGCAGGGGAAACGGGCCGCGAAGTGGCCCACCGGGTCGGCCGAAGCCCAGCCCGGAAGTGGGGTGAACAGCGAGGTGCGGCCCTTCGCGTCGACCGGGCCGGTGACCCCGACCGTCATGCCCCAGATGTCGGACGGCGTCATGTCGACCGCTGCCAGCAGTTCGTCGATGGCCTCGTCGACCGCCGCGAGGCGCGCGCCGGGTCCCGCGTCCGGGTCGGCGGGCTTGCGCAGAGTCCGGACGAGGTTGCCCTCGAGGTCGCTCAGTACGACGAGGATCTTGTGGACGCCGATGTCGACACCCAGCGCGTGGCCCGCGTCGGCGCGGAAGCGGTAGCGGCGTGCCGGGCGCCCCACGACGCTGCGCGCGCCCGGCTCCTCGACCTCGGCCCAGCCCTCGGTGACCAGCGCCTGCACCAGGACGTCGACGGCGGGGCGGGACAGGCCCGTCCGGCCGGCGAGTTCGGTGACGGTCGAGGGCGGGTTGCCGCGCAGCGCCCACACGATGGACAGCTGGTTCATCTCGCGCATCCGGGACAGGTCGGTTCCCGTGGTCGCCATGCTGATGTACTCCCTGGTGGGGGTCGCGGTACCCGCCGCTGGATATCACTGGGCAGTTTACTAATTCCCGGGTGTCGCCCGGAGCCGATCGCGGCGTTCGGTCAGGAGATCGGATACCGCTGCTGGCCCTCGGGCCGTACGGCCGCGGTGAAGTCGACCTCGCGGCCGTCGAGCGCGAACCGGTAGCGGCCGAGCCTGCGGACCTCGGGCCGGGCCTGCAAGTAGTCGGTGAGCGCCTGGAGTTCGTCGGGGTGCAGCCAGCCCGGCGGATCCGAGATCGCGCGGAAGCCGCAGATGTCGGCGAGGTCGCGCAGCCAGCTCTGCTGATGTTCCGTCAGGAGGTTGAGCCGGCTGCGGAAGTAGATGACGTCCGGGTCGACTTCGAGCAGCGGCGACTGCCACAGCCGGTGCAGAGTGTTGACCACGGCGTTGCGGGCCAGGGCGTCGGAGGGGTCCTGGGTCGCGTAGTGCTCCCACTGCGGCGCGACGTCGGGGCCGCTGCGGATGCCGTCGAGCAGGCCGAGCGAGGGGAGCAACGGGGCGCCGCTGCCGAGCAGATACGTGTCGGGGCCGGCCGCCGCACGGATGATCTCCAGGCCGAGGCGGTACGCCTCCTCGCGTCCGATGCCCGAGGCGCGGACGCCGGGGGCCGCGGCGGCGCCGATGAAGTCGGCCTTGAGGTAGCCGAAGCCCCAGTCCCGGGTGACCCGCCGGATCATCGCGCGTACGTGGTCCTGAGCGGCCGGCACCGTGAGATCGAGCGCGTAGTAGCCGGTCCCCCAGTTGTGCCCGGTGACGACCGGCTCGCCGTCCTCGCCGCGCAGCAGCAACTCCGGCTGTTCACGGGCGGTTTCGGACTCCGGCAGGGCGATGAACGGCGCGATCCACAGACCGGCCCGCAGCCCCGCCTCCTTGATCCGGTCGGCCAGCGCCCGCATGCCGCCGGGGAACTTGTCGTTCGCCTCCCAGTCCCCGACCATCCGCTCCCAGCCGTCGTCGACCTGCACGACGTCGAAGGGCAGTCCGCGCAGCGCGGTGATGTCCTTGGTGAGCTGCTCCTCGGTGATGTTCTCGTAGTACGCGTACCAGCTGCACCACACGTTGCCGGCCCGCTTGGTGCTGCGGCCGAGCCGTTCGCCGAGCTGCGTCGCGTAAGCGGCGAAGACCTCCTCCTCGGTGCCGTACGCGAGGAACCAGGGCGCGCCCTTGGACTCGTACCAGCCGACGAGGGTGTCCTGGTCGGCGGCCAGGCGCGGGATGTCGAGGCCCAGCGCGCCGAGCAGGAGCACGTGGCCGTCGGGGCCCTCCAGCGCGGCGAGGGCGGACGAGTGGTGGCGGGCGGGATCGTCCCAGACCGTGTCGTCCGCGGTCAGCCGGCGCTCGGCGCTCTCGATGCGCAGCGGCGCCTCGGACAGCTTGCGCCAGCCGCAGGGGCTCCAGGAGTTGTGACCGTGCCGGTAGAAGAGCGCGTCACCGAGGCCGTGCAGCACGGCGACGCGTCCGGGCGGCAGCAGCAGACCGCCGTCGACGGCCAGGGGTGCGCCGTCGCCTTCGAGTTCGACGGCGAAGGTGTGCGCGCCGACGTCGAGGAGCTGAGCCATGGGTCTCCTTGCAGGTGTACGAGGGGTGGGCGGCAGGTCCGGCCCTGCCGCCCCTGACAGCGGACTGCCCTACTTGAAGAGGCCGTTGACCTTGTCGTTGACGCCCTTGAGCGCCGGTCCCGGCTGCGTCTGCCCGAGGATCACGGACTGGACGGCGTCCTGGACGAGCGGGTTGATCTCGGTGCCGTGCTCGGTGACGGGGAGGAGGAAGGTGGTGTTCTTGTCGGCGGCGACGTCGGTGAAGACGTGGATGTCACGCCCCGCCGCCCGGTGTGCGGCGAGCGCAGCCTCGGTCCCCGACTTCTGGGCGGGCAGCACGATGCCCCGCTTGCCGACCTTGTCCTGGCACTCCTCCGAGCCCAGGTACTTGACCCATTTCCAGGCCTCTTCCTTGTGCTCGGTGCCGGCCCAGACAGCGTCCGACAGACCGTTGAGGGAGCTCTTGCGGCCCCGGGGACCCGCGGGCAGCGGCGCGAACGCGAACTTCTGCTGCGCCTTGGGGTCGGTGAACGTGGAGATGGTCCAGGAGCCCGCGATCATCATCGCGCCCTTGCCCGCGCTGAGGAGTTCGGTGTTCCCGACGCTCGACTGCTTGTCGAAGCGCGGCGCGTACCCCTTGTCGATCAGGCGCTTGAACCAGGCGATGGTCTCGGCGAGCTTGGGGTCGTCGAAGTGGTAGTGGGTGCCCCAGGGGTTCTTGTCGAGATAGGTGAAGCCGTTCGAGGCGGCCAGCGGGCCCCAGCCGTTCTGTCCGGTGGCGCCGTCGGCCCACTCCGGCAGGAAGCCGTAGGTCTTCACGTGCTTCTTGTCGAAGCCGGGGTCGAGTCCGTTGCGGCCCTTGCTGTCGACGGTCGCCTTGGCGATCACCTGCTCGAACGTCCCGCCGCCGTCGGGGTTCCACGTGAGGTCGGCGAGCTCATGGGCGGAGACGCCCTGCTTCTCGAACTGGGTCGTGTTGTAGACGAGCGCCATACTGTCCCAGTCCTTCGGCAGCCCGTACCGCTTGCCGTCCTTGACCCAGACGTCGGCGAGGCCCTCCTGGTAGCCGGACAGGTCGACCTTGTCGCGGTCGACCATCGGCTGCAGGTCGAGCAACTGGCCGTTGGTGGCGAACTGCGGATAGTACGAAGCCTGGTTGGTCCATACGTCCGGGGCGTCGCCCGAGGTCAGCTGCGTGGTGAGGTTCTGCCAGTACTGGTTCCAGGCGGTCTGCGTGATCTTCACGGCGATGCCGGGGTTGGCCTTCTCGAAGGCGTCCGCGCATTCCTGGTACGCGGGCAGCTGCTTGTCGTCCCACAGCCAGTAGTCGAGCGTCGTCCTGCCCGAGGCCGAGTCGGATCCCCCGCAAGACACGAGCCCGGCGGTGGCGGCCAGGCACAGCAGGGCCGCGCCTGCGCGCCGGTGCGTCGATCGCATGATGGCGTACCTCTCTCAAGGGGTTGAGCGGGATGGGAGTCGTGGAGTCGTGCCTGTATGGGTGCGTGGGGGGGAAAGCGGGCCTACTTGATGCCGGTGAAGTTGAGCGACTCCACCAGGCGGCGGCCCAGAAGGACGAGCAGGATGAGCACGGGCAGCACCGAGAGCGCGGAGCCGGCCATGATCCCGGTCCAGTCGGGCTGGGTGTTGGGGGACTGCTGCTGGAAGATGCCGAGCGCGACGGTGAGCACGCGGGTCTCCTCGTCACGGCCGGTGAGCAGCGGCCAGAGGTAGTCCTTCCAGGCCCACACGGTGGTGGTGAGCCCGATGGTGATCAGTGGTCCGCGGCTCATCGGCAGCACCACCCGCCAGAAGATCCCCCAGGCGCCGACCCCGTCGAGTACGGCGGCCTCCTCCACCTCGCGCGGGATGGAGAGGAAGAACTGGCGCAGGAAGAAGACCGCGAAGGGGGTCATCAGGACACTGGGGGCGACCATGCCGGCGAAGGTGTTCAGCCAGCCGAGGTTCTTCACGAGGACGAAGTTGGGCAGCAGGGTGAAGATCGGCGGCACCATCAGCGCGGCGATCAGCACCCCGAACACGGCGTCCCGGCCGGGGAACCTGAGCCGGGCGAAGGCGTAGCCGGCCATCGCGCAGAACAGCGTCTGCAGGGAGGCGATCAGGCCGCTGTAGACAACCGAGTTGAGCAGATAGCGCAGGAAGTCCACCTGGGCGCCGGAGCCGCCGGCGGCCACGGCCTCCTCCTGGCTGGTCAGGCCGAGCACCCGCAGGAAGTTGATCATCGTGGGGTGCTCGGGCACGAGCCCGGTGGAATCGGAGTAGAGGTCCGCCGCCGGGGTCAGGGCGGTGCGGATCATCCAGTAGAACGGGAAGAGGGTGGCCAGCAGGGCGCAGGCGAGGACCGCCCAGGCGACGATCCGGCCCGGCGACATCTTCGCGCGGGAGGTCAGGGTGCGGGTCATGGTCACTCTCCTCAGGCCAGATCCGAGCGGGAGGCCCGCAGCAGACGCATCTGCACCGCGGTCAGCACACCGAGCACCAGCGCGAGGACCACCGCGACGGCCGAGGCATAACCCATGTGGAACTGCGCGAAGGCCTGTTCGTAGATGTAGTAGTAGATGACCCGGGTGGCGCCGACCGGCCCGCCCTTCGTGGTCACGGCGATGGTGTCGAAGATCTGGAAGGAGCCGATCAGCGAGACGACGAGGACGAGGGCGAGTACGGGGCGCAGCAGCGGCAGGGTGATCCGGCTGAACATCCGCCACTCGCCGGCGCCGTCCAGCGAGGCGCTCTCGTAGAGGTGCTGGGGGACCTGGAGCATTCCGGCGTACAGGAGCAGTGCCGTGTAGCCGGTGTACGCCCAGGTGTTGACCGCGGCGATGGCCGGCATCGCCAGGTCGGGCGAGGTGAAGAAGCCGGTGGTGCCGAGGCCGAGCGCGTCCAGGATGTGGTTGACGAGGCCCAGGTTGGCGTCGAGGAGCCACATCCACAGCAGACCCACGGTCACGTTCGGCACCAGCCACGGCACCAGGAGCATCGCCCGCAGCGCCACCGACCGGGTCAGCCGGTGCATCAGGGTGGCGAGGAGCAGCGCGAGAGCGGTCTGTGAGCCGATGTTGAGGACCACGTAGTAGGCGGTGACCTTGAGCGCGTTCCAGAACTGTTCGTCACCGATGAGGTCCGCGTAGTTCTCGCCGCCGACGAAGTTCGGCGGGGCCAGCATGTTGTAGTCGGTGAGCGAGTAGTAGACGCCGCGGAGCGTCGGGTACGCGTAGAAGAGCGCGAAGCCGACCAGGGCGGGCGCCAGGAACAGCCAGGCGGCCTTGCGGTCGTCACGTCGCCTACGTGGCCCTTTCGGCTCGTCCGCCCCGTCGCCCGGTCGGCCGGTGCTCTTGAGCAGCGGCGCAACTGCCGTGTTGGCGCCCATGGTTACGCCTCCGAAGAGATCTCGCGCCGCACCTCTTGTCAGCGTGGCGCCGTGCACACATATTGATGAGCAACAGCGAAACTTTGTCAATGCTGGCGCATAAACCCGGTATTGATCCGGGCACTGCGACTCACGGCACGGACCTGCAACTCCCCCCGTCCCCATGGAGGTTGATCCATGCGTACGTCCCTGCGCAGACGCGGCAGAGGGCTCGCGGCGGCCCTGTGCGCCGCGGCCGCGGCCCTCGCTCTGGTGGCGCTGCCCGCCGGCGCCCAGGCCGCGGACCCCGACGCCCAGGTCCACGAGAAGGCCCCCGCCCCGGTGGCCGCGGGAGCCCCTGCGCGCCCCGCACCCGGGCCGACGCCGGACCCCGCGCTGCCGGTGCACGCACTCGCCGCGGGCGACTCCCCCGTGGACAACCCGCTCAAGGGCTTCGCCCGCTTCTACCAGCCCGGCGGGGACCAGAACGCGGGCTATCCGCACTCGCTGACCTGGGCGTACTTCGGTCTGTCCGAGGTCATGAACAACGCCTCGAACTGCGGGAGTTACAACTGGTCCGTCCTGGACAGCGCCCTGCAGGAGATCGGCGAGGAGGGCCAACAGGCCGCGATCCGCTTCTACATGGAGTATCCGGGCGGCACCGGCACCCATCCCGCCAACGCCATCCCGCCCTGCTTCGCCGGAAAGGTCGCCAACCGCGACAACGCGTACTGGGGCACGACCAGCCCGGACTACGACGACCCGGACCTGCTCGCCGGGCTCAAGGACTTCATCGCCGCCCTCGGCGCGCGCTACGACGGCGACCCGCGCCTGGGCTACATCCACCTGGGCCTGGTCGGCCTGTGGGGCGAGTGGCACACCTGGCCCTACGACACCGACACGTCGGGCGACTCCTACCCGAACTACATGCCGACCGACGCGCACGGCGCCGAGCTCATCAACGCGTACAACAACGCGTTCAAGAAGACCCGGCTCGAAGTCCGCTACCCGGAATCGGCGGGCGGTGCCGCCAACGGCCTGCCGGCCATCGGCTACCACGACGACTCCTTCTGTTACCGCGAAGGCAGCCCGGCGGCCGGTGTGACGCTGCCGGTCTCGATGGGCGGTGCGCCGTGGGCCCAGTTGCAGAAGGCCGTCGAACAGGGTGTGGAGAACAAGTGGATCACCGCATCCATGGGCGGAGAGGTCCGGCCGGAGATCCAGAGCACGGCCTTCGCCAACTGGCCCGGCGGGTCCGGTTCCGTGGACAACATGAAGGCGTGCATCGAGCTCGAGCACACCACTTGGAAGATCAACGAGCGCAGTGGCGAGTACGCCGCGGGCGACCCCAACGTGGCCGCCGCCGTCCGGCTCATGGGCTATGACCTGAGCGTCAAGAACGCCTACTTCCACAGCACCGCGCAGGGCTCCACCAAGGTCGGTGTGCAGATCAGCAACAACGGTGTGGCGCCGTTCTACTACCCCTGGCAGATCAGCCTCGGGCTCAAGGACTCCGCCGGGAACGTGGTCAAGTCCTGGAACACCTCATGGGACCTGCGCAAGGTCATGCCCCTGAAGATCCGCGCGTTCCCCGACTGGAACGTCGGCTCCGACCCCACGTATCTCGACTACGGCCGCCCGCAGTACTTCGACACCGACGTGGACCTGTCGTCGGTGGCCACCGGTGACTACCAGCTCGTCATGAAGGCCAAGAACCCTCTCGAAGACGTGAGTTCCGCGGCGAAGAAGCTGCGCTTCGCCAACGCCGGACAGCAGGCGGACGGCTGGCTGAACCTCGGCGCCATGACCGTCGGCGCGGACCAGGGCTCCGACCCGAAGAGCTACGAGGCCGAGGCCGCCGGCAGCACCCTCGCGGGCGGTGCCGTCAGGGCCGACTGCGCGGGCTGCTCCGGCGGCCAGAAGGTCGGCTATCTCGGCAACGGCGCCACGCTCACGTTCAACGGGATCGACGGCGGCAGCGGCGGCACCCGCACGGTGACCCTGCACTACGCCTCAGCCGTGGCCCGCGACGCCACCGTGCAGGCCAACAACGGCACCACGCAGACAGTCCGGTTCGGCCCGACGACCGACTGGACCACCACCTCGACGAAGACGGTGCAGCTGAACCTCCAGGCGGGTACGGGCAACCGCATCACCCTCGCCAACCCGGCCGGATGGGCACCCGACATCGGCCGGATCACCATCAGCTGACCACACCACCATCGGCCGAGGGAGCACCCTCAGCCGACCGGCTCCACCCCGCGCGCCGGCCGCCGCTCCCCGGACGGCCGGCGCGCACCGATCTCCCGAAAGGCACGCACCCCATGACCGACGCCTCCCCCGACCTGCGCCTCGGCGTCCTCGGCTACGGGCTCCGCGGCTCCCTCGCCCTGCTCGGACACCGGCCGGGCCACGGCTCCCGGGTCGTCGCGCTCGCCGACCCCGACCCGGCCGTCCGTGCTGCGTCCGCCACGGACTTCCCCGGCGCGCGGATATCCGACGGCCACAAGGAGGTGATCGAGAGCCCGGACGTCGACGCCGTCCTCGTCCTCACCCCGGACCACACCCACGCCGAGATCGCCTGCGCCGCGCTGCGGGCGGGCAAGCCGGTCTTCGTGGAGAAGCCCCTGGACATCACCGTCGAACGCTGCGACGAGGTGCTGCGTACCGCCTACGAGACGGGCACCCGGCTCTACGTCGGCCACAACATGCGGCACATGCCGGTCGTCCGGCTGATGCGCGACGTCATCGCACGCGGCGAGATCGGCGCGGTCAAGACGGTGTGGGTACGGCACTTCGTGGGGTACGGCGGGGACTGGTACTTCAAGGACTGGCACGCCGAACGGCGTTACACCACGGGCCTGTTGCTGCAGAAGGCCGCCCACGACATCGACGTACTGCACTGGCTCGCCAACGGATACGCGCGACAGGTCCAGGCGCTCGGCGACCTCATGGTGTACGGGGAGCTGCCGCACCGGCGAGCGGCGGGCGAGCCCAAGACCGTGGACTGGTACACCGAGGACGGGCACTGGCCGCCGGGCACCCAGCGGGACCTGAACCCGGTCATCGACGTGGAGGACGTGTCGCTGGTCAACATGCGCCTGGACAACGGGGTGTTGGCCGCCTACCAGCAGTGCCACTTCACCCCGGACTACTGGCGCAACTACACCGTCATCGGCGATGCGGGCCGCCTGGAGAACTTCGGCGACGGCCCGGGGGCGGTGGTGAAGGTGTGGAACTCGCGGCGCTCCGGCCACCGCGCCGAGGCCGACGCCGCGTACCCGGTGCCGGACGCCGCGGACGACGCCGGGCACGGCGGCGCCGACCCGCTGCTCATCGACGAGTTCGTGCGCTTCGTCCGCGAGGGCGGCCGCACCGACACCTCGCCGGTCGCGGCGCGGATGGCGGTGGCGGCCGGCGTACGGGCCACGGAGTCACTGCGGGACGGAGGCACTCCGCGTACGGTCCCCGGCCTGGACGCCGACCTGGTCGCGTACTTCGAGCGGGGCCAGTCCCGGTGACGGAGGTCGGTCACCGTAACGGAGACCGGTCACCGTAGCGGAGACCGGTCCACGTATGGGAGGTCAGTCGCCGAGCAGCGCCCGCAACCCCGGCTGCAGGCGCTCGCCGTGCGCCCGCACCATGGCGTCGCACAGCTGCCAGATCCGCTCCACGGGCAGCGCGGCGGCCGTGGCGGGGTCGGTCATGGCGGCGTGCCGGATGTGCCGCGGCTCGTCCTCGAGCGCGGCCCGCACCACCAGGTCGTTCGCGCTGAGATACGTACGGTTGAGCGCCGCCAGCTGGGGCGGCAGCTCACCGATCCGCGTGGGCTGCACTGCGGAGCCGTCGACCAGGCACGGCACTTCGACGACGCCGTGGGCGGGCAGGTTGTCGATCAGCCCGCGGTTCGGGACGTTGCCGTAGACCGTGCGCGGGGTGCCGGTGACGACGCTGTGGATGATCTGCGGGGCGTACTCCATGGTGCCCTCGACGGCCAGCGGTTCCCCGGCGGCGAGCGCGTCCTTCGTGCGGTGGTACTGAGCCACGTTGTCGTCCACGATGCCCAGGTAGGCGCCGACCGGCAGCCGCAGCCGCTCGATCTCGCCCTCGTGGTGGAGGTACCAGGGCACGTACTCGCTGGAATGCTCGCTGGTCTCGGTCGGATAGAAGCCGAGCCGCCGGTACATGTCGACGCGCACCCGACGCCTCAACTGCACGTCCGAGGCGATCAGTTCGTCCAGCCTCGGATACAGGTCGCGGCCCTCGTGCTCGAACCGCAGCACCCAGGCCTGGTGGTTGACCCCGGCGGCCCGGTAGGTGATCTCCTCGTAGGGAACGTTCACCAGCTTCGCCAGGTCCTGCATCGTCCAGTACACCGAGTGGCACAGACCGACGACCTTCGTGAGTCCGGTGGCGGCGGTGAGGTACTGGACGTTCATGGCCAGGGGGTTGGTGTAGTTGAGCAGCCACGCGTCCGGGCACACCTCGGCGATGTCCGCGCCGAGCTCCTTGAGGAAGGGGAAGGTGCGCAGGGCGCGAAAGATGCCGCCGATGCCGAGCGTGTCGCCGATGGTCTGGCGCAGCCCGAAGCGGGCCGGGACCTCGAAGTCCGTGCGGGTGGCCTCGCCCATGCCGATCTGCACGATGTTGATGACGAAGTCGGCGTCGGCCAGGGCCGCGCGGCGGTCGGCGTGCGCGGTGACGGTGGCTCGCGCGCCCTGGTGACGCGCTATGTACGTGGCGGCGGACTGCGCTGTCGCCAGCCGCTCGGGGTCGATGTCGTGCAGCGCGATCCGCGCGTCGCCGAGCTCCGGGAAGGCGAAGAGGTCGGCCAGCAGACCTTGGGTGAAGACGACACTGCCGGCGCCGATGAAGGCGATCTTCAGATGGCTCTTGCGGCTCATACGAGAGGTGCTCCGGTACGGGTGAGGTGGGTGAGGGCCTCGTCCCAGGTGGGCTGGGCCGTGGTGCCGCCGGGTGCTCTGGTGGACAGGGCGCCGCAGACGACGGCGAACGTGAGGGCCTCGTAAGGAGGCCGGCCGTCGAGGGTCGCGGCGACGAAGCCGGCGTCGAAACTGTCGCCCGCGCCGACGGTGTCCGCGACCTCGACCGGCAGGCCGGGGACGGTGAGAAGGGCGCGCCCGTCATGGCACAGCGCGCCGTCCGCACCGTTCTTGACGACGGTCAACGGGCCGCGGGCGGCCAGGAGTTCGGCCGCCTCACGGACACCGGGCACGTCTGATCCCGTCAGGCGCAGGGCTTCCTGGGCGTTGGGCAGCAGGATGTCGGTCTCGGCGAGTACGGCGTCGAGCCCCTGCCACCGGTCGGCCGGGTCGTCCTGGGTGTCCAGGGAGGTGGTCGCACCGTGGGCGCGGGCGGTGCGCAGCACGGCGGGCAGGTCGGCGGCGAGCCGCGGCTGCAGGAAGTAGGAGGCGGTGTGCACGTGGCGGCTCGCGGCGAGGAGCTCCTCGGGGACGTCCGCGCCACTGACGGCGGTGAGGGTGCCGGGCGAGGTGAGGACGGCCCGGTCGGCGCCGCGGGTGAGGACGACGGTCAGCGGGGTGGGCCGGTCCTGATCCATGTGCAGGCCCCGGGTGGCGATGCCGCGTGCGGCGAGGGTGTCGCGCAGATAGCGTCCGGCGTCGTCGTCCCCGACCCGCCCCGCGAAGGCCACCCGCAGGCCGAGGCGCGCGGCACCGCAGGCCATGATCGCGGCGGAGCCGCCGACGGTGAACGAGCCGGATTCCACCAGCTGTTCGCGCTGGCCGAAGGCGAGCGGCCCGTCCAGCGGGCCGAGGATCACGTCGGGGTTGGCGTCCCCGACGACGAGAAGGTCGTACTGGTGCGGCATGGGTGCGTCCCCTGAGTTCGTACGAGAGAAGGTGTCAGCCCTTGAGGCCGCTGGAGGTGAGGGAGCGGATGAAGGTCTTCTGCGCGGCGAGGAAGGCCAGCAGCACCGGCAGCACGGTGAGCACGTTCCCGGCCATCACCGCGGACCACCGGGTGTGGTGCTGGCCCTGGAAGGTGGTCAGGCCCAGTTGCAGCGTGTACTGGGTGTCGTGGTTGATCGCGATCAGCGGCCAGGACAGGTCGTTCCAGGTGCTCAGGAACGTCAGCACGGCGACGGTGGCGAGCGCCGGGCGGGCCAGCGGCAGCACGATCGACCAGAGCACCCGCAGCCGTGAGCAGCCGTCCATCCACGCGGCCTCCTCCAGTTCGCGTGGCAGCGAGAGGAAGAACTGCCGCAGCAGGAACACTGCGAACGGGGTCACCAGCGAGGGCACGATCAACGCGCCCAGGGTGTCGATGAGTCCGAGCTTCTTCATCACCAGGAAGGTGGGGATCATCGTCAGCTGGAACGGCACCGCCATGGTCGCCAGCATCAGCACGAGCAGCAGCCGCGAGCCACGGAAACGCATCCGGGCGAAGGCGTATCCGCCGAGTGCGCCGAAGAGGAGGTTCGAGGCGACGGCGACGCCCGAGACGATCACCGAGTTGAGCAGCCAGCGCGGGAACATCGCGTTGCCCAGCACATAGCGGTAGCCGCCGAGGTCGAGATCCGAGGGCCACAGGGCGGGCGGGAAACGGTTGATCTCGGCGTCGTTCATCACCGAGGTGATCAGCAGCCACAGGAGCGGCAGGGCGAACAGCGCGGCGAGCGGTGCGAGCAGCAAGTGCCAGGCGCTGAAGGGCAGTCGGAAACGGCGGTGGGTGCGAACGGCTTCGGCGGCCGGGCGTCGGGCGGCCTCGGGCAGGGCGGTGGTCGTCATGAGGCGGCTGCTTCCGTACGGGAGGAGACGACGGGTTCCGTACGGGCGCGGCCGCGGACGATCCGCAGCAGCACGGCCATCAGGAACAGCGCCAGAGCCAGGACGTAGGCCGCGGCCGCCCCGTATCCGGCGGTGAAGTTCTTGAACGCCTGCTCCCAGATGAAGTAGACGATCACCGTGGTGGAGCCGAGCGGACCGCCCTTGGTGGTCACGTACACCAGGTCGAAGACCTGAAGCGCCTGGATGGTCTGCCACAGGAGCAGGAAGACGCTGACGGGGGCCAGCGCGGGCAGGGTGACATGGCGAAGGAGGTGCCGGCGGCGGGCTCCGTCCAGTCGGGCCGCCTCCATCAACTCAGGCGGTACGTCCTGGAGCGCGGCCAGATAGATGACGGTGCACAGACCCGTGCCGCTCCACAGCGTGATGGCGACCAGGACGTACAGGGCCTGGGAGGGGTCGGTGAGGAAGCCCTGGGCGGAGACGCCGAGGTGGTGCAGGACCGAGTTGGCGGCGCCGAACTCGGGGTCGAGGACGAAGGAGAACAGCACGCCCTGCGCGGTGGCGGAGACCACGAACGGGACGAAGAAGAGGGTGCGGTACAGGCCGACGAAGCGGATCCGCCGGTTGAGCACCAGGGCGAGCGCGAGGCCGGCCACGATGCTCAGGGGCACGTACAGGAGGGTGTAGACGACCGTGTTCCGTACGGCCTCGTGGAAGTGCGGGTCCTGGGCCAGGGCGCGGTAGTTGTCGAGGCCCACCCAGCGGCTGGGGGTGACGAGGTCGCTGGCGCGGAAGGACAGCAGCAGCGACCAGAGCACGGGCACGACGCTCAGGCCGACGATCACCAGCACGGCCGGTGAGACGAAGGCCCAGGCGGTGGCGGCCTCGGTACGACGGCGGCGGTTTCTCGTCCTGCGCGCTGCGCGGTCGGGTGGCAGGGTCACGGGCGTGGGAAGTCTCGGCATGTCGGGTCCTCAACGCGGTATCAGGAGGGCGGCGTTGGCGTCTTCGGCGCAGGCGCGGATCGCCGCCGCGGGGGCGGCGCGGCCGAGCAGCACGGAGACGATGGCCTCCCCGAGGGCCTGGGAGATACGGGGATATGCGGGGTGCACCGGGCGGACCCGGGCCGAGGTCAGGGCCTTGGTGAACGCGGGCATGCCGGCTGTGTCGTTGGCGTGCGCGCGCCAGGCGGGGCTCGCCTCGCTGCCGCTGCTCAGCGGCAGACTGCCGGCCTCCACGTCCCAGCGGCTGTCCTGGGCGGGCCGGGTGAGCCAGGTGACGAAGGTACGGGCGGCCTCGGCGCGCGCCTCGCCGTTGTCGAAGACCGTCCAGGTGTCGGGCCCCGAGATGGTGACGGGGTCGCCGTCGAAGGTGGGCAGCGGCACCACGTGGTAGTCGAGCTTCGCCTGGGTGATGTCCGGCAGTTGCCAGGGTCCGGTGGGCACCATGGCCATCCGCCCGGACAGGAACACCTTGTACATCTGCTCGCTGCCGGGCTTCGGGTCCACGTAGACGCTCTTGTCGCGCACCAGGTCCCGTACGACCTCGAGAGCCCGTACGCCTTCCTCGGCGAAGCCGATGTGCTTGCCGTCCTCGGCGATCACCTCTCCGCCCGCGCCCCAGATCAGGGGCCACAGGCGCCACACCGTGTCCTCGTCGCCGGTGCCGGGCCAGCCGGTGCCGAAGCGGCCCTGGTCCGCGTCGGTGAAGCGCCGGGCCAGGTCGGTGAACTCGGCCCAGGTCCAGCCGGGTTCGGGCAGGTCGATGCCGGCCTCGGCGAACAGCCTCTTGTTGCAGACCACGGCCAGGCAGTCGACCATCGCGGGCACCGCGCGGACGCGGCCGTTGACGGTGACGGCCTCGCGGGCCGAGGGCCAGTAGCTGTTCCAGGGTGTCGGATCGCTCCGTACGTGCTCGGTGAGGTCCACGACCTGCGGGCTGCGCGCGACGCTGGCCAGGTCGGAACCGAAGATGAACGCCACATCCGGATAGGCGCCCGAGGCGAGTGCCGCGGTGACCTTCTGCAGCATGGCGTCGGCCAGGACTCCGCCGCCGAGGTCGACATGGATACGGGGATGGGCCCGGTGGAAGTCGGCAACCAGGCGCTTGAGCACCTTCAGGGCGGTGTCCGTCTGGCCGTGCCACAGCTGGATGGTGACGCTGCCGTCGGCGCCGACCCCGTCGGACGCTCCGCCCGCGCAGCCGGAGAGCGCACCGGCGAGCCCACCGGTGAGTCCGCTCGCGAGCGCGGCGGCCGAGCCGGCGCGCAGCACGCTGCGGCGGGCCGGTGCCCGGGGTCCGCGGGGTGGCGCGGTCATGAGGGCCTCCAGGGAGTTCACGGTTGGGCTGAGGGATCCGGGACGCCCGGCCCGCGGGGTGGTTCCGCGGGCCGGGCGCTCCCGGTGGATTCCGGCGGAGGGTCAGCAGGTCCGGCGCAGATAGCCGCTGCTGCCCGCGGGCGAGACGTCCACGTCGCGGCGGACGATGCTCAGCTCGCCGCCCCAGCCCTCGCAGGCCTTGCGCAGTCCGCTCGCGGTGTACTCGATCACGACCACGTGGTTGCCGTACTCGGCGGTGAAGTCGTCGCACTCGCCGTACGCGCCGCACTCCTCGACGACCGCGAAGTCGAGGCCGCTCTCCTTGCCCGCACCGGCGAGTTCGGCGGTGTTCTTCTGGGCGATGGCCAGGCCCTTGCCGTGGGCGCGGTCGGCGAGCAGGGAGATGAAGGCCTTGGCCTGGTTCGCGGTGAGGTAGTCGGGGAAGCGCGTGAAGGTGTCGTAGTTGTCCGGCTCCACCGCCTGGAACCCCTTGGCCGCGCAGCCGTCGATCCAGCCGCCCACCTTGGCGGCGATGCGCTGGCGCTTGGCGGCGGTGCGGATGTCGAGGACCGCCTCGCCCCAGTCGCCGTCGTAGACGACCTCGCCGCTCGCGTCCCGCAGGAGAAGGTCGGCGTCCCACTGGCCCTCGGCGCCGGGCTGCGCCTGGAAGGCGTTCACGTAACAGATGTTGTACAGGCCGGGTGCCGGGGCCGCCTCGTGGTCCCGGCTGACCACCTTCACGCCGGCCGGCGGGGTGTACGCGCCACCGATCTGGTAGTCGAAACCGGCGTGCGGCGGGGGCAGGGAGACCGCGCTCGCACCGGCCGAGGCCGTGTTCGGGAGAAGGAGGCAGGCCGCTGCCGCCGCGAGGGCCGCGGTCGCCGCCATGGACTTGCCTTTGCTCTTGCTCAGCACACGCTTGAGGCTCATCGCAGAGCTCCACAGAGGGAGGGCACGTCCCCGCCTCGGACACGGAAGGTCCTGGCGACTCAGTCCGGGCTCGCGGCCGTGGCCGCACACCGGCTAGGCGTACCTCTGCGCCGAGGTTCGACATCGGCGTGCCAGGGAGTTAAGCGAGCGCTGCCGAGCATGTCAAGAGCGGGAACTTGAGCGGAAGGCAGCCAACTCGCGCAGAAGTGCGCACAGTCCATGCTCGTACGGTCAAGAAGGCGGGCCCCGGGGCTATGCTCACGGCGTGCTGAGAAGCGACCGCCACACGCGGATACTCGAGCACGTCGCCGCGCACGGCAGCGCGGACGTCGGCCGACTCGCCCTGTTGCTCGGCGTCTCGCGGGCCACCGTGCGCCGCGATCTGGGGCAGTTGAGCGAGCAGCGGCTCCTGGAGCGCACCCATGGCGGCGCGGTCCGTGGCGGCCTGAACCTCGAACTCCCGCTGCAGCACCGTCTGGAGCGGCGTTCCCCGCAGAAGCTGGCCATCGCGCGCGCCGCCGCCGACCTGGTGCCAAAGGGCGCGGTGGTCGGCCTGACCGGCGGCAGCACCACCAGCGAGGTGGCCCGGCTGCTCGCCGCACGCGGCCGGGTCACGATCGTCACGAACGCGGTGAACATCGCGGCCGCCGTGATGCTGCGCCCCGAGGTCACGCTGATCGTCATCGGCGGCACCGCGCGCAAGGAGAGTTACGAACTCGTCGGGCCCATCGCCGAGAAGACCCTCGCCGACCACCACACCGACCTCACCTTCCTCGGCGTGGACGGCATCAGCGCCGCCCATGGCTGCACCACACACGACCAGTTGGAGGCCGCGACCGACCGGGCCTTCGCCCAGCACGCGGGCAGCACGGTCGTGGTCGCCGAGCACACCAAGCTCGGCCGTACGACCTTCGCGAAGATCTGTCCGCTGTCGGCCGTGCACACGCTCATCACGGATCAGGGCGCTCCCGAGGGCGAACTGGCGGCGGTGGCGGCGGCCGGGGTGCGCGTGACGGTGGTGTGAGACGGCGGGCGGGGACGCTCTGCGGGGCCGCGGACGAGGAGTCGTAGAAGACGCCGAGGTGGGTGCGGCGGGAAAAGTCGTTGCCGACCTCGGCGTGGTCGATCAGCGGCTCGGCGGCGTATGCGGGAAGGCCCGGTCTGCCGGCGCTGAACGTCCCTTGAACCGCCGCATGTTGACCCGTGGTGCCGACAGCTGTCCGAGGGGCGCGGCAACGGGTTCATTCGTCGGAGGCGAGGGTGTGCCAGCCGTGCTCGAGGAGATCGAAGGCGCGGGTGATTGCCTGGCGGGGGTCGTCGCGGCCGCGGGCCGCGCGGGGAGCTTCGAGTGCGAAGTGGGCCAGGGCGGTGCAGGTGGGATCGTCGTCCGGCAGGCCGCTTTCCTCGGCGATGACCTGGGCCAGGGCGGCTGTGTGGCGCAGCCACATGTTCTGCTCGTAGTCCCGCAGGGCCGGTGTGGCGTTCACCAGGTCGAAGAACGCGGTGAAGCGAGGGTCGCCGCCGGCTGCGGCGATGCGGTACGTCAGCACGTGCTCGCGCAGCGCTGCGGGAATCGACTGGTCTTCGGGACGCTCGCGTACTGCGGCGAGCAGACGGGCCTTCTTGTCCCCGTCCTCGTCGAAGACGAGTGCCTCCTTGACCGGGAAGTGCTTGAACAGCGTGGTGGTGGACACATCCGCAGCATCCGCGATCTCGCGGATGCCGACGTCGTCGTAGCCGCGCTCGAGGAACAGGCGTAGCGCGGCGTCGGCGATGGCCTGGCGGGTGGCGGCCTTCTTGCGCTCGCGGCGTCCGATCGGCGCTGCCGCGGTGGGGGCGGTGTCGGGCATGGCTCGGAGTCTACCGGCAGGTTGCTCAACTCCAAAAGTGCAACAGTTGAACTTATTGGGTTGCTGTGCTCTTCTGGAGTGGTCGTCGTGAGGCGCAGCCCGGCGGCCCTCCCCCTTCCCTCTCGTGTCCGAAAGGAGTGATCAGGCATGTCCACGTCTGCTTCCCTCCCCGCTCCGGCCTCCCCGGCCGGCCCGAAGAACGTGCGCTGGGTTCTGCTCGGCGTCATGCTCGCCCTGCTCCTGTCGATGCTCGACAACATGGTCGTCGGCACCGCGATGCCGACCATCGTCGGCGACCTCGGCGGCCTGGAGCACATCTCCTGGGTCGTCACCGCCTACACACTCGTCACCGCAGTCACCACACCGATCTGGGGCAAGCTCGGCGACCTGGTCGGCCGCAAGCCCACCTACCTGGCGGCGATCGCGGTGTTCATCGTGGGATCCGCGCTGTGCGGAGCCGCCCAGTCGATGACCGAGCTGATCGCCTTCCGCGCCGTGCAGGGCATCGGCGCAGGCGGCATCGGCGCAGGCGCCTTCGCGCTGATCGGCGCCCTCGTGCCGCCCCGCGAGCGCGGCAAGTACCAGGGCATGTCCGCCGCCGTCATGGCGATCGGCACCATCGGCGGCCCGCTGCTCGGCGGCTTCGTCACCGGCCACTTCGACTGGCGTTGGGCCTTCTACATCAACCTGCCGCTCGGCCTGGCCGCCCTGGTATGGCTGTGGCTGAACCTGCACGTGCCTGCCCAGCACATCAAGGCGAAGATCGACTGGGCCGGCATCGTCCTGCTCACCGCCTCCATCACGGCCATCGTGCTGGCCGCCACATGGGCGGGCACCACCTACGCCTGGGGCTCCTGGCAGATCCTCGCACTGGCTGCCGCCGCCGTGCTCGGACTGCTCGCCTTCATCGCCGTGGAGAAGCGGGTCGCCGAGCCGCTGCTGCCGCTGAGCGTGTTCACGAACCACCGCAACTACCCGCTCGCGATGGTGATGATCCTCGCCGCCGGTGTCGTCATGTTCGGCGCGGGCCTGTATCTGCCGCTGTTCCAGCAGACCGTGCAGGGCGCCTCGGCCACCAACTCGGGGCTCCTGATGCTGCCCATGATGATCCCCGTCGTGATCGTCTCGACCATCGCGGGCAAGGTCATGTCGGCCACCGGCAAGTACAAGGTCTTCCCGGTCCTCGGCACCCTGTTCCTCACGGCCGGTGTCGGGCTCCTCGCCACCATGGGCACCGGCACGTCCCACCTGCTGACCAGCCTGTACATGGTTCTCGTCGGCATCGGTCTGGGCTTCACCCTGCAGATGTCGGGCACCATCGCGCAGAACAGCGTCTCCCTGCGCGACATGGGCGCCGCCATGAGCTCGGTCAACCTCTTCCGCACCCTGGGCGGATCCCTCGGCGTCGCCGTCTTCGGCTCGCTGTTCACCCGCGCCGTCCAGCCCACGCTGCCCACAGGCGCCGAGAACGACCCGGGCGCGCTGCGCCACCTGCCCGTCGGGGCCAAGGCCACCTACCTCGACGCGGTCACGACCGGCACCGGCCACATTTTCCTGACCGCCGCGATCCTGTGCGCGCTCGCCTTCATCGCCGCTCTGCTCGTCGTCGAAATCCCGCTCAAGAAGGCCGGTCCGCCCGCGCCCACCACCGACACCGCCAAGAACACCGCCGCGGCGGCCGCCAACTGACGCGGCGTACGGCAACACAGCACTCACACATCACGAACGGAGCACCACGATGAACACCGCCCCACACGATCCCGTTCAGCATCATCCGGTCGCCCGCACGAGGACGACCGAACGATGCCGCAGGAAGGAGCGGGTGTAACAACTCCCATTCCTCATCAGTCAGTTCATAGCAGCGACTCACCAGAGTCATCACCCCGCGCCACCGCTTTGAAGACACGCTCCAGGGCGATTCCAAGGGACTCGCAGGCCGGCCGTGGTCAGCGCAGTGAGCCGCCGGGCTGAGGCTTCCCCCGTTTTCATCCAGGCCTTCTTCAAGTGCCGACGCCCGGGCAAGACCTTCGACTACCACCCCACGCCGGTCGAGACCCGGCGCCCCCAGGGTTCGCTGTTCGGGAGGTCAGGCCTGGGTGCGGCGGCGCCTGGCCACGACACCCAACGTCCCTGCTCCGGCCAGGAGGAGGGAACCCGCCACCGCGGCGATGGCGGGTGTCTGGCTGCTTCCGGTGCTGGCCAGCCGGGAGTTCGCCCCGGACGAGCCGGAGGTCGCGACCGAGTCCGTGGACGGGGTGCGGGCAGCAGTGGAGGGCGAGGCCGAGGCACTCGGGGTCGCGGAGGCGGTCGGGGTGGACGTGCCTGCGGCGGAGCCCGTGCCTGTGGTGGGTCCTGTGCCCCCGGTGGCGTCCGGTGCGAGCACCTGCACAGTCGCCTTCGGACCGCACGAGGTGGTGCCGGTGAACGCCTTCGCCCCCTGGTTGACGAATACAGGGCTGCACGGTGGACTTCCCCGCGGGCGTGTCCTTGCGATAGGTCACCCGGACCTTGGTGACAGCGCTGCTGTGCTCGGCGAGCGAGGCATCCTTGCCGAGCACGTTGAACCCGTAGACATCGGGCTCGGCCTTCGAGGTGACCGGGGTGAGGGTCTTCCAGGTCCCTGAGCGAAGTACCTGCACGGAAGCGTACTTGCTGGTGAGCAGGGTGCCCGTGACGTTCTGGTACTTGGACGCGGCGGGGTTGTCGACCGCGGCGTCGAAGGTGGCGGCGGGTCCGCCGGCCGTCACCTCGGCGGGGACTCCGGACACTGCGGTGCTGAGTCCGTCGACCTTGATGGTGTCCTCGTCCGAGCCGGTGGTGTCGCCGGTGAAAAGGTCGGTGACCGTCGTGGTCAGCTTCAGCTGGTCGGTGCCACCGTTGCTGTCTCCGTTGTGCGGGGCGCCCATGGGGCCCCGCTGCGCATCTGCACAGTGCGTTCACCACCCCCGGTCACCGTGAACTGCGGCATCTCTCCGGTGAACTGCCCGTCTGTGTGGGAGTACTTCAGCGGCACTCTCGTCCATACCTTGCCGCTGAGCCGGTACTCCAGGCTCACGGCGTTCGGGGACAGACCCAAACCCCCGTCGATCCGGAAGGCCAGTCGCGCCGTATTGTCAGGCAGCTCCCAGTTCGGGCCGACGCTGCGGATCGTGGTGGTGAACTCGACCGGCAGGCCCGCCAGCCCGACCTCCGCGGGCGCGTTGGTGGAGACCGACAGGATTCCCCTCTCATCATCGGTGGCGGAGGCGGTCGGTGCGAGGGCAAAGCCCGCGGCTGCCAGAAACAGAGCGGTCCCCGAGACCACGACGGACGAACGGACCTGGTATGCGCGCGAGTTCAACGGATCTCCCCGATTTGGTGTGGCGCGAGGCGTTGTCACCGCGCGCGGCCACGGCGGCTCATGCGCCGTCGTACCGTCCAGTTGGACCCACCGACCCCACAGTCCGTTGTGCTCGGTTGCGCGACAGCCCCGTCACTTATGTGACAACACTGTTGATCGACGGGATCCGTTGGCGGGTACGGACCGGTGCCCCATGGCGGGATCTGCCGCCGTACTTCGGTCCGTGGCAGACCGTCTATGGGCTCTTCCGCCGTTGGCAGCGCGACGGGCGCTCTGGTCGTCGACGGCCAACTCCTGCGCGGCGCCCACGGGTTCGCGGGCGACATCGGGCACGACGTGGTCGACGAGGAAGAGCCGCAGTGCCGGTGCGGCGCCCGCGGCTGCCTCGAGCAGTACGCGGGACAGACGACGCTGCTGCGGGCCGCGGGCATCGACGAGGGCTCGGGGCAGACGGGCTTCGCCGAGCTGGAGCGGCGCGCGGCCGACGGCGACGAGCGGGCGACGGCCGCCGTCACCGAGGCCGGACGGACCCTCGGCCTGGTCCTGTCCGGCGCCGTGAACCTGGCTCGTTCTTTTCTCCATCCCTCGGGGAGCTGAGCTGTGGCAGCGAGACGGAGCGGCACCTTGCACTCGTACATCCTGCGATCGCCGCGAGACGAGCACGAACACTCAGTGGAGCACAGGCCCCTGGACCGCGTTGTCGACCATGTCGGCCCAGTAGTCCTCCACCGTCCGCAGGCCGCGCGAGCGTTCCGGGTGCAGCATCCGGTCCTCCTCGTCATGCCCGAGGGGTTGCCCGAGAGCAGGCGACAGGCGGGTGCCGGTCGTGCCGCCGAAGGTGCAGTAGAGGTCCTCGTCGCTCGCGTAGTAGCCGGAGAAGACGTACGTCCTGCCTTCTTCCGGGACGACGGCGCCGCCGCGAGCGGTCAGGGATCCGTCCTTGGCGATGTACGCGGTGGTGCTGACGGTGACGGTTCCGGAGGCGGCCCCCTTGAAGGCCCGGTCCACGCGCACGCGCCACCGCTGTTCCATCTCGCCCGGCTGGTCGGTGCGCGCCTGGGACGCGAGGCCGACGACCGTGCCGTGGAAGATGTCGTGGGATGCGTCCGCGAGGTACTCGTCCTTGGACACGTCCGTGGCGAGCAAGGCCTCCCGTGTCGTTCGGACGGATTCCTTGTCGAGGGAGGTCATGACGGTGAACGCCATCGCTGACCCCAGGACGACAACTGCGGCTGTCGTGACCGCCGCGATGCGCGTTCGTCCCATCAGTTGCCCCAGATCTTGTGGTAGTCGCCGCGGTCGCGGCGGGTGGGCTTGTTGTCGGCCGCGTAGCGCGCGTTCGCGGTCATGATCGTGGCGCCCTGGTCAGGGTTCTTGTGGCACAGGCCAAGGGCGTGGCCGAATTCGTGGGCGGCGGCGAAGCGCCTCCAAACGGTGCTGTCCCAGTCACCGGGACGGCCCGCTTTCAAGTAGTAGTCGTTCATGTGGATGACGTCGGTCTTGCCGAGATTCGGGTTGCGGGAGTAGGTGGCGAGAGCGCCGTCCCCCTTGTTCTTGTCCTTCCAGATCAGGTCGTTGCTGGTGTTCCAGACGTCCGCCCGGATGGCGACCTGCTCAAGCCCGTGACTGCTCCACGCCCTGTTGCTGTGCTTGCGTGCGTCGTCGTACTTCGTCTCTTCGGTCCAGCGGATCTCACGGTCGTCGACGGCACTCTTGCCCGCCGAATCACGACCTTCGCTGCCTACGCACCGGGAGCCCTGCGCCTGAACCTCGTAGGGCGAAGTGTCCGCCCGGGCCGGGGTGTTCACCGAAGCGGTCGCCACCAAGGTCGCCACCAAAAGCGCAGGCCAGTGGAGTGGGACAGGACGCAGGGAGTTGTTCATGCGCCCATCGTCGACGGGCTCTTGCATACCCTCCTCACCCGGCAGGGCACCCTCACCAAAACCACCCGATATAGGGACGCCCGGTATCACTACTGCTCGGTCGCGACCGTAGCCGTCCTGCCGGTGCCAACAGGCCACGCCCGTGATCACCCGCCCGAACGAGGGACATCGTCACGCACGAGGAGCGCGCCCATGCGCGCCTGGGCGCGCTCCAGTGCGCCGTGCCCCCAGCAGGCGCTCCGGGCTCTCCGCAGTCCGGCTCGCGGAGATCGCCCGGCAGAACGGTCACGCCTCCCAGGCTGTGGCCGAACTCTGGCCGTCGGCAGACCGGTTGGAGGCGCGGGTGGAGGCCAGACACAGCCGCACCCCGGCCCGTTAGACAGCCAAGAGCCTGCAGACCGGCCGATATTTCAACGATCCCGCCTTCACCTCGTACGTCCTGTGGACGCACGGAAACGAACTGCACAAGGCCAATCTCGTCGACGCCGCCGTCGAACGACTGCGTCATACCGCCGAGTTGACTCCGGCGCCCGTCGCTCGTGCGGCCACGCTGCCCCTGTACGCGCGGGCGGCGGGACGCTTGGCAACGCTGAGCTGTTCAACGCCCTGCACCAGATCCGCCTGCACGGACTGATGGCCACTGAACGCGCGGGCCCGGCCGGACAACTCGCCGACAGCAGCCCGGCAGTAACGACCATCCGGTCCGCCGATCAGTACCCAGTACCAAGGGATACGAGCGGCGCGATGCGTCCGTCCTCGATCACTACGTCGTCACCGCAGCAGTACGCGCCGAACGATCCGAGTCGGGAGTGGGGTGGCAGGCAGCATTGCCGGCCGGTCGGGTCGGCGCGCAGCGCGGCGAGGTGGTCGGCGAGGTACTGGACGCGGTCGGTGTCGTAAACCTGGCCGTCGGCGGCGACGATGTCGTGCTCGGCGGAGCCGTTCTCCGTGAGGTGGACGGGCGGCAGCCGGTCGCCGTAGCGCTGCTGCATGCGGTACAGCCGAGCCGGGCTGTTCCTGACCGCGGTGGCAGCCGGTCAGGCCACCTGAACAGGCCGCTCAAATAGGCCAGCAGCTGTCCTATACGGGCTCTACCCTGCGGTTTATGCAGAAGTACGAGGACGGCGTCGAGATCCTTGTCCCCGCGAGCCCGGCCGCGTTGGAGGCGTGGCTCGACGAGCATCACGAGGAGCGGACCGCGCTCTGGGTGAAGATCGCCAAGAAACATACCGGCATCCCGTCGCTCACCTGGGAAGAGATGGTCGACACGGTGCTCTGCTTCGGTTGGATCGACGGCCTGCGGCGCGGCTTCGACGACACGTACTTCCTGCAGCGCACGACACCTCGACGCCCCCGCTCCCCCTGGTCGCAGGTGAACGTCGGCAAGGCCGAGGCCCTGATCGCCGAGGGCAGGATGCGCCCCCGCGGCCTCGCCGAGGTCGAGGCGGCGCGGGCGGACGGCCGCTGGGAGACGGCGTACGCCTCGCAGAAGAACGCCACCGCGCCGCCGGATCTCGTCGCGGCGCTCGATGCGAACCCGGCGGCGCGGGCGTTCTACGAGACGCTCGGCAAGTCCGACCAATTCGCCCTGCACCTCCGCCTGGTCACCGCCCGCACTCAGAAGACGCGGCTGGCCCGCCTGAAGCGAATGGTGACGACACTGGCGGCGTCCGAGCGACCGTCATGATCAACCGCTCGGTCAGCGCGCAGATCAAAGACATCAAGACACCACGGTGAAACCACAGTTCGCATCAGCCGGACCGATCACGACCGCCCCGGGGATCCGGACATCGTGACCACCACCGCTGTGGTCCACAGAGAAGCGCGGTTTCCTGCTTCCCGCGCGACACCATCGCTTTCCTGCCAGCGCTGTCAGTGCTGTCAGTGCTGTCAGGTCTCGGCGAGCCGGTTGCTGCGGTCGATCTCGGGCATGTGTGTCTCGGCCCAGATCCGCAGGGCGGAGAGCGGCTCCTCGAGGGACAGGCCGAGTTCGGTGAGCCGGTAGTGGACGGCGGGCGGCACTGTGGGTTCCACTCGGCGCTCGATCAGCCCGTCACGGGCCAAGCTCTGCAGCGTGACCGACAGCATCTTCTGCGAGATGCCCGGAATGCGACGTCGGAGTTCCGCGAACCGGACCTCGTCGGGGTCCGTCTCGGCCAGCACCTTGACCACCATCGAGGTCCACTTGGTGCCGATGCGGTCGAGCAACTGGCGGGTCGGGCAGAGCGGGTCGAGCAGGTCGCCGCGCTCACCGGGCCGCCGGTCGGGTTCGCCGGGCGTGGACGTGGACGTGGTCACCCGGGGCTCACCACCTGAGGGGAAAGTGCCGTCTTGGAGGGACCAGGCTAGTTCCCTAGCGTGACCCTGTCACCAATCCTCACCACCTCTGGAGTTCCGCCATGCCCGAACTGCGGCGTGTCCCTGTCCATGGTGTCGAGCTCAACGTCGCCCTCGCCGGATCTGGCCCGGCCGTCCTGCTGTTGCACGGCTTTCCGCACACCTGGGAGCTGTGGACAGACATCATGGCCGACCTGTCCGACCGCTACCGCGTCATCGCGCCGGACCTGCGCGGATTCGGCGCGAGCAGCCCGGCCGCCTCCGGGTACGACGCCGGCACCCTCGCCGAGGACGCCGCAGCGCTTCTCGCCGAACTCGGCGTGTCCTCGGCCGCCGTGGTGGGTGTCGACGCGGGTACCCCGGCGGCCTTCCTCCTCGCCCTGCGCCATCCCGGTCTCGTCCGGCGTCTGGTCGTCATGGAGTCCGTGCTGGGCGGGCTGCCCGGCGCCGAGGAGTTCCTTGCCGGCGGACCGCCGTGGTGGTTCGGGTTCCATACCGCCGCGTCCGGTCTCGCCGAGACCGTGCTGGAAGGTCACGAGGCCGACTACATCGACTGGTTCCTGCACGCCGGCACGCTCGGCGACGGCGTGCCCGCTGCCGTCCGGGACGCCTTTGTCCGCGCGTACACGGGCCGCCGCGCATTGAGCCGCGCGTTCTCGTACTACCGGGCCCTGCCCGAAAGCGCACGGCAGATCTCGCAGGCCGTCACCACCGCCCGCCTGACCGTGCCGACCATGGCGGTGGGCGCGCACCCTGTCGGCACTGCGCTGGAACGACAACTCCGCCCCGTCACCGACGACCTCACCGGACACGTCATCGAGGACTGTGGCCACATCATTCCTCTGCACCGACCACACGCCCTGCTTGCGTTGTTGAATCCGTTCCTGGCCGGTGAGGGCTCGATCGCGGCATGAATCGCGGCATGAGCAGGGCAGTTGTCGACGGGGGGCTGGACGGGTGGGGGCACGCTCGCACGTGGGGAGCCCCCCCATCCGCCTCAACCGTCCGAAACGCGACTGCCCTACGCGCCCTTCACCGGGACCGGAGCCTCGTGCGCGATGACCTTGTGGTCGCGCAGCGACTTCCAGAAGGTGTACGGGACGTCCTGAGCGAGAGCTGCGAGGTCCTCGGCGATGCGGGAGGGGCGCGTCGCGCCGGGGATCACCGCGGCGACGGCCGGGTGGGCGAGTACGAACTGGAGGGCGGCGGACTTGATGCCGATGCCGTGCTCCTGTGCGAGCGCCTTGATCAGGCCGACCTTCTCGATGATGTGGGCGGGCGCCTCGGCGTACTCGAAGTGGCTGCCGCCCGCGAGGATGCCGGAGCTGTAGGGGCCGCCGACGACGATGTCGACGTCCTGCTCCGCGGCCGCCGGCAGCAGACGCTGCAGGGACCGCTCGTGGTCGAGCAGCGTGTACCGGCCGGCGAGGAGGAACGCGTCGGGGCGCGGTTCGTCGAGGTCCAGCGTCATCTCCAGCGGTTCGACCTTGTTGACGCCGAGGCCCCAGGCCTTGATGACGCCTTCCTCGCGCAGCCGGGTCAGGGCACGGAACGCGCCGGTGCGGGCGCTCTCGTACACGTTCACCCACTCGTCGCCGTAGAAGTCCTGGGCGACGTCGTGGACCCAGACGATGTCGAGTCGGTCCGTCTTGAGGCGTTCGAGGCTGTCCTCGACGGAGCGGAGTGTGGCGTCGGCGGTGTAGTCGTTGACCATCTTGTTGGGGCGGCCGTGCTCGAACAGGGCGCCCTTCTCGCCGAGTTCACGGCTCGCGGGGTCCTCGACCTCGTCGAGGACGACCCGGCCGACCTTGGTCGACAGGACGTACTCGTCGCGCGGCTTGTCGGCGAGGACGTCGCCGAGACGGATCTCCGCGAGGCCCGCCCCGTACAGCGGCGCGGTGTCGAAGTAGCGGATGCCCTGGTCCCAGGCGGCCTGGACGGTGGCGGCGGCCTCTTCGTCGGGGATGGCGCGGAACATGTTGCCGAGCGGCGCGGTGCCGAAGCCGATGCGGCCCGGCAGCAGGGAGCGGATGCTCATGGTGGTGCCTCGATCTGTGGTGCGTACGTGCGTGTGGTGTTGGGGGAAGTCGGGGTGGCGTGGGACTAGTTGAGAGTGTCGGGGTCCGGGCCCGTGCGCAGACCGCGGTCCGCCGCGGCGAGGGCGTCGAGCTCCTGCGCGCCGAGTTCGAAGTCGAAGACGTCGAGGTTCTCGCGGATCCGGGCCTCGGTCACCGACTTGGGGATGACCACGTTGCCGATCTGCAGGTGCCAGCGCAGGACCACCTGGGCCGGGCTCTTGCCGTGCCGCGCGGCGATCGTGGTGACGGCCTCGTCCTTGAGGACGGCGCCCTGGGCGAGCGGGCTCCAGGCCTCGGTGGCGATGCCGTGCCGCGCGTGGAAGTCGCGCAACTCCCGCTGCTGCAGACCCGGGTGGAGCTCGATCTGGTTGACGGCCGGGACGACCGAGGCGCTGCCCAGCAGGCGCTCGAGGTGCGCGGGCTGGAAGTTGGAGACGCCGATGGCGCGGGTGCGTCCGTCGGCGTACAGCTTCTCCAGAGCGCGCCAGGTGTCGAGGTACAGGTCACGGGCCGGGGTGGGCCAGTGGATGAGGTACAGGTCGACGTGGTCGAGGCCCAGCTTGTCCAGGGACGCGTCGAAGGCGGCGAGCGTGGCGTCGTAGCCCTGGTCGGCGTTCCACAGCTTGGTGGTGATGAACAGCTCGTCGCGGGCGATGCCGGAGTCGGCGAGCGCGCGGCCCACGCCGCGCTCGTTGCCGTAGATCGCGGCGGTGTCGATGCTGCGGTAGCCGGCCTCGAGGGCGGTGGCGACGGCCGCGGTGGTCTCCTCGTCGGGGACCTGGAAGACGCCGAAGCCGAGCTGCGGCATGGTGACGCCGTTGTTGAGGGTGACGGTGGGGATGGCGTTCATGAGAGTTCCTTGCCTTGTTGCTGAGGTGTCCGTGCGTGAGGTGTCCGTGCGTGAGGTGTCAGTGGTGGACTGCGACGGGTCGCTCCGGGGCGGCCACGGCCTGGTGCCGTGCGGGCTCGCGGCGCTCAAGCGCGCTGGACAGCACGGCGAGGACCAGTGCCGAGGCGGCGAGGGCCGCGCCGACCCAGTTCGGCGACGTATAGCCGAAGCCGGCGGCGATGACGATGCCGCCGAGCCAGGCGGAGAGCGCGTTGCCGAGGTTGAAGGCGCCGATGTTGACGGCGGAGGCCAGGGTCGGTGCCCCGTGTGCGTGGTCGAGTACCCGCTTTTGCAGCGGCGGCACCGTCGCGAAGCCCAGGGCGCCGATGAGCAGGACGGCGACGGCCGCGCTGACCTTGTTGTGCGCACCGATGGTGAACAGGGCGAGCACGACGGCCAGCCCGCCGAGCGCGGTGTAGAGCATCGGCATGAGCTTGCGGTCGGCGAACCTGCCGCCGATCAGGTTTCCGGCGACCATGCCGAGGCCGAAGAGGACCAGGAGCCAGGTGACGGACGAGTCCGCGTAACCGGCGACGTCGGTCATCATCGGGGCGATGTACGTGATGGCCGCGAAGACCCCGCCGAAGCCGAGCACGGTCATGGCCATGGCCAGCAGGACCTGGACGTTCTTGAAAGCGGCCACTTCGTGGCGCAGACGCACGCCTTCGGGCTTCGGCATGTTCGGTACGAGCCGGGCGACACCGGCCAGACCGACGACACCGAGTCCGGCGACGATGAAGAACGTGACGCGCCAGCCGGCGTGCTGCCCGACGAACGTGCCCAGCGGCACGCCGACGACGTTGGCCACGGTCAGGCCGGTGAACATCATGGAGATGGCGCCGGCCCGCTTCTCAGGGGCGACGAGTTCGGCGGCGACGACGGAGCCGATGCCGAAGAACGCGCCGTGTGCCAGCGAGGCGATCACGCGGCCGATCAGCATGACCGCGAAGGCGGGGGCGACGGCCGAGACGACATTGCCCACGATGAACAGGACCATGAGCAGCATCAGCATGTTCTTGCGGCTGATCCTGGTGCCGAGTGCCGTCATGAGCGGGGCGCCGAACATGACGCCCAGGGCGTATCCGGTGACCAGGAATCCGGCGGTGGGCACGGAGACGCCGAAGTCGGTGGCGACGTCCGGCAGCAGGCCCATGATGACGAATTCGGTGGTGCCGATGCCGAAGGCCCCGATGGCGAGGGCCAGGAGCGCGAGAGGCATGGAAGTGACCTTCCGGAGGGGTTGGTGCGGTGGAGCATGACGAGCGACCACAATAATTGCACGCGCGGGTTAATTGCAAACGCGGTATAGTGGCGTATGCCTCACTGGGTTGGGGCTCGTACGGAAGGACACTCACCCATGACTGCCACGGCCCCCGCACTCACCGCCCTCGCCCAGGGCTGGTGCGCGCTGTCCCTGCTCCACGGCAGGATCGAGTCCCATCTCGAGCGCGCCCTGCAGGCCGGGCACGGCCTGAGCGTGCGCGAGTACTCCCTGCTCGACGTCCTCAGCCGACAGCACGACGGGGTGGGCGGTCATCTCCAGATGAACCAGGTCGCCGCCGCCGTCGTCCTCAGCCAGAGCGCCACGACCCGGCTCGTCACGCGCCTGGAGGACCGGGGCCTGCTGTCCCGCTATCTGTGCCCGACCGACCGCCGCGGCATCTACACGAACGTCTCCCCCGCGGGCCTCGCCCTCCTGGAGGAAGCCCGCCCGACCAACGACGCGGCGCTGCGGGAAGCGCTCGACGCTGCCGCGACGGAGCCCGATCTGGCCCCGCTCGTGCACGTCGTCGAGCAGATGCCGCGGCCGGCGGCCGCCGCCGTCCGACTCAGCCGGCCGCTGCGGCCAGTCTGTTGATCTCCGTGCTGTACAGGATGTGGTCGCCGGCGCCGCGCCGGCCTACGACCGCGAGCATCGCCCTCGCGAGGTTCTCCGTCGTCGTCACGTGCTTCGGCGCCAACCGCCGGAGCAGCGGATACGTCCAGGACCCGGCGGCGTACGTCCACCGGTACCACGCCGTCCTCGACCGCTCGCCGTGCGAGGGCTGGATGTAGCCCGGCCGGAACATGTAGCCGTGGAAGTCCATCGCCAGCAGCTCGTTCTCGGTACGCCCCTTCACCCGGGCCCAGGCGGAACGCCCGCGCTCCGTACTGTCGGTGCCCTCGCCCGATACGTAGGTGAACGTCAGCTCCGGATTCGCGGGCAGGGCGCGCGCCGCCGCCAGGGTGTAGTCGTGCGTGATGAGCCGGTACTCGTCCGCGCTGCGCCCCGCCGACGAAACGCCGAGGCAGAAGAAGCAGGCGTCGACCTCGGCGAACTCGCCGGCCAGCGCGGAGAAGTCCGTGAAGTCCTCGTGCACCAACTCGCGCAGCCGCGGATGCGTGACGCCCAGCGGTGCCCGCACCACCGCCCGTACGGACGTCACCCGGGGATCGTCGAGGCAGACGCGGAGCACGCCTTGGCCGATCATGCCGGAGGCGCCGAAGAGGAGAACGTTCACAGGAGGTCCGTCCGGGTCGAGGGATGTGCTCGTGCGCCCATCCTGCCGCGGGGCCGCCCGATGGGGCGTGCTCCGTGGATCAGCACCCTCGGTAGCGTGGCCATTGGCTGCATGGGGTGCCCATGTGTCCGACGGGTCCCGGCATGGGCCCCCGACAGCCCTGACAGCCCTGACAGCCCTGACAGCCCTGACTGATCATGATGAGGCGGCAATGAGTGAACTGATGAAGCCCGAGGTCCACGTTCCGGAGGGTGACGCTCCTACCGACCTGACCATCCGTGACCTGATCGTCGGGAACGGGGCCGAGGTGAAGCCCGGCATGGTGGTCAAGGTCCACTATGTCGGAGTGACCTTCGAATCCGGGAAGGAGTTCGACGCCTCCTGGGACCGGGGCGAGCCGTTCAAGTTCGCCCTGGGCGGCGGCAAGGTCATCAAGGGCTGGGACCGGGGGGTGAGGGCGATGAAGGTCGGCGGTCGGCGCGAGATCATCGTTCCCCCGCGTCTCGGCTACGGCAATCAGTCGCCCTCGCCGTTGATCCCGGCGGGCTCGACCCTGGTCTTCGTGGTGGACCTGATCGACTCGTATTCCGGAACAACGGGGTGGAGCAGCGCCCGGTAACCCTTGCTGCTCCTCCCCCGCAACATGCTGCGTCGGCTCCCCTGGTTGGTGCCGCCGCTGCCGGCCGCGGCGCCGGGTGACATCAGGCAGGGGCGCCGAGCGGTGGGTGCTCGAGCACGCGGGGCTTGTACTCGACCAGTTGGATGCGGCCGTCGAAGGTGCGGTGCTCGATCATCTCGAGGGCCACGTCCGGATAGCCGTCGTAAATGCGTTCTTCGCCCGTGGCCCCAGTGATCACCGGGAACATGACGACACGGAAACGGTCGACGAGCCCGGCTCGCAGCAGGGACCGGCACAGGCTGAGGCTGCCGATCGTGCTCAGGAGCCCCGAGCCACTCGACTTCATGGCGCGGACCGCCTCGACGGCGTCGTCGCGAACGAGTGTGGAGTTGGCCCACGTCAGTGGCTCCTTGAGCGAGGAGGAGAACACCACCTTGGGCGCTTGCCCGAGTTCGTCCACGGACGCCTCCTCTTCGGGCCTGAACTCGTCCTGGCCCTTCGGGACCTCGCCTGCGGCGAAGCCCGACATCAGGCGGTACGTGTTCGTTCCCATCAGGTATGTGGCCTTGGGCTGTTCGCCCAGCCATGCGAGGTACTCCGGGCCCTCGAGGCCCCAGAACCCGGGCCATCCCTCTCCCGATGCGTAGCCGTCGAGGGAGGTGATGAAGTCGACGAGAAGCTCCGACATGGTGGTGTCCCTTCCTGAGGTGTCATGAACTTGGACCGGCCGCGAGCCGCAGACTCATCGGTGAACGACCGGTGGATTGATCAGCAACTCGGATGGTGACAACGGCTTCCGGATACATCAGCGTGACGATCCGGTGACCGGTTGGTGGTCCGCGGCGGCCACCTCCGCGAGCGCACCATGATCACGAAGTGCTGCACGTCACTACGCGGCATCCCCGAACCCGTCATACGTTCGTGCAACCCACTGTCCGACCACGGGGAACATCAGCATGCGCACGTTCACGCCGACCTCCCAAGGACTGACTGCCGCCGACCTGGTGCGGGGCTGGCGCACTGTCGGCCTCGAAGAGGGCATGTCCGTGATCGTGCATGCGTCACTGGCCAGCCTCGGCCGCGTCGACGGCGGAGCCGCCACCGTGGTCGACAGCCTGTGCACCGTGCTCGGGCCCACGGGAACCCTCGTCGTCCCCACGTTCACTTGGCAGGTCACCGACCCGGACCCCGATCACCTCGGCATGCCCGACCCCGGCGTCATCGCGCGCCGTGAGGCCGTACCCACCTTCCACCCTGACCTGGAAACCACCGGTATGGGAGCCGTTCCCGAGGCAGTGCGGGCACTGCCGGAGAGCGTGCGCAGCGCCCATCCGCAAGCGTCCGTCGCAGCCGTGGGTGCCCGGGCCGAGGACATCACGAGCCGGCAGACACTCGGGTTCGCGCTCGGCCGCACCTCACCCTTCGGACGCCTCCACGACCTCGGCGGGCACATCCTCCTGGTCGGTGTCGGTCACGACCGCAACTCCTTCCTGCACCACGCCGAGTCCCTCACCCCGAATCCGCGCCTCAAGGTCCGCCGCTTCCCCCGAAACCTGGACGGTGAGCGGGTGTGGCTCGAAACCCTCGACGTCGGCAACGACAACGGCACCTACTTCCCCACTGTCGGCCGCGACTTCGAGCTGCGGGCCGGCATCACCGAGGTCAGTGACAGGGAACCAACTCATCCACAGTTCTTGAGCTCTTGACCACTGCGGAGCGCGACGCGGCGCACGGAGTTCACGGGCCGTCAGTCCTGCTGCGGCTTGCCCACGCCTGCACGGTAGGTACCGGGGGTGATGCCCACGGCCTGGGCGAAGGTGTGGACGAAGGCGCTGGTTGTCGCCCATCCGCACGCGTGCGCCGTGTCGGTGACGGTGGCACCCTCGGCGAGCATGACCATCGCGGTGAAGATCCGGGCACGGGTGCGCCATTGAGGGAAGGTCATGCCGAACTCGTCGCGGTAAAGACGCGAGAGGGTTCGCTCGCTGGTGTGCACCCGCTCGGCGAGCCGGGTGAGGGACCAGGACTGGCGCAAGTCTTCTTCGACGAGACGGCAGGCGTCGGCCAGTCGTTGGTCGCAGGCTGCGGGCAGGGCGACGGGTTGGGCTGTCACGCGGCGCAGTCGGTCGCGCAGCACCGTTTCGATGTGCCGGATCTCGGTCTGCGTGAGCGTGCTGCCGGCGAGCACGATCAGCAATTCGCGCACCAGCGCGTCGACGGCGATGACCGTGGGGCTTTCGGCGTCGAGCAGGGGCGCCCTGCCGTCGGCGGGGAAGCCGATGGTGTGGAAGCGGCTCTGCCCGTAGAAGCGGTGTTCGTGCCAGGTGCGCGCCGGGATCCACACGGCGCGGTCGTTCGAGGCGATCCAGGATCCGTGCTCCGTCGTGATCGCGAGCACGCCCGCACTGACGTAGATGAGTTGGTGGTCGTCGTGACGGTGCCGGTCGATGGTCTCGCCACCATCGAGGAGCCGGGTGGCGGTCGGCGCGACGGGCGTGTGGCGGATCTGCGACATAGGTAGGCAGAATACGGGAAGCGCGCCTGGGGTGCTCCGGCCCATCGTGGGCGTGTGACAACGATCCAGGAAACAAGCACTTCCCGTCAGGCGGGCGGTCCGCCCGGGCACTGGCGCCGGATGCGGATCTGGGCGAGCGCCCATGCCGTCGACGACTTCTACCAGGGCCTCGTGCCCGCCGCGGTCCCCTACTTCGTACTGCAGCGCGACTTCAGTTACGTACAGGCTTCGGGGCTGGCTCTCGCCGCGACGCTCGGCAGCGCAGTACCGCAGGTGCCGATCGGGCTGCTCGCCGACCGGTTCCGGCTGCGGTGGATGTCGCCGCTGGGGGTCGCTCTGGCGGGTGTCGGAGCAGGTCTGTCCGGGCTGGTGCCCTCCTACCCGCTGGTGTTCACCCTCCTGTTGATGGCGGGTATCGGCATCGCCATGTTCCATCCGCCCGCGGGACGCGATGCGCGCCGTGCGGCCGGGGGCAGCGCCACCGCCATGAGCTACTTCGCGGCGGGCGGCAGCGTGGGGTTCTTCATCGCTCCTGCGCTGGTCACACCCGCCCTGGGCAACCTCGGAATGGGCGCGACCGCGCTGTTCGTCCCACCCGCCGTCCTCATGGGCTTCGTTCTGCTGCGCCATCACAACCGGACATCGGGTGCGGCGGTCACGAAGGCGCAGCGCCAGGGAAAGGACCGGCCGGGCCGGTTCGCCGCCCTGACCGCCGTCGAGATCGTACGGTCCACCATTTCGACCGGACTGAACACCTTCGTCTCGCTGTACTGGATCCGCCATCTGGAAGCGAGCAGCGGACTCGGAGGTCTCGCCCTGACCCTCGTTCTCGGCGGTGGTGTGGCCGGCACGCTGCTCGGCGGGCGGCTGGCCGACCGCATCGGCATGGTGCGCACCGTACAGATCGGCAACGCGGCGATGCTGCCCGCTCTGTGGCTCATGCTGATCTGCGACGACAAGTACCTGGCGCTGCCGCTCGCACTGCTGGTCGGCCTGATCTCGAACATCCCGTTCGCCGTCCTCATCAAGCTCGGCCAGGACTACCTGCCCAGCCGCCCCGGAACCGCCGCCGGCGTCACCCTCGGCCTCGCCATGAGCGCCGGTGGCCTGTTCATGCCGCTGCTCGGCGTCGTCGCGACCCACTACGGTCCCCGGGGCGCACTCGCGGTGCTCGCCGTCCTGCCGGTGCTCGCGATGCTGGTCTCTGTCTTCTTGCGTGAACCGGCCCAGGGCGAACGGGAGCCTGCCGAGGGCCTGTGACTGGTGACGGTCTCGTCCTGGAGCCGATGGGTGGGGCATCCGATGCTCCACCACCCATCGGCGAAGGCCGACATCTGCCACGGCTGCACCATAAAGCTCTCGACGACGCCCGTGTCCAAGAGCGCGAGGCATCGATTTGAGGGCGTGGATCACTGAGTCAGGTACGTCGTGCGAGGAAGACGAACTCCTTGCCCGGCCGGTCAGGAGCATCGCGAATGTCTTCCACCACGTAGCCGTGGGCGACCAAGGTCGCCTCGATCTCTTCGCGCTCCCGGAAGCGCAGCGTCGAATCCGAGGTCAGCACCTGTCCGTTCGCGGCGAAGACGTAGGTCCAGCGGAAGGTCACCAGGGGCAAGACCACGTCGATCAACTGGACCCAGCTCTCGACGGAGCCGACCCCCGGGATCTCCGTCACGCGGTAGGAGTTCTCTCGGGTCCATTCTTCCCAGGCGCGCCTGGCGGGATCACGGGTCTCGAAGACGAGGTGCCCGCCCGGCCGTAGTGCGTCATGGGCGCCCCGCAGCGTCTTCTCCCAGGTGCCGGGATCTGCGATGGCCTGGGCGACGTTCGCTGTCATGGTCGCCAGGTCGACCTGCAGCAGCGGGATCGCCGTCGCATCGCCGCAGACCCAACGCACTTGCTCACTGCCCGGTTTGGCCCGGGCGACGTCGACGGAAGCCTGCGCGGGATCGACACCGACGACCTCGATCCCGCGGTCGGCCAGGAGAAGTGCGAACACCCCTGTACCGCAGCCGATGTCCAGAACTCGTCGCACCCCGAAGTCTTCCGCCATCCCGAGGTAGGCATCGAGGTCGCTGCGGTCAGGGTCGAGCGCATCGTAGATCGCGGCGAGTCGGGGATGCGCGAAGCATGCGTCAGCCATGGTGCCGAACGTATGCGGGTCCGGCCCCGAAGAACTACCCGGTTTCGCTCGCGTACGGCGGGCGGCTCCGTGTTTCGCCCTGCCGGCCGGCGAGCCCGCTTCGCACCGCCCGGCCTGACCCCAGCCTGACGAACGACTTCCCCTTGACGCAGGGTGAAGCGATGCCCGACCCAACAGGGCACCGCCCTCAAAGACGCCGGATCACCCGCGACCCGTCAGACAGACAACCCCTCGGGGCCGTCCGACTGATCGCGGGCCCGCCCGTGCCGTAATCGCGTTGACCGCCCCCGGCAGGCAGTGCTGGAGTCGGCACGTGGACAGCACCCCCGCCAACCGGCGGCTCTGGAACCAGATCAGCAGCGACTACCAGCACAAACACGATCCGCAGATCGGCGCCACACCCCGCCTGTGGGGCATGTACTCCATCCCCGACGCGCACCTGCAGGCCCTGGGCGGCGTCACCGGCAAACGCGTCCTCGAACTCGGCTGCGGCGCCGGCCAGTGGTCCAGGGCGCTCGCCGCCGAGGGCGCCGGCGTGGTCGGGCTCGACCTGTCCGAAGCCCAACTCGCCGCAGCGGCCCGCGCGATGGGAGCGGCCCGCTACCCGCTGGTGCAAGGCGCCGCCGAGCAACTCCCCTTCGCCGCAGGCAGCTTCGACCTGGTGTTCTGCGACTTCGGTGGGCTCAGCTGGGCGCCCCCGCACCTGGCCGTCCCGGAAGCCGTACGCGTCCTGGGCCGAGGCGGGCGCCTGGTGTTCAACGTCGCCAGCCCGTGGTTCGAAGCCTGCTACGACGAAGCCGCCAGCCGCGTGACCACGACGCTGCAGCAGGACTACTTCGGGCTGAACACCATCGCCGAAGGCGACGGTGCGACCAGCTATCAGCTCACCTACGGCGGCTGGGTCAAGGTCCTGCGCGGCGCGGGTCTCATCATCGACGACCTCATCGAGCCACGGCCCGCACTCGGCACACCCAACGGCTACAACGAAACCGACCCACCCGACTGGGCACACCGCTGGCCGGCGGAACTGCTCTGGGTAACCCACAAACCGTAAGTTCCGCTGCGCCGGGACGTGAAAGCGTCCCGGCCCATGCAACCGGCCGGCCGGGGATCATGAACGTAGCCGGAACCCTGCCCAGTAGTGTGACTTCGCATGACCGACGCCGAGACCGAGATCACCGCAGACCTGGTCCGTGACCTGTTGCAGGAGCAGCATCCGGACCTCGCCGGGCTGGTCATCCGTGAGGTGGAGGGCGGCTGGGGCAATCACATGTGGCGCCTCGGGGACAAGTTGGCTGTGCGCATGCAGCGCATGGACCCCACTGCGGAGCTCCAGTTGAAGGAGCGGCGATGGCTGCCCGTGCTGGCTCCGCGCCTGCCGCTCCCGGTGCCGACCCCGGTGCGGTTCGGCGAACCGTCCGTGCGCTTCCCCAAGCACTGGACCGTGATGACGTGGGTTCCCGGCGAGCCGCTGGACCACGGCTCGATCAGCCGTGGAGACCACGCGGCCGACACACTCGCGGGCTTCCTCCGGGCGCTCCACGTGGAGGCGCCCGCCGAGGCGCCGATCAGCTCGGACTTCGGCGCCCACCCCAAGAAGTGCACGGACGGCTTCGACCACTTCTTCGAAGCCGTCGCCCCCGGCGGCATTGCCGACGAGGTCCGGGCCGTCTGGGACGACGCCGTTGCGGCTCCCGACTGGGAGGGCCCGCCCGTATGGGTGCACGGCGACCTCCATCCCGCGAACGTCGTCGTCTCGGACGGAACGCTCTCGGGCGTCGTCGACTTCGGTGCCCTGTTCGCCGGCGACCCGGCCTGGGACCTCGCCGCCGCGTGGGTGCTCCTCCCCGCGGGCTGCGCCTCACGGTTCTTCGACGCGTACGCGCAGGCAGACGAGGGGACGATCCGGCGCGCCCGCGGGCTGGCCGCCATGAAGAGCCTCTTCCTCATGCTCATGGGCCGGAACGGAGACCGGGGCCTTCCCGGCGGCAAGCCACACTGGGGACCTGCGGGCCGGGCAGCACTCGAGGGCGTACTGATCGACGGTTCGGCGTAGCCATGGGGATGACGTCGTAGCCGAGCAGACCGGCCTTTCGAGCGACCTGGCGGGCGATACTGCCCGCACCCCAACTTGGCGGCTCACAGGCAGACTGGATACCAGGGTGCCGCCGCGGCGGCCTGAAGGTGTCCAGGGAACGCAGCCGGTCGGCTCCGCAGACCATGTCGCACACCCCACCAGATCGCGCACAAGGTCGCACTTGTCGATGAACGCCCCGGAGACGGGCACCAGCCCTGACCGCTGGCTCACTCGGCAGCGGGTGAACGACGCACACACTCTCCTGGAGACCACCGACCTCTCGGTCGACCGGATCGCGACCGAGGTCGGCTTCGCCACGAGGAACTCGCTGCTACCAGCCGCGCCCGCGTGTCACTGCGAGCCCGCGGCCACCAGGGCCGCAGTGATCGGTTCGAGTTCGGTGATCAGTGCGTCGAGCTCGGCGGGGGCCAGGGCGTCGTAGGGCGGTGTGGCGAGTTCGTCCGTCAGAGTTTCGATACGTTCCTTGGTCGCGCGACCGGCATCAGTGAAGTGACCCTCGGCGTCGACCAGTCCCCGTTCACGCAAGCCGTCCATGACCGCGGCCAGGCGCTCTTTCGGGAGGTGATGGATGCGTCCGAACGACTCCGGGGGGTGAATGCCCTGTTCCAGAGCGGACAGCACGTGGGCCTCCGTGCCGCTGATGCGCGCGCCGACGAGCGCGGCGATGTGCCCGTCGCCGCGATGCTCGCGCAGCATGGTCGCGGAATGCCACAGCCGGGTGACGGGGTCGCCGGGGATCTCAAGGGTGCGCATGCCGGCGTACATCACCCGGCCTTCGGTGGGGGCGCTCGTCGCGGCCTTGGTGGTCAGGTCCGCGGCGCGCACCAGGCCCGGCGAGTCGGCCAGTTCGGCGCCGAGGATTCGCCGCAGGGAGGCCGCACTGCCCCGCTCCCGCGCGGCGACGGACTCCTCGGGCGGGATCGTCTCCCAGGCGCTGGGGATGTGCCGTGCGGCCTCCCCTTCGGCGAAGTTGTAGAAGGCCGCGTGCACGACCTGGGCCGGCACCCGTCCCAGTGGAGCGGCGCGGCTGGCGAAGTAGCCGTCCCAGTAGGTGCGGTGGCCGAGCGCGGCCAGTTCCTCATTGCACTCGTCGGCGAAGAAGGTGACCAGGCAGATCGGCTCCAGCAGTTCGAACATACGACGGGCCGTGTGAGTCATCGGATGCAAGCGCGTCATACCCATCGAGTTCTCCGTTGTTAGGTGTGCCGACTGAGACCGTCCGGGACACCGAAACTCATCGGCGACCGGAGGGAATCGGTGTCCCCTGACGATCGAGCGTGTTCTCAGTCATGGGGAGGGGCTTGACGGGCGTGGATTCCTGGCAGAACGCGCCAGTTCCTGGAAGGACCCGCTGAGCCTCCCGCCCACGGTGGCGATCATTGCCATGTACCTGATAGGCAGAGGTTCATGACGTTACGTCACCTGAGGACGGGAACCGGCCGGGCCGCGGCGGGCGCGATCGCGCTGGTGCTGCTGCTCGGCGCATGCGGCGACAGCGACTCGGACGGCTCCGGCGGCGGGAAGGACACCCGGATCACCGTCGCGGCCCTGCCGCTGACGGACTCCGCAGCGCTCTACATCGCCCGGGACCGGGGCCTGTTCAAGAAGGAGGGCCTGGATGTCCGCATCCAGCCCGTGCAGCAGAGCATCCAGGCGCTGCCCGCCCTGTCCAAGGGCCAGGTGGACGTGATCGCGAGCGCCAACTACGTGACCTTCCTGCAGGCGTACGAGAAGGGCACGCTCGACGTACGGATCCTCGCGGAGGGCGTACGGATGGCGCCGCACATGATGGACGTCCTGGTCCCGAAGGACTCCCCGATCAAGACCGCGGCCGGCCTCCAGGGCAAGAAGGTCGCCGTCAACATCCTCAACAACATCCAGACACTGACGCTGAACGCGATCCTCGACCAGCAGGGTGCCGGGCGACCCGCCTACCGACAGATCGCGTTCCCGCAGATGGGGCCCGCCCTGGAGAAGGGGCAGGTCGACGCCGTGCACGCGGTCGAGCCCTTCGACGGCGCGATCCAGCACGACCTCGGGGCGAGGGTCCTCGTCGACGGCGGCGCGGCACCCGTCCAGTCGCTGCCCATCAGCGGATACGTCACCACCGCCCGGTACGCGAAGCAACACCCGGACGCCGCCGCCAAGTTCCGGCGCGCGATCGAGGCCGCGTCCGCCGTCGCGGCCCAGGACCCGTCGGCCGTCCGCGCGGAGCTGCCGAAGTACACCAAGGTCACGGCGGCGCAGGCCACGTCGCTCGGGCTGCCCGCCTACCCCGCGTCGGCCGACGCGACCCAACTGCGCCGACTCGTCGAACTCATGCGAAAACAGGGGCTGTTGAAGAAGGACGTCGACCCGTCGGCCCTGCTCGTCAAGTGAGTCGGGGGAATCGAGCGAGTCGCGCGAACAGAGGGACTCCCGTACGTCGCGTGAGCGGGCGGCGCAGTCGCCGGGACGTCGCGCTCGGCGTCGTCGGTGTGCTGCTGGCCTTCGGCGCGTGCGAGGCCGTGTCGCGGGCGGGGCTGGTGCGGCGCAGCTATCTGCCGCCCGCGTCCGACGTCCTCGCCCGCGCCGTGGAGCTGAGCGGGGACGCCGCGTTCCGCGACGGGGTGGGGGCCACCCTGCGCGCCTGGGCGCTGGGGCTCGGGCTCGCGTGCGTGATCGCCGTGCCGGTCGGCCTGGTGCTCGGGAGCGTGCCGGTGGTGGACGCGGCGACGCGTGCGATCGTGGAGTTCCTGCGGCCGTTGCCGTCGGTCGCGTTGATCCCGCTGGTCTCGCTGCTCCTCGGGTCCGGCACCGAGACCGAGGTCGCGCTGATCACGTACGCCTCGGTGTGGCCGATCCTGTTCAACACGGTGTACGGCCTCGGGGAGAGCGAGGCGCTGGCCAAGGACACGCTGCGCGCGTTCGGCTTCGGGCGGATCGCGGTGCTGGTGCGCGTCGAACTCGTCGGCGCGGCGCCGTTCATCGCCGCGGGCGTACGCATCTCAGCGGCCGTCGCGCTCGTCCTGGCCGTGGCGACGGAGCTGCTGTCCGGGTTCGGCGAGGGCCTCGGCATCTTCATCGCCCAGGCCCAACTGGCCACGGACGGAACGCGGGACGTGCTGGCGGGCGTGGTGTGGGCCGGGGCTCTGGGTCTGCTCGTCAACGGCGTACTGGTGTGGGCGCAGCGGCGGTTGTTCCCGTGGACGCCCGACCGCCAGGCGGTGGGCTCGTGAAGCGTCCACCGGCGCCCGGGTCCCTCCTGCGCTGGCCCGTGCTCGTACTGGCCGTCGGCGCCTGGGAGTTGGCGGCCCGCTCGCACGGCAGCGTTTTCTTCCCGCCGCCGTCGCGGATCGTGCGCCAGGCCCACGCCCTGTGGTTCTCCGGACCGGCCGGCCGGCTGTTCCTCACCGACGCGGCGCTCGACACCATCGGCCCGAGTCTCGGCCGGATGGCCGCCGGCTTCGTGCTCGCCGCCCTCCTCGGGATCGCGCTGGGGGTGGCACTCGGCCGCTCCCCGCGGGTGTACGCCCTGTGCGATCCGGTGCTGCAGTTCGCGCGCGCCGTGCCGCCGCCCGCCCTGGTCCCGGTCTTCGTCGTGGTCCTGGACTTCGGTACGCCGATGCAGGTCACGTCGATCGTGTTCAGTGCGGTGTGGCCGGTGCTCCTCAACACCGCGGAGGGCGCGCGGGCCACCGATCCGCTGCGCCTGGAGGTCGCCGCCGTGCTGCGGCTCACCGGGGCCGAGCGCCTCTGGTACGTGATCGTGCCGTCCGCGCTCCCCCGCATCTTCGCCGGACTGCGGCTCAGCCTGTCGCTCGCGCTGATCCTGATGGTGTTCTCGGAGCTGCTGCCGGGCACGGAGAACGGGATCGGCTTCACGCTCACCGACGCCCAGTCCCGGTCGGACCTGCTCACCGTGTGGGCGGCGCTGACGCTCCTCGGCGTCCTCGGCTTCGTACTCAACACGTGCCTGCTGGCGCTGGAGAAGCGGCTGCTCGGCACACGGAGGACGGCATGACGACAACGACGGTCCTGGAAGCGGTCGTCCGGCTGCTGCGCGCCACCGGCATGACCACCGTCTTCGGCAATCCGGGCTCCACGGAACTGCGCATGTTCCGCGACTGGCCCGACGACTTCACCTACGTCCTCGGGCTCCAGGAGTCCACGGCGGTCGCGATGGCCGCGGGGCACGCGCTCGGCACGGGGCGCGCCGCGTTCGTCAGCCTGCACTCGGCGGGCGGGGTCGGACACGCGCTCGGTGCCGTCTTCAACGCGTACCGCGACCGGGTGCCGCTGGTCATCGTCGCCGGTCAGCAGGCACGCTCCCTGATCCAGCTGCGGCCCTTCCTCGGCGCCGACGAACCGGACCGGTTCCCGCGCCCGTACGTGAAGTTCGCGCGGCAGCCGGAGCGGGCCGCCGATGTGCCCGCCGTCCTCGCCGAGGCGCACCGCATCGCGATGACCCATCCGCGCGGCCCGGCGTTCGTGTCCGTTCCCGAGGACGACTGGGACCACGCGGCGCAGCCGGTCGAACCCCGCGCGGTGCACGGCGGGTTCACCGCGGAGCCCGCCGCGCTGGCCGCGCTCGCCGCCAGGCTCGACGCCTGCGCGCGGCCCGCACTCGTCGTCGGCCAGGGCGTCGAGGACGAGGCCGCGCTGCCCGAGGCCCTCGCGCTGGCCGAGCGGATCCGTGCGGGGGTGTGGATCAGCCCGCTGTCGGGCCGCTCGGGCTTTCCCGAGTCGCACCCGCTCTTCCAGGGCTTCCTGCCGCCGGTACCGGGGCAGTTGGCCGAGCGCCTGGAGCCGTACGACGTGGTGGTCGCGCTCGGCACCCCCGTGTTCACCTACCACGTGGCCGACGACGGCCCGCTGCTCGCGCCCGGCACCGAGCTCTTCCACCTGGACTGCGACCCGGCGCAGGCGGCGTGGCTGCCCACGGGCACGAGCCTGGTCACCACGCTGCGCCCCGCGCTGGCCCAACTGGCCGCGCTGGTGGGCCCGTCGGACCGCGAACCACCACCGCCGCGCGGCACGCCCGCGCCCGTCGCCCCCGCCGACCGGCTGACTCCGGAGCTCGTCCTCGACCAGCTCCACCGGCGGCTCCCCCACGACCGGGTGCTCGTCGAGGAGGCCCCCAGCCATCGCGCGGCGCTGCACGCGCGCGTGCCGATCGATCTGCCGGGCGGCTTCCTCACCGCGGGCAGCGGCGCGCTCGGCTGGGGCCTGCCGCTGGCCGTCGGGCGCGCGCTCGCCGACCGGCGGCGCGTGGTCTGCGTCCTGGGCGACGGCTCGGCGCTGTACTCGGTGCAGGCCCTGTGGACGGCGGCCCGGCACCGCGCACCGGTCACGTTCGTGATCCTCGACAACGGCGGCTACGGGGCGGTGCGTGCGCTCGGTCGCCGCATCGGCATCCCGTCGGTGCCGGGCACGGACATCGGCGGCATCGACTTCGCGCACCTCGCCGCGTCGTTCGGCTGCGCGGCCGACTTCGCGGACCGCCCGCAGGACCTCGGCAAGGCCCTGGACCGCGCGGTGACGTCGCTCGGCGACGACGACGGCCCGCACCTGCTGCACCTGCGCGTCACCGGGACCGAGGGCGTGCTCTACGAACCCTGGGCGGGGTGACGTCACGGCATGCTCCGACTCGACTCCGTCAGCCAGTCCTACGGCGAGCGCCGCGTCCTGCACGACGTGTCCCTGACCGTCCCGGACGGTCAACTCCTGTGCGTCGTCGGCCCGTCGGGCTGCGGAAAGTCGACCCTGCTGCGGACCGTCGCCGGACTGCTGCCGGTGCGCGCGGGCACCGTCACCGTCGACGGCACCGTGGTCACGGGCGTCCCCGACCGGCTCGCCGTCGTCTTCCAGGACTACGGCCGCTCGCTGCTGCCGTGGCTCACGGTCCGCGACAACGTGGCGCTGCCGCTGCGCCGCCAGGGCCTGCGCCGGGCCGAGCGGCACGCCGCGGCCGAACGCATCCTGGAGCGCGTCGGACTGCGCACCTCGACGCGCAGCCACCCCTGGCAGCTGTCCGGGGGCATGCAGCAGCGGGTCGCGATCGCCCGCGCCCTGGTCGTGCGGCCCTCGCTGCTGCTCATGGACGAACCCTTCGGCTCGCTGGACGCGCAGACCCGCGAGGACCTGGAGGACCTGCTCCTGGAGGTGCACCGCACCGACGGCACGACGATCGTGTTCGTCACGCACGACATCGACGAGAGCGTCTACGTCGGCGACCGCGTCGTCGTCCTCTCCCCCGGCCCCGACTCCCGCGTCGTCCGCGACCTGGCGGTCGAACTCCCCGTGAAACGCGACCAGATCGCGACGCGCGGCCTGCCGGAGTTCGTCCGCCTGCGGGCCGAGGTCGGCCGGGCGGTACGCACCCCGGACCGGCCCTGACGCCTCACGACAGATCGGACCGCCCCCACCAGGAGGGCTTCACCGGCACACCGTCGTCGTACCGCGCGACGGGCTCCGACGGAACGGTGTCCTCCGGTTCCGGCTGCGGCTGCGGCTGCGGCTGCGGCTCCGACTGCTGCTCCGGTACGGGCGCGGGCGCAGGCGCCGCGGAGTCCTCGACGAGCTCGGCCAGCGTGAACCGCGTGGTGAAGGACTGCCACGCGCCGTCGACCACGAGCAGGAACCCGTCGCCGTGCCGGTACAGGCGACGCCGTTTCGGACTGAGCGGGTGCGTCGGCCGGTACGCGGACGCCTGCCGCCGCAGCTCGGCGAGGGCGTCCTCGCGGGCACCCCGCACGTGGGCGAGCACCCGGCCCTCGATGTGCTTGCGGTCCCCCGACCCCACGGTCGTCTCGACGACCAGCCCCCAGTCCGCCATGCCCGCCCCTCCACGCCGTCGACCCACTGCTCCCGACCACCTTCGCATCCGGCTGGAACCCGCGGGGGGCCGCGGAGTTGATGGGCGGGCACTTCGCACGCCGGTTCCGCGGATAAGCTGGTCGGCGGGCCGTGACTGGCGCTGGGGTGGAGTACCACCGGGGAGCGGCCTGACATCGGTCGGATGCCGCGCGCCTGGGCGACTCGTTCGACCCCGGGAGTACCCCATGACCCACCCGTCCCCCACCGCCCGTCCCATGGACGGCACCGCGCTCGCCCGGCGCATCACCGAAACGGCCGCCGCCGACGCCGCGGAGCTGCAGCGGCGTACCGGAACCTCGCCGTGCCTGGCGACCGTGCTGGTCGGTGAGGACCCCGCGTCCGTGACGTACGTACGCATGAAGCAGCGGCGCTGCGAGAAGGCCGGGATCCGCTCGCGTCACGTGGCGCTGCCCGCCACGACGACGACCGAGGAGCTCGTGGCCACGATCACCGGGCTCTCGCAGGACCCGGACGTGCACGGCATCCTGCTCCAGCACCCCGTGGGCCCGGGCATCGACGAGCGGGCCGCGTTCGAGGCGATCGCCCCGGACAAGGACGTCGACGGGGTGACCATGCACTCCTTCGCTGCCATGGGGTTCGGCCTGCCCGGCTTCGTGTCCTGCACCCCCGGCGGCATCATGCGGCTGCTCGACGCGTACGACGTGGACCTCACCGGCAAGCACGCCGTGGTGGTCGGCCGCAGCGCCATCCTCGGCAAGCCCGCGGGCCTGCTGCTGCTCGGCCGCGACGCCACGGTGACGTACTGCCACTCGCGCACCGCCGATCTCTCCGCGCACGTCCGGGCGGCCGACGTGCTGATCGCCGCGGTCGGCAGGCCCCGCTTCATCCGGGGCGCCGACATCAAGCCGGGCGCCGTGGTGATCGACGCCGGCTACAACCCGGGCAACGTCGGCGACGTCGACTTCGACTCCGCCGTCGAGCGGGCGAGCCTGATCACGCCGGTGCCGGGCGGTGTCGGCCCGATGACGATCGCCGTACTGCTCGAGCAGACGGTACGGGCGGCACGGCAGCAGCTGGGGGTGTGAGCCCGCCGGAGCGAGGGACCGTGTATCGCGGGCGTATCGAAAACGGCATACGCCGTCGCAACAGCCCTCCGTCTCCAATGGGTTCATGAACCACGAGGTACCCCTGTCGCCACCGCCCCGCCGCACGCACGCGATCACGCTCTTCGGGCCGGCGCTCCTCGTCCTGGCGGGCGCCCTGTTCGTCGTACGGGGGCCGCTCATGATGGCCGCTCCGCAGTGCGTGCAGGGGCGGTGGCACGGCTGCTACGACACGTTCAACGGAGTCGTGCTCATGACCGTGGTCGCCGTGCCGCTGTCCGCGCTGCTGGTGTGGCTGCTGGCGCGGCGTCGGCGCGCCGCCGGTGTCCCGGACGCGACGCGGCGGTCGCTGGCCGAGGTCGGCATGGTCCACGGCACGGTGCCGTTCCTGTGGCTGACCCTGATGCCGGGATCGGCGCCCGGCACGGCCCCGCTCCGGGTGAGCCTGGTGCCGCTGCGGGACCTGGCCACGATGGGGACGCTCGGCATTCTCGGCAATCTGCTGGTCTTCGCGTCACTGGGCTTCTTCGCCCCGATGCGGTGGTCGGCACTGGCGTCCTTGCCGCGGATCGTGGCGCTCGCGGCGGGCTCCTCGATCCTGGTCGAGACCGCCCAGTCCGTCCTGCGTCTGGACCGGGTGTCGTCCGTGGACGACGTCCTGGTCAACACGGCGGGCGCCGTGCTGGCCGGTCTCGCGTCGCGCCGCTGGTGGCGCACGTCGTCGCCCACGTCGGCGACGTGTGCCGCTGCTTGACCTCCTCCCCCGGCGCCCACCGAGGCGCTCCTGCGGCTCGGCGGGAACTTCCGGAAGTCCGTGGGCAGAAGCAGTGGTTCGCACGTGACGCCGCTGATTCGCGCCATATTGTCGATCACGAAGACTCCGGGTGATGCTGTGGGCATCCATTCTGAGGAGGCGATGGTGCTCGGACGGGGCACAGGGTTGTTCGCGGGTGTCATGGCCGTGCTCTGCGTGGTGCTCATCGGCCCCAGCGCGCCCGGCGGCGCCCTCATCGGCAAACCGCTGCCGGCCGGCGCCGTCCAGGCCGTCGTCCCGAACCGGGTCATGACGTGGAACCTCTGCAACCCCTGCACGGACAGCGGGTTCAACCTCGGCCGGGCGGCGGACATCGCCACGTACGCGCCGCAGGTCATCGGCATGCAGGAAGCGTGCGTGCGGGACGTCGAGGAGATCCGGGGCTATCTGCGGAAGTTCTACGGCCTCGACTACCACGTCACGTACGGGTCGGTCCTGCAGAGCCTCGGCCGTTGCGGTGGCTGGCCCTGGAACCCGGGCGGTTTCGGACAGGCGATCCTGTCCGCTGCGCCGATGACCGACCGCGTCACCGCGGAGTATCCCGACGGCGGGTCGGAGGACCGCGGGTACATCGCCGTCACCACCGAGGTGGACGGCCGGCCCGTCCGGGTCTTCAACACCCACCTCGCCCAGCGCCGCCAGGAAGCGGTCCGGGCCACGCAGGTCGACGTACTGGCGCCCGAAGTCGCCCGGCACGAACGCGCGATCGTCCTCGGCGACTTCAACGCCGTGCCGGACACGTCCGAGCTCGACAAGATGTGGACGGTGGCCGCCGACGCGGACCCCGACTGCGGCCCCGCCGCGGTCGGTACCTGCGAACCGACCACCGACTGGGAGAGCAAGTTCGACTACGTCTTCCTGCGCGGCATCACCGCGCGCGCCGCCCATGTGCATCCCAGCGACTACTCGGACCACCATCAGTTCTACGCCGACCTGGACGTGTCCCGGCCCGCCCGCTAGATCGGGTCGTCCGTGAGCCAGCGCGCCGCGACCGTGGTCGCCGAGATCCGTCCGCAGCGGCCGCAGTCCACTATCGCCCGCGGCGGATGCTCACGGAACGGCGCCGTCTGCTCCGACAGCCACCGCGGGACCGTGACCTTCTCCCGCAGTCCGGCCTGAATGGCCAGCACCCGTACGTCCTCGTCCTTGCAGTACAAGCAGCACGGCCCCGCTATGTCTGCTGCCATGGGGAGCGCTCCTCACCTGGGGAGTCTTCACACTAGGTGGCCCTACGGCGGAGCGCTCGGCAAGGAGTCCGGGGCCGGTACGTCGCGCATGCGGCGCAGCGGCGAGAAGAACACGAACCAGCCGGCCGCCCAGGAGCCGATGAACGCCACCCAGAGCGCGGGCCGCACCCCGATCAGGGTGCCGAGCGCCCCGCCCAGGACGGCGCCGAGCGGCAGGGTGCCCCACACGACCCAGCGGACGGCCGCGTTCATCCGGCCCATCAGCTCCGGCGGCGTCACCGACTGCCGGTAGCTGAGCTGGGCGACGTTGTAGACCATCCCGGAGAAGTACGCGATGCCGCAGCCCAGCGGGAAAAGCAGCACGCCCCAGCCCTGCCACGCGGCCGCAGCGACGACCTCCGGGGCGTCGAAGACCAGCATCGACACCCAGATGATGCGGGCCGTGCCGATCCTCCTGGCGAGCCGGCCGGCACACACTCCCCCGGCGATCCCGCCGAGCGCCGCGCCCGCCATGATCAGCCCGGTCAGCGCGGGACGCACATGAAGGACGCGGACGAGGAACACCATGGACAGCGCCGTGGACATGCCGCCGAACAGGTTCGCGGTGGCCGTGCACGCCACGATCCTGCGCAGGATGACGTGCCCGAAGACGAACGTGAGGCCCTCGGCGATCCGACGCCGCATCGTCTCGTCCGGCGCCCGCGCGGGCGGCGGCTCCTCCCGGGCCCTGATCCCGAGCATCGACAGGGCCGAGACCGCGTAGGAGGCCGCGTCGGCGGTCATCGCGCCCGCGGCCCCGAACAGGGCGACCAGGCCTCCGCCCAGACTCGGCCCGCCGAGCTGGGCGAACGCCTGGGTGGTGCCGAGCTTGCCGTTGGCGTCCATCAGGTCGTCGCCGCGGACCAAGGACGGCACGTAGCTCTGGTACGAGACGTCGAAGAACACCGAGCACACGCCCGCCGTCACCGCGACGACGTAGAGCTGCGCAAGCGTCAGGGCGCCGAATGCCGCTGCCAGCGGGACCGAGCCGATGATGACCAGTCGCAGGACGTTGCAGGCGATCATGATCGAGCGCTTGGCGGCGCCGTCCACCATCGCGCCGGCGGGCAGCGCGATCAGCACGAACGCCAGCGTGGTGGCCGCGGTCAGCAGTCCGACCTGGAGCGTGCTGGCGTCGAGCGCGACGACCGCGAGCAGCGGCAGCGCGACCTCGGTGACCGCCGTTCCCGTCTCGCTGATGGTCTGGCCGCTCCACAGCAGCATGAAGTCCCGCTGCCGCCACAGGCCCGGCCGGCCGGTCCCCGAAACGACCTCCGGCACGTCCTTCGCCACTTCCGTCACCGCCGCGCCCCCCTCCCCGTCACTCAGCCCAGCGCGACCGGCAGCTTCGCGTCGCAGCCGGTCAGCAGCGCCCGCTCCCGCTCGGTCGGGGCGCGCCTGCCGGTGCCGATGAGCAGGGCGTTCTTGTCGCTCAGCTCGGCGGGCAGCGGTCCGCCGGCGATCCGCTCCAGCAGCGTGCGGGCGCCCGCCAGGGACGCGGCGGGCGGTTCGCCGGCCGCGGGGCGATGGGCGACGAGGTCCAGGTGGTGCAGTGTCCATTCGAGTACGTACGCGGACAGGTAGTCGGCGACGGTCAGTGTCTTGCCGGCGGTGCTGACGCGCGCGGCGGGGTCGGCGAGCTCCGCGGCCCGGCCTGCGGCCGCACCCAGGTCGTCGAAGTGGAACTTCAGCCAGCGCGGCTCGCCGTACGCGGCGGCGAGCCGCGGCACGAGTGCGTCGGGCGGGCCCTCACCGCCGTCGGGTTCGTCGTCGATCCAGTAGCCGGCCGCGTCCGCGGTGGGTGCGCCGTCGGCGGGCGTGACCAGGGTGATCAGTACGTCCTGCGCGCCGATGACCAGGTGGCAGACGAGGTCGCGCACGAGCCAGCCGGCGCAGCCGGAGGGCCGGTCGAAGTCCTCGTCGGGGGTGTCGGCGACCGCGGTGCGCAGGGCCGTCCATGAGCTCGGGAAAAGATCCACGACGGCACGGTAGTGGCAGCCGTACGGCCTTGTCGCGGGAGTAATGCCGCCCTAAAGCACACCTTTGACAGCCCATAACTCAGCCTTATGACCCCATAGATGCGACCCGCCTGCCAACTAAGGCTTGCCTTACTTTAAGATCGCTTCAGCACGTCGACGTCATTCGAAGGGAAACTGCACATGCCTCGCCCCCTGCGGGTCGCCATTGTCGGAGCGGGCCCCGCCGGCATCTACGCCGCCGATGCCCTGCTCAAGTCCGCAGCGGCCGCCGATCCCGGCGTCTCCATCGACCTGTTCGAGCGCATGCCCGCCCCCTTCGGCCTGATCCGCTACGGCGTCGCACCCGACCACCCGCGGATCAAGGGCATCGTCACCGCCCTGCACCAGGTGCTCGACAAGCCCCAGATCCGGCTGTTCGGCAACGTCGACTACCCGCGCGACATCGACCTCGACGATCTGCGCAGCTTCTACGACGCGGTCGTCTTCTCCACCGGCGCGAGCGCCGACCGGGCCCTCGACATCCCGGGCATCGGCCTCGACGGCTCGTACGGCGCGGCGGACTTCGTCTCCTGGTACGACGGTCACCCCGACGTGCCGCGCACCTGGCCGCTCGACGCGGAGAAGGTCGCCGTGCTCGGTGTCGGCAACGTCGCGCTCGACGTCGCGCGCATCCTGGCCAAGACCGCCGAGGAGCTGCTGCCCACCGAGATCCCGCCGAACGTCCACGAGGGGCTCAAGGCCAACAGGGCCCGGGAGATCCACGTGTTCGGCCGCCGGGGTCCCGCGCAGGCGAAGTTCAGCCCCATGGAGCTGCGGGAGCTCGACCACTCCCCGAACATCGAGGTCATCGTCAACCCCGAGGACATCGACTACGACGACGGCTCGATCGCGACGCGGCGCGGCAACAAGCAGGCCGACATGGTCGCCAAGACCCTGGAGAACTGGGCGATCCGCGACATCGGGGAGCGCCCGCACAAGCTCTTCCTGCACTTCTTCGAGTCGCCGACCGAGATCCTCGGCGAGGACGGCCGGGTCGTCGGTCTGCGCACGGAGCGCACCGAGCTCGACGGGACGGGCAACGTGAAGGGGACCGGCGCCTTCACCGACTGGGACCTCTCCGCGGTCTACCGCGCGGTCGGCTACCTCTCGGACGAACTGCCCAAGCTGCCCTGGGACATCGCCTCGGGAACCGTGCCCGACGAGGGCGGCCGGGTCATCGAGGAGTCCGGCGGCCACCTGCAGTCCACGTACGTCACCGGGTGGATCCGGCGCGGTCCGATCGGCCTGATCGGTCACACCAAGGGCGACGCCAACGAGACCGTCGCCAGCCTGCTGGACGACCACGCGGGCGGCCGTCTGCACACGCCCGCGTCGCCCGCGCCCGAGGCCGTCGACGCCTTCCTCGGCGAGCGCGGTGTCCGCTTCACCACCTGGGAGGGCTGGCACCGGCTGGACGCCGCCGAGAAGGCCCTCGGCGCACCGCAGGGCCGCGAGCGCGTCAAGATCGTGGAGCGCGACGAGATGCTCGACGCCAGCGGGGCCTGAGCACCCCGCCGCAGGTCAGGCGATACCGCCGTTCGCGTACAGGACCTGGCCGTTGATCCAGCGGCCGGGTCCCGCGAGGAACGCCACCGTCTCGGCGATGTCCGCGGGGGTGCCGAGGCGCTCGAGCGGGGACTGCGCGGCGAGCCGGGCCACTGTCTCCTCGTCCTTGCCGTCGAGGAACAGGGTCGAGGAACAGGGGCGTCGCTGTCGGCCCCGGCGCCACCGCGTTGACGGTGATGTCGCGGCCGCGCAGCTCGCGGGCGAGTACGAGCGTCATCGCCTCGACGGCGCCCTTGCTCGCCGCGTAGGGCGCGTACGCGGGGAACGCGAGACGGGTCACCGAGGTGGAGAAGGTGACGACGGCGCCGCCGGCGCGGACCCGGCGCGCCGCCTGCTGGGCCACCACGAACGTGCCCCGGATGTTGGTGCGGTGCATCCGGTCGAGCGCGTCCGGATCGAACTCGGCCACCGGGCCTGCGTCAGGGTGGGCGCGTCATCCGGGGACGTTCGGAACAGCCGGAGCAGCCGGAGCAGGAGGCCGCACACGGCGGAGCGAGTACGGCGGGGGCGGGGGCGCAGGCCCGCCGGCGAGGTGCGCGCTGACGCGCTGGACGCGGCCGGCACGCTGCTGCTCGACCGGGGCATGGGCGCGTTCACCTTCGAGGCCGTCGCCGAGGCGGCGGGCGTCAGCAAGACCACGCTCTACAAGTGGTGGCCGTCGAAGGGGGCGCTCGCCCTGGACGGCTATTTCCACGCCGTCGAGTCGGCGTTGACCTTTCCCGGCACCGGCGACATCGAGGCCGATCCGACAACGCAGTTGCGCGCCGACGTCGATCCCCGGGTCCTGGTCGACCAGCTCTGGGACGCCTGCTGCCACCGGCTGCTGCTGCCGGACCTGCCGGTCACCGAGGAGTTCACCCGAAGTCTGATCGACACCCTCATGCGGGGCGTACGCGCCTGAAGTCCGGAGCCCGGAGCCCGGAGCCCCAGAAAACCTCAGGCCCGCTCGTCCACGTACGGAGTGAGGCGGCGATAGGCGGCGCGCGCGTGCAGGACCCGCCCGGCGACCGTGCCGACCACCGCCGCGCTCAGCAGGCACGCCATCCACCCGGCGTCCCGGTGTCCGGCCCAGGACAGCTCGCCGGTCGGCTCGGTGCCGAGCACGTTCAGGCAGGTCCAGCAGAGGAACGCGGTGCCGGGCGCCGCGATGAAACGCCCCCGCATCCCCAACAGACCGGCCAGCAGGGAGAGTACGAGGAGGGCGAGGCCCGTCCGGTCGAGGACCCCGAGCACGTCGAAGAGTCCGACGAGGGCGAAGGCGCCCACGTACGCGGCGGTCCACACGAGCGGTGTCGCCCAGGGCTGCGGGACCTGCCGGGCGCCCCGGCCGACCCATCTCCACTCCACCACGGCAGGCTCCCTCCCACGCGCCGCATCGGACCCGGGCGCCCCGGCCGGTCCCCTCGGCCGGCGCCCCGTCGCAACCTAGTCGGTGGCCGCCCCGGCCCGCCGCGGCAGCTTCCAGTTCGGGCGGGGGAAGTGGCAGGTGTATCCGTCGGGGTAGCGCTCCAGGTAGTCCTGGTGCTCGGGCTCGGCCTCCCAGAAGTCGCCGAGGGGTTCGACCTCGGTGACCACCTTGCCCGGCCACAGGCCGCTGGCGTCGACGTCCGCGATGGTGTCCAGGGCGACCTCGCGCTGCGCCTCGTCGGCGTAGTAGACGGCCGAGCGGTAGCTGCGGCCGATGTCGTTGCCCTGGCGGTCCTTGGTGGTCGGGTCGTGGATCTGGAAGAAGAACTCCAGCACGTCCCGGTAGCCGGTGACCGACGGGTCGTAGACGATCTCGATCGACTCGGCGTGGTCGCCGTGGTTGCGGTACGTGGCGTTCGGGGTGTCGCCGCCGCTGTAGCCGACGCGCGTGGACAGCACGCCGGGCTGCCGGCGGACGAGGTCCTGCATGCCCCAGAAGCAGCCCCCGGCCAGCACGGCCTTCTCGGTTTCCTTGGTCATGCGACGCTCCCTGGACACGGTGGTAAGGCCGTTCCATTCTGCCGCGTCGCACGGGCCGGAGGCGAGGCGGGTCCGTGCCTCACGCGTCACAGGATGTGGATGCGCTCCAACTCGCCGTCCGGCGTACGGATCATCAGCTCGTGCCCCTTGGCCCGCTCGCGCTCGACGAATCCGAGCAGCAGCACGGCCCGGTTGATGACGTCGGCCTTGCTGACGCGCCCGGTCTCGGCGAGTTCATTGACCGCGACGACGGCCGGGGGCACCAGGGTCACGGACATGCGCTCGCTGGCGGGGTGTTCGGGGTGCGCGGCTGCCATGGTGCTGTCTCCTGTCGTACGACGGGTACGGGATCCCTTCGAGTGAATCACATCCACACCACTAGCGCACCACATCTGCACCAAAGCCCTTGCGCCGGGCTCGTCATTTGCGGTGGAGCAGTCCGTTCAGGTCGGAGAAGTCGATGCCGCCCGCGACGGCCTCGTAGGTCCCGGATCCGAGCAGTTCCTCGGCGGCGCGCCGCGCGGCGGCGTAGGCGGCCTGGGCCACGGCGGAGCCCAGGCTGACGCGGGCCGCTCCGGCCCTGCCCAGGTCGGCGACCGACGGGGCGCCCGGGCCCGCCATCACGTTGAGGGGTACGGGGATCGCGTCGGCCAGCGCCGCGATGACGTCGAGGTCGACGACGCCGGGCACGAAGATGCCGTCCGCTCCGGCGTCGACGTAGGCGCGGGCCCGCCGCTGGGTCTCCTTCAGCCGGTCCCGCTCCGCGCCGAGGCCGAACAGGTAGGTGTCGATGCGGGCGTTGAGGTAGAGGTCGACGCCCTCGGCCGCGGCGGTGCGGCGCGCCGTCGCGAGGCGCGCGGCGAGTTCGGCGGGCGGGCGCCGTCCTCGATGTTGACGCCGACGACTCCGGCGGCGATGACCTGCCGGACGGTCTCGGCGACGGCCGCCTCGTCGTCGCCGTAGCCGCCCTCGATGTCCGCGGTCACCGGGACGTCGACGGCGGCAACGATCCGGGCGATCGCGGCCATTGCCTCGTCGCGGGTCAGGGCGTCGCCGTCGGGACGCCCCAGCGACCAGGCGACGCCCGCGCTGGTGGTGGCGACGGCGGGGGCGCCCGCGGCCTCGACGATGCGGGCGCCGGCCACGTCCCAGGCGTTGGCGAGGGCGAGCGGGCGGGTGGTGCTGTGCAGGTCACGGAAGCGTCGTACGGCGTCGTCGTGGTGCGCAGCCGTCGTCGTGGTCGTCATGAGAGGAGTCAACACCGGTCCTCGCCGGGGTTCTGGCAGGAATCCGACATGTACGTGGACAGGCAGACAGATGGAGAGGTGGACAGGCGGACAGGCGGACAGGCGGACAGGACGAGGGGGACGGGCCGGAACCCGTGCGGCTACCCCTGAGTAGGATCTCGGCTGTCGTGCTCCACTCCGTTCCAGTGTCGCCGGGAGGCCCCGTGCCTGCGTCCGTCCGGATCCAAGTCGGTTCTGTCGTCGAGGACTTCACACTGCCCGACGAGACGGGCACGCCGACCTCGCTGTCCTCCCTGCTCGCGGACGGACCGGTGGTGGTGTTCTTCTATCCGGCCGCGATGACGCCGGGCTGCACCGCCGAGGCGTGCCACTTCCGGGATCTGGCGGCCGAGTTCGCGGCGGTCGGCGCGCGTCCCGTGGGCATCAGCTCGGACGCCGTGGACCGCCAGCGCGAGTTCGCGGGGCGGCACACCCTCGGCTTCCCGCTGCTCTCGGATCCCGAGGGCGTGGTGCGCGGGCAGTTCGGGGTGGCCCGCGGGTTCGGTCCGCTGCCGACGAAGCGGGCCACCTTCGTGATCGGGACCGACCGTCGCGTCGTGGAGGTCGTCCGCAGCGAGTTCCGGATGAGCGCGCACGCGGACCGGGCCCTGGCGGCGCTGCGCACGGCCGCCCGTTAGCGCCCGCGCTCCGCTGCACAGCCCCCATCCGGGCCTTTGCCTCAGAGGCAATGCTTTCGCCATAACCTTCAACAGTTTGTTTATGATCAGCGGACCCTGCCCCGCCCTGCCCGGAGTCCGTATGTCCACGCCCCCGCCCGCCGAGCGCCCGCACCCGCTGCACGTCCTCAGGGCCACCACGTTCGCGATCGGCGCCCTGCTCCTGCTCGTCGCCGTGGGCGTCCTGCTGCACCAGCCGCTGCTCATACCCCCGCTGGCCGCCAGTGCCGCGCTCGTCCACGGGGCGCCCGGTCTGCCCATCTCGCAGCCGCGCAATCTCGTCGGGGGTCAACTCCTGTCCGCCGTCATCGGGTTCGGCACCCTCGCGGTGGCCGGGAGCAACGGCTGGGCCGCGGCCGTCGCGGCGGGGCTCTCGCTCGGCGCGATGATGCTCACGCACCTGTCGCACTCCCCCGCCGCGGCGACCGCCGCGATCGTCGTGCTGCAGGCGCCGCACCCGCTCCCGTTCCTCCCGCTGCTCGCACTGGCCACCACCCTTCTGGTGGCGATCGGGCTGCTGCCGGGACGGATCGGCGGGCATCCGGTGCGCTATCCGCTGAGCTGGTGAACGCGGCCGTCCTCCGGCGCGCGCGGTGGCGGGGTCAACCGCCGTGCACCACCGTGTCGTTCACGCCAATCGACGGCCCTTTTCACGCTTCCTTCGAGCCGCAACGTCGCGTTAACCCACCGATCACCTTTGCACAGCTAATCTTCTTCTTGACCTTCGGTTGACCAACCGTTGGCTCGGGCTTGACGCGTGAGGGTATGAAGGGAGGGCGCATGTTCCAAGGTGGGACGGTACGTATGCGGGTCGCCTTCGTGCTCGCCGCCCTGTTGACCCTCCCTCTGCTCTCGTGCGCGCACACGTTCACTCCCGCACACGCGTCCGAGCGCGGGCAGGTGTCCGCGTCCGGTGGGCGCGCGCCCGCCGCCGCTCCCGCCGACCGTACGCATCCTCAGGACCCGGTCGACGCACCGCGCGGCCGGCACTGCCGACGCGCGGGCCCCGCAGGCACCCAACTCCCGTGCCCCGCACCGCTGTCACCAGGGCAGCGGCCCGCCGTCGCCCATCCGTCGAGCCCGTCCGCCGACATCACCGGCCGCCCGGGCAGATCCGTTCCGGATCACACCCCGGCCGCTCTTCAGGTCTTCCGCTGCTGACAGGGACTCCGCAGTCCCTTCTGTCCTGCCGGTCCGACGCGTCCCCCACGACGCGCCAGGAGGAATCACCATCATGCAGCCCCTCATCGACCACGCCCGCAGCTTCGGCCGACGCCCGGAGGAACTCGCTCCGCTCGCTCGAGGCCAGTGGCCCGAGGTCCTGTTCATCACCTGTTCCGACTCCCGGGTGGTGCCCGCCCTGATCACGGGCGCCCGTCCCGGGCAGCTCTTCGAGCTGCGCACCGCGGGCAACATCGTGCCCGCCCACCCCAGCGGCCTCCCCAGTGGTGAGGCCGCCACCATCGAGTACGCCGTCGACGTGCTCGGCGTCCGGGACATCGTCGTCTGCGGGCACTCGCACTGCGGCGCGGTCGGCGCGCTGGTGCGCGGCGACGACCTCGACGCGGTGCCCGCGGTGCGCGACTGGCTCGCGCACGCCGCCGACCTGCCGGAGCACCACGACGCGGCGGACCCGACGGTCGCCGCACCCGTCCAACAGCACGTCCTCACGCAGCTGTTGCGGCTGCGCTCGTACCCGTGCGTCCAGTCGCGGCTCGCCGACGGGCGCGTACGCCTGCACGGCTGGTACTACGAGGTGCACACCGGCGTCGTCCGTACGCACCGCACGGACACCGACACGTTCGAGGCGCTGTGAGCGCCGCGCCGGCCGGGATCCCGCGGATCACCGCCAAGTACCCCCATCTCCGGGCCGACTTCACCGCGTCCCTCGTCGTCTTCCTGGTCGCCCTCCCGCTGTGCGTGGGCGTGGCGGTCGCCTCGGGCGTGCCCGCCGAGCTGGGCCTGGTGACCGGGATCGTCGGCGGCGTCGTCACCGGCCTCATGCGCGGCAGCAGCCTCCAGGTGTCGGGCCCCGCCGCCGGGTTGACCGTCCTCGTGTACGAGGCGGTGCAGCGGTTCGGCCTGCCGGTGCTCGGCGTCGTCGTGCTCGTGACCGGACTGCTGCAGCTCGGCATGGGCGCACTGCGCCTCGGCCGCTACTTCCGTGCCATCTCGGTGTCCGTGGTCGAGGGCATGCTCGCCGGCATCGGCCTGGTGCTGATCGCGGGCCAGTTGTACGCCGTCCTGGATGCGAACGCACCCGAATCGGGGCTCGGCAAGATAGCGGGGCTGCCCGAGGCGGTGGCCGGTTCGCTGGACAGCTCCGCCTCGCTCGCCTCCCTGGCCCTCGGGGCGGGCACGGTCGCGCTGCTGGTGCTGTGGAGGCGCGCACCGCGGCGGCTGCGGGTGGTCCCCGGCCCGCTGGCCGCGGTAGCACTGGCGACAGGTGTCACCGTCCTGCTGGACGCACCCGTGGCCACCGTCGAGGTGAGCGGACTGCTCGACGCGATCCAGCCGCCGTCCCTGGACGCCTTCGGCGAACTCGTGGGCGTCGGCCTGCTGGGGACGGTCGTGGCGTTCACGCTCATCGCGTCCGCCGAGTCGCTGTTCAGCGCGGCCGCCGTGGACCGGATGCACGACGGGCCCCGGACCTCGTACGACAAGGAACTGCTCGCGCAGGGCGCGGGGAACACGGTGTGCGGGCTGCTCGGCGCGCTGCCGATGACGGCGGTGATCGTGCGCAGCGCCGCCAATGTGCAGGCCGGGGCGCGCACCAAGGCCTCGCGGGTGCTGCACGGCGTGTGGCTGTTGCTGTTCGCGGCGCTGCTGCCGGGCGTCCTCGCGTACATCCCGCTCCCGGCGCTCGCGGGGGTGCTGGTGCACGCCGGGGCCAAGCTGGTGCCGGTGCGGGCGCTCGTGACGCTGTGGCGCGAGCACCGCGGCGAGGCGCTGATCCTGGTGGTGACGGCGGTGTCGATCGTCGCGGTCAGCATGTTCGAGGGGGTGCTCGTCGGGGTCGCGCTGTCCGTCGTGAAGACGGCCTGGGACGCCTCGCACGTGAAGCTGGAGGTCATAGACAAGGGGGCGGGCCCGGTGCAGGCGTACCTGTCGGGCAATGCGACGTTCCTGCGGCTGCCGAAGATCCTGGACAGTCTGGAGGCGCTGCCGCGGGACCGTCCCGTCGAGTTGCATCTGACGGGCCTGCACCATCTGGACCATGCGTGCCGTACGGCGCTGGAGAGCTGGGCGCAGCGGCACAGTTCGGCCGAGACGGCTCCGGTGAAGGTCACCACGCAGTGAACCCCGGACACTGAGCCCCGGACACTGAGGTCCGGACACAGAGGCAGCAACGGACCCAACCACCGTGCTCTGCGCGGTGGTTGGGTCCGTTTCGGCTACTCGTCGAGCACGGCCGCGACGGCCTCCACCTCGACGAGCTGGTCACGGTAGCCGAGCACCGTGACGCCCATCAGGGTGCTCGGCACGTCGTGCTCGCCGAAGGCGTCGCGCACCACCTGCCAGGCCGTCACCAGGTCCTCCTGCCGCGTGGACGCGACGAGCACCCGGGTGCTGATGACGTCCTGCAGGTCCGCGCCCGCGGCGTCGAGGGCCGTGCGCAGGTTCTCCACGCACTTGGCCGCCTGGCCCGCGTAGTCCCCGGCCGCGGCGGTCGAACCGTCCTTCTCCAGCGGGCAGGCCCCGGCGAGGAAGACGAGCCGGGCCTCGGCCGGAGCCGTGGCCGCATACGCGTACTCGGCGACGTCGGACAGGGCGGCGGAGCGGATGAGCGTGACGGCGCGAGGCACGACCTGGGCATCCCTTCGGACGGGAACGACGGACGGTGAAGCCCGGTCATGCTGTCACGGTTGCCCGGGCAGCGCTCCGCAATTCGACGCCGCGGGCTCGCCCGCGAGCCGGTCGGTGAGCCAGTTCACGGCGCTCCCCTGGTCGGTGAGCAGCGGTGCGAAGTGGTTGAGCAGCGCGCGCCCCACGTCCGGCAGCCGTACGGCCTTGTACGTGACCTGCGCACCGCGCCCGCACCAGTCGACGGCCAACTGGCGTGCCTGGCCGTGCGGGACGAGGTTGTCGCTGACTCCGGTGGCCACCCGCACCGGGCTCGCCGGCCTCATCGTGCCGATGCGCTGCTCCGCGAGGAACGCCTGCAGCCTGGGCTCTGCCTGGATGATGTCCGCGAGGGACGTGCCGTCCTTCGTCCAGGACGTGCTGCGCGCGGAGGAGTAGGCGAGGAGGGCGTCGCCGACGCACCGGGTCGAGAGGTCCTCGAGCGCCGCCTTCCCCTTGTCGTTGAGGTAGGCATCGGCGATGGGCCTGAGCTCCGGGTCGGACTGCAGGAATCCGTTGAGGGACCAGCCGAGGGCGCCCGCGAGATCGCTGCCGTCGATGGCCTTCGTGGTCTGTGTCAGATCCGCGGGCGGCGCGCCCGCGTACGTACCGGAGAGGGTGACGTCGGGCGCGTAGGCGGGCTGGAGTTCCGCGGCGGCCGCGGTCGCTCCGCCGCCCTGGCTGTAGCCGAAGAGCCCGACGCGGGAGGCGGTGGTGACCGTGGCGCCCTTGAGGGTGCGGGCGGCGCGGACGGCGTCGAGGACGGCGTGTGCCTCGTCGAGCCGGTTGACGTAGGTGTGCAGGCGGTCGGTGGTGCCGAGGCCGATGTAGTCGGTGACGACGACCGCGACGCCCTTGGCGAGGAAGCGGTAGATCGCCAGGTCCTCGTAACCCACCGACACCGTCTGCCCGTTGAGCCGCAGCGGGTGTTCGAGGCCCATCGAGGCGGCGCACTGGTCGCCCTGGCCCATGGTGCCGGGGGCGAGCGCGACGAGCGGGCGCGGGCCCGTGCCGCGCCACTTCGCCGCGGGCTCGAGGTAGGCGCCGGTGGCGGCGGCCGGGCGGCCGCCGGAATCCGTGGTGCGGTACATGATGCGGGTCGCGGTACCGGGCAGCGGGCCGTGCAGCGTGGGCAGGCTCAGCGCGAGGGGCAGGGGTTCGCTGCGCACCAACGCGCCGTTGGTGTCGGGCAGTTCGGCGGGCGGGTTGTAGAACGCGGGGATGGTGACGCCGCGCGAGACCTCGTGGTCCGTGCCGGTCGCCGCGGCGGCGGGCAGGGCCTGTGCGCCGAGGCAGGCGGCGACGGTGACGGCGGCGGCCAGCAGGCGGGTGGGGGCGGGCATGGCAAACCTCCTGAGTGCAGGCGGAGTTCGCGCTCCGTACCTGGCGTTCAGCGCGGACGACGGCCGGTGTGCGGGCAGGCCGACGAGGCGTGCGGGCGGTCGTCCCACCGCCCCCACGCGCCGCCGGGACCGTATCCAGCACCGCGTTACCGCCGGTAGCACTCGGAGGTTACGATCCAGTAACTTGCCGTTCCTGCAGGCTGGTTCAGGCGTTGACGTCGAACGGCACACCCGAGGGCAGCGCGGCCGCGAGATGACTCGGGAAGCTCGCGTCCTTCAGGCCGAAGTTGGCGCTGCCGAAGTCGTACGCGCTCAACTTGTCGCGCAGGCCCGCCGGGTAGCCGTTCCAGCCGACCAGCGCCGGGAACTGCCAGGTCCCGCGGTGGTTCTCCGGCGGCTCGTCGTTCGCGGTCGCCGGGCGGAAGCAGTGGGTGCTGATGCCGTCCTTGTGGTAGACGACCTTCGGGTGGGTGCCGTCCCAGCGGATCTGGTCGCGGGAGTAGATGTTGAACTTGCCGTGGGCGGACGTCGCCACGTACTGCGCGGTGCCGTCGTGCACCCAGACGACGACGTGCTCCCAGTCGTGCCGGTGGCCCCCGAGCCCGCTGCCGGCCACCGCCTGGTCCTTCTCGAAGTACAGGCCGTACAGGACGGCGCACCAGCCGTTGTTGCACTTGGAGCGGGCGTAGCCGTTGGTGTTGTCGAGGTCCGGGGCGTCGTGGCACTGCCCGTTGAGGGCGCCGCTCGGGTTGAGGCCGCCGTTGACGGTGCCGTCGGGGCCGATGGCCGGCGTCGGGTAGCAGCCGTCGGTGTCGTAGTCGTAGGCGGGCTGGTACGTCTGCTCGGTCGCGTCGGCGTTGGCCGGCAGCGCGGCGGGCGGGGCGGCGAGGGCGGAACCCGCGAAGGCCACGACGAGGGCGAGGGCGCCGCCGGTCGCGAGGGCGGATCTGCGGAGGACTCTGGTCGGATTCACTGGCTTCTCCTGCGTCACTGTGGGGGCATGCCAGTGATGTCATGCCCGCGCCATCCGCAAGGGACGCGTACGTGCAACATGCGTGAACCGCAAGGGAATTGAGGGCGCGCGACGCGGGACGGATGGTTACGATCACCGCATGTCCACCCTCGTGCCGGTGACCGTCGTCGACGCGTGTCTGCGTGCGGGGCGCGGCGGCAGTCCGACCGCGGTCGTCGACGCCACCGGGCTCGCGGATGCCGAGCGGCGGCGCGTGCCGGTCCTCCTCGGGACCTCGCACGCCGTGTTCCTGCGGGCGGACGACGCCCGGGACGAGGTCGGCGTGCGCTTCTTCACGGCCACAGGGGAACTGCCTGCGTGCGGGCACGGCACGGTCGCCGCGCTGGCGGTGCTCGCCGGGCGTGCCTGCGCCACGGAGTACCGGACCGTGCTGCGCACGCGCACGCACGCCTTCGCGGGGCGGGCGACCCGGACGGCGCTCGGCATCGACGCGTCGTTCGAGACCGCGGCGGTGCGCGTGCGCGAGCCGGTCGCGCGGGAGCGGCGGCTTCTCCCGTCCGCCCTCGGCCTGGCCGCGGACGTACTCGCGCCCGGGATGTGCGTCGCCGCGCTCGGCCGGGAGCGGGTGCTCGTCCCCGTCGTCTCGCGTGCCGCGCTCGACGCCGTCGCGCCCGATGCCCGGCGGCTGCGGGAGGTCTGCGACCGGCTCGGGCTGCTCGGGGCGTACGTGCACACGATGCCGGACGCGGACGGGCGCGCGGCGGCCCGGATGTTCGCGCCGTCGATCGGTGTCCCCGAGGACGTCGCGAACGCCAACAGCACCGCGTGCCTCGCCGCGCGCCTGGGCCCGCTGGGCGTGCGGGACATCGCGGTGGACATGGGCGACGGGCTCGGCCGGCCGGCCACGCTCACCGCGGGGGTACGTTCGTCGGCCGCGGGTCCGCTCACCCACGTCGGCGGGGCGGCGCGCGTCGACCGGGTCGTTGCGCTCGACCTGTCGTAGTCGTCGGGGTCCGGAGAGGTTCAGAGAGCTCAGAGAACTCAGAGAGTTCAGAGAGCTTCAGATCCGGGCGCGCAGAGCGAGGGCGAGGCGGTCGGCCTCGTCGGCCGTGACCTGCTCCTCCTCGGGTCGGCGCAGCAACTCGAAGACACCGGGCCCTCGTTGGGCCACCGTGAGCCGTTCGGTGCGGGGCACGACGTGGAAGTGGACGTGCGCGAAGCCCTCCGCCTCCGCGAACTGGACAACGTACGTCTTGGCGCATCCGGTCACGTCGCGCAGCGCGCGGGAGAGCCCGACCTGCCAACGGCCCAGCGTCGCGGCCTCGGCGTCGGTCAGCTCGTGCACGGCGGTGACATGGCGGCGGGGCAGCAGCACCAGCCAGCCCGGCAGGGCGCTGTTGTACGCGTGCGCGACGCGCCAGTGCGCGTCGCAGGCGATGCGTTCACGCGGCGGGAGTTCGGCGAAGCGGGCCTCGGCATCGCAGGCGTGGCAGAAGGGTGTCATGGGTCCACGATCCACCCCCGGTTCCTGCTTAGGGTGCGGCCATGAGCGAGAGCATGGCGGCGAAGGCCGGATCGCACGCGGACGCGGACGTGTTGCGCGAGCGCTTCAAGGAACGGATCTACGCCTCCCTCTCCCTGCTCGCCGTCCTCGTGGGGCTGGCACAGGGCGGGCACCCCACGCACGTGGGCGCCGCGGTCTCGGTCGCGGTCACCGCGCTGGGCCTGTGGCTCGCGACCCTCGTCGCCGATCTGCAGGCCCATCCCGTGGCGCACGGGCGGATGCCCCGGCTGCCGGAGATCCGGCACACGTTGTTCACCAGCAGCCCGCTGCTGACGAGCGCGGCGGGCCCACTGCTCCTGATCGGCCTGTCGGCCGTCGGTGCGCCGGAGCTCACCACGGCGTTGTGGATCTCGGTGGGCAGCGAGGTCGCCGCGCTGGCCGGGTGGGGATTCGCGGGCGGGCGCCGCGTCGGCGCGGGCCTGCTCGGCTCGTCGGTCGCGGGCGTGCTCAACGCGGTGATCGGGGCGGGCGTGGTCGCGGTGAAGCTGCTTGCGGGGCACTAGGCCCCTTGATCCGCAGGGTGGTTGACGCGGGTGGTGGGTTCCCGCAGTTCGAGTGCGGCGACCGGACAGTGCTGCCGGCGGGCCTACGGCTCGTACAGGGGGATGAAGTGAATGACCGCTTCCTCGTACGGGTGCGCATCGCGGACCGCTTGCTGGACGGCGCGGGCCTGGTCCGCGTCGCAGACCGATTCGATCCTGCACTCCTCACCGTGCTGGACGACGCCCACCTCGCCGTCGTACGGCTGCGAGCCGGGCAACGGCTGCCAGTTGCCGGTCACCCGCCACACGCTGGAACACCGCGCATACGCGCCGACCCGGCCCGCCCCTGCCCCGTGGAGCGCCTCGATCACTGCATCGGCATGGCTCTCCGGGACGGATATCTCGATCTTCAAACGCACCATGGCCGGACCCTAACAACCCACCGACCAGCATTTTCCGCTGCGCCGGGCCCCGCCCGCCTGGCAGCATGATCGGATGACGACGGTGATGCGGGTGCGGGCAGAGGTGCGGCGGCTCGATCTGGGGTATTTCGTGCGGCCGGCCTCCGAGGTGGGCGGGCCCGCGCCGCGCGTGGAGCCCGTGCTCGCCTATCTGGTGCGGTACGGCGACGAGGTCCTGCTGTTCGACACGGGGATCGGCGACGCGGGTCCCGAGACCGAGGCTCACTACCGGCCGCGGCGCAGACCGTTGCGGGCCGCTCTCGCCGCCGCGGGCCTCTCCCCCGCCGACGTCTCCATGGTGGTCAACTGCCATCTGCACTTCGACCATTGCGGCGGCAACCCGCTGTTCGGGGGCACCCCCATCGTCGTACAGGCGGCGGAGTTGGCGGCCGCGCGGGGCGGCGACCACACCGCGGAAGCGCTCGTCGACTTCCCCGGCGCGTCGTACGTGGAGCTCACGGGCGAGGCGGAGCTGCGGCCCGGCATTCGTGTGGTGCCCACGCCCGGACACACGGCGGGGCACCAGTCGCTGGCCGTCCGGCAGAGCGACGGGACGGTGGTGCTGGCCGGGCAGGCGCACGACTTCGCGTCCGAGTTCGCCGCGGACCAGCTGGCGCTGCGGGCTGCCGCGGACGGGGTCGAGCCGCCCCTGCCCGACTGTCGGCCGTGGCTGGAGCGGATCCTCGAACTCGACCCGCGCCGCGTCCTGTTCGCGCACGACTGCTCGGTGTGGGAACCCGCCGAGGGGCGCTGAGCGGACCGCGTCTCACGCGTCGGCGGGCAGCCCCAGGACCTCGCGGACCGTGCGGACCACACCGTCCTGCGTGTTCGACGGGGCCCGGTGGCGGGCCCGGCGCGCCACCTCGGGGTGGGCGTCGGCCATCGCGTACGACCAGTCGGCGGCGTCCAGCATCTGCAGGTCGTTGAGGTAGTCACCGAACACCATGGTCTGGGCGGCGGTGATGCCGAGTTCGCGCTGCAGCCCGCGGACGGCGACGCCCTTGTTCGCCGTGGGGTTCATGACGTCGATCCAGTGCTCGCTGGAGACAACGACCTGGTGCGAGGCGGTGAGGGGTGCGAGGGCGGGTGCGGTGGTCGTCTCGGCGTGGCCGAAGTCGAAGAGGGCGACCTTGATGATGTCGTCCTCGACGGCACCGGCGTCCTCGACGATCTCGTGCCGGTGGTAGTACTTGCGCACCTCGGTCATGAACGCCTCGTCGGAGCGCTCCACGTACGCCGACCTCTTGCCGCAGACGACGACGCCCGCGTCGACGCCGTCCTCGACGAGGCCGCGCACCGCCTTCACGATCCAGCCCGCGACGCCGGGGTCCAGCACGTCGGAGCTGATCTCGGTGCCGCCGCGCACCACATAGGTGCCGTTCTCCGCGATGTAGACCATGCCGCCGTCGTCCACGGCGGCGAACTGGTCGGCGAGGGTGGCGTACTGGCGGCCGCTGGCGGGGCAGAAGACGATGCCGCGGCGGTTCAGTTCCGCCAGGAGCGGCCACAGGGTGCCGGGGATGCGGCCGTCGCCGTCCAGGAGCGTGCCGTCCATGTCCGTGACGACGAGGCGGATGTCGGGCCGGTGGTGCGTGGTCAAGATCGTTCCTCGGTGGAAGTGGACGGGACCGGCGGGGGCGGGGCCCTGCCGCCCATTGTAGTAAGGGTCCCTGCCCATTACGTCCCTTGATCACCACGGGGGACGCGGCCTACCGTGCGGCCACGGGACCGGCGGTGAACGACCACGTCAGGAGTGCTTCATGAACCAGTTCACGGTGGACGGCGCCGTTCTGCGGTACGACGACCTCGGTCCGGCCGACGGGACCGCGGTCGCGCTGGTCCACGGGCATCCCTTCAACCGGACGCTGTGGCGGCCGCAGGCCGAGGCGCTGGCCGGGGCCGGGTACCGGGTGCTGACGCCGGACCTGCGCGGGTACGGCAAGAGCGAGGTGACACCGGGCCGTGTGCTGCTCGCCCGGTTCGCCGACGACGTCGCCGCCCTGCTCGGCCACGTCGGGGTCGAGCGGGCCGTGGTCGGCGGGGTCTCCATGGGCGGGCAGATCGCGATGGAGTTCCATCTGCGGCATCCCGGGCGCACGCGCGCCCTCGTCCTGTCCGACACGTCCGCGCCCGCCGAGACCGCCGAGGGCCGGGCCTTCCGGAACGGGCTCGCGGACCGGCTGCTCGCCGAGGGCATGGGCGGATACGCGGACGAGGTCATCGACAAGATGCTCGCCGCCTACAACGTGACCGCGATGCCGCAGGTCGCCGAGCAGGTCCTCGGCATGATGCGGGCCACCGACCCGCGGGGCGCGGCGGCCGCGCTGCGCGGGCGCGCCGAGCGGCCCGACTACCGCGACAGCCTCGCCGCGGCCCGGGTCCCGGCGCTCGTCGTGGTCGGCGCCGACGACGTGTACACGCCGGTCGCGGAGGCCGAGTCGATCGCGGCCCTCGTGCCGGACGCGACACTCTGCGTGATCGAGAAGGCCGGGCATCTGCCGGGCGCCGAGCAGCCCGAGCGGTTCAACGCCGCGCTGCTCGCGTTCCTGCGCACCCACTGCCCGGTCGCGTAGGCCCCGGCGGTGACGCGCTCGGCGGCCGACCGGCTGCTCGACGTGCTCGGCGCGTTCGACCAGGCGCATGCGGCCCTGACCCTGACCGAGGTGGCCCGGCGTGCCGGTCTGCCGCTGCCCACCGCGCACCGGCTGGTCGGCGCGCTCGCCGCGTGGGGTGCGCTCGAACGGGACGACGCGGGCCGCTACCACGTCGGGCTCCGGCTGTGGGAGATCGCCGCGCTCGCGCCCCGCGGGCTCGGCCTGCGGCAGGTCGCGCTGCCGTATCTGGAGGACCTGTACGAGGCGACGCACGAGAACGTGCATCTCGCGGTGCGCGACGGCCGCGAGGTCGTCTACATCGAGCGCCTGTCGGCCCGTTCGGCCATCGGCGTGCACTCCCAGGTCGGGGCGCGCTGGCCGCTGCACGCGACGGGCGTCGGCCTGGTACTGCTCGCGCACGGCGGCCTGGAGCTCCAAGAGGCGTACGGCGACGGGGAGTTGGCCGCGTTCACGCCGTACACCGTCACCGATCCCGAGCGACTGCGGCGGATGCTCGCCGACGTACGGCGCAGCGGTGTCGCGGTGAGCGACCGTCAGATCACCGACGACGCGCTGTCGGTGGCGACCGCGGTGCGCGGGCCGCGCGGCGACGTCGTCGCGGCGGTGTCCGTCGTGGTGCCGGCCGCGGGGGCACGGACACCCGCTCTGATTCCGGCGGTGCAACTGGCCGGTCGTGGCATCTCTCGGGCCCTGGGCTGGCAACCCGTCTCGCCCGCGCCCCGGGCTTCCGCCTGACGGAAGTCCCGTTGTGGGCGGTGACCGCCCGTCACCAATCTGGGGGCGACGCGCGGCGACGGTGCCGCGCGGTGACAGGAGGGACGCCTGCCATGTCCACACCCCCGGCCCGCTCGGACTTCGCCCGCAACCAGTGGTACGTCGCCGCCTGGTCGTCGGAGGTCGGCCGCGAGCTGCTCGGCCGCACGATCCTCGGGGAGCCGATCGCCTTCTACCGCACGGAGGCGGGCGATCCGGTCGCCCTCGCGGACCGCTGCGTGCACCGTCGCTTCCCGCTGTCGGCGAGCGGCCTCGACGGGGACCGGGTGGTGTGCGGCTACCACGGGTTCACCTACGACACGACCGGCACCTGCGTGTACGTGCCCGGGCAGAAGCGCATTCCCCGTACGGCGCGCGTGAGTTCGTACCCGGTGGCCGAGGTCGACGCGATGGTGTGGGTGTGGATCGGGGACCCCGAGGCGGCCGACACCGCCGCGATCCCGCGCGCACCGCACCTCGCCGAGGACGGCTGGGTGACCGTGCAGGGCATGGAGCCGATCGACGCGGACTACCTGCTGCTCGTCGACAACCTGATGGACCTGTCGCACGAGACGTACCTGCACGGCGGCTACATCGGCACGCCCGAGGTCGCCGAGACGCCGATCACCACGGAGGTCGACGAGGCGGCGGGCATCGTGCGGGTGTCCCGGCACATGAAGGACGCCGCGTGCCCGCCGTTCTACGCCCGCTCCACGGGGATCGAGGGGCGCATCCAGCGACTCCAGGACATCGAGTACCACGCGCCGTGCCTGTACCTGCTGCACAGTCGCATCAGCCCGGCGGGCGCCGACGCTCCCGTGTTCCGTACCGAGATCACGTATGCGATCACGCCCTCGACGCCCGGCACGGTCTACGACTTCTGGGCGGTGTCCCGGAACTTCGCGGTCGGGGACGACGAAGTCACCGCGTTCCTGCGGGACTTCAACCACACGGTGGTGATGCAGGACGTCGACGCGCTCAACCTGTTGCAGCGCACCCTGGACACCGAGACCGCCGGCTACCAGGAGCTCAGCATCAACATCGACACCGGCGGTCTCGCCGCCCGCCGCATCCTGGGGAAGCTGGCCGCCGGATGAGCGGCGACGTGTTCCGCATCGACTGGCTCCCGGGGACCGACCTGCTCGACGGGCGCTGCCACTGCGGCGCCCGGCACACCTGCCAGGACCCGGTCGCGATGTGGGAGTGGATGCTCGCCCACCCCGATCACGCCCATCACCACGATCACCCCGATCACTCCACCACGGAAACGGAAGAGGACCGCGTCTCGTGACCGCACCGTTCGAGCTCGTCGTCGCCGAACGCCGCCAGGAGGCCGCCGACGTCGTCTCCCTGCTCCTGCGCCGCCCGGACGGCGCTCCGTTGCCCGGGTGGGAGCCGGGCGCGCACATCGATCTGCTCCTGGGCACGGGCGCCGAGGGCCTGGAGCGGCAGTACTCGCTGTGCGGGGGCGACGACCGCTCCTGGCGGATCGCCGTCCTGCGGGAGGCCGCGGGGCGCGGCGGTTCGGCCCGGGTGCACGCCGAACTGCGGCCCGGCAGCCGGGTGTCGGTGCGCGGCCCGCGCAATCACTTCCGGCTCGAGGACGCACCGGCGTACCGGTTCGTGGCGGGCGGCATCGGCATCACGCCGATCGTGCCGATGCTGGCGGCGGCCGGGCAGTGGTCCCTGTTCTACGGGGGCCGGTCGCGTCAATCCATGGCGTTCGCCGGGGAGTTGGCCGACCAGTACCCGGCCGAGCGGCTGCACCTGCGGGAGGGACCGCTCGATCTGGCGGCCCACCTCGCCGATCTGCAGCCGGGCGAGCTCGTGTACGCCTGCGGCCCGGAGTCCCTCCTGGCGGCGGTCGAGGCGCTGGTGCCGCCCGGGGCGCTGCGCACGGAGCGGTTCACTCCGGCCGCGGTGGACACCGGTAGTGACCGTGCGTTCGAGGTCGAACTGGCCCGTTCCGGCCGTACGTTGACGGTGGCCCCGGACCGCTCGATCCTCGCCACACTGCGCGACGCCGGGGTCGAGGTGCTCTACTCCTGCACCGAGGGCACGTGCGGCACCTGTGAGACGGACGTGCTGGCGGGCGAGGTGGACCACCGCGACAGCGTGCTGACCGAGCAGGAGCGGTCCTGCCACGACACGCTGATGGTGTGCGTGTCGCGGGCCAGGGGTGAGCGGCTCACGCTGGATCTGTGACCGCCGCGACCGGCGCCGTGCCGCGCGCCGCCCGGTGCAGCAGCGTCGCGGCGACGAGCCCACCGGTCAACACGGCGGCCGCGCCCACGAGTTGACCGGTTTCCAGGGCCGAGCCGAACGCCCGCGTCACGGTGCGGCGTTCGGCGGCCGAGTCCGCGGCGGCGAGGGCCGCGGGCAGGGAGGCGGCGGCCAGCGGGGCGAGGGCGGAGAAGCGGGCGCTGAGCACGGCGCCGAGGACGGCGACGCCGAGGCCGCTGCCGAACTCGGTGACCGTCCCCTCGATCCCGGCGCCTGCGCCCGCCTTCTCGCGGGGGATCGAGCCGAGCACGGCGACGGCCATCGCCGGGTTGGCGAACGCGCAGCCGACGCCCATCAGGACGAGCCCGGTGAGCAGCCCGCCGTACCCGTCCACGACGCGCCCGGCGACGGCCACCGCGGCGAGCCCGCAGGCCAGCAGGGTCATGCCGAGGGCCACGGCACCGGGGATGCCGAGCCGGGCGCTCAACCAGGCGGACACGCCGGTGAAGTTGAGCAGGACGACGGTCAGGGCGAACGGCGCGGTGCGCAGGCCCGCCTCCAACGGGCCGTAGCCGAGCACGAATTGGAGCTGCTGTGTCAGCAGGTAGAGGGCTCCGCCGCTGCCGAAGGTGATGAGCAGGGCGCCGAACACGGCTCCGGTGAAGGTCCGGTCGCGGAAGAAGCCCATGTCGAGCATCGGGTCGGGGAAGCGGCGTTCCCAGCCGACGAAAGCGACGAGGGCGAGGGCTCCGGCGGCCGCGCCCACGCGTACGTACGGCGACGTCCAGCCGTGCTCGGGCCCGGACACGACGGCGTACACGAGCGCGGTCATGGCGAGGGTCGACAGCAGGGCGCCGAGCAGATCGGGGCGGTGGCTGCGCTCGGCCCGGCTCTCCGGGACGAGGAGGGCGACGGCGCACAGGCCGAGGGCGACGACGGGCAGGTTGACGAGGAAGAGCGCGCCCCACCAGAAGTGGTCGAGCAGGACGCCGCCGACGAGGGGGCCCGCGGCGAAGCCGAGGGCGTTGACGGCGGCCCAGATGCCGATGGCGCGGACCCGCTCGTCCTCGTCGAAGACCTGGACGGCGACGGCGAGCGTGGTGGTGAGCAGCAGGGCGCCGCCGACGCCCATGCCCGCGCGGGCGGCGGTCAACTGGGCCGCGCTCTGGGCGAGTCCGGCGGCGAGCGAGCCGGCACCGAAGACGGCGAGGCCGGTCAGGAGCAGGCGCCTGCGGCCGTAGCGGTCGGCCGCGGCGCCCGCGGTGAGGAGGAGTCCGGCCTGCACGAGGACGTACGCGTTGATGATCCACTGGATGTCGGCGGTGGTCGCGCCGAGGTCGCTGGTGAGGGTGGGGACGGCGACGTTGAGGATCGTGTTGTCGAGGATGACGACGAGTTGCGCGAGGCAGATCACGCCGAGGATCAGCCAGCGGCGTGGATCCCGGGGCCCGGCGGGGGCGAGTGCGGGCGGCTGCTCGGCGGCGGGCGTCGCCGTCATGCGGGCTCCTTCGGGGACGGGCGCGGCCCAACGAGGAAGCGACCCCGCTGGTTAGGTAACCCTAACCTGACGGGTGTCCGGGTCCGCACTGCCCTCGAGCGCTCCGCCCCGCCCTACAGCGCCCGGTGCATGACATGCAGCCCGACCCGGCCGTGACGCGGGTGGTCGAAGGCGTCCGGCACGGTGCCGAGGATCGTGAAGCCGAGCGAACTCCACAGCCGTACGGCCGGGTTGGTCTCCACGACGGCGTTGAACACCATCGCGCGATAGCCGTCCGCCCGGGCCTCGGCGAGGACGTGCTCGGCCAGGGCCCGGCCATATCCGTGGCCGCCGCGGTCGGGGTCCACCATGAATCCGGCGTTGGCGACGTCCGCCGCGGCGCCGCCGTAGTTGGCCTTCACAGAGGCGCTGGCGACGATCGTCCCGGCGTCGTCCTCCACGACGAACACGCGCCGGCCCGGACCCGTCCACAGCGCGCGGGCCTCGGGCTCGGCCGTGTCGGTGTCCCAGGTATAGGTCTCGCCGGCTCGCACGATCCGCCGCCAGAACGGCCAGATGCGCTGCCAGTCGTCGTCCCGGGCGTCTCTGATCATCATGGGCCGGAGTCTGGCACGGGGCCCTGTGCCGCCCCTCCCTCACGGTCGTCGAGGTGGTACTGCGCCAGCCCATGACCGAACGACCAGTCGATCGAGGCGTTCTCGGTGAGCGTGACGAGGATGTTCCGGGGCTCCGTACCCGTGTACGCGTGGGCGAGCTCGGCGATCCGCCGGTACAGGGCGCGCTTCTGGCCGGGCGGGCGGCCCGCGCGCAGCGTGATCCCGACGAACACGACGTCGTCGTCGCGCTCCACCCCGAGGTAGTCGTCGTACCGCAGGGTGCTGCGGACCCCGTCGTGGGCGGTCAGCACCTGGAACAGGTCGTCGGGCGGGAAACCCATGGTCTCGCCGAGCGCGTCGTGCACGGCGCGCCCCAGGGCGTGCAGCCGGGCGCTGTCGGCGGTGAGGGCGTCGATCCGGACCAATGGCATGGGGGCGAACTCCTCGATCTTTGCGGTGCAGGAGGCGGTGCAGGAAGCGGTACGGAAAGCAGTACGGAAGCAGTACGGGAAGCAGTACGGGAAACGGTTCGTACATACTAGTAGTTACAGTGGAGAGTGTGGCGAGGATGACATGGGCGCACCCCGGCTGGCCCTCGCCGGGCGGCGCCGCGTAGGGTCCCCCTTTGTCCCGAACGACCAGGTGGCGTCCACGCCACTCAGAGCAGGAGCAACGCACCGTGCCCGCACCGTCCACCGCCCCGGCGCCCATCTACGACCGTCTCGTCGACGAGCAGGGCGACGTCCTCGCCGACGTACGCGAAGCGGCGCAGCAGACCGAGCGCACCGCGGAGGACGTCCTCGACTTCGGGCACGCGCGGGACGACTCCGCACAGACGGGCTGAGCCCTCCCCCTCCTTCCGCCAGGTCACCACCCTGCGCACGCCTATTGACTCGTTTTCGAACTCGTCGGTAGCTTCAATCGTCAGCGCTGAACTCTCCTGTCTCATACGGAACTTGGCCATGAGCCGAGCCGGTTTCGAAGGAGCACCAGATGGCGATTCGCGCGTTCAGGAAGCGGCTGGCGGCCGTCGCCGTGGCGACGGGAGCGGCAGCTCTCGGCCTCGGCGCACCGGCGCAGGCGACACCGCAGCCCCTCCCCTATGTCGCGCTGGGCGACAGCTACAGCGCCGCTTCCGGGGTGTTGCCGCTCGACCCGTCCGCGAGCCCGCTGTGCGCCCGCTCGACGGCGAACTACCCGCACGTGATCGCGCAGCGCACCGGCGCCGCCCTCAAGGACGTGACCTGCGGCGGGGCGCAGACGAAGGACTACGCCGGGTCGCAGTACCCGGGCGTGGCCCCGCAGCTGGACGCGCTGGGCGCGGACACCCGCCTGGTGACGATGACGATCGGCGGCAACGACAACAACACGTTCATCAGCACGATCCTGGCGTGCGCGTCGGCGGGGGTCGCCACCGCCGGCCAGGGCCACCCCTGTTCGTCGCTGTACGGGAGCAAGTTCGCCGACGACATCGACGGCAAGACGTATCCGGCGGTGAAGGCCGCGCTGCAGGCCGTGCGGAACAAGGCGCCGCAGGCGCGCGTCGCGATCCTCGGCTACCCGTGGATCATGCCGGCGACGGCGCAGGCGGGCTGCTTCGTGAAGATGCCGATCGCGTCCGGCGACGTCCCGTACGTGCGGGACATCCAGACCCATCTGAACGAGGCGGTGCGGCGGGCGGCGGCCGAGACCGGGGCGACCTACGTCGACGTGGCGGCGGCGTCCGAGGGGCACGACGCGTGTCAGGCGAGCGGGACGCGCTGGGTGGAACCGGCATTGTTCGGCACCAACTTCGTGCCCGTGCACCCGAACGCCCTCGGCGAGGCCGCCCTGGCGGACCTCACGATCGGCGCGCTCGGCCTGGGCTGAGTCCCGCACGAGGTCCGGCGGCCGTGGCCGCCGGACTTCCCTCACACAAAAGTGATCTCCGGGTGGCGCGCCGAGGGCCCGTCGAGCAGGCCGCTGTCCCGGCCGCGCAGGTGCCGGTCGAAGAAGGCGGTCAGATACGCCCGTTGGGCCGCGACCGCGCGCTGCGCGGGGACCGTACCCACCCAGTCCACGAGGGTGCGGTGCGGCAGGCCGAGGCGGGCGGCGATCTGCGGAAGCAGGGTCGTCGCGTCCGTGTACGTAGCGTGGTGCGCACCCTGGAGGGACAGGTTCCGGCGCCATCCGGTGCTGTGGCGCCACAGGGCGCGCCAGGAGGGCACGGTCGTGCGGTCGTTTCCCTCGCTGCCCATCACCAGCAGCGGCCGGTCCGTGCCGTGGGCGGCGACGCCGGACAGGTTCCCCTCGTCGTGGTCGTCCTGGACGTACGCGAGGACGCCGTCGAGGTTCGCCGCGGCCGCGAGCCGCCGGTCGTCGTGCAGCGCCTGGAACGCGGCGAAGCCGCCCGCGGACTGGCCGAACGCCCCGATCGGCGCCCGGCACAGGGCTCCCTCGTCGAAGGCCCGCTCGACGACGTCGAGGACGAAGCGCAGGTCGGCGACGCGGACCGCGGTGGTCTTCTTCAGCAGTGCGGTGACCGCCGCCGGGCCCGCCTGCTGCGCGGCGGTGAACTCCTGCGGCAGCCTGCTCGTCTCGATCCGCCCACCGGGGAACTCGACGGCCGAGACGTCGTAGGGGTGGTCGACCGCGATCACCACGTACCCCCATGAGGCGAGTTCGTCGGTGAGCGTGGTGCCGAGGGTGCGCGGGTCGAGGACGCCGGGCGAGTAGAGGACCACCGGGTGCGGTGTGCGCCGGTCGAGCGGGGCCCCGGCGTGGGCGAAGGTGCGAGTGGCGGACCAGTCGACGCGGCCCGTGGGCAGGCCCTCGAAGTTGTTGAGCCGGTCGAAGGCCGCCGCTTCCCCTGCCGTCATCTGCGCAGCGCGCCGATGTCCCGCCGCGGAGCGGGCCGGATGACGTACGTCCACCATCAACTCCCGTGCGGGGCCGCCCGTCCAGGGGTCGCGGCGGGAGGTGTCGACCAGGCGCAGGGCCGTGGTGCCGACCGGGTACGGGCCGGTCGGCGCGGGCAGCCGCATCCGTACCCGGTCCGGCGCCGCCGCCGCGGGTGTCGCGGTCAGCGCCAACAGGGCGGTGCCGGCGACGAGGAGGGAGCGGCGGGACGGGCCGCCGGGTGGTGCGGGGATCTCGTGAGCGTCCATGGCCCAAGCCTGGCCGGGCGGGGAGGGGCCGCACCATCCGGTGAACCCGCAGGACCGGTTGGGGGGCATCCCCCAGAAGCGTCCCCATGCGCGTCCTTCGACGGTGCCCCCTGAACGGCGCACTCCGACAGGGGGCGGCGGCGTCCGCCGCCCTAGTGTGAGGCGTCGGGATCAAGGAACGACTGGGCGGAGGCCCCGTGGACGGCGAGCGCAGCACCCCCCGTGGCAGACGGCACCTGTGGATCGCGGGCGCGGCCTCGCTCGGCCTGGTCGGGGCCGGGCTCGGGGCGTGGGCGGCGTTCGGCGGGGAGCAGGCGCCGCGGACCGGGCCGATCTCCGCGTCGGAGGTCCGCTCGGCGGCGGACGACTTCCTGCACGCGTGGGCCGACGGCGACGTGGACGCGGCCGCCGACGACACCGACGACGCGAAGGCCGCGGGCGCGGCACTGCGGGAGTACCAGGACGGTGCCCATCTCGCCGCGCAGGACCTGAAGCCGGGTACACCGGACGGGACGCGGGTCCCGTTCTCGGTGCGCGCCGAGTTCCGCTACGAGGGGGCCCGTGCCCCGCTGACGTACGACAGCGCGCTCACGGTGGTGCGCAGGCCCGGGGACGGCGAGGCCGTCGTGCGCTGGCAGCCCCAGGTGCTGCACCCTCAACTCACCGAGGGGAAGCGGCTGTTGGCGCAGGAGGCCGGGGCGGCTCCGGTCACCCCGATCGACCGGGACGGGCACGCGCTCGACACGCGGGCGTTCCCCTCGCTCGGGCCCGTCGTGGACGGGCTGCGGCGGGCGTACGCGAAGACGGCGGGCGGCAGGCCGGGCGTCGAGCTGCGTCTCGCGTCCTCGGCGAAGGCGGGCAGCGACGCGGAGCCGCCGACCGGGACGTCCCTGCTCTCGGTCCCGGAAGGCGCGCCCGGCCGGCTCGCGACCACCATCGACCCGCGGGTGCAGAAGGTCGCCGAGCGGGAGGTCGCGCTGCGCCCGGACGCCTCGCTCGTCGTCCTCAAACCGTCCACCGGGGAGATCCTCGCGGTCGCCAACTCCCGTGCGGGCGGCGAGGACACGGCTCTCGAAGGGCGGCTCGCGCCCGGCTCGACCATGAAGATGATCACGGCGTCGCTGCTCCTGGAGAAGAAGATCGCCGACCCGGACAAGCCGCACCCGTGCCCGAAGACCGCGTCGTACGGCGGCTGGCAGTTCCACAACGTCGACGACTTCGACATCGCCGGCGGCACCTTCCGGACCAGTTTCGCGGCGTCCTGCAACACCGCCTTCATCACGCAGGCGGGCCGCATCGCCGACGACGACCTGTCGCGGCAGGCCCGGGACGTCTTCGGCATCGGGGAGCACTGGTCGGTCGGCGTCCCCGCGTTCGACGGGTCCGTGCCGGTCGAGCACGCCGCGTCGAAGGCGGCCCAGATGATCGGGCAGGGCCAGGTGCGGATGAACCCGCTGACGATGGCCTCGGTCGTCTCGACCGCCCGGACGGGGCAGTTCCGGCAGCCGTACCTCGTGGCGCCCTCGGTCGACCACCGGAAGCTCGCGACGGCGCGCCGCACCCTGGACCGGGGCGCGCACGCGCAGTTGAAGGACCTGCTGCACACGGTGGCGACCGCCGGTTCGGGGGCGGGTTCGATGCTGGGGCTGCACGGCGACATCGGGGCGAAGACGGGCTCGGCGGAGGTCATCGGGCAGAAGGAGCCCAACGGCTGGTTCGCCGCCTGGCACGACGACCTCGCCGCGTCCGCCGTGATGCGCCGCGGCGGACGGGGCGGGGAGTCGTCGGGACCGCTGGTGGGGGCGGTCCTCAGGGCGGTCGACCGGGGCGAGTGACCGGCCGGGCGGCTCAGCCGGCGAGCGCGGCGAGTTCCGTCCCCGCGAGCAGGAAGGCGCCCACGCCGAAGTCGGCCGTGCTGTCGTACGTGATCGGCTGGCTGGACTCGGGGCGGTCGCCGACCTTCTGTACGTAGCCGAGGACGCCGTCGGCGTGTACGGCCTTGGTGACGAGGCCCTGCCAGGCACGGGCGGCGACGGGCTCCAGCGCCGCGCGGTCGACGAGTCCGGTGCGGATCGCGTACGCGGTGCCGTACAGGAAGAAGCTCGTGCCGCTCGTCTCGGGGCCTGGCAGATGGGTGGGGTCGGCGAGGTTGACGTTCCAGAAGCCGTCGGTGCGCTGGACCGCGGCCACCGCTTGCACCAGGCGGGTGAGCGTGGCCCGGTATTCGGGGACGTAGGGATGTGAACCCGGCAGCGCCTTCAGGGACTTGACGTGGCCGCCCGCGACCCAGCCGTTGCCCCGGGACCACAGGACCGGCTTGCCCGAGGGCGCGACGATGCCACCGGGCAGGAAGCGTTTGTCGCGGTACCACAGGCCGCTCGCCGCGTCGTAGAGTCCGGGGCCGCCCTCGGCGTACTTGGTGTGGGTGTAGAGGCGGTGCAGCTTCTCCGTGTAGGCGGTGTCGGCGCGCAGGACGCCGAGGCGGGCGAACGGCGCCATCGCCATGTGCAGGGCGTCGTCCCACCACCAGTCGTCGTTCTTGTCGACCTGGTCGGTGTACGTCATGCGGTGCAGGTTCGCCTCGAGGGCGGCTATCTTCGCCTGCTCGGGTTCGGCCTCGTACAGGTCGAGGTAGGCCTGGGCGGCGCACTGGTTGTCGGCGTGCCGGGTGGTGACGCCGCCGTTGAGTGCGTAGTCGTGCTTCTCCGCCCACGTGCGCGCGTACGTGAGGTGGCGGGTGTCGCCGGTCAGGCGGTGCAGGGCGAGCAGGCCGCTGAAGAAGGTGGCGTTGGCCCACAGGTTGTCACCGGGGTCGGTGTGCGCGCCGATCCAGTGGTCGGCGACGCGGCGCAGCACCGCGACGATCTCGGCGCGGGTGGGCAGAGCGGCGGGGCGGGGCGCCGCGTGGGCGGCGGGCGCGGTGAGCGCGGCGGTCGCCGTGAGGGCGGCGGCGCCGGCTAGGAAGTGGCGTCTGCGCATGTGGGGCCTCGTCTCGGTGGGGCGGGTGCGGGTGGGGGCGAGTGTGGGTGGGGGCGCGTGCGGGTGGGGCCAGTACCGTTGAGGCGCGTGCGGGTGGAGGTGCGTGCGGGTGGAGGTGCGGGTCAGGCCGATCCCGTCGTCAGGTGGACGACGTTCGAGGCCGGGCCGTAGCGGAACGACCGGACGCGGTACTGCGCGCGGCGCTCGTCGGGCAGCGTGGTCAGGCCGACGGTGTCGATGCCCGGGGCGACGACGGCGACGACGCGGAAGGCGGCGGCGCCGCGGGGGCGGTCCTCCAGGAGGAAGCCCGCTTCGTCGGCGGAGCGGTCGCCCCAGTGGAACTCGATGCCGTCGGCGGCGCGGACGGTGGCCGACAGGCCCGCGGGTGCGGCGGCTGCCGTGCCGGTGCGCGCCGGGTCGGGCGCCGGTCGGCCGGTGGTGCGGGGGCGCGCCCACGGCCGGTCGTCCGGGCTCGCCCGGCCACCGGGCAGGTTCACGGTCACGGCCCTGGACGCGGTGCCGAGGTAGGGGCGCAGCCGGTAGTAGAAGGTGGTGTGGGGGATCAAGTCCCGGTGGTGGTACGTGTGTTGGCCTGCGGGCAGGTACTGGAGCAGGGTGTACGGGCCGTGCGGTGCGGTGGCGAACTCCAGGGCCTGGCCCGCCGCACCCTGCTCGCGCGTCCGCCAGGTCAGGTCGATGTCGACGGGCGAGACGCGGGTCGCGGTCAGCTCGGCCGGCTCGGCTGCGGGGTGCGCCGTCGTGCGGTCGGCGGCGCAGCCGGTCGGGCCGAGCAGGCACAGCAGAGCCATCATCAGGAGCCACAGGGGGCGGCGGGCCGGGAGCACGCGGCCTACTTGTGCCAGAACTTGACGTTGCTCCAGGTCACCGAGATCGGCCCGGCGCCGCTGCTGGTGCGGTAGGCGCCGAACTTGTCGTAGTAGCTGCCCGAGGCGCTGGCGACGGTGTTGCGCAGCGAGCCGTTGATGTAGGTGCGGTGGGTGCCGCCGACCTGGTTCACCGTGTTGACGCGGACGGTCGCGCCGACCGTGGCCGCGCCCGAGTCGACGGTGGCGCCGCCCTCCACGCTGTACAGGCGGCCGCCGCGCTCGACGGCGAGCAGGAAGAACGGGCCCTGGTTCCCGCTGGTGTCGCGGAAGGTCTGCTTCAGGCTGAGGCGGCTGCCGCCCATGCTGTTGATCTTGAAGTAGCCCTCGAACTGGTGGGTGCCGCCGGTGTAGGTGGCGTACCGGCGCTCGGCCCGCTGTTCGCCGCTGCCGTCCGAGCAGCTCAGGGTGAACGTCAGGCCGTTGACGTCGCCGCAGCCGCGCTCCTGGGTCGTGTAGGTCGGGGAGTCGGAGGTCCAGCCGCCGGGCTCGACCTCCGCGTGCGCGTAGGGGGCGGCCATCAGCAGCCCGGTCGTCGCCGCTGCCGCCAGGACGACGTGTCGCTTCATCGACATGTGTGCCTCACATCCTGTTCCGATGGTTCGGGTCAACTCGGCCCAGCCGGGCCGGAATTCAGGTCTGTGAACACCGCGTCTCCATATGAACCGCGGCACGGAGCAGTAAAGGACCAGACCATGCTCACGTCAAGGGTGCCTTCGCATCCTCGTATGCTCGGGGGCACGGACGACGGATCGATCTTGGAGTGACGCAGGCAGTGACGCAGGTGACCCAGGTGACCCGGCACGTGTGGTCGGGTGCGGCCCCGCGCCGGACGTGGAACCGTTTCGTGGCCTCCGACCCAGGACTGCTGCGGCTGATGGCCGGATTGCGGACCGTCGCCGCCATCGGCCTCGCGCTCGCGGTGCTCGCACTGCTCGGCACCGATGTCACGCACATGGTGGCCGGCGCGATGGCCGCGATGGTCGGCACGTTCGCGATTCGCGAGAAGACGGTGCGCGGACAGGCCCTCACGCTGGCACTCGGCGTGCCGACGGCCCTCGCGGCGGTCTCGCTCGGTGCGCTGCTGCACAGCCTGGTCGTCGTCGGCGACGTGTTCTTCGTGGCGCTGATCTTCGGCGCCGTTTACAGTCGCAGATTCGGCGACCGGGGCACGGCGCTCGGCCTGATCGGTTTCCAGGTCTACTTCGTGTCCCTGTTCGTGAACGCGACGGTGGATCAACTCCCCACTCTCTTCGGCACGTTGGCGATCGCGTTCGCCTGCAGCGCGGTCGCCAGGTTCGTGCTCGTGCCGGAGACGCCGCAGCGGGTTCTCGGGCGGCTGCGCGAGGCGTTCCGGGCCCGGCTCGCCCAGTTGGTCACCGCGCAGACACGGCTGCTCGACGCGCCTCCCGAGGAGCTCGACGACGTCCTCGACGAGCTGCGCCGGCACACCGCGCGCCTGCACGAGGCCGCGCTCATGATCCAGGGCCGGCTCGAGGACGGTGCGCGCGACGAGGCGACGGCCTCACTGATCCAGCGCCGCGTCGCGGACGCCGAGGTCGCCGCCGAGCGCCTGGGCATGCTGCTGCTCAACGCCCGCAGCACCGAGCGCGCCGACACGCTGACCCTGCACCTGCCGGGGGCGCCGGTGCCGGCCGGCGGGCGACTGCTGCACCTCGACGGCGCCGACGAGGCGACCGCCACGCTCCGGCGCGATCTGGGCGCCCTGCACCTGATGGTGTCGCGGCCCGCGGACGAGAACCGGGGCACCGCCGTCGCCCACGTCCGCAACCGGCTGCTCGGCTACCGCGACGAGGAGCGCATCCCGCCCGGCGCCACCCTCGCCACACAGGACGTGTTCCGCGGCATCGGTGAGGCCGCCCGCGCGGTGATGGGCCTCAGGCTCGCGCTCGACGGGCCGCAGGACGAGTCCGACGACTCCCCCGCGACGACGCGTTCGCGCGAGGAGTTCGACGCGGAGGACGTGTCCATCATCGGGGCGGAGAAGGAGGCCGAGGAGGCGGCGGACGACCCTGCGGGGCTGCGCCGGCCCACCACCCGCGCCGCCTTCCAGGTCGCCGTCGGCTCGGCGCTCGCCATCGTCGGCGGCGAGTTCCTGTCCAGCCAGCGCTGGTACTGGGCGGTACTGACCTGCTGGGTCGTCTTCCTCAACACGGCCTCCACCGGCGAGATCGTGGTCAAGGGCTACCGGCGGCTGCTCGGCACGGTCCTCGGCGTCGTCGCCGGAGTGGCCCTCGCCGGGGCGGTGGGCCATCACACCTGGCTCGCGTTCGTCCTGGTCCTGCTCTGCGTGTTCGCGATGTTCTTCACCGCTCCCCTGTCGTACGCGCTGATGTCGTTCTTCGTGACGGCGATGCTGGGCCTGCTCTACACCCTGCTGAACACCTACAGCCTCGACGTGCTGGTGCTGCGCATCGAGGAGACGGCACTGGGTGCGGCCTGCGGCATCATCGCGGCCATGCTCGTCCTGCCGGTACGCACGGACAGCCGTACCGACGAGCTGCTCGCCACCGTCCTCGAGCGGCTCGGCGACGTCGTGGCGGGCGCGGTGGAGCAGCTCAGCGGCGGCCCGGCGGCCGACCTCCTCGACAAGGCGCGGGACTTGGACACGGCGCTGGAGGAACTGCGGGCGTCCGTGCAGCCGTTGACGCATCCGATCACCCCGCTGCGCGAGCGGCGCCAGACCGCCCGCTACCTGGTGGCGCTCCTGGAGACGTCCGCGTACCACGCCCGTTCGCTCGCGGCGACCGCCGAACTCGTGCCGTACAGCAAGCGGGTGGGCGCCGATCCGCGCCTGGGCCGCGCTGCACGCCGCATCGCCCACAACATCGATGTGCTCGTCGCGCACGTGAACGAGACGGACACGACGGGCAGCGTCGAATCGGGTGCGAGCATCGCGGCGATGCTGGAGACCGACGGTCTCGGCGTCCCGGCCGCGAACACCGTCACGTTCCGCGTGCTGCGCCATCTGCAGCGCCTCGACGAGGGCATCACGGGTCTGGCCAGGCCTCTGGAGGTGCCGGTGGGGCCACGCACGCAAGGGAGTTGATGATTGACTGGCCCGACAGCCGTGCCCGGCTCAACACCCTTGCTTCAGGAGGCACTTCATGTCGGACCAGGGTTCCGGATACGCCGCCGCGTCAGAGATCCGCAACCGCATCGACACCACCACGCCCCACTCGGCGCGTTTTTGGAACTACTTCGTGGGCGGCAAGGACAACTACGAGGTGGACCGGGAGATCGGCGACCAGATCAAGCAGATATTCCCCGGCCTGGTCGACGTGGCGGTCACCAGCCGGCACTTCCTGGGCCGGGTGGTGCGCCATCTCGCCGTGGAGCGGGGCATCCGCCAGTTCCTCGACGTCGGCACGGGCCTGCCCACCGCCGACAACACCCACGAGGTGGCGCAGCGCGTCGCGCCGGACGCGCGCATCGTGTACGTCGACAACGACCCGCTGGTCCTCACGCACGCGCGGGCCCTGCTGACGAGCACGCCCGAGGGCACGACCGCGTACCTGGACGCGAACCTGTCCGACCCGGACGCGATCCTGTCCGCCGCGGGGCAGACGCTCGACCTGTCGCAGCCGGTGGCCCTGATGATCCTCAACACGCTGGGGCACTTCGCCGACCAGGAGCAGGCACGGTCACTGGTGGCCCGGCTCATGTCCGGTCTGCCGTCCGGGAGTTACCTCGCGATCTGCGACGGCACGGCGACGAGCGAGCCCATGATCGCCGCGTCCGAGGCGTACAACAAGAGCGGCGCCGTGCCCTACCACGTACGCACCGTCGCCGACCTGACGGGCCTGTTCGGCGACCTGGAGCTGGTGGAGCCCGGCGTCGTACGGGTCACGGACTGGCGGCCGGACGCGGACGCGGCCCCCTTCGAGGGGCCGGCCGTGGACGCGTACGGCGGCCTGGGGCGCAAGGCGTGACCCTGCGCCCCTGAGAGCCCGTCTTCGCCCCGTGGACCTACTGCCCGGCCCAGCGCTTGATCGTCGCGGTCGCGGCGTCGCGCTGGTCGGCGGGCAGGGCCGAGATGCGGGCACCGTGGTTGGAGCCCGGCACCACGTACTTGTACGAGTCGCGCCTGCTCGGCGTGAACTGCTCGGCGCTCCACGGGTCGTTCTGCCCGTACACGAACAGCATGCGCTGCGACGTGGTGCGCACCCACTGGTCGACGCCCTTGATGACGGCACCGTTGTAGGAGGTGCGCATGTCGGCGGGGAGCACGGAGTTCGGCTGGTAGATGTCCGGGTAGTGGCGCACGCCCTTGAGGTTCTTGAACTTCAGGTCGGCCCAGCCGAGTTGGGCGGCGGCCTGCCGGTAGTACGGGCCCGTGCTGTTCGCGCCGAGCGTGGAGTCCTCGTAGATGGACAGGCCGTGGTCGAGGGACCACTGGTACAGCGCGTCGTCGGAGACCGTCTTCGCGTCGGGCACGGTCGGGCAGTTGTCGACCGTGCCCGACTGCCAGAAGTTCCAGACCTGGTCCAGGACGGCGAACTCGTAGGCGCGGTCGGTGGTGCCGAGGGTGTTCGTGAAGGTGTACCCGGCGTCCTTCGCGGTCTTCTCGAACTTCGGCAGGAGCGCGTCGCGCCGGGCGAGCATCTCGCGCTGCACGGCGGCCAGCGCGTCGCGGCACTCCTGGGTGCCGACCGTCTTGAAGAAGCGCTCGTAGCCGCTGTCGTCGTTGTTGTTCGCGTCGTTCGGGGCGACGTACGCGACGACGCCGTCGTAGTCCTGCGGGTAGAAGCGGTAGTGGTACGTCGCGGTCATGCCGCCCTTGGAGCCGCCGGTGGCGAGCCACTTCGAGGACTTGTCGTACAGCGGTCTGATCGCGGTGACGATGGCGTGCTCGTCGGCCGCCTCCTGCTGCACGGTCATCTTCTGCCAGGGCGTGCCGCCGGCCGGGACGGACGGGCCGAAGAAGCGGTGCTCGACGCTGAGCTGTCCGGCGCCGAGGATCGTGGTCGGCTCACGGGTCGACGAGGACAGGCCGTAGCCGCCGGTGTAGACGACGACCGGCTTGGCCGTGGACTTGTGCCAGAGCGTGAACCGCTGCTGGAAGGTGCCGAGGGCGGGCCGGTCGTGGTCGATGGGCTGGGTGATCGACAGGTCGTAGAGCGGGAAGCCCTCCTTGTCGGTGACACCGGTGACGGTGACGCCGGGTATCGCGCGCAGCCGGTCCTCGAAGGACGCCGGGGCGCTGTTCGAGGCGGCGGCAGGGGCCGCGGTGGCGGCGAGGGCGCCCGCCGTCAGGGCGGCGGACAGCAGCAGCGTGGGCAGGGTGCGCAGGCGCACGGGGCCTCCCGGGGCGAGGGGTGAGTGGATCACGCGTTCGTGAGCGCGACCCTAACTCGGCTCGCCCGCCGGGGAGTTGGGTTCGGGATCTTACTGTCCCGTTACTGTGCCCCTGCCCTTCGACGGCCGTCCGGACACGGCAGGAGCCGGGACCCCCGCCGCTGTGGCGGGGGTCCCGGCTCCATGTGCGCGAGGGGGCCGGGTCAGAGCTGGCCGGCCTCGGAGATCGTGATCTTCGCGGCGGTGGCACCGCTGCGCGAGCCGAGGGACTCGATCTTCTTCACGAGCTCCATGCCGTCCTCGACCTCACCGAAGACGACGTGCTTGCCGTCCAGCCAGTCGGTGACGATGGTGGTGATGAAGAACTGCGAGCCGTTGGTGTTCGGGCCCGCGTTGGCCATCGACAGCAGGCCCGGCTTGGTGTGCTTGAGCTGGAAGTTCTCGTCGGCGAACTTCTCGCCGTAGATGGACTTGCCGCCCGTGCCGTTGCCGGCGGTGAAGTCGCCGCCCTGGAGCATGAACTGCGGGATGACGCGGTGGAAGGACGAGCCGGCGTAGCCGAAGCCCTTCTCGCCCGTGCACAGCGCGCGGAAGTTCTCCGCGGTCTTCGGGACGACGTCCTCGAAGAGGTTGAACGTGATGCGCCCGGCGGGCTCGTCGTTGATCGTGATGTCGAAGTAGGTCTTGATTGCCATGCCGCAATCCTTTCATCACGAGCGCCGGAATGCCGATTCGGCCCGGGAAAGCGCTCGTGTCGGTACGATCCGCGACCGCGTCGCTGCGCTGCGTGACCGGCTCAGACCCGAAGGCGGTCCCTGGCCTGCACCCCGTCGGCCAGCGAGCGGACCCCGTACGCCTTGCCCAGGCCGTGGGCGGGCATGTCGAAGTAGATCGTCTCGTACGAGCCGCCGGGCACGGCGTACGTCTCGTGCCACAGGCCCACGTGCCCGCCGCTCTTGCGGACGTACCGGTTCAGCCGGGCCCACCAGGGCTGGTGGCGCTTGTCGGACGCGGCGGCGTACGCGAGCAGCTTCTCCTTGGACTCCCAGTACTGGACGACGTAGTACGTGCGCGGGCTCGCGGTGCCGAGGAAGAAGTTGAGCAGACCCAGGCCGCGGTCCTTGCCCAGCTCACGGAGCATCATGGGCATCGCACAGGCCACCGGGAGCCAGCGGTGCACAGCCCAGAAGTGATTGATCCGCATGCCGATGAGAAAGACGACGACGTCCGACTCGACGGCCGCTGTGGTCCGTCCTGTCTGAAGCTTCTGCGCCACAACTCCCCCTGTTTCACGGTCTGTTCGCGTGATTGGATAGTGGCACTTTCCAAGAAGGGGCACAAGAGATGCGGCTGGCGGAACTGAGCGCGAGCAGCGGGGTGCCGGTCGGCACGATCAAGTACTACCTGCGCGAAGGACTGCTGCCGCCGGGGCGGCGGATCAGCAAGACACAGGCGGACTACGACGAGGCGCACGTGCGGCGGCTCAATCTGGTGCGCGCCCTGATCCAGATCGGCGGGGTGCCGGTGGCGACCGCCCGGGAGGTGCTCGCGCACGTCGACGACGAGACCCTCGGTACGACGTTCCGCCTCGGCGCCGCGATGTGGGCGCTGCCGCAGCCGCCCGAGGCGCCTGCCGACGATCCCCTGGTGCGGGAGGTGACCGAGGTGGTCGACCGGTGCCTCGAGGCGGTGGGCTGGGAGCACGCGCGGGAGATCGGCGCCCTGTCCCCCAGCTACCGCTGGCTGGTCACCACCGTCACCACGGTGGTCCGGCTCGGGTACGCGAGCGACCCCGAGGTCCTCCTGGCGTACGCGCGGCAGATGGACGAGGTGGCACGGCTCGACATGGAGCGGATCGAGGACCTGGAGGGCGACGCGGAGAAGGCCGAGCTGGTGGTCGCGGCGGCCGTGCTGTTCGAGCCGCTGCTGCTCGCGCTGCGCCGCCTCGCGCAGGAAGAGCATTCCACGCGTCGATACGGCTTGTGAGAGCGGCCGTACGCCTGCCTACGATGGCGCCCTGGCCCCGGACTCTCGGCGGTGGCCATGGACCGGGAGGGACCAGGGATGATCATCTTCGGTACGCGGGGCTATGTCCTCCAGCTCGCGATACTCACGTTCGTGTGCGGCAACTGCGGCAATCCCTCGGCGCACACGCTGCGCAAGTACGTCACGAAGTTCACGCTGTTCTTCATCCCGCTGTTCCCGATCTCCACCAAGTTCCGTACGCAGTGCACGTTCTGCGGCATCGAGCACCAGGTGCCCAAGGAGCAGGCGGAGGCCATGCTGGTGCCGGCCGCGGCGCCGCAGGGTGGTGCCGCGCACCCGCAGCAGCACCACCAGGGCTGACCCGCGCTAGCTCCGGGGCGCGTCGCCGAAGTCGGGGATGCGCAGGCGCTCTCCGTCGCGCTGCGCCGAGGCGTGGGCGACGATGCCGGGCAGGGTGTAGCGGGCGGCCGTCCAGGCGTTGACCGGCGGCTGGCCGCCGGTGGCGACGGCGGTCACGAAGTCGTCGACGAGGAAGTGGTGGCTGCCCTCGTGTCCGTTCGGCATGTGGTCGAAGACGCGGGGCAGCCGGGTGCGGTCGTGGACGGGCGCCGAGCCCGAGGTGAAGGCGGCGCGCAGCTCGGGCGCGATGTGGGCGAGCGAGGCGTCGTCGGGGGCCAACGTCGGCCTGGGTTCCAGGAGTTCACTGATGTCGGTGACCCCCTTCTTGTCCTGCCAGAAGCTGACGGTGGCGAGCTGTTCCATGCTGGCGTCGGTGCCGAAGAAGCGGAAGCGGGACTCCCGGATGTGGGAGGGGTAGCCGACCCGGCGGAACTCGTTGGTGCGGAACGAGCCGCCGCCCGCCACCTCGAACAGGGCGGTCGCGTTCGACACGTCGTTGCCGAAGCGGCTGACGTCCTTGTCGAAGACGCCGTCGCCGCGCTCGTCCGGGACGCCGATCGCGGAGACGCTGACCGCGTGCGTCTGCCAGGCGCCGAGCACGCCGCCCACCGAGTGGGTGGGGTAGAGCAGTGGCGGATAGCTGGCCGTCGCCTTCCAGTCGGCGCCGCCGCTGTACTGGTACGCCGCGTAGAACCCGAGGTCCATGTCGTGGACGTAGTCGCCCTCCGCGTAGAAGAGCCGGCCGAAGGCGCCGTCGGCGATCTGGTTGCGGGCGTGCACGGTCGCCGGGTTGTACTGGCTGGTCTCTCCCATCATGTACGTCAGTCCGGTCTCCCGGACGGCGTCGATGATCGCGCCGATCTCGTCCTCGGTGATCGCCATCGGCACGGCCGAGTACACGTGCTTGCCGGCGCGCAGGGCCTGCAGGACGAGCGGGCCGTGGGTCCAGCGCTGGGTGAAGATCGCGACGGCGTCGACGTCCGGCGAGGCGAGCATGGCGTCGTACGTGGGGAAGGTGGCCGTCAGCCGTTCGGCGCGGACGAGGTCCTCGGCCCGCTCCGCCAGCAGGTCGGTGGCGTACAGCGCTCCGACGCCCGGATGCGCGCGGAACAGCTTCGCGAATGAACCGGCGAACTGTCCTGCGCCGACGATGCCCAGCGAGAAGGTCACGGCGGACCCCTTTCAGGTGGCGGCTTGCGCGTGGCGGTGGATCCCCCGGCGTACACGTCGCAGGGAGGACCCTCGATTACTTTTGGGCCGGAACTATCTCCGCGTCAAGAGGCCCGCACACCTCACGATCGGGCCTCAACTCCCTGCCTGCTTCTTGACTTTGCTTCCGTCGCGGAACAATTCTTCCGGTCATGAGCACACCTGCGAAGGAGAGCTGGCCGCCGCTGAGCCCCGGCGAGCGGGCCGTCGTGATCGAGGTGCTCCGGCACGGTCCGCGCTCCCGCGCCGAGCTGGCCCGGCGGCTCGGGCTCTCCGCGGGCAGCCTGACCCGGCTGACCAAGCCGCTGATCGAGTCGGGACTGCTGGTCGGGGAGGCGGCACCGGCCCGGGCCCGGCAGGGGCGTCCCTCGCAGCCGCTCGACGTGGTGGCGGGCTCGCGGCACTTCGCCGGGTTCAAGATCACCGGCGACGCGGTCCACGGGGTCGTCACGACGCTGCGCAGCGAGGTCGTCGCACGGCGCACGGTGCGGCTCACCACGCACGAGCCGGGCCGGGTGGCGGACGTACTGGCCGATCTGACCCGGGACTTCCGGTCCGCCTTCCCGCGGCTGGCCGGGATCGGGATCGGCGTGGCCGGGCCGGTGCGCGAGCGGGGCTGCGTCGTGGACAACCGCTTCCTCGGCTGGACCGGGGTCCCGCTCGCGGAGCTGGTGGAGGACCGCACCGGCCTCGCGGTGGTCGTCGACAACGACGTGACGGCGCTCGCGGAGGCGCAGGCCTGGTTCGGCGCGGGGCGGGGCCTGGACCGGTTCGCGCTGCTGACCATCGGCGCGGGCATCGGATACGCGCTCGTCCTCGCGGGCCGGCCGGTGCGCACGAGCGGCGGCGGGCTCGGCGGCCACTGGATCGTCGACCCGTGCGGCCCGCTCACCCCCGAGGGCGAACGGGGCAGCGCCACCGCCCTGTTGACCATCCCCAGCATCTGCTACCAGGTCCAGGCGGCCACGGGGCGGCCCACCGGTTACGCCGAGGTCCTGGCCGCCGCGGCGGCAGGTGAACCGGCGGCCGCCCGGGTCGTGGGCGAGGCGGCCCGGGCGCTCGGGGTGATGGTGGCGCAGATCGCGGACCTGGCGCTGCCGCAGAAGATCCTGCTCGCCGGGGAGGGCGTCGGCCTGATGGACGTGGCGGGCGACGTGGTGACCGCGACGGTCCGCGCCCGGCGTCCGCCCGGCGCGGAACCGGTGATCCTGGAGACCGAGGTCTCCGACTTCCACGCGTGGGCGCGCGGGGCGGCCGTGCTGGCGATCCAGGTGCTGGTGCTGGGAGCGACGCCGGGCGGATAGGGGCGACCACGGCTCATGCGGACGCGCCTCAGGCAGGTGCCCTTCAGGCACGCACCCCTCAGGCGGACGCGCCCTCGGCGGGATCTTCGGCCAGGTCGCCGCGGAGGATGCTGTAGAGCACGCAGTCGCGCCAGCGGCCGTCGCGGAAGACGAAGTCCCGCAGGGTTCCCTCGCGGGTGAAGCCGGCCTTCTCCAAGGCCCGCTGCTCGGCGACGTTGTCCACGTCGGTGTCGGCCTGGATGCGCTGCACCTGGGTGTGCGCGAAGAGGTGGCGGACCAGCAGTTCCTGGGCGCGGGTGCCGATGCCGCGGCCGCGCGACTCGGGCAGCAGCTGGATGCCCACGACCCAGTACTGGCTGGTGCGCGAGGAGAACTGCTTGCGCCAGGCCACGAAGCCGTGCGCCTGTGCGCCGGACGCCACCATGAGCTGCCCGCCGTCCTCGCCGAGCAGTCCGTCCTCCTGCCAGCGGCGGCGGAACAGCGAGGGATCCTTCCAGCCGAACCACTGGAAGGGGGTCGCCACCTCGGGGTCGGTCAGAAACCGTTCGAGGACCGGCAGATCGTCCTCGTACACCGGTCTCAGTGCCACTTCAGGTCCTGCCTCGGTCATCCCCGACTCCCCTGCCCCGTGGCCCGGTTGACACAGGCCGGTTGATCAATGGAGCCCACCCTACGGGCACCGCGGGACACGGCAGGGGCGTGCGGGCAGGAAAAGGCCCCGTCGCCTCACAGGGGGGGAGGAGGCGGCGGGGCCACAGGCTCGAGCGCCCGGGGGGGGGTGGGGCTGCTTGAGCTGTCTCTCCCCTCTGATGCCCGGGATCGGCGGGGGCATGCATCACTCCTGGAGACTTTCGCGCGCGGTCCGGCCGCCGCGGCCCCGAAGCCGCAAAAGTCTCAAGCGGGAGTTCAATGACACAGTGGAAGGCATGAAATTCCTTCTCGAAGTCGACATGGGCGACACGGCATTCGACGGCGACGCGGCGAGCGAACTGGGCCGGATCCTGCGGTACTGGGGCGGCAACCTCCACCACTTCGCGCTGACCATCGGCGACAGCTCGGCGATCTACGACTCCCGGTACGAGGCAGTGGGCCGCTGGGAGATCGTCGCGGCGGATTGATGATGGCCGAAACCCTTCGATCTCAGACGAGTTGATGCTCTCGGGGAGCGACGGGAGGTGTACGGCACTCCTGGCTGGGGTCCTGCCTTCGCACCGCCGACCTCGGTGTTCGTACGGGCCGGCGGCGCGACCGAGGCCGTAGCACGGCATGGGCGGGCAGCGGCGACTTCGCGACGAAGTTACCGACGGGGTCAACTGCCCTACTTGTCCGACCTGTTCGGCACGCGGCATGACTAGCATGAGCGCTCGTAACGGTCCGGAAGATCGACGTCCCCTTCGACGCCCGACGACCGGATCCGCAGCCGACACGACCGGTCGGCGCGTCGCTTCCCGCACTCAAGGACCGAGGGACCGCGGAATGTCAGTGCCTGCACCCCCCAGCCCGCACGCGATAGCCCGGGCGGGGCGAACCTCGCTCGGCGTGGCGCTCGCCGTGCTCGTGGCGGCGGCGGCCGCGGCCGGTGCCGCGGCCGCTCTCGCCCCGCACGCCGCCCGCACCTGGGCCGTGTGGACGGCCCTGACCGCCTGGGTGTGCCTGGCCGTCACCGTGGTCGTGGCCCTGGCCCTCATCGGCCGGGCCCGGCGCGCCACCGCTCGCACGGCCCGGGAACTCGCCCAGGCACAGGGGCAGTTGACCCAGCAGGCGGCGGAGGCGGCGCACCTGGTGAACGTGACGCTGCCCGGCGTCGTGCGCCAGCTGCGCGAGACGGCGAGCGCGACCCCGGCCGCCACTCCCTCCGACCCCCATCTGCGCCGCGTCATGGAGGAGTTCACCGCGACCGTCGAGACGGCCGTACGGGAAGCGGCGCACGCGGCGGCCGAACGCGACGCGGCGCGCGGCGAACTGGAGCGGGCCGCGGCCGAGCTCGACCACCTCACCGGCGAGACGTTCCCGGCCGCCGTGGCGCGGCTGCGCGAGGGCAGCTCGGCCGAGACGGTCCTCGCCGAGCTGGCCCTGCCCGACACCCCGGTGTTGAGGGTTCCGGCCGAGACGTTCCTGCGGGAACTGGCACTGAGCGAGCGCCGCGCGGCCGCCGCCCAGGCCGCGTCCGCCAAGGCCCTGAGCCGCGTCCAGGCCAAGTCCGTCAGCATGCTGGCCGATCTGCGCGGGATGCAGGAACGGCACGGCGAGGAGGTCTTCGGGGATCTGCTGCGACTCGACCACTCCACGTCCCAACTCGGCCTGATGACCGACCGGCTGGCGCTGCTCATGGGCGGCCGCTCCAGCCGCGCCTGGAACCGGCCGATCGTGATGGAGAGCGTGCTGCGCGGCGCCGTCGGCCGGATCGCCGCCTACCAGCGGGTGCGGCTGCACTGCGCGACGGACGCGGCGATCGCCGGGTTCGCGGCCGAGGGCGTCATGCACCTGCTCGCCGAGCTGATGGACAACGCGGCGAACTTCTCGCCGCCCATCGACGAGGTGCACGTGTACGTCGAGGAGCGTTCGGCGGGGCTCGTCGTGACGATCGAGGACAGCGGCCTGAAGATGGCCGACGCGGCCATGCGCCGTGCGGAGCAGGCGGTGTCCGGGCAGGTCACCGACCTGGCGTCGCTGCAGGGCACCCGGCTCGGGCTCGCCGTCGTGGGACGGCTCGCCGCGAAGTACCGCATCGACGTGAACTTCCGCCCGTCCTCGCGCGGCGGCACCGGCGTCGTCGTCCTGCTGCCGCCCCAACTCCTGGCCCAGCAGCGGGACATCATCGCGCAGCCGCTGCCCGCCGCCCGGCCCGCCCCGGCGGAGACGCACGAGCGCGCCGCCGACTCCGAAGGGCCCGGCTCCCCCGCCGTCGCGGACACGCCGGTCCCGCAGCCCGCCGCGGCGACGCCCAACGGGCTGCCGGTGCGCCCGCCCGGCCGGACCATGGCCGCTGCCGAACAGGGCCGCGAGCGGTCGGCCGCCGAGGCCGACACCGAACGTGCCGAGCGGCCGGCCCGGGACGCGGGCGCCCGCTTCGGCGCCTTCCACCGTGCCCGCAAGGCGAAGGACGGCGACCGGCCCGAGTAGGCCGCGCCGCCCGAAGGACCCCCAACCCCCGCTCTACACCGTGAGATTGGAGGCACGGGCGGTGTCCGGCAGCGCCGGAGTCAGCCCCGCCCGACCCCGCCATGCAGACGACTGACACCAGCCTGACCTGGCTCCTGGAGAGCCTGCTGGAGCGCACTCCCGGCACCCGGCACGCGCTCGTCCTGTCCCGGGACGGACTGAAGCTGTGCTGGAGCGAGCACCTGAACCTGGACCGGGCCGACCAGCTCGCGGCGATCTGCTCCGGCATCCAGGCGCTCGCGCAGGGCGCATCGGTGGAGTTCGGCGACGGGACCGGCGGCGTACGGCACTCGATGACCGAGTTCCACGGCGGGCTGCTGTTCATCGTGGACGCGGGCGAGGGCGCACACCTCGCGGTCGTCGCGTCCGAGGACGCCGATCCGGGCGTGGTCGGCCACCAGATGACCGAGCTGGTGGAGCAGATCGGGGAGCACCTGCGGGCCGAGCCGCGCACGCCCGCCGCGGGGGGCGGCGCCTCGTGACGCCGCGCCGGCCGGTGGACACCGGCGCCCCGGACCGGCTGTACACGGTGACGGGGGGCCGCAGCCGCGCCGACGACACCTCGTTCGACCTGGTGACGCTCGTGGTCAGCGAGTGCGAGCCCGTCGCGGGGATGCAGTCCGAGCACGTACGCATCCTCGAGCTGTGCCGGCATCCGACGGCCGTCGTGGAGCTCGCCGCCGAGCTGCAGCTGCCGATCACCGTCGTGCGCATCCTGCTCGGCGATCTGCTGGCCGGCGGCAAGGTCACCGCCCGTCATCCGCGCGCCGCGGCGTCCGTCGCCGCGCTCCCCGACTCCGCCCTTCTCAAGGAGGTGCTCCATGGGCTCCGCAACCTCTGACCTGCCCGTGCGCCGCACGCCGCTCGGCGCCGCCGCGGACACCGGCCTCAAGATCGTCGTGGTCGGCGGGTTCGGGGTCGGCAAGACCACCCTCGTCCGGTCGGTGAGCGAGATCAGGCCGCTGAACACCGAGGAGGTCATGACCCAGGCCGGTGTGGGCGTCGACGAGACGACCGGGGTGGCCGCGAAGACCACGACCACGGTCGCCTTCGATTTCGGCCGCATCAGCCTCAACGACCGCATGGTGCTGTACCTGTTCGGGGCGCCGGGGCAGGAGCGGTTCTGGTTCCTGTGGGACCGCCTGTTCTCCGGGACGCTCGGCGCGGTCGTCCTCGTCGACACGCGCCGGATGGACGACTCCTGGTACGCGATCGACCGCCTGGAGCACCACGGCACCCCCTTCGTGGTGGCGGTCAACCGGTTCGACGACGAGCCGGTGCGGCACTCGCTCGACGAGATCCGCCAGGCCCTGGCCCTGCCCGAGCACGTACCGATGGTCGACTGCGACGCCCGGGTCAGATCGTCGGGCAAGGACGTCCTGATCACCCTCGTGGACCACCTCTACACACGGGCCATGGCCCGGGAGACGACACCGTGACGGAACAGAAGACCCCACCGGCCGGCTGCCCCGCGCACGCGGGCGCGGTCCCGCTCAGCGGTCTGCAGTACCAGCAGACGCCGTCGCAGCTGTACCGCGCGCTGCGCCGGGAGCACGGCCCGGTCGCGCCCGTGCTGCTCGACGGGGGCGTCCCGGCCTGGCTGGTGCTCGGCTACTCCGAGGTCAGCTACGTCACCGCGCACGACGAACTGTTCGCGCGGGACTCGCGGCGCTGGAACCAGTGGGAGCACATCCCCGAGGACTGGCCGCTGATGCCGTTCGTCGGCTACCAGCCGTCGGTGCTGTTCACGGAGGGGCCCGAGCACCAGCGGCGGGCCGGGGTGATCACGCACGCCCTGGAGCAGGTCGACCAGTTCGAGCTGGCCCGCGACTGTGCGCAGATCGCCGACCGGCTGATCTCCGTGTTCGCGGGCAGCGGCCAGGCGGAGCTGATGGCGGCGTACGCGCACGCGCTGCCGATGCGCGCGGCGGTGCAGATGTGCGGCATGCCCCAACTCGGCACGGACACCCAGGACTTGGTGGACGACCTGCGGATCTCTCTGGACGCCGCCGAGGGCGACGACCCGGTGGCCGCGTACGTCCGTGTGGGCGAGCGGATCCAGCGCCTGGTCAAGGACAAGCGGGAGCGTCCCGGCGCCGACGTCACCTCGCGGATGATCCTCGATCCGGCGGGGCTGACCGACGAGGAGATCGTGCAGGACCTGATCTCGGTGATCGCGGCGGCGCAGCAGCCGACGGCGAACTGGATCTGCAACACGCTGCGGCTCCTGCTGACGGACGAGCGGTTCGCCCTGAACGTGTCGGGCGGGCGCCTGAGCGTCGGCGAGGCACTCAACGAGGTGCTGTGGCTGGACACGCCGACGCAGAACTTCATCGGCCGGTGGGCGGTGCGCGACACGCAGCTCGGCGGGCGGCAGATCCGGGCGGGCGACTGTCTGGTCCTCGGGCTCGCGGCCGCGAACACGGACCCGCAGATCTGGCCGGAGTCGCAGGTGGGCGCGGAGAACGCGGCGCACCTGTCGTTCAGCAACGGGGAGCACCGCTGCCCCTACCCCGCTCCCCTGCTGGCCGACGTCATCGCGCGCACGGCGGTGGAGACGCTCCTGGACCGGCTGCCCGACCTCGTGCTCGCGGTGGAGCCGGAGGAGCTGACCTGGCGCCCCTCGATCTGGATGCGAGGCCTCACGTCGCTGCCGGTGAGCTTCACGCCGGTCGTGCAGTAGGCCGCCCCTCCCGGGGCGGCCCCCTTTCGGTCAGTAGGTGGCGTGCATCGCGGCGCGTACGTCCTTGAGCGTGGCGTCGGCGACGGCGTTCGCCCGCTCGTTGCCGACCCGCAGCACGTCCCTGACCAGGCGGCGGTCCTCGGCGTAGGCGGCGCGGCGGGCGCGGATCGGCGCGAGGTACTCGTTCACGGCCTCGGTGACGCGCCGCTTGAGGGCCGCGCCGCCTCCGTCCCCGATCTCCTCGGCGACCCGCGCCGGGTCCGTGCCCTCGCACAGGGCGGCGAGCAGCACGAGCGAGGAGACCTCGGGGCGGCCCGTGGGGTCGTACGTGATGTGCCGGTGCGCGTCGGTCTTGGCGCCGCGCAGCAGGCGTGCGGTCTCGTCGGCGGTGGCGGACAGGGAGATGGCGTTGCCGCGGCTCTTGCTCATCTTGCCGCCGTCGGTGCCGAGCAGCAGCGGCGCATCGGAGAGCAGGGCGTCGGGCTGCGGGAAGACCGAAGTGCCGTTGCCGTAGCGGTCGTTGAAGCGTCTGGCGACGGTCCGGGTGATCTCCAGATGGGGCAGCTGGTCCTGTCCTACGGGCACCAGGTTCGCCTTGCAGAAGAGGATGTCGGCGGCCTGGTGGACGGGGTAGGTGAACATCAGGCCGCTGACGGCGGACTGCCGGGAGTGGGCGATCTCGTCCTTCACCGTGGGGTTGCGGTTCAGCTCCGCGACGGAGACGAGGCTGAGGAACGGCAGCAGCAGCTGGTTGAGGGCAGGCACGGCGCTGTGCGCGAAGATCGTGGACCGCTCGGGGTCGATGCCGATCGCCAGATAGTCGAGGACGAGCTCTTCCACGTACTCGGTGAGGTTCTCGGCGACGTCGCGGTCGGTGAGCACTTGATAGTCGGCGACGAGCACGAACGTCTCCACGCCCAGGTCCTGGAGTCTGACGCGGTTGTGCAGGGTGCCGAAGTAGTGCCCGAGATGGAGGCGTCCGGTGGGCCGGTCGCCGGTGAGCACCCGGAAGCGTCCGGGGTCCTCGGCGATCTGCTTCTCCAGCTCGGCGCTGCGGGCCTGTGCGGCGGACGTGCCGAGGGTGTCGGCCGGGGTGCTGCTCATGATCTCTCCCGTGGGTCACGGGCGCCCTCGGGACGGCACGACTTCCGCGGGGAAGAAGAAAGGGCCGTCCGGGGACGGCCCTTTACGTGCATGACTGCGGCCGCCTCTAGGTGAGGCGCCACCAGCTCAGACACGAAGAACGATGCATGAGAAAAGCGTACACCGTTCGACGTGGCCGCGTCAGGCCCCGACCGGTGTGAACCGGACGGGCAGCGACTGCGGGCCGCGGGTGAACACACCCTGCTCGACGGGGTCGAAGCCGTCGGCGAGGCGCAGGTCGGGCATGGCGTCGAGCAGCTGGTTCACCCCGGTCTCCACCTCGGCCTTGGCGAGCAGCGCGCCGACGCAGAAGTGCCGGCCGAGGGCGAAGGCGAGGTGGTCGGCGGCGGCCGAGAACGCCGTGGTCGTCGTCAGGTCCTCGCGGAAGAGGTCGAAGCGGTCGGGGTCCTTGTACCGGTTCTCGTCCCGGTTGGCGGCGCCGATGAGACAGGTGACCGTGGCTCCGGCGGGGATGGTCCCGCCGCTGACCTCCACGTCGACGGCGGACTGCCGCATGATCATGTGGACGGGCGGGGTGAAGCGCAGCGTCTCGGCGAAGGCGCGGGCGATCAGCGAGCGGTCCTCGCGCACGGCGGCCAACTGCTCGGGGTTGACGAGCAGGTTGGCGAAGATGCTGGCGATGGCCTTGTCGGTGGTCTCGCCGCCGGCCGCGAGGAGCAGGCTGCAGAAGGCCTTGATGTCCTCGTCGCTCATCCGCACGCCGTCGACCTCGGCGGCGCACAGGGCGGACAGCAGGTCGTCGCCGAGGTTGTCGCGGCGCTCGCGGATGATCGGGAACATATACTCGGCGAACTCGACGCGGGTGCGCTCGCCCGCGGCCGCGACCTCGGGGTCGCCCGCCAGGTTGCCGAGGAAGGCGATGACGGCGGTGTACCAGCCGTGGAAGCGGGCGTGGTCGGCCTTGTCGAGGCCGAGCATGTCGGCGATGACGTTGACCGGGAAGCGGGTGGCGTAGTCGCCGACGAGGTCGGCGGTGCCCGTGTCCCTGAACCGGTCTATCAGCTCACGGGAGTTGGCCTCGATGACCGGCAGGAACTTCTCCTGCAGATCGCTGCCGCGGAAGGCCGGTGCGACCAGGGCCCGGCGCACCGCGTGCTCCCGGCCGCTGAGCTGGAGGATCGTCTTGCCGTGCACGGGCTCGATCTGCCAGTCGTAGTTGTCGGTGGTGAACTGCGCCTCCTTGTCCTTGAAGACGCGTTCCACGTCCGCGTACCGCGAGACGATCCAGCTCTGCGTCGCCTCGTGCCGGATGAGGGGCGCGGACTCGCGCATCACGCGGTACGCGGGGTAGGGGTTCGCGGCGAACTCCGGCGAGAGGATGTCGGGGACCTGCGCGGTGGTCATGGAGCTCCCTGAGTGGGTGAACGGGCGATCGGGGCCAGGCTATTGATCACCTGTCACCCGGAACAGCCCCCTCCGCGCCGTCAGTTGAGCACTGCACGATCTCCGTGGCCGAAAACCGACTCCCGTGCGGCCGATGTCAGCCGTTCGGCAGGATCACGGCCCGCCCGTTGATCTTGCCGTCGTGCAGCAGCTCGTACGCGTGCGGCGCCTCGTCGAGCGAGAACGTCTCGGTGTGCACGGAGACGGCGCCGGCCCGCGCCAGGTCGAGGACCTCGATGAGCTCGCCGCGGCTGCCCCAGTAGGGAGCGGTGACGCTGACCTCGAAGTTCGTCGCACCGAAGCCGACCGGCAGGGTGCCGCCGCCGATGCCGACGATGGTCACGTCGCCCTCGATCGCGGCGACGGCGCCCGCGGTCTCGACGGTGGGCTGCACGCCGACGAAGTCGAAGACGGCCTCGGCGCCGCGCCCGCCGGTCAGTTCGCGCACCTTCGCGGCGGCACCGGCGTCCGACAGGATCGCCTCGTGGGCGCCGACGGTGCGGGCGAGGGCGAGCTTGTCCTCGGTGACGTCGAGGGCGACGACGCGGGCGGCGGTCATCGCACGCAGCAGCTGGATGGCGACGTGACCGAGGCCGCCGGTGCCGATGACGACGGCGGTCGAGCCGGGCACCAGCTTGGGCAGCGAGCGCTTGATGGCGTGGTACGGGGTCAGGCCCGCGTCGGTGAGCGGCACGGTGGCGATGGGGTCGAGGCCGTCGATGGGCACGAGGTGGCGCGGGTCGTCGACGATCATGTACTCGGCCATGGAGCCGGGGGCGCCCAGCCCGGGCGGACGGATGCCGAGCTCGTCGGCGCGCAGGCAGTAGTTCTCCTTGCCCTGCGCGCAGTTGGCGCAGGTGCCGCAGCCCCAGGGGCCGTACACGGCGACGGAGTCACCCTCCTTGAGACCGGTCACCCCCGCACCGAGGGCGGCGACCGTGCCGACGCCTTCGTGGCCGAGGGTCAGCGGCAGCTCGTACGGGAAGGACTCGGCGGGCCAGCTCATGACGGCGATGTCGGAGTGGCAGACGCCGGCGGCGGTGACCTTCAGGAGGACCTGCCCCGGGCCGGGCTCCGGATCGGGAACGGTGACGACCTCGGGTGCTGCCCCGACGGTCCGGTACTGAAGTGCCTTCATGGCTCGACTCCTTCGTCGCTCTCGCGGACCCCCGCCCCTCCACCGTAACCCCGTCACGTCCCAACGGGACACATGTCTCGGTGGGACATGCGTCACGAGACAAAAAAGGACCCCGACCGTACGGGGGAGAACGGTCGGGGCCTTGCGCATAAGTTTAACAGCGAACCAACCGTGCTCCGTACACAGCTTCGGATCCGACCCCGTGAGGTCGGACACATGGGCGGAACAGCCGCACATGCCGCGTTCCCGCACTGCCCATAGGGTGACAAAAGCCAGATGTCGCAGCCCCTCGGTTCCGGGAGCACTCGTGGTCGAGCCGCAGTCCGTCCTCACCCCGCCCGCGAAGGCCGCGGTCTTCCTCGTGGTCACCGTCGCGCCCGGCGGCGAGGACGCCGTCCGCGCCACGCTCGGGGACCTGGCCGGGCTCACGCGATCGGTCGCCTTCCGCTCCCCCGACGACGGCCTGACCTGTGTCACCGGCATCGGCTCGACGGCCTGGGACCGCCTCTTCGCGGGGCCGAGACCGCGCGAGCTGCACCCCTTCCAGGCGCTGGCCGGCCCCCGCCATCTGGCCCCGGCCACCCCGGGCGACCTGCTGTTCCATCTGCGGGCGCGGCGCATGGACCTCTGCTTCGAGCTGGCCCGGCTGATCGTCGGCCGGCTCGGGTCCGCCGTCACCGTCGTCGACGAGGTCCACGGCTTCACGTACTTCGACGAGCGCGATCTGCTCGGCTTCGTCGACGGCAGCGAGAACCCGACCGGGCGGGCGGCCGCGGCCGCCGTGCACATCGGCGACGAGGACCCGGCCTTCCGCGGGGGCAGCTACGTGATCGTGCAGAAGTACGTGCACGACATGGCGGCCTGGGAGGCGCTCTCCTCGGACGAGCAGGAGAAGGTGATCGGCCGCACGAAGACGGCCAACGTCGAGCTAGCCGATGACGTGAAGCCCGCGAACTCGCACGTCGCGCTGAACACGATCGTCGACGAGGACGGCACCGAGCGGCAGATCCTGCGCGAGAACATGCCGTTCGGCAGCCTCGGGAGCGGCGAGTTCGGCACGTACTTCATCGGCTACGCGCGTACGCCGGACGTGACCGAGCGGATGCTGCGCAACATGTTCCTCGGCGATCCGCCCGGTACCCACGACCGCATCCTCGACTTCTCGACGGCGTTGACGGGGTGCCTCTTCCACGTGCCGAGCGCCGACTTCCTCGACGACCTGCCCGACCCGCCGTCCGCCGACACCGCCGCCGTCCGCGTCGGGTCGCTGGGCATCGGCAGCCTCAAAGGAGCCTGAGCCATGAGTACGAACCTGCACCGGGAACTCGCCCCGATCACGCCCGCCGCCTGGGCCGAGATCGAGGAGGAGGCGGCGCGCACGTTCCAGCGCCACGTGGCGGGGCGGCGCGTCGTCGACGTCACGGGTCCCGGCGGCGCCGAGCTCGCCGCCGTCGGCACCGGGCACCTCGCGGACATCACGCCGCCCGCGCCCGGCGTGACGGCGCGGCTGCGCGGGGTGCAGCCGCTGGTGGAGCTGCGCGTGCCGTTCACCGTGAGCCGCGAGGCCGTCGACGACGTGGAGCGCGGGGCGCAGGACTCCGACTGGCAGCCGGTGAAGGATGCCGCCCGCGCCATGGCGTTCGCCGAGGACCAGGCGGTCTTCGACGGGTACGAGGCCGCGGGCATCGCCGGTCTGCGGGCCCGCTCCTCGAACCCGGTGCTGAGCCTGCCCGCGGAGCCGCGCGACTACCCCGACACCGTCAGCCGCGCCCTCACCGCGCTGCGTCTGGCGGGAGTCGACGGTCCGTACGCGCTGCTGCTGGGCGCGGACGCGTACACCGCGGTCAGCGAAACCTCCGACCACGGCTACCCGATCGCGAACCACCTGAGCCGCATCCTCGACGGCGAGCTGATCTGGGCCCCGGCGCTGAACGGCGCGTGCGTCCTGTCCACCCGCGGCGGCGACTTCGAGCTGCGGCTCGGCGAGGACCTGGCGATCGGGTACACGGCGCACGACGGGAGCGGCATCGAGCTGTACTTCCACCAGACGCTGACGTTCCTGCCGTACACGGACGAGGCCGTGGTGGCGCTGCAGGTGTAAGCCCGCTCACGGACAGGCCCTCAGGGACGCGCGAGGCGTTCAACTGCCTTGACCACGTGGCCCGTTCCGTCCTGCGTGGCGATGCGCGCGGCGAGGTCAGGCGCACCGGGGGACGCATCCGACGCCTTGGGGGACGGCACGATTCCGGTCGCGCGCGTGATCCGATCCCGGCCGCGTCGATGCCGCCGCGGCCCTCCCCGCATCCGCCCGAGCTGAGCCGATGCCCGAAGACGTCCCCGTGTGCGAACAGCACCGGCCACATGCGCCGTACGGAGGAACTGGCCGGTCTTCCCGTCGACCCGATAGATGCCGGGGGCATCCAATGGCGAGAGGGCGGAACAATCCGCTCCGCGCACACGAACGAGTACTGCGAGGCGATCCGATCCATGACCCAGTCCACGACGGAACCGGCCCGCCAGGACCCCGACCCCCACACCCCGATCCCCTTCCCCCAGGACCGCGCCTGCCCCTACCACCCGCCCACCGCGTACGCGCCGCTGCGCGAGGCGGGCCCGCTGGGCCGCGTCACCCTCTACGACGGCCGCGAGGTCTGGGTCGTCACCGGGCACACGCTCGCCCGCGAACTGCTCACCGACCCACGGCTGTCATCCGTGCGCGAGCACCCCGGCTTCCCGTCGCCGACCGAGCGGTTCGCGAAGGTGCGCACGCGACGGGTGGCGCTGCTCGGCGTCGACGACCCCGAGCACAACGCCCAGCGCCGCATGCTGATCCCGAGCTTCTCGCTGAAGCGGATCTCCGCGCTGCGCCCGCAGATCCAGCGGACCGTGGACGGCCTCCTCGACGCGATGGAGCGCCAGGGCCCGCCGGCGGAACTGGTCGGGACATTCGCCCTGCCGGTGCCGTCGATGGTGATCTGCGCCCTGCTCGGCGTCCCGTACACCGACCACGACTTCTTCGAATCGGCCTCGCGACGGCTGCTGCGCGGTCCCGCGGTCGCGGACGTGGAGCGCGCGAGGGACGAACTCGAGGGCTACCTGGGCGACTTGATCGACCGCAAGCGACACACTCCGGGCGACGGTCTGCTCGACGAGCTGATCCACCGCGAGGGGGCGGACGGACAGCCGCTGTCGCGCGACGAGCTGATCGCGTTCGCGGTGATCCTGCTCGTCGCCGGGCACGAGACGACGGCGAACATGATCTCCCTCGGTACGTTCACGCTGCTGCGCCACCCCGAGCAGCTGGCGGCGCTGCGGGCGGGCGACACCACGACGGCGGTCGCCGTCGAGGAGCTGCTGCGGTTCCTGTCGATCGCGGACGGCCTGCTGCGGGTGGCGACCGAGGACATCGAGGTGGCCGGGCAGCGGATCCGGGACGGGGAGGGCGTCGTGTTCTCCACGTCGCTCGTCAACCGGGACGGCGAGGCGTTCGCGGCGCCCGCGCGCCTCGACTGGGACCGCTCGGCGCGCCACCATCTCGCGTTCGGCTTCGGCATCCACCAGTGCCTGGGCCAGAACCTGGCCCGCGCCGAGCTGGAGATCGCGCTCAGCACCCTCTTCGCGCGACTGCCGGGGCTGCGGCTCGCGGCGCCCGCCGACGAGATCCCGTTCAAGCCGGGCGACACGATCCAGGGCATGCTCGAACTGCCCGTGGGGTGGTGAGCGCCGTGCGGATCGAGATCGACAAGGAGCGGTGCGTGGGCGCGGGCATGTGTGCGCTGACGGCGCCGGACGTGTTCACGCAGGACGACGACGGCTTCAGCGAGGTGCTCCCCGGCCGCGCCGAGCGGGCCGGGGAGCACCCCTTGGTCCAGGAGGCGGTGCGGGCCTGCCCGGTGGGCGCGGTGTCCCTCGCCGAGGGCTGATCCGGGCCCCTCAGACGTGCGGCACCACGGCGACCGGGCACGGTGCGTGGTGCAGCACGGCGTGGGCGACGGAGCCGATGCGGGCGCCTACGGCGGTGCGGCGGGCGCGGCGCCCGACGACCAGCAGTTGGGCCTGCGGGGCCACGGACAGCAGGACCTGGCCCGCGCTGCCGATCTCGACGTGCTCGACGACGGGCACGTCGGGGAAGCGCTCGCGCCACGGGGCGAGGGCCTCGGCGAGGGCCTTCTTCTCGTACGGTTCGAGGCCGCCGGACTCGTCGAGGAGCTCGAGCGAGGCAGGGCTGTAGGCGAAGACGGGCGGCAGGCTCCAGGCGCGCACCGCCCGCACCCTCGCGCCGCGGGCGGCCGCGGTGGTGAAGGCGAACTCCAGGGCGGCGGCGCTGTCCTGCGGTTCGCCCTCCTGTCCGACGACCACGTCGTGCCCCGCTGCCTCGGCGCTCGGCTTGTCGCCCGCGCGCACGAGGACGACGGGCCGCTCGGTGCCCGCGATGACCTGCTGGCCGACGGAGCCGAGCAGGAAACCGACGAGCGGGCCGTGGCCGCGCGAGCCGAGCGCGAGCAGCTCGGCGTCCGCGGCCGCCTGGAGGAGGGCGGGTGCGGCCGCGTCGTCGTCGAGGACGTCGGTGGTGACCGCGAGCCCCTGATGGTGCTCGGCGATCTCCTGCTCGGCGTCGGCGAGGAGGTCACGGGCCCACTGCGCCCGGGCGTCGTCGTCGGCGGCGAGCGCGAGCGCCTCGGGCGCGGGGGTGCCCACGTGCACCAGGCGCAGCGGCAGGCCGCGCCGCACGGCCTCGCGCGCCGCCCAGGCGGCCGCGGCCGCGCTCTCGGGTGATCCGTCCACTCCCGCGGTGATCGGCCGGGTCATGGCCCCTCCTCCTGGTCGGCTGTCGGGCGGTCACCTTCGATCTTGCCTCACTTCGCCGGTCGTCCGCCCGCGCCCCCGGCCCGCTTGTCGGCGCGCAGGTACGCGGACCAGCCGCCCGGCGGCCGCTCCCCCACTTCGAGGCCGCGCAGCCGGGCGAGGACCGCGGGGTCCTGCGCGTCGAGCCAGTCGACGAACTGCCTGAAGGAGACGAGGCGTACGTCCTTCTGGTCGGCGATCCGCTTCAGCGCGGCCTCGACGGCGTCCATGTAGATGCCGCCGTTCCACTCCTCGAAGTGGTTGCCGATGAAGAACGGGGCGCGGTTCGTCTCGTACGCGCGCCGGAAGCCGGCCAGATAGGACTGCGTGGCCTGGGTGCGCCAGCCCGGGTAGTTGTAGGACGGTGCCCGCGTCGAGTTCTTCGACTGGTTGGCGAGGATGTTGTAGTCCATCGACAGGACCTCGAAGCTGTGGCCGGGGAACGGGATGCCCTGGAGCGGCAGGTCCCAGACGCCCTGCTTCTTGTCCGGCCAGCGCTGCAGGCCGCCGGGCGAGGAGGCGTCGTAGCGCCAGCCGAGTTCGCGGGCGACGGGCAGCAGGTTCTCCTGGCCGAGCAGGCAGGGGGTGCGGCCGCCGACGAGTTCCTTGTCGTAGTCGAAGGGCAGCGACGGGTGGTCGTGCCAACCGGTGTTGGTCCGCCAGGACTTGACGAACGCCCTGGCCTGCTCGATCTCGCTGCGCCACTGGGCGGCGCTCCAGTTGCCGACGGATCCGGAGCCGCCGCAGAAGTGGCCGTTGAAGTGCGTGCCGATCTCGTGGCCGTCGAGCCAGGCCTCGTGGACGTACTTCAGCGTCTCCTTGACGTGGGCGTCGGTGAGGTAGCCGATGTCGGAGGCGCCGACGGGGTTGTTCGGCGGGCGGTACAGGCGCTTCTTCGATTCGGGCAGGAGGTAGAGGCCCGAGAGGAAGAACGTCATGTGGACGTTGTACTGGCGGGCGAGTTCCAGGAAGCGGGGGAACAGGCCGTTGCCGACCTCGCCCGCGCCGTCCCAGGAGAAGACCACGAACTGCGGCGGCTGCTGGCCGACTTCGAGCGGGACCGGGGCGTCCGGCTGACGGGGCTGCTTGCCCGTGTACGCGGTGGAGCCGTCGCCGATCAGCCGGGGCGGGGCCTTGCGCGGCGGGGCGGCGGGCCGGTCGGGGTGGTGCCCGGGGCCCGCCGGGGGCCGGCCCTGCTCCTCGCCGCCGCATCCGGCGAGCGTCGTGGCCGCCGCCGCACCGAGACCGATCCCGAGACCCAGACGCGCCGCGCCTCTGCGGCTGATTCCACTCATGGACATCCCAACCCGCGCCGGGTGAGGGCGCGTTGTGTGTCCCCCCATACGGACATCGACCCCCGCACCGTAGGACCGATAAACCGACAAATGGCTGATTTGACTCGGCGTGCCGCGTAAAAGGCTCGCCAAGCGCAGGGCAACGGTCCGTCGTGGCGCGGTCAGTCCTCGCCGGCCTCGCCGGCCTCGCCGACGATCTTTCCCGGGTTGAACAGGTCCAGCGGGTCGAGGGTCCGCTTGACCGCCCGCTGCAACGCGCAGACGGCGGGGCCGAGTTCGCTGCGCATGCCGCCGCGCTTGAGCAGGCCCACGCCGTGCTCGCCGGTGACGGTGCCGCCCGCGGCGATGGCCGCGTCCAGCAGTTCCTCGAAGGCGGCCTGCGCGGCGACGCGGGCCGCGTCGTCGCCGGGCCCGGTGATCAGCAGGGGGTGCAGATTGCCGTCCCCCGCGTGCGCGATGGTGGCGATGCGCACGCCGTGCCGGCGGCCGGTCTCCTCGATGACGGCGAGCATCCCGGGACCGCCGAGCGGGGCACGCACAGGTCCTCGGTGAGAACGGGGCCGAGCCGTTCGAGCGCGGGATACGCGAGGCGTCGTACGGCGAACAGGGCCTCGGCCTCGACCGCGTCGGTGGACCGCTGCGCCCACAGCGCCCCGGCCTCCTCGAAGGCGCCGGCGATGGCGTCGGCCTCGGCGGCGCCCGTGTCGCACTGCGTGTCGACGCGGGCCGGCAGCAGAGCGCGCGCCGAGGGCTCGATGCCGAGGTGCTTCCAGTTCTCCACGGCCTCCATGCAGGCCCGGTCGAGGAGTTCGAGGGCGGCGGGTTCGAGCCCGCGGTGGGGGCCGGGCGCAGTCGCAGGGTGATCTCGGCGATGACGCCGAAGGTGCCCTCGGAACCGGTGAACAGGCTCGTCAGGTCGTAGGGCGTGTCCGCAAAGTCCCTTCTGCCGTCCGGGCGGACGAAGGGACTTTGCGGACACGCCCTAGCCGCTGACGCCCTTGGTGGTGCGCCGGCCGATCCTGACCCGGCTGCCGTACTCCCCCGCCGGGCCGCCCATGACGGCTTCGAGGCCGAGGACGTGGTCCCGGGTGACGCCGCACTTGAGGCAGCACAGGCCGCCCGCGTTCGTCGCCACGTTGCCGCCGATCGTCGACCAGGGGGCGCTGGCCGGGTCGGGCGGGTACCACAGGCCGTGCTCGGCGACGGCGGCCTTCAAGTCGTCGTTGACAACGCCGGGTTGGACCACGGCGAGGAGGTTCTCGGTGTCGATCTCCAGGACGCGGTTCATCCGCGACACGTCGAGGACGACGCAGCCGTCGACGGCGTTGGCCCGCCCGACAGGCCCGTGCCCGCGCCGCGCGTGACGACGGGGATCCGCCGGGCGGCGCACGCCCGGACCACGTCCTGCACCTCTTCGACGGTGCCCGCACGCACCGCGGCGAGCGGCCGGCCCGCCGGCGCCCACTCCGCCTCGTCGCGGCCGAGCGCGGCGAGCACGTCCGGATCGGTGACCAGGGTGCTGCCGGGGAGCAGGGACGCCAGTGAACGCGCCGCACCTGCTGTGTCCTGCGTGTTGATGTCGTACCTCCTGAACGGGCGGGCATGACCGGCGAGTTCCCGGGTAATTGCCGAACACCATGATGGAACGAGGCTTGATGCCGGCGTACGGCACGGGAGGGACGGTGGAGACCACCATGAGCGGGACGGACGTCACTGCGGACAGGACCCGGACCACGGTTGGTGAGACATCGCTGCACGACATCCCGGACCCCACACAGGTGGCACCGCTGGACGCGCGGGAATTGTCCCGGCACTTCTTCCGGCGGCTCGCCGAACTCGAGGAGGGCACCGAGGAGTACCAGTACACCCGCAACACCCTGATCGAGATGAACATGTCGCTGGTCCGCTTCGCGGCGGGGCGCTTCCGGCACCGCAGCGACGACATGGAGGACATCGTCCAGGTCGGGATGATCGGTCTGATCAAGGCGATCGACCGGTTCGAGATCTCGCGCGAGGTCGAGTTCACTTCCTTCGTGCTGCCGTACATCACCGGCGAGATCAAGCGGTTCTTCCGGGACACGACCTGGGCCGTGCACGTGCCGCGGCGGCTGCAGGAGCTGCGGCTCGAACTCGCCAAGGCGCGCGAGGAGTTGTGCAGCCGGCTCGACCGGGAGCCGACGACCGCGGAGCTGAGCGCACTGATGGACCTGCCGGAGTCGGAGGTCGTCCAGGCCCAGCTGGCCTCGAACGGGTACACGTCCGCGTCCCTCGACGCGGCCCTGACCGGTGACAACGGCCAGGACGGCGAGTCGGTGCTGGCCGACTTCATCGGCGTACAGGACGAGGCGATGGAGCTGGTGGAGGACTTTCAGGCGCTCGCCCCGCTGGTGGCCGAACTGCCGGAGCGGGACCGGCAGTTGCTGCACCTGCGGTTCGTGGAGGAGCTGACCCAGTCGGAGATCGGCGAGCGGCTCGGCTATTCGCAGATGCACGTCTCGCGGCTCATCAAGCAGCTCATCACCCGGCTGAAGTCCGGGATGCTGGCGGGCACCGACGCCCTGTAGCGAAGGCCGTCCGGGCGGTCCTCACGCGGACAGCGTGAGGACCGCCCGGACGCGTTTGCCGACGGGCACCCGCTCGACGGTGACCTCGGCGAGCGCGTCCACGATCTCCAGGCCGTGCCCGCCGATGCGGGCCGGATCGCGCGGGTAGCGCAGGGGGACGGTGGCACTGCTGTCGTAGACGGTGACGGCGATCTGCCGCGCCGTCCCCTCCAGCTCCAGGACGTAGGGTCCCGCGCTGTGCCGGTCCGCGTTCGTGACCAGTTCACTGACGACCAGGAGCACCTCGCCGACCGCGCCGCGCGCGACACCGACGCACCACTCCTGCGCGAGCTGGGCCAGGAACGTCTCGGCGAAGGCCCGGGCCTGCGCGATGCAGCCCGCCTCGCCGGAATAGTGCGTCACCCGACGCAACGGCTCGACCGGCGTGTCGCAGTCCGCCCCCATCACAGTCCCGTCCGCATACTCCGTCATCCGTGTCTCTTTCGCCCGGGCCCCTGACCGATCGGGCCCTCGCAGCCATGCTGATACCCCGGGGCGTGCGGTCCAGTCTTGTGAGCTCTGCGAGTGACTGTCGTATCTTCCGCTCGTTTGAGGGACAACAGCCGTCACGTCCCTGACACGGAAGTCGCCGAGCACATGCCGATCCTCCAGCGCGGCCGAGCGCCGCGACGCACGCAGATAGCGACCGACCGGGTCGAAGCCGCCCTGGTCGAGCAGTACACCGGGCTCGTACGCCTGGCCTACCTCACGCTTCCCGCCTCCCTGTCCCGGCACCGCCGGGTGCTCGTCGCGCATGCCGCGGCCCAGCGCGCGCTGCCCGCGGCGCGTGCCGCGCTGCTGCCGCGCCCGCGCGGTCCCGAGCCCGGCGCGGGCGCACCCGAGGACGCGCTGCGGGTACGCGTGCTGCGAGCCGCGCTGTCCGCCGCGCACCGCCCGTCCGGCTGGCCCGCGGCGCTGCCGCCACCGCGCACCGTGCTGCCCCGGCTGCCGGTGGTGTGGGGGCTGCGGGTGTTCCCGCGGGCCGGCGGCGCCGAGGAGATCGCGCTCGGGCAGGCGCTGGCCGAGGCCTCGGCCCCGGCGAGGGCGGCGTTCGTGCTCCTGCACGTCGACGGCTTCGCCGCCGGACACGTGACCCAGTTGCTGGGCGCGGCCGGTGTCTCGGATCCCGGGCAGGCCCTCGACGAGGCCGCCGGTCTCGACGCCGCGGCCGGTCCGGCCGCCGAAGCGCTGCTGCGCTCCCAGGAGTTCGACGCCTGCTCGGTGCAGACGCGGCCCACGGATCTGGTGCGGCGTCGGCGGCGCAGGCGCCTGGGCGGGTGCGTGGCCGCCCTGGCCGTGGCAACCGCGGGCGCGCTCGTCGTCCTCCCGGACCGGGGCTCCGAGGACCAGCCGATGGCACGGCCCCGCACGACGGCCGCGGGAATCCTCGACGCCGACCGGCTGACCCGGGCCGGCGCCGACGAGTGGGCCGACACCTCCCGCGTCGACTTCACGGTGTGGCCCGCGCGGGGCGAGCGCAGCAGCGACGGCGCGCTGCTGGCGCGGGCACTCGACGCCTGGGCCGCGCCGTCGGACGGCGTGCGCGTGACGGCGACGCCGGGCACCGCGGTGGACGCACCGCCGCGCGCGCCCCAGCTGCTGTTCGCCGGGGACCTCGACGGGCGTGCGGTGGTGCTGCTGAGCGACGGCGACCGGCTGGCCCGGTACGGCGAGGCGGACGACGGGCGCACGGCCACGCTCGACCTGGCCCGCGTCGACGACGCGGACGTCACCACGGCGGCCGCGGTGACCCTGTCCCGCACGGACGGCAGGGCCCGCTACCTGCTGGCGCCGTGGGTCGCCGACGCCACCACGCGCGATCTGCTGCGCCCGGACACTCCGGGGCGCCCGCTGCACGTGTCGCGGGACGGTGTGAGCGACGCCGTCCCGGTGGCCGCTGCGGGCTGCGACCGGCGTCCGGTGCTGCAACTGCGGTCCTCGTCGCGGATCGTGGAGCACCACGCGTTCCTGGTGATGGATCTCGGCGGGCTCTCCCCGGTGCACCTCACGTACACCCCGCTGCCCGGTCACGGCACGCCCCCGCCGCGTCAGCCGCGCGAGGCGACGAGCAGCGGCGCGCTGCTGGCCTGGGCGCGGACCGCGTGCCTGGTCGAGCCGTGGCGCGGCGGTTCGGTGCGTGCCGTGAACACCTGGGACTTCGCCGAACAGACCTTCCCGGAGGGCGGCGGCCATGCGGTGTGGTCGTGTGCCCGCGCCTCCACGTGGCGCGGCCCCGGCAACGTGGCCCTGCTGCTGCGCCCTGCCTCCGCCTCGGTCACCGAGCCGGCCCGCGTCGTCGGACGGGCGAAGGACACGGCCGCCTGCAGCCGGTTCGGGCAGCACGTGGTGGCGTCCGCCCGGTGGAGGTCGCCCCAGGGGCACTGGTACCTCGTCGCGGCGGGCAGCCGCGCGGTCACCCGGATCTCGTGGAACGGGGCGGTCGACGGCGTGCGGCCCGGGCGCACCGTCGCCGTGCGGGCGCCGGAGGAGGGGGCGGTGCGGGTGACGGCGCGCCTGGCCGGCGGGGAGTCGTTGGCCGAGGTCGGGCCCTGACGCGGCTGGGCCCTCGTCCCGGGAGAAGGTTCTCCAGGGGCGAGGGCCCAGCCGGTGTGCACCTGGTTCAGCCGGATCCGTCACCGTCCCCGGCGACCACCAGGAACGCGTCCGACTCGATGTCCATCACGACCTTCACGGAGCGTCCCTGCGCGCGGATCCGCGCGGCATACTCTTCCGCCGGCCAGGACCCGCGGGGCGCTCCCGCGGGAAATCGTCGCAACACCTTCGCCTGCATAGCGGCGACACCTCCACACCCTCGACACCGTACGGACGTCCCCGCCCGGTGACCGTTCTTCGTCCCTGTCGTTCGGATGCCCGCTGACCGGGTCGGCATGCGCACGACCGGGTGACAGGTGCATCCGCCTGCGGTCCGCTCCCGGAAAGCTTGAGGAAGTGTCCGTGTCCCCTCCCCGTCCCCTCCCCCGGCCAGGAGTGATTCCGTGCGTGTCCGCGTCGTCCTGTTCACCTCCGACCTGCGCGTCCATGACCATCCGCCGCTGCGCGCGGCCCTGGACGCCTCCGACGCGGTGGTGCCGCTGTTCGTCCGGGACACGGGCATCGCGGCGGCGGGTTTCGTCGCCCCGAACCGCGAGGCGTTCCTCGCGGACTGCCTGCGGGACCTCGACGCGGCGCTGCGCCTGCGCGGCGGACGGCTCGTGGTCCGCACCGGGGACGTGGCCGAGGAGGTCGCGAAGGTCGTGACCGAGACGGACGCCTGCGCCGTGCACCTGGCCGGCGGGGTCAGCACGTACGCGCGGCGGCGCGAGGACCGGCTGCGTGCGGGGCTGCACGGGATCGGCTGCGAGGTGGTCGCCCACGACGCGGTGATCACCTGTGTGCCGCCCGGGGCGATCACCCCGGCGGCGGGCGACCACTTCGCCGTCTTCACCCCGTACCACCGGCACTGGGCCGGACGTCCGCTGCGCAGGGTGGGCCGGGCGCCGCGGGCCGTCACGGTGCCCGCCGGTGTCGGCTCCGAACCGCTGCCGGAGCGTGCCGCCGTGCCCGGGGTGTCACCGGGTCTCGCCGAGGGCGGCGAACGGGCGGGCCGGGCGCGGCTCAGCGCCTGGCTGCGCTCCGGGATCACCGCGTACGAGGACGGCCACGACGACCTGGCGGGCGATGCGACGTCCCGGCTCTCCCCGCATCTGCACTTCGGCACGGTCGGCCCCGTCGAGGCGGTGCACCGGGCGCGGTCCGTGGGCGGACCGGGCGCCGAGGCGTTCGTACGGCAGCTGGCCTGGCGGGACTTCCACCATCAGGTGCTGGCCGCCCGCCCGGCCGCGGCGCACGCCGACTACCGGGGCAAGGGCGACCGGTGGCGTTCGGAGCGGACCGCAGGGCGGGACATCGAGGCGTGGCGCGAGGGGCGTACGGGATATCCGGTGGTGGACGCGGCGATGCGGCAGCTGCGGCACGAGGGGTGGATGCACAACCGGGGCCGCCTGCTGACGGCGAGTTTCCTCACGAAGACGCTGTACGTCGACTGGCGGGTCGGGGCCCGGCACTTCCTGGACCTCCTCGTGGACGGGGACGTCGCGGACAACCAGTTGAACTGGCAGTGGATGGCGGGCACCGGCACGGACAGCCGTCCCAACCGGGTCCTCAATCCGGTGGCCCAGGCCAAGCGCTACGACCCGGACGGCGCGTACGTACGCCGTTGGGTGCCGGAGCTGGCGGGCCTCGCGGGGCCCGCGGTGCACGAGCCGTGGAAGCTGACGGGCCTGGACCGGGCGGCGTACGACTACGTGGAGCCCGTGGTCGAACTGGCCGAGGGACTCGACCGGTTCAGGCGGGCGCGGGGCCTTGACTGAGCTCGGGGTAGAGGCGCTCGATGCGGGCCAGCGCCTGGGGCAGCGTCGGCGGACGCTGCGCGCCGCTCACGGTGCGGCCCGCCCAGCCGGGTCCGCCGAGCAGCACGGTGGGCCCGCCGCGGGCGCCCCGCACGCCCCACCGGGCGTCGCTGAGGTGCCGGGCCAACGGCACGCTCGCCGTCGACCGGGCCTGCGCCCACAGGACGACGACGCGCGGCCCGGTCCTGCGGACGGCCGCGGCGACCGCCTCGACGGGCACCGCCGCCCCGAACATGCGGTGCGGCAGGCCGCGTTCGTCGAGCGCCGCGCCGAGCGCCTCCAGGGGCAGCACGTGCTGCTCGGCCGGTACGCAGGCCAGCACCAGCGGGGGTGCGGCCACCGGGGCGTCGGCGGTGGGGCCGCGGTGCAGGGTGCGGGAGATCTGCCAGGACAGCAGGTGCTCGACCTCGACGTAACGGTCGCCCGCCTCCTCCCACTTGCGGCCGATCGCGTGCAGCACCGGCACCATGACGTGCTGCCACGCCTCGACCAGGCCGTGCTCGGCCACCGCCTGCGCGAGGAGCTGCTGCACGGTGGGGACGTCGAGCCGGGTCGCGGCGCGGGCGAGGCCGCGTCGCTGCCGCTCGAGACCGGCCTCGGACGGAGCGGGCCGCTCGTCGCGCTGCCGGGGCACGGTCGCCTCGCCCAGGTCCTGGCGCTTGCGGGCGAGGTGTGCGGCCTGGGCGGGCGGCAGGCCCGTCGAGGTGAGCCGGCACATCTCCTCGACGGCCGCGACGTCCGCCTCGGACCAGCGCCTGTGGTGTCCCGCGGACCGCACCGCGGGTCCCAGGCCGTAGCGGCGGTCCCAGGTGCGCAGCGTCGTCGGTGACACTCCGAGACGCCGCGCGAGGGCCCCGGTGGTGACCCCCGATTCCACCGCTGCCGCGCTGTCCGGACCGTCCTGCCCCATGTCCATCGGCTCACGATACGACGCACGAACGATGCGGGTTGCCGGGCGACCGCGCGGGTTCTCAAGATGTCCGGTCCGTGGTCGAAGCCGGGGGCGGGCCGTCCGATTCCGATCGGTCGAGGTCATGTCCGCAGGTGTGCAAGGGAGTTGACAGGAAGCCGATGAGCACTGGGGTCCTGCCGGGTGCCGGCGAGCCGCCCGTGGCGCACGACGCGGTGGACGGCGCACGCCTGACCGAGCTTTACCGGGCCTCGGCGCCCTTGGTCCTCCGGCTCGCCCGGCGGGCCCTGGGTGACGGGCGTGACGCGGAGGACCTCATGCAGCAGGTGTTCCTCGCCGCGTGGCGCGGCCAGGCGGGCTACCGGCCCGAACGGGGCCCGGTCGGCGCGTGGTTGACGGGGATCGCCCGGCACCACATCGCCGACGCACTGGCCGCGCGCGCCCGCGGTTCGGCGCTGCTCGAGCGGGCCGCCGCCACCTGCGCGGCGCCGGTGGAGGAGGCCACGGAGTCGGCGCTCGACCGGGTCCTGGTGACGCAGGAGCTGGCCCGGCTGCCGGCGCCGCAGCGCACGGTGCTGTGGCTCGCGTTCTACGAGGACCTGACGCATCCGCAGATCGCGCGACGCACGGGCTGGCCGCTGGGCACGGTCAAGAGCCATGCCCGGCGGGGCATGCTCCAGTTGCGCACGCGACTGCGACGGTACGGCGCTGATCGCGAAATCGGCGCATCCGTCCGGGCCCGTGCTCCCGAAGTACGGGGCAGCCTCGTCTGAACCCCGCTCCGCACGGACGGCAGGCCGGCCCGGACCCTGCCGCCTCCTCGTCCTCGACGGAGTCGGCGCCGCCGAGGCCCGTCGCCGTGGCCGGCACCGGCTGTCCGGCCGGCCACGGCGACACAGTTCCAGGGGCGTGCCGGGCGGCGCCCGGTTAGGGTCCTGATCATGAATGCCCGTTCCGTCCAGATCCGTGAGCTGCCCGAGTCCGACATCGAGCGGGCCCTCGCGCTCGCCTATCTCGTCTTCCACGAGTCGCCCGAGGACGACCGGAAGAAGCACCATCGCGAGACGCTGGGCGACTTCCTGCGGATCGGTGCCTACGACGGGGACGAGCTCGTGGGGTTCGCCGGGGCGCATCCCTTCACGGTGTCCGTGCCCGGCGGAGCGGACCTGTCCTGTCCCGGCCTGACGTTCGTCTCGGTGGCGCCGACGCACCGCCGCCGCGGGGTGCTGTCGGGGATGATCGCCGAGCTGTTCGCGCGCTGCGCGGACCAGGGCGCGCCGCTGGTGGCGCTCTGGGCGTCGGAGGCGTCGATCTACGGCCGGTTCGGCTTCGGCCCCGGTACGTACGGCGGGAGCGTGGAGATCGACTCGCGGCGTCCGCTGGCGCTGCGCATCGCGCCCGACGAGCGACCGATGCGGCTGGTCGGCGTGGACGCCGCGCCCGCCGTCCTCGGCCCGTACTTCGAGGGCACGCGCGCGCACCGGGCGGGCCGCCAGGTGCGTACGGAGAACTGGTGGCGCGAGGAGTGGCTGGTCGAGAAGGACGAGGAGGACGACGACCTGTCGCCGCCGCGCGTGGTGACGCTGGGTGATCCGCTCGCGGGCTACGCGGTCTACCGCACCAAGGGCGGCGACGAGGACGAGCGCACGCCGGGCGTGGTCCGGGTCGACGACCTGGAGGCCGACGGTCCCGCCGAGGCCGCGGCCCTGTGGTCGTACCTCACGGCGATCGACCTGACGGGGCGGGTGCGGGCCTGGGGCCGGCCGCTGGACGACCCGCTGCTGCTGTTCGCGACGGACCGGGACCAGGTGCGGGTCACGGAGTCGTTCCCCGGGCTTTGGGTGCGCCTGGTCGACGCGGCGGCCGCGCTCGCGGCGCGGTCGTGGGCGGCGCCGGTGGACGTGGTGCTCGCGGTGCGCGACGCCCAGGTACCGGCGAACGACGGCACGTTCCGGCTGACGGCGTCGCCGGACGGCTTCTCCTACGGCCGTACGACCGATGCTCCCGATCTGTCCCTGGAGGCGCGCGATCTGGCGACGGCCTACATGGGGGCGACGCCGGTGCGGGCGCTGGTGGCGGCGGGTGTGGTCACCGAGCACACGCAGGGCGCGGCGTCGATGCTCGACGCCGCGCTGTTCACGGAGCTACTGCCGCACACGGTCGACGAGTTCTGAACTCCCGCGGCCGTTCAGGGAGTTCAGCAGCTCATCTTCCAGGTGTGGGAGTCGCCGCTGTCGTTGCCCCAGGAGTCGTAGGGGATCTCCTGGCCGGGCGAGAGACAGACGGTGCCGAGTCCGATCCAGCCCTTGTTCTCGTAGACCTGGACGTGGTCCTTGATGCCGGGGCCCGAGATGCCGTGGTTGGCCCAGGAGGAGTCCTCGTCCTGGATGCCGGGCTCCCAGTCGCCGTCGTCGCCCGACCAGTTCCAGCGCTGGCCCGTGTAGTTGGCGTCGGTCCAGGCGCAGAACTCGCCGCTGGGGCACTGGGCGGCGTACGCGGTGGTGGTGACCGCGGCGCCGCCGAGGGTGAGGGCGGCCGCGGTCAGCAGGGCGAGGCGGTGCTTCAGGGTCATGGGTCTCCTTGCCGGTGATGGTGATGGCGCGGGTGATGATGCGGTGTCAGCGGTGGTCGGTGGTGCGCAGCACTCGGGCGGACGCCTCGAATGCGTGGGCGCGCAGGCGGCGCCATTCGGTGAGGTCGCCGCGGTGGCCCGCGCGCACGGACGCGAGGCTGCGGTGGCGGTAGGCGGCTTCGGGCTTGAGGTTGTTGACGACGGTCGACACCTCGAACCAGCGCTTCTCGTCGCCGTAGAGCGTCCGCTGCGCCGCCGCGAGACAGCCGTCGGTGTGGGCGCGTACGGGCACGCCGTTGGCGAGCGTCAGGGACAGTTCGGCCGGCGGGCGGCCGAACAGGGCGTCGGCGACGCGCTGTTGCCGTGCCGCGCTCACCGGCTGCTGTCCGGGCCGGGGCGGGGTGAGGCCCTGGCGGGTCAGGCAGCGGTCGGTGAGGACGAGTTGGGCGGCCCTGATGGTGTCGTCGGGGGACAGGGCGGGCCCGGCGGGCTGCCGGGCGCACCCGGTGAGCAGGAGCAGGCCCGTCACGAGGGCGAGCGCCCACGGTCGTGGTCGTGTGTGCACGGTCGGTCAGCCCGGCTCGCATCCCATCTTGTTGTCGGCGACGCCGTCGATCTTCTGCGCCCACTCCCAGTTCTCGGAGTAGTCGTCGCGCCGGATCTCCCGGTACAGGCAGTTGGAGACGGTGTAGCTGATGGCGTAGACGCTGTCGCCGACGCGGGACTCGAAGGAGTAGGCGTGGCGCTGCGTGCCGTTCTCCGCCTCGGCGTAGCCGGGCGGGGCGTAGCACCAGGCCTGGCCGTGCTGGCCGGCTTCGGTCCAGAAGCAGACCTGGCCCGGCCCTTCGGGCGCCTGGGCGGCGGAGGCGAAGGACGCCGCGGGTGCGAGCGTCGCGGCGGCGGCGAGGAGGGTGAGGGCGGTGGCGGTCGTGCGTTTCATTGAGGCGGCCCCGATGCGATCGTCACTACTGTGCGTGACCACACTCCCCCGGCGTTCACGGAGGTACGCGCCGCTTCACTCGTGTCGGTTACTAGTCATGACTGTCATACGGGGGCGGCGACCCGTGCGGCGGCGCGGGCCATGCGCAGGGCGTCCACGGACTCGGCGAGGAGTTCGTACTCGGTGGTGTCGTCCCGGGTGGCGACGCGCACGAGCCGGCCGCCCGCCAACTCCTCGGCGACGCGCTCCTGTTGGGCGGTGTCGGCGCACCAGGCGCGCAGCAGTGTCGGCACGTCGGGGGTGTCGGCGCCGACCGGCATCAGGGCGCCTTCGGGCACGTGCGCGACCCCGGGTTGCGGATCGAGCCGTTCGGCGATCCAGGTGGCGCGGTCGCGCAGCCACCACAGGGCGAGGGGCAGCGTGGGGGCGCGATAGGTGCCGAGCGGAACTCCGACGCGCTGCCCGCCGCAGATTCCGTATGCGGTGACGTGGCACAGGAATTCGTCGTGCACGATCTCCCCCATTGCCCGGCGCCTTTGCACGGCGACTGGTCAGCAATTGATCAGCGATCGGTCCCAACGGCGCGGAAGATCACGGGAATTGATCCACGGCCCGCCGCCTTCGAACAAAGTTCAACCGTCCCACCTGTCGAGTATCGACACTTCGCACCCTCTGTCACCATGCTTTTCGCGCCAGTCTCCTGGCATATTCGAGCGTTCCGTTGGCCGAAATCCGGCCGGTCGGCGAAACTGCACCCCATGCGCTCACACGACGTACTCATCGACGGCTACGGCCGCATTCAGGAAGAAGTGCATGCCGTCGTCGACGGACTTTCCGTGGACGATCTCCACGTACGCCCGGGTGGTGAAGGGAATTCCCTCGCCTGGCTGATCTGGCATCTCACGCGGGTCCAGGACGACCACGTGGCGGACGCGGCGGAGATCGAGCAGGTGTGGCCGAACCGGGGCTGGGCCGACCGGTTCGGTCTCGCGCTGCCGGTGGACGACACGGGCTACGGGCACACGTCCGAGCAGGTCGGACAGGTGAAGGTCGCCTCGGGCGAGCTGCTGACCGGGTACTACGACGCGGTGCACGCGCAGACGCTGGCCTTTATCGAGGGCCTCGAGGACGCCGATCTGGACCGGGTCGTGGACGAGCGCTGGGATCCGCCGGTGACGCTCGGGGTGCGGCTCGTCAGCGTGCTGTCGGACGACCTGCAGCACGTGGGCCAGGCGGCCTACGTGCGGGGTCTGCTCTGACGTTCAGGACGTACGCCCAGGACACACGTTCAGGACAGGCGCTCAGGACAGGCGTTCCTGTAGACGCACGGTGACGGTGTCGCCCTCGCCCTTGCCGATCGCGCGCCGCACGTCCGCCTTCACCGGCAGCTTGTGGCGGCCGTCGCCGAGCGCCATGAAGGAGCTGCGGAAGGGGTGCCCGTCGACGGTGCCGCGCACCTTGACCAGGCCGCGGGTGCCGAAGAACGCGGCCGCCTCCGGCCAGACGACATAGGTCCATCCGCCCGGGTTCGGGCTCTTTTCCAGGACGGCGCTGAACTCCTTGTTCAGCGCCGCTCCCGCGTCGGGCTTCGTTGTCATGGCGACCTCCATACGGCTACGGCACAGCTACGACCCTGACGGACGCCGGAACTCATCGCATCCGCAGGAGGTGCCGGTGCCTCCAGAGGTCTTGACAACTCGATTGGTCTGGACCAGCTTTGGCGCACAGCGGTGGCCACCGTTCACCTTCGCTCCCCACCTCTCCCCCGGAGGCACCCCCGTGGACCGTGCACGTCATGGCAGACCCGGCGCACGCCGCCGCATGGCCGCCGCACTCGCCGTCACCTCGGTGGCGGCGCTCGGCGTCACCGCACTCGCCGCTCCCGCCCAGGCGGCGGACGTCAACGTCGCCAAGAACGCCGGCTTCGAGGCCGACCTGAGCAACTGGACCTGCAGCGCGGGCAGCGGCGCGATCGTCTCCTCGCCGGTGCACGGCGGCGCCAAGGCGTTGCGGGGCACCCCGGCGGGCCAGGACAACGCGCAGTGCACCCAGACCGTCGCGGTCAAGCCCAACTCGACGTACACGCTGAGCAGTTGGGTGCAGGGCGGGTACGCCTACCTCGGTGCGAGCGGCACCGGCACCACCGACGTGTCCACCTGGACCCCGGGCAGCTCCTCCTGGCAACAGCTCACCACCAGCTTCAAGACCGGCGCCGGCACGACGTCGGTGACGGTCTACACGCACGGCTGGTACGGGCAGAGTCCTTACTACGTCGACGACGTGAGCGTCTTCGGACCCGACGGGGGCGGCGGCACCGACCCGGTGCAGATACCCGCCGTGCCCACGGGCCTCGCCGCGGGTGCGACCACGTCCTCGTCCGTCGACCTGTCCTGGACGCCCGTCTCCACGGCGAGCGGCTACAACGTCTACCGGGACGGCGCGAAGGTCGCCTCGGTCACCGGGTCGTCGGCCACGGTCACGGGCCTGACGGCGAACACCTCGTACAGCTTCCAGGTGAGTGCCACGAACGCGGCGGGCGAGTCCGCCAAGTCGGCGGCGGTGACGGCGAAGACGGCCACGTCCGGGGGCGGCGGGGGCGGCGGGGCCGTGCCCAAGCACGCGCTGACCGGCTACTGGCAGAACTTCGACAACGGCGCGACGGTGCAGAAGCTGCGGGACGTCTCGTCCCAGTACGACATCATCGCGGTGTCGTTCGCGGACGCCACGACGACGCCGGGGCAGATCACCTTCAACCTGGACCCGGCGGTCGGCTACGCCTCCGCCGCCGACTTCAAGGCCGACATCGCCGCGAAGCACACCGCGGGCAAGTCCGTGATCCTGTCGGTCGGCGGTGAGAAGGGCAGCATCTCCGTCACCAGCGACACCTCCGCGACGGCGTTCGCGAACAGCGCGTACGCGCTCATGCAGGAGTACGGGTTCGACGGCGTCGACATCGACCTGGAGAACGGCCTCAACTCGACGTACATGACGAAGGCGCTGCGCCAGCTGTCGCAGAAGGCCGGCCCGAAGCTGGTGCTCACGATGGCGCCGCAGACCATCGACATGCAGTCGACGTCGGGCGAGTACTTCAAGACCGCGCTGAACGTGAAGGACATCCTCACGGTCGTCAACATGCAGTACTACAACAGCGGTTCGATGCTGGGCTGTGACGGCAAGGTGTACAGCCAGGGCTCGGTCGACTTCCTGACCGCCCTCGCCTGCATCCAGCTGGAGGGCGGTCTCGACCCGTCGCAGGTCGGGCTCGGCGTCCCGGCGTCGACGCGTGGCGCGGGCAGCGGTTACGTGGACCCGTCGGTCGTGAACAACGCGCTCGACTGCCTGGCCCGCGGCACCGGCTGCGGCTCCTTCAAGCCCGCCAAGACGTATCCGGGGCTGCGCGGCGCGATGACCTGGTCGACGAACTGGGACGCGACGGCGGGCAGCGCCTGGTCCAACTCGGTCGGCCCGAAGGTGCACGCGCTGCCGTAGCGGCGCCGGGTCACGTCAGCAGGCTCAACAGATGGGCGCAGGCCGCCTGTTCGGTGGGGTGTGCGGAGATCGGTCGGTGCGTACCGCGTTCGTACGCACCGGTCTCCCACGCCCCGTCGGGCGTCCTGCGCAGGTACAGGAAGTCCGGGGGCGTGGGGGCGGGTTCGTGGACGGACTCGATCCAGTAGTACGCGGCGGGCACACCCGCGCGGCGCAGCGCGTCGTCCAGTTCGCGTCCGTCCATCGCGGTGACTCCCTTACGCGGCGGGTTCGAGGTAGTCGTGCTCGAGCAGCCACTTCACGTTGAGGCGCTGCCCCTCGCCGGGGTTGAGGAACACGGCGTCGAGCTTGATCTGCTGCCCGCCGCCCGGCTGCTCGAACCAGGGGGCGATGGGGCCCTGCCAGACGAAGAACGGCTTCTCGACGACGTACGCGTGGTAGTCGCAAGGGAAGGCGGCGTCACGGGTGTTGAGGTTCTGCGGGGGCAGGGCGCGCTTCTTGTACGCGTCACCGGCCGGGGCCAGGTAGGCGCCGTACTCGGAGCCGAAGCGGTCCAGCGCCTCGCCGGGCTCCAGCTCGGTGGGCCTGCGGTCCACCTGGCCGTTGGTCGAGGTGAAACCGTCGTTCGGCGGGTACTTCCAGGAGCCGGTGTCCGCGGGGCCCTCCCAGTACTTCTTGAGGAACGCCTGCGGGCCGAGGGTGCCGGTGCGGTGGTAGCCCTTGAGGAGCGGGCCGACCGGGGCCTGCGGCTTGGCGGGCAGGTACTTCGGGCCGAGGCGGGCGTCGCCGTGGTACTCGCCGGTGCAGGGCGCGTGGGCCGCGGCGGGTGCGGAGGTGTCCGCGGCGGCCACGGACGGAGCGGCGGCGACCGTCAGCGCCGCGCCCATGGCGGCCAGGATTGTACGTAAAGGCTTCACTCGGAGCTCTCCCGGTGACTAGACAACTGGGTGACTGGGTGCCATGAGGTGCACGCGCAAGGTGATCCTGCGGTGCCGGGAGAGCGTATGGGGGGCCGGTGCGCGCGTCGGCGACATCCGGCCACCCCTGAGCGGCCTGGTCAGCCGCCCATGAAGAGCATCGTGCCGTCGGGCCCCAGGGCCTCGACGCGGGCGCCGTGTTCGACGGTGCGGCTGACCGTGCAGTACTTCTCGTGCGTGAGGCGGATGCCGCGTTCGAGGGTCTCGGCGGCGGCGGTGTCCCCGTCGGGCAGGGCGAGTTCGTAGGAGATGCGGACGGCGCCGACGCGGCCGTCGTCCTCGGGCCGTGCGACCGACTCGACGACGATGCGCAGGTCGTCGTGGTCGACGGTGCGGGCGGTGCGGTCGACGACGAGGCCGCCGCAGCCGCCGAGCGCGGCGAGGAGGAGTTCGACGGGGGTGAAGGAGGGCTGCGCGCCCGCGGAGTCGGCGGGGGCGATGCGGACCTCGGCGCCGCGGTCGTTGCGGGCGGTCCAGTCGCGGTCGCCGTTGCGGGTGGTCTCGATGCGGTAGTCGGCCATGGCGGAACCGTAGCCAGCTCCTGCCGCCGCACCCGGCAAGGGCGCCCCGGCGTGTGTCAGGGAGCGCAGCCTCTCAGGGTGCCTGCTGCACGTCGCCGCGGGTGGTCGAGGCGACCGGGTCGCCGTGCGCGAAGTCGCCGGGCGGGATGCCCGGGTGGTGCCCGGCCGGAGGCGTCGCGGCCGCCCTGTCCGGGCCCAGGGTGAGGCGGGAGACGATGCGGTAGCGGTCGCCGCGGTACAGCGAGTGGACGTACTCGACGGGCTGCCCCGACGTGTCCGAGGTGAGCCGCTCGAAGAGCAGCGCGGGGGACAGCTCGGGGACGTCGAGGAGGTCGGCCTCGGCGCGGGTGACGACGGTCGGCTCGATGGCCTGGACGGCTTCGCGGACGTGAACGTCATGGTGGTCGCGCAGATGCGCGTACAGGTCGCCCGCCTCCAGTTCCTGGGCGCTCAGGCCGGGGACGAGGTCGGCGCGGATGTGCAGGTGCTCGATGGCCATCGGCGCGCCGTCGACGAGCCGGAGCCGGGCCACGTACACGATCTTCGCCGCAGGTGACAGACGTAGTTTGCGGCCGACTCGGGCGCCCGCCTGGATGGTGGTGAACTCCAGGAGCCGGCTGGACCAGGCCCCCGCGGCCTGCGGGACGGCCAGCGCCTGGTCCTGCGAGACGAGTTCCTGGGTGATCTTCTGCGGGGCGACGAACATGCCGCGGCCGTGTTCGCGTACGAGAAGCCCTGCGGCCACGAGTTCATCGACGGCCGCGCGCAGCGTGGGCCGGGAGACGCCGAGGCGGGCGCACAGGGTCCGCTCGGAGGGGATCGGGTCGCCGGGGTGCTGCGACTCGATGAGTTCGAGGATGTGGTCGCGCACCCGCTCGCGCTTGAGCACCGCCCCCGGCGCCCCCTCGTTCGCTCCCTCGCTCGCGTCCGCGCTCACTTCCGCGTTCATTCCGTGCTCACGTCCGCCCCCTCATGGCACCCGACCAGTTACCTAACCAGTTGACCACGGGACCCGCGTGATCGACAACTCTCCTGTTTTTCCTGGGGGGTTGACGTGCCCATTGGTCTATGCCACCTTTCTCCACCATCAGAGGTCACCTGACCAGTTCATCAACTGGTCAGGTCCGGCGCCCCAGAGGTGAACCGTGAAGCTCCGCTTGCTCGCCGGTGTGTCCGCGCTCGTCGCGGTCGCCGGGCTCAGTGCCTGTAGTTCGTCCGGCTCCGACGACGGAGACCCGGGGAGCGGCGGGAAGACCGCCATCGACGTGTGGCTGATGCGTGACAGCGTGTCGGACGCCTTCCAGAAGGAGTTCGAGAAGGGCTTCGAGGCCGCCCACCCGGACATCGACGTACGCGTCCAGGTCCAGGAGTGGGACGGCATCGGGGAGAAGGTCACGGCCGCGCTCGCCAGCAACGACGCGCCCGACGTCATCGAGACCGGCAACACGCAGGTCGCCCAACTCGCGCAGAGCGGCGGCCTGTTGGACCTGAGCGACAAGGTCGACGAGCTCGGCGGCAAGGACTGGCTCAAGGGCCTCGCCGAGCCGGGGGCGTGGGACGGCAAGCAGTACGGCATCCCGTACTACGCGGCGAACCGGGTCGTCATCTACCGCAAGGACCTCTTCGCGAAGGCCGGCGTCGACGCCTCCGCCATCAAGACGCGCGAGCAGTGGATCGCCGCCACGCGCAAGCTCAACAAGGGCGCCGAGCAGGGGATCTACCTGCCCGGGCAGAACTGGTACACCCTCGCCGGGTTCGTCTGGGACGAGGGCGGCGACCTCGCCACCAAGTCCGGGGATACGTGGAAGGGCACTCTGGACACGCCCGAGGCGCTGCGCGGCATGGAGTTCTACCAGCGGCTGCAGGCGCTCGGGAAGGGCCCGAAGGACTCCGACGAGGCACAGCCGCCGCAGGCCGAGGTGATGGCCAAGGGGCAGGTGGCGCAGGTCGTCAGCACGCCGGGCGGCGCCAACGTCGTCCTCCAGAACAACCCCGCGCTGAAGGGCAAGTTGGGGTTCTTCCCCATCCCGGGCAAGACCGCCGCGACGCCCGGCGCGGTGTTCATCGGCGGTTCGGACCTGGTCGTACCGACCGTGTCGCAGCACCACGACGCCGCGTACACGTTCATCAAGGAGCTGACCGGCGACGCCTGGCAGAAGAAGCTCGCCGTCGCGATGAGCTACGTACCGAACAAGACGACGCTCGCGAGCGCGGTCTCCGGGGATCCGGGCGCGGCCGCGATGGCGGTCGGCGCGCCGGTGGGGCACGCGACGCCGAACACGCCGGGCTGGGCGGCCGTCGAGGCCAAGAACCCGATCAAGGACTACATGACGGCGGTCCTCGCGGGCGGCGATCCGGCGCGGGAGGCGAAGAAGGCGTCCGAGGCGATCACCTCGGCGATGAACTCCGGCTCCTGATCCCCCTTCCCCAGCGCCGGCTTCCCCCCTGCTGACGAAAGGAGTGTGCGCCGTGTCGGTCGTCCGCGAGCGGACCGCACCCCGCCCCCTCATCCGGCCGCCCCGGCGCACGCCGGGCCCGCGCCGCCGCGCCACCACCTCGGGCCTGTGGCCGTACCTGCTGGTGGCGCCCGCCGTGCTCGGCATGTTGTACCTGCTGGTCTATCCGCTGGCCCGGGCCGTCCTGATCTCCTTCCAGGACTTCGGCCTTCGCCAACTCATCCTGGGTGACGCGCACTTCACCGGTTTCGACAACTACACGACGCTGCTGTCCGACCCCCGGTTCTGGTCCGTGGTGCGCCGCACGTTCCTGTTCATGGCGGTCAACGTCGCTCTGATCATGGTCCTTTCGACGCTGGTGGCGCTGATGGTGGAGCGCCTCGGCCGGGTCTGGCGCACGGTCGTGCTCAGTGCGCTGGTGCTGACCTGGGCGATGCCGGTGGTCGCGGCGACCACGGTGTTCCAGTGGCTGTTCCACTCCGAGTTCGGGATCGTCAACCACACGCTGACCGGGCTCGGGTTCAGCTCCTTCGAGGGGTATCCGTGGCTGGCGCACGGCCCGGCGGCGTTCGCGATCCTGGTGACGCTCGTGGTGTGGCAGTCGGTGCCGTTCGCGGCGATCACCCTGTACTCGGCACTGACCACGGTGCCGTCCGAGCTGTACGAGGCGGCGCGCATCGACGGCGCGTCGGGGGCCCGGATCTTCCGCTCCGTGACACTGCCGATCGTGCGGCCGATCTTCATGCTGGTCCTGTCGCTCGAGGTGATCTGGACGTTCAAGGCGTTCGTGCAGATCTGGGTGATGACGCGGGGCGGCCCGGGTGACGCGACCACGATCCTGCCCGTGTACGCGGTGCAGACGGCCCTGTCCGGGCAGCGCTACGACCTGGGTTCGGCGGCCTCGATGGTGACGGTGGTGCTGATGTCCGGAGTGCTGGTCGCCTACTTCCGGCAGATGTTCCGGCAGGAGGGCGAGCTGTGACGGTCCCTGCCTCGCGCGCGCTGCGCCGCCTGCCGCTCCACGTCGCCGCGGCGGTCACCGTCGTCGTGTGTCTCTTCCCCGTGTACTGGATGGTCACGACGGCGTTCAAGCCGAACCGGGACATCCAGTCCGACCACCCCCGGCTGCTGCCGCAGAGCTGGACACTCGAGCACTTCCGGCGGGCGATCGACGCCGACGGGTTCGGCCTGTTCTGGCGCAACAGCGTCCTCGTGACGCTGGGCGCGGTGGTGCTCGCGCTGGTGGTGGCGCTCGGCGCCTCGTTCGCGGTGGCGCGGATGCGCTGGCGGGGGCGGCGGCAGTTCATGCTCATGGTGTTCGTCGCGCAGATGGCGCCGTGGGAGTCGCTGATCATCCCCGTGTACATCATCTCGCGGGACACGGGCATGCTCGACCGGCTGCCGACGCTGACCCTCGTGTACTTCATGATGACGCTGCCGTTCACGATCGTCGTCCTGCGCGGCTTCATCGCGACGATTCCCCCGGAGCTGGAGGAGTCGGCGCAGGTCGACGGGTGCACGCGGGTCGGCGCGTTCCGGCACATCGCGTTCCCGCTGCTCGCGCCAGGGCTGATGGCGACCTCGCTGTTCGGCTACATCACGGCGTGGAACGAGTTCGCGTACGCCAACTTCCTGATCATCAAGCAGCAGGACCACCGGACGCTGCCGGTGTGGCTGTCCTCGTTCCACAACACGTTCGGCACCGACTGGGGCGCGACGATGGCCGCCTCCACGCTGTTCGCGCTGCCCGCCCTGCTGATCTTCCTGGTGCTGCAGCGGCACGTCACGTCCGGCTTCGCGGCCGGCGCCGTCAAGGGCTGACCCTTCGCCTCGAAGAGCACCCGAAGACCATTGGAGCCCTGCCATGCCCGCACGCGTGTCCTCGCTGGTCCCCGCACCCACCCAACTCTCCCACCGGCCCGGCCACTTCACCCTGGCCGCGGACACGGCGCTGCGGGTGTCCCCCGGCGCCGAGCCCGCCGCCGATCTGCTCCGGGCGCTCCTCGCCCCGGCCACCGGACTGCCGCTGGCCGCCTCCCCCGACGGGCCTTTCGTGCTCGCCCTCGATCCGGGCCTCGGCGGTCTCGGCGAGGAGGGGTACGGCCTGACGGTCTCGCCCGACGCGGTGCTGCTGCGTGCCGCGCATCTCACGGGGCTGCTGCGCGGCATCCAGACGGTGCGTCAACTCCTGCCCGTGGAGGCCCTGTTCGCCGCTCGGCAGCCGGATGTCCCGTGGCGTCTTCCGTGCGTCGAGATCACCGACGTGCCGCGGCACGCCTGGCGGGGTTTCATGCTCGACGTGGCGCGGCACTTCCAGCCGGCCGCCTTACTGCGCCGGTACGTGGACCTGCTCGCCCTGCACAAGATGAACGTGCTGCATCTGCACCTCACCGACGACCAGGGCTGGCGGATGCCGGTCGCCGCGTATCCGCGGCTGACCGAGGTCGGCGGCCGGCGCGTGCTGCCCGTGCCGCACGAAGGGGCGTACACGCCAGGGGAGTTGAGGGATCTCGTCGCGTACGCCGCCGCGCGCGGGGTCACCGTCGTGCCGGAGATCGAGATGCCGGGCCACGCAAGGGCGGCGCTCGCCGCGTACCCGGAGTTCGGCAACGTCCCCGGGCGGCAGCTGGCCGTGGAGGGGCGGCGCGGCGTGTACGACACGGTCCTCGGCGTGCACGAGCCGGTGCTCGACTTCTGCCGCACGGTGCTCGACGAGGTCCTGGACGTCTTCCCCTCCCGCCACGTGCACATCGGCGGCGACGAGTGCCCCACCACGGAGTGGGCGGCGAGCCCGGCGGCGCGGGAGCGGGCCGCCGCCGAGGGGCTCGCGCACACGGACGCGCTGCGCGACTGGTTCCTCGGCCGGATCGGCGCCCACCTCGTCGAGCGGGGCCGCATCCCGACGGCGTGGGCGGAGCCCGGCGAAGGACTGCCGTCCGACTTCGCGGTGATGACCTGGCGCGATCCCGAGCACACCCGGATCGCGCTGAAGCGGGGGCACCGGGTGATCAGCTGCCAGCACCGCTCGACATACCTCGACTACGTGCAGTCCGACTCCCCCGCCGAGCCGCCCGCGCAGCCGGGCGTCCTCCTCGACCTGCGCACGGCGCACGAGCACGAGCCGCCGGACGCGGCGGGCACGAGCGGTGAACTCCTCGGCATGCAGGCGCACTTGTGGACCGAGTTCGTCACCACGCCGGAGCACGTCGACCACATGACCTTCCCCCGGCTGTGCGCGGTCGCCGACCGCGCCTGGCACGGCTCCCCCGCCTGGCCGGACTTCCGGGCCCGGCTCGGGGCGCACACCGCCCGGCTCGCCGCGCTCGGCGTGCGGCACGGGCCGCTCGACCCGCACCTCCCCGTCCCCCACCGTTCCGGAAAGGAACAGGCATGACACGCAAGGCACGTACGACAAGGGCGACCGGCACCAGAACGGCGCTCGCGTGCGCCCTGGCCGCGGGGCTCGGCTGCGCCGGCCTGGTCGCGCTCCCCTCCGGCGCGGCCGCGGCCGACGGCGGTCTGTCCGTGCAGTACCACGCGGGCAGCACCGGCAGCGACCAGGCCGAACCCTGGCTGAAGGTGAAGAACACCGGCAGCGCGAGCGTTCCGCTCAGCGGGGTCAAGGTGCGCTACTACTTCAAGTCCGATGCGGCGAGCGCCGGTTACCGCTTCGCGTGTTCCTGGGCGGTGAAGGGCTGCTCGAACGTGACCGGCACGTTCGGCACCCTTGAGCATCCGACGGCGACCGCGGACCGCTATCTGGAGGTCGGCTTCACGTCCGGTGCCGGTTCGCTCGCGGCGGGCGCGGACACCGGCGACCTGCAGCTGCGCTTCTACCGCGCCGACTGGCAGGCGCTGAACCAGGCCGACGACTACTCGTTCGGCGCGGCGCAGTCGGCGTACGCGAACTGGTCGAAGGTCACCGCGCAGCTCGACGGCGCCCTGGTGTGGGGCACGGCCCCCGAGGGCAACGACCCGACCGACCCCACGGATCCCACCGACCCGACCGATCCGCCCGGGGACGGGGCCACCCTCTTCGACGACTTCAGCTACACCGCGTACAACGACCCGAAGATCGCCGCGAACGGCTGGAGCGTGCGCTCCAACTCGGGCGGCCCCGGCGTGCCGGGCGCAACCTGGGCACCGGAGAACGTGACGTTCCCGTCCTCGGGCGGCAACACCGTGATGAACCTGGAGACGTCGTCGGCGGGCACGGGCGAGAGCACGAAGCAGACCGAAGTCCTCACCAAGGCACTGAAGTTCAAGAACGGGACGTACGCGGCGCGCGTCAGGTTCAGCGACGCGCCCAAGAGCGGCCCCGACGGTGACCACCTGGTGCAGACGTTCTTCACCATCAACGACCTCAAGGCGCCGATGGCGGACGACTACTCCGAGTACGACTTCGAATACCTCCCCAACGGCGGCTGGGGCGAGCCGTCGAACATCCTGTACACGACGTCCTGGGAGACCTACAACCCGGACCCGTGGCAGGCCGTCAACCAGCACACCGAGGGCCGCCAGAGCTACGACGGCTGGCACGACCTCGTCCTCACCATCGACAACAACAGCATCCGCTACTACATCGACGGGCAGCTGTTCGGCACGCACGACGCCGCGTACCTGCCGGAGCGGCCGATGTCGATCAACTTCAACCAGTGGCTGATCGACCTGGCCGGGCAGACGAGCACCACCGCGCGCGCGTACGACGAGCAGGTCGACTACGTCCTGCACGTGAAGGACCAGGTGCTGACCCCGGCCCAGGTGGCGGCGAAGGTCTCGGCGTACCGCACGGCGGGCACCACGTTCGAGGACACGGTGCCGAGCGCCTGACCCAGCACCCCCTGCACAAAATATGGGGGAGTCCACGCGCCCCACACGCGTGGACTCCCCTTGCGGTGCTTCCCCTCCCCGCGGCCCAGAGTCTGCCGTGACGGCGGCGGGAACACATCCGGCACCCCCGTCTTTCGGTAACCTTTCGTGTTGAATCAGTGGCGTGAAGTGACGGAGGAAGAGCGTCAAGACCCCAGGGACAAGGGGTAGTTGATGCCGGGACGACGTCCCGTGGCTTGATCCCTGGGGCTCAACTAAGGCCGGAACTCTGCGCGGGGCAAGCGCTCTCCACACCGTCCGCAGAACCGCGCGTCGGCGTCCTCGCTCGCTCGGCCGCACTCCCCGCACACCCGCGGCAGCAGACAGGGCGCCTCGCCACCCTCCGCACTCATGCTCGTGGCGGCCCGCTGGATGCTCATGCCGGGCCGCCTGCGGTGCGCGGTGACACAGACGAGTCCCTCGTCGGCGGCGCTGAGGGCGCGCCGCTCGCCGCGGGGCACGAACACGAGGGTGCCTGGGGTCAACGTTTCCTCGGTGCCCGCCCGGTGCAGGGTGCCGTGCCCCTCCACGACGAGGAGGAGCACGTCGAGCTCGGCCTCGACGTACGCGTCCTGCACGGTTCCCGACGGCACCCGGATCACATTGGCGTCGAGCTGGCGGGCCGCACCGTCGAGCCGCCACAGCGCTCCGGTCGCGGCCGGGGCGGCGGCCGCCAGCACGTCGCCGATCCGGACATGGGCTGCGGGCATCGTGAACGCTCCTCCGTCGTGGGGCAGGTGTGGATCAGGCGCGGAGCAGCCTACGCAGTTCGGTGATGCGCAGCAGCCTGGCCAGGGCGAGGAAGCCGACCGCCATGGCGAGCGTGCCGGCGCCGAGGGCCCACGCGGTGCCCGCCGTGCCGTCGCCCGCGCAGAGGCGGGCCGCGGTCCAGCCGGCGACCGCGGCGAGCCCGGCCGCGGCCACGAGCTTGCCGTAACTGCGCACCAGGCGACGCCCGTCGAGGCGTCCGGCGAGGCGGCGGCGCAGCCGTCGCGCGGTGAGCAGCAGTCCGATGCCGTACGAGAGGGTGTACGCGGCCGCCATGCCGGTGACGGCCCAGCGCGCGGGCAGCAGCCAGTGACAGGCGCAGGCGAGCGCGATGTTGACGGCGCCGACCCAGACCGCGGTCAGGAACGGGGTGCGGGTGTCCTCGAACGCGTAGAAGCCGCGCAGCATCAGGTACTGCGCGGAGAACGGGATCAGGCCGAGCCCGAACGCCTGCAGCATGTGGCCGAGCGGTCCGGGGTCGGCGTGTCCGTGGCCGAACAGCAGGACGGCGATCTGCGGCCCGAGCGCGAGGAAGAGGAACGCGGCGGGCACGATGACGGCGCCGGTCGCGCGCAGGGCCCGGGACAGGTCGGCGCGCACGTCGTCGACGCGGCCCTCGGCGGCGGCCGCGCTCATCCGCGGCAGCAGCGCGGTGACGAGCGAGACGGTGACGATCGACTGGGGCAGCAGCCAGATGGACTGGGCGTAGGTGTACGCCGTGTAGCCGACTCCGGAGTCGGGCAGGACGGCGTCGGCGGAGTTCGCGAAGTGGGTGACGACGGCGAGCGCCACCTGGTTCGCGAGGACGAACAGCAGGGTCCAGCGGGCGGCCTGGATGCTCTTGCCGAGCCCGGTGCCCTTCCAGTCGAAGCGCGGCCGCAACCGGAACCCGGCCGCGCGGGCGAAGGGGATCAGCGCCAGGGCCTGTACGGCGATGCCGCAGGTGGTGCCGATGCCGAGCAGGCGCACCTGCGTCATGGTGACGTCGTCGGTGTCGGCGCCCGCGTTCATGAGGGTGAGATAGGCGGCGAACATGCCGACGAGGACGACGTTGTTGAGGACCGGGGTCCACATCATGGCCCCGAACCTGCCGCGTGCGTTCAGGACTTGACCGAGCATGGCGAACAGTCCGTAGAAGAAGATCTGCGGCAGCAGGAAGCGGGCGAAGACGACGGTCAGCTCGAAGGCCCCGTGATCGCCGGGCGTGTCGTTCATGTAGATGCCGACGATCTGCGGCGCCGCCCACACGGCGAGGGCGGTGCCGAGGCCGAGGACGCAGACGACGAGGGTGACCAGGCGCTGTTCGTAGGCGCGGCCGCCGTCGGCGTGTTCGGCACGGGCGCGCACGAGTTGGGGCACGAGGACGGAGTTCAGGGCGCCGCCGATGAGCAGGGTGTACAGGCTGGTGGGGACGGTGTTCGCGGTGTTGTACGTGCTCGCGTACAGGCCGGTGCCGAGGGCGGCGGCCTGCAGGAGCTGGCGGATCAGGCCGGTCACGCGGGACACGAGGGTGCCGATCACCATCAGCAGGGAGGAGCGGGCGAGCGAGGTGCTCCTCGGCTTGGCGTGGCGCCCGGATATTCGTACGTCCTGGGTCAACTCTGCGCCTCCGTACGGTCCTTGAGGAAGTCGAGGACCGGCGGTGTCGCCTCGTCCGCGAACTCCTCGAAGTAGGCGTGGCGGCCGCCGGGGATCATCAGCAGGCGCGCGCCGGGGATGCGGTCGGCGAGCAGGGGTGCGTTCGCCGTGGGGTTGAAGTCGTCGTCGGTGCCGTGCACGACGAGGGTGGGCGCGGTGATGCGGGGCAGGGCGTCCCACGCGTCGTGCCGGGCGCTGGCCCGCAGATGACGGCGGCGGGCGTGGGCCGGCAGGCGCGACGAGCCGAGCGTGTGGAACGGGCCGGGGTGCGTGGCGAGATGCGCGGGCGTGTACATCAGCTCGAGGAGCGCGGCGTGCGCGGTGACCGGGTCCGCGAGGGCCTTGCGGACGGCCGGGCCGCGCTCGATGCCGTGCGGTGCGCCCGGGGACGTGCAGCCGAGGACGAGCCGGTCGACGCGGGCGGCGTGGTCGGCGGCGAGCCACTGGGCGACGCGGCCGCCCATCGACGTGCCGTAGACGTGCGCGCGGTCGATGCCCGCGTGGTCGAGGACGGCGACGACGTCGCGGGCGAAGTTCGGGGTGCTGTACGTGTCGGTGTCCGGGGCGTCGCTCGCGCCGGTGCCGCGCCAGTCCATGACGACGGTCGTGAAGACGGCGGCGAAGCGGTCGCACACCGGGTCCCACCAGCGGTGGTCGTTCGACTGGCCGGCCAGGAGCACCAACGGGGCGCCGCTGCCGCTGACTTCGTAGTGGAGCGCGGCGCCGTCGGCCGCTCGTGCGTGGGACATGGCCGCGATTCTCCCTCATCGCAACTATCTCTGTTCAAACAGTGGACCCGGGAACACAGCTCTGCAATTCTCCAACAACTGAACGCAAGAAACAGATATCGATCCTTCAATCACTCGCTTCACTGCACACCCGCGCCCGCGCGGGGTCCGTGCAGGGACAGGGGAAGCATGATCGTTCAGTCATCGCCCGGATCGGGAGGGCGGCGCAGGAGACCCGGTCTGGCGGTCGTGGTCCTCGCGTTCGCCCTGGCCTTCCTCGGACTGCCCGCTCTGGGGGCGCAGGCCGCGGGCGGGCCGAATCTCGCGGCGGGCGCTCCGGCCAGGGCAAGCAGCGAGAAGGCGGGGTACGGGGCGGGCAACGTGTCCGACGGCAACGCCTCGACGTACTGGGAGAGTTCGGGCTCCGACCTGCCGCAGTGGGTGCAGGTCGACCTGGGGTCGACGGCCCGCGTCGACGAGGTGGTGCTGCGGCTGCCCGCGTCGTGGGAGGCGCGCAACGAGACCGTGGCGGTGCAGGGCAGTGCGGACGGCACGTCGTTCGACACCCTGAAGGCCTCGGCGTCGTACGCCTTCGCGCCCGGCTCGGGCAATGCGGTCACGGTGTCGTTCGGGGCGGCGCAGACGCGTTTCGTGCGGGTCTCGGTGAGCGCCAACTCCGGTTGGCCGGCCGCCCAGTTGGCCGAGCTCGAGGTGCACGGCACCAGCGACTCCTCGGTGAACCTGGCCCGCGGCAAGACGTTCTCGGCGAGTTCGACGACGCAGACCTACATCGCGCCGAACGCCGGTGACGGCAACGCCGCGAGCTACTGGGAGTCCACGGGCAACGCGCTGCCCCAGTGGGTGCGGGTGGACCTCGGCGCGTCGGTGCAGGTGAACCGCGTCGTCCTGCGGCTGCCCCCGGGCTGGGAGACGCGCTCGCAGACGCTGACCCTGCAGGGCAGCACGAACGGCACGGACTTCAGCGACCTGGCGGCGTCCAAGGCGTACGAGTTCAACCCGGCGAGCGGGAACGCGCAGACGCTGACGTTCAACACCGTCACGACCCGGTACGTGCGGGTCCTCGTCACGGCGAACTCGGTGCAGAACGCGGGCCAGCTCTCCGAGTTGGAGGTGTACGGGCCGACGACCGGGGACACCGAGGCGCCGAGCGCGCCGAGCGGCCTCGCCTACATCGAGCCCGCGACCGGCCAGATCAAGCTGACCTGGAAGGCCGCGACGGACAACGTGAAAGTCACGGGCTACGACGTGTACGCGAACGGCCAGCTGCGTGCGTCGGTCGACGGCGACACGCTGACGTACACCGACACGCAGCCCGGCTCGGCGACGCTCACGTACTTCGTGCGCGCCAAGGACGCGGCGGGCAACCAGTCCGCGAACTCCAACTCCGTGACCCGCACGGGCGATTCGGGTGACACGCAGGCGCCGACCGCGCCCGGGAACCTCGCGTTCACCGAGGCGACGCAGGGCCAGGTCAAACTGACCTGGCAGGCGTCGGCCGACAATGTGAAGGTCACGGGCTACGACCTGTACGCGAACGGCGCCCTCCTCACGTCGGTTGCCGGGGACGTCACTTCGTACACCGACACCCAGCCCGCGTCGGCCACCGTCACCTACACGGTGCGCGCGAAGGACGCAGCCGGGAACCAGTCCGCCGCCTCCAACTCCGTGACCCGCAACGGCTCGACGACGGGCGGGGCGAACCTGGCCGTGGGCAAGCCGGTCACGGCGTCGTCGTCGACGTTCACGTACGTCGCCGAGAACGCGGTCGACGGCGACACGAGCACGTACTGGGAGGGCGCGGGCGGCAGCTACCCGGGGACCCTCACCGTCAAGCTCGGGGCGAACGCGGACGTCTCCTCGCTCGCCTTGAAGCTGAACCCGGACGCCGCCTGGTCCACCCGCACCCAGAAGATCGAGGTGCAGGGCCGCGAGCAGAACGCCTCGGGCTTCACGTCGCTGTCCGCGGCGAAGGACTACACGTTCAACCCGGCGAGCGGGAACACGGTGACGGTGCCGCTGACAGCGCGCGTCGCGGACGTGCGCCTCGTCTTCACCGCCAACTCCGGTGCTCCCGCCGGCCAGTTGGCGGAATTCCAGGTGATCGGCACGCCCGCACCCAACCCCGACCTGCAGGTCACGGGCATCACGTCGCAGCCCGCGTCCCCCGTGGAGTCGGACCGGATCACGCTGACGGCGACGGTCCGCAACGCGGGCACCGAGGCGTCCACCGCCACGGACCTGGACTTCAAGCTCGGTTCGGACAAGGCCGGTTCAGCCTCCGTCGGCGCACTCGCGGCCGGGGCCTCGGCGACCGTCAGCGCGGACATCGGCACGCACGACGCGGGCACGTACCAGGTCGGCGCGGTCGTCGACCCGTCCAACAAGGTGATCGAGCGGGACGAGGGCAACAACGCCTACACGAGCCCGACGGGCCTGGTCGTCAAGCCGGTGACGAGCGCCGACCTGGTGGCGTCCCCGGTGGCCTGGTCGCCGAGCGCACCGGCCGAGGGCGACACCGTCACCTTCTCGGTCGCCCTCAAGAACCAGGGGAACCAGGCGAGTTCGGCGGGCGGTCACGGCATCACGCTGACCGTCACGGACTCCGGCGGCACGGTCGTGAAGACCCTCACCGGGACCTACACCGGCGCGATCGCGGCCGGCTCCACCACCGCACCCGTCGGCCTGGGCAGCTGGACGGCGGGCAAGGGCAAGTTCACGGTGAAGACGGTCATCGCCGACGACGCGAACGAGCTCCCCGTCAAGCGCGCCAACAACACCACGACGCAGCCGTTGTTCGTGGGCCGCGGCGCGAGCATGCCGTACGACACCTACGAGGCGGAGGACGGCTCGGTCGGCGGCGGCGCGAAGGTGCTCGGCCCCAACCGCACGGTCGGCGACCTGGCGGGAGAGGCGTCGGGCCGCAAGGCCGTCAGTCTCGACAGCACCGGCAGCTACGTCGAGTTCACCACCAAGGCACCGACGAACACGCTGGTCACCCGCTTCTCCATCCCGGACGCGGCGGGCGGCGGAGGGCGCAACTCCACGCTCGACGTCTACGTCGACGGCACGTTCCTCAAGGCCATCGACCTGACGTCGAAGTACGCGTGGCTGTACGGCAACGAGACCGGGCCCGGCAACGCGCCGAGCGTGGGCACCCAGCGCCACATCTACGACGAGGCGAACCTGCTGCTCGGCAGGACCGTGCCGCAGGGCAGCAAGATCCGGCTGCAGAAGGACGCCGCGAACGACACCACGTACGCGATCGACTTCGTGAGTCTGGAGCAAGTGACCGCACTGCCCAACCCGGACCCGGCGACGTACGCGGTGCCGACCGGATTCTCGCAGCAGGCCGTGCAGGACGCACTCGACAAGGTGCGCATGGACACGACGGGCAAGCTCGTCGGCGTCTACCTGCCGGCCGGTGACTACGAGACGTCCAACAAGTTCCAGGTGTACGGCAAGGCCGTGCAGGTGGTCGGCGCGGGGCCCTGGTTCACGCGGTTCCACACGCCGTCGTCGCAGGAGAACACGGACGCGGGCTTCCGGGCGGAGGCGAGTGCGAACGGCTCCTCGTTCGCGCACTTCTCCTTCTTCGGGAACTACACGTCCCGCATCGACGGCCCGGGCAAGGTCTTCGACTTCTCAGGCGTCGCGGACATCACCATCGACGACATCTGGAACGAGCACACGGTGTGCCTGTACTGGGGCGCCAACACCGACCGGATCACCATCAAGAACTCCCGGATCCGGGACACGTTCGCCGACGGCGTCAACATGACGAACGGCTCGACGGACAACCACGTCGTCAACAACGAGTCGCGGGCGACCGGCGACGACAGCTTCGCGCTGTTCTCGGCGATCGACGCGGGCGGTGCGGACGAGAAGAACAACGTGTACGAGAACCTGACGTCGCTGCTGACGTGGCGCGCGGCCGGGATCGCCGTCTACGGCGGGTACGACAACACGTTCCGCAACATCCTCATCGCGGACACGCTCGTCTACTCCGGGGTCACCATCAGTTCACTCGACTTCGGGTACCCGATGAACGGCTTCGGCACCGGCCCGACCACGCTGGAGAACACCTCGATCATCCGCTCCGGCGGCCACTTCTGGGGCGGTCAGACGTTCCCGGGGATCTGGATGTTCTCGGCGTCGAAGGTGTTCCAGGGCATCCGCGTCAATGACGTCGACATCGTCGATCCGACGTACAGCGGGATCATGTTCCAGACCAACTACGTAGGAGGACAGCCCCAGTTCCCGATCAAGGACACGATCCTCACCGACGTGACGATCTCGGGCGCGCACAAGAGCGGCGACGCGTACGACGCGAAGTCCGGCTTCGGCCTGTGGGCGAACGAGATGCCGGAGGCGGGCCAGGGTCCCGCGGTCGGTGAAGTGACGTTCCACAACCTGAAGTTGAGCGACAACGCGGTGGACGTCCGCAACACGACGTCCACGTTCAAGATCAACCTGCTGCCGTAGTTCCGGTGTTCAGGGGCGCGGCGTAGCAGGATGGGGTGGCCGGGCGACACGCCCGGTCACCCCTTCGCGTCGAGGAGCCGCCGATGCACCGCCGCACCCGGTACGCCCGCCTGTCCACCGCCCTCGCCCTGATCGACGACGCACGCCTGCACGCGGCGGTGGCGGCCGCGGACACCGGAGTCGGCTCGGGCATGGGCGGCCGCACGGGCGTCCTGGACGTCGAGGGCACCACGGTCTTCGTCAAGCGGATCCCGCTCACGGCACGGGAGTTGAGCCCGCGCCACCGGCACTCCACCGCCAACCTCTTCGAGCTGCCCGCCTTCTACCACTACGGCATCGGCTCCGCGGGATTCGGCGCCTGGCGGGAACTGGCGCTGCACCTGATGACGACGAACTGGGTGCTCTCGGACGCGTACGACGGCTTTCCCCTCACCTATCACTGGCGGGTGCTGCCGGACGGGCCGCCGCAGGGCTTCATGGACGAACTCGGCGGGATCGACGGGGCCGTCGCGCACTGGGACGGCTCCCCCGCGGTCCGCCGCCGCCTGGAGGAACTCGCGGCGGCCGAGCACAGCCTCGTGCTGTTCCTGGAGTACGTGCCCGAGACCGTCGGGGCGTGGCTCGCGGCGCGGCGCACCGGGGCCGCGTACGCGAAGGTCGTCTCGGAACTGACGCGCGGCACGGCCTTCCTGCGGGAGCAGGGGGTCGTGCACTTCGACGCGCACTTCGACAATCTGCTGACCGACGGCGAGCGGATCCTCTTCGCCGACCTGGGCCTCGCGCTCAGCTCACGCTTCCCACTCGACGCGGCCGAGGGCGAGTTCCTCGCGGAGCACCTTCCCTCGTACGACTTCTGCATGACGCTGAGCCATCTGCGGCGCCACCATCCGCCCGCCGATGCGCCGGACTCGGTGTCCGCGCTGCTCGCGCCGCACGCATCGCGCCTGAGCGTCTTCGACGACTTCGTGCGGGACCTGCTGAACGAGAGCAGGCGGACCCCGTACCCGGGGCGGAAGCTGGCACAGGCCACCACCTAAAGGGACCAGGGTTCCATTACTAGCCGATCTCCTGCTACAGTCAGGGCACGCACTAACGGAACTGCCAACCCGTTAAGGGGATCGCCATGGAATACCGACAGTTGGGGACGTCCGGCCTGAAGGTCCCCGCACTCAGCTTCGGCGCCGGCACCTTCGGCGGCCGCGGCCCGCTCTTCTCGGCCTGGGGCAGCTCCGGCGTCGACGAGGCCCGGCGCATGGTCGACCTGAGCCTGGAGGCCGGGGTCACCCTGTTCGACACGGCCGACGTCTACTCGGACGGGGCGTCCGAGGAAGTCCTCGGCGCCGCGCTCAAGGGCCGCCGCCACGAGGCCCTGATCTCCACGAAGGCCGCGCTGCCGACGGGCGACGGGCCGAACGACGCCGGGACGTCACGCGCGCGCCTGATCACGTCCGTCGACGCCGCACTGCGCCGCCTCGACACCGACTACATCGACCTGTTCCAGCTGCACGCCTACGACGCGAGCACACCGATGGAGGAGGTCGTCTCCACGCTCGACGACCTGGTGAAGGCGGGCAAGATCCGCTACACCGGCGTCTCCAACTACTCGGGCTGGCAGCTGATGAAGGGGCTCGCCGAGTCCGACAAGCACGGACGCACCCGGTTCGCCGCGCACCAGGTCTACTACTCGCTCGTCGGGCGCGACCACGAGTGGGAGCTGATGCCGCTCGGCCTCGACCAGGGCGTGGGCGCCGTCGTGTGGAGCCCGCTGGGCTGGGGTCGGCTCACGGGGAAGATCCGGCGCGGGCAGCCGCTGCCCGCCGACAGCAGGCTGCACCAGACCGCCCGGTTCGGACCGCCGATCGAGGACGAGCACCTGTACCGGGTCGTCGACGCGCTCGACGACATCGCCGAGGAGACGGGCAAGCTGATCCCGCAGATCGCGATCAACTGGCTGCTGCGCCGGCCCGGCGTCTCGACGGTCCTCATCGGGGCCCGCAACGAGGAGCAGTTGCAGCAGAACCTGGGCGCCGTCGGCTGGGAGCTCACCGCCGACCAGGTCGCGAAGCTGGACGCGGCGAGTGAGGTGAAGGTGCCGTATCCGTACTACCCGTACCGGACCCAGGACGGCTTCCGGCGGCTGAATCCGCCGGCGGTCTGAGGAGTCCCGCCCCGGGTGTCAACTCGCCGTTGACACCCCGCGACTGTCAACCTAAGGTTGCCTCATGGCTACTCCACACGGCACGAACCAGCCCGTACGCCTAGACGACCTCATCGCGGGCATCAAGAAGGCCCACACCCAGCCCCTCGAACAGCTCCAGGACGCCGTCATCGCGGCGGACCACCTCGGCGACGTCGCCGACCATCTGATCGGGCACTTCGTCGACCAGGCCCGCCGCTCCGGCGCCTCGTGGACCGACATCGGCAAGAGCATGGGGGTGACCCGGCAGGCGGCCCAGAAGCGCTTCGTCGCCAAGAGCGACGAAGCACCGCTCGACCCGAGCCAGGGCTTCAGCCGCTACACGGTCCGCGCCCGCAACGTGGTGGTCGGGTCGCAGAACGAGGCCCGCTCCGCCAGCAGCCCCCAGATCGGCACCGCCCACCTCGCCCTCGGCCTGCTGCACGAACCCGAGGGCCTCGCCGCCCAGGCGATCCTCGCGCAGGACGTCCTCCTCGACACCGTGCGGCAGGCGGCGACGGCGACCCTGCCGCCCGCGTCCGACGACATGCCGGCCCTGGTGCCCTTCGACGCCGAGGCGAAGAAGGCGCTGGAGCTCACCTTCCGCGAGGCCCTGCGCCTCGGTCACAACTACATCGGCACCGAGCACATCCTGCTCGCGCTCCTCGAGCACGAGAACGGGTCGGGGCTGCTGTCGGGCCTCGGCATCGACAAGGAGGTCGCCGAGGCGCACATCACCAAGGTCCTCGACGAACTCGTCAGGCAGCAGGAGGCCCTGAACAAGGCGAACGGCGAGAGCTGAACTCCCGGGCGGCGGGCCCGGACCTGCCAGAGTGTGCGCCCGTACTGCGGACACCCAGGGCCCGCCCATAGCCGCAGGTGGGAAACTGCCTCCATGACTGACCGCTCAGGAACCCCCGCCCGGCCGGACGACCTCGTCGACCTCGACGAGCTGATCGACGCCTACTACACGAGGGAGCCCGACGTCGCGCGCCCCGAGCAGCGCGTCGTCTTCGGGACGAGTGGCCATCGCGGCTCCAGCCTCGACGGCGCCTTCAACGAGAAGCACATCGCCGCGATCACCCAGGCCATCGTCGAGCACCGCACGGCCGAGGGCATCACAGGACCGCTGTTCATCGGCCCGGACACCCACGCCCTGTCCGCGCCCGCCCTGAAGACCGCACTCGGCGTGCTGGCCGCCCACGGGGTGCGCGTCATGGCCGACGCGCACGACGACTTCGTGCCGACGCCCGCGCTCAGCCACGCGATCCTGCGCTGGAACGGCACGGAACGCACCGATCGCGCCGACGGCATCGTCATCACGCCGAGCCACAACCCGCCGCGCGACGGCGGCTTCAAGTACAACCCGCCGCACGGCGGCCCCGCCGACTCGACGACGACATCGTGGATCGCGCAGCGCGCCAACGAGCTGTTGGAGGACGCGAGTTGGGTGCCGCGCACGGTCGCGTCGCCCGCGCCCGAGCCGTACGACTTCCGAGAGACGTACGTCGAGGACCTCAAGGACATCATCGACGTCGACGCCATCCGCGCGTCCGGCGTGCGGGTCGGCGCCGACCCGCTGGGCGGCGCGAGCGTGCACTACTGGTCGCGGATCGCCGAGCGGTACGAGCTCGACCTCACCGTGGTGAACCCCGCCGTCGATCCGACCTGGCGCTTCATGACGCTCGACTGGGACGGCAAGATCCGCATGGACCCGTCGTCGGCGCCCGCGATGGCCTCGGTGCTGGCCCGGCGGCACGACTACGACCTGCTCACCGGGAACGACGCGGACGCCGACCGGCACGGCATCGTCACCCCGGACGCGGGCCTGATGAACCCGAACCACTATCTGGCCGTCGCCATCCACTACCTGTTCTCGCACCGGCCGCAGTGGTCGGCCTCGGCGGCGATCGGCAAGACGCTCGTGTCGAGCGCCGTCATCGACCGGATCGCCGCCTCGCTCGGCCGTGAACTCGTCGAAGTGCCCGTCGGATTCAAGTGGTTCGTACCGGGACTGGTCGACGGCTCGGTGGCGTTCGGCGGTGAGGAGAGTGCCGGAGCGAGCTTCGTCCGCAAGGACGGCAGCGTCTGGACCACCGACAAGGACGGCATCCTGCTGGCGCTGCTCGCCGCCGAGATCACCGCCGTGACCGGGAAGACGCCGTCGGTGTACTACGCCGAACTCGCCGCCGAGCACGGGGCGTCGGGCGCCGCGTACGCGCGCATCGACGCGAAGGCGACGAAGGAGCAGAAGGCGCGCCTCGCGCAGCTGACGGGCGACGCGATCACCGCGGACACCCTCGCCGGGGAGCCGATCACCGCGCGCCTGTCCGAGGCTCCCGGCAACGGCGCGGCGATCGGCGGCGTGAAGGTGACCACCGAGAACGCGTGGTTCGCGGCGCGCCCCAGCGGCACGGAGGACGTCTACAAGATCTACGCCGAGTCGTTCCGCGGGGCCGAGCACCTCGCCCAGGTGCAGAGCGAGGCACAGGCGATCGTGGACGCCGCGCTCAGCCAGTGACCTCGAAGATGCCGGGGACGTCCGCGACGCCGTCCAACACGTAGGTGTGCGGGTGGAGTTCGAGCTGCTCACGGGTCAACTGGCCGGTGAGCACGCCGACGACGACACCCGCCCCCGCGTTCGTCCCGGCCTCCAGGTCGACGACCGTGTCGCCCGCGACGAGCACCTTGCGCACGTCGGCAACGCCGCACTTCTCCATCGCGCGGTGGATCATGTACGGGGCGGGCCGGCCCCGGCGCACCTCGTCGGAGGTGACGACCGCGTCGAGATTGCCGCCCTCGCCCGTGGACCAGCCGAGCGAGGCGAGCAGCGGCAGCGCCACGTCGTCGCTGAAACCGGTGGTGAGCGCGACCTTGATGCCGCGGGCGCGCAGCTGCTCAAGTGCCTTGTCGGCGTGGGCTATCGGCTGCGGCGGCACGTCCTCGTAGCGCTGCTTGAGGTACGAGCGGAAGACGCCGTACTGCCGCTCGACCAGGTCCGTGTCGGGGGTGCCACCGCCGATCCGGACGAGGGCGGCGATGGCCTCGCGCTTGTCGGTGCCCATCCAGGTCTGCAGGTCGGCGGGGTCGACGGTGACGCCGGTCGATTCGACGGCGTGGCGCAGCGCCTCGTAGACGGCGCCGTGCTCCTCGATCGTCGTGCCTGCCATGTCGAAAACGGCGAGTTCGATCACTGGGTGTCCTTATGCGTGTGGTGGCGGCCGGCGACGGTGCGGCCCCCGATGGTGTTCTCGATGGTGAAGGTGGCCAGGGACGGCAGATAGCGGTCGTCCGCGTACTCCACGGGCGTGCCGTCGCCGGTGAACGCCAACCGCCGTACGCGCAACAGGGGTTGCCCCTCCGTCACGGCGAGCAGGCCCGCGTCGGCGGCGTCCGCGGCGATGGCGTCGATGGTGTGGCGGGCGTGGCGCAGATCGACGCCGCGTGAGGTGAGGGCCTCGTAGACGGAGCCCGCGTCGGGGTCGACGGCGAACAGGTGCGCGCCCACGTCCAGGACGAACGTGGAGCGCTCGATCATGGCGGGCACCCCGTCGAGGTGGCGAAGGCGGACGAGGTCGACGACCGGCGCGCCCTCGTCCAGGCCGAGACGCCCGGCGGCCTCGGGCGAGGCACGGCGCCGGGCGACCTCGATCGTGTGCTGCCCGGGGGTGCGCCCGATGGAGTGCGCCCACTGCGTGAACGACATCAGCGAGGCGAACGGCTGGGACGGTGTGACCCGCCGGGCGAGCGGCGGTCTGCCGCGGCCCCCGACGAGATGACCCTCGGCGCGCAGTTGCGCCAGGGCCTGGCGGACCGGGCCGCGCGACGTGCCGAACTCCTCGCACAGCTGCGCCTCGCTCGGCACGGGCGCACCCTCGGGCCACTCGCCCGTCTCGATGCGCCGCCGGAACTCGGCTCCGAGCCGCTGATGCAGCGGCCCGTCCTCACTTGTCTTCACAGGTTGAGTCTCGCAGCCGGGCATCGACCCAGGCAAGAGCGGTGCTGGGGACTTCCCGGTAAACATCCGGGAAACTTGTATAGACAGCTCTTGCTGGAGTCGATCCGGACTCCGCAGGCTGGTCGGCATGAGCATCGCAACCGCATCCACCACCCCTGCCCCCCGCCTGCCGCGCGAGCGCAGCGACCTCGTCGTCGTCGGCGCGGGCATCGTCGGTCTCGCGCACGCCGTCGAGGCGGTGCGGCGCGGCCTGAGCGTCACCGTCGTCGAGCGGGACCGGCAGCCGGTGGGCGCGTCCGTACGCAACTTCGGGCACTGCTGCATCACCGCGCAGCGCGGCGAACTGCTCGACCTCGCCGTCCGTTCGCGCACGGGCTGGCTGGACGCCGCGTCGCGGGCCGGTCTGTGGGCGCCGGAGGCGGGCGCGCTGGTGGTGGCCAGGTCGGCGACCGAGCTCGCCGTCCTGGAGGAGCTGCGCGAGGAACGCGGCGCGGACGCCGTACGGATGCGCACGCGGGACGAGGTGGGCGACGCGCTCGGCCGCCCGGCCGACGAGCGGGGCGACCTGGTGGGCGGTGCGCTGCTCCCCGCCGACCTGCGGGTGAATCCGCGCGAGGCGGCACCGCGGCTCGCGGCGTGGCTCGCCAGGCAGCCGGGCGTGCACATCGCCTGGGGCACGAACGTCACGGGCGTCGAGTCCGGCACGGTGCACACCGCACGCGGCCCGGTCCACGGCGACCAGGTCCTGCTCTGCGTCGGCCACGACCTGGACCGCCTCTACCCGGACGAGGCCGAGGCGCACGGCATCGAGCGCTGCCGCCTGTCGATGGCCCGCGTCGAGGCACCGCCGGCTTTCCGCACGGACTCCGCGGTGCTGACCGCCACGTCCATGCTGCGCTACGACGGGTTCACGGCGATGCCGTCGGCGGGGGCGCTGCGCTCCGAAGTGACGGGCCACAGCGAGGAGTTGCTCGCCATCGGCGCCAACGTGATGTTCACGCGGCTGCCCGACGGCACGGTCCTGGTCGGCGACTCGCACGCGTACGACGTCACGGAGATCCCGTTCCAGGACGAGGCGACGACGGCGCTGCTGCTGCGGGAGGCGGCGCGGGTGCTCGGCGTGCGCGAGGTGAAGGTGACCGAGCGCTGGCAGGGCGTCTACGCGAGCAGTGCGCGCGGCCCGCTGCTCGTACGGGACGTGGCGCCCGGGGTGCGGGCGCTGTCGGTGACGTCGGGGATCGGGATGACGCTGTCGTTCGGCCTGGCGGCGGCGACCTTCGAGGGGGCGCTGCCCGTCAGCGCGTGAGCGCCGGCGACCGGAAACCCCCCACGGGTCCGGTCACCGGCGCCGGTGATGAGGAAGGGGCCCTCCCCTCACATGGGCCCCTCCCCCGGCTCAGCGCAGATCCAGCCGGTGCACGCCTCCCAACTGGGTTCCGACGTAGAGGCTGCGGCCGTCGAGGCTCGCGGCCAGCGACAGCACGTCGGTGTTCTGCAGGGTCCCCGAGACGTTGCGCCAGGTGCGGCCTCCGTCCGTGGACTTCAGAACTCCCCTTGCCCCGTACGGGACTTCACCCGGCATCCAGCGCCCGGTGGTGCCCGCGTACAGCGCGCCGCCCGCCTTGACGACGCCCGAGACCTGGATCTTCAGGCCGCCGTGATCCGCGGTGTGGAAGGTGCGGCCGCTGTCGGAGGTCCAGCGCAGAGTGGTGCCGCCGACGATCAGCCGGGACCCGTCGGTGGCGAGCGCGGAGATCTCGCCGTCGGCCGCCTTCGTCAGGGTCTTGCCGAAGTCGTCCGAGTAGAAGAGGCCGCCGTACCCGCCGAGCCAGATCCGCCCGTCCTTGCGCGGGTCCACGGCCAGTGCGCGGTACCGGTCGTTCTTGCGCAGGCTCTTCCAGTGGGCGCCGCCGTCGGTGGTGGTGTAGACGCCGGGACCGTCGGGGCTGGTGTAGGACACGGCGATCCGGTCCGGGTCCTTCGGGTCGACGAGGAGCCCGAGGGTGGTGCCGTCGAGCTGCCCCTTCTCCTGCCAGGTGCGGCCGCCGTCCGTGCTCTTCTGCACGGAGAGGCCGGCCAGGCTGTCGAACGTCCGCCACACGATCCTGCTGTCGCGGGCGTACGTCTGGATGGCGGCGACCTGCGTACCGGACGTGCCCTCGTGCTCGCCCGCGCCCCACTCCGGCGAGGCGACGGGCAGCGGCGTGCGGTACATGCCCACGTCGGTGCCCGCGAGGAGCCCGCCGTCGGCGACGGCGAGCGCGGGGACGCTCGTGCCCTGGACGCCGATGCGGTGCTGCCCCGAACTCCCGTCCCCACCGCGGTAGATGCCCGCGGAAGCCGCACTGACGGTGTACGACCCGTCGGCCCAGCGGTCGTAGTCGTACACCACCGTGGCGGGGTTCGGCTTGCCGATGTCCTGCCAGGTGGCGCCGGCGTCCTTGCTGACGCGGGTGACGTGGTCGGCACCGTCGAAGAGGATCGTGCCGTTGCTGACGGTGAGCAGCCCTCGGGTGTCGCCCGTGCCCGGGGACCAGGTGCGGCCGCCGTCGCTGGTGATGAACAGGCCGCCGTTCTTGCCGAGGACCTGCACGACGACGAGCTGGTCGTCGCCTCCGAACCCGGAGATGAGCTGCGAGCGGTCCGCTGCCACGGAGAAGATGCGCTCCGCCTTCTTCGGGCCGTCACCGGTCATGTCGCGCACGACCCAGATGTCCTTGCCCGACCACGCGTACAGGTCGTCGCCGCCCATGGCGATCTTCCCGACGTACGACGGCAGGCCGAGCTCCTCGCTCTGCCAGCTGTCTCCCTTGTCCCGGCTGACCAGCATTCCGTTGTCCGACTCGGCGACCAGGACGCGGGTGTCCGCGTCGCTGACGAGGTTCGAGTAGGACACGTCGGGCGCGTTCAGCCGCTCCCAGGTGCGCCCCTTGTCCTCGGTGCGCAGGATGCCTCCGGAGCCCACCGTCCAGGAGACGGCCTGCATGGCCGACCACCAGCGGTCGGGGTTGTGGGCGTCGATGACGACCGAGGGCTCGTTCGTGTCGGCCCCGGAGAACGGGGTGCGGGTGCGCTGCGTCCAGGTCTTGCCCGCGTCGGTGGTGAGCCAGGCCCCCGGGTTGCCGCTCTGCGTCATGACCGCCTGCTGCGGCGCACCCGGGGCGAGGGTGACCGTGCCGTCGGCGCTGTTCGGCCCGACGGGCTGCCACTTCGCGCCGTGCGCGTCGGCGGGCGTGACCTCGAACCCGCCGCTGCCGTACTGGCGTTGGCCTCCGGAGGCGTTGGCGCGGGCGGTCAGCCGGTACGTGCCGACGTCGAGCCCGGTGAGGTCGAGGGCGAAGTAGTGCGGGTCGGCCGTGGGGCTCGTCGTCCTGGTGTACGTGCGTCCCTTCGGCGGGTCGACCGTGAGCACCGGCGGCGCAGCTAGCGCGGCCAGCGAGTAGACGTACACCGTGCTCGCGCCCGTCGAGGGGTCGGGCGTCGCGTCGACGGACAGGGGCGCCGCTTCGAGCAGGTACGGCACGCCGAGCAGCGCGGAGCCGTGGTCGGTGACGCTGATCGTCCCGGAGAAGTGCACGAGGCTCTCGGGGCGGCGCGCCTCGACGGTCAGCCGCACCGTGGCGTCGCGGCCCGGCCGGATCGTGACCCGGCTCGGGCTGACCCGGGCGCCGTCGCCGTCGACGGACACGGACCCGCTGACGGTGCGCTTCGAGGAGTTGTGCAGCGTGACCGTGCGGGTGCCGCTGATGCGGGAGTCGCCGAGATCGGCGAGACCGAACGAGACCGTGGCCGGCGACGCGGTCAGCACGGCGTCGGCCGCGGCGGCGACGTCGAGCCGTCCCGCGCCCTGGGCGATGGTGTCGACACCCTTGAGGCGGTGGGCCGTTCCGGTCAGCTCCGCGCCGATCTCGGTGGCGGAGCGGTCGGGCCGGAGCTGGCGCAGCAGCGCGGCGGAACCGGCGACGAGCGGCGAGGCCATCGACGTACCGGACATGCGCCAGGCGCCGGACTCGACGATGGACTTGGGCACGGTCGAGCGGATGTCGACGCCCGGGGCGACGAGGTCCGGCTTGAGGCGCTGGTTCTGGTCGGGGCCGCGCGAGGAGAAGGCGGCCATCTCGTCGCTGGAGTCACGGCCGGACAGGGTCAACTCGGCCTTCTGCTGGGCCAGTTCGACGAGCTCCTGGCCCTGGATGCGGTCGACTCCGGTGACCACGATGTGGTCCATGCGCAGGTCGCCGTCCGCGCCCATGAGGCGCCGGGCGCTGTCGGCCGCGACCGGGGCACCGTCGCCGGGCCGGCTCGAAATGACAGGGCCGCCACCGCCGCCGGAGACGCCGCCGATCAGGGCGATCGCGCCGCGCTTCTCGGCCTCGGCGTACACGTTGAGGTCGTCCTGGTAGACGGGCGCGTCCTCGCTGCGGGTGGGCGGGTACGCGTACAGCAGGATCTTGCCGCGCACGTCCCCGGCCCGCTCCCAGTCCTCGGGGGTGCCGGTGCCGATGTCGACGATGCCGCCGGTCGCGGGGGTGTCCGCCGGGTTCGCGGAGACCAGGCCGCGATAGGTCTCCAGGGTCTCCTGCTGTCCCTTCAGGCGCAGTTCGGGCACGGAGATGCCGCTGGTGGAGGCGCCGACGGCGAGCACGCCGCGGGCGGCGGCGGGGCTGCCGACCGTGTTCGGTCCGGGGCCCTCGTTGCCCGCGGCGGCGACGACCACGACGCCCGCGTCGACGGCGGCGCTCGCGGCGAGGCCCAGCGGGTCGGTGCCGTCGCCGGGGCCGCCGATGCTCATGTTGATGACGTCGGCACGGTGCGGGTTGGCCGGGTCGATGGCGGCCTCGATGCCCGCGATGATCGCGGAGGTCTCGCCGTAGCCGTCCGCGTCCATCACCTTGTACGCGAGGAGCTGGGCGTCCGGGGCGGCGCCGGTCACGCCGTTCGGCCCGGCGGCCTTCGCGGCGATGATGCCGGCGACGTGGGTGCCGTGGGCGTTGTCGTCCATCGGGTCGTCGTCGTTGTTGACGAAGTCGTGGCCGCCGACGACCTTGTGGCCCTCGCCGAAGCCGCCGCCGAGGTCCGGGTGCGTGTAGTCGACGCCGGAGTCGATCACGGCGACGGTGACACCCTTGCCGGTGGCCTTGCCGCCGCCGGGCGCGGGGCGCTCCCACACCTCGGGCAGCCCGACGAGTTCGTGCGCGTCGGTGGCCTGGATCTTCATCCGGGTGTCGGGCACGACGGCCTTCACCCCGGGCAGCGAGCGCAGCTGCGCCAGGCTGTCGCCGTCGACGGTCATGGAGACCGCGTTGAGCACAAGTCCCATGCGGCGTACGGACTTCGGGTCGGCACCCGCGTCCTTCGCCTCGCCGACCACCGCGTCCTGCCGGTCGTCGATCCTCTCGCGTGCCGTGCGGACGTCGGCGACGCGGGCGTCACGGGCGGCGCCCGCCGGTGCCTCGAGGGCGGTGGCCCCGTCGAGTTCGACGATGACGCGGGTCCGAGCGGGAGCGGCGGCCGCCTGGGCGGCGGGTGCCGCTCCGAGCAGTCCGCCGAGCACGGCGGCGGTCAGCGCGGCGTGCAGTGGTCTTCGGACGCGGTGGCGCGTGTGAGGTATCTGGTGGCCCATACGGGGACTTGGTAGTCGGAAGTACGGGCTCCGCACAACGATTCGGACCGGCCCATTGATGCAGCTGGCACACATGGGCCAGGATCCCGGCATGAACGATCAGCTCGCCGCCGTCGGCGTCGACCCCTTCGACGAGGGCGTCTACCGCGCCCTGCTCACCCGCGAGGCCGCCTCCCCCGGGCAGCTCGCCGACGAACTCGCGTGCTCCGCGGACCGGGTGGGCCGCGCGCTCGCCCGGCTGCACGACCTGGGCCTGGTCGGACGCCTGTCCGGAGCGCGCCGCCGGTACGCGGCGATCGACCCGGAGCACGCGGTGGACGCGCTGGTGCGCACCCGCGCCGCCGAACTGGACCAAGTGCGCGCCACGGCGACCGAGTTGGCGCGGATGTTCTCTGCGGGGCGGCACGGCGGCGGCGAGGAGGTGGAGATCGTGCACGGCCGCGAGGCGCTCGGCCGCTGGTTCGTCCGGCTCCAGCAGGAGGCCAGGGAACAGGTGCGCACCCTGGACCGGCCGCCGTACGCGCTGACGACCACGAACCCGGTGGAGGAGTCCGCGCTCGCCAGTGACGTGACCTACCGCGCAATCTACGCGCCCGAGGCGCTGGAGTGGCCCGGGGTCCTGGACGACATCCGCCGCCTGGTCGGTCTCGGCGAACAGGCCCGGGTGCTGCCCGGCCTGCGGGTGAAGCTGGCGATCGCGGACGACCGGATCGCACTGATGCCGCTCTCCCTGGACCTCACCGACGTACGGGCCGCGGTGATCCGGCCCTCCGCGCTGCTCGATGCGCTCATCGACCACTGGGACCTGTGCTGGCGTGCGGCCGAGCCGCTGGACGCGCCCGCCGAGGGGCCGCTCGACGCCGACGACCGGCTGATGCTGTCGCTCCTGGTGAGCGGGTTGAAGGACGAGGCGATCGCCCGTCAGCTCGGCTGGTCGGTGCGCACGATGCGGCGCCGGATGAGCCGGCTGCACGAACTCCTGGGCGCGGCCAACCGGTTCCAGGCCGGTGTGATCGCGCAGCGCCGCGGCTGGATATGACCGGCAGCCCGCTCCCACACTTCGGCGGGCACCGAACGGAGCGCTGCCTACGCTCGCGTCCATGACCACCGTGACCTCCCCGCCCGCTTTCCCGTCCGCCTTCCCGCACACGTCCGTCGAGCCGAGCGTCCTGTACTTCGGGACGCCCGTGGTGCTGCTGTCGACGGAGAACGCGGACGGCACGTTCAACCTGGCCCCGATGTCGTCCGCCTGGGCGCTGGGGCAGACGCTCGTCCTGGGGCTCGGCACCGAAGGACAGAGTGCGCGCAATCTGGCGGTGCGCCCCGACGTGGTCGTCAGCCTGCCGGGCCCGGGCCAGTGGCAGGCCGTCGAGCGGCTCGCCCCGCTCACCGGCCGCTTCCCCGTACCCGCGTCGAAGCCGCGGGGCTGCCGCTTCGAGCCGGACAAGTTCGGCGCGGCGGGTCTGACGCCACAGCCGTCGGTCACGGTCCGGCCGCCGCGGGTCGCCGAGTGCCCGCTGCAGTTGGAGGCGCGGGCCGTGGACGTACGGCCGGACGCGGGCGGGGAGTTCACAGTCGTCGAGGCGGCCGTGCGCCGGGTGCACGCCACATCCGACATCGTCGTGCCCGGCACCGGCCACATCGATCCGGTGGCCTGGAGCCCGCTGGTCCACAACTTCCGCCACTACTTCGGACTCGGCCCCGAACTCGGCCACACCTACCGCAGCGAGACCGCCCGGGATTGATTGATCAAAGCTTTGCCGTTGGCCGGATCATTTTGATCGCCCGAGGCAACCGACCTCAAGACCCTTCCCCCGCAAGGGATTTGCGAAGGGGATCATTCCGCGCCGCTTGCCCCGGCGGCCGGAATCCTCCGATCGCGACGCCGCCCGAGATCACGAGCGCATTGACCGCGACCACCGCCATGACACACGCTCGAAACATAGATGCCGTGTACAACAGATCCGGCTCCACCGGCACCCGCGCCTGCGTATCCGCAGGTCGTCGCGGCCGTATCCGGCTGTCCACGGCGCGGCGGAAGCAGGAGGAAGCGTATGTGTGGCATCACTGGCTGGGTCTCCTTCGACCGTGACCTGCGGGCCTCGGCCGAGACATTGGATGCGATGACGCAAACCATGGACTGCCGCGGTCCCGACGACCGCGGCACCTGGATCGAGGGGCCCGCGGCGCTCGGTCACCGCAGGCTCGCCATCATCGATCTGCCCGGCGGCCGTCAGCCCATGACGGCGACGACACCGGACGGCACGGTCGTACTCGTCTACTCGGGCGAGACGTACAACTACACCGAGCTGCGGGCCCAACTCGTCGCCCGTGGTCATGAGTTCAGGACCGACTCGGACACCGAGGTGGTGCTGCGCGGCTACCTCGAATGGGGCGAGCGGCTGCCGGACCGGCTCAACGGCATGTACGCGTTCGCCGTCTGGGACGGCCGCGTCGGCAGGCTCCTGATGATCCGCGACCGGATGGGCATCAAGCCCTTCTACTTCTACGAGACCGCGGACGGCGTGCTGTTCGGGTCCGAGCCCAAGGCGATCCTCGCCAACCCGCTCGCCCGCGCGCGGGTCACCTCGGAAGGACTGCGCGAGCTCTTCACGATCGTGAAGACTCCGGGGCACGCCGTGTGGGACGGCATGCACGAGGTCGAGCCGGGCACGGTCGTCACCGTCGACCGCTCCGGGCTGCGCCGACGCGCGTACTGGACGCTCGAGACGACACCCCACACCGACGACCGCGACACGACGATCGCGACGGTGCGCGGCCTGCTCGACGACATCGTGCGCCGCCAGCTCGTCTCGGACGTGCCGCGCTGCACGCTCCTGTCGGGCGGGCTCGACTCGTCGGCGATGACGGCGATCGCGGCGCGGCAGCTGGCCGAGCGGGGCGAGACCGTGCGCAGTTTCGCGGTCGACTTCGTCGGTCAGGCGGAAAACTTCGTCGCCGACGAGCTGCGCGGGACGCCCGACACCCCGTTCGTGCACGACGTGGCACGCTCGGCGGGCACCGATCACCGCGACATCGTGCTCGACTCGCACGCCCTGGCCGATCCGGAGGTGCGGACCCGGGTGATCAGGGCCCGCGACATACCGGCAGGCTTCGGCGACATGGACGCCTCGCTGTACCTGCTGTTCAAGGCGATCCGCGAGCACTCCACCGTGGCCCTGTCCGGCGAGTCGGCGGACGAGGTGTTCGGCGGCTACCTGCAGTTCTTCGACGAGGAGGCGCGCAGCGCGGACACCTTCCCGTGGCTGGTGCGGATGGGCCGGCACTTCGGTGACGACGCGGACGTGCTCCGCCCCGACCTCGGCAAGCGCCTGGACCTGGAGGGCTACGTCGCCGACAACTACGCGGGCGCGGTCCGCGGCATCCAACGCCTCGACGGGGAGAGCGACTTCGAGTACCGGATGCGCCGCATCTGCCACCTCCACCTGACGCGGTTCGTGCGGGTGCTGCTCGACCGCAAGGACCGCGCGAGCATGGCCGTCGGCCTGGAGGTGCGGGTGCCGTTCTGCGACCACCGGCTCGTCAGTTACGTGTACAACACGCCCTGGGCGCTGAAGTCGTTCGACGGCCGCGAGAAGAGCCTGCTGCGCGAGGCGACCGCCGACGTGCTGCCCAAGTCGGTGTACGACCGGGTCAAGAGCCCGTATCCGTCGACGCAGGACCCGAAGTACTCCCTCGCACTGCAGGACCACGCGAAGGAACTGCTCGCGCAGCCCGCGCACCGCGTCTTCGACCTCGTGGACCGCGAGCGGCTCGCGAAGGCCGCGCACCGCGAGGCGCCGCAGATCACCCAGGCCTCGCGCCGCGGCCTGGAGCGCACCCTGGATCTGGCGCTCTGGCTCGACCTGTACCGGCCGGAGCTGGCCCTCGACTGACTGGCGGCCGGCGGCGGACTGTGCTTATCATCCCCGGCAGCATCGCGTGTCGGTCACCGACTGGGTGAGACATGGAGGTGCCGGAGTTGCCTTCTGGAGGCAATCCATCGTGGCAGTTCAGCTCAACCACACCATCGTGCACGCCCGGGACAACCGGGAATCCGCCGAGTTCCTCGCCCACATCCTCGGGCTCGAGGTCGGGGCCACGTGGGGCCCGTTCGTCGCGCTCGAACTGAGCAACGGCGTGACCCTGGACTTCGCGTCCATCCCCGCCGAGTCGATCGTGACCCAGCACTACGCCTTCCTCGTCACCGAGGAGGAGTTCGACGGCATCTTCCGGCGCATCAAGGACGCCGGACTCACGTACTACGCCGATCCGCACGGAAAGCAGCCGGGCGAGATCAACCACAACGACGGCGGTCGTGGCGTGTACTTCATGGACCCGGCGAACCACGGCATGGAAGTCATCACCCGCCCCTACGGGAGCGGCGACAACTGAGGCATCCCGGCAGGGCCGCGTCTTCGGCGCGGCCCTGCCGTTCGCCTGCCCGCCGTTCCCGGCGTGCACCTGCTCCGTCAGCCGAATTCCGTCACGTGGAGAACGAAGAACACCGTTCCCACCACCAGCGCCGCGCCTCCCAGCGCCGCCATGCCAAGGGCCGTCCGCCGCGCCGGGCGGCAGACGAGCTCGGCGTCCTCCTGACGGACACTCGCCGAGCAGGGCAGCGCCGCGAGACCGTAAGTCACCAGACCGGCCGTAGCGAGCGTCAGGCCGAGTCCGAGCCACGTCACACCCGCGGACATAAAGGACATACGACTGATTCTGCGGGCAGTTCGGCGATCCCGCTATTTCGGCGGGATCCGCAGCCGCACTCCGACCTCGATGCGCGCCGGATCGGCGATGCCGTTCAGCTTCGCGAGCTCCGAGTAGCGCTGGGCGTCGCCCAGTTCGGACTGCGCGATGGCGGACAGGGAGTCGCCGGGGCGGACCTCGTACACGCGGTCGGCCAGGCGCGCCGCGATCCGCTTGCGCATCGAGGCCATCGTGAAGCCCTTCGGGTCGATCTTCCCGGGCTGCCACTCGCTGTGGCCGATGACGGAGCCCGCGCCCCAGCCGTGGTGGCGGCACAGGGCCGCGGCGGTCTTCTCGATGGTGTCGAGCTGGGCGGCGGGCCAGGGATCCTTGCCGTCACCGAGGTTCTCGCACTCGAAGCCGTAGAAGTGCCGGTTGCCGTCGACCGTGGCCTCCGCCTTCTTCGGCAGGGCCGCCTCGGCGAGGACGGCCTTGAGGACGTCCGGGTCGCCGAGCCCCGCGTGGTTGGCGCGGCCGTAGCCGACCAGGTGGATCGTGCCGTCCTTGGCGATGACGCCGTGGCACAGCGGGCCCGGCAGCCCCTCGTAGCCGTCGCGGCACAGGCGCACGGTGGCGTCGGTGCCCTTCGTGACCGTGTGGTGGATCATGACGCCGTGCACCGGCCCCCAGGCGCCCTTGTGGTTGCGGTGGTGTCCGCGCCAGTCGTCGCACTCCGTCACGGCCGCGCCCTCGGCGCGCAGGGCGGCGGCGAACTGGTCCGCACTCATCGGCTCTGCCATGACTGGGACCCTAGAGAGAAATCGGTGAACCCGCAGGTCGGAGCGGCATTCGTGGCAGGCGGGCGGGCTACGCCACATGCGGGAGGCGGGCGCCGCCGGTACAACGGAATCATGAGCAACGGCACCTGGACCATGCCCGTCGACAAGGGCCGCGTCAGCGCCAAGTACCGCCAGCCCGGCGGTTGGGCGGCCGGTTTCCACACCGGCGTCGACTTCGCGGTCCCGACCGGCACACCCGTCAAGTCCGTAGGGCCCGGCACCGTCGTCACAGCGGGCAACCAGGGCGCGTACGGCAACGCGGTCATCATGAAGATGGACGACGGCCGCTTCACGCTCTACGCCCATCTGAACTCGCTCGACGTGAAGACCGGACAGTCCGTCGGGGGCGGCCACCGCCTCGGCCTCTCGGGCGCGACCGGCAACGTCACCGGCCCGCACCTGCACTTCGAGGCGCGCACCCGCAACGAGTACAACGCGCACACCGACCCGATGGCGTACCTGTCCTCGCACGGTGTCGCGAAGGCGGGTGCCAAGAAGGCCGCCGCGCCCCGCAAGAAGGCGACGACGGCCAAGACGGCCACGGCGAAGAAGACGACCGCGCGCAAGAGCGCCGCCCCCGCCTCGTACACGGTCCGCTCGGGCGACACCCTGTCCGGGATCGCGTTGTCCAAGCTGGGCAACGCGGGCCGCTACGGCGAGATCGCGAAGCTCAACGGGATCGCGAACCCGAACCTGATCCAGGTCGGCCAGAAACTGAAGCTGCCCGCCAAGTAGTCCCCTCCAAGCAGTCCCCGCCAAGTAGCCTGCGGGCAAGGGGAGTTCATGCCGCTCACGAAGGACCAGCGCGAGGATTTCCTCACCGCGACGCACCCCGCGTGCCTCGCGGTCGAGGCGCGCGGCGGGCGCGGCCCGCTGACCGTGCCGATCTGGTACGCGTACCGGCCGGGCGGCGCTTTCACGGCCGTCACCGCGCACGACAGCCGCAAGGCGCACCTGCTGGCGGCGGCCGGCCGGTGCACACTGCTGGTGCAGCGCGTCGAGCCGACGTACCGGTACGTGTCGGCGGAGGGGCCGGTGGCCCTGCGCACGGCAACGGCCGACGACATCCGCCAGATCGCCGGCCGCTATCTGGCCGAGGACGTGCTCGCCACGTACGTGGAGAACTCCTTGCGGCGCTACGGCCCCGACGGCCTGGTCCTCGTACAGCTGCATCCCGAGCACTGGCTCAGCGCGGACCTCGGGGCGGCCTGACCGGTCGGGCGTCCGGTCGGGCGTCCGGTCGGGCGTCCGGTCAGGCGTCCAGGCCCGGCACCGGTGCGCCCGAGGGGAAGCCGATCTCGACGTACGCGTCGTAGAACTCCTTCCACGCGGGGGCCGTGGGCGCGGGCTCGTCACGGTCGGCCGCGTCGAGGGCGCACAGGCACAGCTCCCAGCCCGCCGCGTTCCGTGCCGCGGTGTCGGCGCTCCCCAGCACGTTCGTCAGCATGAGCCGTGTCGTGCCGTCGTCGAGCGGCGTCACGTCCAGGCGCATCTCGTCCCCGCCCCAGCTGTAGGAGAGGTGGCGCGGGGCCTCGGCGGCGAGGACCGTGCCGGTCGACTCCGGCATGTTCGGGTCGTCGAAGAAGCGGATCGTGGCGCCCGGCACCAGCTCGGCGACCTCGAACGCCGACGGGAACCAGTGGGCGAGCTCAGCGGGGTCGCTCGCGTACTGCCAGACGCGCTCGGCCGGGCGCGCGTACGTGCGGGTGAGGCGGACGGCGGGCCGGCCGTCGTCCAGGGTGATGCTGTCGCCGGTGAGAGTCGTCATGCGTACGGCACCTTCCACGTCCACGGTCGCGAAGCTCGGTCTCGAAGCTCGGTCTCGAAGCCTCTTCGAGCCTCTCACCCGCCACTGACACCCGCCCCTTCACCGCCGTGGTGGTGGTACGGCCCGCGTTTCCCGGGCAGGCTCGGAGGCGTCTGCACCCGGCCCCGGAAGGGAGACCCCGTGAACGGCAACGCCTCGTACGGCAAGAAGGGCTTCAAGCGGTCCCGCAGTCACTTCGCCGACCGGATCACCGCCGACGGGCGGGACGGCTGGCCGGTGGAGCCCGGCCGCTACCGGCTCGTGGTGAGCCTCGCCTGCCCCTGGGCGAGCCGCGTCCTGGTGGTGCGGCGCCTGCTCGGCCTGGAGGACGCCCTGTCCCTCGCGGTGACCGACCCGATCCAGGACGACCGCAGCTGGCGCTTCACCCTGGACCCGGACGGCCGCGACCCGGTGCTCGGCATCCGCTACCTCAGCGAGGCCTACGACGCCCGGGAGACGGACTATCCGGGCGGCGTCAGCGTGCCCGCGATCGTGGACGTACCGACGGGCAGGCTCGTCACGAACGACTTCCAGCAGATCACCCTCGACCTGGAGACGGAGTGGACGGCGCTGCACAGGTCCGGTGCGCCCGATCTCTACCCGGAGGGGTTGCGCGACGAGATCGACGACGTCATGGAGGACGTGTACCGGGACGTGAACAACGGGGTGTACCGCGCCGGGTTCGCGACGAAGCAGAGCGAGTACGAGGACGCGTACCGGGACGTGTTCGGACGCCTCGACGCCCTGTCGCAGCGGCTCGCCGGGCAGCGCTATCTCGTCGGGGACACGATCACCGAGGCCGACGTGCGGCTGTTCACGACCCTCGTCCGCTTCGACGCCGTCTACCACGGCCACTTCAAGTGCAACCGCAACAAGCTCACCGAGGACCCGGTGCTGTGGGCGTACGCGCGGGACCTGTTCCAGACGCCGGGCTTCGGCGACACCGTCGACTTCGACCACATCAAGCGGCACTACTACGAGGTGCACGCGGGGATCAATCCGACGGGCATCGTGCCGCTGGGCCCCGACCCGTCGGGCTGGAGCACGCCGCACGGGCGCGAGCGGCTCGGCGGGCGGCCGTTCGGCGACGGGACGCCGCCCGCTCCTCGGTAGGGTCGGCGGGTACGCCCCACCAGGTCACGGAGTCGCCATGTCCCGCCCTTATGTGCTGTTGTCCGCCGCCGTCTCGCTCGACGGCTGCCTCGACGACACCGGGCCCGAGCGGCTGCTGCTGTCGGGGCCCGAGGACTTCGACCGGGTCGACGCGGTGCGTGCGGCGAGCGACGCGATCCTCGTCGGCGCGGGCACGCTGCGCGCGGACCGGCCGCGGCTCCTGGTCAACTCGCCCGAGCGGCGCGCGAAGAGAGTCGCCGAAGGGCTCCCCGCGTACCCGCTGAAGGTGACGGTCAGCGCGTCCGGCGACCTGGACGCGGACGACCCGTTCTGGACGACCGGCGGCGAGCGGCTGCTGTACACGACGGACGAGGGCGCCGCGCTCGCCCACGCGCGCGTGGGCGGCGTCGCCGAGGTCGTCGCGCTCGGCCCGGACGTCGACTGGGAGGCGCTCCTGGACGATCTCGGCGGGCGCGGGGTGCGCCGCCTGATGGTCGAGGGCGGGGCGCGGGTGCACACGCAGTTGCTGCAGGCCGGGTTCGCGGACGAACTGCGGCTCGCGGTCGCGCCGTTGGTGGTCGGCGAGCCGGACGCGCCGCGGCTGTTCGGGCCCGGCGCGTATCCCGGCGGGCCGCGCGGCCGGATGCGCCTGCTCGGCTCGGAGCAGGTGGGGGACGTGATCGTGACGCGGTATGCGCCGACCGTGCCCGGCACGACGCGGGCGGCGACGGCCGCGGACCGGCACTGGCTGCGGCTCGCCTGTGAACTGGCCGCCGACTGCCCGCCGTCCGAGACCGCGTTCAGCGTCGGCGCGGTCGTCGTCGCGGCCGACGGCACGGAACTGGCCCGGGGTCATTCGCGCGAGGCGGGCGATCCGGTCGTGCACGCCGAGGAGGCCGCGCTCGGCAAGCTCGCGCCCGCCGATCCGCGTGTGGCCACGGCCACGGTCTACAGCAGCCTGGAGCCGTGTGCCCGCCGGGCGTCGCGGCCCAAGCCGTGCGCGCGGCTGATCGTGGAGGCGGGTGTGCGGCGGGTGGTGACGGCGTGGCGGGAGCCGGACACGTTCGTGCCGGGCGCCGACGGGATCGGGGTGCTCGCCGAGGCGGGCGTGACCGTCGCTCAGGTCCCCGCCCTGGCCGAGGCCGCGATGCGGCCGAACCTGCATCTGATGACGGGCGAGCGATGAGTTCGGACGAGCGATGAGAGGTGCGATGACCTGGGACCCGGACGCCCCCGGAGTGCTGCGGCTGCCGTCGGGACGGCTCGTGCGCGGACGCGGACTGCGCAGGCCGCTGCCGCCGGGGCCCTCGCCGACGTACGGCGTGTACCTCCTCGGTGAGCAACCCCCGTCCCAGGACTGGGAGTCGACGTGGCTGCGCTGGCCCGACTTCCGGCTGCCGTCCGACCGGGGGCGGGCCCGTGCGGTGCTGCAGGACGCGTGGCGGCGGTGCGCCGCCGAGCGGGTGGAGCTGGCCTGCGCCGGTGGCCGCGGCCGCACCGGGACCGCGCTCGCCGCGCTGGCGGTTCTGGACGGGGTGCCTGCGGCAGAGGCCGTCGCGTACGTGCGGGCGCACTACGACCGGCATGCCGTCGAGACGCCGTGGCAGAAGCGGTACGTACGCCGGTTCACCGCCCCGAACAAATAGGTTGCGCCGCGCCCTGACCCCCTGTGCACCATGGGCGGGCCAGTGCCCTCAGCCGATCAGGAGACCGGAATGCGCCGATTCCTCGAAGCAGTTCAGCGACCCCGCCGGACCATTCTTCTCGAGGACTCGACCTTCCATGCAGACCCCGCACGTGCGGCCGGAACCGGTGCGCACGACCCTGAACATCGGCATTCTGGCCCACGTCGACGCCGGTAAGACCAGCCTCACCGAGCGGCTCCTGTTCGACACGGGCGCCATCGACCGGCTCGGCAGCGTCGACGCCGGTGACACCCGGACCGACAGCGGCGCGATCGAGCGGCAGCGCGGCATCACCATCCGCTCGGCCGTCGCCGCGTTCACCGTCGGCGACACCCAGATCAACCTCATCGACACCCCGGGCCACTCCGACTTCATCGCCGAGGTCGAGCGGGCCCTCGCCGTGCTCGACGGGGCCGTCCTGCTCATCTCCGCGGTGGAGGGCGTGCAGGCGCAGACGCGCGTGCTGCTCAAGACGCTGCGCAGGCTCGGCCTGCCCACGCTCGTGTTCGTCAACAAGATCGACCGGGCGGGGGCGCGGATCGCCCCGCTGCTCGACGACATCCGCCGTCGGCTCACCCCGCTGGTGGTGCCGCTGGCCGATGTCCGGGACGCCGGTACTCCGCGGGCGAGGGTGCTCCCCCGCGGCCTGGACGGACCGGCCGCGCGGGACGACGCCGCCCGCATCCTCGCGGAGGTGGACGAGTCGGTCCTCGCCGCGCTGGTCGACGGGCCGCCGCCGGACGCCGCGGCGGTGCGGGCCGCGCTGGTGGCGCGGACCGGTGACGGCACGGTCCACCCGGTGCTGTTCGGCTCGGCCCTCGGCGGCCAGGGGGTGCCGCAACTGATCGCTGCGGTACGGGAGTTCGTTCCGGCCACGGTGAAGTCGGGCGCGGCCGCGGCGCGGCCGGCCGGGTCCGTGTTCGCGGTGCGGCGCGGACCCGTCGGAGAGCGGATCGGGTATCTGCGCCTGTACGAGGGTGAGGTGAGGTCCCGTCAGAAGGTGACGTTCCTGCGGCGCGACGCCGAGGGCGGCATGGAGCGGGTGGCCGGGCGCCTCACCGGGGTCCGGGTCGTCGGCGGCGGCGACCGCGTGGGCCCCGGTCAGATCGCCGAGGTGCGGGGCGTCAGCGGCATCCGGGTCGGCGACCGCCTCGGTGAACTCCCGGGCGGGCAGGCCCGGTTCGCCCCGCCCACGCTGCAGACCCTCGCGCGTGCGGTGCGGCCCGGGCAGGGCGCCGCACTGCGCTCCGCGCTGCTCGAACTCGCCGACCAGGACCCGCTGATCCATGCCCGCCCCGAACCGGACGGCTCCACCGCGCTGCTGCTGTACGGAGAGGTGCAGAAGGAGGTCCTGGCGGCCACGCTGGCCGAGGAGTTCGGGATCGACGCGACGTTCGAGCCGAGCCGCATCCGGTGCGTGGAGCGGCCCGTGGGCACCGGCGAGGCGGTCGAGGAGATGGGCCGGCACAGCACGACGGGGCTGCCCGCGACGGTCGGTCTGCGCGTCAGGCCCGGGCCGCCCGGTGCGGGGCGCGTGTTCTCGTACGAGACCGAACTGGGCGCGCTCCCCCGGGCGTTCCACCAGGCGATCGAGGACACGGTGCACGCCACGCTGGCAGAACCCGGTCCGCGGGGCTGGCCCGTGACGGACTGTCATGTGACGCTGATCCGCTCGGGGTTCGACTCCCCGGTGAGTGTCGCGGGCGACTTCCGCGCCGTGACGGCGCTCGTCGTGCGGAGGGCCGTCGAGCGGGCCGGGACCCGGGTCTTCGAGCCCGTGCACGCCTTCGAGGCGGAGGTGCCGCTCGACGCGCTCGCGCCGGTCACCGCTCAACTGGCCGCCCTGGGCGCCGAGTTCGGGGAGACGACGGGCGGCCGGGAGTCGTGGGTGGTCACCGGGGTGCTGACGGCGCGCAGGGTGCGCGAGATGGAGCTGGCCCTGCCGGGGCTCACGCGCGGCGAGGGGGTGTGGTGGTCCCGTGTGTCGGGCGATCGCCCGGTGCGGGCGTCCGGGGCGGTGGCACAGGCGTGATCAGCCGATACGGTGGAACCCGGCCTCCTGGGAAGGGAGGTTTCCGTCATGACGCCGAGGGCTGTGGCACTCCCCCGTTGGGCGAGGCTCGTGGGCGTGATCGTGGTGGTGCTGGCCCTGCTGTTCACCGGGCTGCGGCTCGTGAACAAGCTGGGCGACGTGTTCGGCACCGAGACGCACGACCGGTCGGGTCCCGCGCTGCTCAAGTCCGTTCGGGACCTGAGCCGTTACGACGCCGCGTCGGGGAACTTCCAGGTCGTCGTCGATCTGGAGAAGGACACCAAGTACCTGCCGGACGCGCTCCGCGGGACGCGGACCCTGTACGTCGGGGCCGGGTCCGTGGACGCGTACGTGGATCTGGGCCGGGTCGACCCCGGCGACGTGCGGGTGAACAGCGAGCGGACGTCGGCGACGCTGCGGCTGCCCCATGCGAAGCTCGGCAGCCCGACGCTCGACACGGACCGCTCGTACGCCGTGTCCAAGCAGCGCGGGCTGCTCGACCGGCTCGGCGACCTGTTCTCGGACAACCCGAACGACGAACGGACCGTGCGCAAGCTCGCCGCGCAGCACATCGGTGAGGCCGCGCGGGACAGCGGCCTCACCGCACGGGCCGAGCGCAACACGACCGACATGCTGAAGGGACTGCTGCGCTCGCTGGGCTTCAAGGACGTGCGCGTGTCCTACGAGGCGTGAGCCCACCCGGAGTTCAGGGGCGCAGCGCGATGATCACCGTGGCGTAGAGGTCGTCGTCCCGGGCGACCTCGGGCTTCAGTCCTGCGGCGCGCACGACGGCCTCGGCGGACTCGGCCTGGCGCTCGCTGGTCTCCACGAACAGCCGGCCGCCGGGTGCCAGCCAGCGCGGGGCGTCGGCAGCCACCCGGCGCAGCACGTCGAGGCCGTCGGCGCCGCCGTCGAGGGCCATGCGCCGCTCGTGGTCGCGGGCCTCGGGCGGCAGCAGCGGCAGATCGCCGGTGGGGACGTAGGGGCCGTTCGCGACGAGGACGTCGACGCGGCCCCGCAGATCCGCGGGCAGCGGCTCGTACAGGTCGCCCTCGTGGACCTGGCCGCCGAGCGGTGCGAGGGTGCGCCGGGCGCAGCGCACCGCGGCCGGGTCCAGGTCGGCGGCGTGCAGCCGTGCGGGCCGCAGGTCCGCGAGCAGCGCGGCGACCGCGCCCGTCCCGCAGCACAGTTCGACGACGACCGCGCCCGGCCCGGTGAGCGCGAGGGCCTGCCGGGCGAGGAACTCGGTGCGGCGGCGCGGCACGAACACCCCGGGGTCGACGGCGATGCGCCGGCCGCAGAACTCGGCCCAGCCGACGACGTGTTCGAGGGGAAGACCGGCGGCGCGGCGCTCGACCATGGCGGTCAGCTCGGCGGCGTCGCGGGCACTGGACATCAGGATCCGCGCCTCGTCCTCGGCGAAGACACAGCCGGCGGCGCGCAGGGAGTCGACGACCTCGGGCTCCGAAGAGCCGGGCGGCGACGGGGGGAACGACAGGGCTGACATGGCTGGTGGGACGACCTCTCGGGATACCGATGGGGCTCCCGGGCGCCTGCAGGCCGCGGTCCCGCTCAGCTCCGGCGGAGGGGGCGTACGGCGTGCACGGCAAGGGAAGGGAGCTCCCGACCTGCTGCAACGGTGATCGGACTCACCTCCTCGTCCCTCGTGGTCCTGCTGGGCCCGGTCACACTACCGCACCGGATGCAGCGTCCGATTTCCGCCAGCACCGTCGCGTGCGCGCGAGCAGCCTGGAGGCATGAACACTTCCGAACAGGCCCGGATCCCGACCGGGCGGTCCCCGATCCGGTACGCGATCCTGCCGGGGCCGCTCGGCGACATGATGGCGGTCGGCGAACCGGCGCCGGACGCGCCGGGCGGTGTCGCGCTCGTGTCGCTGTCGCTGCCGGGGCAGCGCGGCCGGGCCGGTGTCCGCCAGGAGTGGCGGCACGACCCGGACGCCTTCACCGCCCTCGCCGAGCAGTTGACGGCGTACTTCGACGGGCGGCGCACCGGCTTCGACCTCGCCTTCGCCGCGCGCGGCAGCGCCTTCGAGCGGCGCGTGTGGAGCGCCCTGGAGGAAATCCCGTACGGCACCACGACGACGTACGGCGCGCTCGCCGGGCGGCTCGGCGTCGAGCGCGGCGAGGTGCGTGCGCTCGGCGCCGCGATCGGCCGCAATCCGCTGCTGGTCGTGCGCCCCTGCCATCGCGTCATCGGCGCCGACGGCACCCTCAAGGGTTATGCCGCCAGGGTCGGCAGGAAGAAGCAACTGCTGGTCCTGGAGGGGGCGTTGCAGCCGCAGCTCACTCTGATGTGACGCGCGCCCGCACCCGCACCACCGTACGTACGAGAAAGAGGCACGCACCGTCATGACCAGTACCACCCCCGCCACCGGCACGCCGGACGACCGGCTCGGGCGTCTCGACTGGGCCCAACTCGCTGCGGAACTCGACGAGTTCGGCAGCGCCCTGACGCCGACGCCGGTGCTGACGCCCGCCGAGTGCCGGTCCGTCTCCGCGCTCTACGACGACGCGGCCCGGTTCCGGTCGACGATCGACATGGCCCGCTACCGGTTCGGCCGCGGCCAGTACCGCTACTTCGACCACCCGCTGCCCGATCTCGTACGGGAGTTGAGGACCGCGTTCTATCCCCGGCTGCTGCCGATCGCCCGGTCCTGGGCGCGTCGGCTGAACCGGCCCGCGCCGTGGCCCGACTCCCTCGACGCCTGGCTGGAGCGGTGCCACGCGGCGGGGCAGACGCGGCCGACGCCGATCCTGCTGCGCTACGACGCGGGCGACTGGAACGCCCTGCACCGGGATCTGTACGGCGAGTTGGTGTTCCCGCTGCAGGTCGTGATCGGCCTGGACGAGCCGGGCACGGACTACCGCGGCGGTGAGTTCCTGATGACCGAGCAGCGGGCGCGGGCCCAGTCGCGCGGGTTCGCCACGACGCTCACCCAGGGGCATGCGCTGGTGTTCACGACCCGCGACCGGCCGGTGCGCTCGGTGCGCGGCTGGGCGGGCGGGCCGATGCGGCACGGCGTGAGCACGGTCCGCTCGGGCCGGCGGCACACGCTGGGCCTCGTCTTCCACGACGCGGAGTGACGCCGCTCGGCGGACGCCGGTGACAGGTCCTGCCCCGGTCACCGGCTGCGGCGCAGTGCCCGGTCCGTCACGGTGAGCGCGACCAGCAGGACGCCGAGGACGACGCAGGCACCGGCCATCAGGTGCAGTCCGGCGTCGTCGGCACGCTGCCCGTAGGCGAGGGCGATCAGGCTGGAGGCGGTGATGGCGCCTATGTACTGGGCGGTGCGCTGCAGGCCCGCGGCGGCGCCGATGTCGGCGGCGGGCGCGTACTCCTGGACGGCGGCCTGGTTGCTGGTGCCGATGAGCCCCTGCGGGATGCCGAAGCAGGCGCCCGCGAGGAGCAGGACCGCGAGCGGGGTCGCACCGGAGACGAGGGTGAGCAGACCCGCGCCCGCGGTGAGCAGGACGCAGGCGACGGTGAGCGGGGCACGGATGCCCTTGGTGCGGGCGCCCAGCAGGGAGCAGGCGAGAGCGGCCAGTGACATGGGCAGCATGAGCAGTCCGGTGTGCCCGGAGGAGTAGCCGCGCCCCTCTTCCAGCCATTGGGTGTAGCCGTACATGACGCAGTAGATGAGCAGATAGCTCAGGCCGTGGCGGGCGTAGGTGCGGGCGAGCGGTCCGTTGCCCGCGAGCATCCGGACGTCGACGAACGGGGTGCGGCAGCGCAGTTGCCACCACAGCAGCGCCGCGGTGAGCACGGCGAACGGGGCGAGCAGCCACCACAGCGGGTGGTCGAGGTCGAGGAGGAAGAAGACCAGCACGGTCAGGGCCGTGGAGAAGAGGCCGATGCCGAGGGGGTCGAGGGCGAGCCTCGGGGCGGGCTGCGTGGCCGTGCCGCGCGGCGGGTCGGCGGGGATCCAGCGGAGCGCGCAGACGAACGCGACGGCGGCGACCGGCACGTTGACCGCGAAGATGCCGCGCCAGCCGACGACGGTGACGAGGAGTCCGCCGAGCGTCGGGCCGACGGCCGCGCTGCCGAGCGCCGCGAAGGAGAGCCGGGCCATGACGGTGCGCGGCGGGCGGCGGCCCACCCGGCGGCCCTCGTCGCGCAGGACGGCCATCGCGGCCGGGTAGGCGGCGGAGGTGCCGATGCCGAGCAGGAGGCGGGAGACGACGAGCCAGCCGAAGGAGGGGGCGAGGGCGCCGACGAGCCCTGAGGCGCACACGACGACGAGTCCCGCGAGGAAGACGCGGCGCGGGCCGAGCGCGTCGGCGAGCTTGCCGAGCACGGGCTGGGCGACGGCGCTCGCCAGGTACAGGACGGAGATCAGCCAGGCCGTGTCGGCGGCACCGATTCCGAAGTGGTGCCCGATCGCCACCAGGGCGGTGGAGATCATCGTGGTGTTGAGCGGGTTGAGCAGCGAGCCGAGCAGGAGCGGGGCGGTGAGCCGGGCGCGGAATCCGGTCGCCTCCTCGGTCGGGGCGGGGGCCACGGTGACCGAGAGGGCGGTGTCGCCGGGTTCACCGGTCACTTCTGGACCAGCCGTTCGAGCAGTTCGGTCGCCTCGGCGAGGGTGCGGCGCTCGGTCACGTCGAACTCGGCGACGAGGGCCTGCGCGAGCCAGCCGTGCTTGGCGGCGCGCACGGCTTCCAGGGTGGCGCGGCCGCTGTCCGTGATCGCCATGACGGACTGGCGTCCGTCGGTCGGGTCCGGGGAGCGCGTCACGAAGCCCTGCTCCTCGAGGGCGCCGAGGGTCAGGCGCATGGACTGCGGCCTGACGTACTCGGACCGGGCGAGCGCCGCGGTGGTGGCGGGGCCCTCCGTGAAGAGGCGGGCCAGGACCGTGCGCTGCGTGGGGGTGAGGAGGCTGTCCGGCGACGCACTGCGCAGCCGGCGCGAGAGCCGACCGACGACGGTGGCGAGGTCGGCGGCGATCTGCTCGGTGGGCGGCTCGGCGGCCGCGGGTCCCTGCGTTCCTGACATGACTCCACGGTAGGAGATAGACAGGAAGCCTTGCAAGTTTTCCTTACGACCATCCGCGCCGCCCGGGCCATACGGATGACCCGGCCGCACCCCTCAGGCGTCCAGGGCACCCAGCAGCGCCCGGGCGCACAGGTCGCGCACCTGCTCCCGGGTGAGCTCGGGCTCGTCGAGCCAGTCGAGGCAGACGGCGACGAGGAAGGCGAGCCAGCCGCGCACGGCCAGGCGCAGCGCGGCCGGTTCCGGGAGCCGGTCCGTGATCTCGGGATCGGCGGCCAGCGCCGCCAGGATCTGCTGCTCCTGCGCGGCGAGCCCGTCGCGGTAGACGGTGCGCACCGTGGGGTCGCCCGCGGACTCGGCGCGGTGGAAGGCGCGGAAGCCCTCGGCGTGCGCGGCGATGTAGCCGAGGAAGGTGTCGAGTCCCGCGCCGAGCTGCTCGCGCACCGGGATGCCGGGGACGGCGGCGGTCAGCCGCAGCATCCGCTCGCTCTCCCGCCGTACGACCGCGGCGAAGAAGTCCCGCTTGTTCGGGAAGTAGTGGTAGAGGAGTCCGCGGGAGACACCCGCGATCTCGGCGACCTGCTCGATCCAGACGTCGTCGTACGGACTCTGCGCGAACAACTGGGCACCCACGCACAGGAGTTGCTCCTTGCGCTGCTCGGTGCTGAGCCTGCGCCGGGTCGCCCGCTGTGCCGTCATGGCCGCACCCTACTGGACGGACCCCGCCTTACTTGACGTGAGTTCAATAACAGCCCCACACTGAGGCGCATTATTGAATCCACGTCCAACAGGGTGTCCCGGCACGCCAACCCGCCGGTGGCGCAAGGGAGATGGGCTCGATGGCTCAGATGACTCAGACCGCCGGTGCCACGCTGCCGCGGGGCTTTCGCAGCGCCGAGCAGGGCTGGCCGCGCCTGGACCGGATCCCGCACCCGCCGCGCCGGGTGCCGCTGATCGGCGACGTCCTCGGCTCCAACGTGCGCACCCCGCTGCAGGACTCGATGCGGATCGCGGCCGAGCTGGGGCCGATCTTCCGGCGCAAGGGGTTCGGCAAGGAGATCGTGTTCGTGGCGGGCGCCGAGCTGGCCGCGGAGCTCGCGGACGAGACGCGGTTCGCCAAGCATGTCGGACTCGGGGTCGCGAACCTGCGTCCGGTGGCGGGCGACGGCCTGTTCACCGCGTACAACCACGAGCCCAACTGGCAACTGGCGCACGACATTCTGGCGCCGGGCTTCAGCCGTGAGGCGATGGCGGGGTACCACCCGCTGATGCTGGACGTGGCGGGGCAGCTGACGGATGCGTGGGACGCGAGCGAGGCGGCGGGGCGCAGCGTGGACGTGCCCGGCAACATGACGAAGCTGACGCTGGAGACGATCGCGCGGACCGGGTTCGGGCACGACTTCGGGTCGTTCGAGCGGGACTTCGACAAGGAGGGGCCGCATCCGTTCGTGACGGCGATGGTGGGCGCCCTGTCGTTCGCGCAGCGCCGCAACGTGGTGCCGCCACTGCTGTCCTCGGTGCTGCTGCGTGGCGCGGAGCGGCGCAACGCCGCGGACCGCGCGTATCTGAACCGGACGGTCGACGAGGTCATCGCCGCGCGCCGGGCCTCGGGCGGCGGCCCCGGCGATCTGCTCGACCGGATGCTGGACGTGGCGCATCCCGGGACCGGGGAGCGGCTCGCGCCGCAGAACATCCGCCGTCAGGTGATCACGTTCCTGGTCGCCGGGCACGAGACGACGTCGGGCGCGCTGTCGTTCGCCCTGCACTACCTCGCGCAGGACCGTGCCGTGCTCGCGAAGGCGCAGGAGGAGGTCGACCGGATCTGGGGCGACGTGGAGGTCCCCGCGTACGAGCAGGTGGCCAAGTTGCGCTATCTGCGGCGGGTGCTGGACGAGTCGCTGCGGCTGTGGCCGACGGCGCCCGCGTTCGCCCGGGAGGCGCTCGCCGACACGACGCTGGGCGGGGTGCATCCGATGCGGCGCGGCGCCTGGGCACTGGTGCTGACGACGATGCTGCACCGGGACCCGGCGGCGTGGGGCGAGAATCCGGAGGCGTTCGACCCGGAGCGGTTCGCACCGCAGGCGGTGCGCGGGCGCCCGGCGCATGTGTTCAAGCCGTTCGGCACGGGCGCGCGGGCCTGCATCGGGCGTCAATTCGCCCTGCACGAGTCGATGTTGGTGCTCGGCCTGCTGCTGCGCCGCTACGACCTGCACGCGGAGCCCGACTACCGGCTCAGCATCACGGAGCGGCTGACGCTGATGCCGCGCGGGCTCCGGCTGCGGCTTACCCGACGCTGACCGGTGGTCGTGATCGGCGCCCCACGTAGGGTGCGGCCATGGCTGTCATATGCAGGGATGTCAACGAGGTGCCGCCCGGGCCCGACCCCGGCACGCCCGATCTGCGCGGACCCGTCCGTTATCTGTACTGGTTGACGGTGTGCCAGCGGCGGCGGGTCGGGGCCGGGGCCCTGCTGGGCAGTCTGTGGATGGTGGGGCTCACGCTGCCGCCGTACGTCCTGTCGCGGGCCATCGACGACGGGCTGCTCGCCGGTGACGACCGGGCCCTGTACGGCTGGGCCGGCGTGCTGCTCGCGGTCGGCGCGGTCAACGCGTGGCTGGCCATCATGCGGCACCGCACGATGACCCGGGTCAGGATGGACGCCTCGTTCCGCACGACGCGGCTCGTCACCCGGCAGGCCGTCCGGCTCGGGGCCGCGCTGCCGCGGCAGGCCGCGGTCGGGGAGGTCGCCCTCATCGGCGTCGGCGACGTGGCCCGCATCAGCCAGACCCTGACCCTGACGGGCCCCGGGGTCGGCGCCGCCGTCGCGTACGCCGTGGTGGCCGGGCTGCTCCTGTCGATCTCGGGGCTGCTCGCGGTGGTGATCCTGCTGGGCGTGCCGCTGCTCGCCGGTTCGCTGGGGCCGCTGCTGACCCGGCTGCAGGGCGCCGAGTCCGGCTACCGGGACCGTCAGGGCACGCTCGCCGGGCGCCTCGCGGACCTCGTCGGGGGGCTCGGCGTGCTGGCGGGGCTCGGCGGCAAGGACGTGTACGCGGCGCGCCTGCGCGAGGACTCGGAGCGCCTGCGCGAGGAGGGCTACCGGGTGGCGCGGGTGATCAGCTGGGTGCAGGCGGTCGCGGTCGGGCTGCCCGCGCTCTTCCTCGCGTGCGTGACGTGGCTGGGTGCGCGCATGGCGGCTCAAGGGGAGCTGTCCGTGGGCGAGTTGGTGGCTGTGTACGGATATGTGGCGATGCTGGTGCTTCCGGTGGAGTTCTTCATCGAGGGCGCCTACGACCTGGGGCGCGGGCTCGTCGCGGCGCGCCGTGTGCTGCGTTTCCTGTCGCTCGCCCCGCAGGAGGACGGCCGCCCCGCGACGGCCCCCGGGCCCGCGCGGGACTCGGTGCTGCACGACCCTGTCTCCGGGGTGTCGGTGGCGCCGGGCATCTTGACGGCGCTGGTGGCGGCGCGGCCGGGTGAGGCCGCGGCCGTCGTCGACCGGCTCGGCCGGTTCACGCCGTCGGCGGTGACGTGGGGCGAGGTGCCGCTCGACGCGGTGGAGCTCGCCGAGGTGCGGCGCCGGATCCTGGTCGCCGACCACGAGGCGGACCTGTTCTCCGGCACGGTCCGGGACACGGTCGCGGGCCGGCACGCCGCGGACGACGCGTCGGTGGAGCGGTCGCTGCACGGGGCGGCCGCCGAGGACGTGATCGCGGGCCTGCCGCACGGCATCGACGCCGAACTGCGCGCGCACGGCCGCAACGTCTCGGGCGGGCAGCGCCAACGGCTGCGCCTGGCCAGGGCGTTGCACGCGGACCCGGAAGTACTGCTGGCCGTGGAACCCACCTCGGCCCTCGACGCGCACACCGAGGCGCGGACCGCCGAGCGCCTGCGCGCGGCCCGCCTTGGCCGCACCACCCTGGTGACCGGTACGTCGCCGCTGCTCCTCGACCGGGCCGACACCGTGTGCTTCCTGATCGACGGTGCCGTACGGGCCGTGGGCCCGCACCGTGAACTGCTCGCGGGCGACGAGGAGTACCGGCGCCTGGTCGCGCGCGGTGTCGACGAGGCGCCCGCGCTCGAGGAGGGTGTCGCATGACCGGGACCTCCCCGCTGCCCGTCGCCGACCGGGCGACGGTGCGACGTGCCGCCGCGGAGCTGATCCGGGCCGACCGGCGCGCGTTCACGGGCCTGTTGGTGCTCAACTGCCTGGCCGCTGCCGCCGGGCTCGCCGGGCCGTGGCTGCTCGGCCGGATCATCGACGACGTGCGCGGCGGCACGAGCGTCGGGCACGTGGACCGGGCGGCGGCCGCGATCGTGTGCTGCGCCGTCGCACAGCTGGCGCTCCAGCGGTGGGCCCGCCTGGTCGGGTACCGGTTCGGGGAACGGACCGCGGCGCGCGTACGGGACCGCTTCGTGGACCGGGCCCTCACGCTGCCCGCGTCCGTCGTCGACCGGGTGGGGCCCGGCGATCTCACCAACCGGGGCACGAACGACGTGGCGTCGGTGGCGGGCGCGCTGCGCGACGCGGGTCCGGACGTGCTGGTGTCGCTGGCGCAGGCGCTGTTCCTGGTCGGTGCGGTCTGCTTCGTCCAGCCGCTGCTCGGCGCCCTCGCCCTGGTCTGTCTGCTGGGCATCCCGGTCGTGGTCCGCTGGTACCTGCGCCGCGCCAGGACCGCGTACCTCGCCCAGGGCGAGACGGACTCGGCCGTCGCGGAGCAGCTCGCGGCGACCGCGTCCGGTGCTCGCACGGTGGAGGCGCTGCGCCTGGAGGCCCTCCGCATCGAGGTGTGCGAACAGGCCATTGGCGAGAACCGGCGCGCGCGCCTGCACACCCTCTTCCTGCGCAGCGTCGTGTTCCCCACGGTCGACTTCTCGTACGTCCTTCCCGTCGTCGCCGTGCTCCTGGCGGGCGGGGCCCTGCACGCGCACGGCGTGCTGAGCCTGGGGGCCGTCGTCACCTGCGCGCTGTACCTGCGCCAGTTGTCGGGGCCGCTCGACACGATCCTGTTCTGGGTGGAGCAACTGCAAAGCAGCGGCGCCTCGTTCGCCCGCATCGAGGGACTCGGCGGCGCCTCGCGCGAGGCGGTGGTGCGCGAGGCGGTCCCGGCGGGCGACGACATCGTGCTGCACGGTGTGCACTACGCGTACGAAGGCGCCGGCGACGACGTCGTGCACGGCGTCGATCTGAGCGTGCGGCCCGGCGAACGGCTCGCCGTGGTCGGCCCGTCCGGCGCGGGCAAGACGACGCTGAGCAAGCTGCTCGCGGGCATCGACGCGCCGCGCGCCGGAAGCGTGGAGGTCGGCGGCGTCCCGGTGACCGCCCTCGCCCCCGAGTTGCTGCGCCGGCACATCGCCCTCGTCACCCAGGAGCACCACGTCTTCCTCGGTTCGGTCCGCGACAATCTGCGGCTCGCCGCGCCCGACGCGGACGACACTCGGCTGACCGCCGCGCTCGCGGCCGTCGGCGCGGAGTGGGCGGACGGCCTGCCGGACGGTCTCGACACGGAGCTCGGTGCGGGCGGCCTGCACCTCGACGGCCCCCAGTCGCAGCAACTCGCGCTGGCCCGGGTGGTGTTGGCGGACCCGCACACCGTGGTCCTCGACGAGGCGACGGCCCTGCTCGACCCGGCGACGGCCCGCCACACCGAGCGCGCCCTGGCGGCGGTGCTGCGCGGCCGCACGGTGATCGCCGTCGCCCACCGTCTGCACACCGCGCACGACGCGGACCGGGTGGCGGTCATGGAGAACGGCCGCCTCACCGAACTGGGCCCGCACGAGGACCTGGTGGCGGTGGACGGGACGTACGCGGCGCTGTGGCGGTCGTGGCACGGGACGGCCTGACAGGCCCTAGTCATCCCTCTCGGCCTCCGGCGTCCCCACGTCCAGGACCCCGTCGAACTCCGCGAGCACCGCCACCAGTTCAGGGACGTCGGCCGACCCCTCGATCTGCATCCGGACGGCGATCGCTGCCGGGCGTTCAGGGATCTCCGGCCACTCGCCGCGGTCGGCGCGGACCTCCACCACGCGAAAGTCACGGCCGGTGCACTCCTCGAGGACCCGGGTCAGGACGCTGCCGCCGACGCGGTAGGCGAGGTGGAGTTCCGAGCGGCGTTCGGTGGCCAGCAGCGGGACGCGCCGGGTCAGCCAGGGGTAGCCGCGGGCCACGAGGAAGTGGCAGGCGGTGGCGGCGAGCGCGAGCAGAGGCAGTCCGCCACCACAAGCCATGCCTATCGCGCAGGTCAGCCAGACGGTCGCGGCGGTCGTCAGGCCGCGGACCGCGTCCCGGCGCACGAAGATCAGCCCGCCGCCGATGAACCCGATGCCGGAGACGATCTGGGCGGCGACCCGGGACGGGTCGAACGAGACGCCGTCCAGGCCGAGTACGGAGTTGAACCCGTGCTGCGACACCTCCATGAACAGGGCGCTGCCCACGCCGACGAGGGTGTGCGTGCGCAGCCCGGCACTCTTTTGCCGGACGGCGCGCTCCGCGCCGATCAGGGTGGACAGGACGAGCGCGAGGCCCAACTCGGCCAGCTGGCGGGCACCTTGGCCCGCCGCGGGATCGAACAGGGGAAATGCGTGCGACGACAACAGCGGAGCCCTCCTTTCAGGACTCCCACGAGGTTAGTTCCGCCCCGTCCCGTCCCGTCCGCTGTCCGGACGATCGCCGCCCGGAGCCCCATTGAGGGCGGATTGTCAGACCCGTGCGCAAGAGTGGAGGCATGAACGGGACCAGGAACCTCAGCACGCACGACCGCCAGACGAAGCATCAGGAAGTGGCAGCGGCGCAGGCCTGTCTGCGACTGCTGCACACGGCACGCGCCGCGCTCTCCGGCACCGAGCCACCCCAGACCGCGTCCGTGCTCGCCGCGCCGCTCGCGGAGGCCGACGAGGCGCTGCGCAGGGCGGGCCTCGCGGGCAACGAGGCGTGGCTGTTGGAGCGCATCTACGACCTGGGCCTCGGCCCGCAGTCACCGTAGGATCCGAGAGCCGTCGCACCGGGGGGAGTCGCGTCGACGGACGGGTCGCTCCCGGGCACTCCCCCGCGTCCGTCGTCCGACCCGTCAGGAGCCCTCGTTGACGTCCCTCGTAGAGCCCGGCGCCACCGAACCGGCCACCGGTTCCGGCTCCGGTCCCGCCTCCAGATCCCACCGCATCGACCCGGCGGGCGGCTGCCCGCACGCGCGCAACGCCCGACTCCTTGAACGCGGCGCGGTCGCCCCGGTCGTGCTGCCCGGTGACGTCCCGGGCATGGTCGTCCTCGGTCATGACGCCCTCAAGGAGTTCCTCGCGCACCCCGACGTCGCCAAGGACGCCCGGCACTTCACGGCGCTCGCGGAGGGCCGCATACCGCCGGGCTGGCCGCTGCGGACGTTCGCGACGGTCCGCGGAATGACCACGGCCGACGGCGACGACCACCGGCGGCTGCGGTCGCTGGTGAGCCGCGCGTTCACGGCCCGCCGGGTCGAGGAGCTGCGGCCGCGCGTGGAGCAGCTCGTGGACGAACTGCTCGACGGCGTCGCCCGGGAGGCGGCCGCAGGGGGCGTGGTCGAGCTGCGGTCGCGGTTCGCGCTGCCGCTGCCGATGCGGGTGATCTGTGAACTGTTCGGGGTGGACGAGGAGTTCAGGGACCGGCTGCACCACCTGTCGAGCCAGGTGGTCTCCACGGACACGCCCCCCGAGGAGTCCGTCGCCGCCAACAAGGAGATGGTGGCGGTGCTCGCCCAGGTCGCTGCGGCCCGGGCGCAGGATCCGGGGGACGATCTGACCAGTGCGCTGATCGCGGCGCGCGAGGAGGACGGCGACCGGCTCGGCCAGGAGGAGCTGATCGGCACGCTCATCCTGTTCGTCATCGCCGGGCACGAGACGACGCTGAACCTGATCACGAACGCGGTGCGGGCGTTGTGCGCCCACCGCGACCAGCTCGCGCTGGTCCGCGCGGGGACGGCGGCCTGGGCGGACGTCGTGGAGGAGACGCTGCGCTGGGACAGCCCGGTCAGCTACTTCCCGTTCCGCTACCCGACGCGGGACCTCACCCTCGACGGCACGGTGATACCCCGAGGCACCCCGGTGCTCGCCGGATACTCGGGCGCGGGCCGCGACCCGGCCGCGCACGGCCCGGACGCCGACCGCTTCGACGTGACCCGCCCGGGCCGCGGCCGCCATCTGTCGCTGGGGCACGGCGCCCACTACTGCCTGGGGGCACCGCTGGCCCGCCTGGAGGCGACGGTCGCTCTGGAGCGCCTCTTCGCCCGCTTCCCCGAGCTCGATCTCGCCGTGCCGGAGGCCGAGTTGCCCGCGCACGCCGGTTTCGTCGGGAACAGCGTGCGACGCCTGCCCGTCAGGCCGGGTCCCGACGCACGGAAGCGGTGACACCGCCCCATGGATCTGACTGCCCCCGTGGGTCCCACTGCCCCCATGGATCCGATCGACTCCTCCAGGGCCGACGCCTATCTCGCCCGCATCGGCGCCGCACGCCCCGCCGCGCCGACCGCCGATGCGCTGCGCGACCTGCACCTGGCTCATCTGCGTACGGTGCCGTTCGAGAACCTGTCCGTGCATCTGGCCGAGGACGTCGTGCTCGATGCGGACCGGCTCGTCGCCAAGCTCGTGGACCGGCGCCGGGGCGGCTTCTGCTACGAACTCAACGGCGCGTTCGGCGCGTTGCTCGCCTCCCTCGGCTTCCGGGTGACGCTGCTGCAGGCCCGCGCCGTCGGCGACGACGGCCGGTTCGGGATCCCGTACGACCACCTCGCGCTGCGCGTGCGGGACGCCGACGGCACCGACTGGCTCGCCGACATCGGCTTCGGCACGCACACCCACTTCCCGCTCGCGTACGAGGACCGGGACGACCAGCACGATCCCGGTGGGGTCTTCCGCATCGAAGAGGCCGCGGACGGCGATCTGCTCGTCCTGCGCGACGGAGAGCCGCAGTACCTGCTCGACCGACGGCCGCGTGCGCTGCGGGACTTCGAGGCGGGCGCCTGGTACCACCGCACCTCGCCCGCGTCGCACTTCACGAAGTCCCTGGTGTGTTCACTGCTGACCGGGGACGGACGGGTCACCCTCAGCGGTCATACGCTCACCACGACGGTCGGCACGGAGCGCACCCGCACCGAGCTGCCCACCGACGACGCCGTCCTGAAGGCCTACGACCAGCACTTCGGCATCGCCCTCGACCGCATCCCGCCGGAACCGAACAGCGCCGAAGGCTGACCCGGCCCGCCACCCCGTGGTTATGCTGCATCGCCGAAGCGTTCAGCGAAGCGCTCAAACGAACAGCGGGGTGCGAGGGGGCCAGCAGTATGCGCGAACCGGTCGACATCAGGCGGCAACGAATCCTGAGCGTGGTGGGCTCACGGGGCGCGACACGGGTCAGCGATCTCGCGTCGGAGCTCGCGGTGTCGGTGGTGACGGTCCGCCGTGACGTGGAGGAGCTGGCCCGCGCGGGCAAGCTGCGCCGGGGTCACGGCGTCGCCCGTCCGGTGCTCCCCGAGACGGACCGGGCGGCCGCGCCGCCGCCCCCCGCCACCGACGGCGGCCCCGTCGCGGTCGTCGTGCCCGAGCGGCACACCTATCTGTACGAGATGGTGCACGGCGCCCGCACGGCCTTCGAAGAGGCCGGCATGCGGATCGCGCTGCACATCGCGCCCGCGGTGTCGGGGGCCGAACAGCCCATCGTGGAGCGGGCGTTGGCGGAGGGCGCGAGCGGGCTGCTGATCGCGCCGCGCTGGCGCAGCCGGGCCACGGAGGAGGCCGACTACGCCTGGCTGTCACAGCTGTCGGTGCCCGCGGTCGTGATGGAGCGCAGGCCGCGCCGCGGCAGCGCCCTGCACGCCCTCGACACGGTGTGCACGGACCACTGGTACGGCATCCATCTCGCCGTCGAGCACCTCACGGCTCTCGGGCACCGCCGGATCGTGCTCGCCGCCCGCGACGACAGCCCGACGGCGCGGGCCATCCGGGCCGCGTTCACCGAGATCGCGGCGGACCATCCGGACGTCGACACGTGGGCGGTGGCGCTCAGTTCGCCGGGCGGGGCGCCCGACCCGACGGCACAGGATGCTGAGCAGGCCATCGAACTCCCCGCCCTGCTGGGCGAGTTGGGGGCCACGGCCGCCGTGCTGCACGGCGATGTGGACGCGCTGATGCTGGTGCAGTCGCTGCGCGACAGCGGGGTGCGGGTCCCGGAGGACTGTTCCGTGGTCTCGTACGACGACGTGGTCGCGGCCCTCGGCGCCACTCCCCTGACGGCCGTGTCCCCGCCCAAGGCGGAGATCGGCCGGGCCGCCGCGGAGCTGTTGCTGCGCCGGCTCGACCCCCGCGCTCCCGGCGGTCCCGTGCAGCCGGTGCGGCGCCTCGAACTGCTTCCGGCCCTGATGGTCCGCGGCTCGACGCAGGCCCCGGCGGGACCCCTCCCAACTCCCGCAGCCCAATGAGCGTTTGACCGTTTCATCTTCTTCTGATCGATCTATTGACCAGGTCTGTTCAGCCGATCAGTATTCCCGTGACTCGAACACGCAGGAGCCGCGGGAGGCGCCCATGCCTGGTCGACAGAGCCGACAGAGCCGTCGATCCGTGCTCGCCGCGATCACCGCGCTGCCGCTGACGGGCGCCCTGAGCGCCTGCAGCGGATCGGACAGCGCGTCATCCGGGAGCAGCAGCAAGTCCGGTACCAAAGGCACGACCACCATCACGTTCTGGTCCGCACTGCGCGGCAGCCAGCAGGTGGTGGACGCGTTCAACAAGACGCACGACCACATCCAGGTCGACTTCGAGCAGATACCGTCCGGCACGTCCGGCGGCTATCTCAAGCTCAGCAACGCGGCCCGCGCGGGCAACGCCCCCGACGTCGCCACCCTCGAGTACCCGCAGGTCCCGGGGTACGCGATCGACGGTGTGGCCCGCGACATCACGGACGTGATCAGCGACAGGCTCAAGGCCAAACTGCTGCCGCAGGCGCTGGGCCTGACGACGTTCCAGGGCCGCACCTACAGCGTGCCCCTGGACGTCGAGCCGATGGTGCTGCACTACCGCAAGGACCTCTTCGACAAGTACGGCTTCGAGGTCCCGACCACCTGGGACGAGTACACCGAACTCGCGCGCGCCGTGCGCCGCACGGGCGGCAAGCGCAGGGCCACGTTCTTCTCCACGGACATGGGCCAGTTCTCGGCCTGGTGCTGGGGAGCGGGCGCGCACTGGTTCGACACCTCGAAGGGCGCCTGGAACGTGTCGCTCGCCGACGCTCCCACCCGCAAGGTCTCCCGGTACTGGCAGGGGCTCATCGACGAGGACCTCGTCTACGTCAATCCCCCCAACAGCCGCGAGGCCGACGCCCAGATCGGCAACGGCCTCGTCCTGACCCGGCACAGCGGCGCCTGGGACGCCGGGGCCCAGATGAACGCGCGTCCCCAGCAGAAGGGACTGTGGCGGATCGCCCCGCAGCCCCAGTGGGACCCGGCGAAGCCGGCGCTCGGCACCAATGGCGGCTCGACCTTCGCCATCACGAAGGACAGCAAGCACCCGGAAGCCGCCATGGAGTTCATCGAGTGGCAGGTCTCGCACCCCGACGCCCTCAAGGCCCGGCTCTCCAGCGGCGCGAGCAGCCAGTACCCGGCCGCGACCGAGCTGATCGAGGTGGGTCGCGCCGCCTTCGACCGCTCGTACTACGGCGGTCAGGACATCTACTCCCTGTTCGAGTCCGAGGCGCACAAGATCACCGACGGCTGGGTCTGGGGTCCCCGGATGACCGCGACCGGGCAGGTCATGTCGGACGCCTTCGCCCGGGCGGCGGCGGGCTCGGGAACGATCGAGTCCTCCATGCGCGCCGCTCAGGACGGCACGATGCCCGACCTCAAGGCGCTGGGCCTCAAGACCACCCAGCACTCCACGTGAACGCCCGCACCCCGAAAGGCAGGTGAGTCCCATGACCGCGACAACCCAGGTCCCCACGGCCGCGGCCGCGCCCCCACGGGAGGCGGACGGCTCCCGGCGCAAGGCGCAGCGTGCCGCCAAGCGCCGCCGGGGCGGCGCCGCGGGCGTCCTGATGGCCCCCTTCTTCACGCTGCTCGTGCTCGTCTTCCTGATCCCGGTCGCCACGGCCGTCTGGCTGAGCTTCTTCAGCGACGACCAGCCCGGTCTCGGCTTCGGCCCGGAACGCACGGTCTTCGTCGGCCTGCGCAGTTACGCCGCCGTGCTCACCGACCCGTCGTTCCTGTCCGGGCTCGGCACGGTCGCGCTGTACTGCCTGATCTACATCCCGGTGATGACCGTCGGCTCGCTGGCGCTCGCGCTGCTGCTCGACTCGGGTGTCGTACGGCTGCGCTCCTGGGCCCAGTTGGGCCTGTTCCTGCCGCACGCGGTGCCCGGCATCATCGCCGCGCTGATCTGGCTGTACCTCTACACCCCCGGCATCAGCCCGATCATCGAGGTGCTCGGCAAGGCCGACATCACGGTCAACTTCCTGGGCCTGCACACCGCGATCCCCTCCATCGTGAACATCGCGGTGTGGAGCAACCTCGGCTACAACATGGTCGTCTTCTACGCGGCCCTGCAGGCGGTCCCCCGGGAGGTCCTGGAGGCGTCGGTGGTCGACGGGGCGGGTCCGGTGCGCACCGCGCTCCAGGTGAAGGCGCCCCTGGTGCGCTCCTCGATCGTCATGGTCGCGATGTTCACCCTGATCTGGGCACTGCAGCTGTTCACGGAACCGATGCTGCTGCGGGCCGGCTCGCAGGTCGTCGATGCCCGCTTCTCCCCGAGCATGTACATCTACGACGCGGCGTTCAGCCGTAACAACTACTCGCTCGCGGCCGCGGCCTCGGTGATCCTCCTGATCATCACGATCGCCGTCTCCTTCGGAGTCACCCGCTGGACCAACCGCGTCAACTCGGCCGAGGAGAGTGCCCGATGACCACCGCCGAGCTGAGCAACACCACGCTGCTGCGCCCCCGGCTGCTCGGCCGGGCGACCGTCAACGCCGTCGTCGCGATCTCCGTCCTGTACACGCTGCTGCCGGTGCTGTGGCTGGTGCTCGCGGCGGGCAAGACCCGCGACGCCCTCTTCAGCAGCAGCATCCTGTCCTTCAAGGACTTCTCCTTCGTCCAGAACGTCAAGGACCTGTTCGCGATGGACGGCGGCCTCTACAGCCGCTGGTACGGCAACAGCCTGCTGTACGCGGTCCTCGGCGCGGCGCTCGGCGCCATGATCTCCGTCGCCTGCGGCTACGCCTTCGACAAGTACCACTTCCGGCACAAGGAGAAGCTGTTCGGGCTCGTCCTCGCGGCGGTCATGGTGCCGCAGACGGTCCTGGCACTGCCGCTGTACCTGATCGCGTCCGCGACCGGCGTCGTGAACACGTTCTGGTCGGTGTTCGTCCCGGTCCTGTTCAATCCGTTCGGCGTGTACCTGGGCCGCATCTTCGCGCAGGGCTACGTGCCGAACGAGGTCCTGGAGGCGGCCCGCGTCGACGGCGCCGGCGAGCTGACGACGTACGTGCGCGTCAGCCTGCGGATGCTCGGCCCCGGCCTGGTCACCGTCTTCCTCTTCCAGCTCACCACGATCTGGAACAACTTCTTCCTGCCGATGGTCATGCTGTCGAACCAGGATCTGTATCCCGTCAGCCTCGGCCTGTTCCAGTGGAACAGCCAGGCGACCGTCTCGCCCGAGTACTACCCGGTGGTGATCATGGGTTCGCTCCTCGCGCTCCTTCCCCTCGTCCTCGCGTTCGTCTTCCTCCAACGCTTCTGGCGGTCGGGACTGACGGCAGGGGCGGTGAAGTGAGCAAGCCCCGCACGGCGTTGGCCATGTCGGCGCAGGCGGCGGACGCGGTCTTCACCCCGCGCTCGCTCGCCGCGCTCAGCGAGGTCTGCGACCTGGCCGAGCCGCCCGCCCTCGACGACTTCTCGACCGTACGTGCCCAGCGACTCCTTGCCGATGTCGAGGTGCTCGTCACGGGGTGGGGGGTGCCGCGCCTGGACGCGGACGTCCTCGCGGCGGCGCCGCGCCTCAAGGCCGTGGTGCACGCGGCCGGTTCGGTGCGCGGACATGTCACCGACGCCTGCTGGGAGCGGGGCATCGCGGTGTCCTCGGCGGCCGCGGCCAACGCGCTGCCGGTCGCCGAGTACACGCTCGCGATGATCCTGCTGCACGGAAAGCACGTGCTGGAGCGGGCCCGCGACTTCCGGGCCGAGCGCGAGCGCGGAAACTGGCTGCGGACCACGCACGCGGTGGGCAACTACCGCCGCACGGTAGGCATCCTGTCCGCCTCCCTGATCGGCCGGCGCGTCATCGAACTCCTTCGCCCGTTCGACTTCGAGGTGCTCCTGCACGACCCGTACGTCTCCCCCGCCGAGGCCGCAGAGCTGGGTGTCGCATGGGTGGAGCTGCCCGAACTGTTCACCCGTAGCGACCTGTTGAGCGTGCACACGCCGCTGCTGGAGAGCACCCAGGGGCTCGTCAGCCGCGAACTGCTCACCTCCATGCGGCCCGGGGCGGCGCTCATCAACACTTCGCGCGGCGCCGTGGTCGACCAGGACGCACTCACCGACGTGGTGCGGGCCGGCCGGATCAGGGCCGTGCTCGACGTCACCGTCCCCGAGGTCCTGCCCGCGGACCACCCGCTGTGGGACTGCCCGAACGCGCTGATCACCCCGCATCTCGCCGGCTCCCAGGGCAGCGAGTGGGAGCGCCTCGCCGACACGGCCGTCGGCGAGGTGGCGCGGTGGGCCGCGGGCGACGGCTTCGCCCATCCTGTACGACGCGAAAGGCTGGCGTTCCTCGCATGAGCACCACGAGCAACCCGAGCAACCCGAGCATTCCGTTCGAACTTCCCGCGGAGAACCGAGAGTTGAGCCCGTACACCGGCTACACGCGCGCACACTGGGAGGCCGTCGCCGACGGGCTACTCGGCGCCGCGTGGCGCTGGGCCACGCCCGAGGGCGCGCTCCTCGACCTGCCGGGCCGCCCGTCCGCGTCCGGGGTCCGCTCGGACGGACTGGAAGGCTATGCCCGTACCTTCCTGGCGGCCGGTTTCCGGGTCGCGGGCGCCGACGGCAAGGACCCGCACGGCTGGCTGGAGCGGTACGCGCACGGTCTCGCCGCGGGCACCCGCACGCCCGGCGCGGACGACACCGAGTCGTGGCCGCTGATCCTCGACCACCACGTGCAGGGCCAGCCGATGGTGGAGTCCGCGTCCGTCGCGCTCGGCCTGATGCTGACCAGGCCCTGGCTGTGGGACCGGCTCGACGGCGACGTGCAGGACCGGGCGGAGACGTGGCTGCGCGGCGCGATCGACCACACGCCCGCGCCGAACAACTGGTACCTCTTCCCGTTCATGGTGGCCTCGTTCCTGGAGTCGGCGGGCCGGGGCGACGCGGCGACGGCCCGCGCCATGGACCGGGCACTCGAGCTCATGGAGACGTGGTACCGGGGCGACGGCTGGTACGCGGACGGCGACGGCCGGGCCTTCGACCACTACAACGGCTGGGCCCTGCACCTGTACCCGATGCTGCACGCGCACCTGTCGGGCGACTCGGCCCTCTCCGCGCGCTTCGGGCCGCGCCTGCGCGAGCACCTGGAGGGCTTCTCACTGCTCTTCGGCGGCGACGGCGCACCGATCCACTTCGGGCGCTCGCTCACCTACCGCTTCGCGGCGACGGCGGCGATCGGCGCGGGCGCGGTCACCGGCCACACGCCCCTGTCTCCCGGCACGTCGCGCCGCCTCATCAGCGGCAGCCTGCGCTACTTCCTGGACCGCGGCGGCGTCACGGACGAGGGCCTGCTGAGCCTGGGCTGGCACGGGCCGCACGCCGCCACGCTCCAGCCGTACTCCGGGCCCGCATCCCCGTACTGGGCGTCGAAGGGCTTCGTGGCGCTGCTCGCCCCCGAGGACGACCCGCTGTGGACGGCGACGGAGGAACCGGCGCCGAGCGAGGGCCCCGACCGGGTGCTCGCGCTGCCCGCGCCGGGCCTGCTGGTGCAGTCGACGGGGGCCGACGGGATCGTCCGTCTGCACAACCACGGCAGCGACCATGTCCGCCCGCACGAGGGCGAGTTCGCGTCCCAGGACGACGTGCTCTACGGCCGTCAGGCGTACTCGACGCACACCGGACCGACGTCCCGCACGAACGTCGCCGACAACCACCTGTCCGTCGAGGTCGGCGGCGCCGTGAGCGTACGGCGGCGCATCCTTCCGCTGGGTGCGGGGCACGGCGACGGCTGGGGCTGGGCGGCGTCCTGGCACCGCCCGGTGTTCGCGTCGGGCCCGCCGATGGTGCCGGGGCTGCGGGTGGAGAGCGTGACCCTCGCGCGGGGCCGGTACGAACTGCGGGTCCACCGGGTCGTGGGCGCGCCGCACGGGGCGCGGGTCTCCCTCACCGGCTGGGCGACGGATGCGCTCCGCTCGGACCTCGTGGGTCTGTACGGGTGGGACGAGGGCCTCGACTCGGTACGGGCGCCGGAGGGGACGGCGTACGAGTCGTGGGTGCGGGTGCCACGTCTTTCGGCCGGTGTCGAGGGAGCCGGGGTCTTCGTGGCGCTGGCCTCTCTGGGCGGGGAGCCGGATGCGCCGCTTGTCGAGGCCGTGCGGGAAGTGTCCGTCACCGACGGGGAGTTGACGGTGCGCTGGGCCGACGGGTTCGAGTCTCTTGTCGGCTTCGGGCCGCTGCGCGTTCAGTGTCGGTGAGTGGGGTCCTGGCGCGCCCCTAGGAGGTCCTGTACGGCGGGGGCGTAGCGCTCGACCACCTCGTCGATCTCCGCGGCCCGCACGTGCGGGCCGCGGGCGATGCCGTACATCACGCCGAGCCCGAGCAGCATCGACACCGCGAGCTCGGCGCGCAGGCCCGCGTCGTCGCCGGTCAGCCGGGCCGCGAGGCGGCCGCTGACCTGGGTGCGGAAGTTGCTCCGCAGGATCTCGCCCTGTTCGCCGTGGAGCGGGGCGAAGACGATGCGCAGGATCGGGTCGGCGCCGCGTTCGGCCTGTCCGGTCAGGACGTGGCGCACCATGTGGCGGCCCAGGTCCTGAAGGGGCGCGTCGAGGAAGGACTCGACGTCGGCCTCGAAGTTCATGACGCCGGAGAACAGGGCGTCCTTGTTGCCGAAGTACTTGAGGATGAGCGGCGGGCTGACGCCGGCCCGGTCGGCGACCGCCTTGAGCGTGATGTCGCCGTGCGCGTGCCGGGCGAGGAGATGCCGGGCGGCCCTGATGATGGCGGCCTTGGTGGCCTCGGCGTCGCGCCGCCCGGTGCCGGGCTGCTGCTCGTCGGTGTACGCCGTGGTCATCGCCTACCTCACGCTCCCTTCGTCGTGGCCACCGCCGCCGGTGCTCCGGCGCCCGCGCCCTCGCGGGCCCGGTCGGCGGGGACGGCCAGGGCGACGGCCGCGGCCACCAGGGCGACCGTACCCGCCATGGCGAAGGAGAGCTGGTAGCCGTGCAGCGTGGGCACCTCGGCACCGCCCACGCGGGTCGACTGGTGGACGAGGACCGCGGCGACGGCGGCGCTGGAGACGGCCTGGCCGATGGTGCGCATGAGGACGTTGACCCCGTTCGCCGAGGCCGTCGCGTCCGCGGGGACGGCGCGCAGGATCAGCGTGGGCAGCGCCGAGTAGGCGAGGGTGGTGCCGGTCGACACGACGGCGGCGCCCACCAGGATCACCCAGAGGTCGGTGCTGTCGGCGATGCGCACGGCGTAGCCCAGGGCGAGGACGACGCCGCCGATCGCGAGGGTGACGCGGGGGCCGCGGGCGGCGGAGACGCGGGCGGAGACCGGGGAGAACAGCAGCATGATGATGCCGCTGGGCAGCATGCACAGGCCGGTCGCGACGATGGACAGGCCCAGGCCGTAGCCGGTGGCGACGGGGGCCTGCACGAGCTGTGCGGTGACGAGCGAGTTGGCGTAGAACGCGAAGCCGGTGAACAGGGCCGCGACGTGCGGCAGTCCGACGCTGCGGCCCACCGCGAGGCGCAGGTCCACCAGCGGGCGTGCGGTGCGCAGTTGCTGCCACGCCCACAGGCCGAGGACCACGGCGGCCCCGGCGAACAGGCCGAGGACCCGGGCACTGCCCCAGCCCCACTGGCCGCCCTGCGAGACGCCGAGCAGCAGGCAGATCAGGCCGGCGGCGAGGCCCAGCGTGCCCAGCGCGTCGAAGCGGCCCGGTGATCTGACCGGCGATTCGCGCACCGCCCACCAGGCGAGCGCGAGGCCGAGTGCGCCCAGGGCGCTGGTGGCCCAGAACATCACGTGCCAGTTGGCGTACTGCACCACGAGCGCGGCCAGTGGCAGGCCGAGTGCGGCGCCGACGCCGACGGTGGAGCTCATGAGGGCGACGGCGGAGCCGGTGCGGTGCGGCGGGAGTTCGTCGCGCAGGATGCTGATGGACAGCGGCACCACGGCCGCGGCGGCGCCCTGCAGGGCGCGGGCGGCGATCAGGATCCGGATGTCCGAGGTGAGCGCGCAGACGACGGATCCCGCGGTCATCAGGCCGAGGGCGATCAGCAGGACGCGCCGTTTGCCGTACATGTCGCCGGCCCGGCCGAGCACGGGCGTGAGGACGGCGCCCGCGAGGAGCGTCGAGGTGACCATCCAGGAGACCGCCGCGGGGGACGCGCCGGTGAGCTTCGGCAGGTCGGGCAGCAGGGGGACGACGACGGTCTGCATGACCGCCATGAGGATGCCGCCGAAGGCGAGCACGGGCACGGTGAGGCGCTCGCGCAGGCGCGGCGGCACGGGTATCGGGACGGCGTCCATGAATCTCCTGATTTATCCTGAATGCCCGGGTGAATTCCTGAGTGAATTACCATTCACCGACACGATGAATCAGTATTCACCATGGCGTGCCCCGCTGTCTGCCCCGCTCGGGCGCCGCTCCGGCGCCGCTCAGGGCCCGTCCGGGCGATACTTCCGCTCATGACCTCCACCGATTCCCTCCGCTTCGGCCTCGTCGGCACGGGCCCCTGGGCCACGCGGACCTACGCGCCCACGCTCGCCGCCCACCCCCGCACCTCGTTCACCGGCGTGTGGGGGCGCCGCCCGCAGGCGGCCGCCGAGCTCGCCGCCGCACACGGCGTGACGGCGTACGACGACGTGGACGCGCTGTTCGCCGCGTGCGACGCGGTGGCGTTCGCCGTGCCGCCGGACGTACAGGCGCCCCTGGCGGCGCGGGCCGCGGCGGCCGGCTGCCATCTGCTGCTCGACAAGCCGCTCGCCACCGAGCCGGACGCGGCACGGGCCGTGGTCGAGGCGGCCGACGCCGCGGGCGTCGCCTCGGCCGTCTTCTGCACGCTGCGCTACGCCTCGGTGCCGGCGGCCTGGATCGCCGAACAGGCCGCGGCGAAGGGCTGGTTCACCGGTCGCGCCGACTGGTACGGGGCGCTGTACACCCCCGGGGACGACGCCGCCGTACGGTCCTGGACGCCGTGGCGCGCCGACCGCGGAGCGCTGTGGGACGTGGGGCCGCACGCCCTGTCGATCCTGCTGCCGATCCTCGGCGACGTGGCGGACGTGATGGCGCGGCGCGGGCCCGGCGACACCGTGCACCTGGTCCTGCGGCACACGTCCGGCGCCTCGAGCACGGCGACGCTGAGCCTGACCGCTCCCCCGGCGGCCGGCGGCATCGCGGTCGAACTGCGGGGTTCGGAAGGGGTGGCGACCATGCCGACCGGCGGCACGCCGCAGGAGTCCCTCGCCGTGGCCGTGGACGCGCTCCTGGAGTCGGCCCGCACGGGAGAACCGGCCGCCTGTGACGCGCGCTTCGGTCTGCGGCTCACCGAGATCCTCTCGGCGGCGGAGCGGTCCCTGCCGCCAGCGGGTGCCGAACCGGACCTCGGCGAGTGAGTCGAGGCCGCTCACTCCGTCCGGCGGCGGCAACTCCCGGAGATGCCAAGGCAGATGGAAGTACACGTGCGGCAGGGTGTACGCCATGGCGGTGCGGGGATCGACGCAGCGGCCGTACGCCGCGACCAGCAGGTGCCGGCGCATGAACTCGGTGTGCGGCAGAGCGTGTCGGCGTACGGGAGCCGGTGTGTGCCCGTCGAGCCGGGCGACGGCGAGGTCGTCGCCCGGCAGCCGGGCCATGAGGAGGTAGCGCCAGCCGTTCTCGTACGTCCCCGAGGCGGGCAACTGCGGTGCGGGGACAGGGAGTCGGCCCTCCAGACACTCCAGGACGCGGGCCTCGCGCTCACCGTCCGCGGCCGCGGCGGCCGGGACGATCCGCTCCCCTTGTTCTTCGGTCTCCACGAGAGGCCAGCACGATCGGCACCCCAGAGGCCGAAATCCTGCCCCTCAACCGCATTTCGGGCGGCCCCCAGCAGGCCGTTTACGCTGGTGCGCATGCCGCTCCAGATCAGCGCCACCAACCCCGAACACCCGGTGCTCCTGCTCGCCCTGCCCTGGCACGTCCCGCTGGCGGAGTGGCCCGAGGAGCACCTCGTGCCGCTGCCGCGCGGCATCTCCCGGCACGTGGTGCGCTATGCGCGCGCCGGTGACGAAGTGGTCGCCGTCAAGGAGCTGGCCGAGCGTCCGGCGCTGCGGGAGTACGAACTGCTGCGCACGCTCGACCGGTTGGGGATACCCGCGGTCGACCCGCTGGCCGTCGTCACGGGCCGCGAGCAGCCGGACGGCACGCCGCTCGAACCCGTCCTGATCACCCGCCACCTGGGCGGATCCCAGCCCTACCGCTCCATGTTCGAGACGACGCTGCGCCCCTCCACCGTCCACCGCCTGATGGACGCGCTCGCCGTGCTCCTGGTCCGGCTGCACCTGACGGGCTTCGCCTGGGGCGACTGCTCCCTGTCCAACACGCTCTTCCGGCGGGACGCGGGCGCCTACGCCGCGTACCTGGTGGATGCCGAAACGGGCGAAATGCACCCGGAGTTGAGCCAGGGGCAGCGGGCGTACGACATCGATCTGGCCCGGGTGAACATCAGCGGCGAGATGCTCGACCTGGAGGCGTCGGGGGCGCTGCACCCCTCCATCGACCCGATCGGGTTCGGGACGGAGATCGAGCAGCGCTACACCAACCTGTGGAGCGAGCTGACCCGCACGTCGGTGTACCCGGCGGGCAAGCACCACTACATGGAGCGTCGTATCCGCCGCCTGAACGACCTGGGCTTCGACGTGGCCGAGATGCAGATCTCCCGCTCGCCGCAGGGCGACGCCGTCACGTTCGTGCCCAAGGTCGTCGACGCGGGGCACCACCAGCGCCAGCTCCTGCGCCTCACCGGCATGGACGCGGAGGAGAACCAGGCGCGGCGCCTGCTCGGCGACCTGGAGAGCTGGATGGCGACGCAGACCGACGCGCCCGACGCCCGCCCCGAGGTCCTCGCGCACCGCTGGGTGCGCGACGTGTTCCGGCCGACGGTCCGTGCGGTGCGCGACCGGATCTCGTCGCCGGCGGACCCGGCCGAGCTGTACCACGAACTCCTGGAGCACCGCTGGTACTTGTCCGAGCGGGCGCAGCACGACATCGGCCTCGACGCGGCGGCGGCGGACTACGTCCGCACGCGCGGTGCGGCGAAGACGGAGTGACCGGGGCTCCGCGGGCGTGGGGGCGGCAGCGCCGGACCGGGCGCGGCCGGTGCCGTGGCCGCTACGTAATGGCGAGTGACGGCACCGACCGCAGCCAGTGACCTCCGGACGGGTCGTGAACGAGTGCGGGACGTGCATCGTGCAACGCATTTTCCGGCCACATCGAGCAAATGTGGTGGCCCGGTCCCACACTCTCTTCCTCGAACACCCCCAGAGGCTCGTGAGTTACCCGACGCCGGAAATTTCGGCCATTTTCGAGCGGCCCGGCACAGGTGCCGCATCGTCGTACCCAAGGGGTCACGGACGATCAAACCAGCAGGTGGGCAACCCCGCACGTCCCATCATGACGCACCATCTGATCGTTTTCTTCGGGCAATGTTTATTACCAAAGGCGATGGGAGTATTTAGACTGCTCACGCTCAACTCGGCGTGTACGAAGAGGGATTACCCACCATGAACAAGAAGGCGCTCCGCGCCCTGCTCCGAGAACGGCGTGCCCTCATAGCCCCCGAGTCCCACGGCTTCACCCGCCCCACGGGCCAGGGCCGCCGCGCACCCGGCCTGTCCCAGCATCAGGTCGACCAACTGCTGCATCGGACGCTGGGGACTTATCACCGGCTGGAGTCGGGGAGCTATCCGACCCCGCCCACCGACCTGCTGCGCGACGTGGCCCGCCTGTTCGGGCTGAACGAGCAGGAGTGGGTGTTGTTGTGCCGGTATGCGTTGCTACAGGATCCGCCCGGCGCCCTGTACGACTCCTCGGGCAAGCAGGTCCCCGGCATCTGGCAGGAGGCAGTGGACGGGATCAACCACATCGCCTACGTGTCGGACGCGTCCTGGGACCTCCTCGCCTGGAACCAGGCGTTCGTGGACCTGTTCCCGAGCGGCAACCCGCCCGGCAACACGATGCGCTGGATGCTTCTCGAACAAGAAGCCAGGACCGTCCTCGCGGACTGGCACAAGTCCTGGGCGCCCATGGTCATGCCGCAGCTGCGTGCGGCGCTGGCCTCTCGGCCCGAGGACGACACCCTGCGCCAGATAGAGAAGGAGGTGCTCGCCGATCCCGAAGCGGCCCCGATCTACGAGGCGGGCGGCGCCGCCATCCATCCGGACGGCGACGAACGGCCGTTGCTGCACGCCCGTTGGGGCCACGGCTGGGCCACCATGTGCGCGGCCCAGCCACTGACCACTCCGGGCGCGCGGCTCATGATCCTGGTCTTCCATCCCGGCCCCCGCAGCGTGCACCTGCGTACGCCTGCACTGCAGGCGGGGTGATGTTCAACCCTTCTGACTCGCCATACGGTGACGTACGTTGGAGCACCCCCCACTCCCCCTCCGTCACCCCCGTGGGAGTCTCCACATGCCTGCCCATATCTCCAGACCCGCCACTGCTCTCGGCGCTCACAAAGTGACGACCGCCGAGATCGTCGAGGACATACGCGCCCATCACCGGGGACATCCTCGCCTCAACGCGCTCGTACGGGCCGTCGCCGGATGCGGCGTCGAGACCCGCTACTTCAGCCGACCGCTCGATGCCGACAGCATCGCCGGTGAGGCGGGAATCGCAGAGCGGGTGAGAACGGACTTCGCCGACGCGCTCGAGCTCGCCGAGCAGGCGGCGGTCGCCGCCCTCACCCTCTCGGGCCTGGCGGCAACGGACCTGGACGGGATCGTCACCACGCATTCCACCGGCTGGGCCGTGCCCAATCTCGACGTGTTCCTCATGACCAGACTCGGGATGCGCCCATCGGCCCGCGGCCTGGCCGTGACCTCGGCAGCCTGCACCGGCGGCGCCAAGTCCCTGATCCGCGCCTCGGAGATGGTGGCCGCACGGCCGGGCAGCAAGGTGCTCGTCGTCGCGGCGGAGATCCTGTCCACCGTCTATCACCACAGCGACAGCAGCATCGAGTCGATGATCTACAAGGCACTCTTCGGAGACTCTGCGGCAGCCGCTGTGGTCAGCGACGCACCGCTCGGTCCCGGCCTCGCGATCGAGGACACGTTCGAGTACGTGCTCCCCGACACCGAGGAGCGGCTCGCAGGCCGCATCGAGGCCGACGGCCTGCACTTCGACGCCACCAAACAGGGCCGGAATTCGAGCGGTGAGGCGATTCCTGCCCTACGGGGCTGGCTCGGCGCCCGGTCGAGCGACTTCGCGGTGATCCACCCGGGCAGTCCGCGCATCATCGAAGACACCGCCGCCGTGCTCGGCCTCGGCCGGGAGGCCGCCCGCCACTCCACCGACACCCTCACCGACGAAGGCAACCTCGGCGGCGTCAGCGTCCTGCGCGTCCTGGAGCGGACGCACGGCGAACCGCCGGCGCCCGGTGCCCGCGGCACGATGGTCGCCTACGGTCCTGGCTTCACGACCGCCGCCCTGCACGGCCACTGGCACGCCTGACCCCCAAACAAAATGTCCCACCGAGACTCATGTCCCATCGGGACACAACGGGTGTACTCTCGGAGACATGAAGGCGAACGAGTCCACCCCCACCCGGCCCCCCGAGGACCGTCGGCAGGTCAAGGCCCGTCGGACACGTGAGGCGCTGGCCGAAGCGGCCGTCGAGCTGGTTCTCGAGCGGGGGCTCGGGGACGTCACCGTCGAGGCGATCGCGGAGCGCGCGGACGTCACGCGCCGCACCTTCAGCCGGCACTTCTCCGGCAAGGAGGACGCGGCCCTGGACTTCACCCGCGCGGACGGCGCCCGGATCAACGCGGCCCTGCGCGCCCGCCCCGAGGACGAACCCCCGCTCCTCGCGTACCGCAGGGCCGTCGCGGACTGGCTCGCCGACCCGGAGACCCCGGGCTGGCACCACCGCCCGAGGCTGCGCGAGCTGTACGCCGCCGTGGACGACGAGCCCGCCCTGTTCGCCGCGTACGAGCGCATCCGGGTCGACGCCCAGGAGGAGTCCGTACGGATCATCGCCGACCGGCTCGGCACCGACCCGGCCAAGGACCTGCGTCCCGAGGTCGTCGTCGGCGCCGCGGCCGGTGTGCTGACCGCCGCGCTGCGCACGTGGGCGCGCGGCACGGGCAAGGACGCCGAGGACCTCGCCGCTCTGGTGGCGCGGGCCTACGACGCCCTCATCGGGGAGGCCGCCTCGGCGGCGACCTCCGACATCGCAAGCAGAGAGTGACACGCACCATGAGCACCACCCCCACCACCGGCCAGGTCACCGAGTACGCCGCCGAGTTCGCCGGGAAGACCGCCCTGGTCACCGGCTCCGCCTCCGGCATCGGGCTGGCCACCGCCCGCCGCCTGGGCCGCGGCGGCGCGAACGTCGTCATAGCCGACTTCAACGAGCAGGGCGCGAAGGAGGCCGCCGAGACGCTGAAGAGCGAGGGCGTCGAGGCCGCCGCCGTCGCGCTCGACGTGACGCAGCCCGCCTCCGTCGAGTCCGCCGTGCGGTTCGCGGTCGACACCTTCGGCGGGCTCGACCTGGCCGTGAACAACGCCGGGATCGGCGGCGCGAGCGCCCCCACCGGCACGTACGACATCGACGTCTACCACCGCGTCGTACGCACCAACCTCGACGGCGTCTTCTACTCGATGCGTTACGAACTCCCCGTCATCGAGGCCGCGGGCAAGGGCGGCGCCATCGTGAACGTCGCCTCGATCCTCGGCTCGGTGGGCTTCGCGGGCTCCCCCGCGTACGTCGCCGCCAAGCACGGCGTGGTCGGCCTGACGAAGACGGCGGGCGCCGAGTACGCGGCGAAGGGCATCCGCGTCAACGCGGTCGGCCCCGGCTTCATCGAGACGCCGCTCCTGAAGGAGATGGACCAGGCCGCCTACGACGGGCTCGTCGCGCTGCACCCGGCGGGCCGGCTGGGGAAGGCCGAGGAGGTCGCGGAGCTGATCGCGTTCCTGCTCTCCGACCGCGCCTCGTTCGTCTCCGGCAGCTACCACCTGGTGGACGGCGGCTACACGGCCGTCTGATCCGCCCGCCCCGCAGCGGCGAAGCGCACCTCCTGGGCCCTCGCGACGATCTCGACCTCGTCGCCGAGGGCCCATTCCGCCACCCGCGACACCTGCGCGGCCGGGACGACGTCACTGATGCCGGACGCCGCCGGGATGTCGTACGTGGCGTGGGCGTCGTGCGGCACGACCACCCGGAATCCGCGCTCCAACGCCGCGCGCGCCGTGGCCATCACACACATCTCCGACATCACGCCGCAGACGGCCAGCGCCCCGACCCCCGCCGCGTGCAGCAGCTTCTCCAGTCCGGTCTCCTCGAAGCCGTCGTCGACCGTCTTGCGCAGGACGTGTTCGCCGCGTGCGAGGTCCGGCGGGAGGTACAACTCCCAGCCTGGGGTGCCCGGTTCGTCGAGGGCGCCCGCGGGTCCGTCGTTCTGCAGGTGGACGACGAGCGCACCGGCCTCGCGGGCGCGGGCCGACAGGTGCGCGGTGCGCTCGACGACGCGTTCGCGGTCGGGCACGGCCTGCGCACCGCTGACGAAGGCGCGTTGCATGTCGACGACGAGGAGTGCTTGTACGGGTTTCACAGCGGCCACGTTACGACGGGGTCACGCGCCCGCTCACCTGCGGCGGCGCCCGGTGGCCTGGGCCGACGCGAGCAGGCAGTGCATGCGCTCGGTGAGTGCGGTGAGGTCGTCGGCGGGGCTGTGGAAGGGGATGCGCACGTCGGCCTGGCCGCGGGCGCGCTCCAGGCGCAGCGTCAGGCCGTGCCGGTCGACGGCGAGCGGCTGTACGCGGACCACGCCGTGCAGGCTGTCGGGGGTGATGAGCCGGGTGAGCTGCTCGACGGACTCGGGGTGCACCTCGGCGAGGTGCGTCAGCAGACGCGGTTCGGCGAGCGCCAGCGGATCGGGCGCGGCGTCGGCGAGTTCGCCGAGGTCGATGCCGTGGCGCTCGGTGCGGGTCTGCAGCACGGCGCGCTCGGGGCGCAGCACCAACTCCTCACCGTCGGGCACGAGTTCGCCCGACAGCCAGAGCCGGGCCCGCACCCGGTCACGTACCGGAACCGGTGCCGCGTCGGCGAACTCCAGCAGGGTGGTGGGCCGGCCGTGCGGTGCGCACAGGACGGCGGCGGCGAGCACGCTGTCCGGCGGCGGCGCGATCCGCACGGTGCCGTCCTCGCAGACGCGGTGCGCGCCGACGAGGTCGTCCTGCCCCACGTCGGTGGTGACGCCGCAGGTCCACGCGGCGGCGAGCACGGAGCGCGCGCGGACCGCCGTGGTGGGCACGGCGGTAGCGATCTGTCGGACACCCATCCCGAACCTCCATTAGGTAAGCCTTGCCTAACTTATCGGAGATCTTCGCCGGGGGTCCACCCCACCGCCCCGTGTCGCGGCCTCGCCCCGCGCCTTCGCGTGCGGTTGACTCGCCGCGTGCGCCGATTCCTCGTGTTCCTGCTCGTCCTCGCCGGCGCGGCCGGCACGCTCCTGCTCGCCCTGCTGCGCTCCCCGTGGTGGTGGTTCGGCGCGGGCCCCCTGCTCGCGCTCGCGGCGCTCGGCGTGTGGGACCTGGGACAGACCCGCCACTCGGTGCTGCGCAACTACCCGCTGCTCGGCCACCTGCGGTTCCTCATGGAGTCGCTGCGCCCCGAGATGCAGCAGTACTTCATCGAGCGCAACTACGACGGGCGGCCCTACGACCGCGACGTACGCAACATCGTGTACGAGCGGGCCAAGGCGCAGGAGGCGGAGGAGCCGTTCGGCACGGAGCGCGACGTCTACGAGGAGGGCTACGAGTACCTGGTGCCGTCGATGATGCCGGTGGACACGCCCGAGGCGCCGCCCCGGGTGCGGATCGGCGGACCGGACTGCGCGCATCCGTACGACATGGCGCTCCTGAACGTCTCCGCGATGAGCTTCGGCGCCCTGTCGGCGAACGCGATCCGCGCCCTCAACAAGGGCGCCGCACTGGGCGGTTTCGCGCACGACACGGGCGAGGGCGGCCTGTCCGAGCACCACCTCGCGCACGGCGGGGACCTGGTGTGGGAGATCGGCACCGGCTACTTCGGGTGCCGCACGGCCGACGGCGGCTTCGACCGCGCGGAGTTCGCCGACAAGGCCGCGCACCCGCAGGTCAAGGCGGTGTCCCTGAAACTGTCGCAGGGTGCCAAGCCGGGGATCGGCGGAGTCCTGCCGGGCAGCAAGGTGACGGCCGAGCTCGCGCGCGTACGGGACGTGCCCGAGGGCGAGACGGTGGTGTCACCGCCGTACCACCGGGAGTTCGGCACACCCCGTCAACTGGTGGCGTTTCTCGCGGAGTTGAGGGAGCTTTCGGGCGGCAAGCCGGTCGGGTTCAAGCTGTGCGTGGGCTCGCGGGCCCAGTTCCTCGCCGTGTGCAAGGCGATGCTCGCCGAGGGCGTGAGCCCGGACTTCGTGATCGTGGACGGCGCCGAGGGCGGCACGGGCGCCGCGCCCCTGGAGTTCGCCGACCACCTCGGCATGCCGCTCACCGAGGGGCTGATCACCGTCCACAACTCCCTGGTCGGCACGGGGTTGCGCGACCGGATCAGGATCGGCGCGAGCGGCAAGGTCGCCACCGGGGCCGACATCGTCAAGCGCCTCGTCCAGGGCGCGGACTTCACGAACGCGGCCCGCGCCATGATGTTCGCCGTCGGCTGCATCCAGGCGCAGCGCTGCCACACCAACACCTGCCCCGTGGGCGTGACGACTCAAGACCCGCGCCGCGCACGGGCGTTGGACGTGGCCGACAAGGCGCAGCGGGTCCACCACTACCAGCGCGCGACGGTGCGCAGCGCCGCTCAGATCATGGCGGCGATGGGCGTCGGCGATCCGCGCGAACTCGGCCCCCACCTGCTGCTGCGCCGCATCGCACCCCACGAGGTGCTCTCCTACGCACGGCTCCACACCTGGCTGGAACCGGGCGCCCTGCTGGCCGGCCCGCCCGATTCCTGGGCCGACGACTGGGCTGCCGCGCACCCCGACCGCTTCTGAGCGACCCGCACGCCCCAACTCCACGCGAACGAGGGGTGAATATGCCATCTGCCCCCGCACCGCGCGTCGCGACGGCATCATGCCGCCATGGACGGTACTGCGCTCCTGCGGGAGCTCTTCACGCCCGACGAGTACGACGCGGTCCGCCGGCACGCGGACCATCTGGGCGTGACGGTCATCGAGTACGTTCGCCGCACCGCCGCCGAACGGGCCCTGGAGCGGCTCCACTTGACGGAGGCCATCGAGGCCCAGGCCCTGCAGCTCGGCAAGCTGTCGATACCGCAGGTGGAGCGGGCGCGCTGCGCGGGCGGCGCCTCGTCGCCGGCGCTCGAGCGCTTCCTGGACACGCTGGCACAGCCCACGGAAGGAAGTTGACGTACCGTCACCCCGCGTGAGCGTGCGTCGCCGGGGCAACCGACGTACATGACTTCGGTGACGACACGCCCCACGAACCCCGAGCGGCCGCGCACGGGACGGTGGTGGCGGACGCTCGTACGGGCCGCCATCGCGCTCGTCGCGTTCCTCGCCCTCGTCGCGTTCTCGGCCGTACTCGCCCGGCTGACCCTCACCCCGTCCCCGGCCTCCGACCGGCTCGCGGGCGCCAATCTGCGCCCCGGCGCGAGCCTTCAGCAGTACGCACAGTCGTACACCTTCCTGGCCGCGTGCAAGCAGATCGGCGGAAACCTCCTGCTCGGAGCGCCGTTCGGGCTGCTGCTTCCGGTGCTCGTGGCACGACGGATGCGGCTGGTGCGGGTGCTGGCGCTGACCGTGGTCGTCATGGTCCTGGTGGAGCTGGCGCAGGGCGCGCTCGTCGAGGGCCGCGCGTTCGACGTGGACGACATCCTGCTCAACACGGCCGGGGCGCTGATCGCGTACGCGCTGGTGGGCCGGCGCATCGGTCACGGCTACCACGCGCTCGCAAAACGGCCCGAGCGGCAGCGGAAGCACACCCGCTTGCCGATCACGTTCCGTGGGAATGGGGCTCGTTACCGGAGCAAGACCCGCGCAGGAGACAACGAGAGGGAGTGATCGTCATGCGTGCGCCGAAGGCCGCCGACCGGCGTGCCGCACGCGTGGAGTACCTGATGCCGCAGGGCAGGGGCGCCGCCCGCTGGGCCCGGAGGCTGACCCGGTCGTTCCTGGCCGGGCGCGACGGAGGGCCGGTGGAGGACGCCGAGCTGGTGGTGTCGGAGCTGGTCACGAACGCCACCCGGGTGCCCGACAGCCACTGCCGGATGACGCTGCGCCTGGACGCGGGCGAGCTGACCGTCGAAGTGCACGACGACAGCCCCGGACTCCCCCGCCTCAAGTACGCCACGGAGACCGCCGAATCGGGCCGCGGCATCGCCCTGGTGCGCGCCCTCGCCCACCACTGGAGCGTCGAGCCGCATCCGCGGGGCGGCAAGACGGTGCGGGCGGTGTTCGCCCCGTCCTGACCGGACGGCCATGCCGCCCCGCGGATGCTGCCGGTCGCTCAGTGGCCGCGCCTGATCCACTCGTCGAGGTGCGGTGCCTCCGCGGCGATCGTCGTACTGTCACCGTGTCCGGTGCGTACGACGGTCTCGGGCGGCAGCGTCAGCAGCCGCTCGCGAATCGACGCGACGATCGTCGGGAAGTCGCTGAAGGTACGCCCCGTGGCCCCCGGGCCGCCCTGGAACAGGGTGTCACCGGTGAAGACCGTCCCGAGCGCGGGCGCGTACAGACTGACCGCCCCGTGGCAGTGCCCCGGCGTGTGCAGCACCGTCAACTCCACGCCCGCGACGGCCAGTTGCTGCCCGTCGGCGAGCTCCGCGTCCGGCGCCCGGTCCGGGTGCGTGCGCTTCCACAGGTCCGTGTCGGCGGGGTGCAGCAGGATCGGTGCGCCGGTCCGTTCCGCGAGTGCGGGGGCGGCGTCGATGTGGTCGTCGTGGGCGTGGGTGCACACGATGGCGACGAGCCGCCGGTCCCCGACCGCCGTGGCGATCGCGTCGGCGTCGTGGGCGGCGTCGATGACGATCACCTCACGGTCGTCGCCCACGATCCATACGTTGTTGTCGACGTCCCACGTTCCCCCGTCGAGGGAGAACGTGCCGGACGTGACGAGGTGTTCGATGCGGGCGTCGCCCTGCGGTGCCTGCGGTTCCTGCGCTGCGGCGGTCATCAGAAGACCACCACCGAACGGAGCACGTCTCCGTGGTGCATCCGCTCGAACGCCTTCTCCACGTCCGCGAGCGCGATGGTCTCGGTGACGAACGCGTCGAGGTCGAGGCGACCCTGCCGGTACAGGTCGATGAGCAGGGGGAAGTCGCGGGAGGGCAGGCAGTCGCCGTACCAGGACGACTTGAGCGAGCCGCCGCGTCCGAACACGTCGAGGAGCGGCAGATCGATCCGCATCTCCGGCGTCGGCACGCCGACGAGCACGACGGTGCCCGCCAAATCCCGTGCGTAAAAGGCCTGTTCATAGGTCTCGGGGCGGCCGACGGCCTCGATGACGACGTCCGCGCCGAAGCCGCCGGTCAGCTCGCGCACGGCCTCGACCGGGTCGGTGGAACGGGAGTTGACGGTGTGCGTGGCCCCCAGCGAGCGGGCCGTCCGAAGCTTCTTGTCGTCGATGTCCACGGCGATGATCTTCGCGGCGCCCGCGAGCCGCGCGCCGACCACGGCGGCATTGCCCACGCCACCACAGCCGATGACGGCGACGGAGTCGCCGCGTCCGACCCCTCCGGTGTTGATGGCGGCGCCGATCCCGGCCATCACCCCGCAGCCGAGGAGACCGGCCGCGGCCGGTGAGGCGTCCGGATCGACCTTGGTGCACTGACCGGCGGCGACCAGGGTCTTCTCGGCGAACGCGCCGATGCCCAGCGCGGGGCTCAGCTCGGTGCCGTCGGCCAGGGTCATCTTCTGCTTGGCGTTGTGGGTGTTGAAGCAGTACTGCGGGCGGCCGCGCAGACAGGCACGACACTGCCCGCACACGGCACGCCAGTTGAGAATGACGAAGTCACCGGGCGCGACCTCGGTGACGCCCTCTCCGACGGCCTCGACCACACCCGCGGCCTCGTGCCCGAGCAGGAACGGGAACTCGTCGTTGATCCCGCCCTCCCGGTAGTGCAGGTCCGTGTGGCAGACCCCGCACGCCTGGACCTTCACCACGGCCTCGCCCGGACCCGGGTCCGGCACGGTGATCGTCTCGATCGACACCGGCGCGCCCTTGGCCCGCGCGATCACGCCCTGCACCTGCTGTGCCATGACGGTCAGCCCTCTTTCTCTCGCGTCGTCCACTGCGTGTCCTACGTGTCCTGCGTGTCCTACGCGTCCATGGTCGCGCACACCAGTGACACGTAACAGCACCGGTACCACCCCGTCGCCGGCCTCCGTGCCGCACCGGTGCCCAGGTCGGAGCGCTCTAGGCTGCACGCGTGCGTGACCGACCGGTGGCCGCGACCACCCTCCTGCCCGTCAACGGCACCCTCGCGGTGACGCTGGTCGTCCTCCTGCTCCTGGCGGTCGCCGTGGCCGGGGTGTTCCGCCTCGCGCCGGACGCGTCGTGGCGCCGGGCCCGGGACATCGCGGTGGCGGGCGTGCGCGCGACGGTCCAACTCGCCGTCGTGTCCCTCCTCATCGGCTGGGTCGTCCGCCACGGAGCGGCGCTCCTGGCGTTCCTCCTCCTGATGTTCGCGGTCGCCGCGCGCACGGCGGGCCGGCGCATCACGCGGGACCGCAGCTGGACGTGGGCGGCGCTGCCGATCGCGGCGCCGGTGGCCCCCGTCGTGGGCGCGCTCATCGCCTCGGGCCTGCTCCCGCTGCGCGGCATCGCGCTGATCCCGGTCACCGGCATCCTCATCGGCGGGGCGCTCACGTCGACGGTCCTCGCCGGCCGCCGCGCCCTGGACGAACTCACCCTGCGCAAGGGCGAGGTGGAGGCCTGCCTCGCCCTTGGCCTCCTCCCCCACGAGGCCCGCCTCGAAATCGCCCGCCCCGCCGCGTCGGACGCCCTCCTCCCCGGCCTCGACCAGACCCGCACGGTGGGCCTGGTCACGCTCCCGGGCGCGTTCGTCGGCATGCTCCTGGGCGGCGCGTCCCCGGTCCAGGCGGGCACGGTGCAGCTGTTCGTCCTGGTGGCGTTGATGGCGGTGCAGGCGATTGCGGTGGCGGGGACGGTGGAGTTGGTGGCTCGGGGCCGTTTGCGCCGCCCGGAGGACTGAGACCGGACCGGCACCTGGCAGCGCGCGCGGCGCCGTGACTGGGCCGACTGGGCAGCGCGGCCCACCCGAGTGAGACGATCCCTCAATGGCGATGATCGATACCAACAGTGCCTCCGGAGACTACGTCCGGTTCCAGTCGACACAGCCGGATGCGCGAGGCCGGTACGTCGGTGTGTTCGGGCTGATCAACAATCTCGCCAAGCAGGGGCGGCTCTCGGCAGACCAGGAAGCCTTCCGCCGCGCCAACAACGACTGGTACGACGCCGCCTATCCGGACCCCTCGACCGTTGACCCCACCGTCTACGACGCGGAGACCAACCCGGGCGCACACGCCTGGTTCAAGCCGACCGCCACGCACCTCATCGAGCGGGTCCCCGGCTACTTGAGCGTTCTGGCGGCTCATGGAGTGGACTGCAGGCAGGTGCGTTCCGCAGATCCCGGGCGCATCGTCTACGAGGACGACGTACAAATCGTTGTCGTCCCTCACCTGTAGTCGCCCTGGCGTCACCGGGGCGGAATCGGCTGAGATCAGACGCAGCCACACGCTGTACTCGGGCCGCTGCACGCTGAACCACCTGCGCGGTCCCCCCGACTCCTGCTTAGATCATGTACATGCAGGTGACAGCCGCTGATTCGTTTTACAGCTCTTCGCTCTTCTGGGCAGCCGCAGCGGTAATCGGCTCACTGCTCATCGGCATCGGCAGCATGTGGGCGACACTCCGAGCAGCGAACCCCAAGCGGAGCCTCCAGTACGCATTCGAAGAGACGCAGCTTCTCGTCGAGCACCCCCACGTCGGGGGCTCCCTGGAGGTTCTCAGGAACGGGGTCGGCCTCACCTCGCCACGCGTGGTGAGACTCCGTATCCGCAACAACGGGCGGCGCGACATCGTCGCCTCTGACTTCAGTCAGCAGCACCCGATCAAGGCGTCATTCGGGACGGCAGTCCTGGAAATCCTCGCCCCCTTGCCCCAACCCGACGACACGGAGCCGCCCGCCGTCACCGCGCACGGCACCCAACTCCGCATAGCCCCAAGAAGGTTCGGAAGCGCCACCGACACCTCCTACGCCGTACTCGTGGACGGCGACACGACATGCGAGCTCCACCACGACCTGGAGAACGTCCAGGTCCGCGAAGGCATCCCGATGCGCTTCACGACCCGTCTGAAGGCAGAGGTCATCTTTCCGATGGCCGTGGCCGCGTACGCCCTTCTGCTCCTGATCGTTGCGCCCTTCTCCTGACCACTCGCGGGGCAGCGAGGGCCGCCGGGTCCGCCCCGCAGGATTCAAGGGCGTACACCGGGCCGGGAACGGTCGCTCGCGTGTGGCGGCGTACGCTCCCGACCATGACCGTTTACGACGCAGTAGAGATCGGCCGCCTTCAGGGCGGCGACGCCGACCTGTCGCAGTACGAGGGCAAGGCCGTCCTCATCGTCAATGTGGCCTCCAAGTGCGGGCTCACCCCGCAGTACACGGCCCTCGAGGAGCTCCAGAAGCAGTACGCCGCCCGCGGCTTCACCGTGCTCGGCGTGCCCTGCAACCAGTTCATGGGGCAGGAGCCCGGTTCGGCCGACGAGATCGCGGAGTTCTGCTCGGCGACGTACGGCGTGACGTTCCCGTTGACCGAGAAGGTCGAGGTCAACGGGGAGGGCCGGCACGCGCTGTACGCGAAGCTGGTGGAGACGGCGGATGCCGAGGGGCACACCGGTGACATCCGGTGGAACTTCGAGAAGTTCCTGGTGGGTCGCTCCGGTGACGTCGTGGCCCGCTTCGCCCCGCAGACCACTCCGGACGCCCCCGAGGTCCTCGCCGCGATCGAGAAGGAGCTCGGGGCTGCCTGAGCGCGGTCACGGGGAACCGGATGTGATCCGTTTCAGCGCGGCCCGGCCCGCCGGGCCCCACGTCGGCTTGCCGCCGGGCAGGCCCCGGTCGCCTGCCAGGCCGATGCGGATCAGGTCGATCGCGCGCAGGATCGCCCAGCCGCGGGCCCGGCGGATCGTCGCCGGGCCCGCTGCGGCGTAGGCGGAGAAGAAGGCGGCGGCCGCGCCGGCCGGGAGCAGGAGCCAGGCCGCTGCCAGGTCCGTGGCGGGGTCGCCCGTGCACAGGTCGCCGAAGTCGACGACGCCGGCGAGGGTGCCGTCGCGTACGACGACGTTCGCGGGGTGCAGGTCGGCGTGCAGCCACAGGGGCGGGCCCTGCCAGGCGGGGGCCGCGAGCGCGTCGTCGAGGAGCGCACGCAGGGCGTCGGCCTCCGGGCCCTCGGCCATGTCCGTGAACAGGTCGTCGGCGTCGGTGGTGACGTGCGCCAGGGGAACGCCGCGGTGCGGCGAGGTCGGGGCGTCGGCCGGTGCCGGGTGGTGCAGCGCCCCGAGGAAGTCCGCCAGGGTCTTGGCCGACAGGTCGCCGTGGACGATCGGGGTGCGGTCGGCCGGTTCGCCGGGGACCCACGTGGTGACGGCCCAGGGGCGGGGGAAGGCGGGCGACGGTTCGCCCGTGCGCTGGGGTACCGGGACCGGCAGCGGTAGGCGGCGGGCGAGGCCGGGGACCCAGCGGTGTTCGTTGCCCACGCGGAAGGACGACTCGTCGAAGCAGGGCAGGCGGAGCGCCAACTCCGCGCCCACGCGCCACAGTTGGTGGTCCCAGCCCGTCGCCGCGTGCCGCAGCGGCAGCTCCGCGAGGTCGGGGTGCTGGTCCCGCAGCAGCTGTCGCACGAGGGGTTCGTCGATCGTCACGTCGCTCATGCGTCGGAGCATGTCAGGTGGGGCAGGACCGCTCGCGTCGCCGTCCTTCTTCCCCGAGAATGGGGCGATGGCCGCCACGGAGCAGCTCGCCCCCGGCACCGGCCCTGGCGTGCGGCTCTCGTCGGCGCGCGGGCGGTGGATTCTGGCGTGTGTCGTGCTGGCCTCGGGCATGGCGATGCTGGACGGGACGGTCGTCAACGTCGCGCTGCCGACCATGGGCCGTGACCTCGGCGCCTCGCTGTCGGCGCTGCAATGGGTCGTCAACGCCTACATGTTGACGCTGTCCGCGCTGCTGCTGTGGGGCGGCGCGATGGGCGACCGGATCGGGCGGCGGCGCACGCTGGTGCTCGGCGTCGCGTGGTTCGCGGTGGCGTCGGCGCTGTGCGGACTGGCCCCGGAGGAAGGGACGTTGATCGCGGCGCGGGCCCTGCAGGGCGTCGGCGGGGCGCTGCTCACTCCGGGGTCGCTGGCGCTTGTGCGGTCCGTGTTCCATCCGGACGACCAGGCGCGGGCCGTGGGCGCCTGGTCGGGGCTGACCGGTGTGGCGGGGGCGCTCGGGCCGTTCCTCGGCGGCTGGCTGATCGACGGTCCCGGGTGGCGGTGGATCTTCCTCATCAATGTGCCGATCGCCGCGCTGGTGCTGGTGATCGCGGTGCGGTACGTGCCCGAGAGCCGGGACGCGGGCGCCGCCGACGCCCCGTTCGACCGGCTCGGCGCCGTGCTCGCCGCGCTGTGCCTGGCCGGGGTGAGTTACGCGCTGATCGGGTCGTCGGGCGGTGCGTCCGCCGTGTCGACCGGGCTGCCCGCCGTCGCCGGTGTGGCCGCCGGTGCCGCGTTCCTGCTCGTCGAGCGGCGCCGGGCCGCGCCCATGCTGCCGCCGTCGCTGTTCGCCTCGCGGCTGTTCAGCGCCACGAACGCGATGACGCTGTGCCTGTACGCGGGCATCGGCGGCATCCTCTTCCTCCTGCCGGTGCAGCTCCAAGTCGCCCTGGGATACGACGCGTTGCAGGCCGGCACGGCGACGCTCCCGGTGACGGCGCTGATGCTGCTGCTGTCCGCACGCGCCGGGGATCTCGCACGCCGGGTGGGGCCGACGCCGCCGCTCGTCGTCGGGCCGCTGATCGCCGCATGCGGGGTCCTGCTGATGCTGCGGATCGGCCCGGACGCGTCGTACGTCGCCGACGTGCTGCCCGCGGTGACGGTGCTCGGCCTCGGCATGAGCCTGTTCGTGGCGCCGCTGACCGCGACGGTGCTGGCGTCGGTGGACCCGGAGCACGCCGGGCTGGCCAGCGGGGTGAACAACACGGCCGCGCGCGTCGCCCAGCTGCTGGTGGTCGCCGCGCTGCCGCTGGCCGTCGGCCTGTCCGGCGAGGCGTACGCGCGGCCCGACGCGGTGAACACCTCGTTCCACCGGGCCGCGTACGGCTGCGCCCTGCTGTTCGTGCTGGCGGCCGTGACGGCGGCGGTGTTCGTGCGGCCGCGGCACGTGCGCCCGCGTCTCGCGGACGCCCCGAAGCCGCAGTGCCGGTCCCATCTCGGCGTCGGCGCACCGGCGTTGGAGCCCGGCGACCGGCGCTGAGCGACGTCTGGACCGCCTCAGCCACGCGGGCCGAAGAGCGCGGCGAGCGCGCGGTCGACGACGGCCGTCACGTCCTCCTCCCCCGCGGGCACGAGCGCGTACGTGCGCAGCAGGAAGCGGCGCAGCGCCGAGGTGTCGAACTGGACGACGGCCATCCCCTCGGGCGCGTGCAGCTCGACGACGGTCCGGGCGCGGCCGCACGGCCACACGTGGACGTCCCCGGAACCGGCGGGCGTGCGCAGGCCCTCGTCGAGGAGCGCGCGTGCGAACGCCCAGGTCACCTCGGTGTCGGCCAGCGTGATCTCGGCGGGGAACGCCAGCTGGATCGCGAGCGGGTCGCCGGACGCGTAGCGGAGAGTGACGGTGACGGCGCGCTCGGGTCCACCGCCCCCGGAGGTGACGAGGCGGGCGCGGGCGGGTTGTTCGAGGGTGACGGGCAGCGTGGTCGGCATGGCAGGTTCCCCTTCTTGCGCTGCGTGGTGCGGGGCTCGATGCCCCTTGATGTCTCTTGACGTCCTCTCGACGCGGCAGCGGGCCGACGCATTACGGCAAAGCGCGAACCAGGTGATGTGACCTGTGCCACTCACCCCTCCATAATCCGACATTTGTCAATTAACGTTTCAAACTTCGCACCCGATCCGCAGTCGGAGTCCTGCCATGACCGACGGCCCCGCCGCCGCACCGATAGCCGAGTACGCCCGGATCTACGAGGCCGAGCAACCCCGTCTCGTCGCCTACGCGCGCTCGCTGACCGGCAGCCCCTGGCTCGCCGACGACCTCGTCGCCGAGGCGCACTTCCGGGTGTGGCGGCGGCTCGCCGCCGGGCACTCCATCGACAACGTGGCCGCCTATCTGACGACGACCGTGCGCCGCCTCGCCGCCACGGCCGGGCGCGGAGCGGCACGCGAGACGCCGCTCGACCCGCAGGCCGGGGCGGAGTCGATGCAGCTGTCCTTCGGGGCGTACGAGGACCAGGACCCGGCGTCGCGCGCGGCGGGCGTGGACCTGCTGGCCCGGGTCCTCGGTCAGTTGCCCGAGCGCTGGGTGAAGGCGCTCTGGCTCGCCGAGGCGGAGGAGCAGCCGCTGGAGGCGGTGGGGCGGCGGATCGGCGCGGGCAGCGGGGCCACGGCCGTGCTGCTGCACCGGGCACGGGAGGGGATGCGCCAGGCGTTCCTGCGGGCCCATCCCGGTGTGCCCGAGGATCCGGCGTGCGAGGCGCAGTGGGACAGGATGCCCGCCCATGTGCGCGGCGCGGCGTCCGCACGCCAGTCCGAGAAGCTCCTCGCCCACGTCGACACCTGCGACGACTGCCGGACCCGGCTCGCGGTGCTGCTGCGCGCCAACGAGCGGCTCCCCGCACTGGTGGGACCGGCGCTCCTGGTCTTCGTACTCGGCGGCGCGGGCACGTACCTGCTGCCGCTGGCGGGCGGAGCGGGTGCGAGTGCCCCTGCGGGTGCCCATGCCGGTGCCGTGTCCGGCGGGCACGGCACCGGGGTGCTGCACGGGGTACGGCACGGGGTGCGACACGCCCTGACCGGCGGCGCGAAGGCCCCGGCCGCCGTCGCCGGGGTGCTCGGCGTCTCCGTGGCGGGGGCGGCCGTCGCGGCCGGACTCGTACTCACCGGGAGCGGGACCCCGGCGCCGCCGCAACGCACCGCGGCAGTCGTCGGCGACGCGCCCTCCACCCACCGGGACAGCACAACTCCGACTCCGCGTATGGCAACTCCCCCTTCCCCGAAGGGGGTTGACCCGTCATCGCCCGAGCAGCGGACTCCCGCGACACGAGCCGAACCGGCACGCCCGCCGGCACCGCCCCGGCGGGCAACACCCCCGGCCGCGCCCGCTCCGGCGACACCCCCTGAAACCGCTGCTCCGCCAACGCCTGATCCGGCGCAACCAGAACCGACGAGGCCCGAACCAACGACGCCAGAGCCGACGACGCCAGAGCCGACGACACCGGCACCCGCGGGACCGACTGAGCCGACGGAGCCGACGGAGCCGACGGAGCCGTCACAGCCGTCCCAGCCGACGGAACCCGCACGCCCCACCGAACCCCCACAGCCCACGGCTCCCCCGGAACCCACCGAACCCACCACCGAGCCCACAGACCCCGCCACCGAACCCACCCCCGAACCTTCCGAACCCCAACCACCCGCCCCCACCTGCGAACCCTGGCTCGGCCCCCTCTACATCTGCTCCGTGGGCTGACGCCGCCGCACCCGGCGGGTGCGGCGCCCGCCCACCCGTTGCACCATGACTGCATGCTCTTCGCCCGGCTCGCACAGGTGTCACAGGACGTCGCCGCCACCTCGGCACGGTCCAAGAAGACCGAGCTGCTCGCCGAGCTGTTCCGGGACGCGGAGCCCGACGACGCGCCGCTCGTCATCCCGTATCTGGCGGGACGCCTTCCGCAGGGGCGGCTCGGCATCGGATGGCGGGTACTGAGCGAGCCCGTGGCGCCGGCGCCCCAACCGCGGCTGAGCGTGCAGGACGTCGATGCGGCGCTCACGGTGATCGGCGATGTCGCGGGCGCCGGTTCGCAGGCCGAACGGCGGCGCCTGGTCGGCGAGTTGATGGGGGCGGCGACCGAGATCGAGCAGCGGTTCCTGTTCGGCCTGGTGACCGGCGAGGTGCGGCAGGGCGCCCTGGACGCCGTCGCGGTGGAGGGGCTCGCGCGGGCGACCGACGCGGCCCCGGCGGACGTACGGCGGGCGGTGATGCTCGCGGGTGGTCTGCAACCGGTCGCGCAGGCGCTGCTGGCGCGGGGCCCGGCCGCTTTGGCGGACTTCCGGCTCACCGTGGGGCGCCCGGTGCAGCCGATGCTCGCGCACACCGCCGGCTCGGTCGGCGAGGCCCTGGACAAGCTCGCCGAGCTGGGCGCGTGTGCCGTGGAGGAGAAGCTCGACGGGATCCGCGTCCAGGTGCACCGGGACGGGGACGAGGTCCGCGTACACACGCGCACGCTCGACGACATCACCGATCGGCTGCCCGAAGTGGTCGCGGCCGCGCGGGAGTTGGCGAGCGAGTCGTTCATTCTGGACGGTGAGGTCGTCGCGCTCGACGGCGACGGGCGGCCGCGGGCGTTCCAGGACGTGGCCGGGCGGGTCGGGTCGAGCGTGGACGTCGCGCGGGCAGCCGCGGCACTGCCCGTCTCCCCCGTCTTCTTCGACGTGCTGTACGCCGACGGACGCGATCTGCTGGATCTGCCGTTCGCCCGGCGGCACGAGGAGTTGGCGCGTCTGGTGCCGGAGCCGATGCGGGTGCGGCGCACGGTCGTCGACGACGGCGAGGACGACCGGCAGCGGGCCGCGGCCGACACCTTCTTCGCGCGGACCCTGGAGCGGGGACACGAGGGCGTCGTCTGCAAGGGGCTCGAGGCCCCGTACAGCGCGGGGCGGCGCGGGGCGTCCTGGCTGAAGGTGAAGCCGGTGCACACGCTGGACCTGGTGGTGCTCGCGGCCGAGTGGGGGCACGGGCGGCGCACCGGCAAGCTGTCCAACCTGCACCTGGGCGCGCGGCGCGACGACGGCTCGTACGCGATGCTCGGCAAGACGTTCAAGGGCCTCACCGACGCGTTGCTGGCCTGGCAGACCGAGCGGCTGCGGGAGTTGGCGGTGAGTGATGACGGGCACGTCGTGACGGTGCGGCCCGAACTCGTCGTCGAGATCGCGTACGACGGGCTGCAGCGCTCGACGCGATACCCGGCGGGGGTCACGCTGCGCTTCGCCCGCGTCGTGCGTTACCGCGAGGACAAGACGGCCGCCCAGGCGGACACGGTGGAGACCCTGCTCGCCGCGCATCCGCCCCTGAACGCCTGACCGCTGACTGTTTCTTTGCCAAAAGATGGCACGTATAGGGTGGTGCGCGGATCGAAAGATGCACGCGCCATCTATTGGTAGGGGAGACAAGGGGATCACCGTGCCCGCTTCACGCCTGAGCAGGACGCCATTGCCGGGAATCGGCTACCGCTACGACCTGACCACCCGCGAACAGCGCCAGTTGTCGGTCATCGCGCACCGGGACGGGGGCCGCACCCTCAGCGCGTACCGGGCCGACGACCCCGACGCCTGTGCGCTGTCGCTGAAACTGACCTCGGGCGAAGCGGCGTATCTCATCGACGCGTTGACACCCTCGCACCACAGCCCGAACCTGCTGCACACCACCGATCTGGGCCTGGTCGCCGAGCGGATCGAGATACCCGCGACCTCGTACTGGAACGGCAGGCTCCTCGGCGAGACCCACCTGCGGACCGAGACGGGGGCGTCGATCGTCGCCGTGCTGCGGCGGTCGGGGGCGATCCCGTCCCCGACGCCCGACTTCCGGCTCGCCGGCGGCGACACGGTCATCGTGATCGGCACCCGCGAGGGCGTCGAGGCGGCCGCCGCCATCCTGGGGCGGGAGTGATCGGATGCATTCCGCCGTCTTCCTCATCGAGTTCGGGGCGATCATCCTCGCGCTCGGCCTGCTCGGCCGTCTCGCGGGGCGGCTCCGCTTCTCGCCGATCCCGCTCTATCTGCTCGCCGGGCTCGCGTTCGGCGAGGGCGGGCTGCTGCCCCTCGGCGCGAGCGAGGAGTTCGTCGCGATCGGCGCCGAGATCGGCGTCATCCTGCTGCTGTTGATGCTCGGCCTCGAGTACACGGCGAGCGATCTCGTCAGCAACCTCAAGACGCAGTACCCGGCCGGGCTCGTCGACATGACCTGCAACGCGCTGCCCGGCGCGGCCGCCGCCCTCCTGATGGGCTGGGGCCCGGTCGCGGCCGTCGTGCTCGCCGGAGTCACCTGGATCTCGTCAAGCGGCGTGATCGCCAAGGTGCTCGGCGACCTCGGGCGGCTCGGCAACCGCGAGACGCCGGTCCTCCTCAGCATCCTCGTCCTGGAGGATCTGGCGATGGCGGTGTACCTGCCGATCATCACCGCCCTGCTGGCCGGGGTCGGCTGGGCCGCGGGCGGTCTGACGCTGGCCATCGCCCTCGGCGCGGCCGGGCTCGTGCTGTTCGTGGCCGTGCGGTTCGGGCGGCACATCTCGCGGTTCGTGTCGAACGACGACCCGGAGAAGCTGCTCCTCGTCGTCCTCGGTCTGACGATCCTGGTCGCGGGGATCGCGCAGCAGTTGCAGGTGTCGGCGGCGGTCGGCGCGTTCCTCGTCGGGATCGCGCTGTCCGGGGAGGTCGCCGAGGGCACGCACACGCTGCTGTCGCCGCTGCGTGACCTGTTCGCCGCCGTGTTCTTCGTCTTCTTCGGGCTGCACACCGATCCGGCGAGCATTCCGCCGGTACTGCTGCCCGCGCTGCTCCTCGCCGTGGTCACGGCCTGCACGAAGATCTTCACCGGGTACTGGGCGGCACGCCGGGCCGGTGTCTCCGTCAAGGGCCGCTGGCGGGCGGGCGGCGCGCTGGTGGCGCGCGGCGAGTTCTCCATCGTGATCGCGGGGCTCGCGGTGACGTCCGGGATCGAGCCGCGGCTCGGGCCGCTGGCCACCGCGTACGTGCTGATCCTGGTGATCGTGGGCCCGCTGACCGCCCGCTACACGGAGCCGCTCGCGCAGCGCCTCTTCACCCGGCGCACGCCCGAGGCCGCGGCGTCGCCCGCGGTGCCCGGGCCGCGTGCCGCCGGGGACTCCGCGCCCGTGGACGAGCAGATCGGCTGACGGTACGAGGGCGGCCCCACCGGGGAGGGAACGATGCCGTTCTCTCCCCGGTCGCCGTCCTTGAGCAGGGCGCTTAGCGTGGTGGCGAGATGGATCGGGGGGTGTACCTGGGTGTCTGGAGGTCACCATGGATCGCTCACCCGACTCCGCAGCACAGTCCGAACCCGGCATACGGACCGTGCCGCCCGGCGGCGGTGAGGTCTCCTACGCGGGCGGCGGCAACCACGAGCACCGCTGGCTGATCCTCGGCGTCATCGGACTCGCGCAGCTGATGGTCGTCCTCGACGCGACGATCGTGAACATCGCCCTGCCCTCGGCCCAGCAGGACCTCGGGTTCAGCGACGGCAACCGGCAGTGGGTCGTCACCGCGTACGCGCTCGCCTTCGGCAGCCTCCTGCTGCTCGGCGGCCGGGTCGCCGACCTGGTGGGCCGCAAGGCCGTCTTCATCGCGGGGCTGATCGGCTTCGCGGGCGCCTCGGCGCTGGGCGGCGCGGCGAACAGCTTCGGCATGCTGGTGGCGGCGCGGGCCCTGCAGGGCCTGTTCGGCGCGCTGCTCGCACCGGCCGCGCTGTCCCTGCTGACGACGACGTTCACGGACCCGAAGGAGCGCGCGAAGGCGTTCGGCATCTACGGTGCCATCGCCGGTGCGGGCGGCGCCGTCGGCCTGCTGCTCGGCGGTGTGCTCACCGAGTACCTGGACTGGCGCTGGTGCCTCTACGTGAACCTGGCCTTCGCGGTGGTCGCGATCCTCGGCGGCATGCGACTGCTGCACGGCGGCCGCCCCGCGGACCGGCCGAAGCTGGACGTGCCCGGGACGATCCTCGTCTCGGTCGGCCTGTTCTGCATCGTCTACGGGTTCTCGAACGCCGAGACCCACTCGTGGAGCGACTGGAAGACGTGGGGCTGCCTCGTGGCCGGCGCGGTGCTCCTCGCCGTGTTCGCCTGGTGGGAGACGCGGGCGACGCATCCGCTGCTGCCGCTGCGGGTGATCCTCGACCGGGACCGCGGGGCGTCCTACCTCGCGATGTTCATCTCCGGCGCGGGCATGTTCGGCGTCTTCCTGTTCCTGACGTACTACCTGCAGCAGATCCTCGCGTACTCGCCGGTGATCACTGGTGTGTCGTTCCTGCCGATGGTGGCCTGCATGGTCGTCTCCTCGGTCCTCGCCACGAACTACCTGGTCCCCAAGCTCGGGGCGAAACCGATCGTGCCGCTGGGCATGGCCCTGTCGGCGGCGGGCATGGCGTGGCTGACGGGGCTCGACGTGAACAGCAGCTACGCGCCGCACGTGCTGCCGCCGCTGCTCGTCTCCGGTGTCGGCCTCGGCCTGATCTTCGCGACCGCGATGAACCTGGCCACGTCGGGGATCGCCGCGCACGACGCGGGTGTCGCCTCCGCGATGGTCAACACCAGCCAGCAGGTGGGCGGTTCGATCGGCACGGCCCTGCTGAACACCCTCGCCACCAGCGCCGCGACGAACTACCTCGTCGGCAGGCAGCCCACGCCGCAGGTGCAGGCGCTCGCCTCGATGAAGAGCTACACGACCGCGTTCTGGTGGTCGGCGCTGTTCTTCGCGATCGGCTTCGTGGTGACGCTGGTGCTGTACCGGCCGGGGCCGCCGAAGCAGCCGGCACCGGGCGAGGGCGCCGTACACATGTGATGCGGTTCGGGCCGCCCACCCATGGGGCATACCCTTTCTGCAAAGTCCGCCCGTCCGGCCCCGCGCCGGGCGGGCGACGGCGGCTGTGCGGGGCGGACGGATTCAGGGCCTGTCTTTGTACCCCGACAGGCTCTCAGGGACGTAGGGGGGCGGCGTCATGCGCGGCGTGCCGTACGAGGCGTACCAGGTGGACAGCGAGCTGCTCGCGACGGCGTTCGTCGAAGTGGCGGACGCCGCGGTGCGCGGCGGCTCGCAGGCCCTCGCCGCCCTCGTCGGCAGCTGTGTGTCGCTGCTCGGCGTGCCCTCGGCGTCCGCCGTGCTCAAGCCGCCGACGGGGCGCGTGGAGATGGCGGCGTCCGACAACCGGGGGCTGCGTCTGGAGCGGGCCTCGCTGTCCTGGGGCGAGGGACCCGGCGCGGACTGCCGGGCCTCGGCTCAGCCCATTCGCGGGGTGCCGCTCGCCCATCCCTACGCGCGGGCCAACTGGCCGTCGTACACGGCGATGGCGCGCTCGCTCGGCTTCGCGTGCGTGGTCGCGGTACCGCTGCGCACGGCGGACCGGGCGGTCGGCTCGCTCAGTCTGCTGTCGGAGCGGGCGGGCCCGCCCGGACCGCTGCAACTACGCCTCGGCCAGCACCTGGCGGACGCCACCGCGCTCGGCATCCTCCCCCGCCACCTGCTGTGACGCCTGGGGGATTTCCCCCAGAGGTCTCGGAGGACAGCCTCGTTCCGACTCTCTCGGCCCGCTCCTAGCGTGGATCACACACCACGCAGCGAAGGACCAGGGAGTCGTGATGATCGAGGCCAGGGGTCTCACCAAACGGTACGCAGACGCGGTCGCCGTCGAGGACGTGAGCTTCCGGGTGCGCCCGGGCGGCGTGACGGGCTTCCTCGGCCCCAACGGCTCGGGCAAGTCCACCACCATGCGCATGATCATGGGCCTGGACCGGCCGGACGCGGGGCACGCCACGATCGGCGGGCGCCCCTACGCCGAACTGGCCTGGCCGCTGCGCGAGGTGGGGGCGCTCCTCGAAGCGCGTACCTTCCATCCGAGCCGCAGTGCGCGCAGCCATCTCGCGGCGCTCGCCGCGGGCGGCGGCATCGATCCGGCGCGGGTCGACACCGTCCTGGAGACCGTGGGCCTCACAGCGGTCGCGGGCAAGCGCGCGGGCTCGTTCTCGCTCGGCATGGCCCAGCGGCTCGGCATCGCGGCGGCGCTGCTCGGTGACCCGGCCGTGCTCCTCTTCGACGAGCCGGTGAACGGGCTCGACCCCGAAGGAGTGCGCTGGATCCGTGAGTTGATGCGTTCGCTCGCCGCCGAGGGCCGTACGGTCCTGCTGTCGAGCCACCTCATCAGCGAGATGGCGCTGACCGCCGACCACCTGCTCGTGATCGGCCGGGGCCGGCTGCTCGCGGACACGACGGTCGCCGAACTCACCACCGGCGGACGGTCGTTGGAGGAGGCGTTCTTCGCGCTCACCGACGGATCGGCCCAGTACCAGGCAGGAGGCGCCCGATGACCGGCACGGCGTACACCCCCGCGCTCACCGGACGGTACGGCTTCCGGCAGACTGCGCGCATGGAGTGGATCAAGCTGCGCAGCCTGCGGTCGACGGCCTACGCGTTGCTCCTCACGGTCGTCGGCATGATCGCCATGGGCGTCGTGACGATGGCCAACACCAAGGCGCCGCACGGCGCCGACAAGGTGGCGTCCTTCGACCCGACCAACAACGTCCTCGCGGGCGTGGCCCTCGGCCAGCTCGTCATCGGCGTGCTCGGCGTGCTCGTGATGACCGGCGAGTACGCGTCGGGCACCATCCGCGCGACGCTCGCCGCGGCCCCCGACCGGCGTCGGGCGCTCACCGCGAAGGCCGTGGTGTTCGGCGGACTCGCGCTGCTGGTGGGCGAGTTGGTCGCGGTCGTGACGTTCCTCGCGGGCACCGCGGCGCTCTCCCCCGGCGTTCCGGCGCCCTCGCTCGGCGAGCCCGGCGTGCTGCGCGCGGTCCTCATGGCGGGCGCGTACCTCGCGATGGTCGGCCTGATGGGCCTCGGCATCGGCGCGATCACCCGGCACACGGCGAGTGCCGTCGGGATCTTCGTCGGCATCACGTTCGTCCTGCCCGCACTGCTCGCGGGGACGACCGGGACGACGATCGCCAGGTTCTTCCCGACGATGATCGCGGGCAACTCCCTTGCGGTGACCGTGCCCGTCGACGGCATGCTCACGCCGTGGGCCGGGTTCGTGGTGCTGTGCCTGTACACCGCCGCGATCCTCGCGGTCGGCGGTCGGCTGCTGGTGCGCCGCGATGCGTGAGGCGCCGTCCGTCCGCACGGTCCTGCGGGCTCCCCTGACGCGGCGGGCGTGGGCGGAGGCGGCGTACTGCCTGCTGTCCTACGTGCCCGCGTCGGCGGGCTTCCTGCTCATGGTGGTCGCTCTCGCCGTGGGGTCCGCGCTGACACTGACCCTGGTCGGCGCGGTGCTCGGCCTGCTGTTCGTGGCGGGCGGCCTCGGCCTCGCCCGCGGTCTCGGCACGCTCCAACGGCGCCTGGCGAACGGTCTGTTGGGCGAGCGGATCGCCACACCACCGGGGCCGCGGACGGACGGCGGGGTCTTCGCACGCTGGGAGGCGCGGCTGCGGGACGGCGCGGCCTGGCGGGCCGTCGCCTACGTGGCGGTGAAGCTGCCGCTGGCGATGGTGTGCCTGTACGCGGTGTCGTGGTGGGCGGTCGGCGCGGTGAACCTGATCGCGCCGGTGCGGTGGGCGTTCACGCCCGACGACCTGAACCTGGTGACGCCGCTGCCGTGGGGCGGGGCGCCTCAAGTCCACTCCCTGTGGGGCGCGTTGGGCACGTCCCTGGCGGGCTGCGCAATCCTGGTGGCCGCGCCGTGGCTGACCCGCGCGACCGTCGCGGTGGACCGTCGTCTCGTACGCGCGCTCCTCGGACCCGGTCAACTGGCCGAGCGGGTCAAGGACTTGGAGGAGACGCGGGCGCTCGCCGTGGACGAGGCGAACGCACGCCTGCGCCGCCTGGAGCGGGATCTGCACGACGGGGCCCAGGTGCGGCTCGCGGCCCTCGCGATGAGCCTCGACATGGTGCGCGAGCAACTCGACGACCGGGACCGGCCCGAGCTGCACCGCCTGGTGGAGATGGCCCGGGACAACGCGACCGAGACGCTCGCGGAGCTGCGCGACCTCTCCCGGGGGCTGCACCCGCCGGCCCTCGACGGCGGCCTCGCCGACGCCCTGACGACGCTCGCGGCCCGCGCCGCGCTCCCGGTCGACGTGAGCGTGGACGTGCCGCAGCGGCCGACCCCGGCGATCGAGTCCCTGGCGTACTACTGCACGGCGGAGCTGTTGGCGAATGTCATCAAGCACTCCGGGGCGACGCGCTGCCGCGTGGAACTGGCCGCCGGGGACGGGGTGTTGAGGCTGCGCGTGTCGGACGACGGGCGCGGTGGAGCGGCGGTCGTGGCGGAGGGGGGACTGGCCGGGCTGGTGCAGCGGGTGCGGACGGTGGACGGGAGGCTGGAGGTGACGAGCCCTCAGGGTGGGCCCACCTCGGTGACCTTGACCTTGCCGTTGCATGCCTGACCGCCACGGGGCTCCCCGGACCCCGCTCCTCGAACGCCGGACGGGCTTGATCGATGTGCCCCGGTCCATGAAAGGCTGCACCCCATGCGCGTAGTGATCGCCGAGGACGCCGCCATCCTGCGGGAGCTCCTCGCCCAGATGCTCGGGATGCGGGGCCACGAGATCTGCGCGGCCGTGGCCGACGCGGACGCCCTGCGCGACGCCGTGGCCGAGCACCGGCCCGACGTCACCGTCGTGGACATCCGGATGCCGCCGACCAACACCGACGACGGGCTGCGTGCCGCGATCGACATCCGGCGCGAACACCCCGGCACCGGCGTCCTGCTGTTCTCGCAGTACGTCGAGACGAAGTACGCGACCCGGCTGCTGGCCGAGGGGTCGGCGGGGGTCGGATACCTGCTGAAGGAACGGGTCGCGAACGTCGCGGAGTTCACGGACGCGCTGGAGCGCGTCGCGGCCGGTGGCACCGCGCTCGACCCGGAGGTGGTGACGCAGCTCGCCGGGGCGGGGCGGCGCACCGAGGAGCTGGCCTCGCTCACCGGGCGCGAGCGGGACGTGCTGACGCTGATGGCCGAGGGGCGGTCGAACGCGGCGATCGCCCAGTCCCTGTTCGTGTCCGCGGGCACCGTCGAGAAGCACGTGGCGGCGATCTTCGGCAAGCTGGGACTGCCCGCCTCGGAGGACCAGAACCGCCGTGTGCTCGCGGTCATCCGGTATCTGCACCGAGACTGAACGGTATGGCTGACGGGACGAAGCGAACGAAACGCAGCGCGGGCCTGCTCCTCTTCCGCCGCACCCCCGGCGGGCCCGAGGTGCTGCTCGGGCACATGGGCGGCCCGTTCTGGGCGCGCAAGGACGCCGGCGCGTGGAGCGTGCCGAAGGGTGAGTACGAGGGCGACGAGACTCCCTGGGACGCGGCGCGGCGGGAGTTCCGGGAGGAGCTGGGGCTGCCCGCTCCCGAGGGGACGCCGCTGCCGCTCGGGGAGACCGTGCAGTCCGGCGGCAAGCGCGTGACGGTGTGGGCGGTGGAGGCCGACCTCGACCCGGCGGACGTGGTGCCGGGCACGTTCACGATGGAGTGGCCGCGCGGCTCGGGCCGGATGTCGGAGTTCCCCGAGCTGGACCGGGTGGCGTGGTTCGGTCTGGACGCGGCGCGGGCGGCTCTCGTCAAGGCGCAGACGGTGTTCCTGGACCGGCTGGCCGAGCAGGTCTGAGACCGCCGCGGGCCGGGTACTCGCGGGAACCCCGCGTTGCGCCGCCCCGCGCCGCGCGGGAAGGTCGAAGGAACCGCGCACAGGAGGTCTTCCCCATGCCCATCGCGACGGTCAACCCCGCCACCGGCGAGACGCTGAAGACGTACGACGCCCTCTCCCCCGAGGACGTCGAGCGGAAGCTGGCGCTGGCGGCGGCGACGTTCGACACGTACCGCACGACGACGTTCTTCGACCGGGCGCGGCTGCTGGAGCAGGCCGCCGATCTGCTGGACGCGGACACCCCGGACATCGCCCGCGTGATGACGACGGAGATGGGCAAGCCGGTGGCGGCGGCCCGCGCCGAGGCGGCGAAGTGCGCGAGGACGATGCGCTGGTACGCGCAGAACGCGGCGCGGCTGCTGGCCGACGAGTACCCGGCGGACGAGGACGTGCGGGACTCCGGCGCGGCCCGTGCGCTGGTGCGCTACCGGCCGCTGGGCGTGGTGCTCGCGGTGATGCCGTGGAACTTCCCGCTGTGGCAGGTCGTACGGTTCGCCGCGCCCGCCCTGATGGCGGGGAACGTGGGTCTGCTCAAGCACGCGTCGAACGTGCCGCAGACCGCCCTCTACCTGGAGGACCTGCTGCGCAGGGCCGCGTTCCCCGAGGGCTGTTTCCAGACGCTGCTCGTCGGGTCCGACGCGGTCGAGGGCATCCTGCGCGACGACCGGGTGGCCGCGGCCACGCTCACCGGCAGTGAGCCCGCGGGCCGCTCCGTCGCGGCGATCGCCGGGGACGAGGTGAAGAAGACGGTCCTGGAGCTCGGCGGCAGCGACCCGTACGTGGTGATGCCGTCGGCGGACGTCGACAAGGCGGCCAGGACGGCGGTGACGGCCCGCGTGCAGAACAACGGCCAGTCGTGCATCGCGGCCAAGCGGTTCATCGTCCACGAGGACGTCTTCGAGGAGTTCCGGGACGCCTTCGCGGACGGGATGCGGGCACTGCGCGTCGGCGATCCGCTGGACGAGGCGACGGACGTCGGACCGCTCGCCAGCGAGCAGGGCCGAAAGGACCTGGAGGAACTCGTCGACGAGGCCGTGGAGTCCGGGGCGACCGTGCTGTGCGGCGGACAGCGGCCGAAGGACTTCAAGGACGGCTGGTTCTACGAGCCGACGGTCCTGGCCGACATCACGCCCGAGATGCGCATCCACCGCGAGGAGACCTTCGGTCCGGTGGCGACGCTGTACCGGGTCGCGGACCTGGACGCGGCGATCGCCGTCGCCAACGACACGCCGTTCGGGCTGAGTTCGAACCTGTGGACCGGGGACGACGACGACATCGAGCGGTTCGTGCGCGACAGCGGAGCGGGCGGTGTCTTCGTGAACGGCATGACGGCCTCGCACCCGGCGCTCCCCTTCGGCGGCGCGAAGCGCTCCGGGTACGGGCGGGAGCTGTCGGACCACGGCATCAAGGAGTTCTGCAACATCACGACGGTGTGGATCGCAGGCTGAACGGGCCGGGTCCCGCGGCGGGTGCGCGGGTCGTCAGGCGGGCTCCGGCGCACAGCCCGTGCAGCAGGTCGTTGCCGGAGCTGTGGCCGACGGCGAGCAGATCGGTGACGGGTACCGCGAGGTCCGCTCCCGTGGCCGCGGCCCGCAGCAGCGCCGCCGCCTGGGGGACGCAGTGCCCGTCGACCGCGTGGCCCAGGAGGGCGGCGGAGACCGGCGGGGTGCGGTCCGCGGCGTGCTGGCGTACGACGCCGGTGAGCACGCCGAGCCACTGAGGTGCCCGGTGTGCCAGGTGCCCGGCGAGCAGCAGCCCGCACAGCAGGTCGTCGCCGGACGGTGTCGCGCCGGGGCCGAGGCTGAGGACGCCGAGTGCCGTACGCAGTTGGGCGGACGGCGCTCCGTCGGCGAGGGCGCGGAGCAACGCCCCTGCCGCGGGCCTGAGTTCGGCGGGCAGCGGGCGCGGCGGCCGTAGTGCGGCGAGCCGGGTGAGGGCGGGTCCTGGCGGGGTGTCCTGGGCGCGGGGCGGCGCCCAGAACCCCCCTGCGGTCAGGCACAGGGACCCGACCGCGATCCGGCCGCCGCCGATCCGGCCGACGGCGCCGGGAGCGAGCCCCGCGAAGGGGCGCTCCCCCGCGGCCGGGGGCAGGACGACGGCGGCCGGAACCCGGACGGCTCCCGGCACCACCAGGGCGAGCGGGGCCGGGGCGCCGTGCGGCAGCAGGTAGAGCGCCTGCCGGGCGACGGCCAGGACACGGGCCGGGCGGGGCGGGCCCTCCAGGGCGGCGCGAACGAGGACGCTGACCGTGCACGCCGCCGCGGCGGGGCTCACGGGCCTGCCTCCTCCGGAAGCGGGAAGGCGGCGAGCGCCTTGCGGAAGCACTCCAGGGGGGCGTGGACGAGACCGGCGCCGATCTGTCCGATGCCCGGTTCGCGGTGCGCGATGCCGGTGGTGACGACGGGTTCGATGCCGGTGTCGAGGACGGCCCGCAGGTCGATGCCGACGGGTGAGCCGATGCCGCCGAGGGCGGGCAGCCGGTACGCCTCGTGCCGGGCCAGGGTGATGCGGGCCATGTCGCGGCTGGTGCGCAGCGCCTGGTCGACGGTGCCGCCGACGAAGCCGGTGATGGCGGGGGCGGCGGCGAGCGCGAAGCCGCCCAGGCCGTTGGTCTCGGTGATGGCGCTGTCGCCGATGTCCGGGTTGGCGTCGTCGGGCCCGTATCCGGCGAAGTACAGGCCCTCGACGCGGGCGGCGGGCGCGGTGAACCAGGCGTCGCCCGCGCCGCTGACGCGGATGCCGACCTCGACGCCGTTGCGGGCGAACGCGGTGACGAGGGTGGAGTGCGGCACGCCGTGGGCGGCGGACGTGGCGAGTTTTGATGCGGCCATCGAGAAGTTGAGGAACCAGTAGTGGTTGCCCGCGAGGAACTCCAGGACGCCGGGGCCGTGCGCGGTGCGGGCGAGCGGGGCGGCGAGGTCGCGCAGCAGCAGCGCGGACGCGGCGGTGTTGCGACTGTGGCACTCGTCGCCCATCTGCAGGGCCTGGGCGGTGACGGCGCGCAGGTCGAGCCCGTCGGGCAGAGTGTGCAGCGCTTCGCGCAGGGCGGGGGCGAGCACGTCGGCCATCCAGCGCAGCCGGTCCAGTACGTCGTCGCCGAGAGCCCCGTAGCGCAGGCAGCGTCCGGCGCCCTCGTTGAGGTTGGCGTACGAGCGGCGGCCGGTGGCCGGGTCCTCGACCACGAGCACGGGCATCGACGGGGACGTGATGCCGCCCATCGGGCCCACCGCCTCGTGGTGGTGACACGGCTCGAAGCGCAACGCGCCCGATCCGGCGAGGAGTTCGGCCTTCTCGGGGGTCTCGGCCCAGCCTTCGAGGAGTGCGGCGCCGATGACGCCCGCGCGCATGGGCCCGCACATGTCGGCCCAATCGACGGGCGGTCCGGCGTGCAGCAGGACGCGTTCCGCGGTCGTACGGTCGTCGAGGACGGGCAGGACCTCGCGGGCCGGCCGCACGTCGCGCCAGACGGGCCGCACGGCGAGGAGCCGGCTCACGGCCACGTCGTTCGCCTCCTGCACGCGGGGGTGGCCGGTGAGTTCGGCGAGCTTCCAGGCGAGCTCCGGGTCGCCGCCGGCGGGTGGCCGCCAGTCGATGGGGGTGACCTGCGCTCCGGCCGTGCGGGGGGCGTCGGCGAACTCCGCGACGCCGACGGCGGCAATGCGGACGGGGGCGGCGAGAAGGGCGTTCATGCGGGCTCCGTGAGGTCGGGGGCGGGGCTCGGTCACGACCGTCGGGCCGTCGAGGTCAACAGGTGGGCACCGCCCGCGTGTTGGGGCGCGCCGGAGACGAGGCCTGCGGCCCATCGCGCCGCGTCGGTACTCGTGGGCGCGAGCAGCACACCGGCGTCCTCGAGGAGCGCGCGCTGCGCCGTGGCGTCCTGCGGGTCGCGGTCCGTGCCGACGACGAAGCCGATGACGGGCGGCCGTTGGCGCGCGGGTACCTGGTCGATCTCGGCGGCCAGGGGCGCCACCGGGTCCGGGCCCGCCCCGTGGCCGAGCACCACGTCGAGGACGACGGCCCCGGTCCCGGGATCGGTGAGCGCGGCCCGCAGGTGCGCGGCCCGCACGGTGGGGTCGATCATCGGGTGCGGGCGGCCGGCCGTGTACGCGTCGTCGCCGAGGTCCAGCACGACGTGCTCCGCGGGGAACGTGACCGCGCGCCCGGGGACGTACGGTCCGATGGCGCCGACCGCGTCGGGCAGCAGGTGCCGCGTCTCGTACGCGAAGGTGCCACCGGCGTACAGGGCGCGCAGGTGTCCCCCGGGCGTGCGGGCGACGGTCGGCGGGGTCCACGCCGGGGGCGGGGTGCCGCCGAGGGCGCGTACGGCTTCGTCGGCGGCGCCGCGCAGGTCGCCGACGACGCTGACCTGCGCCCCTCTCACCTGCCGCTCTGCGCCGAGGAAGGCGGCGACGACCGGCTTGCCCGCCCGTTCGGCGCGGGCCAGGACGCGGGCGGCGACCCGCGGGTCCGGCGGCTTCGACACCAGCAGGATCAGGGCGCAGCCCGGATCAGCGTCGAGCAGCTCGAAGGCGTCGAGGGTGGTGCGCCCGCCGACCTCGGCGCTCAGGTCACGGCCGCCGGTGCCGATCATCTGCCGGACGCCCTCCCCCGCCGCGTCGAGCAGACACGAAACTTGCTGAAGTCCGGTCCCCGAGGCTCCGATCAGGCCGATCCGTCCGGTCCGCAGGGCGTTGGCGAAACCGAGGGGGACGCCGTCGATGAGGGCGGTGCCACAGTCGGGCCCCATGGCGAGCAGGCCGAGGCGGTGGGCCTCCTGCTTGAGGCGGATCTCCTGGTCGAGGGGCACGTTGTCGCTGAAGACGAAGGCGTGCAGGCCGTGCCGCAGCGCCTTGAGCGCCTCGGCGGCGGCGTAGGGGCCGGGGGTCGAGATCAGGGCGAGCCCCGTGGCAGGGTCGGCCTCGGTCAGGGCGCGGGGTGCGGGCTCCCCGAACTCGGCGCCGGGAGCGGCGACTTGAGCGGGCTGCTCCAGCAGACCGTGCACGGCGGCCACCGCGCGCTCGACGGCGTCCTCGCTGCCACGGAGCGCGATCAGCAGATCGGCGGGACGGGCGGCTTCACCCTCGGGGGTGAGCAGCCGGGCCTCGGCGAGGATCCGGAGGTTGGTCCCGGTGGCCATGACGAGGCTGGCCGCCTCGATGCCGGGCAGGGCGGACAGCTGCCCGGCGGCCCGCATCAGGGCGACGGAGTCGGCGTAGGCGTCGGGCCGGATCACGTTCAACGTACGGGATCGAGCGGGGAGTTGACCGGTGGTGATGTGCGGGGTTCGCTCCATGCCCCGACGGTACGGGCGCGGCCCCACCGGGTCTTCGGCGAGCGGTGCCAGTGCAGGTGCGGTGATCGTCGGCAGCGGGTGCCAATGACCGGGGTACGGGGTGGGGCACTGGGCAGGCCGGGATGCGGGGGGCGGGGAGATTGAGCACGGGCCCGCCGCCGGCCCGGCGACGCGATCAGGCACCATGGCGTCTCGACGTCCCCGGGGCGGCGTCCGAGGGCGGACGCGAACTCGTCACGGCCCGGCCGCCCGCACGGGCAACGTGGCGTGCCAACGCACCCGGCGCGGGAGACAAGGGTGAGCGCGAAACCGTCGCAGCCCGGCCGCCCGCACGGGCAACGTGGCGTGCCGACGCACCCGGCGCGCACCCCGGGAAGTTGTCGCGCATACCGCGCTGCGACGCACGGCGGACACGAGTTCCATGCGTCCCGGCGACGCGGACGAGCACCGTGGCATCCCCGCGCACCCGGGGCCGGGGCGGGGTGAGCGGGAGACCGTCACGGCCCGGCCGCCCGCACGGGCACCGTGGCGTGCCGACGCACCCGGCGCGGGGGACAACGGCGAGCGCGAGACCGTCGCAGCCCGGCCGCCGGCACGGGCAACGTGGCGTGCCGACGTACGCGGCGCGGGGGACAACGGTGAGCGCGAAACCGTCGCAGCCCGGCCGCCCGCACGGGCAACGTGGCGTGCCGACGCACGCGGCGCGCACCCCGGGAAGTTGTCGCGCATACCGCGCTGCGACGCACGGCGGACACGAGTTCCATGCGTCCCGGCGACGCGGACGAGCACCGTGGCATCCCCGCGCACCCGGGGCGGGTCTCGGGGAGTCGTCGCGTGTGCCGCGCTGCGGCGCACAGCGGTTGCGGGATCGTTGCCGCCGGGCCGGGAGCGTCGGTGCCTCCCGAGCCGCGTGAACCCCGAGGGTGGCCGGTCAGCTCGCGCGGGCCCGTAGCAATCGGTGGGCGTGGACCGCGAGTTCGGTCTGGAGGCGGCGCATCGGGTCCTTGTCGGGTGCTCCCGTGAGGCGTTCGATCTGCTTGAGGCGGTAGCGCAGCGTGTTGTAGTGGACGTGGAGTTCCTCCGCGGCCTCCACGCCGTTGCGGTCGTGCCGCAGGTACACCGTGAGGCTGTGCACGAGGCTGCCGTCGTGGCGGGTGTCGTAGCGCAGGAGCGGGCCGAGGGCGTCGTCGACCAGGGCGTGCAGTTCGGGTGCGGGGAGCTGGTGGAGGAGGCGGTAGACGCCGCTCTCCTCGTGCAGGCGTATGAACGACCGTGCGGGGCCGTCGAGTTCACGGCCGAGCGCGAGGGCGCCCAGTGCTTCGCTGTGGCTGAGGTGCAGCTCGGCGAAGTCGGCGCGGACGGTGCCCGCGCCGACGGCGACCGTGTGGCCCGGGCAGGCCGCGGCGACCGCGCGGCGCAGCTCTTCGCAGCGGTGGCGCAGGGAGTCGCGCTCGTCGGGGTCGCCGGCCGCGACGAGGACGGTGAGCCCGCCGGGCGTGCCCCAGGCGGGGGTGTGCCCGCCGAGCGTGGTGCGGGCCGCGGCGAGCAGCCGGTCCTCGGTGAGGCGGACGGCCGAACCCGTGGCAGCCCCGGTCAGCTCGACGACGACGGCGGCGCGGGGCCGCTCCAGGTCCCAGCCCAGCGCGGCGGCGCGGCGCGCGGCCTCGGTGCGCTCGCGCGGCGGATGGGAGACCAACTCGGTGAGCAGCAGCGTGCGGTAGCGGCGCTCCCGCTCGGCAAGGACGCGTTCCTGCACGGCGAGCATTCCGGCGAGGCTCGCCACGTGTTCGAGGGCGACGGCGTGTTCCGCGTCGGTGTGCTCGGTGTCCGCGTTCTCGGCTGCGAGGTGCTCGGCTGTGGGGTGTCCGGCGTCCGGGGTCCGGCCGGACCCCAGTCCGGGCCACAGCGCCACGTCGCCGCTCCCCCGGTGCCCGGCGAGGATGGGCCGGGTGAGCCGCGGGGCGGTGTGCTCGGGTATGTCGCCGCAGGCCGCGACGACGGTGCCGTCGGGTCCGCGTACGGCCGCCGGGCAGCCCGTCTCCTCCGCGAGCAGCGTGACGAGTTCGCGGTAGGAGCCGCCGCCGAGGACGGCCTCGGAGAGCCGGTCGCGCAGCGCCTGGGAGCGTTCGAGGCTGAGGGCCTGCCGGTTGAGGACGGTGCCGATGACCTCCGAGAGGATGTCGTTGAGCATCACCTCGCCGGGCAACTCCACGATGGGGAAGCCGAGTTCGTCGGCCGTGCGCAGCATGGTGGCGGGCAGGCGCGGCAGATACGGGCCGACCTTGACGCCGAGGGCGGCGAGGCCGCGGCCCGCGAGTTCGGGCACGAGTCCGGTGAGGGCCTGTTCGTCGTCGCGGACCGCGTAGGCGGTGGTGAGCAGGAACTCGCCGCCGCGCATCCACCGGATGATGTCCGGCACTTCCATGATGTTGGCGACCCGGATGGCGCGGCGCGCCCCCGCGTGTCCCGCCGCGAGCCGCGCCCCCGCGAGGGCGGGCAGTTCCAGCGCCCCGGCCACGGTCAGGGTCGTGGCAGGGACCGCCGGAGGCAGGGTCGCGGTCGTACGAACGGGGGGCACGGTGCTCACTATGGGCGGCTCCGCCAGGGCTGTAAACGCTCACGACAGCAGGTTGTATACGATTTTCCGGGCCCGGCCACCGGGCGTCGGCCGGCCCGCGCGCGCCCCGCGTCGCCGGGCCCCGGGGGCACTGTCAGCAGACGTCAACAGGCCCGGGCACACACTGGCACCGGCTGCCCATGACCGGGCCCCGAGCCGTTCCTATCGTCCTGGCATGCCTCCTGGAACCGCGATCCCACCAGCGCTTTCCCGGCGCCCGTCGGGCACCGCCCCGACCACCGTGCTGGCCATCGGCGGCAACGCGCTGCTGCGCGGCGGTGGGCGCGCCACGATCGCCGAGCAGTTCGAGGCCGCGCGCCAGCTTGCGGCCCCGGTCGCCGAGTTGGTGCGACGCGGCCACCGCGTCGTGGTGACGCACGGCAACGGGCCGCAGGTCGGCTTCATCAAGCGGCGCTCCGACCTGGCCGCCGAACTCGCCCCGGAGCTACCGCTGTTGGACCTCGACATGTGCGTCGCGGACTCGCAGGGCAGCATCGGCTACATCCTCGCCCGCGGCCTGTCGGGGACCCTGCCGCGCGAGGCGGCTCCGGTCGCCCTCCTCACGCACACCGTCGTGGACGCGGCCGACGAGGCGTTCGCCCGGCCGACGAAGCCGATCGGCGCCCACTACCCGCGCGCCGAGGCCGAACGGCTCGCCGCACGGCACGGCTGGACCGTCGGCGACGACGCGGGCCGCGGCTGGCGGCGCCTGGTCCCCTCCCCCGCACCGTGCCGGGTCGTCGAACTGGATGCCATCGCCGCACTGCTCGACGCCGGGCACGTGGTGATCGCGGGCGGGGGCGGCGGCATCCCGGTGGTGCGCGGGCCCGACGGGACCCTGCGCGGCGTGGAGGCGGTCGTCGACAAGGACGCCACGTCCGCGCTGCTCGCGGCGGCCCTGGGCGCGGACGAGCTCGTCGTGACGACCGGGGTCGAGCGCGTCGCCCTCGACTGGGGCACTCCGCACCGCCGGGACCTGGACCGGATCGACACCGTCACGGCCCGACAGCACCTGGCCGCGGGCCAGTTCCCCGAGGGCAGCATGGGGCCGAAGGTGCGGGCCGCCCTCGACTTCCTGGCGGCGGGCGGCCGCAGCGTGCTGATCACGTCGCCGCGCGCGCTGGGTGCGGCCCTGCGCGGGACGAACGGCACGCGCATCGTGCCGTCGGCCGCCCCGGCCCTGACCGGCCCGACCCCTGCGACCGGCAACACGACGGGCCAGGACACGTAACACCGCCGAAGCACGCACCGGGCCCGTCCGCCCGCGCCCGCCCCTCCTCCCCCTTAAGGAATCCGGATGACGCCCCGCACCACAGACCCCGTCCTCCCGGCCCGGGCATCCGCCCACGCACCCGCCCCCGGCACGCTTCCCCTCGACGGCCGCCACCATCTGGCGACGACACCCGACACGGCCCGCTGGGGTGAACTCCCGCACGCGGGAAGCGCGCCCGTGCTGCTGGTCGACGACGGCGACACAGTCACCGTCGATCTCGTCTCCCACGAGGGAATCCTCCCGGACCAGGGCCGCGACCCGGTGGCCTTCTTCGGCGCGTTCGGCGTCCCCGCGCACCAAGTTCCCCGCGACGCACGGGAGATCGCCGCGTCGGACCTCGGCCGGGCGGGCGACGAGCTGCCCGGGCCGCACATCGTCACCGGCCCGATCGCGGTGCGCGGCGCGCTCCCTGGCGACCTGCTGTGCATACAGACGCTGAGTCTGCATCGGCGTACGCACTACGGGATCGTCTCCAACCGGCATGCGGCGGGCGCGCTGCCCGGCGAACTCCCGGACGCAGACGCCGAGTTCACCGGGCCCGACACCCGGCGCACCCCGAGCGGCAACATCAGTTCCTTCTGCACGGTCGAACAGGACGGCGCGGGCGCCGAGTTCGGCGTGCTGCGCTGCACGCCCGGACTGTCGGCGCGGTTCCCGCTCGGTCCTTTCGTCGGGATCATGGGCGTGGCCACCGCCGATGCGACGGCGCCCAGTTCGGTGCCGCCGGGCCGGCACGGCGGGAACCTCGACGTGAAACACCTGACCTGCGGCTCCTCGCTGTACCTGCCCGTACAGACCGAGGGAGCCGGGTTCTACGCGGGCGATCCGCACTTCGCGCAGGGCAACGGCGAGGTGGCCCTGACCGCGCTCGAGGCGCCGCTGCGCGCGACGTTCCGGCTGTCCGTGGTGCGCGGAGCGGCGGCGCGACGCGTGACCGGGCTGCTGGGCGAGCCGTTCGCCGAGACGTCCGCGCACTGGATCGCCCTCGGCCTCGACGCCGACCTGGACGAGGCGATGCGCCAGTGCGTGCGCTCGGCCCTCGACTTCCTCACGGCCCGCACCGGCATGGACCGCGCGACCGCGTACGCGTATCTCAGCGCGGCCGCCGACTTCGAGGTCTCGCAGGTGGTGGACCGGGTCAAGGGCGTGCACTGCTTGATCCGCAAGGCGGACTTCCCCGCCGGGTCGTAGCCCGCCTCCTCCCGCCCCGCCCGTACCGTTCCCGGCGACACCCGCATACGTAACAAAGCTCTCAAAGCCCGCACCCGCAGCCGTACGCACCGCACCCCGTCACGAACAGGCAACTCGAACAGGCAAGGAGACCCATCGTGACCGCACTACTGCTGCGCCACGCGCGCGTGGAGGACTCACCGGACCCGGCCGACATCCGCGTACGGGACGGACGCATCGAGGCGATCGGCCCGTCCCTGGCAGTGCCGGACGGCGTCGACACCGACGAACTCGACTGCGCGGGCCGGGTGGTGATCCCGGGGCTCGTCGAGGCGCATCTGCACCCGGACAAGGCCCTGCTCGACCGCGTCCGGCCCAACCCGACGGGCACGCTGGCGGACGCCATCCGGATCACGGCCGAGCTCAAGGCCGGTTTCACCCATGACGAGGTGCGCACCCGCGCCGAACAGGTGCTGCGGATGTGTGTCCTCAACGGCACCACCACGCTGCGCGCGCACCCGGACGTCGATCCGGTGGGCGGCCTGACCGGGCTCGAGGTCATGCTCGAACTGCGGGAAAGGTGGGCGAAGTTGGTGACCGTGCAGGTGGTCGCCTTCCCGCAGGAGGGCGTCATCAAGGCGCCCGGCACGGAGAAGCTGCTGCGCAAGGCGCTCGAGGCGGGCGCGGACGCCGTCGGCGGCTGCACCTACGGCGAGGTGACGGTGGCGGACTGCCGCCGGCAGGTGGACCTGGTGCTCGATCTCGCCGCGGAGTACGGGGTTCCCGCCGATCTGCACGCGGACTTCGCGGACGACGGCTCCGACGAGCGGTTCGCCCTCGCGGAGTTCATCGCACGGCGCACGGCGGAGCGCGGTCTGTCGGGCCGGGTCACGCTCGGCCACGCCACCTCGCTGGGCGGGCGCCCGCCCGGCGAGCGGCGCGCCGTTCTCGCGGAGCTCGCCGCGGCCGGGGTGGCGGTCGTGCCACTGCCCGCGACGGACCTGTTCCTCGGCGGACGCGGTGACGAGACGGCGGTGCGCCGCGGGCTCGCGCCGGTGCGGGAGCTGTGGGAGGCGGGGGTGCTCACGGCCTGCGCCACGAACAACATCCGCAACGCGTTCACCCCGTACGGCACCGGCGACGTCCTGGAGACGGCGCTGCTGCTCGCCCGCCTCGCCCACCTGTCGGGACCGGCCGATCTGCGCCGGGTCCTGGACATGGTGACGTACGACGCGGCGCGGGTGATCGGGATCCCCGAGGCGGACTACGGGGTGCGGGAGGGGGCGGTGGCCGACCTCGTGGTGCTCGACACCCGGGAGTACGACTCCGTGCTCCTCGACCGGCCCGTGCGCACGGCAGTGGTCAAGTCGGGCCGTGTGGTGGCCCGTTCGCAGTTCACGGCAGAGCTCGACGGCGCCCTCGTCGCGGGCGGGGAGGCATGACATGACCGAGACTTCCATACCCCGGCAGGCGTCGTCCGCGACCGAGGTGCCCACGGTGCGCGAACGCATACCGCACGAGATCGTGGCGTCGGTGCTCGCCGCGACCACCGCGTTCATCGGCGGCACGGTGTGGCACCTGCCGCCGTGGGCGATCTTCATCTCGTGGGCGGGCACGTTCCTGCTCGGCGGCCCGAGCCTCGACAACGCGCGGCGGCTGTGGTTCGCGATGCCGATGGGATCCACGTACGCGCTGATCATCGTGCTGTTCGAGACGCACCTGGGAACCACCTTCGGCGAGGAGCAGTTCGCCCGGAACGCGTTCGGGGCGTTGTGCATCCTCGTCGTGAACACCACGCTGATGTACACCGGCCGCCTGAAGCTCTTCTCCCTGATCCCGGGCATGTTCTTCGGCTTCGCGAGCTACTTCGCGACGTTCTTCGGCGGGTTCGGGTACGACGCGGGCAACCCCTGGGCGGCCTGGGTGTGCGTGATCGCCATGAACGCGCTCGGCCCGGTGTTCGCTTATCTGTCGCGGCGCCTCGCGTTCCCGGTGCGCACCCCGTCTTCGGCCGGTTCGCCGCTTCCGTCGTCGGATCCTTCCTGAACGATCAAAACACTCAACTTCGACGATCCTCTTGAGCGTTTGAAACTCCGGATGCTAGAAACCGCTTACTCTCAGCGGTCACCCAGCGGTCAATCCAGCATCCCGGAGCTCTTCATGACGTCGCAGCTGCCCCCGTTCCCGCCGTCCCCCGCCTGGTCGCGACGCGGCTTCCTGGCGACCACCGCGGCCGCCGGTGCCGCGCTCGCCGCCGGGCTCCCTCAGCAGGCCCTGGCCGCCGAGGGCGGCGCGGCCGCGGGGGCGGCCGACGACGAGTTCGCCACTTTGCGCGCGAAGTGGCGGACGCTGTACCTCGGTGAGGGCTTCAGCCCGACCGCGGAGCCGTTCAAGTCCAAGCTCGCCACGCTCGGCACGCAGGCCAAGGGCTTTCGCGACGCGATGGCCCCGGCGGCCGGTTCGCTGTGGCCGGACGCCGTGTTCGGCGACCCTGACCCCGACACGGACACGGAGTCGTACGGCTTCTCGGAGAAGATCCAGACCAGCTACGAGCGCGTGCGCGTGATGGCCGAGGCGTTCTGCCAGCCGGGCACGGGGCTGACCGGCGACGCGTCCCTGAAGGCTGCGGTGCTCACGGCCGTCGATCACCTCGGCACCCAGGTCTACAACAAGTCCCAGGCGCAGTACGGCAATTGGTACAACTTCCAGATAGGCGCCCCGCAGCGGCTGCTCGACATCGCGATCCTGATGTACGAGCACCTGAGCGCCGCCCAGCTGACCGCGGCCGTCGAGGCGATCGACCACTTCGTGCCGGACTCGCTCGTCGCGAAGTACACGGGCACGAGCACCGGCGCCAACCGCATCGATCTGTGCCGGGTCCTCGCGCTGCGCGGCATCCTCGACGGCACCGCGGCGAAGGTGGCGCTCGCCAGGGACGCGATCTCACCGGTCTTCCCGTACGTCACCTCGGGCGACGGCCTGTACGCGGACGGCTCGCTGATCCAGCACACGTACGTGCCCTACACGGGCTCGTACGGCGCGGTCCTCATCGACGGTCTCAGCAAGCTGTTCGCGCTGCTCGGCGGCTCGACGTGGGCGATCACCGACAGCGGGCGGCAGATCTTCCTGGACTCGGTGGAGGGCGCCTACGCGCCGTTCCTGCACGACGGTCTGGCCATCGACAACGTCGCGGGCCGGGCGATCAGCCGGGGTCTGGTCGCCACCGATCCGCTCAAGATCCAGCAGGACGACCACTCCCGCGGGCACGGCATCATCGCGTCGATCCTGCTGCTCGGCCTCGGCGCGAGCGCGGAGGAGAACGCGCGGTGGCGGGGGCTCGCCAAGGGCTGGTTCACGCGGGACCACTACAGCGACGTGACGAGCGGCCGCACCCTTGGCGTCGCCGCCCTGTCGCGCGTCACGGCGGTGCTCGACGACTCCGCCGTGAAGCCGGCCGCCGAGCCGACCGGGCACCGCCTGTTCCCGTCGATGGCGCGGGCCACGCACCGCACCAAGCGGTTCACGGCGTCGGTGTCCATGTCCTCGAAGGCCATCACGTTCTACGAGAACGGCAACGGCGAGAACGGCCGCGGCTGGCACACCGGTTCGGGAATGCTGTACTGGTGGGCCGACGGTGACAGCGCGGGCGGCGGGCAGTACAGCGACGGCTTCTGGCCGACCGCGGACCCGTACCGGATGCCGGGCACGACGGTCTCGCGCAAGCAGCTCGCGGACGCCGAGGGCGGCGCGTGGGGTGCGGCGCGCCCGGCCACGACGTGGGTGGGCGGCGCGACGGACGGCACGTACGCGGCGCTCGCGCAGGACGTGCGCGGTCTGTCCTCGACGCTGCGGGCCAAGAAGTCGTGGTTCTTCCTCGACGACGCGGTCGTGTGCCTGGGCGCGGGCATCACGAGCACGGACGGCGCGGGCGTGGAGAGCGTCTTCGACAGCCGCAACCTCGGGGCGTCGGGCACGGCACGTCTGACGGTCGACGGACGCCCGCAGCCCACGGGCCTGCCGTGGAACTCGGCGTTCCCGCGCGCCCGTTGGGCCCATGTCGCCGGTCACGGCGGCTACGTCTTCCCCGGCGGCGCGTCGCTCACCGCGCTGCGCGAGGAGCGTACGGGCACGTGGCACGACATCAACGGGGGCGGTTCGACGGACCCGGTGACGCGGCGCTACGTGACGCTCCTCGCCGACCACGGCACGGACCCCACCGATGCGCAGTACGCGTACGTGCTGCTGCCCGGAGCGAGTGAACTGCGCACGGCGGCGCGGGCGTTGGACCCGTTCTGGCTGGACGTCACGGCCAACTCCGGGGCACAGCAGGGCGTCCGGGTGCCCTCGCTCGGGTTCACCGGCGTCACGTTCTGGGAGCCCGGGACGGTGAGCAAGGTGACGGCGGACGCGCCGCTGGTCGTGCAGATCCGGGAGAAGCGGGACGGCACCGCGACGGTGTCGGTCAGCGACCCGAACCGTGCGGTGAAGGCGGCCACGGTGACGTGGAAGCGCCCGGTCGCGTCGGTGACGTCGAAGCCGGGGACGGTGACGGGCGCGGAGCCGGGCCGGGAGCTGAAGCTGACGTTCGGCGACCTGAGCGCGGCCGGCGGTCTCACGCAGAAGGTGACCGTCAAGCTCCACTGACGGTCCGGTTCTGCTGACCCTCAGGCTCTGCTGAGCGGTGTGCCGCACGAGGCCCGGATGTGCAACTCCGGGAGAATGTCGAGGTGTTGTCCCGGCTCGCGGGTGCCTGACGGCTCGGCGAGCCGGGACAGCAGCAGTTCGGCGGCCCGTCGGCCGACCGTCCGCTTGGCGGGGGCGACCGCGGTCAGCGGCAGATCGGCGAGCGCCGCGATCTCGTCGTCGTACGTGATGACGGCCAGGTCCTCGGGGACGCGGACGCCGAGCGCGCGCAGCCGGGGCACCACGAAGAGCGCGTCGGCGTCGCTGTGCAGGATCGCGGCGCTCACCCCGTGCTCCTGGACCGCCTCGCGCAGGAAGGCGATGGTCCGCTCGAAACGCTCGGCCTCGGTGGCGGCGGGCTGCCGCAGCAGCGACGACTCGGGGGCCGGGCGCAGGCCGAGCGCCTCCACCGCCGCTTCGTAGCCGCGCCGCAACGGGGTACTGGTGGGCGACTCCTGGGACGCGACGGCGATGCAGCGGTGACCGAGTGCGGCCAGGTGGCGGACGGCCTCGGCGGCGCCGTGCGCATGGTCGGAGCGCACCCGGTCGAGGGCGGCGGCCGGATGGCCGTGCGGCGCCGAACGCTCGACGAGCACGATGGGCACGGGCCGCTCCGTGATCCGCAGGCCCTCCCCCGGTCCCGGCTCGCCGCGCTCCCAACTCGGCGTCAGCAGAAGGCCGTCGGCGCCCGCGGCGAGCAGCCGGTCGATCTGGGCGGAGTCCTCGCCCGGCAGGTAGCGGGACAGGGCGACGACGAGCCGGCCGCCCTGCTCCTCCACGGCCTCGCGGGCGCCGCGCACCACTTCCGCGTAGTAGTACTCGGTGGTCGGCACGACCATGCCGACGACGGTGCCCGCCTTCAACCGGCCTGCGGGGACCGCCTGTTCGACCACTTCTCCGGGCCAGACGACGGCGCCGTGCAGCCGTTGCAGGCGGCCCTGCGCGGCGAGCGTCTCGACGTCGCGGCGCAGGGTGACCGGGGAGACGGCCAGCTCGCGGGCGAGATCGGCGACGCGGAGCGTGCCGCGCTCCTTCAGCAGCTCCAGGACGCGCGCGTGGCGCCGATCGACGTGCAGCCGCATGACTCCGACCCCTCCCCGTTGTGCCCCGTTGTGCCCCGTTGTGGCTCCCGGCCAGCGTGGTCATCGTATCGATCGAATGTGCTCAGAACGATCCGTTCGCGCGGACGGACTGCGCTGCGGGAGCGGCTTCGACGGGAGGCGTACGGATCATGAAAACGTCGACGGGATCCTCGGTCTCCACCCGGAATCCGTGCCGCTCGTAGAGCCGTCGGGCGGCGCTGCCCCAGAGCACGTCGAGCCGGACGGTCCTGGCCTGTGCGTCGGCCCGGCCCAGGAGGGCGGCGAGCACGGCCGAGCCGAGCCCCCGCCCCTGCACCTCGGGGGCGAGATAGAAGTGCTCGAGCCACAACTCGTCCCCGTCGGGGCGCAGCGTGACGCATCCGGCGAACACCCCGTCGACCTCGACGACGGAGGTGTGGCCCGGCGCGAAGGAGTCCCGCAGGCGCGTGCGCACCCGCTGGGGGTCGTAGCGGCCGAGCCGTTCGAGGTCCGGGCGCAGCACGACGGCGCGCAGCTCGGCGATGGCCTCGACGTCGGCGGGCCGGGCGGGGCGCAGCGCCCACGGAAGATCCGGGGGAACCGGGAGATCTGGGGGAACCGGGAGATCCGGGGGAACCGGGAGTACCTGGGGAACCTTCGTACTGTCGATCATCTGCGCGAGTATCGCAGGGCGCTCGCGGTCGACGGCGGCGACGACCGCCGGTCGGACATCGCTCTGCTGCCGGGCGTGCGCAGTCTCCGGCACACCGGGGACACCGGGCACACCAGGCGCGACGGGCTCTGCCGGCCGCGGTGCACCCGCCCCTCGGGCGATCGGGGCGGCTCCGCCCTCGTCGACCGGGTGGCAGCGGCGCGGCCCCGCCGCGACGCGCCGCCCGCGCTTTCACCCTCATTCACCTTGCCGTCACCGGGAGTTCGGTGCCGGGGTCGACCGTGTGCCCTGTTCACCGCACTTCGGCGGTCCAGCGCCTCAGGAGGCCCCATGTCCCCGCTCGTCCCCGGCAACCGGCGCGTCCGCCGTACCGTCGCCGCGGGTGTTCCGCTCGCCGCGCTGGCCGCGCTCGCCGTGGCCGGGACCGCGTCGGGCGCCACCGCCGGGCACCACGGGTCCGGCAAGGCCGAGGTGACGGGGAGCGCGACGCTGGGCGACATACCGCTGGGCACCTTCAGCAACGGCCTGCTGCCGGGCACCGTCGACGACGACCGGGGTGTCGACCTCGGCGGCATCGGCTCGGACATCTACCCGGCGGGCCGCAAGGGCGAGTACTGGACAGTGACCGATCGCGGTCCGAACGGGCAGATCAAGGTCGACGGCAGCAAGCGCCGCACGTTCCCGGTGCCCGGCTTCGACCCGGCGATCGTGAAGATCAAGGTCACCGGGGACCGGGTGGAGGTCCTGCGGTCGATCCCGCTGACGACGTCGTCCGGCAAGCCCGTCACCGGTCTGTCGAACCAGGCGGGCCGCGACGAGAAGCCGTACACGTACGACGCGAAGAGCCCGCTCTCGTACAACCCGAACGGGCTCGACACCGAGGGCATCGTGCGGGCGGCGGACGGCTCGTTCTGGCTCGTCGACGAGTACGGGCCCTCACTCGTGCACGTCTCGGCGCGCGGCGAGGTGCTCGCGCGGCACGTGCCGAAGGGGCTGGATCTGCGGGGTGCCGACTACCCCGTCGTCGAGTCGCTGCCCGCGGTCCTCCTGCACCGGAAGACCAACCGCGGGTTCGAGGGGCTCGCCCAACTGCCCGGCGGGGACCTGGTGTTGGCGGTGCAGAGCCCGCTGTCCCTGCCGGACGGGGACGCCGGTGACGCCTCGCTCACGACGCGGCTTTTCCGGTTCTCGACGAAGAAGAAGGCGGTCACCGCCGAGTACGCGTACCGCTTCGACCCGGTCGGTGTCGTGGACCCGGGCGAGGACGACACCTCCGAGCTGAAGATCTCGTCGGTGGTCGCGCTCGGCGGCGACCGGCTGCTCGTCGAGGAGCGCACGGACAAGGCGGCCCGCCTCCAGGAGGTGCGGCTCACGCGCGGCGCGAACATCCTGGGCGGGCAGTGGGACGACGCGACGACGTCGCCCGCCCTCGAACAGCTCGAGGACCCGGCGGCCGCCGGGGTGCCGGTGCTCGGCAAGCGGCTCGTCGTGGACCTGAACACGGTCGACGGAGTGCAGGACAAGATCGAGGGCGTGGCCCTTGCCGGGCACGGCACCCTCGCCCTGATCAACGACAACGACTTCGGGATGACGGACGGCACGGGCGCGTTCGACGCCAACGGCCGGCTCGTGGACAGCGGCATCGAGACCAAGGTGACGTACGTGAAGCTGCCGAAGGGCGCGCTCTGACAAGAAGGCGTACGCCGCTCGGGGCAGACGTCGTACGCCGCTCAGGGCAGCAGCGTCTCGATGTCGCTCGGCAGCAGGCCGCTCGGGATCTCGCTGGGCAGCTCCGTCGGGATCTTCGAGGGGATCTTCGAGGGCAGTGCGGTCGGGATCCCGCTGGGAATCTCGCTCGGGAGCTCGCTGGGGATGCTCAAGGACGGTGCGGGCGTGCTGCTCCCGCTGCTCTTGCCGGGTGACGGCTTGCCGTCGTCGCCCGAATCGCGGGTCGCCACGAGCACGACGGCCCCGACGATCACCACGAGGGCGACGAGCACGGCGACGATCAGGTACGGGCGGCGCGGTGGGCGCCCCCGCGGCGGCTGCCCGGGCGGCGGGCCGAACCCGCCGCCCGGGGGCGGCTGATCGCTGGGCGGCGGGGGCGGCTGCGGCGGCACCGGAGGCACGGACATACCCACCAGGGTCGCCGCCGAAGGGGTCAAATAGCGACCCCTTACGGGAAGTCGACTCGCCGCGCCCCGCCCGGAGGTCAGCCGCGCGCGGCCAGCAGGTGGTCCATCGCCAGCTGGTCGAGGCGCTCGAAGGCCATGCCCCGCGCGGCGGCGGCGTCCACGTCGAACTCCTCGAACGCGCCCTTGTCCGCGAGCAGTCCGGCGAGCCCGTCGGCCGCCGTCGGCTGCGCCAGCTGGTCCAGACGGGACGCGCGCAGCGCCGCCTGCACCTCGGGGTCGGCGCGGAACGCGGCCGAACGCTCCTTCAGGATCAGGTAGTTGCGCATGCAGCCCGCCGCCGACTCCCACACGCCGTCGAAGTCCTCGGTCCGCGGCGGCTTGAAGTCGAAGACCTTCGGGCCGCTGTAGCCGGCCGACTCCAACAGGTCCACCAGCCAGAACGCGGCCCGCAGGTCACCGACGCCGAAGCGCAGGTCCTGGTCGTACTTGATGCCGTTCTGGCCGTTGAGGTCGATGTGGTAGAGCTTGTCGGCCCACAGGGCCTGGGCGATGCCGTGCGGGAAGTTGAGGCCCGCCATCTGCTCGTGGCCCACCTCGGGGTTGACGCCGAACAGCTCGGGGCGCTCCAGGCGCTCGATGAACGCCAGGGCGTGGCCGACGGTGGGCAGGAGGATGTCGCCGCGCGGCTCGTTCGGCTTCGGCTCGATGGCGAAGCGCAGGTTGTAGCCCTGCTCCGTGACGTACTCGCCGAGCAGGTCGAAGGCCTCCTTCATCCGGTCGAGGGCGTCACGGACGTCCTTGGCGCCACCGGACTCGGCGCCCTCGCGGCCGCCCCAGGCGACGTAGGTCTCCGCCCCGAGCTCGACGGCGAGGTCGATGTTGCGGATGACCTTGCGGATCGCGTAGCGGCGGATGTCGCGGTCGTTGGCGGTGAACGCACCGTCCTTGAAGACCGGGTGCGTGAAGAGGTTCGTGGTGGCCGCCGGCACCTTCATGCCCGTCGCGTCGAGCGCCTGGCGGAAGCGCTTCACATGCGCCTCGCGCTCGGTCTCGGAGGAGCCGAAGGGGATCAGGTCGTCGTCGTGGAAGGTCACGCCGTACGCGCCGAGCTCGGCCAGGCGCTGCACGGTCTCGACCGGGTCGAGCGCGGGCCGGGTGGCCGCGCCGAACGGGTCGACGCCCTGCCAGCCGACCGTCCACAGGCCGAAGCTGAACTTGTCGTCGGGGGTGGGCTGGTAGGTCATCTTGCGGCTCCCTCGCCGTCACCTGGCATGCGGCAGCGTCGTGCCGCACACCTATTTCGTCATGGCGGTTTACAAATTAGTATGCGGACACGCCGCTGGGAAGAGCCACCCCGGCACGAAGCCGTTGAAGTCTGGAGAGCCGCATGCCTGTAGCCGATGGTGCCGACGGGCCCCTCGTTGTCGGGGTCGACAGTTCCACGCAGTCCACGAAGGCCCTGGTCGTCGACGTCGCCACGGGCGAGGTGGTGGCCCGCGGGCAGGCGCCGCACACCGTGACGTCGGGCGCGGGCCGCGAGAGCGACCCCGAGCAGTGGTACGCGGCGCTGCGCACGGCCCTCGACCAGTGCGGGCACGCGGCGCGCCGGGCATCGGCCGTATCCGTCGGCGGGCAACAGCACGGCCTCGTCACGCTCGACGCACAGGGCCGCCCGGTGCGCCCGGCGCTGCTGTGGAACGACGTGCGCTCGGCGCCCCAAGCCCGGCGGCTGGTCGAGGAGTTGGGCGGGGCGAAGGTGTGGGCGGACCGGTTCGGCAGCGTGCCCGGCGCCTCGTTCACCGTGTCGAAGTGGGCGTGGCTGGCCGAGCACGAGCCGCAGGCGGCGCGCGCGACCGCGGCCGTGCGGCTGCCGCACGACTACCTGACCGGGCGTCTCACGGGCACGGGCACGACGGACCGGGGCGACGCGTCGGGGACGGGCTGGTGGGCGTCGGCCACCGAGACGTACGACGAGGACGTGCTCGGCCGCGTGGGCCTCGATCCGGCGCTGCTGCCGAGAGTGGTGGGGCCAGGCGAGGTGGCGGGGACGGTGCGCGACGCCGAACTCCCGCTGTCCAAGGGCACGTTGGTCGCCGCCGGGACCGGTGACAACGCGGCGGCCGCGCTCGGCCTCGGCCTGCTGCCCGGCACGCCCGTCCTCAGCCTCGGCACCTCGGGCACGGTGTACGCGGTGTCGGGGCGGCGGCCCACCGACCCGAGCGGCACCGTCGCCGGGTTCGCGGACGCCCGCGGCGACTGGCTCCCCCTGGCCTGCACCCTGAACTGCACCCTCGCCGTGGACCGGATCGCCGCGCTGCTCGGCCTGGACCGGGAGGCCGTCGAAGCGGGCGGAACGGCGACGATCCTGCCCTACCTGGACGGCGAACGGACGCCCGATCTCCCGCACGCCTCGGGCCTGTTGACCGGTCTGCGGCACGACACGACGGGCGGGCAGCTGCTGCAGGCCGCGTACGACGGGGCGGTGCACGCGCTGCTCGGCGCCCTCGACCGCGTCCTGTCCGGTGACGACGCCGCCGACCGCTCCGCTCCCCTGCTGCTCATCGGCGGCGGCGCGCGCGGCACGGCCTGGCAGCAGACGGTGCGCCGCCTGTCGGGGCGGGCGGTGCAGGTGCCCGAGGCCGCTGAACTGGTGGCCCTCGGCGCCGCCGCCCAGGCCGCGGGCCTGCTCACCGGCGAGGACCCGGCGGCCGTGGCCCGCCGCTGGGACACCGCACGCGGTCCGGTCCTCGACCCGGTCGAGCGGGACGAGGCCGCGCTCGAGCGGATCTCCGGCGTCCTGGCGGGAGCGGCGGCGCTGCTGGAAGCGGAGGGGGCGTGAGGCGGCCCGCCGGTTCGGGCGCCGGCCGGCCCGTCACGGGTGACCTGCGCGCCACGTGCGCCGCGCACCCTGGGAACATGACCGCATGACCGCACCACTGCACCGGCCGCGACCGGGGACACCCGACACCCAGCAGGGCATGCGCCGCCGCAACCTGTCCCGCGTGATGCACGCGGTCGCCGCCGAGGGTCCGCTGTCCCGGGCCGCGGTGGCGGGGCACATCGGGCTGACGCGGGCCGCCGTCTCCACGCTCGTCGACGAGCTCATCCGGGCGGGACTCCTGGAGGAGCTCGGGCCGCAGCGTCCCGGCGGTGTGGGCCGCCCCGGCTCCGCGCTCGCGGTCAGCGGCCGGGGCCCGGCCGGGCTCGGCGCCGAAGTGGGCGTCGACCACCTCGCGGTGTGCGCGGTGGACCTGCGCGGCGAGGTGCGGGCGCGCGCCGAGCGGCGCGTGGGCAACCGGGGCCGCTCCCCGCGCCCCGTGTTCGCCGACCTCGCGGCGCTGGTGCGCCAGGTCACCGAGGAGGCCCAGGCGGCGGGCCTGCACCCGGCGGGGCTCGCCGTCGCGGTGCCCGGGCTCGTGGCGCGCGGCACGCACACCGTCGTCCGCGCCCCGAACCTGGACTGGCACGACGCGGACATCGCCGCACTGCTGCCGAGCGAGGTGCCGCTGAGCGTCGACAACGAGGCGAACTTCGGCGCCCTCGCCGAACTCTGGCTCGCCGCGGACTCCCCCGCGGACTTCCTGCACGTGTCGGCGGAGATCGGCATCGGCGCGGCGCTCGTCGTCGACGGTGAACTGCTGCGCGGCACACGGGGGTTCGCGGGCGAGCTCGGGCACGTCCCGGTGCGCCCCGAGGGGCCCGGCTGCCCCTGCGGCGGCCGTGGCTGCCTGGAGCAGTACGCGGGCGAGGAGGCCGTGCTGCGCGCGGCGGGCATCGCTCCGGGCCCCGACCGGGTCACGCTGCTCGCGGAACGGGCCGAGGCGGGCGACGCGGACACCCGCCGGGCCCTGCGCGGCGCGGGCACGGCCCTGGGCATCGCGCTGACCGGCGCGGTCAATCTGCTCGACCCGCGTGCGGTGGTGCTCGGCGGCGCCCTCTCGCGCCTGGCGCCCTGGCTTCTCCCTTCCCTGGAGCGCGAGTTGACGCGCCGCACGGCCACGCCCGCGGACGGGGTCGCCGTCTCCGCGCTGGGTTCGGACGGCCCGCTGCTCGGGGCGGCGCACTCCGTGGTGCGGGCGGTGCTCGACGATCCGATGGGAGTGACGGAAGCGGCGTAGGGCCCCGCCCGGCGGCGACCGGGCGCAGGCCGTCGGCGCCAGTGGTTCGGACCTCTGACGTGCGGTTGTGCACATTCGGCGGGTTGTCCACAGGTCTGCCGCGCCCTCTTCCGCCCCAACCGGCAGGCCCCGTACCGTACTTCACGCGAGGCGCCGGACCCCCGTCCGTCCGACGGGTGGCGGCGTGCGCACGGGAAGGGGATTCCTGTGTCGGGGGACGCTGTCGGAAACACCGGGAAGACACCGGCGAGGAGCGACGGTTCGCGGCAGTCTCCGGGGCTGCGGCGCGAGGCCATCGGGCTGCGGGAGGTGCTGTTCCAGAGCATCACGGCGATGGCGCCCGCCGCGGCGATCGCCGCGTCGATCCCGTCGGGCGCCGCGTTCGCGGGCGGCAGTCTGCCCCTGTCCGTGCTGATCGCCCTGGTCGCCTGCCTGTTCACCGCGTCGTGCGTGGCGGAGCTGGCCCGCCGGATGCCCGCGGCGGGCTCCGTGTCGACGTACGCGGCACAGGGGCTGCACCCCGCGGTCGGCTTCCTGGTCGGCTGGGGCTATGTGTTCGTCGAGGCGCTCGTCCCGCCGCTGCTGCTCCTGCAGTTGGGGTTCACGACGGCGGGGACGCTGCACGACGAGTGGGCGTCGTACCCGGGCGACCTGTGGTGGCCGTGGTCGATCGCCGGGGCGGTCGTCATCGCGGTCGCCGGATACCTCGGGGTCCGCGCGTCGGCCCGCTTCGGCACGATTCTCGGCATCTTCGAGGTGTTGGTGTTCCTGGTCTTCGCGGTGCTCCTCATCGTCAAGGCCGGTGGCGACAACTCCCTTACGGTCTTCGGTACTTCACACACGGCCCCCGGGTTCGAGGGGATCGGCGGGGTGTTCGCAGGATCGGTGTACACGGTGCTCGCGTTCGCGGGGTTCGAGGCGGCCGCCCCGCTCGCCGAGGAGACCAGGGACCCGCGCCGCACGATGCACCGCGCGGTGCTCGGCGCCGCCCTGTCGATCGGCCTGGTGTACGTGATCACGACGTATGCCATGGCGGTGTACTTCGGCCCAGACAGATTCGCCGGGTTCGGCGGCGCGGGGCCCGCGTCCTGGGAGGGCGTGGCGCGGGCGTCGTTCGGCCTGTTCTGGGTGCTGGTGTTCCTGGCCGTGGTCAACTCGACGGTGGCGAACGCCAACGCGTGCGCGACCGTGTCCACCCGCACCGCCTTCGCGCTGGGCCGCATCGGCGTCTTCCCGCGGGCGTTCGCGCAGGTCCACCCGGTGCGCCGGTCCCCCGTGGCGGGGGTCGCCGTGCAGTTCGTCGTGGCCCTTGCGGCCATGCTGGGGCTCGGCTTCGGCTATGACCCGGTGACGGCGTTCCTGCTCCTGGCGACCGTGATCGTCACGGTGATCATCGGCGTGTACATCGTGGCGAACCTGGCCTGTGCGGGCTACTTCCTGCGCCGTGCGCGTGCCGAACTCCGGCCTGTGCGGCACCTGTTGTTCCCGCTCCTCGGCATCGTCGCGTTCGTCCCCGCGCTGCTGACCGCGGCGGGCATCCCCGCCTTCGACTTCGTCTCGGAGCTGACGCCCCCCGTCTCGTACGCGGGTCCCGTCGTCGGCGTCTGGCTCGCGCTCGGCGTCGTGGTCCTGCTCGTCCTCGCCCGACGCCACCCGGACCGCCTGGCCGAGACCGCGCGCGTCCACCTCGACGACGACCTGCCGGATCCCCACCCCACACAGAGCGGAGCACAGCCGTCATGAGCGACCCCCGGATGCTCACCGTCCGGCCCGAACCCGGCACGTACGCCTGGACGTTCGGCGGTGCGCCGCCGATCGCGCGCATCGCGCCGGGCACGGTCCTCGACCTGTACACGGAGGACTGCTTCGCGGGCCGGGTGCGCTCGGAGAAGGACCTCGTGTCGCAGGTGTGCGAGTTCCCGTACCTGAATCCGCAGACGGGCCCCTTCCACATCGAGGGTGCCGAGCCGGGCGACACGGTCGCGGTGCACTTCGTGTCGGTGGAGCCCGCCCGCGACTGGGCGGCGTCCACGACGGTGCCGCTGTTCGGCGCGCTGACGTCCACGCACACCACCGCCTCGCTGCAGCCGCCGCTGCCCGAGACCGTCTGGATCTGGGGGCTCGACCGTGCCCGCCGGACGGCTCGATTCACGGCCCGGGACAGCGAGTTCACGGTGGAGCTGCCGATGGATCCGATGCACGGCACGGTCGGCGTCGCACCCGCGAACCTGGAGGTGCGCTCCGCGCTGGTGCCGGACGCGCACGGCGGGAACATGGACACGCCGGAGATGCGGGCGGGCGTCACCTGCTACCTCGGCGTGAACGTCGAGGGCGCGCTGCTGAGCCTGGGCGACGGGCACGCGCGCCAGGGCGAGGGCGAGACGTGCGGGGTCGCCGTCGAGTGCGCGATGCGGACCGTCGTCGTCGTGGAGCTGCTCAAGGGCGTGGCGACGCCGTGGCCGCGCATCGAGTCGGACACGCACATCATCTCGACGGGGTCGGCGCGCCCGCTCGAGGACGCGTTCCGGATCTCCCAGCTCGACCTGGTGCAGTGGCTCGTACGGGACTACGGATTCAGCGAGTTGGACGCCTACCAGTTCGCCACGCAGACCGTCGAATCTCCGCTGGCGAACGTCTGCGACACCAATTACACGTGCGTCGCCAAGCTCCGAAAGGAGTGGCTGCCGGCGCGCGAGACGCACCGCGGACTGCACGCGCGGCTGCGCGAGATCGCGGCGACGCTGCCACACACCCCATAGAGGCGTCACGGCGCCGCCGGTTCCCCCCACCGTCCGAGCCATTCGAGAGGCAGGATCGTCATGGACCGAGCAAGACAACTTCCGGGGCGCCCGGGCGGCCCGAGCCGTCGGCGTCTGCTGCAGGCCGGGGCACTGGCCGCGGTCCCCGGGGCGCTGCTGCCCGCGGGCCGCGCGGACGCGGGCGCCACCGCGGTCGACTACCCGGGGGCCGAGTCCGTGCCCGCCAGCACCTCCAACTACACGGTGTCCAGCCGCCCTTCGTCGTATCCCATCGACTACGTGGTCATCCACGTCACGCAGGAGACGTACGCCGACGCCGTCGCCATCTTCCAGAACCCGGCGAAGCAGGTCTCCCCGCACTACCTCGTGCGCTCCGCCGACGGCCACATCGCGCAGTGCGTGCGGGAGAAGAACGTCGCCTGGCACGCGGGCAATTGGGACTACAACACGCGCAGCATCGGCATCGAGCACGAGGCCTGGGTCGACAGGCCCGAGTACCTGACGAACGCGCTGTACGAGAAGTCGGCGGCGCTCACCGCCTCGATCTGCGCGCGGTACGGGATCCCGATGGACCGCGAGCACATCATCGGCCACGTCGAGGTGCCGGGGACCGACCACACCGACCCCGGCCCGTACTGGGACTGGACGCGCTACATACGGCTGGTCAACTTCGCCTGAGTCGCGAACTGCGGCCGGTCTTCGGTCGATCGGCGCCCGCGTCCTTGTCGGCCCGCGTCACCGGAGCGACGATGTCCCCACGGTTGTCGCATCGTCGTCTCGTCGCCGCACCGTTGTCACATCGCCGTCGCATCGCTGTCGGGGAGGCCGAGTTGACCGATCCCTGGGTCGCCCTTGAACCGGGTGCCGATCCCGCCGAGCGGGCCTCGGCGCTGCGCCGCGCCCACGACCGGTTCACCGCGGCGGGCACCGTGGACCGCCCGGTGCGCCCGGTCGTCGCCGCGTCCTGGCGCCGCTCGGCGGGCGCGCACGTCAGCCCGGACGGCGCGGCGGCGGTGGAGCTGACCGACGGCGACCTCGCCGCGCAGCGCGCGGAGCATCCCCTGTCCCGGGTGATGCCGCTGTTCCGGGAGCTGATGGGCACGTTCGCGACCGACGGGGAGCACCTGCTGGCCGTGTGCGACGCGCAGGGCAGGCTGCTGTGGGTCGAGGGCCATCCCGGTACGCGGCGCAAGGCGGGCGGCATGAACTTCGTGCCCGGCGCCCGCTGGTCGGAGTCGGCGATGGGCACGAACGCGCCGGGGACGGCGGTCGCCGTGGACCGTCCGGTGCAGGTGTTCGCCGCCGAGCACTTCATCCGCACGGTGCAGCCGTGGACATGTGCGGCGGCCCCCGTGCACGACCCGCACTCGGGCCGGCTGCTCGGCGCGGTCGACATCACCGGCGGCGACCGGCTCGCGCATCCGCACAGCCTCGCGTTCGTCCAGGCCGTGGCCCGCGCCGCCGAGTCCCACCTCGCCCTGCTCACCCCACGACCGGCCACCAGCCCCGGACTGCACCTGAGCGTCCTCGGCCGCGACGAGGCGCTGCTGCTGACGGGGTCCGGGCACAAGGTCCGCCTCAGCCGCCGCCACAGCGAACTGCTCGTCCTCCTGTCCCGGCACCCGGAGGGGCTGACCGGCGACGAGTTACTGTGTTTCCTGTACGAGGACGAGTCGGTGACCCCGGTGACGCTGCGGGCCGAACTGGCGCGGCTGCGCCGGGTGTTGGGACCCGAGGTCCTCACCTCGCGGCCCTACCGCCTCGCGGTCCCGGTCGACTCGGACCTGACCACGGTGGAGCGGCGCCTCGACTCGGGCGCGGTGGCGGCCGCCGCGTCCGCGTACACCGGTCCGCTGCTGCCCGCGTCGACGGCCCCGGCGGTGGTGCGGGTGCGACGCAGGCTCGCCGACGCGCTGCGCGCCGCGCTCATCGCGCGCGGCGACCCGGACCTGCTCGCGGACTGGGCGCACGCGCCGTGGGGCGAGGACGACCTCGACGTCTGGCAGGCACTGGCGGCGGTGCGGCCGACCCCGCCCGTCCTGGCGAGGCTCGCCGCCCTTGACGAGGAACAGCGTGCGTCGCCGTACGCGACGTAGAGAAGAGGCGACGTAGAGAAGACGCCGGGTAGACAAGGCGCGACGCAGAGAAGACGCGTGCGTCGCGTACGCCACGTACAGGAACCGCGTGCGACGCCGTACGCAACGTGGCTGCAACGTCCCCCTGCCTAGCCTCCCCGGCGACGGCTGCCCAACGGCGGGCAGCCCGCACAGGAGGCCCCCCAAGATGACCCGTTACGCAGCGCCCGGCACGCAGGGCTCCGTCGTCTCCTACCAGGCCCGCTACGACCACTTCATCGGCGGCGAGTACGTGGCGCCCGCCCGCGGCCAGTACTTCGAGAACCCGTCCCCGGTCAACGGGCAGCCGTTCACCGAGATCGCGCGCGGCACCGCCGAGGACGTCGAGCGCGCCCTCGACGCCGCGCACGCCGCCGCGCCCGCCTGGGGCCGCACCTCCGCCGGGGCCCGCGCCGACATCCTGCTCAAGATCGCCGACCGCATGGAGGCGCACCTCGAGGAGCTCGCGGTCGCCGAGAGCTGGGAGAACGGCAAGCCGGTCCGCGAGACCCTCGCCGCGGACATCCCGCTCGCCATCGACCACTTCCGCTACTTCGCGGGCGCGATCCGGGCCCAGGAGGGCAACCTCTCCGAGATCGACGACGACACGGTCGCGTACCACTTCCACGAACCGCTGGGCGTCGTCGCACAGATCATCCCGTGGAACTTCCCGATCCTGATGGCGACGTGGAAACTCGCCCCGGCCCTCGCGGCGGGCAACGCGGTCGTCATCAAACCGGCCGAACAGACGCCCGCCTCGATCCACTTCTGGATGAGCCTGATCGCGGACCTGATCCCGCCGGGCGTCGTGAACATCGTCAACGGCTTCGGGGTCGAGGCGGGCAAGCCCCTGGCGTCCAGCTCGCGCGTGGCGAAGGTCGCCTTCACCGGTGAGACCACGACGGGCCGGCTGATCATGCAGTACGCGTCGGAGAACATCAAGCCGGTCACCCTCGAACTCGGCGGCAAGTCGCCCAACATCTTCTTCGACGACGTCTGGGCGAAGGACGACGACTTCCGCGACAAGGCCCTGGAGGGCTTCACGATGTTCGCCCTCAACCAGGGCGAGGTCTGCACGTGTCCCTCCCGCGCACTGATCCAGCAGGGCCACTACAGCGAGTTCATCGACGCGGCGATCGCCCGCACCGAGGCCATCGTCCCCGGCCACCCCCTGGACACCGACACGATGATCGGCGCCCAGGCCTCCAACGACCAGCTCCAGAAGATCCTCTCCTACCTGGACATCGGCCAGCAGGAGGGTGCGAAGGTCCTCACGGGCGGCCAACGCATAGAGTACGACGGCGAGTTGGCGGGCGGCTACTACGTCCAGCCCACGATCTTCGAGGGCACCAACCGCATGCGCATCTTCCAGGAGGAGATCTTCGGCCCGGTCGTCTCCGTCGCGTCCTTCTCGGACTTCGACGACGCCATCAAGATCGCGAACGACACGCTGTACGGGCTCGGCGCCGGGGTGTGGACCCGCGACATCAACACGGCGTACCGCGCGGGCCGTTCGATCCAGGCGGGTCGCGTCTGGACGAACTGCTACCACGCGTACCCGGCGCACGCGGCGTTCGGCGGGTACAAGCAGTCCGGGATCGGCCGGGAGAACCACAAGATGATGCTGGAGCACTACCAGCAGACGAAGAACCTCCTGGTGTCGTACTCGGCGCAGAAGCTCGGGTTCTTCTGAGGCCCGATGCGCAGGGCCTGACGTGCGGTTGCCCGGAGGACTCGGCACGGTCCTCCGGGCGGCCGGGGTCAGTGCTCCGCGGGCGGCTCGTGGACGGCGTAGGCGTGGGCGCCCGCGGCGGCGGCCCCGCCGGAGTGCTGTTCGCGCGCGAGGGCGACCAGGTGTTCCAGTTGCCGCAGCACGCTTCCCCCAGGTGAAAAGGCCGGGCCGGATCGGTGGCTGCGGCCTACTGTGACGGCATGGAGCTGCATGGGGACAAGGTCGTGCTGCGTTCGGTGGTCGACGGGGACGCCGCGGTCCTCGAACGGATCGTGAGGGAGGAGGAGGTCGCGGCGTGGTGGTCGCCTCCGGACGGCTACGAGCACATGCTGGCCGTCGTCCTCGACGGCGAGGTCATCGGCGCCGTCCAGTTCCACGAGGAGACCGATCCCGAGTTCCGCCATGCCGGCATCGACATCTTCCTGACGGCGGGCCACCACGGGCAGGGGCTCGGCACCGACACCGTCCGCACGCTGGCCCGGTGGCTCGTGGAGGAACGCGGCCACCACCGGCTGACCATCGATCCGGCCGCGGCGAACACCGCGGCGATCCGCTGCTACACCAAGGTCGGGTTCCGGCCCGTGGGCATCATGCGGGCGTACGCGCGTGATCACCGGACGGGCGAGTGGCACGACGGGCTGCTGATGGACCTTCTCGCGGACGAGTTGGCCGTCTGAACCTGGTTCACCCCTACGCCCCCACTCCCCACTTCCCCACTCCCGCTTTACGCCTGCGCGTTTCAACTCGACCGCTCTGGCGGAGATTTGACCCTCCAGGCGGTCGCACGCCGGTTAGGGTGACAAGTAGGGCCGTAGCGGTCGCTGAAGGCAGATCGGACACGACAGGGGGCTCGCGTTGGATCGCCTGGCCGGAGCGGAGCCCGACCTCGACCTGCCGGGCCGACCCGCGCGCCCGGCGCTGCTCCCGGGGCTGCGCGCGTGGCTCGGGCTGACCGCCGTCCTCGCCGCTGTGGTGGTCGTCGTGCTCGGCGTCCTGTTCGCCGGTCGCTCCCGGCCCGGGACACTGGACGCGTGGCTCGTCCCGCCGACGGCGGACAGCGTGCGGCCGCCGTGGCGGCGCGTCGCCCTGACCATCGACTTCCTGGGCGAGCCCGCCGGATCCGTGCTGCTGGTCGCCGCCGCCGCGGCCGTGTGCCTGCTGCTGCGGCGCCCTCGCGCGGCGGTGCTCGTCGTCTCCGGGAGCGCCCTGACCGTGGGGGCAGGGACCCTGCTCAAACACCTGGTGGGACGCACCATCCACGGCCCGGGCAACCTGTCCTACCCGAGCGGGCACACCGCCTTCCTCACCGCACTCGCCCTCGCCCTCGCGCTGCTCGCCGCCGACCGGCTCCGCCTCGGCAGGGCGCGCGGCACGCTCCTCGTGCTGGGTGCCGCGCTGGCCGCCGGCGCCGTCATGGGCTGGGCGGAGGTCGCGCTCAGCGCGCACTACCCGACCGACGCCGTCGGCGGCTGGTGCACCGCGCTCGCGGTGGTTCCGGCGACCGCGTGGCTGGTCGACCGGGTCGCCGACGACGGCCGGTGGCAGCGGCGCTGACGTCTCGTCAGGCGAGGCGGCGGAACACGGGCTTCACCGGCCGCCCGACCATCCAGGGCGTGGGGTCGGCGGCGTCAAGTGCCTTGCGGTACACGGCACATGCCTGCGCCACCACCTCGACGGTGCGGTCGATGTCGGTGTCGCTGAGCGCGCTGCTCACCACGAACGACGGGGCGAGGACGCCGCCCGCGAGGAGCCTGCGCAGGAACAGGGTGCGGTACTGCTGCGACGGCTGCCCGTTCTCGTCGAGGGTGGCGAAGACCAGGTTGCTGGCCCGGCCCCGGACGAGGACGTGGTCGGCGACGCCCATCCCGGCCGCGGCCGCGCGGACGCCGGCGGCCAACCGCTCGCCGAGCGCGTGCAGTTGAGCGGTGACGCCCTCCTCGGCGTACGTCGCCTGCACGGCCATCGCGGCCGCCAGGGAGTGTGTTTCCGCACCGTGGGTCGTGGACAGGAGGAACACCCGCTCGTCGGCGTGCCGCAGGCCGCCCCGTTCCATCAGGTCGCGGCGTCCGGCGAGCGCGGAGACCGCGCACCCGTTGCCCAGCGCCTTGCCGAACGTGGAGAGGTCGGGGACGACGCCGTACAGGCCCTGCGCACCCGCCTCCGACCAGCGGAAGCCGGTGATCATCTCGTCGAAGACGAGGACGCAGCCGTGCCGGTCGGCGAGTTCGCGCAGCCCCTGGAGGTAGCCGGGCGGGGGCTCGCAGTGGCCCGCGGGTTCGAGGATCAGGCAGGCGATCTCGTCCGGGTACCGGGTCAACAGGTCCTCCGTGGCGGCGAGATCACCGTACGGGAAGGAGACCGTGAGCTCGGTCGTCGCGGCCGGGATGCCCGCGGACATCGGGGTGGTGCCGATGAACCAGTCGTCGACGGAGAAGAACGGGTGGTCGCCGCAGATGGCCACCCGCGGGCGGCCGGTGACGGCGCGGGCGAGGCGGACCGCCGCGGTGGTGACGTCGGAGCCGTTCTTCGCGAACTTCACCATCTCGGCGGTCGGCACCGTCGCCAGGAAGCGCTCGGCGGCCTCGGCCTCGACGAGGGACGGGCGCACGAAGTTGCTGCCGCGGCCGATCTCCCGGCGCACCGCCTCGGTCACGCGCGGGTGGGCGTGGCCGAGGCTGACCGACCGGAGTCCCGACCCGTACTCGATGTAGCGGTTGCCGTCGACGTCCCACACGTGGGCGCCGCGGCCGTGGCTGATGACCGGGGCCAGGTGCTCGGGGTACTGGTCGTCGCCCTTGGCGTACGTGTGCGCGCCTCCGGGGATCAGGGCGTGCAGCCGCTCGTTCGCCGCCCGCGACAGAGGAAGGTCCAACTCCTCGGTCTCCACGGCGTGTTCGCTGTTCACGGTCTGTTCGCTGTCCACGGTCTGTTCGCTGTCCACTGCGGCGTCAGCTCTCCTTCTGCTTCAGGGCTTGCTGCTCGAGGGCTTGCTGCTTCAGCGCATCGGCGAGGCCTGGCGCCGTGCGGTCCCGGTCGGACATCGAGGTGGGCGGCAGCGGCCACGGGATGGCGAGCTCCGGGTCGTCGAAGGCGATCGTCACGTCCTCGGCCGGGTCGTGCGGGCGGTCGATCCGGTACGAGGTGTCGGCGGTCTCGGTCAGGGCCTGGAAGCCGTGCGCGCAGCCCGCCGGGATGTACAGGGTCACCTGCGTCTCGCCGGACAGCTCGAAGAAGCCCCGGTTCAGGTACGTGGGCGAGTCGGGCCGCAGGTCGACGACGACGTCGAAGATCCGCCCGTACGAGCACCGGACGAGCTTGGCCTCTCCGGCACCGGAGCGCAGGTGCAGGGCCCGGACCACACCCTGCACCGAGCGGGACACGCTGTCCTGGACGAAGGCGTTCGGGTCGAGGCCGACCGAGCGGACGACGTCGGCGTCGAACGTGCGGCAGAAGAAGCCGCGTTCGTCGGCGTACGGCGTCGGCTCGAACAGGTACGCCCCGGCGATCTCGGGGACTTCGCGCGCTTTCATGGAGCCTCCCGCCCGGCAGGGGCGTGGTCGGTGGCCGGGAAAAGGGCCGCGGTCAAGTCGGTGAACTGGTCCTGGAGTTGGCGGGCGACGGCCAGGTTCCGCTCGGCGAGGGTCTGTCGGAGCTCGGCCGCGCGCTTCTCCAGCGCCCTGAACTGTTCGAGCAGCCGGTCGGCGTCGACCTCGCGCGCGGGGTGGCAGTACGCGGCGAGGCCCATCCGGTCCATGAGCGCGTCGCTCTTCGCCGCGTAGCTGAGGGCGAGCGTCGGCGTTCCGGCCTTCAGCGCGCAGATCAGGTTGTGGTAGCGGGTCGCGACGACGGTGTCGGCGGCCGCCGTCTCCTTCATGAGGTCGGCGAGGGAGGCGGCGTCGGCCGCGGTGACCAGGGGTGAGTCCACCGCGTCGAGGATGGCGGCGACGACGGGCGCGTCGCACGCGTCGCCGGTCAGCAGCCGGACCGGTCGGCCGTCCTCGACCAGTGCGCGGACGAACCGCGTTGTGCCCTCCAGGTAGCGGCGGTGGATCTCGTCGGCGCGGGCACGGTCGTCGTTGCCGCCGTGGAAGTCCATGACGCCGACGCACACCGGTCCCGGCGGGCCCGACGGCGGGCTCGCGGGTGGTGTCGGCAGGGCGAACGCGAGGTCCGGGTGGACCTTGTCGCGCGCGGTGTTCACGCCCATCGCCCGCATCGCGTCGCGGGAGTGGGTGTCGCGGTACGAGCGGTACCTGGCCAGACGCGCCGACCAGCGCACCAGGGCCCGGGTCGCCGGGTCGGTGATCGCGTCCGCGCCGACGCCGACCAGGGCGACCCGGGTGCCGGACAGCCGGCCGCTCGCGCAGAGCAGGAACAGGGAGTAGGGGAAGCCCCACGGCCGCAGCGGCAGCGTGGCCTCCAGGACGCCCATGCCCGGCACGATCACGACGTCGTGGCGGCGGACCCAGGCGGCGGTGCGGAAGACGTCGACGAGTTTGCCGAGGCCCTTGGCCGCGACGGCGCCCGCACGGGACGCGGTCCGGTACTCGCCGCGGTTCCAGTGCAGCCGCGTCGCGGCGATGCCGTACCGGGCGGAGACGACGTCGGGGCCGCCGCACAGGGCGTCCACGACCGCGTCCGGGTGCGCCACGCGGAGGTACTCGAGGACGGCCTCGAGGGACCCGTCGTTGCCTAGGTTGCCGGAGCCGAGCAGGCCGAACACCCCTACGCGGACAGGGGACTTCATGCGCCCCGCCCTTCGCGGCCCGCGACCAGGTCGTCGACGGAGACCGTGAGTGCGGCCGGGTCGACCGGCGCCCGGTCCTCGACGCGTTCGCCCGCGCCCGGCCGGACCCGGCTGGTCATCCAGGAGGCCAGGTGGCCGTAGCAGGCGCGCCGGTCGGCCGCGGAGAGCGGGGCCCGGCGGATCGCCGACACGAAACCCGCCACGTACTCGGCGAGCAGCCGCGGCGTGGGGTGCAGCAGGCCCGCGCGGCGCGGGTCCAGGTTGACGCACCGGGACCGCTTCGACGGGTTCGCCCGCTCGGCCCGCGTGGGGTGGTCGCGGCGGAAGTAGAGCAGTTCGGGCACCTGGTGGAAGGGCCCGTGCAGGCCGATCTCGGCGACGAAGGTGCGGTCCGCGTGGTGGTAGCTGTCGTGCGGCTTCACCCGGCGCAGCACGTCGGCCCTGATCACCCCGTAGAAGTCGTCGCCGCCGGGCTCGAAGAGCATGCTGCGGAAGCGCTCGGGCGCGCTCGGCGAGTCGGTGGCGAGCGTGTACGCGTACGGGACCTTCACCCGGCCCTGTTCGTCGATGACGGCCTGGTCGGCGTGCGCGAGGATCACGTCGGGTCGTTCGTCGAGGGCTTCGACGCAGCGCCGCAGCAGGTCCCGGGCGTACAGGTCGTCGTGCGAGGCCCACTTGAACAGTTCGCCGTGGCACTGGGTGAAGACGTAGTTGTGGTTGGGTGCGGCGCCGATGTTGCGGGGCAGCCGCAGGTAGCGGATGCGGGAGTCCTGCGCGGCGTACTTGCGGCAGATCTCCTGGGTCCGGTCGGTCGAGGCGTTGTCGGTGATGACGAGTTCGAAGTCCTCGTAGGTCTGGCCGAGCAGGGCGTCGAGCGACTCGGCGAGGTACTCCTCGCCGTTGTACACGGGCAGGCCGATGCTGAGGCGGGGGTGGGAGGTCATGGCGTCCTCACTTCACGGATGGGGGGTTGGTGGTGCTCGCGCAGGGCGGTCCGCAGGTGCAGCCACCACACGGCCGAGCTGCAGAGGGTGGCGGCGGCGACGCCCCAGGCCGAGCCGACCGTGCCGCCCGCGGCCGCGCCGCCGAGCCCGCCGGTGACGTAGCAGGCGGAGGCGACGAGTTGGCTGCGCAGGCTGCGCCGGGCCGCGGCGAGCGCGCGCAGGCCGGCCGCCGCGCCGGTGCCGAGGCCCGCGCCCGCGACGCCGAGCGTGACGGGCCCGATGAGCGCCGACGCCGAGTGCCAGACGTCGCCGAGCGCGAGTTCGCCGAGCCGGTCCGGCATCAGGAGCAGTGCCCCGCCCCAGAGCAGTGCGGCGGCGGCCTGACCGCCGCCCAGCAGGAGGCAGAACCGGCCGAGGCGGTGCGGGGCCTGGCGCACCACGCGGGCCGCCTCCGCGACGGTGACGAGCGAGAGGCCCATCAGGAGCGCCATGAACGGGCCGAGCAGGAGCTCGGCGCCGCGGACGACGCCCACCGCGCCGACCCCGACGATCGCGCCGAGCCCGTACGCCCGCAGTTGGCTGGCGCCGCTGACGCCGACGTTCTCGACCAGGTAGCGGTAGCCGAGGTCGCGGTGGGCGCGCAGCCACTCGCGTGCCCCGGTGACCCGGGGCCTGATGCCGGCCTGGAAGCAGCCGTACGCGGCGGCGACCGTGGCGGACGCGCCCCAGGCGAGCACGAACGCGGCGACGGTGCCGACGCGGGCGGCCGCCACCATGGCCGGGACGAGCGCGACGCCCCACACGACGTCGTTGACGAACGCCTTGCGCCCGATGCCCGCGGCGAAGAACGAGTACCGCCAGGCGTCCTGCAGCAGCAGCCCGGGCAGCATGACGCCGAGGCAGGCGAACGCGGGTCCGACGCGGCCGCCGACCACGAGCCCGACCGCCAGGCAGCCCGCGCCGACGGCGGCGCCGACGCCGAGCGCGGTGCCCGACGAGCGGGCCACCGCGCCGCGCCAGGACACGTCCGGGACGCCGCTGAAGCGGACCACGAGCGGGTCGGTGGCCAGGCCGCGGGAGACGCTGAGGACCACGCCGTACGTCACCCAGGCCAGGCTGAACACGCCGAACGCGGTCACTCCGAGCGAGCGGGCGACGTAGATCCCCACCGCGAAGTTGGAGATGCTGGAGGCCGCCTGGTCGGCGAGGCCCCAGGACAGCCGCCCGGCCATGGCGCGTCTGCCGGTTCTCGCCGCCGGTCTCGTCTTCTCCCCCTCGATGGTCATCGGCGTCACGCCTTGATCAGACCGGCGGCGCCGAGGGCGTCGGCCGCGACGGCGACGGCGTCGAACGGCAGCCCCGACCGTTCGGCGACGTCCAGCAGGCTGTGCCCGCCGTCGGAGAGGTTGAGCACCCACAGCATGGCGAGCTGGGCCTGCTTGGTGTCGCTGCGGCCGCCGAGGGCGTCGTACAACCCCCGCCTGCCGAGCTGGGGTTCGCCGTAGGGGCTGAGGTTGACGTACGTCCGGTTGCGGTCGAGGACGCCGATCGCCTCGCGGCACACGGCGAGGGTGTCCGCCATCGCCTCCGGGGAGACGAAGTCCGGGTTGTCCGCGGAGGTGTGGTACTCGGGGTATCCGGCGTACGGGGTCCGGCTGAGCGAGCCCACGCCGAGGTCGAACCCGGGCGAGCAGTACTGCCGCTCGTCGTAGCCGTACGGGGTGAACTCCTTGATGTGGTGCGGTCGTTCGGAGGTGGTGAGGACGTGGCGCAGGACGCGGTCGATCTCCGCGTCGCCGCGTCTGCTCTGTTTGTAGGTGAGCTGTCCCCGGTCGCCCGCGCAGGCCAGCACGAGGCCGTGCTTGACGCGTTCGATCCGCTCCGCGTTGCGGGCCAGCCAGGTGATCGCCCCGATGGTGCCGGGCGCGTAGATGAACCGGTAGGTGTAGTACGGGTTCTGCTCCGCCAGCGTCCGGGCGAGGAACGTCGCCACGGCGATGCCCGCCAGGTTGTCGTTGGCGAGGGACGGGTGGCAGACGTGGCAGGAGACGATCACCTCGTCCGGCACCTGACCGGGTATCACGTGCTCGGCGTAGCTGAGGTGGCCGTCCGCGAGGGTGGAGTCGATGCGGACCTCGTAGTCGCCGTCCGGCAGCGCGTCCAGGGTGTTCTGTGCGAGGCAGAATCCCCACTCGGGCTTGTAGTAACTGGTGCGGTACGGAACCCAGTCCGGCTGGTCCGGGAGGGTGTGCAGGTGGGCGCGGAGCTCGCTGAGCGGCAGGGTCGTCGACACCGGCACGCTGTAGCCGAGCACGTGCAGGCTGGACGCGGCGAAGTCGACGACCCGGTTGCCCGCGGGGTCGGCGATGTACGCGTCCCTGATGTTCCACTCCTGCGGCACCGTCCAGTCGAGCACCTGCGTCCCGGTCGGCACCTCGTGCCGGTCCAGGGGGACGTACTCGCCGACGATGTCCAGGGTGGCGCGCACACCGTCGCCCGTGATGCTCCGGCACAGCGGGTAGAGCCGCTCCACCAGTGCGTGCATCTCCTCGCCGACAGCGGTCATCGGCGCCACCGCAGGGTGTCGTCGACGGCGCCCGCTTCGGATGCCGCGCGCAGCACGGCGAGGCGGGTGAAGCGCTGCTCGAAGTCGTCCCGGGTCAGGCCGAAGTTCCGGTAGGCGTCGCAGAGTTCGAGCGCGCCCCGCTTGACCGTCCACTCGCAGTCGAAGCCGGGGATCGCGGCCCGGAACCGGGAGAAGTCCACGCGGTACGAGCGCGGGTCGGCGCCGTTCTCCCCGGTGATCCGCACCTTCGCGCCCGACACCGCCTCGGCGACCTGTTCGGCGATCTCGGCGACCGTGACGTTGTTGGTCTCGCTGCCGATGTTGAACGCCCGGTCGTGCACGGCCTCGCGCGGCGCGGTCAGCGCGGCGGTGAAGGCGCGTGCGATGTCGGCAGCGTGCACGAGCGGGCGCCAGGGGGTGCCGTCGGAGAGCACGAGCACCTCGCCGGAGAGCAGGGCGTGGCCGACCAGGTTGTTCAGGACGATGTCGGCACGCAGCCGGGGCGAGAAGCCGAAGGCGGTGGCGTTGCGCATGAACACCGGGGTGAAGTCGTCGTCGGCGAGGGCGTGCAGGTCGTCCTCCACGCGCACCTTGGACTCGGCGTACGGCGTGACCGGGCGCAGCGGGGCGTCCTCGGCCACCAGCTCGTCGCCCCCGGCGGCGCCGTAGACGGAGCACGTGGACGCGTACAGGAAGCGCCGCACTCCGGCCTCGCGGGCGAGGCGGGCCAGGCGTACGGACGCGTGGTGGTTGATGTCGTAGGTGAGTTCGGGCGCCAGCGATCCGAGAGGGTCGTTGGAGAGCGCGGCCAGGTGGATCACGGCGTCCACCCCGGCGACGTGGTCGGCCGTGACGTCGCGCAGGTCCACCCGGTGTCCGGACGGGTCGGCGGGCGGCGGGCCGAGGACGCAGTCGGCGAACAGGCCGGCGTCGAGGCCGACGACGTCGTGTCCGGCGGCCGTCAGGACGGGGGCCATGATGGTGCCCAGGTAGCCCTGGTGTCCGGTGAGCAGTACGCGCAAGGTTCATTCCCCCACAGTGGAAGTGCCGAGGTCGAGCGTGAGTTTGGTGACGGCGAAGGCCTCGGCGTAGCGCGCCTGGCATTCGATGCCGCGGATCCGGGCGAGGCCGAGGAAGGCCTCGCGGTCGTACCAGGGGCGGTGGCGCTGCGAGGGGTAGTGCTCCTGCAGCAGCCGCACCTTCTCTTCGGCGACCTGAGGCGTCAGCGGCTGGTAGGCCGCCATCCGGCCGAGGTCGCCGTCCCATTTGACGATCTCGTAACCGAGGACGAGGTGGTCGCGGAACGCGGTCGGGATCAGCCGGGCGAGGCCGCGGTGGTCCTGGTGCGCGTCGTCGGTGCGCGGGGCGAGGATCAGGTCGGGCTCGGTCTGCCCGCGCAGTTCCTCGACGGCGGCCTTGGCCTCGTCCCAGTGCACGGGCATCCGGCCGTCCGGCAGTTTGAGGACGGTGAGGCGCAGGTCGGCGTCCGGGCAGAAGGCGGCGAGCGCGGCCCGCTCCTCCTGCTCGCGTTCGGTGCCGCCGCCGGAGAGGACGAGCGCGTCGACCCGGATGCCGGGGTGCGCACGGCACAGGGTGAGCAGGGTGCCGCCGGCGCCGATGGCGAGGTCGTCGCAGTGCGCGCCGACCGCCACGATCGCCTTCAGGCGCCCGGAGTTCAGCCGGATCACGCGCTCACCCCGGCGTCGTCGCGCTCCCAGACGGCCCAGGGGCGGTCGCCGCGGGCGTAGGCGGTGTCGAGCGCGGCGCGCTCCTTCACCGTGTCGGTCGGCTTCCAGAAGCCGCGGTGCTGGTGGGCCACGAGGCGTCCCTGCTTGGCGAGTTGGGCGCAGCCGTCGGCGACCAGGTCCCCGTCCTCCGGTATGTGGTCGAAGACTTCCTGGCGGAGCACGAAGTAGCCGCCGTTCTCCCACAGCGGCAGTTCGCTGACCGCGGTGATGCCGCCCACCAGGCCGTCCTCGCCCAACTCCACGCAGTGGAAGGAGGATTGGGGCGGCACGACCATCATCGAGGCACCGGCGTCGCGCTGGGAGAACTTCTCGATCATCTCCGGCAGCGGGGCGTCGGTGAGCACGTCGGCGTAGTTGGCGAGGAACATCTCGTCGCCGTCGAGGTGGTGGCGCACCCGGCGCAGGCGCTCCCCGATCGGTGACTCGATGCCGGTCTGCGCGAACGTGATGGTCCAGTCCGAGATGTCCGTGGACAGCAGCTCGGTCCGCCCGCCGCGCAGGACGAAGTCGTTGGACGTCGTCTCCTCGTAGTTGAGGAAGAAGTTCTTGATGTGATGGGCCCCGTAGCCGAGGCAGAGGATGAACTCCGTGTGCCCGAAGTGCGCGTAGTAGCGCATGACGTGCCAGATCAGCGGGCGCGGGCCGACCATCGCCATCGGCTTGGGCACGTCGTCCGCCGCGCCGCTGCGCATCCGCATCCCGTAACCGCCGCAGAACAGGACGACCTTCATGCTGTGACCTCTTTCGCGACGTCCTCGACGATGCTCAGTTCAGGGATGGGGAAGACCAGGCGGCCGCCCCACTCGTAGACGAAGGACAGCTGCTCGACGAGCTCGGTCCGCAGGTTCCACGGCAGGACGAGGACGTAGTCCGGCTTGTCGGCGGCTATCTGCTCGGGCGGCAGGATCGGGATGCGGGTGCCCGGGGTGAACCTGCCGTGCTTGTAGGGGTTGCGGTCGACCGTGTACGCGAGCAGGTCGGGCCGGATGCCGCAGTGGTTGAGCAGGGTGTTGCCCTTGCCGGGGGCGCCGTAGCCGACGACCGTCCTGCCCTGCTCGGCCGCCTCGATGAGGAACCGCAGCAGATCCCGGCGGACCTTGGCCACCCGGGCGGAGAACTCGGTGTATCCGGAGAGCTCCTGCAGACCGGCGGCCTTCTCCCTGGCCAGCACGTCGGCGACCCGCTGGGAGGGCTGCCCCGCCGCTTCGGCGGGACGGGCCCACAGGCGGATGGAGCCGCCGTGCGTGGGCAGCAACTCGACGTCCACCAGGGCGAGTCCACCGCTGGCGAGCGCCCTGATCGCGGACGCGACCGTGTAGTACTGGAAGTGCTCGTGGTAGATCGTGTCGTACTGGTTCTCCTCGATCAGGGTCAGCAGGTGCTGCACCTCGATGGAGACCCACCCGTCGTCGGCGACGAGGGCGCGCAGCCCCTGGGTGAAGCCGACCACGTCGGGGATGTGCGCGTACACGTTGTTGGCCACGACCAGGTCCGCCGGGCCGTGCTCGGCGCGGACGGCCGCGCCGGTCTCCGGGGACAGGAATTCCGTGAGCGTGGGCACGCCCGCGTCGCGTGCCGCGGCGCCGACGTTCACCGACGGCTCGATGCCGAGGCAGCGGATCCCCCGGTCCACCACGTGCTTGAGCAAGTAGCCGTCGTTGCTTGCCACTTCGACCACGAACGCGTCCGGGCCGAGGCCCGTCCGCTGCACCGCATCGGCGACGTAGGTCCGCGCGTGCTCCACCCAGGAGGTCGAGAACGAGGAGAAGTACGCGTACTCCTTGAACGTCTCCTCCGGCGTGATCAGCGGCGGGATCTGCGCCAGCCAGCAGTCGGTGCAGACCCGCAGGTGCAGCGGGTACGCGGGCTCCGCGTCGTCCAGTTGGTCCGCGGCGAGAAAGCTCTCGCACGGTGGTGTCGCCCCGAGGTCGACGACGCTCGCCAGCGTCGTCGAGCCGCACAGTCGGCAACGTGTCATTTACTGCCCCCCATTGATTCCGTCCCCCACTGGTTCCGGTGATTCCGACCGGCCCGCGATCGCGGAGCGGTACTCCTCCTCCAGTCGCTCGAGCCCGACGGCCGGGCTGAAGCGCTGTTCGTAGCGGCGCCGGGCCGCCTGGCCCATCTCCTGGTTGCGGGCCGGCTCGGCCGTGACCCGGCGCAGGCAGGACGCGAGCGAGGCGGCGTCGCCCGGCCGGTGCAGCAGCCCGGTCGTCCCGTCCTCGACGAGTTCGACGAAGGCCCCGTGACCGGCGGCGACCGCCGGGACGCCCGCCGCCATCGCCTCCGCGACGACCAGGCCGAACGTCTCCATCGCCATCGACGGAGCCACCACGGCGACCGACCGCGCCACCAGCTCGCGGCACTGTTCCGGGTCGAGCAGTCCGACGTGGCGCACGTCGTCCCGGCCCGCCGCCCAGGCGGTCACCTCCCGCTCGAGCGGGCCCGCGCCGGCGAGCACGAGCGGCACGCCGACTCCGCCGCTCGACGCGATCTCGTCCCACGCGGTCATGAGCAGGCGCACGCCCTTGGCCTCGGCGAGGCGGCCGAGGAACAGCACGTGCTCGCCGCCGCCCGTGCGGCGGGCGCCCGGCTCCGGCACGAAGTTGTGCTTCACCGTCAGCCGCTCCCCCGGCATGCCGGACCGTACGAGCACGTCGCGCTGGGCCGCCGAGATGCAGAAGAACCGCTCGACGCCGGACCACCAGCGCCGCCGGTTGAGCGTCAGACTGACCGCGAGCGGCACGGTCGCGAGCCGGGAGCCCCGGTAGCAGCCGTGCCGGACGGCGGGCAGCGACGCCTTCGAGCCGACGCACTCGGTGCACGCCCGGCCGTCGCGGTGCAGGGTGCCGGGCGGGCAGACCTGGGTGTAGTTGTGCAGCGTGGCGACGACGGGCACCCCGGCGTCGGCGCAGGCGGCGATGACCGCGGGCGACAGCAGCGGGAAGACGTTGTGGACGTGCACCACGTCGGGGCGTTCGGCGCGCAGCCGGGCGGCGAGCTCCTTGCGGACCGCGGGGTTCCACGGCACGAGGAGCGGCACCGCCGCCTTGCCGGGCAGGGACCGGGCGGCGATGTCGTCGCTGCGCCGCTCGAACACCTCGACCCGGTGGCCCGCTTCGCGCAGGAGCGCCACTTCCTGGTCGACGACCCGGTTCTCCCCGCTCGGCTGCGCCGACGAGTAGCGGTTGTGCACCACGAGAACATGGATGCCGTGGATGCCGTGGTTGCCGTGCATGCTCAGGTCAGCTCCGATCTGCGGGCCCATCGCGGGATGCGTCGTTGCGGGACCACGGGCGTCTTGAGGGACGCGGCGGTTGCGAGGGGCGGGGTCGCGGCGGGCGCCGCGAGGAGCGAGGCGGCCAGCGCCAGGTGCAGCAGGTACGGCGAGGCGTCGCCGAGTCCTGCCTCGGTGTACGAGGAGATCGCGACGTAGCTGATGAGGAAGATCGCGCAGGCCCTCTCCAGCGACGGCGGCCGCAGCAGCGCGACACCGGCGAGGACGACGATGATCGCCGCGACCAGGGTGACGCCCAGCAGGCCCTGCTCGTTGTAGACGGCCAGCCAGCTGTTGTCGATCGGCAGCCCGCCGAACGACTTGTCGCCCAGGCCCACTCCGAACACCTGCTCCGCGGTCGTGCGGGGCGCGGCGAGGAGGGCGTCCCAGACCTTGGCCCGGCCGGTGAGGCTGGTGAAGTACTCCTTGCTCTGCCCGCGCAGGAACCACGCCTGCAGTGCGGAGGCGAACCCCACCCCCGCCACCGTGCACACCACCACCGCCCAGGTGAAGAACCGGCGGGCGGCCGCGCTGGTCAGGACGAGCGAGCCGATCGCGAGGACCAGACCGGCGAGCAGGCCGACCGTGGCCGTCCTGGTGTGGGTCAGGGCGAGCAGGACGAGGGACGGCACGATGATCAGGGCCCCGCTGCCCCGGGTGGTCCTGCGCCCCAGCAGGAGCAGCACGGTGAGCCCGATGATCACTGCCGCGTACTGGCCGATCTGCGGCGGGGTGAGCGGCCACAGCGCGCCGACGAGCCGTCCGCCGTAGAGCTCGGGCATGGCCGCGCCCGGGGAGATGACCAGGCCGGCGGCCGCCGTCGCCAGCGCGACGAAGTACATCCGGATGTGGTGCCGGACGAACGTCACGCTCCCGTCCCACCAGCGGCTGAGCAGCCACAGCGTGGCGATGAACAGCGCGAGGCGGCCGCAGCGGAACAGCGCGCCGAAGCCGACCTCCAGGTTCACGCTGGAGATCACGCTCGGTACGAGGAGCAGGGTGAGCAGGGACAGGAAGGCGCCGGACCTGATGCGCAGCCTCAGGTTGAGCGCGAGCGCCAGGGCGAACGCGGCGACCAGCGCGCCCATGGTGGCCATCTGGATGAGCGAGCGGGGCAGCGGCACGATCGTCTTCGCCCCGGCGGAGCCGAGCGTGTTGAGGCCCAGCAGCGCCCAGACGATGCCTGCGGCCTTCGGTGTGCCGGCCGCGCGGGGTGCCGTGGTGTCCGGTGTGCCCGGCCGTGTGCCGTGGTCGAGTTCGGCGGTCATCTCAACCACCGGCCTTCGCGGCGAAGGTGCTGCCCGCGTCCTGCCGGTAGGGCGCGTCCTGCCACTGCCCGGAGTCGAGCTTCTGGTCGGTGTTCTGCGCGACGAAGCTCCACGGTCCGCTGTAGGTGTTGTCGTGCCAGCGGTTGGACTGCTTGAGGGTGATCGCGTCGGCGACCCGCTTGCCCTTGTACGGCGACCACTTCGGGTAGGTGCCGTAGTTGGACAGGACCGCCATGCGCCCGCACCCGGTCGTGCACTTGACGACGGACGTGTCGAGCACGAAGCGGTTGTCGTGGATGTCCACGCGCTGGGTCTTCCACCGGCAGTCGGAGTAGAGCGGCGCGGTGGCGATGGCCGGTTTCGCGCAGCGCTTGGTGTCCTTGACCAGCAGCGTGCAGTATCCGCTGGAGGTGTTGGCCGGGCTGTTGCAGAACCGGTCGGCGTTCTCCCACAGGGTGATGCCGTTCCAGTTGTTCTCCAGGACGTTCCCGTAGAACTCGAGCTTGTTCGTGCGGGCCTTGATCCGTGGCTCGCCGCCCGCCTCGGAGATGTAGACGGTCGCGTACGGGAAGGGGTCGCCGCGGTCGGCGTAGGCGCGGCCCTCGACCCAGTTGTTGCGCCGGATCGTATTGTTCCGGACGACCGCGTTGTAGCTGGTCTCGTACATCAGCGCGGCACCGTCGTTGGCCTCGATCAGGTTGCCCTCGATGCGGAAGTCGTTGTTGTTGTTGTCCGCCCACAGGCCGACGCCGCGGTTGTCGTGGACCCAGTTGCCGCGTATCTCGGCGCCGTTGACGGCCCAGAACTTGATGCCTCCGGTGCAGCCGCAGCCCGGCCGCTGCCGCTCCCAGTCGTCGGTGTTGTTGCCCACGATCTCGTTGTCCTCGACCACCAGGCCGCGGATGGAGTCACCGGTCTTGTACGCGTTCATGCCGTACTGGCCGTTGTCGCGCAGGCAGTTGGCGCGGACCTGCTGGCGGGCGCCGCCCATCAGTCCGGCGCCCGAGTTGTACTGGATCTTCGACTGCTCGATGACCCAGCCGTCGGCCATGTCGTGGTTGACGACGCCCTCGTCGGGCGGTGCCACGAAGTGCTGCACGGTCAGGTAGCGGATGGTGACGTCGGGGGCGGTGCCGCTGAAGGCGTAGTTGTTCTTCTTGCCGCCGTCGAGCACCGCGCCCGGGGCGCCGAGGTAGCGGTTCCCCTTCTTCGCCATCACCTGGGCGTAGCGCTCGGGTTCGAGCCTGTGCTTGCCCGGGCGCAGCCAGAACGTGGTGCCCGGCGGGTTGTTCCTGGTCTTCTCGGCCAGGTCGTCGACCACCTTGGGGTCGACCGTCACCGCGCCCGGGGGTGCCTTCGTGGGGCCGGCCGAGGGCTTGGCGCACACGCGGGCCGCGGTCACGGAGGGCGCCCCCGACGGGGCGGACGCACCAGAGGATGCACCAGAGGACACGGAGGGTCCGCGGGACGGTTTCGCCCCGGCGTCCGACGTGCCCGTGCAACCGGTCGCCACCAGCAGGACCAGGGCCACCGATGCCGAAGAGCCCGCCCAATTACGCCACTTCATCCCCACGCGTCCTCCCTAGCCGCGGAACCCGAGCACAGTGGTGAACTCCCCCGACTGCGCGGTGCCGTCGGCGAATCCGGTGCCGACCAGCGTCGTGGTGGGTTCCTTGCGTCCGAAGCCCGCGGAGTACCAGCCGAGCGGCGGTTCGCTCTCGCCGCGGTGCGCCCGCCAGGACAGCTGTCCGGGCAGGTCGAGCACCGCGGAGCGCCCTTCGCCGTCCCGTATCCAGGTGAGCGCCGCCCGGTTCCCCGTCAGGTCCGCGGCGATGTCCGGGCCGAGGTGGAACGTCAGCCGGACGGGCCTGCGGGGGCCGCGCACCTCGTCGATGATCGTCAACTCCTGTGTATCCGCCGCCAGTTCGACCCGGCGCCGGTGCACGGAGGGCTGGTAGCCGTCGTGTTCGGCGCTCCAGCGGGCCACGCCCCGGTCGGACGGTTCCACGGCCAGGACGCGGCTGCGGGCGTGCCGGGTCCACAGGAACGGGCCGCCGGAGACGGACTGGTCGGCGCCGTCGAGTTCCAGGGTGTTGTGGCCGAGGGTCGAGCGGAAGTACTGCCGCCACTCGGGCTGCCCGTGGTAGCAGTAGGTGCCCGGGTCGGCGAGCACGTCGACCCCGTCGTGCCGGACCTCCACGGACAGCGCGTCCGCGTGGGCGTGCGCGGCGATGGACAGGAAGCCGTGCGGACCGGCGTCGCAGCGGCACCAGATCTCACCGGGGCCGCGCAGGACGGTGAGCCCCGCGTCGGCGAAGTGGGCCGGCCGGCTCGCGGGACGGGTCACGTTCGGCCGCGCCGGCTTGATGAGCGCGGCGAGCAGCGGCGTGCGTACGTCGGTGCCGGTCACCGCCGGCCACCAGGCGAGGCGGCCGAACACGGCGTCCCCGGTGGCGAGCAGCGAGCCCCAGCGGTCGGTGCCCGCGCCGTCCACGATCAGGCCGTGTCCGTCGTCCGCGTCTCCCTGGCGCGGCGGCCGCAACCGGCTGTCGACGACGGCCGCGAGCGCGTCGGTCATCCGCAGCAGCACGAGGCGCGTCGACGCGGGCACCGGCACGTCGGCGGCGTCGGCCTCCGCCAGCGCGGCCAGGCCGAGTTCGAGGACGAGGCCGTGGTACTCGGAGGCCAGCTCGCGGTTGAGGCCCGAGCCGAAGGTGTTGCTGCGCAGATTTCGGTCCAGGGACCGCAGCGCAGCGGCCCGCCAGCGTGCCGAGGCGGGGAACCAGTCGAAGGCGCAGGCCGCGGCGAACTGTCCGGCGGCCTCGGCGATGACGTGGTTGTTGGCCGACGAGCCCCGGCTGGGGAAGGCGGCCAGCCAGCGCTGGTGGTGCCAGATCTGGTGCACGGCCACCGGGTTGTCCTCGAAGAGGGCGGCCGCGCCCGGCCAGTCGTCGAGCAGCCGCCGGATCCACACCCAGGACAGCAGCCGGATCCCCAGTTCGATGCCGCTGATCCAGTGCACGCCCCGCAGCGGCGGGTTGGCCGCCCACCACGACCGCAGGTGGTCGGCGACGCGCTCGGCGTACCGCTCGTCCCCGGTGACCGCGTAGGCGGCGGCGAGCACGGTGAGGTACTGGTGGCGGGACAGTTCCCAGATCTGCTTGATGTCCCCGACGACGTCCTCGTCGCGGTAGGGCACGCCGAAGGCGTAGCCGAACGGGGCCCTGCGCCCGGTCTTCGGGTCGTACCACCAGTCCGGGTCGACCAGGTCGTCGCGGACCACGCCGAAGAACTCGACGTGCCCGTACATCAGCCGGTCCGCCTCGGCGACGAGCCGCTTGGCCGCGTCCGGGGGCACGGCCGCGGCCGTCCCTGCGGGCAGCACGGCGGTGAACCGGGCGCCGCTCACACTCGGGCAGGTGGGCCGCGCCGACCGCCACCGCCGCCTGCGCACCGCGTCGCGCACCCGGCCGCCGACCTCCTGCGGCCCCATCCGGGACAGGCGTCTGAGGTACCAGCCCACGCTCATGGTCATCGCGGCCCCGCCAACGTCACGGGTGCGCCGGCGGCCAGGCCGGTGCCCACGGCGAGGGTGGCCGCCGTGGTGGCGGCCAGGGACTCCAGCGGCACCGGCATCGGACCGCCGGTCCGAACTGCCCTGATGAATGCGGCCAGTTCGGCGTTCTGCCCCTTGTCCCGGGCCTTGGGAAGCCGTGAACTGACCCACCGCTTGCGGCCGTAGACCGAGGCGCGCACGAAGTCGTCGAGGCGCAGCACCTTGCCGTCGGCAACCAGGTCGAGGGTCTCCTTGGGGAAGCCGGGCGCGCCCGTGGTGACGTAGCTGAGGGTGGCGGTGGAGCCGTCCGGGTAGCGCAGGACGATCTGCAGGTCGTCGTTGCCGGCCGGGGCGACCGCGTAGACGGAGACCGGGTCGGCGTCGAGCAGCCAGCTCGCCGTGTCGATGAAGTGGCCGCCCTCGCCGGCGAACCGCGAGCCCTCGGTGCCCTGCTGGAGGTACCAACTGCCGTGTCCCAACTGGCCCGCGTTGACCAGATAGCGCAGGCTCGCCGGGCCCGTCCGGGCGCCGAACCGCTGCTTGGCCTCCTGCAGGAGCGGCGCGAAGCGGCGGTTGAAGCCGACCTGGAGGCGGTCGTTGCCGCACTCCTGCACGGTCGCGAGGACGCTGCTGAGGTCGTCCTCGGTGAGGGCGAGGGGCTTCTCCACGAACACCGCCTTGCCCGCGAGCAGTGCCTGCCGGGTCAGTTCGGCGTGGGAGCTGTGCCGGGTGACGACGAACACCGCGTCGATGGTCTTGTCGCCGAGCACGGCGTCGAGGTCGGTGGTCGCCTCGGCGAAGCCGAACTTGCGCTGCGCGTTGGCCGCGGAGAGCGCCGTCGTGGTGACGACGGTGGCCAGCTCGACGCCGTCGCGCCCGGCCAGGTGCGGCAGCAGCATCGACGTCGCGTAGTTCCCCGCGCCGACGAACGCGAGCCGCACCGGCGTCTTCGCCGCCCGGGCAGGACCCCGCCGCACGTCCACCACGGGCACGGTCACCGAGGGGGCCTCGGCCGCCTCGGCCTCCTGGTCCGGATAGCGGAACAGCACGGCGACGGCCTTGAGTTCGCCGTCCTTGAGGTTCTGATACGTCTCCACGGCGTCGTCGAAGTCGGCGACGTGGGAGATGAGGGGCTCCACGTCGACGCGGCCGCGGGCGACGAGGTCGAGGAAGCACGCCAGGTTGCGGCGCTCGGTCCAGCGCACGTAGCCGATCGGGTAGTCGCGCCCTTCGAGCTCGTACGCCGGGTCGTAGCGCCCGGGGCCGTAGCTGCGCGAGAAGCGGACGTCGAGCTCCTTCTCGTAGTACGCGTTCCACGGCAGGTTCAGGCTGCACTTGCCGATGTCGACGACGCGGCCGCGGTCCCGTGCCAGGTGCGCGGCCAGCTCGACGGGCTGGTTGCTGCCGCCGCCGGCCGCCAGGTACACCTGGTCGGCGCCGTGTCCCTCGGTGAGTTCGGCGACGGCGCTCTCCACGGCCGCGGACGCGGGGTCGCCGCACGCCACGGCGCCCAGGCGCTCGGCGAGCGCGCAGCGGGCCGGATCGGGGTCGGCCCCGACGACGCGGACGCCCGAGGCGGTGAGGAGCTGCACCACCAGCTGCCCGATCAGGCCGAGGCCGATGACCAGGGCCACCTCGCCGAGGGCCGGCTCGCCCTGGCGGACGCCCTGCATCGCGATCGAGCCGACGGTGCCGAAGGCGGCGTGCCGCGGTGCGAGGCCGTCGGGGACCGGGGCGTAGAGGTTCTTCGGGACCCAGTTCACCTCGGCGTGCAGCGCGTGCTCGTTGCCCGCACAGGCCACGACGTCGCCGACCTTCACGTCGTCGATGCCGGCGCCGACCTGCTCGACGACCCCGCACAGCGAGTAGCCGAGCGGCGTGTAGGAGTCCAGCTTGCCCATCACCTTGCGGTAGGTGGCGGGCACCCCGTTGGTGGCCACGCTCTGCATGACCTTGGCCACCTGGTCGGGGCGGGAGCGGGCCTTGCCGAGCATCGACATGCCGGCCTCGGACACCTTCATGAGCTCGGTCCCGGTGGAGATCAGCGAGTAGGCGGTGCGCACCAGCACACCGCCCGGCTTGCATCCGGGCACCGGCACGTCGAGCACCGCCAGCTCGCCGCTCTTGTAGTTCTGCACTACCTGCTTCACTCAAGTCCCCTTGTTTCTACGCTGTCTTCTACGCCGCTGAGCGGGCGCTGCCGCCCGACCCGGAGGTCGCGTCGCGATACCAGTACTCGAGCGTCAGTACGTGCCACAGGTGCTTGGAGAAGTCCCGCTGACCTGCGGCGTCCTCGGCGACCATGCGGGCGAGCGCGTCCCGGCGCAGGAGCCCGGAGTTCACGAGCACGCCGTCGTTGATCACCTCGGCCACCAGGGGTGCCAGGTCCCGGCTCATCCAGGCCCGCAGCGGCGCGCTGAACAGGCCCTTGGGCCGGTAGACGATCTCCCGCGGCAGGACCGAGGTGGCCGCCTCCTTGAGGACGGCCTTGCCCTGCCGTCCGACGATCTTGCGGTCGCCGGGCACGGCGAACGCCGCCCTGACCACCTCGACGTCCACGTACGGCACCCGCACCTCGGTCGACGCGGCCATGCTGGAGCGGTCCGTGTAGGCGAGGTTGAGGCCCGGCAGGAACATCCGGGCGTCGCCCAGGCACATGCGGTTGACGAAGTCGTCGAGGTCGTTGTCCGCGTAGACGTCCGCGTGCTCGGTCAGCACGTCGTCGACCGTCCCCGCCAGGTCCGGGTTGATCAACGCGAGCAGATCGCCCCGGTCATACATGGTGTAACTGCGCCGGAACGCGGTCTCCTCCGGCAGGTCGGCGAAGGACAGGAACCGCTTCGCGAAGCGCACCGACCGGTAGCCGCGGCGGGCCGTCGCGACGGGCAGCCTGTCCACGGCCGCGGACAGGCCGCGGCGCAGGGGCCGCGGGACGCGCTGGTAGCGCAGCGCGATCACGTTGGCCAGGTGCTTGCGGTAGCCCGCGAACAGCTCGTCGGCGCCCATCCCCGACAGCATCACCTTGACCCCGGCCTCCCGGGCGGCCTCGCAGATCAGGAACGTGTTGATCGCGGCGGGGTCGCCGATCGGCTCGTCCAGGTGGTACGTCATCCGCGGCAGCAGGTCGAGGACGTCCGGGGCGATCTCGATCTCGTGCAGGTCGACCCCGAACTGCCGGGCCACCTGCCGGGCGTAGCGCAGGTCGTCGGGCATCGCCTCGAACTTGGCGTCCTCGGCGCGGAATCCGATCGTGTACGCGGAGATCCCCGGCTGGTGCCGGGCCGCGAGCGCGGTCAGATAGCTGGAGTCGAGACCGCCGGACAGGAAGGTCGCCACGGGGACGTCGGAGAGCATGTGGCGCCGGGTCGACTCCTCGACGACGGCGGCCAGGTCCGGCTGGTCGCCGCTGCGCGCCCGGTCCCTGCCCTCGGCCGCGACGTCGCGCAGGTTCCAGAACCGGCCGCGCTCGACCCGGCCGTCGGGGCGGCAGCGCAGCCAGCTCCCCGGCGGCAGCTTCTCGGCCTCGCGGTACGCGCAGCGCGAGTCGGGCACCCAGTAGTAGAGGAGCGAGGCCACCAGTGCCGAGGGATCCGGTTCCAGCGAGGTCACCCCGGCGAGCGCCTTGAGCTCGGAGGCGAACACCAGGCCCTGGCCGCGGCGCAGCAGGAACAGCGGCTTGATGCCCAACTGGTCGCGGGCGAGCACGAGTTCGCCGGTGCGCTCGTCGAAGACGCCGAACGCGAACATGCCGCGCAGGCGGGGCAGACAGTCCGTGCCCCAGCGCCGCCAGGCCTCGAGGAGCACCTCGGTGTCGGAGGTGCCGTGGAAGCGCACCCCGGCCGCCGTCAGCTCGGCGCGCAGCTCGGGGGCGTTGTACAGCTCTCCGTTGTACGTGAGGACGAGGCCGTCCGAGACCATCGGCTGGGCCCCGGTGTCGGACAGGTCGATGATGGCCAGCCGGCGGTGCCCGAGCTGCACGTCGCCGTCGCCGACGGGGTGGCCGTAGCGGCCCGCCCCGTCGGGGCCGCGGTGGGCGAGGGTGTCGGTGAGCCGGTCGGTGACGGCCTTCCCGTCCGGCCATCGGTAGGTTCCTGCGATGCCACACATGTGCTTACCGCGCCTCCTGGTCGTTGTCCGGGCCCGGTGCGGCCCACACCGGCAGCCGCTCGGTGCCGGGCCGGTTCGTCCCGTTGCGGCGGGCCGGGCGCTCGCTGCGGCCGCGCAGCGCGGTGTGCAGTCCGTCCCACAGGGTGCCGTCGGTGCGGTCCCGCGGATCGGGGTCGATCAGCACCACGCCGACCACCGGGATGCGCTGGTCCGCGAGTTGCCGTGCGACGGTGTGCAGCCAGGCGGCGCCGGCGTGCCCGACCCGTACGACGAGCACGGTCCGGGTGCCGAGGTACTGGAGGTCGGTCCACGCCGTGCCGGGCGCCACGGAGCCGACGCCGAGCCGGCGCTCCTGGGGCGCGAGGGTCGCGGCCTGCTCGCCGGTGACCACGGCCGGGCCCGAGGGCCGTCGGAGCTTGGCGAGTTCGGGTCCCGGCAGGCCGTCGACGACGGCCACCGGTCCGTCCGCCGCCAGTGCCGCCGCGACGTCCAGGGCGAGCGCACTCGCGTGGCGTGCGCAGCCCAGTTCGAGCAGCGAGAGCGGTTCGGGGTCCGCGGAGCCGCGCACGGTGCGCACGAGGGTCGTGGTGAGCCGTTCGCGTGCCACCCGGGTGCGGCGGCGTCGCCAGGGCCTGCCCGACCGGTGGGGCAGTTCCGCGATGACGGAGGCTCCCAGGTTCGCCGCGATGTCCCGGCGCAGTACGGGGCGGTCCCCCACCACTGTGCGGACCGCGGCGAGCGCGAGCCCGAGGACGAGCCCGAGGACGAGCCCGATCACGGCGTTCGTGACGGCGGTCTTGGGCACGGAGTGCTGCACCGGGCGGGCGTCGTCGACGATCTGCGTGCCGGCGACGACCTTCGGCGTGCCGACCCTGGCCTCTTCGGCGCGCTGGCTGAAGTCGGCGATGCGCGAGGTGAGTTCGGCCCTGCGGGCGAAGAGCGACTCGATGCCCGCCGACTCCTTGGGGTCGGTCTCCGTCTCCGGCGACCGGTCGCCGATGTCCTTGTTGACCTGGGTCAACTCGTGCTGCAGCCGGTCCCGTTGGTCGAGCAGGGCCGTGGCCTCCGCCTCCGCGCTCGCCCGCATCCGGCGCACGTGGTCGGCGACGAACGCGTCGGCCAGCGCCTTCGCGCGGGCCACCGCCTGTCCGTCGCTGGTCCCCGTGACGTCGATCTGCAGGAGGTTGTTGGTCAGTCCGGTGCCCCGGTAGCTCTTCATGAACTCCTCTGGATCCTCCGAGGAGTTGAGGGACTTCAGGGCCCGGTCGGCGATCCGCGTGGTGGCCAGCACGGCGACGTCGGTGCGGATCAGCGTTCCCATGTCGTTCGGCTGGTCCTCGGCGTGTGCGACCAGAACCTTGATCCGCGCGCTCGGCGGGGGCGGCATGAGGACCGCGACCGCCGCGCCGGCCAGCAGGCCGAGGAGCGCCAGGGCGCACCAGAAGCGGCGGCGCCGGCGCACCGACACCAGCAGCCCGTGCAGGTCGAAGAGCGGGGCGGCCGCCGACGACTCGGATGTCGTGTGGGTCGTCACCCTGAACCTCCCGTCACCGGGCCGCGCCCTGCCAGCGCCGGAGCGGCGTGGTCCGCGGGGTGGTCGGCGGAGCGCGCGGGCCGGGTCCTGACCGGGCCCGCGACGACGACTCCGACGACCTCGTGCCCGCCGTCCGCACACGCCTCGGCGAGGCCGGCGACCTCCTCGGCCGTCCAGTGGCCCGCACTGAGGACGACCAGGGCACCGGACTCCGTACCGCTGTCCGGCACGGTCGGCCGGTCCATGGAGATCTCCACCGTCCGCAGCAGCGGATCGCTCGCGGCCTCGGCGACGAGGTGTCCGGCGGCCCGGCGGGCGACGTCGTCGCGGTCCGGGACGACGATCAGCAGCCGTCGGGGAGCCGGCACCTGGTTCCGTACGCGGGTGCACACGCGCCGGTAGCGGATCCGTCTGCCCGCCTCGTCGCCCGATCTCTGCGGTGTCGGTGTGTCCCACCGGGTGTCGAGGGCGAGGAGCCGGCGGATCCGGGCTCCCGTGCCACGGTCCTCGGGCCGGTGCGAGGACGGTCCGTCGAGGACGTCGACGGTGCCCAGGAGCACCGAGCCGAGGGCCGCGGCGATCTCCGGTTCGGTGCGCAGGCGGCGGTTGCTCCGGGCGGCGACGAGATGGCCGATGACCGCGACCAGGAAGAACAACAGGGCGCCTGCGACGACGAGTTGCAGCCGCGTCGGCGGTGCCTCGCCGGTCGGCCTGGCGGCCGGTCCCATGACGACCATGCCGGCCTTGTCGTTGGCGGGGTCGGCCTGTTCCAGCTGCGTCATGGCTTCTTCCAGCGAGGTGCGCAGCTTCTCCAGCGTGGTGCGTGCCTGCACGCTCTCCACGGTCTGTCCCGGATCGGCCGCGTTGGCGAGGTCGGTGATGCGGCGGCTGGTCTCCTGGACCTGCTTGCGCAGCGCCTCGGGCCCCGTGGCGACTCCGGCGTCGGTGCCGCCGCTGGTGATGCGTGCGGCGAACGTGACGAACTGCTTGGCCACCTGGTCGGCGAGGCGCTGTGCGCGCTCCGGTGTGTCGGAGGTGCCCGAGATCTTGATGATGTTCCCGTCGGCGGCCTTGGCGGCCACCTTGTCCCGCAGGTCGGCGCCGCTGACGCCCTTCCAGCGGAGCTGGGCGGCGGCGCGGTCGGTGACCGAGGAGCTGGTCGCGACGTCCACCTGGGTCAGCAGTTCGCGCTCTTCCCACTGTCCGGGCAGCAGTACCGATGCCGACGCGGTGTAGCGCGGCGGAAACACCAGCACGGCCGTGCCGTAGCCGACGAGTGCGCCCACCACGGTGAGGACGGCGAGCAGCCGCCAGCGCCTGTGCAGTATCCGTCCGACGGTGGCCAGACGGATCGTGTCTTCGTTCAACGCCGCGGCCTCTTCCTTGCTCGGCCCGTCGAACCCGTGGCCGCCTCGGTGCGGTCACCGCAGGCGGCGGCGTACGCGGCGAGCAGGGACGCCTGCGAGTTGCGCCAGGAGAGCGGTCCGCCGACCCGCTCCTGGCCGATCTTGCCCATCCGGGCGCGCTGTTCCGGGTCGTCGAGGAGCTGCGCGATGAGCTCGGCGAACGCGCTCTCGTCGTTGGCGGGCGCGTAGACGGCGGCATCACCGGCGGAGACGCGCGCCTCGCGGAGGTCGAACGAGACGATCGGCCGACCCATCGCCATGTACTCCAGGACCTTGTTCATGGTCGACACGTCGTTGAGCGGGTTGCGCGGGTCGGGGGAAAGGCAGACGTCCGCGGTGGACAGGTGGCGCACGAGGTCGGCGTCCGGGATGCGCCCGGTGAACTCCACCTGGTCGGACAGGCCCAGCTCGCGGGAGAGCTCCACCATGGAGTCGAACGCGTCGCCGGATCCGACGAACACCGCGTGCCAGTCGGTCCGTCCGCACGCGTCGCGCAGCTTCGCGAGGGCCCGCAGCGCGTAGTCGACGCCGTCCTGGGGGCCCATGACGCCCAGGTAGCACAGCAGATGGGGCTTGCCGCGCTTCAACTCCGGTTCGGGCGGCACCGGTTGGAACCGCTCGATCGCCGGAGCGCTGCGCACCACGAAGACGTCCTCGGGGCGCTGCCCGCCGCGGCGTATCGCGACGTCGCGGTAGCTCTCGTTCGTGGCGAGCACGATGTCCGCGGCCCGGTAGGTGCGCCGTTCCAGCGCGCACACGGCGCGGTAGAGCAGGTCCTTGCCGCGGTCGAACCGGGACAGGTACAGCTCGGGTACGAGGTCGTGCTGGTCGAAGACGAACCGTGCGCCGCGCCGCTGCAGCCACCGTGCCGCCAGGAACAGCAGGTCGGGCGGGTTGCAGGCGTGGACCACATGGACCGGCCCCACGGTGCGGGCGAGCCGGGCGGTGTGCCAGAGCGCGGAGCCGTACTCCCGCAGATAGCCGGCGGGGCCGCCGGTGGCCGCGCGCAACGGGTAGCGGTGGATCCGCACTCCGTCGATCACGGCCTCCGGCTCCGTGTCCCGCTTCTGACCGCGGGGGCAGATGACGTGCACTTCCCAGCCGGCGTCGCGCAGGGTCGTGCACTCCTGCCAGACCCGACGGTCGAACGGCACCGACAGGTTCTCCACGAGGATCAGCGCGCGACGTGCCCGCCGGTTGCCAGGGGTTGTTCCATCGAACGATGTGTTACCAAGCAAGGCCTACGTACCCCGATTCGGTCCGGCGCTCGTCGGCGTCGGGAAGATGGACAAGGTCGACGAGCAGCGGGCCGTCGTCGCCGTGGGGCAGTTCCGCCAGCACGGCCGGGTCCCGGGTCCCGACCAGGCACACGTCGGCGTGCTCGAGCACCTCCTCGACGGAGTCCGCGAGCAGCTGCGCGAGGTGCGGCAGCCGGTTCTCGATGTACTCGCGGTTCGCGCCGATCAGCCGGGACAGGCTGACGTTGGCGTCGTAGATCTTCAGGTCGTAGCCCTTGCCGAAGAGCCGCTCCGCCAGCTCGACGAGCGGGCTCTCGCGCAGGTCGTCGGTGCCGGGTTTGAAGGAGAGCCCGAAGATTCCCACCTTGCGCTTTCCGGTGCGCTCGACGAGCTCCACCGCCCGTTGCAGATGGGCGGAGTTCGAGGTCAGCACGTTCGCGAGGATGGGCACCGCGACGTCGGCCCGCTGCGCGGCGTGGACCAGGCTGCGCAGGTCCTTGGGCAGGCAGGAGCCGCCGAAGGCGAAGCCGGGCCGCAGGTAGGCGGGGCTGATGTTCAGCTTGCGGTCGGCCAGGAACACGTCCATGACCTGGTGCGAGTCGACGCCGAGCGCCTGGCACACCGCGCCCAGTTCGTTGGCGAAGCCGATCTTGAGTCCGTGGAACGCGTTGTCCGCGTACTTGATCGCCTCGGCCGTCGGGACCGGCACCCGGAACACCTCGCCGGGCAGGCCGTCGTAGAGCGCCGCCACCGTGTCGCCGCTCGTCGGGTCGAGTTCACCGATGACGGTCTTGGGCGGGTCGAAGAAGTCCCGCACGCTCGTGCCCTCGCGCAGGAACTCCGGGTTGACCGCGACCCCGAAGTCCACCCCGGCGGTGCCGCCGACGTACTTCTCCAGGATCGGCACCAGCAGGTTCATGCAGGTGCCCGGGAGCATGGTGCTGCGGAACACGACCGTGTGCCGCCCGCCCTTCTCGGCGATCGCGGCGCCTATCTGTTCGGTGACCCGCTCCAAGTAGGTCGTGCACAGACTGCCGTTGGGCTCCGACGGTGTGCCCACGCAGACCAGTGACACGTCGCTGCCCAGGATCGCCTCGCGGACGTCGCCGGTGGCGCGCAGCGCTCCGGTCCGCACGACCTCGGCGGTGAGCTCTCCGATCCGTTCCTCGACCACCGGCGCCTTGCCGTCGTTGACCAGGTCGACCTTCGCCTGGTTGACGTCGACGCCGATGACCTCGTGACCGAGGCTCGCCAGGCACGCGGCCGACACGCAGCCCACGTAGCCGAGCCCCAGAACGCTGACTCTCATGACCCGTTCCTCCCCCTGGGCAGGCCCGGTCGGCCTGCCGTCCGTGCGCCGCCGCGGCGGCGTCCCCCCGTGCATCAGTACGCCCCCTGCCCGTAGAGCACCGCGCGCAGCGTCTTCCACAAGATCACCGCGTCGAGGGCGAGCGACCAGTCCTCCACGTACCGCAGGTCGAGGCGGACGGCCTCCTCCCACGGCAGGTCGCTGCGCCCGCTGATCTGCCACAGGCCGGTGAGCCCCGGTTTGACGAGCAGCCGTCGCCGGATGTCCGGGCCGTACGCCGCGGACTCCTCGGGCAGCGGGGGCCGCGGACCGACGAGCGACATCGATCCGGTGAGTACGTTGAACAGTTGCGGCAGTTCGTCGAGCGAGTACCGGCGCAGCACCGACCCCACCCGGGTCACCCGCGGATCGCGGCGGAGCTTGAACAACAGGCCCGCGCCCTCGTTGAGTTCGGCCAGTTCGCTGCGGGCCCGGTGGGCCCCGGTGACCATCGTGCGGAACTTGAGGATGGTGAACTCGCGGCCGTCCTTGCCGACCCTGCGCTGGCGGTAGAACGCCCCGCCCCGGCTGTCCGCCATGACGAGCAGGGCGACGAGGACCATGAGCGGCGCGAACAGCATCAGCAGGACCGCCGCGCCCAGCCGGTCGACGACTCCCTTGACGGCCCGGCGGCCCCCGGTGAAGGTCGGCATGCTGACCCGCAGCAGCGGGATCCCGAGGACGGCGTCGACGTGCAGCCGCGGTCCCGCCACCTCCATGAGGACGGGGGCCACGATCATCTCGGCGTCACTGCCCTCGAGGTTCCAGGCCAGCCGCTGCAGCCGGTCCGGTGACCAGTGCGGGTCGGGGGTCACGGCGACGACGCGGTAGCCGTCGCGGTGCACGTGGCTCGCGACGTCCGCCAGCAGGCCGACGACCGGCACGCCGTCCAGGTGGTTGCCGTCGAGGCCGCGGCCGTCCGTCGTGCACACCGCTTCCACGCGCCAGCCGAGGTGCGGGAACTTGCGGGTGCGGACGATCAGGTCGCGCACGGTCTCCGGGCTCCCGGCGGCGAGCACGGGCCTCAGGCAGCGTCCGTCCTTGCGCTGCTTGTGCAGCCAGAGGCGGAGCAGGTACCGCTCGGTCATGGTGGTGATCGCTATCGCGGGGATCGCGACGAAGATCCAGAGTTTGATGTTGCGCGAGGTGAGGGCGATCCCGCCGAGCGCGAGGACGACGGTCGCCGCGAACAGGGAGCGACCGAGTCTTCGGAATTCCTCGGCGCCCTGACCGAGCACGGCCGGTGCCCAGGCCCTGCTCACCGCGAGCGCGGCAAGCACCAGGAGCTCCGTGCCGAAGGCGAGAATGCCCCACTTCTCATGCCAGTTGGCCGCGTCCCGGATCCCGAAGAAGTTGCCTATTCCGGCCACCACCAGCGCCGTGGTCACGGTGTCGCTGGTCATCACGGTACGGCGGTACCGCTGCTCCCAGTCGTGCGCCGGCTGACTGAACACCCCGCCCGTCAGACGCCCGCGCGCCGACGGAGAAGGGCCGACTAATCCCCCCTGCCGCACAGAACCCCCCCGGTCCCCAGTAATACGACGTGGTCGCCCGACACTGTCCCTCCCCCCGGGAGGCCCCCGCCCCCCGCACAGTTCCTCCCCTCGGGAGGCCCCCGCCTCCCGCGCCGCGCTGTTCCTCCCCTTGGGAGGCCCCCACCTCCCGCGCCGGACGTCCCGGCTGTTCCAGGGCTACGTGAACCGACTCTCGAGGTGCGCGGAAACCCGTCACGACCTCGGGTGCTCCCCGCACCAAAGGCCCATCACGGGCTCACAGACTGATCACTTCCACGCCTGGTGACAGAGACACAGCGGCTGGCTGACCGCAACTCCTGACCTATAGATCGGGATTTCTCGCCTCGTGTCCCAGCATGCGAAGCACGGTCAATCTAGACCATCCGACCCCGTCTGAAGAGAGGGATGTGTGGAATTTGTGCTCAAGATTTGGAGCCCGGCCCGGAGCCCAACTCCCGCCCAGGGGTGGCCTGATGACGTGGCACGCCGTGTGACCAGTAATGACGTGACCACGCAGGGCCACTGGAACCGGAAGCTCCGGACCGGACGATGGGCTCGAACTGGTCTACGCGCAAGGCCCGTTCGGCCGTTCACCGGACGGGCGACACCCAACTCCTGTACTCGCGCGACGAGTTCGGCCACCGCGCACGCCGCCTTCCCACCGTTCCCCCGCCCTGTGCGGCGTACCACAGGAAAGCCCCGCGAACAGGATCAGGCCTCCTCGGCCTCGAAGGTGCGCAGCAGATCGGCCGCCACGCTGACCGCGATCGTCGCCGGGGCCTTCCCCCCGATGTCGGGCAGCCCGATCGGGGTCTTGATCCGGCGGATGGTGGCCTCGTCGTGGCCGCCCTCGGTGGCGAGGCGCTTGCGGAACCGGGTCCACTTGGCGGCTGAGCCGATCAGGCCGATCGAGGCGAGGTGGTCGGTGCGCAGGGCGGCGTCGCACAGGGCGGCGTCCTCGGCGTGGTCGTGGGTCATGATCAACACGTGGGTGCCGTGCGGGAGTTCCTCCAGGACCTCCTCCGGCAGCAGCGGCGTGTGGTGGACGTGCACCTGTGCCACCGCGTCCGCGAGGACGTCGAGCCGCTCCTTGGTGAGGACCTCGGAGCGGGTGTCGACGAGATGGAGGTCGAGGTCCTGGCGTGCCAGGATCCGTGCGAGTTCCAGGCCGATGTGCCCGATGCCGAAGACCGCCACCGCCTGCACCACCGGCAGGGGTTCGAGGAGCACCGAGACCGTGCCGCCGCAGCACTGCACGCCGTGCCGGTTGGTCACCTTCTCGTTGAGGGCGAAGTCGAGCAGCTCCGGCTCCGACTTGGCCGCGGCGATCACTTCCCTGGCCCGGTCGATCGCGACGGCCTCGACGTTCCCGCCGCCGATGGAGCCCCAGGTTCCGGACTCGCCCACGACCAGTTTCGCGCCGGCGTCGCGCGGGGCGTGGCCGCGCACGGTCACGACGGTCACGAGCACGCCGGCCTCCCGGCGCGCCCGCAACCGCGCGACCGCGGCGACCCACGTCATGTCAGGCATCGTGCAACGCAGGTGCGTCGGTACGGATCGCGGTGCCCGTCGCCCGGCCGGTGCGGTCGGCAGTGCCCCGGCGGGCCTCCTGGATCGCCCAGTACACGGCCTCCGGCGTCGCGGGCGAGGCCAGTTCGACGGCGACCGTGCCCGGGCCGAACGCCGCGGCGGCCTGGCGCAGCGCCTCCCGCACCGAGAACGCCAGCATCAGCGGCGGCTCCCCCACGGCCTTGGAGCCGAACACGGCGCCTTCCTCGGTGGCGTTCTGCAACAGCGTCACGTGGAACTCCTCGGGCATCTCCGAGAAGCTCGGCAGCTTGTAGGTGCTCGCCGCCTGCGTCTGCAACCGGCCGCGGTGCGGTCCGTCGCCGGTGTCCCAGCGCAGGTCTTCCAGCGTCAGCCAGCCCGCGCCCTGGACGAAGCCGCCCTCGACCTGACCGATGTCGATCATCGGGGAGAGGCTGTCGCCGACGTCGTGGACGATGTCAACGCGCCGGATGCGGTACGCGCCGGTGAAGCCGTCCACCTCCACCTCGGTGGCGGCGGCGCCGTGGGCGAAGTACTTGAACGGCGAGCCGCGGAACGACTTGGCGTCCCAGTGCAGCCCCTCGGTCCGGTAGAAGCCGGCCGCCGACAGCTGTACGCGCTGGAAGTACGCGGTGTGCACCAGGTCGTCCCAGGCCAGCTCCTTGTCGCTGCCCAGTGCGCGGGCCACGCCCTCGACGATGCGTACGTCGGAGGCGTTCGCGCCCAGCTGCGTCGCGGCCACCTGCAGCAGCCGTTCGCGCAGCTGCTCGCAGGCGTTCTTCACCGCACCGCCGTTGAGGTCGGTGCCCGCGCTGGCGGCGGTGGCCGAGGTGTTGGGCACCTTGTCGGTGCGGGTCGGGGCGAGGCGGACCTTGTGCAGCGGGATGCCGAGGGTGGTCGCGGCCACCTGGAGCATCTTGGTGTGCAGGCCCTGGCCCATCTCGGTGCCGCCGTGGGTGATCAGGACGGAGCCGTCCTTGTAGATCAGGACCAGTGCGCCGCCCTGGTTGAAGGCGGTGAGGTTGAACGAGATGCCGAACTTGATGCCGGTGAGCGCGAGGGCCCGCTTGGTGTGCGGGTGCGCGGCGTTGAAGGCGGCGATCTCGCGCCGCCGGCCGGCGAAGTCGGCGTTCTCCTGCACCTGCTGCCAGACGGTCGCGATCCGCTCGGGCTGTGTGACCGGCTGCCCGTACGGCGTCGTCTGCCCCTGGCCAGGACGGTAGAAGTTGCGCTCCCTCAACTCCATCGGGTCGAGGCCGAGTTGGGGTGCGACCCGGCCCAGGATGTCCTCGATCACCAGCATGCCCTGCGGTCCGCCGAAGCCGCGGAAGGCGGTGTTGGAGACGGTGTTGGTCCGGGCGATGCGGCCCGCGACGCGTGCGTGGGGGAGCCAGTACGTGTTGTCGATGTGGCACAGCGCCCGGGCGAGGACCGGCTCGGACAGGTCCAGGCTCCAGCCGCCGTCCGCGGTCAGGGTGGCGTCGAGGGCCTGGATGCGCCCGTCGGCGTCGAAGCCGATCTTCCACGTGGCGTGGAAGCCGTGCCGCTTGCCGGACATGGTCAGGTCCTGCGTCCGGTTGAGGCGGAAGCGGACCGGGCGTCCGGTGAGCTTGGCGCCGAGCGCGGCGACGGCCGCGAACCCGTGCGGCTGCATCTCCTTGCCGCCGAAGCCGCCGCCCATCCGCAGACACTGCACGGTGACCTCGTGACTGGGCACGCCGAGCACGTGGGCGACGATCTCCTGGGTCTCCGAGGGGTGTTGGGTGCTGCTCTGGACGAACACCTGCCCGTTCTCGTCGATCTGGGCGAGTGCCGCGTGCGTCTCGAGGTAGAAGTGCTCCTGCCCGGAGAACTGGAACTCGCCGGTGAACACGTGCGCGGAATCGGCGAAGCCCGCGTCGATGTCGCCGTGCACCATCAGGGGCCGGGCACCGTGGTAGCTGCCCGCCGCCATCGCGTCCTGCAGCGTGATCACGGAGGGCAGTTCGTCGAGCTCCACCTCGACGGCCGCGGCGCCGAGCCGGGCCGCCTCCAGGGTCTCGCCGAGCACCCAGGCGACCGCGTGGCCGTGGAACATGACCTCGTCGGGGAAGAGCGGCTCGTCGTGCTTCATCCCGGCGTCGTTGACACCGGGCACGTCCGCGCCGGTCAGCACCCGGACGACGCCGGGCACGGCGAGTGCGGGCGCGGTGCGCAGCGCGGTGATCCGGCCGTGGGCCTTCATGACCTGGACCGGGTACGCGTGCAGCACGTCCTTGGTGCGCTGGACGAGGTCGTCGGTGTACAGCGCGGTGCCGGTGACGTGCAGGTCGGCGGCTTCGTGCGGCAGGGAGACGCCGACGACGGACTTCTCGGGCCGCTGGGACAGATGACTCATGACGTCGCCGCCTCGGTGGTCTGCGCGTACAGCTTCAGCAGGCTCTGGCCGAGCATCGCGGAGCGGTACTCGGCGCTGGCGCGGTGGTCGTCCATCGGAGTGCCCTGGGCCCGCAGCACCTGTGCGGCTCCCTCGACGGTCTCCTGCGTCCAGGGCCTGCCCTCCAGGGCCGCCTCGGTGGCGAGCGCGCGGATCGGGGTGGCGGCCACGCCGCCCAGGCCGATGCGTGCCTTGCGGACGACGCCGTCCCGGATGTCGAGCGCGAACGCGACCGCCACGCTGGAGATGTCGTCGAACCGCCGCTTGGCGATCTTGTGGAAGGCGGTGACCGGCGCCAGGGGCAGCGGGACGCGCAGCGCGCGGATCAGCTCGCCGGGGCGGCGCACGCTCTGCCGGTAGCCGGTGAAGTAGTCGGCGAGGGGGACCTCGCGCTCCCCGTCGGCGTCGGCCAGCACCACCGACGCCTCGAGAGCGAGGAGGACGGGCGGGCTGTCGCCGATGGGCGAGCCGGTGCCGAGGTTCCCGCCGAGGGTCGCACTGTTGCGGATGAGGCGGGAGGCGAACTGCGGGAACAGCTCGGCGAGGAGCGGGAGTTGTCCGTTGAGGCGGCGTTCGATCTCGGTGAGGGTGAGCGCCGCACCGATCTCGACCGCGTCGGACTCGACGCGCAGTTCCCGCAGTTCGGGCAGCCGGTCCACGGCGATCACGCAATCCGCCCTGCGGGAGCGGATGTTGACCTCGACGCCCCAGTCGGTGGAACCGGCGACCACCACGGCGTCCGGCCGCTCGCGCAGCAGGCGCAGCGTCTCGGCGAGGGTGTCCTTGCGCAGGAACACCCGGTCGCCCTGGGCGTATTCGGTGGCGACCGGCGCGGGCGGCGACTGCTCGCGCCGCTGCGCCAGCGGATCGTCGGCGGCGGGCGCGCCCACGGCGAACGCGGCGTCGCGGATCGGGCGGTAGCCGGTGCAGCGGCACAGGTTCCCGCTCAGCGCGTGCAGATCGAAGCCGTTCGGACCGTGCTCGGCGTCGGCGGCGGCGTCGGCGTCGTCACCGGGCTCCCCCGCCGCGTGTGCGCAGCGGTCGGGCCGGTAGTACTCGGAGGCCATGCTGCACACGAACCCCGGTGTGCAGTACCCGCATTGGGAGCCGCCGCGCACGGCCATCTCCTCCTGCACCGGGTGCAGGGCGGGCCGCGTGCCAGGGGCGCCCGCGGTGGCGAGGCCCTCGGAGGTGATGACCTCCTGGCCGTCGAGCGCGGCGACCGGCACCAGGCAGGCGTTGACCGCGACCCAGTCGGTGGGCCTGTGCACGCCGGGGCGGGCCACGAGCACCGAGCAGGCGCCGCATTCGCCCTCGGCGCAGCCCTCCTTGGTCCCGGTGAGGCCGCGCTCCCGCAGGAAGTCCAGCACTGTGGTGTGGGGGGCGGCCGGTGCGATCGGCGCGTCCTCCCCGTTGACCTTGATCCGCGCGGCTACCACGACAGGCCCCCGTTTCGGTGGGTGAGCTGTCGATGCATCATATTCGCCAATTTCAGGCAGCTTTCTGTGTTCAGGCGCGCCCGCCGGCCACAGGGGACGGGGCGCAGGACGGCACGCAGCAGCGACGTGCCGGAACGTCATGGCAGGAAGGGCGAGGTGCCTCGAACGGGCACGGGGAACGGCGTGCTCAGCAGCCGTGCGCGATGCGGCCCGGGGCCCAGGCCGTGCGCGGGGCGAGGCGGCCGAGATCGCAGTGGGAGTACATCCGCGGGTCGCCTCCTTCGCACGGTGATCGGTCGACAGGAGTCACGGGACGGACGGGTCGACGGGTTACCGCAAGCTAATCGCTGGGACCGCCGAGATCAAGGGGGCACCGCCCCTCGTCGCTCTCGCACCACACGGTCCTGCCCTCGGGTCACAGGGCCTCCGACGGCTCGTCCGCGCCGTCCTCGTCGATCTCGAACCACACGGTCTTGCCCTCCGGCTCGGGCCGGATGTTCCACCGGTGGGCCAGCACGTCGAGGAGGACGAGGCCCCGGCCGGAGGAGGAGAGCTCGCCGGGGGCGCGCCGGTGCGGCACTTCGTCGCTGCGATCGGTGACCTCCACGCGCAGCCGCCGTCGGCCGACGGCGCCGCTGATGTCGGCCCGCAGGACGGCGGCCTGTTCGGTGTGGATCAGGACGTTGCCCAGCAGTTCGGAGACGAGCAGCAGGACGGTGTCGACCTGCTCGGGGCGCGCCCAGTCGTGGAGCAGGCCCTGGAACTCGATCCGCGCGTCGGCGAGGCCCTGCGCCTGGTCCTGTGCCAGCGTGAACCGCAGATGCCGCCCGGTCCCGTCGGCGTACCCGTCGGACGGGTCGCGGCGCAGGAGCAGCAGGGCGATGTCGTCCTCCGTGAAGGAGGTGGCGGGCAGGTCGCCCGCCGGTGACGGCTGCGGGGCGACGACCGCGTTCAGGAGCCGGTCCGCGAGCCCGTCGAGGTCGTCCGCGCTGCCGGGGGTCAGCGCGTTGCGCACCCGCAGCCAGCCGGAGTACATGTCGTGGCCGCCGGACTCGATCAGGCCGTCGGTGCACAGCATCAGGATCTCGTTCTCTCGCAGGGAGACGACGCTCACCGGATAGTCGTCCTCGCCGAGGTCGAGGCCCAGGGGCAGGCCGCCCCGTACGTGCTTGAGCAGACAGGTCCCGTCGGGCAGGCGGAGCACGGGATGCGGATGGCCGGCCCGGGCGATGCGCAGGATGCCGGTGGCGGGGTCGGCCTCCAGGTAGATGCAGGTGGCGAAGCGGCCCTCGTTCAGGGACGCCAGGAAGTGGGAGGCGCGGACCAGGACGGCGTCGGGGCCGTGGCCCTCGGCGGCGTAGGCGTGGATGGCCGTACGCAGTTGGGACATCAGCCCGGCAGCGTGCACGTCGTGGCCCTGGACGTCGCCGATCACCAGGCCGAGCCGCCCATTGGGCAGGGCGATGCTGTCGAACCAGTCGCCGCCGACCATGAGGCCGCCGCCGGTCGGGACGTACCGGGCGGCGACGCTGAGGCCGTCGACGCCGGAGCCGATCCGGCCCATGCTGCTGCGCAGGCTCTGCGAGAGAGCGCGGTCGGCCTGGCCGTCGTAGGTCTGCTCGATGCACCGGCCGAGCAGCCGGGCCACGGTCAGCAGGAAGGCACCGAAGCCTTCGGTGACCTTCACGGGGGCGTCGAAGGCGGCCATCCAGACGCCGGTGAGCTGGCCGTACGTGGTCAGCGGCAGGAAGGCCCAGGCCGCGCAGCCCTCGCGGTCGGAGAGCTGCCAGGTGGCGGGGAAGCGGTCGCGGAACTCCTGCGGGGAGGCGAGGAAGACGGGGCGTCCGGTCCTGGCCACCTGCGCGGCGGGGTGAGCGGTGTCCAACGGCAGCCTGAAGGCGTCGCTCTCGCCGTCCTGGAGCCCGAACTGCCCCACGCAGTGCAGTACTTCGCGGTCCGCGCGGAACACCGCCTGACTGCGCAGCGGCAGCGTGGTGTCGGCCATCCGGGAGATCAGGGTGAGCGCCTCGCCGAGCGATTCGACCTGCGCGAGGGCGTGCCCGGTCAGGAGCAGGTCGGCGCCGCGGTGGCGCGCGCGCTCCGCCACTGGGCCCGTCGCACCGGCCGCCGGGCCCGCAAGCCGGTTGAGGGCCTCGACCTGGCGCATCTCGGCGTCGTACGCCTCCGAGTCGCCCTGCTCGCGCCCGCCACCCACCTGCGCCACTCCCGTCTGCTCGGCCCGCTGCCTTCCCCCATGTTGCGTCGATCGGGCCTGCCGCGCCTGCTCACGTACGTCCACCCGCCTCTGCCAGGAGGACGCGCACGCGCGCCTTCTGCCCCAATGAGCCGTCCGCGCCGATGCATTGACGGATCCGCACCCGCGGGACGAAGATCGACAGGCGTCATTCTGACAACGTTGTCGAACGAGAGGAACGCGATGAGAGCGCTGAGACGCGCATTCACCGCCGCATTGATAGTCACCACGGTGGCCGCGGCCTCCGGGGTCGCGAACGCCGGGGAGCGGGGGCCGCGCTTCGCCGCCGACCCCACCACGCTGGTCGACACGTCGATCGGCAACAACGGGGACGGGACGACCTTCCCCGGTGCGGCCGCCCCGTTCGGCATGGTGCAGCTGAGCCCCGACACCCAGCTCAACAAGTACGCGTCCTACGACTACGCGCAGAACTCCATCCTCGGCTTCAGCCACACGCACCTCTCCGGCGTCGGCTGCCAGACGATGGGCAACATCCGGTTCATGCCGACCACCGGCGCGGTGACGTCGTCGGACCCGGCGAAGTACGCGGCGAAGTTCAGCCACGCCAACGAGACGCGCGCACCGGGCTACTACGGCGTGACGTTCGACAACGGCATCGAGGCCGAGCTGTCGGCGACGCAGCGCACCGGCCAGCACCGCTACACGTTCCCCGCCGGATCGGGCGAGGAGAACGTCCTCGTCGAGGCCGGCGAGAGCAACGGCAGCACGTACGCCGGCGACATCGAGGTGGTCGGCGACGACACCGTGGAGGGCTGGGTCCAGGGCGGGAACTTCTGCGGGGAGACCGGCAAGGAGCGCTACCGGATCTACTTCAGCGCCACGTTCGACCGTGCGTTCTCGAAGTTCGGCACCTGGACCGACAACACCCTGACCGCGGACCGGCGGACGGCTTCGCGCGGCAGCAAGCGCGCGGGGGCCTGGCTGACCTTCGACTCCGCCAAGGGCAAGCAGGTCGGCGCTTCGGTGGGCGTGTCCTACACGTCGGTCGACGGGGCGCGTCTGAACCGCAGGGCCGAGCAGCCGAAGTCCTTCGACAGGGCCCGCGGCGCGGCGCACGACGCCTGGAAGGACGAGCTGAACCGCATGCGCGTGGCCGGTGGCAGCACCGCCGACCAGCGCACGTACTACAGCGCGCTCTACCACTCGCTGCTGCACCCGTCGATCGGTTCCGACGTCGACAACCGCTACCGCGGCTTCGACGACAAGGTGCACCGGGCGGATGCGCCGTACTACCAGATGTTCTCGCTGTGGGACACGTACCGCTCGCAGAACCAGCTGGTCGCGTTGTTGCATCCGGACAAGGCCGCGGACATGGCGAAGTCCGTGCTGCGCATCTACCAGGACGGCGGCTGGCTGCCGCGCTGGGGGCTCGGCGGCGGCGAGACCAATGTGATGAGCGGCGACCCCGTCACCCCCTGGGTGGTCGACCTCTACAACCGCGGCCTGCTCGACGACCGCACCGCGCGGGGCCTGTTCGACGCGCTCTGGAAGAACGCCAACGAGGTCCCCGCCGACCAGTCCCTCTTCCGTGGCCGCGACGGCAATCCGACGTACGTGAAGAACGGCTGGATCGGCTACCAGAACCTGCCCGGCTACACGTTCGGCGACAGCCGCCAGGCCGGTTCGGCGACGCTCGAGTACGCGCTCGGCGACTGCGCCCTGTCCACGATGGCCGACGGCCTCGGCCACCCGGACAAGGCCGCGACGCTGGCCGCACGCTGCGACAACTTCACGCACCTGTGGGACTCCGGCGTCACGTCCCAGGGCTTCACCGGGTTCCCGGTGACGAAGAACGCGGACGGCACCGTCGCGGGCAACCCCGACCCGACGCAGTCCGGCGCCTTCCACGAGGGCACCGCGTGGCAGTACCAGTGGCTGGGGCAGCAGGACCCCGAGACGCTGTACGGCCTGATGGGCGGCAAGGCGGCGGCCGAGCAGCGGCTCGACAAGTTCTTCGACATGCCGACGGTCCTGACGGACCCGGCGAAGGCCGCCTCGGACTCGTGGGTGACGGGCGCCTACGACTACCACAACAACTTCGCCTTCAACCCGAACAACGAGCCGGACTTCCACGCCCCGTGGATGTACACGTGGACCGGCGCCCCGTGGAAGACGTCCGCGGTGCTGCGGGCGATGCGGACGCTGTTCACCGACGACGCGTACGGCATGCCCGGCAACGACGACCTCGGCGCCACCTCGTCGCTGCTGGTCTTCGCGATGGCGGGCGTCTTCGAGGCCCAGCCCGGCTCGGCCACGTACGTCGTGACGGCGCCGATGTTCGAGAAGGTCGAGATCCGGCCCGAGCACGGACGCAGGATCGGCATCGAGGCCCCGGGCGCCGACGCCTCGAAGCTGCAGTACGTGTCCTCCGTACGCACGCACAAGGGCGAGCTGCGGCAGAGCTGGCTGTCCCACGAGGACCTGCTGCGCTCCGGCACCGTCAAGGTGCGGCTCGCCGACCGGCCGACGAGCTGGGGCGTGGACGCGGCCCCGCCGGCCGTGGCCGCGCGCTGACATGACGAACGGGTGCGGTCCCTCCCTGCGGAGGGGCCGCACCCGTTCGCGTACGCCGGTCAACTCGGGCGCAGCAGTTCGCGCAGCGCGTCGACGTCGCCGAGCAGCCCGTCGACGTCCCCGTCCGTCAGGGACGGGTCGGCGACGGGGCGCAGGGCCGGGTCGCGCAGGGCCGCGGCGAGGGCCGCGACCTTGCGGTTGAGCACCGCGTTGACCCGCTCGTCGATGGTGTCCGTGGCGAGCAGGACCGTGCAGGTGGGGCGGGCGTCGGGCGGCAGGCCCAGCCGGTGCGTGCGGTCGATGGCCTGGAGCCAGGTGCCCGCGGCGTAGCCGCGGTCCAGGTGGATCTGGTCGCTCGCGGCCAGGTGCAGGGAGACCCCCTCCCCCAGCGTCTGCGGGGTCGCGACGAGCGCCCAGCAGTCCGCGTCGTGCCGGAAGCGGTCGAGCTGCGCACGGCGGTCGGCGCGGCCCAGCGGGTCGTCGAACGGGGTGGAGCCCGTGATGACGGCCGGACGGTGCCGGGCCAGCGCCGAGGTGAGCGCCTCCACGTTGCCGAGGAAACCCGACCAGACGACGGTCTTGCGGCCCGCGGCCCGGTTCCCGGCCACGAGCTGGGCGGCGCGCAGCACCTTGGCCGGGCGGATGTGCCCCACCGGATCGGTGACCAGGGACGCCAGATCGGTGTGGCCGACGTCCTCCCAGGGCAGCGACCACGGGCGTCCCGGAGCGAACACGGCGGCCGGGTTGGCCGCGGCGGCGATCAGGTTCAGCAGCGCGCGTCCGGCCTGGGCGGCCACCGCGGCGGACGCGGCGCCCCCGGGCCCGCCGGCGTCCAGGGCCCACCGCCGCACCCGGTTGGACATGGCGTCGTACAGGGCGCGGTGCGAGGCGTCGAGGGCGATGCGTTCCACCCGCAGCTCCAGCGGCGGCAGTTCGAGGTCGTCCTTGGTGGCACGCACGTAGGCCCGGTCGCGGAGGTGGGCGAGGTCGCCGTGCACGAGCCGGGGTCCCTGTCCCGGCCACACCAGGTCGAACACGGCCTCCAGGTCACGGGGCCGATTGGGCATCGGGGTCCCGGTCAGCACCATCACCGCGTCGGCCCGGCGGGCGAGCTCGGCGGCCTGTGCTCCGCGCCGGGATGCGGCGCCCGCCTTGGCGCGGTGGGCTTCGTCGAAGACGGTGAGGACCTTGCGGCCGCGGGACCAGCCGGCGAGCCCGGCGCGGACCGCCGGGTCGGCGAGCCGCTCGTAGTTGAGCACCACGACGGAGTCGGTGCGCGCGAACACCCGGGGACGGACGGCGACGGACGGCACCCGGTCCGGGGCGAAGCAGGCCCGGGCCTCCTCCACCCAGGCCTCGAAGGCGGACGGTGGCGCGACCACGAGCATGGCGTGCGCGGTGCCGAGGCTGCGCAGCGCGGTGAACACGGCGTACGCGACGGTGGTCTTGCCCGATCCCGGTACGGAGAAGTTCGCCCCGCCGCGGGCCGCCACGAGCCGGGCCACGGCGGTGCGCTGGAAGGGGCGCAGCGGCCGGACGAACCCCAGCGCGGGCAGATCGAGTCCCGTCGGCCAGACGGACTGCCGCGCGACCGACAGGGCCAGCACTCCGGCCGGCGCGTCCTCCCCCGCGGCCCCGGCGGCCGCTGTCGCACGCAGCCGCTCGGCGGCCGCGGTCCACTCCCAGCGGGCGCCCGCCGCGGGGTGGCGGGCGAGCAGCCGGGGCAGCGCGCGGGCCCGGTCGGGGCGGACGGTGACCTCGCTCGCGGCGCCCGCGGGGTCGGTGGCGCCGTGCAGGGTCGGCCGCAGCAGGGCCACGACCTCCTGCCACCACAGGTCGTCGACGTGCGCGGGCCTGCGGACGACGGGGCGGCCCGCGCCGTCGACGGTCACCGTGCCCGTGGCAGGCGGGCGGATCCGCGTCGCGGCGCTCACCGGCGGGCCTGCTGCCTGAGGTACGCCATCACGCCCTGCCGCAGGAAGCGGCGCAGGTTCTCGATCGACGCGTCGGTGCCGCCCTCCGCCTCGGGGTCGATGCCGAACTCGTCGATCATGCGCGGCAGATCGGGGTCCTCGGGGTCGTACTCGTCCGCGTCGACCCCCGCGCGTACGGCGTCCACGGGGACCTCGGCGAGGACGTCCGCGTGCGCGGACAGGGCGTCGATGTCGTCGGCCAGGGCGACGACGGCCTTCGACCACTCGCGGGGGTCGGAGAGCGGGTCGGTCCGCGGGGCGTCGTCCTCGTCCTCATCCGGCGCGTCCGGCGCGTCCGGCGCGTCCGGCCACAGCGGGACGGCCACGCCGGAGCCGAGCGCGGGGCCCGCGCCGTCGGTGCGGGCCCCGGCGCCCTGCTCCCGGGGCTGCGGGGCGTCGTCCGCCGCCCGTTCGCGCCGCCCGCTGTCCACCCACCGCTGGCGCAGCCACTCCTCCAGCATCTCCTCGCCGCCGACCGGGTCGACCGGGACGACGGGCACCTCGGTGACGGCCGCGGCGACGATCGCCGCCAGCTGGTCGATGCCCTCGTGCCGGCAGGCCGCGTTCATGACGACGACGTCCGCCTCCACCTTCATGACCCCGCCGCGGCCGCCGCGGCCGGTCAGGGTCAGTGAGGACGGCCAGCGCACGGTGCGGACGCCGTCCTTGGCCGCCACTTCCCTGCCGTACTCGCGCAGGGCCGGATTGGCCGCGTGCGCGACGAGCGCCAGGGCGGCGAGGGCGCGCTGGTGGGGGCCGAGGGACGAGCGCTGCGGATGCGTGACGGCGTCGGCCTCGCGGTGGGCCGCGGCCGCGATCTCCTCGAGGTCGCGCTCGATCACGTCGGTCCAGTTGCCGTCGTGCGACGCGATGTCGCGCAGCTCGGGCTTGCGGAAGGAGCGGGCGATCACCGCCGTGAACTGGCCCATCTCGCCGTCCCCTTCGAGGCCCGCGACCAGGCCGGCGAGCGAGGCGGTGGTGGTCGCCGCCTGCAGGGGCGAGTTGGGCACGCGCAGCCGCTTGAGGGTCTCGCGGACCACGCGGTACCGGCTGGAGACCGCCGGGTCGTCCACCACCGTGGAGATCATGACGTGGGTGGTGGCGACGACGCGGTTGCGGTAGGGGCCGCGCGCGGGGTCGTCCGCCCAGGGCACCTCCGTGTCGCCGAAGAAGACGTCGCGCTGCTCGTCGGTGACGTAGGCACGGCGGACGAGGTCGTTGACGACGGTCCGGGCCTTGAAGGCCTCGTCGTCGGCCTTGCCCCACAGCGTCGGGTTCTGGCCCTTGACGTGGAAGCGGGCCATGTCGGCGTAGACGACGTCGTGGTCGCTGTTGTCGCGGTAGGGCCGGACGGCGATGCCGATGTCCATCCGCGCGGTCATCATGCGCAGGGTGGCCTCGGCCTCAGGGGAGGCCGCGTCGAGCCACTTCTGCACGGCGTTGCCGGTCCGGCCGTCGGGCCACACCTCGAACGCGGCGTCCTTGAAGCGGAGTTCGCGCAGCGCCGCCTCGATCGTGTCGGGCGTGTGCGGGCGCACGGTGAGGGTCCCGTCGCCGTTCTCCCAGTGCAGGGTGGACAGTTCGGCGTTCAGTCCCATCAACTGGCCCATGAAGGCCTGGGCGACGCTCACCCGCGTCCAGCCGTCGTCGGTCTCGACGAGGTGGCCGTGCTCGTCGTCGTCGACGTACATGTCGTACGCGAATCCGCGGATCTCCTCCCTGATGCCCTCCAGGGCCAGCGAGTCGGCGAACTCCTTCTCGGCCTCGCCCGCGTAGGCGTGCGGCAGACGCACGCTCTGCTGCGCCTTGGTGATGGCGTCCAGGTGCTCGGCGGAGCGCGCGCGGACCCGCAGGCCGGGGCCGATCTCGTGGATCAGCGACAGCCCCTTCTCCCGCATCTGGCGCTGGGCGGAGGCCGCCATGCGCGGCTGCACGGTGGCCGGGCGCACCATCGGGACGCACACCTGGAGCTGGGCGACCGAGAGCAGTCCGGCGTGGTTGCGGCGCCACTGGGCGCGGCGGACGGCCTCGATGTTGTCGCGGCCGACGGACACCGCCTCGATGGCCCGGACGAGTCCGGCGGGCGTCTCCTCGGGAGCGCCGCCGTGGATCTTGGCGTACCACTCCATGACGGCCTTGCCGAGTGCGGTGGGCGGTTCGCCGTCGCTCAACTCCCGCTCGCCGCTGAGGGGTTCGAAGACCGGTGGCAGCAGCGGGAAGACGCCGTCGAGCGGGACGGCGTCCGAAATCAGGTTCTGGTGGCCGGGATTGAGGAACTGGAAGGTGCTCTTACGAGCGGCCATGGGTGACAACCTCCGTGGGTCGACACCCGTCGATGCGCCGGGTACAGGAAGACACTGTGGACACGGTGGAGACGGGTGCGTCATCGGTGCGCTGCACGGCAGCGCGCTGCTCAACTGCTCGACGACGCAAGCGCCGCCTCCACTGACCCGTCACCAGAGCCGGCCAAGCGCGTCGCCTGTTGCGGCGTGCGAGGGCGGATGGACTCCCGATGTCGTGGAGCGGCCACCTGTCGGAGGTGGCTGCGGAGGGAAGAGTAGCGACCGGTGTGTCAACTCGCTCATGAAATCGAGGAGTTGATCACGGCACCGTCAGGATTCGGCCACCTGTGTCACGACGTCCGACAGCGTCCGCCCCAGCGGCAGGTCGATACGGTGCGCCGCCAGCGCGTCGCCGCGGCCCGGGCCCTGGTTGACGATCAGCACGGGGATGCCGGCCTGATGCGCCTGGCGCGCGAAGCGGAGCCCGGACATGACGGTCAGCGAGGAGCCGAGCACGAGCAGGCTGCTCGCCCCTTCGACCAGCTTGCGGCAGTCGGCGACCCGCTCCCGCGGCACGTTCTCCCCGAAGAAGACCACGTCCGGTTTGAGTACGCCGCCACAGGCCTCGCAGGGGACGACGCGGAAGCCCGTCACCGCCTCGTCGGGCAGGTCCACGTCGCCGTCCGGATTGACCCTCGCCGCCGCGGCGCGCTGTGCGGCGGCCGACTCGAACTCCGGGTTGGCCCCGCGCAGCCGCCGGTCGAGCGCGGTGCGGTCGCTGAGGTCACCGCACGCGAGGCAGATCACGCGGCGCAGGCTGCCGTGCAGCTCGATGACGTCCGCAAGGCCCGCGGCCTGCTGCAGCCCGTCCACGTTCTGCGTGATCACCCCGTCCACCAGGCCCGCCGCGGCGAGGGCGGCGACGGCGCGATGGCCCGCGTTCGGCTCGGCCCGGGTCATGGCCCGCCAGCCCACCTGGCTGCGCGCCCAGTACCGCTGCCGCGCCGCCGCGCTGCCCGCGAACTCCTGGAACGTCATCGGGGTGCGCCGCCGCAGGGAGCCGTGCTCGCCGCGGTAGTCCGGGATGCCGGACTCGGTCGACAGGCCCGCGCCGCTGAGCACGACGACCCCGCCGGCCCGCACGGCGTCCACCACCGGGGCCGGATCGGTCGAGGCCGGGGGCAGCCCTTCGGCGGGTTCCCAGGTCAACGTGGGTCGCATCCGCATGTCTGCCAGCTTACGCAGAGAAGATCGGCCGCCCTAGGGCGTGTCTTCAAACTCCCGTCTGCCTCACGACGCCTGGCACGCACTCTCGCCGCACCGGGCGTAAGGCCAAGTACATCCAGTACGAGGCCTTGCACCCGGCACGCCGAGAGCACGCACCAGACGCCGCGCGGCCGCCCTGCGGGCGACGACGGGAGTTTGAAGACACGCCCTAGGCCGCCGTCTCCGCCTCCACGACGGACCGGGTCAGCGGCCCGTACACGCCGAGCGGCTCGTTCAGGGCGCGTGCCTGTTGGATCCGGGTCACGGCCTCGGTGACGTCCGTGCCGTACGTGCCGTTCAACGGGCCCACGTACAGCCGCAGTTGGCGCAGGCGCCGCTGCAGATCCCGGACCTGGGTGCCTTGGCTGCCCGGGCCGAGCCGCTGCGGCTGCCCGGCGGGCCGGGCGGACGGCGGGGGTGCGGCGCTCCGGTGGGCCGGGACGGTGGGGGTCTCGGCCGGGACCGGGGACGCGTCCTGCCAGGGCGGGACGACGGCCTGTCCGATGCCGTGGGCGTCGCTCGGCCCGGGCTCCGGCGCCGCACGCTCGGTGCCGTGCCTCGCCGAGGTCAGCGTGTGTCCGGCGAGCAGCACGGCCGCGCCGAGCACGGCCACGGTGACGCCGGTGTGCACGGTGCGGCGCACGGCCCGGCCGCCGTTGCGCGGGACCGTCCGGTACCTGGGCGCCCGGTGCCGTCCGCCGACCGGCCGGGACGTCCTCGTCGCCGGTTCGATGATCTCGATGCTCACGGGGTGACCCTAGGCGGGACACGGGCGGCCTCGACGCGCTCCGAACCGGACGCGCGGATCCTTAAGCGGGCCTTGATGTGCGCCTCAACGGCCGTTAAGGAAGCGCGGGACGGGCCGGGGGTCAGCCGGTGACCAGCCCGGTGACGAGGTTGATGGCGGTGGCGAGGATGCTGGTGCCGAAGACGTACGACAGCAGGGTGTGGCGCAGCACGATCGCGCGGATCGTCGTGCTGGAGACGTCGGTGTCGGACACCTGGTACGTCATGCCGAGGTTGTAGCTGAAGTAGAAGAAGTCCCGGTAGGCGGGCGGTTCCTCGGAGTTGAAGTCGATCCCGCCGCCCGCCGAGTAGTAGACGTACGCGTAGCGGGTCGCGTACATGAGGTGCAGCGCGGCCCAGGCCAGGAACACTCCGCACAGTGCGGTCGCGGCGGCGACGTGGTCGGTGTCGGACTTGCCGCGCAGGAGCAGCAGCACGATGGCGACCAGGCCGCACAGGGCGACGGCGACGACCACGAGCTCCTCGGCGAGCGGCCTGAAGTCCTCGCGGTGGGCGTTGCGGTGGGTCGCGGCGGCGTCCAGGGGCCACAGGACCACCCAGCCCGAGACCACGAAGAGGAGCTCGGTCGCGGCGATGCCGACGAGCCAGCCCAGCGGGGCGTCGGTGGCGACGCCCGCGGCCGTGCCGCCCAGGGCGCCGATGACCACCGCGGCGACGAGCCTCGGGACGGCGGACAGCGGCAGTCTCATGGGGTGATCCTCGCATCGGCGCCGGGCGGCGGCACGTACTCGGCGAGCAGGTCGGTCAGGGCCCGGGCGGCCGCGCTCGGCGGGCGGTCGGTGGGCGCGGCGAGGGAGAGCGGCCAGTGCAGGTCGGCCCCGGTCACCGGGAGCACGGCGAGTCCGTGGGCGGTGCCGACGAGGAAGCGCGGGACGAACGCGATGCCGAGCCCCGCGCGCACATAGTCGGCGGTCGTCACGATGTCGGTGATCTCGATCGTCACGTGCCGGGGCACCTTGGCCGCCGCGAACGCCCGGTCGGCGATGGCCCGGTTGCCGTAGCCCGGCGGGCAGTCGATGAAGCGAAGACCGGCGAGCTCGCCGATCTCCACCTCGGTGCGGGACGCGAGCGGATGGTCGGGCGGGACGACCAGGTCCAGGGTCGAACCGGCCAGGGTCGTCAGGGCGACGCCGGCCGGCGCCGGTCCCGGCAGCGAGACGAGGGCCAGGTCGAGGCGGCGCTCGGTGAGCGCCTCGACGTGGCCGCGCGAGCCGGAGGGCGCGACGGAGATCTGTAGTTGCACGCCGGGGTGGCGGCGGTGGAACTCGCCGAGCAGCGCGGGCAGGTCGATGAGCCGGACGGAGGTGAGCGTGCCGAGCCGCAGGGTGCCGCGCAGCCCGCCGCGCACCTCGGCCACGGCGTCCGCGGCGTCCCGCGCGGCGTCGAGCGCGATCCGGGCCTTGGGCAGCAGGGCGCGGCCCGCGTCGGTGAGCAGCACCCGCTTGGAGTTGCGGTCGAGCAGCCGGGTCTCCAGCTCGCGCTCGAGCGCCTTGACGGCGGCGGAGACCGCGGACTGGACGATGTGCAGTCGCGCCGCGGCCCGCGTGAAGTTCTGCTCTTCGGCGACGGCGACGAAGTACTCGAGATGTCGGAGCTCCACGCCCCGACTATGACACAACCATCTCTCATCCAGATGATGACCAGCGCAAAGATTCGTTGGACGCGATCGCTGGTGCGTCGGAGAGTGGGCCGTGCCCGCCCACGCCCCGTGGGCAGCGCCCTTCGGATCGGAGCAGTGCCATGACCACGTCGACGCCCGTGCGCGCTCGGCTGTCCCCCCTGCCCACCCCGGGCGGCCCGCCGCCCGCCCTCGCCGCCCCGTCGGCCCGGCACGGCACGGGCTTCTGGGTGGTCGCCGCGGCGTTCCTCGTCGCCATGGCGTTCTCCACCGTGCCGACACCGCTGTTCCCGCTGTACGCCGCCCATGACGGCTTCTCGACGTTCATGGTCACGGTGGTCTTCGCCGTGTACGCGGTGGGCGTGATGGTCAGCCTGGTCCTGGCCGGACACGTCTCGGACTGGCTGGGCCGCAGGCGCGTGCTGCTTGCCGCGCTGACCCTGCAACTCGTGGCGGCCGTCCTGTTCCTGACGAGCGCGGCGCTGCCCGTGCTGCTCGTGGCACGGTTCGTCACGGGCCTCGGCGTCGGCATGCTCACCGCGACGGCGACGGCGCATCTGCACGAACTGCACACCGCGCACCGGCCGCGCGCCTCGGCGCAGCGGTTCGAGACGGTCTCCACGGCGGCGAACATCGGCGGCCTCGGCCTCGGCCCGCTGGCCGCCGGATTCCTCGCCCAGTACGTGACCGAGCCGCTGCGCGTTCCCTACGCGGTCTTCGCCGTGCTGCTCGTGGCGGTGATGGCCGCGCTCGTCCTCGCGCCCGAGACGGTGCGCACGCCCGAGGTGCGCCCGCACTACCGGCCGCAGCGGGTGAGCGCCGACCACGGCGACCGGGCGGGATACATCGGGGCCGCGGCCGCCGGGTTCTCCGCGTTCGCGGTGCTCGGCCTGTTCACGGTGACCGCGCCCGGTTTCCTCGGGCAGGCGCTCGGCCGTCCCTCGCACGCCCTGGCCGGTGCCGTCGTGTGCGCGGAGTACCTCGCCGCGGTCCTCGCCCAGACACTGACGCACCGCCTCCCGGCCCGGGCGAAGATGACGCTCGGGCTGCTCGCCCAGGCCGTCGGCTTCCTGAGCGTGGTCGCCGGCATGCACGCCGTCGATCTGGCGACGTTCCTGACCGGCGGGATCGTCGCGGGCATCGGCTCGGGCCTGATGTTCAAGGCGGCCGTGGGCACGGTCGTCACGATGGCCGCACCGGCCCGGCGCAGCGAGGCGCTCGCGGGTCTGTTCCTCGTCGCCTACGTGGGCCTGAGCGTCCCGGCGGTCTCGATCGGCGTCGCCACCGTGTCGCTGACGGCGACCGCGGCGATGACCTGGTTCGCCGGGCTGCTCCTGGTGCTCCTCGCGGCCGTCGCGGTCCTCAACCGGCGCTCGCCCGACGGCCGTTGAGCCCTTCAGCTGGAGGCGCGGACCACCAGCTCGGGCTCGAAGATCATCGACGTCGGTTCGGTGCGGGTGCCCTCGATGTGCTCCTGGAGGATGCGGGCCATGGCCCGCGCCATCTCCTCCACCGGCTGCCGCACGGTCGTCAGGGGCGGGGTGCAGGTGATCGCGACGCTGGAGTCGTCGAACCCGACGACGGCGACGTCCTCCGGGACGCGCCGGCCCCGCTCCCGCAGGACCTGGCAGACGCCCTGCGCCATCAGGTCGTTGGCCGCGAACACCCCGTCCAGATGCGGATGGTCGTCCAGGAGCCTGGCCATCGCCGCGGCCCCGCTCTCCAGGGTGAACCCGCCCTCGGCGATGGGGACGTAGGGCAGCCCGGCCCGCTCCGTCGCCTCCCGGAACCCCGCGAGCCGCTGCTGCCCCGCGGGCACGTCGAGCGGTCCCGTCACCGTCGCGACGCGGCGGCGGCCGCGGTCCAGCAGGTGCTGCGCCGCGATCCGGCCGCCCTCTCCGTGCGCCAGGTCCACGTAACTGAGGGGTGCGGGCACGGCGGGCCGCGCGAAGCACACCGCGGGCAGGTGCTCCGCGGCGAGCAGCGGCGGCAGCGGGTCCTCCGCGTGCGTGGAGACGACGAGTGCCCCGTCGGCCCGGCCCTCGCGCAGATACGCCATGACCTCGCTCCGCGCCGCCTGGGACTCGGCGAACATCAGCACCGGGTGCATGGAGCGCGTCCGCAGGAAGGCGACGACGCCGCTGACGATCCGCCCGAAGAACGGGTCGGCGAACACCCGTGCCGTGAACGCGTTCTGCGCGCCCTCGTCCTCCTCGCCCGCGCCCGACACCACGAGGGCGATGGTCTCCGCGCGTCGCGTCACGAGGGAACGCGCGGCCCGGTTGGGCGTGTAGCCGGTGCGCGCGATGGCCTCGCGCACCACCTCGCGGATGGCCGGATCCACGCTGGGGACCTCGTTGATCACCCGGGACACGGTCGCCCGCGAGACCCCCGCCTCGCGCGCGACGTCCTCCAGCGTCAGGGACTGTCGTTGCATGGACGCAGCCTAATCGCGACCGGCGCGCCGCGCATAGAGCGCTCTCTTGTCAACTGCCCTGGCCCCGCGCCTCGATGACCGCACTGAGCGGCAGGTCACCGACCGAGCGTCCCGCGTGCACGGTGAAGCGGCCGGGCTCGACGACCCACGCGCCGCGCTCCGCACACCAGTGCCGCAGCGCGCGGGCGGACACCGTGACGGCGGCGTCGACCGTCGCCCCGGGGGCCGCGTGCACGGCCGCGTACCCGGCGAGCCAGCGCACGGGCCGCTCCACCGCCGAGCCCGGCCGCGACAGATACACCTGGACGACCTCGCGGCCGTGCCGCCGACCGGTGTTCCGCACCTGCACGCGGACCGTGAACTCCCCTTCGTCTTCTGCGACTTCGGGCACGGCGACGCTCTCGTACGCCCAGGTCGTGTAGCCGAGACCGTGCCCGAACCAGTAGGCGGGTTCCCGTCCGGCGTACAGCCAGGCCCGGTGTCCGACGTGCAGCCCCTCCTCGTAGGCGAGCACGCCGTCGACGGGTTCGGTGGCGGTGACCGGCGCGTCCTCGAGGTACTCGGCCCAGGTGGTGGGGAGGCGGCCGCCCGGTTCGGTGTCGCCGAGGAGGAGTCCGGCCAGGGCGTGTCCCGCCTCCTGCCCGGGGAGCCAGCCGAGGAGGACGGCCGCGACCTCGTCCCGCCAGGGCAGTTCGACCGGCCCCCCGGCGTTGACCACCACGACGGTACGGGAGTTGACCGCGGCCACGGCGCGTACGAGGTCGTCCTGGTGGCCGGGCAGGGCGAGGCAGGTCCGGTCGTGGCCCTCCGACTCGCTGCCGTCCGTGGTCCCCACGACGACGACCGCGGTGTCCGCGTCGCGGGCCAGGTCGACGGCCTCGGCGAGCGCCGCGCCGGGGTGCGGCGGGGGCGGAGCGGCGGTCAGGACGGTGGCGCGGCCGGTGTCGGGGTCGAGCCGGCGGCGCGCCACGACGAGAACGGGCGTTCCTTCGGCGAGCTCGTGGCATGCGGTGGCGGCGGGCGGGTTCACATGGACGACGGCCGGGTCGTCGGTCTCCCGCGCGAACGAACCGTCGATCACCACGCGGCCGTCCACGCTCAGCGACATCCGGCCGAACCCGGCGAGAGCGAACGTCCATTCACCGCCGGCTTCCGGCGTCAGCACCGCACTGATCTCCACGGTGTCCGCGCCCTCGACGAGGTCGGGCTCCAACAGGCGCCCGGAGAACCTCAGTTCGCTGTACAGCTCGGCGCCGTCGGCGGCCAGCATGCGCAGCCGCAGGCCGGGGACACCGGTGAGCGGATCGGTGCAGTCGCGCGGGCCGAGGGGCTCGGGCGGGGCGCCGAGGTCCGGGCCCGCCGCATGGACTACCCGGGTCCGCTCGGGCAGCCGGGCGCGCAGGCCCTCCAGCGGGGAGACGGTCCGCTCGGGGAAGACTCCGGCGCTGCCGCCGCCCTGCACGCGCGGCTCGACAGCGTGCGCACCGATGACCGCGATGGTCCCCAACTCCCCTTCTTTCAACGGGAGTACGCCGTCGTTCTCGAGCAGGACCGCCCCGGCTGCGGCGGCCCGGTGCAGCAGCGCTCGCGCACGGCCGGGGCTCGCCTGCGTACGTCGGGCAGGGTCGGCCGTTCCCGCCAGGGCGCCGACCCGCTGGGCCAGTACGAGGAGCCTGCGCACCTTGTCGTCGATCGCGGCACGCGGCACCCGGCCGTCCGCCACGGCGTCGGCCAGCAGGTCGTCCCACGGGCCGCCCGGTCCCGGCATGGCGAGGTCGAGGCCCGCGTGCGCCGTGTCCACGGCGGTGCGCAGGGCGCCCCAGTCGGAGACGACCACGCCGTCGAACCCCCACTCGTCCTTCAAGGGGTGGGTCAGGAGTGAACTCGCGGTCATGGTCGCGCCGTTGACCCGGTTGTAGCTGGCCATCACCGCCCACACCCCCGCCTCGACGGCGGCCTCGAAGGGGGCGAAGTACACCTCGCGCAGGGTGCGTTCGTCGACGCGTACGTCGACGGTGAGGCGGCCGGTCTCGGAGTCGTTGGCCACGAAGTGCTTGGCCGCGGCCGCGACCCCCTCGCTCTGCAGGCCGCGGATCAGGGCCGCGCCGATCCTGCCCACGAGCCAGGGGTCCTCCGAGAAGCACTCGAAGTGGCGCCCGGCGAGCGGGGAGCGGTGGAGGTTGAGGTGCGGGGCGAGGACGACGTGGACCCCCTTGCGGCGGGCCTCGTCGGCGAGCAACCGGCCGACTTCCTGGACGAGTTGTTCGTCCCAGGTGGCCGCGAGGGCGGACGCCGACGGGAGCAGGACCGAGGTGACGCGCTCGTCCCAGGCCTCTCCGCGGACCCCCGCGGGCCCGTCCGAGGTCACCACCTCGGCCAGGCCCACGGCGGGTTCGGCGCGGGTGCGCCAGGTCGTCCCCCCGGTGAGCAGCCGGATCTTCTGCGTCGGACTCAGCTTCTCGAGCAACCGGTCCGGCTCCTCGTCGGCCATGGCCCCCACCCCTCGTTCACCTCGCGAACCGAGAGCGCGATAGAGCGCTCTCTCATGCTGTACGAAGACGTTCTGCCGGACGCCGGTCAGTTGTAGACACCGAACTCGTACAACGAGTAGCCCCAACCGGTGCCGCGGGCCGTCCCGTTGACCCGTACGTAGCGGCCGGCTCCGGTCACGTCGAAGTCGTCGATTCCGCCGTTGCCGTCGCTGACCTCGCGCACCGTCGTCCAGTTCTGCCCGTCGTCGGAGGTCTGGATCGTGTAGGCCTTCGCGTACGAGGTCTCCCAGTTGAGCTGGACGTGCTTGAACGACTGGCGGGAGCCGAGGTCGACCCGGACCCACTGCGGGTCGCTCCAGTCGCTGGCCCAGCGGGTGTCGTTCTTGCCGTCGACGGCCTTGACCGCCGTGCACGGGCAGCCGCCGTAGTCGGTGGTCTGCTCCGAGGAGGCGGTGGCGGGCTTGCCGAGGGCGATGTTCGTGCCGTTGACGGGCGGCGGCACGACGCGTACGGACCGGGTCTCGACGCCCACGTTGCCCTTGCCGTCGGTCACCTTGACGTAGATCTTCCAGACGCCCGGCTTGTCCGGCGCGGTGGTCTTCAGACGCCCGGAGCCCTCGTCGGTGAACTTCAGCGGGACGAGGTCCTTGCCCTTGTCGATGTACATGCTGTTGCTGAGGACCTGGTAGGACAGCGCGTCCCCGTCCGGGTCGGCGGCCTTCACGGAGAGGGTCACGTCGCGGCCCGCGGGCACGCTCGCCGCGCCGCCCTCGACGTTCATCTCGGAGATGACCGGCGGGGTGTTGTCGTGCGAGGTGTCGGCGCCGTAGGCCTTCTTGACCGCGTAGTACGACAGCCGCTTCTCCCCCGCGGGCAGCAGGTTGAACCAGATGCCGCCGAAGTCGTACTCGGTGCCGTAGTGGAACATCGTGGCGCCGAGCGCGACGCCCTTGTGCCCGGTGATGCAGCCCCACGCCTTGGTGTATCCCGCGGCCTTGGCCTGGTCGGTGGGCTCCTCGGGCACGCCGTTGGCGTCGTCCGGCACCTCCCACTCCCCCGCGGGACCGGTCTCGGTGACGATGTACGGCTTGGTGTAACCGCCCTGCTCCCAGGCGGACTTGACGTCGCACACGGCGTTGTAGGAGTTCACGGCGTACAGGTCGAGATCGGGTGCGTTCTTCTTGTAGTAGGGCCAGGCGCCGACCCAGGCGTCGGTGGAGGTGACCGGGTGGTTCGGGTCGACGCCGTGGATCTTCTTCGCGACGTCGTTGACGAAGGTGGTGTAGGCGTCGCGTTGCTTCTCCAACTCGTCGCCGCTGTAGCAGTTCTGCAGACCGAGCACCGACTCGTTGCCGACGTTCCACATGAGTACGCCGGGGTTGTCCTTGTACGTGTCGACCCACTTGGGGAACTCGTCGAGCATCTGGTTCTTGTACGCGGTGTCCGTCAGGTAGTTCACACAGCCGCCGCTGCCGGGTCCGCCGCCGGGCTGCAGCCAGAAGCCGGCGATGACCTTGATGCCGTGCGCCGCGGCCGAGTCGAACAGCGGCTTGCTGCTGGCGTCCGTGCCCCACGTGCGGATCGTGTTGACGCCCATGGACTGCACGTCGGGCATGTACCTGTCCGCGTCGGCGACGGACGGCCCCCAGGTCAGGCCCTTGATCTGGTACGGGGATCCGTTGACCTGGAGTTGCCAGTTGCCCTGCGATCCGGTCACCTTCACCACGTCACCCGCGGCCTGCGCGTGCTGGGCGGGCAGGGCGAGGAAGCCGGCGGCGAGCACTCCGGCGGTGATCGGGGTGGCCAGGCGGCGGGATCTGTGGTTGACGGTGCGGGTGGTGCGCATGCGGGTCCTCCCGTGGGGGTCGGTGGGGGCGTCGGTGAGGGGTGGGGCGACGACCGGGCGTGCCGTCCGTCGCCCCGGGTGCGCAGGTGTCTACGCCGTGCGGGTCAGGGCAGTTCGTAGTGGTCGTTCAGGACCGCGCCCGCCTCGGGGTGGTTCTGGTCGTAGCCGCGCGGGTCACACTGCAGACCGCCGACGACACAGTGGTCGACCATCGCCTTGAGCGTCCGGTCGTCCCAGGCGTTGAAGAAGTCGTAGTGCCAGGAGTAGCTCGCGCCGCTGGCCAGCCGCAGCTTGGACAGGTCACCGTTGACGGGGAACGCCATCTTGAACTCGATCATCGGCAGCGCGACGGGGTGGTCGGCCGGGCACATGTTGTCGTTGGTGCCCGGCTTGACCACGGGGTAGGCCATGTGGGCCTTGTGGTCGGGGGTGTCCAGGTACTTTCCGTCCCAGCAACTCGGCGCCTGGAAGCGGATGTTGACCTGGGTGTCCTGGGTCGTGGGGCAGTCCTTGGGGAAGTCGACGTTGAAGTAGCTCGTGCCGCACTCCCAGCCCTCGACGAAGCCGGGGTGGTTGCGGAACTCCTGCGCGCTCTGCATCGGGCTGCCGACAACGAATCGCAGCCCCTTCGGGAAGGGCCGCACGCTGGTGTAGTCGGTGACACCGGCCTTGTAGTAGATCGTCTGCTCGCCGACGGGGAGGACGGGCTGGTCGCCGTTGAACATGGTCGGCATCCAGTAGCCCGACTTGTCGCCGGGCGCGAGGCAGGTGGTGGAGCCGGCGTCGAGCGAGGCCGTGGTGCTGTTCGCGTCGGTCGTCGTGTTGCCCATGAACGTGTGGTCGTGGGACTTGCCGGGCTGCCCGGGGTAGACGATCGGGTCGTCGGGCTTGGTGTGCGTGACGGAACAGTGGGCCTGGAACTCGTGGAAGTAGGCGTGCGGCGGCTCCTTCGTGGACGGTTCGACGCCGGTGACCGGCGGGTTCGCGGGGATGTAGCCGTCCCCGTCCGGGTCGTCACCGCTGGCGCGGGTGGACGCGGGCATGGCCATGCTGTGCGCCTGGGGAGCGGCGGCGCCGGCCTGCTGCGTGGCGGGCGCCTCGGCGGCACCCGCGGAGAGCGCTATCCCGCCCACGCCCAGCGTGGTCAGCATGAGCGCGCTGGATATCAGCAGCCCTGAGAAGTATTTCGATCTCCGTGCCATGGAGACCTCCTGCCGTGTCGGTACGACGAGTGGTGGGGGGGGGCGGTACCTGTGGTGCACGGAAGTGCGGGAGAACTCAGTGAGGTTGAGAAGGATGGAGAGGGATGGATGGAGAGACGGATGGAGAGACGGATGGAGGGATGGATGGAGGGATGGTGATTGAAGGCTGAGAGAGAAGCTGAGAGAGCGCTCTCTCGCCGGGGAGTGTTCTCGCTATGACGTGGCAGTGTCAAGAGAAAGTGAACGGCCTGTTTCGTGGGACGTGCGCCGATCGAGGTGCCGCAGGGGTGGCTGTGGCCCTTTTCAAGTGCCTGTATACCGGCCGGACTTGGCGGCGACGGCGCGGCCGACCGGGCTCCCGCGGCGGTCGGCGGCGCTCACCGGAACGGGGCACGCGGGCTGGCCCGCGGGCCCGGGCGGAAGTGCGCGGCAGGCGCTCGACCGCCCGCTCGGGCCGGTGGCTGCACCGGCTTCCGCCGAACCGTCGTCGACGGCGCAGTGAACGTACCGCCCGGGGCGTCCCGGGCCAAGACGGCATTTCAGGCGGCGGGGAGCGCGACCTCGGTCGACTTCATCAGGGCGACGCCACGGGAACCGGGTGCCAGGCCGAGATCGGTGACGGCCTCCCTGGTGACGGCCTCCCTGGTGACGGCCGCGGTCGGTTCCGCTCCGGCGACGGCGATCCCGACCGCGGCCATGGCGCCGCCAGTGGTCACGTCGGTGACGGTGCCCGGGAGTTGGTTGCGGAGGAACAGGGCCTCCAACGGGGCTGCGGCAAGGGCCACTTCGGTGGACTTGGTGGACTTGACCAGGGCGCGGACCGTCGAGCCCGCGGCGAGTCCGAGGCCCTGACGGAGTCCACGGTGATGGCGGCGTGCCTTACGCATCGGGGCGTTCTGTCCGGGACGGGGCCTGCGGACGCCTCACGGTGGTCGCGCCGGGTTCACGCCGGGTAGGCGTGCGTCTGCGTCGCCTTGACCGTCGCCCAGACCGTGGTGCCGGGGTGCAGGTCGAGTTCGGCCGCGGCCACGGTCGTGAGGTCGGCCGCGAGCGGCAGGTCACCGGTGAGGGCGGCACGGATCTGGTCGCCGTGGATCTCCATGCCGGCGACCTCGCAGCGCCACAGGTTGCGGGCGCTCGAGCCGCCGGGGCGTTCGCGGTGGAGGGTCACCGCGCCGGGCGGAAAGGCGACGAAGACGGGGCCTTCGAGTTCCTCGGTGGTGGTGATCGGAGGGCCTTCGTCGATCCGGACGGTGTGTCCTTCGGCCTGTCCGCGGTACAGGTTGAGGCCGACGAGCTGGGCGATGTAGTCGGTGCGCGGGCGGCGGGCGACGTCGGAGGGGGCGCCCTCCTGGACGACGTGCCCGTGCTCGATGACGACGAGCCGGTCGGCGAGCACCATGGCGTCCAACGGGTCGTGGGTGACCAGGACGGCGACGGCCTCGAACTCGGCGAGGTGGCGCCGCAGTTGGGCGCGTACCTCCAGGCGCGTACGGGCGTCGAGGGCGGCGAGGGGTTCGTCGAGGAGGAGCAGGCGCGGCCGGGTGGCCAGGGCGCGGGCGACGGCGACGCGCTGGGCCTGACCGCCGGACAGGCGGCGCGGCTTGGCCCCGGCGTGGGCGGCCAGGCCCATCCGCTCGAGCCAGGTCGCGGCCTCGGCGCGGGCCTCGGCCTTGGTCCTGCCCTGGCAGCGCGGCCCGAACGCGACGTTGTCCAGGGCGGTGAGGTGCGGGAAGAGCAGGTAGTCCTGGAAGACGACGCCGACCGGCCGGGATTCGGGCGGGGTGCCGTCCAACTCGGCCCCGTCGAGCCGCAGATGTCCCGCGTCGAGCGGGGTGAGCCCGGCGAGGGCGCGCAGGGCGGTGGTCTTCCCTGCCCCGTTCGGGCCGAGCAGCGCGACCACGTCACCGGGGGCGGCGGTGAGGGCGACGTCGAGGCGGAAGGTGCCGCGGTCGACGACGAGGCGGGCGTCGAGACCGGCCCCGTCGGCGCCTGCCGGAGAGTACTCGGCCGGGGTCGAGGGCGAGGCCGGGGTCGGGGTCGGGGTCGAGGGCGAGGCCGGGGTCGAGGGCGAGGCCGGGACCGAGGGCGAGGCCGGGGTCGAGGCCGGGACCGGGGTCGAGGCCGGGGTCGAAGGCGGGGTCGAAGGCGGGGTCGAGGGCGAGGGCGAGGCCGGGGTCGAGGGCGAGGCCGGGACCGAGGGCGAGGGCGAGGCCGGGCTGTGGTCGCCGGGCATGGCGCGGTCCTTCCTCATGAGGCCGTCATCCATCGGTCGCGCAACCCCGCGAGCACGGTGATGGAGACGGCGAGCAGCACCAGGCTCAGGGCGATCGCCGCGGCCGGGTCGCTCTGCATGGCGAGGTAGACGGCGAGGGGCATGGTCTGGGTGCGGCCGGGGAAGTTGCCCGCGAAGGTGATGGTCGCGCCGAACTCGCCGAGGGCGCGGGCCCAGGCGAGCACGGAGCCCGCGGCGATGCCGGGCGCGATGAGCGGCAGCGTCACGCGGCGGAACGCGGTGAAGCGGGAGGCGCCGAGAGTGGTGGCGGCTTCTTCGTAGCGGGGGTCGGCGGCGCGCAGGGTGCCTTCGACACTGATCACGAGGAACGGCATGGCGACGAACGCCTCGGCGATGATGACGCCGGTCGTGGTGAACGGCAGCGTCAGGCCGAACCAGGATTCGAGGTACTGGCCGACGATGCCGTTGCGGCCGAGCGCGGTCAGCAGCGCCACACCGCCGACGACGGGGGGCAGCACCAGCGGCAGGGTCACCAGGGCGCGGACGAAACCGCGGCCGCGGAACTCCGTGCGGGCGAGCAGCCAGGCCAGCGGCACCCCGAGCACCAGGCTCACCAGCGTCGCCGCCGTGGCACACAGGAGGGACAGCTGGAGCGCCTGCCACACCTCGGGGCTGGTCAGCTGGGAGGGCAGGTCGCGCCAGGGGGCGCGGACCAGCAGGGCGATCAGCGGGACGACGAGGAAGGCGAGACCCACCAGCGCGGGCAGTAGCAGCGGCAGCGGGGCGGCCCGGGCGCGGCGGCGGCGCCGCGGACCGCCCTGAAGGGTGTCGGCCGCGGCGCCGGTCTTGTCGAGCGAGGTCACGGCTTGAGGAATCCGGCCTCGGTCAGCACCTTCTGGCCGTCGGCGGACTTGACCAGCTCGATGAACGCCTTCGCCGCGGCGGAGTTGGGCGCGTCCTTGAGCAGCGTGATCGGGTAGTCGTTGACGGCGTCGGCGGATTCGGGGAAGTCCACGCCCTCCACCTTGTCACCCGCGGCCTTCACATCGGTCTTGTAGACGACCGCGGCGTCGGCCTCCTTCAGCTCGACCTTGGTCAGGGCGCTCTTGACGTCCTGCTCGTAGGAGACCGGGGTGAGCTTGAGCCTGCTCGCGTCGAGCGCCTTCTGGGCGGCGGCGCCGCACGGCACGGTCTTGTCGCACAGCACGACCTTGAGGCCGGACTTGGTGAGGTCCTTCAGGGAGGCGACCTTGTCGGGGTTGCCCGGCAGGGTGGCGATCTCCAGCTGGTTGCGCACGAAGGTGGACGGCGAGCCGGCCGCGTCGCCCTTGTCCGTGACGATCTTCATCGTCTTGGGGCTGGCGGCGGCGAACACGTCGGCGGGGGCGCCGCCGGTGATGGAGGCGGCGAGGCTGTCGCTGCCGCCGAAGCTGAAGGTGACCTTGGTGCCGGGGTGCGCCTTCTCGAACTGCTTGCCCAGGGTCGTGAAGCTCTCCTTGAGCGAGGCCGCGGCGAACACGGTGACCGTGCCGGTGACCTTCTTGTCCGCGGAGTCGGACGCCGTGGAGTCGGAGGACGAGCCGGAGTCGGAGTCGGACGAGCCGCAGGCGCTCAGGGTGAGCAGCGCGGCGGCGCCGGCGCCGGTCACCTGGAGCATGCGGCGGGTCCGGCGCGCGGATCGGGTTGTCACGGGGGGGCCACTCCCTTTGTTCCTGAAGCTGGTGCCTGAGCGAGGTGCCTGGGCGTTCGACGTGTGCGGCAGTCGAGCGGGTTGCGGGGATCATACTGCCGCAGGTGCCAGGTGTAAGTCTTCTGTCACATCGCATGAGCTGGGGTCTTGCGGCTTGGATGTACGCATGTGCGTTTGTACGGGACAGTCCGGCGGGTACGGTCCTGCGGGCGGCGGTGCCCCGTGACCGAGTCCCTGACGCCCGCCCCGCCCGGCTGACGGTGTCCGACCTGCGGGCCTGGCCGCAGCACGGCGTCGAGGTGGACTTCGCGGGCGCCACCAGCGGCGAGCAGCACCACCGGTTCACGGGTCCGCGCCTGTACGACGTGCTGTCGGCGAACGGGCCCGGCTTCGACCCGGTGCGCCGCAAGGACCGGCTGCGGTACCTCGTCGCGGTGCGCGGCACCGACGGGCATCACGCGCTGCTGTCGTGGGCGGAGACGGACCCGGACTTCGCGGGCGCCCCCGTGCTGCTCGCGCTGACGATCGACAGCATCCCGCTGGACGTCGCCGGGCCACAGCTGGTGCTGCCGCAGGACCGGTGCGGGGCGCGGCACATCAGCGGCATCAGCACGATCCGGGTGGACGGGGACTGTGCGCCGCGGGCTTGAGACAGATCCGGCGGCGTTCGGCCGAGAGCCAGGGGACCGGGCCCGCCCGAGGGGGCGCCGGTGGTTCAGGTGCGGTCGATGTGGACGTTCGTCGACTTCACGCGGGCAGTGGCCTCCATGCCGACCTCCAGGCCCAACTCCTCCACGGCCTCCCGGGTCAGCAGCGACACCAGGCGGTGCGGTCCGGCCTGGATCTCCACCTGTGCGGCGACGTCCCCGAGCTTGACGGCGGTGACGATGCCGGGGAACGCGTTGCGCACCGAGGTGTACGAGACGTCCTCCTCGCCCGTGCCCTTGGCCAGTTCGACGGAGAACGCGGCGAGGTCCTTGCCTTCGATGAGGCGCCGCCCGCCCTCGTCGCGGTGTGTGGCGACCCGGCCCGCGTCCGCCCAGCGCCGCGCGGTGTCGGGACTGACGCCGAGCAGCCGCGCGGCCTGGCCGATGGTGTAGGACTGCATGGATCACAAGATAGCGACCGCGGCCGCACCGCGTTCTCCCGGCATCTCAGTACCGCTGCGCCTTCGCGATCTTCGCGGTGAGGTGCGGCTCCGGCGGGTGGGAGCTGATGGCGAGCGGCTGGGCGCGCCCGCCCGGCTTCAGGTCCCTGGCGCCGACGACCTTGGACTCGACGACCTTGCCGTCGGAGTCGCTGAAGTCGACCTGCACCGCGAACGAGGCGGTCTGATCCGTCTTGTTGGTGATGTTCACGACGAGGGCGCGCACGTTGTTCGTCTCCGCGAGCGGCTTGCCCGTGAGGGAGACGTCGTTCATCGCGTTGCCCTGGCCGTCGACGCCGTCCAGTTCCTTGGTGAACTCCTGGCGGTTGCGCTCCACGTCGGCGGCGACGGACGCCTCGAAGTCGCGGGCCCGCTCGGACGCCGACTCGGCCGCGGCCGACGCCGACTCCTTGACCTCGGCCTTCTTCGACGCGGCGCTGGAGGCGAGCGCGGAGGGCGGCTCGCCGGAGAAGTTCGACGCGTCCGGGGCGGTCGGGCGAGGGGTGACGCTCGCGCCGGTGTCGTGGTCGCTGTCGGTGCTGCAGGCCGAGAGCGTCAGGGCGGCGGTGACCGCGCAGACGGCGAGGACCAGCGGGCCGCGGCGGCGGACCTTGGCTGCACTCATGGTTCGGTTCCTTTCCAAGGCGAGGCTCAAAAGCGCAGGACGGCCGCGATGTGCCCCGCGTCCGCCAGGGTTCCTTCGGGGACGTGGACGACCCGGGCCCCGGTCTCCAGGGCGGATTCGACGATCTCGTCGACGATGTCGTGCACGGCGTCCAGGTCGTCGTCCGCGGCGGGTTCGAGGTGGCCCTCGCCGGCGCGCACGGTGACGCGGTGGTTCTCCTCGAGGACGAGCTGGTGGATCCGGCCGTCGGAGGCCTTCTGCCAGACCTCGTCGACGCCGGCCGCGTACGTGGCGGTGCCGCGGGCCCGGTCGAGCGCGGCGAGCGCGTCGGCGATGTCGCGTTCGGCGTCGGCGGCGCGCGCCGGGGCCACGGCCTGGGCGACGGCGCCCGGCGCGGCCTGGGCCAGGCCGCCGAACGGGACGAGGGCGGCGCCGTGCGTGGCGCTGCCGACCTCGCCGAGCAGGGACAGCGCGGCCGGTTCCCCGGTGACGTACAGCGGGCGCGGCTCGTCGCGCAGCACGTCGGCGAGGGCGGTGTCGGCGTCGCGGAAGAACTGGCGGGTCCGCTCGTCGCGGAAGGTGCTCGGGGTGTCGCCGATGCGCTCCTTGCGCTCGGCGTCCGGGTCGTCGGGGCCGCGGCCGAGCGGGAACCCGTGGCCGGTGTCCTCGCCGACCCGCTCGCCCTGCCCGTCCCACAGGGCGATCCGGTCGGCGGCCACGGTCAGCACCCAGTACGGGTGCCGGGCAGCGTCGGCGGCGACCAGGTTGCGGGTGAGGAAGGTGTCCGCGACGACCACCCGCTCGGGCACGGTGCGGTCGAGCGTCCAGACCTGGTGCTCGCCGGGCGCCGCGAAGACGACCAGGCCGTCCTCGGCGTGGGCGAGGTCGACCTCGGCGACCGCCGCGTCCAGGTGGGCGAGGACGTCCTCGCGGCGCTCCTTCGTCACGGCGGGGTCCGCCTCGAGCTGCCGTACGGCCTCGCGGACGAGGTTGCCCAGGCGGACGGGGTCGCCCGCGTTGTCCGGCGGGCGCCGGAAGGTGGGCATCGCGAGGGTCACCGCCGGATAGGGACGCTGCTCTCGCAGGCTCTGGAGAATCGCCGGGGTCACCGTGGAGTGCATGCCTGAAAGCCCTTCTGTCGCAACCTCCCCATGCTGCGCACAGATGGATATATCCGGCCATTCGGCTTCGACTGCCCGTCATCACCAAAAGGTGCGATCCGGTACCGAGCGGGATGAAACTGAAGCCATGGAGCAGGCCGTCGACACCAAGAGCGCGCCCACTGCCAAGCTGCCGCTCTTCACCCTCACCACCATGGTCATCGGCTCCATGGTCGGCGCCGGTGTGTTCTCCCTGCCGCGGCGCTTCGCCGAGGAGACCGGGGTGGCGGGCGCCCTCATCGCCTGGGCGATCGCCGGTACCGGCATGCTGATGCTGGCCTTCGTCTTCCAGTCCCTCGCGGTGCGCCGACCGGATCTGGACGCGGGCGTGTACGCGTACGCGAAGGCCGGGTTCGGCGAGTACCTGGGCTTCTTCTCCGCGTTCGGCTACTGGGCCAGCGCCTGCGTCGGCAACGTGACGTACTGGGTGCTGATCATGTCGACCGTGGGCGCGATCTGGCCGGCCCTCGGCGACGGGGACACGGCGCTCGCGGTGGTGCTCTCGTCGGTCGGTCTGTGGGCGTTCTTCCTGATGATCCGGCGCGGCGTGAAGGAAGCGGCGGCGATCAACAAGATCGTGACGGTCGCGAAGATCGTGCCGATCCTGGTCTTCGTCGTGCTGGCCCTCGTGTACTTCAAGCCGTCGGTGTTCGCGGACAACTGGGGCGGCGCCGACTACGCCGGATCCCTCTTCGGCCAGGTCCGCGGCACGATGCTCGCGACCGTCTTCGTCTTCCTCGGCGTCGAGGGCGCGAGCGTGTACTCCCGGCACGCGAAGAAGCGCTCCGACGTGGGCCGGGCGACGATCCTCGGCTTCCTGAGCGTCTTCGCCGTCTTCGCCTCCGTCGTCATCGTCTCGTACGGGATCATGCCGATGGGCGAGATCGCCGACCTGCGCCAGCCGTCGATGGCGGGCGTCCTGGAGGAGGCGGTCGGCACCTGGGGCAAGGTGTTCATCAGCGTCGGCCTGATCGTCTCCGTCCTCGGTGCCTATCTCGCCTGGACGCTGATGGCGGCCGAGGTGCTGTTCGTCGCGGCCAAGGACGACGACATGCCGCGCTTCCTGCGCCGCTCCACCTCCGCCGACGTACCGCTGCCCGCGCTGCTGATGACGACGGTGCTGACCCAGGTGGTGCTGGTCGTCACCGCGTTCTCGGACGACGCCTTCAACTTCGCGCTCGACCTGACCAGTGCGCTGTCGCTGATCCCCTACCTGCTGGCGGCCGCGTTCGCCGTGAAGATCGGGGCGCGGCCCGATGCCCGTACGGACGGCGGGCGCACCACGACGCGCGAGCTGACGATCGCGGCGATCGCCACGCTCTACACGGCGTTCATGCTGTACGCGGCCGGGCTGAAGTTCGTCCTGGTGTCGTTCGTGTTCTACGCGCCCGCCACGATCCTGTTCGTCATGGCCCGCAGGGAGCAGGGCCGACGCCTGTTCTCCCCCCGTGAGTTGATCATTCTGGTCGTCTCCGTCGTCGGCGCCGTGGTCGGCGTCGTCGCGCTGGCCGCCGGCTGGATCAGCCTGTGAGACCCGACCCCCGGAAGGCACACCGTGACTGACCACGACACCCCCGCGTCCGCCGCGTACGGCGTCCACTCCGAGGTGGGCAGGCTGCGCAAGGTCCTGGTCTGCGCGCCGGGGCTCGCGCACCGCAGGCTGACCCCGACCAACTCCGACGACCTGCTCTTCGACGACGTCATGTGGGTGGAGAACGCCCAGCGCGACCACGCCGACTTCGTCAACAAGCTGCGGCAGCGCGGCGTCGACGTCGTCGAGCTGCACGAGCTGCTCGCCGAGACGATGGCGCTCCCGGAGGCCAGGTCCTGGCTCCTGGACCGCAAGATCGTCGCCAATCAGGTCGGCGCCGGGCTCATCGACGACACCCGCGCCTTCCTGGAGACGCTGGAGCCGCGGCAGCTCGCCGAGTACCTCATCGGCGGTCTCGCCACGACCGATCTGCCCGACGACTACCGCTCGGCGTACGTGTCGATGGCGCGTGAATCGACGGGCGTGCGCGAGTACTTGATGCCGCCGCTGCCCAACACGCTCTACACGCGCGACACCACGTGCTGGCTGTACGGCGGACTCACCCTCAACCCGCTGTACTGGCCGGCGCGGCACGACGAGACGCTGCTGATGAAGGCGGTCTACACGTTCCATCCGGACTTCGTCGGCTCGACGGTGTGGTGGGGCGATCCCGAACTCGCCTGGGGGCAGGCCACGTTCGAGGGCGGCGACATCATGCCCGTCGGCAACGGCGTGGTCCTGATGGGCATGAGCGAGCGCACCTCGCGGCAGGCCATCACGCAGGTCGCGGCCGCCCTGTTCGAGCGGGGCGCGGCCGAGCACGTGATCGTCGCCGGGATGCCGAAGCTGCGTTCGGCTATGCACCTGGACACGGTCTTCACGTTCGCCGACCGGGACATCGTCACGCTGTACCCGCGGATCATGGACTCGGTGCACACGTTCTCGCTGCGCCCGAGCGACAAGGCGCCCGGGCTCGACATCACCGACGAGGGCTCGGCCGCGTTCGTCGACGTCGTCGCCAAGTCGCTCGGGCTGCCCGGCCTGCAGGTCATCGAGACGGGCGGCGACGTGTACGCCTCGGAGCGCCAGCAGTGGGACAGCGGCAACAACGCGGTCGCGGTCGAACCCGGTGTCGTCTTCACCTACGACCGCAACACGCAGACCAACACCCTGCTGCGCAAGGCGGGTGTCGAGGTCATCACCATCGTCGGCGCCGAGCTGGGCCGGGGCCGCGGCGGCGGGCACTGCATGACGTGCCCGATCGTGCGCGACCCCGTGGACTTCTGACGGCGCGCCGTGCAGCGGGCCGGGCGCGTGGTCGCCTTCCTCGTGGCGGTGCTGGCCACGCTGTGCGTCATCGCGACGGCCACGCTGCGCGGCACGCTGCTCGACCCGGCGTTCCACGCGTCCGTCCTGGACGAGCAGCACGCCTACGACCGGCTCTACAACGAGGTCCTGGTGGACCCCGAGGCCTCGCCGGTCACCCGCGACCTGCTGGCCCGGCTCGCCGTGCCCGAGGCCCAGGTGACGTCCAACATCAAGCTGGTACTGCCGCCGGACACCCTGCGGGACCTGACGCGGCAGCAGATCGACGCCGTGGTCGGCTATCTGAACGGGGACCGCGCCACGCTCGACCTGACCGTGGACCTGCGTCCGGTGCTCGACAACGTCGACCAGCTCGCGCAGACGTACTTCGGTGATCTCGTCTCCGGTCTGCAGCGGCGCGACGAACCGGACTTCGACCGGTTCACGGCCGACGTGTCGGGCGCGGTACGCGATCTCACCGAGGGGCGCGTGCCCGCCGGGCTGCCCGCGTTGCCACTGACGCCCGACCAGGCGGGCCAGGTCGCCGAGGCGCTGCTGCGGCCGCTGTCGGAGCAGGACCGTGACGCGCTGCGCCCGCAGGTGGAGACGGCTCTCGCCGAGGGTGACGTCGCCACCGCGCTCGCCGCCGTGGCGCCCTCCCTGGTCTCCGACGACACCCGGGAGGCGGCCCGCCGGATCCAGGAGAGCGTGGGCGGCGGCACCTGGGACCTCACCGCGGCCCTCGCGGCCTCCGGCAACGACCTCCGGGCCGTGCACGATCTGCGCCCCTACACCGCGGCGGGCCTCGGCCTGGTGGAGCTCGTGGCCGCGGTCCTGCTCGTCCTGGCGCTCGCCGCCCTGTGGTTCCTCGGTTCTCCCCTGCAGGCGCGCCGGCTGCGGCGGCTCGGGCTGCCGCTGCTCACCGGCGGCCTGCTGACGGCGGCCGTCGTCGTCGCGGCGCGGCTGCTCACCGACGGACGCGTCGTCGACCCGCCCGCCTCCTGGCCGGCGAGCCTCGCGCGCCTGGTCGACGACGTGCAGCGGGCGGCCGTCGGCGACCTCACGCGCAGCGCGCTGTGGGCGGCGCTGGTCCCGGCCGTCGTCGGGGCGGGCCTGGTCGTCGCGGCGCGTCTTCGCGTACGTGCGACGGGTTCGCGGGCTCTGGTCGGGCTCGGGCTCGGTGCGGCGGCCGTGGCGCTGGCGGGGATGGTCGTGGTGCCGCTCGCGACGAGTGCGGCCGCGCCGCGGCTGTGCCAGGGCAGCGCCGCGCTGTGCGACCGCCCGTACGACGAGGTCGCGTACCTCACCTCGCACAACGCCATGTCGACGACCGTCGACCGGTTCATCGGGCCGCTCCAGGACCCGGGCATCACGGCCCAGTTGGACGACGGCGTGCGCGCCCTGCAGATCGACACCTACCGGTGGGAGCGGCCCGACGAGATCGCCGCGCGGCTCGACGCCTCGGACTTCACGGACGCGCAGCGGGCGCTCGTCGAGCAGGCGGTCAACACCATCAACCCGCCGCGCGAGGGCCTGTGGCTGTGCCATGCGGTGTGCCGGGCGGGCGCGCTGCCCCTGGTGCCGACGCTCCGCGAGATCGGCGCGTGGATGCGGCAGCATCCGAGCGAGGTCGTCACGTTCATCGTGCAGGACGCGATCACCGGCGAGGAGACCCAACAGGCCGTCGCCGAGGCCGGGTTGACGGACCTCGTGCACACGCCCGACCGGGATCCGGCGAAGCCGTGGCCGACGCTCGGCGAGATGATCGACAGCGGTCGCCGCCTGGTCGTGTTCGCCGAGGAGGCCGACGGCCCCGCGCCCTGGTACCGCAACTTCTACGCGTACGGCATGGAGACCCCGTTCGCGTTCCGCTCCCCCGGCGAGATGAGCTGCGTCCCGCACCGCGGCGGAGACGACAAGCGGCTGTTCCTGCTCAACCACTTCATCACCATCAACGGCGGCAGCCGCCTCGACGCGGGCACGGTCAACGCCCGCGACTTCGTCCTGGACCGCGCCCACCGCTGCGAGCGGGCACGCGGCCGCCCGGTGAACTTCGTCGCCGTGGACTACGCGACGATCGGCGACGCGGCGGGAGCGGTGGACGCGCTCAACGCGGAGCGGTGACACCGGCCGTCGGGACGGGGCGAGCGTAGTGATACCTTCCGATGGCCAGTCGTACCTTTGTGCGTACTCGTACGCATACGGGTCAGGGAATCCGGTGGAATTCCGGAGCTGACGCGCAGCGGTGAGGGTGACGGGCGGAGCAACTGCCACTGGGCCGGTCGAACCGGCCCGGGAAGGCGCTTCGCGCGGACGATCCCGAGTCCGAAGACCTGCTGGCGGCCTCCAGGACCGATGCACGGCCGGGGGTGGACCGTAGACCGGCTCCGCGCATGGGCCCTGGAGACGAAGGAAGTTCCGTGCTGTTCGCACGTCAAGTCCGCTGCCTCGCACCGCTGTTGGCGGGCGCCCTGTTGCTCACGGCCTGTGGCGGCCAGGGCTCCGCAGACACGTCGCGGCGCGCGGGCGACGCCGTCACGCTCGACAACTGCGGCACGAAGGTCGAGGTCACCCACGCCCCGCGCCGGGCCGTCGCCCTCGACCAGGGCTCGGCGGAGATCATGCTCTCGCTCGGGCTCGCCGACCGGATGGTGGGCACGGCGACGTGGACCGATCCGGTCCTGAAGGGGCTGGAGAAGGAGAACGCGAAGGTGCCGCGGCTCGCCGACCGCTATCCGTCCTTCGAGAAGGTCCTGGACACGGAACCCGACTTCGCCGCGGCCTCGTTCGCGTACACGCTCGGCAAGGGCGGAGTGGCGACCCGCGGGCAGTTCCAGCAGCTCGGCGTACCCACCTACCTCTCCCCCACGGACTGCGCGGGCAAGGACAACAGCGGAGACGGGGACGGCGTGCGCACGTCGGCGCTGACCATGGACACCGTCTACGGCGAGATACGCGACCTCGCGCGGGTCTTCGACGTGCGCGAGCGCGGAGAGCAGCTGATCACACGCCTCAAGTCCCGCGTCACGAAGGCCACTTCGGGGCTCGACGCGTCGGACGTCAGCGTCCTGTACTGGTTCGCGAACGCCGACTCGCCCTACATGGCGGGCTGTTGCGGCGCGCCCGGCATCGTCACCGAGGAGACCGGGGTGCGCAACGTCTTCGACGACACGCACGAGGAGTGGCCGCAGATCAACTGGGAGACGGTGGCCGACCGCGATCCGGACGTCCTCGTCATCGGCGATCTCACCCGCCGCTCGCAGTCCGCGGAGTCCGCCGCGCAGAAGATCGAGTTCCTGGAGTCCGACCCGGTCACGAAGCACATGAGCGCCGTGCGCGAGAAGCGGTACGTGCTGCTGCGCGGGCAGGACATGAATCCGACGATCCGGACGGTGGACGGCGTGGAGAAGGTCGCCGCCGGTCTGCGCACCTTCGGCCTGGCCAAGTGAGCACCACCCAACTGCCCTTCGTCCGGCCCGTGTTGGCCTGGGCCGCCGCCGTCGCCGTCCTGTGTGCGTCCGTGGCCGTCGCGATCACGATCGGCCCCGCGCACATCGGCGTCGGTGACGTGTGGACGACGGTCGGGGAACGCCTGGGCTGGGGCACGTCGCAGCTGTCGCCGATCCGGGACGGCATCGTGTGGGACCTGCGGCTGCCGCGGACGCTGCTCGCGGCGGTGTGCGGGGCGGGCCTCGCGGTCTGCGGCACGGTGCTGCAGGCGCTGCTGCGCAATCCGCTCGCCGATCCGTTCGTCCTGGGCGTGTCCTCGGGCGCGTCGACCGGCGCGGTGCTCGTGGTGGTCCTCGGTCTGGGCGGCGGCGCCGTCTCGGTGTCGGGCGGGGCCTTCCTCGGGGCGCTGTGCTCCTTCGCCCTGGTGCTGCTGCTCAGCCACACGCTGGGCGGCACCACGGACCGGGTCGTGCTGTGCGGGGTCGCCGCGATGCAGCTCTTCTCGGCGCTGACGTCGTTCGTGGTGCTGACGGCGGCCGACGCGGAGACGACGCGCGGCGTCCTGTTCTGGCTGCTCGGCTCGCTGGGCGGCGTCGGCTGGACGGAGGTGTGGCTGTGCCTGGCGGTGCTCGTGGTGACGCTGGCGGTGTGCCTCGGCCACGGCAGGACCCTGGACGCGTTCGCCTTCGGCCCGGAGGCGGCGGCCGCGCTCGGCGTGCGCGTGGCCCGCACCCGGCTCGTGCTGCTGTGTGTGACGGCCCTGTTGACGGCGGCCCTGGTCAGCGCGGCCGGGGCGATCGGCTTCGTCGGTCTGGTGCTGCCGCACGCGGCCCGCGCCCTGGTCGGCCCGGGGCACACACGGCTGCTGCCGGTCACGGCGCTCGCGGGTGCGGTGTTCCTCGTCTGGGTCGACACGCTGGCGCGTACGGTCCTGGAGCCCCAGGAGGTGCCGGTGGGGGTCGTGACGTCGCTGATCGGTGTGCCCGCGTTCGTGCTCGTCCTGTACCGCGGCCGGGCCGTCCGGTGAGCGCGGGCCTGCACGCGGACCGCGTCTCCTGGTCGGCCGGGGGCGCCCTCGTCCTCGACGGGGTGAGCCTGACGCCCCGGCCCGGCACGGTCACCGGGCTGCTCGGCCCGAACGGCTCGGGCAAGTCGACGCTGCTGCGCCTGCTCGCCGGGGTGCTCGCCCCGGCGTCGGGTGTCGTCACGCTCGACGGGGACCCGCTCGCCGGGGTGCCGCGCAGAACGGCCGCCCGGCGGATCGCGCTGGTCCAGCAACAGAGCGACACCCAGGTCGAGTTGACGGTCGCCGACGTCGTACGGCTCGGCCGGGTCCCGCACCGCCGCGCCTGGGCCCCGGCATCGGCCGACGACGAGGCCGCGGTCCGTGCGGCGCTGGCCCGCAGCGGCCTCGCCGACCGGGCGCACCGCCTGTGGCACACGCTGTCCGGCGGGGAGCGCCAGCGGGTGCAGATCGCCCGCGCGCTGGCCCAGGAACCGCGCGAGCTGCTCCTGGACGAGCCGACGAACCACCTCGACATCCAGCACCAGCTGGAGCTCCTCGACCTGATCGGCGGACTTCAGATCACGAGCGTCGTCGCCCTGCACGACCTGAACCTGGCCGCCGCCTACTGCGACCAGGTCGTCGTGCTCCGCGAGGGCCGGGTCGTGGCCGCGGGCGAGCCCGGGGCCGTGCTCACCGAGGACCTCGTCGCGGACGTCTACGGGGTGCGCGCCCACATCACACGGCCGGGGCCCGGCGAGCGCCCGCACATCCGCTTCCTGGGCACGGTCCGATGACTACTCGAAGCGCTCGGCGTCGCCCGCGCCGTACCGGATGATCTCGGCCCCGCCGTCGGAGAAGTCGATGACGGTGGTGGGTTCGGTGCCGCAGTCGCCGGAGTCGAGCACCGCGTCGACCGCGTGGTCGAGCCGCTCCTTGATCTCCCAGCCCTGGGTCAGCGGCTCGTCCTCGCCGGGCAGCAGCAGGGTGCTGGACAGCAGCGGCTCACCGAGCTCGGCCAGCAGCGCCTGGGTGACGACGTGGTCGGGGATGCGCACGCCGACGGTCTTCTTCTTGGGGTGCTGCAGCTGGCGCGGCACCTCGCGCGAGGCGGGCAGGATGAACGTGTAGCTGCCGGGCGTGGCCGCCTTGATCGCGCGGAACACGTCGTTGTCGATGTGCACGAACCTGCCGAGCTGCGCGAAGTCCTGGCAGACCAGCGTGAAGTGGTGCTTGTCGTCGAGGTTCCGGATCGCGCGGATCCGCTCGACGCCCTCGCGGTTGCCGAGCCGGCAGCCGAGGGCGTAGCAGGAGTCCGTGGGATACGCGATCAGCGCGCTGTCGCGGATGCCGTCGGCGACCGCGCCGATGATGCGCGCCTGCGGGTTCTCGGGGTGCACGTCGAAGTACCTGGCCATCCGCCGAGCGTACGGGATCGGGGGCGCCGCGCCACGGCGTCGCACGCCGGGAGAGCGGGGCACACGGACGACAATCCCGACACCCGCGCACCCTGCCCGTGCCCTTCGACGGGTCGAAGGACCATACTGGTCGGGCCCCCGACCGCCCACAGATCGACTCCATGGCCAAGAATTCTTCTTCCTCGCCTTCCTCGCCCACCGTCCCCGACACCGCGTGGCTGGGCCGCGGGCGCCACCTCGGCGCCGAGCCCGAGCAGGACGTCCGGCGCAACCTGATCGCCCTGAAGGCGGCCGGGGTGCTCGACGACTTCCTGGACCTCGACCCCGTCGAGGCGGCCCGCTCCACCGTGCTGCACCCGCGCGACGAGTCCGCCGACCCGGGCCCGTCGGCCCGCCGCCTGTTCGAGGCGCGCTGGCGCGTGGCCGACGACGTCACGGTGCGCGCCCAGCTGACGACGTACGAGCCGGAGGGGCGCCGCAAGGACGCCGAGGGTGTCCTGTGGGTGCTCGCCGCCGAGGCCGAGCGGCCCTGGGACGACCGGTGGCCCTCGCCCGCCACCATGTTCTGGCCGGACAGCGACCGGGTCGACTGGGACCACGACACGGTGGCGGGGCTGCGGCTGCGAGCCGCGAACCAGCTGCCGAAGGACGACGACGAGCTGCGCCACCTGCTGCGGGACTGCACCCGGCAGAGCTGGTACGTGCACGTCGTGGTGCACGAAGCGATGACGCCGGACGCGCAGGGACAGCAGCCGATCACCCGGTTCCTGCCGCCGGGGCTCCGGCACCGGGTGATCGAGCACCGGGCGACGCCGGAGCAGGCGCAGATCGCCGACTTCGCGCTGAAGCGGGAGTTGAAGCTGCGGATGCCGCGCGGCGGCGCCGTCGTGCTGCCGACGTCGCCGCCGCTGCCCGGCTACGAAGCGGATCGTTTCACCGTGCGCAGCGTCTTCCTCGACGGCTCGGAGCCGTTCGAACTCCTCGACCGGATCCGGGAGTTCGCCGCGTTCGCGCGCCCGCTGCCGGCCGAGGCCGAGCAGGCGCTGACCCGGCTGCGCCAGGGCTGGCACCTGCTGACGCCGGACGAGGAGCTGGTCCACGCGCAGACGATGGTGAGCCGGTACGCCGAGGCGCTCGACGCGATGACGAAGTCCCGGGACCTGTACCGGGAGGCGGCCGACGCGGCGCAGGCGGCGCTGGCCGAGGCGACGGGCGGCGACGGGGTGCCGCGGCCCCCCGCGTCCGGGCCCGCGCGGACGGAGGGATCACCGCTGAACGCGCTGACGAAGGCGTTCGGCCGCCGCCGGGGTCCGGGCAAGTAGGCGGGGGTTCCGGCACCGGTTCTCAGTCCCCCTGCGCCGTCGACTCGGCCATCCGCAGCGCGATCTCCTGCAGCAGTTCCGCCGAGCTGACGTCGGTGCGGCCCTCGTCGTGGACCGTCGCGAGCTGCGTGAACAGGTACGCGAACGCCTCGACGAGGGACACGCTCGCCGGCATCAGTGCGGCGATGGTCAGTTCGGCGGCCTTCTCGGCGTCGGACCCCGCCGGGATCTCGATGGTCGGGAACACCTCGGTGACGAGCTGTCCCAGTTGGGTGAGATCGGTGTCCAGCCGGTCCCCCTCGTTGAGCCTGCGCACCATTTCCTGCGTCTCGGTCAGCACTCCGATGGCCCGCAGGACGATCTCCTTCTGTTCCATGAAGGGAGCCTATGCGGGCGAAGCGCCCCCGGGTGCAACGTGGTCGCAACGTCCCGGCCCGTTGACTGTCCTGTCATGACCGACGTACCCCGCGTGGAGCTGACCCCCGCGGCCGCCGAACTGGTGCGGCGACTGCGAGACGCCCATGGGCCGTTGATGTTCCACCAGTCCGGCGGCTGCTGCGACGGCAGTGCGCCGATGTGCTACCCGGAGGGCGAGTTCAGGACCGGCGCGGCGGACGTGCTGCTGCAGGAACTGGTCGTGGACGGCGTGGCGGAACCCGTGTCGTTCTGGATGTCCAAGAGCCAGTACGAGGTGTGGAGTCACACGCGTCTGATCGTCGACGTCGTCGAGGGCCGCGGCAGTGGCTTCTCGCTCGAGGCGCCGGAGGGCGTACGTTTCCTGATCCGTTCCCGACTGGTCGGCACCCGGCCATCGACGTGACCCGTGTCGTCTGCTGAACTCCCTTGATGCAGACGAGAGTTGGCAACAGACGCAAGAGATTCCTGGCGGCCCTGGCGGTCGTGGGTGTGCTGGCCGGTGCGAGCCTGACGGGGGCCGCGCCGGCCAGTGCCGTCGCGGCGGGCGAGCGCCTCGCGCCCGGGGTGACGTACACCGAGTTCGACATACCCGCCGCCAAGGGCACCGCCCACGCCCATGTCCTCACCGTCGATCTGCGCGATCCCCGGGTCCGCGTCGACCTGCTGCACCCGGACGCCGTCGGGGCCCGCGCGACGGTCTCCGCCATGGCCGACGCCTCGGGTGCGGTGGGCGGGGTCAACGGGGACTTCTTCAACATCACGGAGACGCAGCATCCGGGCGTCGAGGCGACCGGCGCCTCGGTCGGCCCCGCCGTCGCGAGCGGTCGTACGCTCAAGGCGGCCGTTCCGGACGGGCAGCGCTTCGGCCCGGCCCTGCCGCCGGGCACGTCGACGCGGGACGTGCTCGGGGTGGGCGTGGACCGGCGGGCCCGGCTCGACAGCATGGCGCTCGACGGCTCGGTCCGCGCCGGGGACGACCGGGTCCCGCTCGGCGGGCTCAACCAGTACGCGCTGCCGGTCGGTTCGGTGGGCGCGTTCACGGCGCAGTGGGGCAGCGTGTCCCGGGTCCGTGCCACGTGCGGGACGGACACGCAGCGGGCGGCGCCGTGCAGCACGGACACGTACGAGGTGACGGTCCGCCGCGGTCGGGTCGTGTCGGCGGCGGACGTCCCCGGCGGCGGGCCCATAGCGGACGGCACCACGGTCCTGGTGGGCCGGGAGGCCGGAGCGCAGTGGCTGCGCAAGCTGTCGCCGGGTGAGCCGGTACGGGTCGATCACCGCCTCGTCGCCGCGCACTCGCGTGTCCCGTACCGGTTCGCGGTGGGCGGCTATCCGGTGCTGCGGGGCGGCGCGCCGCTGCCGGGCCTCGACGCGAAGACGTCCGCGGTGCGCACGGCCGCCGGGATCGCCGACCACGGCAGGAGCCTGATCCTGCTCGCCCTGGACGGCGCGCCCGCGTACCGCACGGGTCTGTCCATCGCCGAAGTGGCGGACGTCATGCGGTCGTTGGGCGCGGACGACGCGTTCAGTCTGGACGGCGGCGGCTCCTCGTCGCTGGTGGCGCGGGAGCCGGGAGCGGCCACGGTCACGCTCCTCAACCACCCGACGGACTCTCCGGAACGCGCCGTCGCGAACGGGATAGGGGTGTACGCGCGCGGGTAGCACTCCGCGGCCGGTACACCGCGGCCGGGCGGCCGTGGTCCAGGTGCCGGGTCGTCGCCCACACCGCCACGGCTGCGCAGCTGAAGGCCGCTCCCAGCAGGCACACCGCGGTCCAGCCGGCCGCCGCGTACACGACGGAGGAGCCGAGGGCGCCGAGGGCGCTCCCGGCCGAGTAGAAGACCATGTAGCCGCCGATGATCCTGCTTCCCGCGTCGGGCCGGACGGCGTAGACGAGGGACTGGTTGGTGACGTGCACGGCCTGGACGGCGAAGTCCAGGAGCAGCGCGCCGACCGCCAGGGCCCACAGCGACTGGCGGGTGAAGGCCAGCGGGAGCCAGGACACGGCGAGCAGGATCAGCCCGGCACCCGTGGTGCGCTGCGCCAGACCGCGGTCGTTCCACCGCCCCGCGGCTGCCGCGGCGACGGCGCCGGCCGCACCGGCGAGGCCGAACGCGCCGATCGCGGTGTGCGAGAGCGACCACGGCGGTCCGCTGAGGGGTTGGACCACGCTGCTCCAGAGCGTGCTGAAGGCCGCGAAGACCAGCAGGGCCAGCAGGCCGCGGATCCGCAGCAGCGGGTGGCGGGCGAACAGGGCGACGGTCGACGCCGGCAGCCGCCGGTAGGGCAGGGTGACCGTCGGCGGCCGGTCGGCGGGCAGCGCGATGCGCAGGAGTACGGCGAGCAGCGCCGTCACCCCGGCCGACAGGAGGTACACGGCGCGCCAGCCCGCCAGGTCGGCCACGACGCCCGCGACGGTGCGGGCCAGCAGAATCCCGGTGATCACCCCGCTGGTCACGGAGCCGACCACCCGGCCCCGGTGGGCGGGGGCGGCGAGTTGGGCCGCCGCGGCCACCATCGTCTGGGCGACGACGGCGAGGGCGCCGACCGCCGCGAGGGCGGCGAGCAGCACGGCCGCTCCGGGGGCGAGTCCCGCGAGCAGCAACGCACCGGCGAGCAGAGCCAGTTGGAGGGTGATGAGCCGGCGCCGACCGACGAGGTCACCGAGCGGGACCAGCAGCAACAGGCCGGCCGCGTAACCGAGTTGGGTGATCGTGACGATGGCGCCGAGCGTCCCGGAGCCGAGTGCGAACCGTTCGCCGAGCGTGACCAGCAGGGGCTGGGCGAAGTAGACGTTGGCCACCGCGCTGCCGCAGGCGACGGCGAACAGCAGGACCAGGCGCGTGGGCAGCGCCCCGGACGGAACGGGCGCAGCGTCCGTACGACAGCCCTCTCGCATACGACACCCCTCTCCTTGATGGTTGCAACTTGCTACCTCGCGGAGCCTAGGCGGGCGGGGTAGCATGTTGCAACCACAGGAGTACGAGAGTCCGAGGAAGGAAGTGCGATGGTCGCCCGCACGCGGTTCGACGCCGAGCCCTGCCCCGTCGCCCGGTCCATCGACGCGATCGGCGACTGGTGGTCCCTGCTGATCGTGCGCGACGCGTTCGACGGCAGCCGCCGCTTCGGCGAGTTCCACCGCAGCCTGGGAATCGCCAAGAACATCCTGAGCAGCCGACTGCGCAGGCTGGAGGAGACCGGCGTGATGACGTCCGCGCCGGCCTCCGACGGGAGCCGCTACCAGGAGTACGTGCTCACGGAGAAGGGGCGCGCGCTCTTCCCCGTCATCGTGGCGCTGCGCCAGTGGGGCGAGGCCGAGTGCTTCGCGCCGGGCGAGGAGCACTCGCGGCTCCTGGACCGCCGCACCGGACGCCCGCTGAGCCCGCTGGAGATCCGGGCCGGCGACGGGCGCCCGGTGGGCCCGGACGAGACGTTCGTCGAGAAGGTCGCGCAGGAGAAGGCGAGCAGAAGTGAGGGAGAGACGGTGGTCAGGAACCGTCGCGCACGGCGACCAGCCCGTTGAACACGCCCACGTAGGCCGTGCCGTCGGGGCCGAGCGTCACGGGCGCCCAGTTGTTGTCGTAGGCGATGCCCGTCCCGGCGAGGCGCTTCCAGCGCGTCTGTCCGGTGCGGAAGTCGACGGCCGTGAAGTACCAGGCGTCGATGCCCAGCTTGTTGGGCTCCTTTGTGTAGAAGTACAGCAGCCCGTTGGCGGTGGACAGCTTCGGCACGGTCGACGGCGAGCGCACGCCGGACTCCCACGCCGTGTCGCAGCCACTGCCGTCCGGACGTACGTCGACGCGCGTGACGCCGCCGACGACGCTGCGACCGAAGGTGAGCGACGTGATGTTCTCGTAGCCGTAGTTGTTCTCGACGACGAGTGAATTCCCGTACGAGATCAGGGAGTTGTCGGTGGTGGAGGCGCCGGAGCCGAAGACGGGCACCTTGCAGACGAGGCGTTGGTCGTCGGGCACGTCGGCGCCGCGGCGGTAGACGAGGACGTTCATGCGGTCGTCGGCGTTGTCGGTGATGGCGACGTAGTCCTCGTGCTCGCCGAAGAGGTCGGGCGTGGTGCCCGAACCCTGGTTCACGGAGCCGGGCTTGGTGCCGGTGCCGCGGTCGTAGGTCTGGCGCCAGACGGCCTTCGGCGTGCCGTCGGCGGCCGCCTCGAAGCCGTAGAGCGCGTGGTCGGTGACGATGGAGACGCCGTCCTCGGCCACGGAGAACGAGTTCTGGATCTCCTCGCCCTCCAGGCGGATCGCCTTGAGGGTGCCGGTGGCGGGGTCGACGGTGCCGACGCGGCCCTGCCGGGTCACCCACCAGATCCGCCCGCTCCAGTCGGGCATGACGGAGGTGACGGGGTCGCACTGACCGCTCGGGTACAGGTTCGTCCAGCTGACGCAGTCGTGCGGGACGAGGCCCGTCAGGTCCCAGTCGTCGGTGACGACGAACCGCCAACTGCCGTCCGCCGCCTGCTCGTGGGCGAGTCGCACGATGTGCTGGCGCGAGTCGGCGAGGACGAGCCGGTCCTGGTCGTCGAGGTAGGAGTAGGCGCCGCCTGAGGTGTCCTTGAAGATCCTGGAGAAGTCGAGGCGGGTGATGGCCTCGACCGTGGAGGGGCGCTGCGGCAGTTGGTACTCGGCGAGCGTCCGCAGGCTGTGCGGGTCCAGGAGTTTGACGAGGAATCCGGTGAACGTGCCGCAGACGGTGACAATGCGGCCCGCCCGGTCGAAGGTCACGGTGGCGCATTCACCGCCGAGCGCGGCCATTTGCTCGCTGGTGACCTTCGGTTCGGTGCCGTCGGGCCCGGTCCAGGGGTACGTTCCGCTGCCCCAGGCGTCGGCGTGCATCCCGCTGCGGCCGTTGGCGGCGAGGAACGGGTGCTGGGCGGGGGCCTTGCCGGGCACCGGCTGCGGGGTCGCGGGAGCGCCCGCGTACTGCTCGACGAGGCGGTGGCCCGGCGCGTCGGGGATCTCGTCGGCGCAGGCCCCGGGCGGTTGCACGGCACCGAAGGCCGTGAGGGCGAGGGTCACGGCCAGAGCCCGGGCTGGGAGTCTTCGCTGCGGCATGCGCCCGAAGCTAGGTACGGATGCCTGAAGTGTCCATGCAGATACGGGAGTTGTTCACGAACCCGAAACGATCACCGGCGGCCGTTCACGGCCACGAGGTTCACGGCTGCAGGCTGCTGACCAGTCCTGCCGTGGCGTTGATGCCGTCGTGAATGGTCGGGGCGACGCTGGTGCCCGCGAGCAGGAAGCCCAGGAGGACGCAGACGAGCGCGTGCGAGAGCTTCATGGCCCCGTTGCGCAGGATGATCACCGCGACGATCAGGAGCAACAGCACGATGGAAATGGACAGCGACATCATCGGACCTCCTCCGCCACGTCAGCACCGTGGCTTTCGGCCGCAAGTGTGACGTAACGGAGGATTCACGACGGGGCACGACCTGTCCCCCGAACGGGTGTTGACGGAGGGTGATGACAGATCGCGCTCACGGACGCCGATGACAGGTCCGTCAGCGGTCGTGCGCGTCGAGGAAGGCTTCGAGTCCCGCCAGGTCGTCGGTGTTGAGGTAGTCCACGTCGGCGGCGATCAACTCGGCCCACACCGCATCGCGTTCGGGCCCGGCCAGGTCCGGCGTGGCCCAGAACCGTACCTGCTGACCGCGCGCGTGCGCCGCGGAGACGATGCCGCGCAGCTTGTCGCGCTCGGCCGCGGGGATCGCTCCTGCGCCCTGCCAGGTGAAGTTGAGGGTCCAGTTGTCGCTGATGAGCGGGACGAACGAGGCGGGGGCCGCGGTGCCCAGGTCGGTCAGCCGCCCGTCGTAGAAGGCGCTGCGGGTGCGCTGCGCCTCCATCGGGGTGCGGGCCGCGCGGTCGCCGGAGACGACGGCGGTGACGGGTCCCTTGTGCACGCGCCCGTGGGCGTACGTCGTGAACAGGCCGCGGTAGCGGCGCAGTTGGCGGTCGAGCTCGACGTACGTCGCGGCACCCTCGGTCTTGATGTCGATGAGCAGTTGGAGCGGGGTGTGCCACCCCCGGTACACCGAGCCGTGCTGGGCGCGGACGCGGGCGGCGAGCGGGGCGAGGTAGAGCGAGTCGAGGGTGCGGCTCGGGTCGAGGTCGACGGGGTCGTGGGCGACGAGGAGGTCGCCGTCGACGAGGTAGATGTCGGCCTCGACGCTGTTGAAGCGGTGGTCGAGGGCGTCGAACAGGGGCCGCGGGTGGTCGTAGTCGTTGTGGGCGTGCGCCCTCAGCAGGGGGCGTGGACCGCGTCCGCGCCCTGTGGCGTGGGCGAGTTGGGGTGCGGCGACACCGGTGGCGAGTGCGGCGGCGAGGGTGCCGAGGGCTCTGCGGCGGGTGGTCGGGGCCATGTGTGCCTCCCGTGGTGGGCGGGTGGGGACATGGGCGAGTATGCGGGGCCTGTGGCGCCAAGGGGCAGTGGGTGGGCGGGAGTTGGCCGGACTGCCGCCCCCGGTTCACTGCGCGGTCATGGACGCGGCGCGATCGGAACGACCCGACCCCACGCTGACCATCTGCGCACGGACCATCTGCGCCGGGCCGGCCGCGCTCCGTCCGGGCGCGCCCGGACCTGCCGCGCTCCGACCAGCCGCGTTCCGACTAGCCGCGTTCGGACTTGCTGCGCTCGACGCAGAACTCGTTGCCCTCGGGGTCGCGCAGGGTGGCCCAGCCGAGCCCGTCGGGGCGCCTGTGGTCCTCGTGGAGGGTGGCGCCCAGGGCCAGCAGGCGGTCGACCTCTTCGTCGCGGGTGCGGTCCTGCGGCTGGAGGTCCAGGTGCAGGCGGTTCTTGACGACCCTCGGGTCGTCCACCCGGATGAACAGCAGCGCGGCGGCCTCGCTCTCGACCAGCACCTCCGGGTCGCCCGGCTTGTCCTCGTCGGAGACGCGCCCGCCGAGCACCTCGGCCCAGAATCCGGCGAGGGTGTAGGGGTCGGAACAGTCGAGGGTGATGTGCCTGATCAGTGACGTCATGGCCGTCAATCGATCACGAACGCACGCTGCTGTCCAGCGATTTGCCGCGCGACGGCCGGGCGCCGGCGTCCGGCCCGGTCGTCGGATGGTCCACGGTCCGGTCGCACCACCGCTCGAGGAGCACCCGGTCGTGGCCGACGGCGAGCAGGCCCGCGCCGGACGCGCGGCGGTAGTCCTCCACCGCGCCCACCAGCGCCGCCGTCGTGGACGCGTCGAGCATCGCGGTCATCTCGTCGCAGATCAGCCAGCGCGGGCGCAGCGCCAGTGCCCGGGCCAGGCAGGCGCGTTGCAGCTGCCCGTCGCTGACCTCGTGGGGGCGGCGGGCGAGCAGGTCGGGGCCGAGTCCCACCGCGGCCGCCAACTCCTCGACGCGTGCGGCGTGTTCGAGCCGGTTCGCGCGCAGGGGCTCGGCCACCAGGTCGACGAGGCGCAGGCGCGGGTCGGCCGACAGGCGGGGCTGCTGGAAGACGACGCCGAACGCGGTGCGCTGGGCGCGGGGTGCGCGGTGCCGCCAGCCGCGGGCCGGTTCGCCGTCGACGACGACGTGTCCGGCGTACGGCTCGTGCAGCAGGGCGGCGACCCGGGCGAGGGTCGACTTGCCGCAGCCGCTGGGCCCCAACAGGCCGACGCTCTCGCCGGGTTGGATGGTGAGGCTGACGTCGCGCAGGACGGGGGCGCGTCGGTGGTAGCCCGCGGTGATCGCCTTCAGCTCAAGCACGGGCGGCCTCCTGTGCGCGTACGGGGTGGTGGCAGGCGACGCCGTCCGTCAGGCCGGGCAGGCGCCCGCAGGGCTCATCGGCGCGGGTGCAGCGGGCCGCGAACGCGCAGCCGTCGGGCAGGGCGCCCAGTTCCGGCGGCATGCCGGGGATCGGGGTGAAGGCGCGGTCGGGCAGCGCGTCCAGGAGCCCACGGGCGTAGGGGTGCTGGGGCCCCGGCGTACCGAAGAACCCGTCGGCGTCCGCGAGTTCGACGATGCGGCTCGCGTACATCACGGCGACCCGGTCGGCGATCCGCTCGGCGGCGGCCAGGTCGTGCGTGATGAGCAGCAGGGCACGGTCGGTGCCGATGTGGCGGCGCAGTTCGTCGACGGTGCGCTCGACCAGGTCGCGGTCGAGGCCCGTCGTGGGTTCGTCGGCGAGCAGCAGGGGCGCGTCGCCGACGAGGGCGAGGGCGGTGGCGGCGCGCTGGGCGAGGCCGCCGGAGAGTTCGTGGGGGTAGCGGTCGAGGTGGCCGGGCGGGAACGCGGCCCGCTCGGCGGCCTCCGTCACGGCCCGCCGCAGATCACCCCGGCGCAGGCCCCTCAATTCCCTGATGGTCTCGGCCAGTTGGGCGCGGACCGTGCGCACCGGCGTCAGATGGGCGGCCGGGCTCTGCGGGACCAGGCCGACGCGGCGGCCGCGCACCGAGCGGGCCAGGGTCGCCTCGTCGGCGCCGATCAGGTCGGGGCCTTCACCGAGCCGCGCCGAGCCCGCCGTCTCGGCGTTGCCCGGGAGCAGCCCGAGCAGGGCCGAGGCGAGCACCGACTTGCCGCAGCCGCTCTCGCCGACGAGGGCCAGGCACTCCCCCGCCGCGAGGTCGAAGGAGACGTCGCTGACGGCCCGTACGTACGCGCCGTCGCGCATCCGGAACCGTACGGACAGGCCGTCCACCGAAAGCACTGTGGTCACAGGGTCAGCTCCGATCGGCGGCGCGGGTTGAGGCGCTCGCGCCACGCTCCGGCGAGGCCCGCGATCGCCAGCGTCGGCACGATGATGAACAGGCCGGGGAAGAGCGTCGGCCACCAGTCCCCCGCGAGCAACGAGCCGCGGGCGCTCTGCACGAGGCTGCCGAGGCTCGCCCGGTGGGCGGGCAGGCCCAACCCGAGGAAGGACAGGGCGGATTCGTGCCAGATGGCGTGCGGCACCATCAGGACCGCGGCGAGTGCGGCCTGCGGCAGGACGCCGGGCAGCAGGTGCCGCAGGGTCACCCGCCATCGGGAGGCGCCGCCGGAGATCGCCGCGTCGACGTACGGGCGGGCGCGCAGCGACAGGACCTCGGCGCGCACGATGCGGGCCGTCGACAGCCAGTGCGTCAGGGCCACGGACACGACGACCGGCCAGACGCCGGGCCGGAACATGGCCACGATGAAGATGCCCAGGAGCAGGTGCGGCACGGACGAGAAGGTGTCGACGACGCGCATCACGACGCGGTCCGTCCAGCCGCCGAGGGCGCCCGCGAGCGCTCCGACGGCCGTGCCGATCACGGTGGCCACGACCGCGGCGACCACGCCGACGAGCAGCGAGACGCGCAGCCCGTACACGCAGCGCAGCAGCAGGTCGCGGCCGACGTCGTCGGTGCCGAACGGGTGGGCCCAGGACGGCGGTTGGAGCTTGGCGGCGAGGTCGACGGCCTGCTCGTCGAGGCCGGCCAGCGGCGGCACGAGCAGCACGGCGAGGACGACGAGGCCCACGATCACGGCCGAGGACCGGATCCGCCACGTGCGCGTGGAGCGGCGCCGCGCCCCGTGCGTACGCCACGGGAGTGCCTGGTCAGCCATCGAAGCCCACCCTCGGATCGGCGAGGCCGTACAGCAGGTCGGCGGCCCAGTTCCCGGCGAGGACGGCGAGCGTCGCGAGGACCGTGAGGGCGGCGAGCAGCGGGAAGTCGACGGACGTGGCCGCTTGCACGGTCGCGGCGGCGATGCCGGGCCAGCTGAACACGGTCTCCACGAGCAGGGCTCCGGTGATGAGTTCGGGCACCCGTGAGCCGATCAGGGTGAGCACGGGCAGCGTGCCCGAGCGCAGGGCGTGCCCGAACAGGACGGTGCGCGGGGCGAGTCCACGGGCCTTGGCGCCGCGCACGGGGTCCTCCTCCAGCGCGTCACCGACGCCCTGACGGACGTACAGGACGAACCACGGCAGCTGCGAGAGGGCCAACACGCCTGCGGGCAGCACGAGATGAGGGAGGACCTGCGAGGCGGTGACGGTCGCGGAGCCGGTGTCGGTGAGGCCGCCCGCGGGCAGCACGTCGAGCTTGAGCGCGAACAGCCAGACGGCGAGCAGGCCGAGCCAGAACGGCGGCGCGGCCTCCAGCGTGTACGCGAGGGAGGTGACGGCGCGGTCGAGCGGGCCGCCCTGGCGCCGCGCCGCCAGTACGCCGAGGAGGGTGCCGAGCACGATGGCGACGAGGAAGGCGGTGGCCGCCAACAGGACGGACCAGCCCAGGCGTTGGGTGATGGCGTCGAGGACGGGCTGGCGCAGGACCGCGGAGTCGCCGAGGTCGCCGGTGAGCGCCGACGTCAGCCAGTGCCACCAGCGGCCGGGCAGCGGCTGGTCGACGCCGAGGTTGGCGCGCAGCTGGTCGAGGTTGTCCTGCGAGGCGGTGAGTCCTGCCGTGCCCGCGTACGCCTTGACCGGGTCGAAGGGGGAGGCGGCGGCGATCGCGAAGACGCCGAAGGTGACGGCGGCCAGGACGGGCACGGCGAACAGGATTCGCCGGCCCGTCAGGCGCGCCATCGGCCCCCAGGGGAGCCGCCGGCTCATGCGGTCCAGTCCTCCACGTTCCACCACGGGCCGGACGCGAGCCCGTGGTCGTGCGGTTCGACCTGGGTGGAGAGGTCGCCGAACTTCTTGTCGACGACGTAGAGGTGGTCGATGTGCGTGAGGAAGGTGTAGCCGGGGTTCTTCATCAGCTCGCGCTGGATCGTGTCGTACGCGGCCTGGCGCTCGGCGCGCTCACCGCTGCGGCGGGCGTCGTCGAGGGCGGCGTCGACCGTTGAACTGTCGTACCAGGCCATGTTGTTGAAGCCGTCGCCCGCGAGGGAGGACTTGAGGAGCGTGTACTGGTCGAAGTCCGGGTCGGCGGGGGCGCCGCCGCCCGCGAGGACCGCGTCCTTGGGCATGCGCGGCTCGATGACCTCCCAGGTGCCGCTCTCGACCTTGATGTCGATGCCGAGCTTCTTGGCGTCGGAGGCGTAGGCGAGGGCGTGGTCCTGGCGGAGCTTGTCGCCGGTCAGGTACCACAGCGGGAACGAGGCGCGGACGCCGTCGCGCTCGCGGACGCCGCCGTCGCCCTCCTTCCAACCCGCCTGGTCCAGCAGCTTCTTGGCCTTCTCGACGTCGTACGTGCGCTCCGTGCCCTTGGTGAACCAGGGGCTGTCGGTGGGCACCGGGCCGTAGGCCTCCTTGCCCGCGCCTTCGAGGATCTGGTCGACCATCGCCTTGCGGTGCACGCCGATGTCGAGGGCGCGGCGGATCGCGGTGTCGCCCGCGACCTTGTTGCCGGTGGGCAGGGTGACGACGCGGTAGTCGAAGGTCTTCGCCGTGTACGTCCTCTTGCCGTCGTCGCCCTGGTACGTCTTGGCCAGGTTCGGCGGCAGGATGGCGCCGTCGAGGTCGCCGGAGCGCAGCCGGGTGGCGCGCACGTCGTCGTCCTTGATGATCGCCATGGTGAAGTTCTCGATCTTCGGCGCGCCGCCCCAGTAGTCGGGGTTCGCCTTGAAGACGAGCTTCTCTCCCTTGGACCACGTGACGAGCTCGTACGGCCCGGTGCCGATCGGCCTGGTCGTGAACTCGCCCGTGTTGACGTCCTGTTGACCGGCCACGTGCTCGGGCGCGATGGGCAGGACGGTGCGCTCGGCGAACGGCGCGTAGGGGTACTTGAGGTGGAAGACGACGGTGTCGTCGCCCTTGGCCTCGATGCTCTTGACCGCGTCGAGCTCGGTCTTGGAGGCGTTGTTGGTCTTCTTGTCGAGGATGGTCTCGTACGTGAAGACGACGTCCTTGGACGTGAACGGCTTCCCGTCGCTGAACTTCACGCCGTCGCGGAGCCGGTACGTGTACGTGCGGCCGTCGTCGGTGACCTTCGGCAGGGCGGCGGCGAGCGCGGGCTTCAGCTTCATGCCGGCGTCGTGCGTGAGCAGCCCGTCGAAGATCTTCGAGTTGCCGTCCTTGCCGTAGCCGAGCAGGGGGCTGAGCGTCTCGGGCTCGTAGGCGGTGCCGACGACCGCGCTCGCGCCGCCGCCGTTCTTCGCGCCGTCGCCCGGCGCCGCGCAGGCGGCAGCGGTCAACGCCAGTGCGCTGACCGCTGCTCCTGCTATGACGCTGTTCCCCGGCCGTGCCACGACGCCCACCCCTATTCAAGATCAACAGTTATTGCGAACAGGTCGCAATAATGCCATCTCGTCAAGGGAAGGTAAAACCGGGGTCAAGCCCGGCGCTTCAGGGCGCCCGGAGGTCGACCAGTGCGGCCAGCTCCTCCCGGTGGCGGCCCGCGGTGCCGAGCGCGATCGAGTCGGCCTTGGCGCGCTTGAGGTACAGGTGGATCGGGTGCTCCCACGTCATCCCGATGCCGCCGTGCAGCTGGAGCGCCTCCTCGGCGGCGTGCACGGCGACGGGCGCCGCGTACGCCTGGGCGACGGCCACCGCGACAGCTGTCTCCTCGTCGGTGTCGCTGCCGGTGGCGAGCGCGTCGGCCGCGTTGCGCGCGGCGGCGCGGGTGTTGACGACCTCGAGCCACAGCTGGGCGAGCCGGTGCTTGAGCGACTGGAACGAGGCGACGGGCCGGTTGAACTGGTGCCGCTCACGCGTGTAGCGCACGGTCTCCGTCAACAGCCAGTCGGCGACGCCGAGTTGCTCCGCGACCAGCAGCCCCGCGCCCGCGCGCAGGGCGCGGCGCACGGCGGGCGCCGCGTCGCCGACCCGGCGGCCGGAGGCACCGCTCAGGGTGACGGTCGCCAGCGGCCGGGTCAGGTCCAGGGACACCTGAGGGGTGACGGTCGCGTCGGCGGCGTCCACCGCGTACAGCCCGCCGTCGTCCGCGGGGACGAGCAGCACGTCGGCGACCGCCGCGTCCGCCACGGCGGTCAACTCCCCGTGCAGAGTGCCGTCTTCGAGTCGTACGGCCTTGAGGGCGTCGCCGGGGGCGGCGCTCAGGGACACGGCGAGGGCGGCGATCGTCGTCCCGGACGCCAGCTCGGTGAGCAGATCGTCGGCCCTGCACGCCAGCAGCGCCTCGGTGGCCACGACGGCGCTCGTCAGATACGGCACCGGGGCGACCGCCCGCCCCAACTCCTCGAGGACTACGGCGGCTTCGCGGTGCGAGGCGCCCTGCCCGCCGAGCTCCTCGGGGATCAGCAGACCCGCGAGCCCCATGCTCTCGGTGAGCACCTTCCACGTCGCGATGTCGTGGGGGCTGTCCGACTCGACGCGGGCGAGGACGGCGGCGGCGTCGCAGTGGTCGGCGAGCAGGTCGCGGACCGCCGAGCGGAGCGCCTCCTCGTCCTCGGAGTAGAGCAGGTCGGGCTGTGTGCTCATCGGGAGAGGTCCTTCCAGGCGACGTCCTTGTCGGTGCGCGGCTCGGGCGGCAGGCCCAGGACGCGCTCGGCGACGATGTTCAGCAGGACCTCGCTCGTCCCGCCCTCGATGCTGTTGCCCTTGGCCCGCAGATAGCGGTAGCCCGCCTCGCGGCCCGCGAAGTCGACGAGCTCGGGACGGCGCAGCGTCCAGTCGTCGTACAACAAGCCCCCCTCGCCGAGGAGTTCGACCTCGAGGCCGCTGATCTCCTGGTTGAGCCGGGCGAAGCCGAGCTTCATGCCTGCGCCCTCGGGCCCCGGGTGTCCGGCGACGAGCTGCTGGCGCAGGCGCTCGCCGGTGAGCCGGGCCACCTCGGCGTCCACCCACAGCTTGACGAGGCGCTGGTGCAGATCGGGCGTGCGCAGCTCTGGCCGCTCGCGCCAGGTCTTCACGACGGGCCCGATCAGGCCGCCCTCGCGCGGGATGCGCATGCCGCCGATGGCGACGCGCTCGTTGTTGAGGGTGGTCTGGGCGACCTTCCAGCCGTTGCCGACCGCGCCGAGCCGGTGGGCGTCGGGGATGCGGACGTCACTGAGGAACACCTCGTTGAACTCGGCCTCGCCGGTGATCTGGCGCAGCGGCCGCACGTCGACGCCCGGGTCGGTCATGTCGCACACGAAGTACGTGATGCCGCGGTGCTTGGGCACGTCCGGGTCGGTGCGGGCGATGAGGATGGCGAACCGGGCGTTGTGCGCGCCGGACGTCCACACCTTCTGCCCGTTGACGGTCCAGGTGTCGCCGTCCAGGACGGCCCGGGTGCCGAGCGCGGCGAGGTCGGAGCCGGCGCCGGGCTCGCTGAACAGCTGGCACCACACCTCGTCGCCGGTCCACAGCGGCTTGAGGAAGCGCTGCTTCTGCTCGTCGGTGCCGTACGCGAGGATGGTCGGGGCGGCCATGCCGAGCCCGATGCCGTTGCGCCGTGGGTCGTTGTCGGGGGCGCCGGCCGCCTCCAGCTCGGCGTCCACGACGGCCTGCAGGGCGCGCGGCGCGTCGAGCCCGCCGAGCCCCTCCGGGTAGTGCACCCAGGCCAGGCCCGCGTCGAAGCGAGCGCTGAGGAAGTCGGCGCGCGGCGTCGTGGCGGGCGGGTGGGCGGCGAGGAACTCCTGGGTGAGCGTGCGCAGTTCGGCGGCGTCGAGCGTCATGCGGTGGCTCCTTCCGTACGGGCGCCCAGGCCGGGGATCACGACGACGCGGCCCGTGGTGACGCCGTCGGCGACGCGCTGGACGGCGGCCGCGGCGTCGGTCAGGTCGACGCGCTCGCTGACGAGGGGCTTGATGGCGCCGCGCGCGGCGAGCTCGGTGAGCTCCTGGTGGCAGCGTCCGATCAGCTTCGGGTTCTTGGTGGCGTACAGGCCCCAGTGCAGGCCGAGGATCGAGTAGTTCTTCACCAGGGCGTGGTTGAGGGCGGGGGCCGGGATGGTGCCGGAGGCGAAGCCGACCACGACGATCCGCCCCTCGAAGGCGACGGTCTTCGCGGACTGCGTGTACGCGTCGCCGCCGACCGGGTCGTAGACGACGTCGGCGCCGCGGCCGCCGGTGGCTTCCTTCACGGCGGCGATGACGTCCTCGCCGCGCCGGTCGATGACGACGTCGCAGCCCAGCTCCTGGGCGACCTTGGCCTTTTCCGGCCCGCCGACGACACCGATGACGCGGGCGCCCGCGGCCTTGCCGAGCTGGACGGCGGCGCTGCCGACCCCGCCCGCGGCGGCGTGCACGAGCAGCGTCTCGCCCTCCTGGAGGTGCGCACGCTGGTGCAGGCCGAACCAGCCGGTCTGGTAGCCGATGTGCAGGGCGGCCGTCTCCGCGTCGTCGAGCGACTCCGGCGCGGGCAGCAGGGTGCGGGCGTCCGCGAGGGCGTACTCGGCGAGACCGCCGTGCGGCAGCGCCGGGTTGGCGATCACCCGGCGCCCGTCCTCGGTCTCCCCGCAGATCTCCACGCCGGGCGTGAACGGCAGCGGCGGCCTGATCTGATACTGCCCCTTGCACAGCAGCGCGTCCGGGAAGTTGATGTTGGCGGCGCGCACCTTGAGCAGGATCTGCCCCTCACCGGGCACGGGGCGCTCGACCTCTTCGAGGCGCATCACCTCGCTCGGCTCGCCGTTCTCGTGCACTTGCCATGCCTGCATGCGGGGCCTCCACGGACTGCTGCGTCGGGACTCGCTCGCATACTAAGCGGTCGCTTGCCCTCCTGTGAATGCCCCTGGCGGCCTCAAAGGCAGGCTCTCACTCCCCGCCGCCGCGGACGGGCCGCGCCCTGACGTGCATGCGCTCGCCCTGCGGCCCGAACAGGCTGAGGAACTCGACGGGCCCCTCACCCGTGGACCCGAACCAGTGCGGGACCCGCGTGTCGAACTCGGCGGCCTCACCGGGCCCGAGGACGACGTCGTGCTCACCGAGGACGAGCCGGAGCTTCCCGGAGAGGATGTACAGCCACTCGTACCCCTCGTGACTGCGCGGGTCGGGCTCGCCGGGATCCCTCTTCGGCTCGATCACCTTGTACGCCTGCAGGCCGCCGGGCTGCCGGGTCAGCGGGAACATCGTGCGGCCGTGCCGGACGATCGGCTTCGCGCGCACCCGCGGGTCGCCGACGGGCGGGGCCCCGACCAGTTCGTCGAGGGGGACCTGGTGGGCGCGGGCGATCGGCAGCAACAGCTCCAGGCTGGGCCTGCGCAGGCCCGACTCCAGGCGCGACAGGGTGCTGACCGAGATGCCGGTGGCCTCCGACAGGCCGGAGAGGGTGGCGCCGCGCTCCTTGCGCAGGGCGCGAAGACGCGGGCCGACCTCCGAGAGGACGGCGTCCATCGCCTGAGGGCCCGCCTCACCCTTCTCCTCTTGCTCCTCGCGCTTCGCATTCATGGGTCCATTGCATTTTCGGCAAACCTGTTTGTCAATCCCGACGGTTCGCGTGCACCTTCGAGGCAGAAAGCAGAGAGCTAAAGAGCAAAGAGCAAAGAGCAGAGCAGCAGCCTGCACCGGACATACGAGGGGAATGCCATGAACACGCAGATCCGCGAGGGCGCGTACGACGTCGTGGTGATCGGCGGCGGGGCCGCGGGCCTGTCGGCGGCACTGATCCTGGGCCGTTCGCGGCGCTCCGTGCTCGTCGTCGACGCCGGTGAGCCGCGCAACGCACCGGCGGCGCACATGCAGGGCTACCCGTCGCGGGACGGGATGCCGCCCGGGGAGTTCCTGGCCGTGGTGCGCGAGGAGGTCGCGGCGTACGGCGTGGAGGTCGTCCGGGGCGAGGTGACGGCGGCCGAGCCCGACGGATCGGGCGAGTTCGACGTGGCGCTCGCGGACGGCGGCCGGGTGCACGCCCGCCGACTCGTGGTCGCCACCGGCCTGGTGGACGAACTGCCCGGCATCCCCGGGGTGGCCGAGCGCTGGGGCAACGACGTGATCCACTGCCCGTTCTGCCACGGCTGGGAGGTGCGGGACCAGCCGATCGGCGTGCTCTACGAGAAGGCGTCCGGCACCCACCAGGCCCTCCTCTTCAGCGCGCTGTCGGACGATGTCACGCTGTTCCTCGACGACGCCGGGGAGGACGAACTCCCCGACGACGACTGGCAGTTGCTGGCGGCCGCGGGTGTGAGCGTGGTGCGCGGGAAGATCGCCGGGCTCGTCGTGACGGACGACGCGCTGAGCGGCGTACGGCTCGCGGACGGGCGGGTCCTCGCGCGCTCCGTGTTCGTGGTGCCCACGCGCATGGTGGTGCGGGACACCCTGCTGACCGGGCTCGGCGTGCGGCTGCGCGAGACCCCGGCGGGGCCGTTCGCGGAGGTGGATCCCACCGGCCTGACCAGCGTGCCGGGCGTGTGGGCGGTGGGCAACGCGACGGGGCCCGCGGAGCAGGTGGTGAACTCGGCGAGCGCCGGGTACCGGGCCGGGTCCACGCTGCACGCCCAGCTGCTCCACGCGGACCTGGCGCGGGAGGCCGAGCGGCGGCGGGCCGGGGTGTTCTCTCCCGAGGGCGAGCGCGCGGTGGCGCGGGCCCGGGCGCGGCGGATCCCGGCATGAAGTGGCGCGCGGGCATGGAGGGTTGAGCGCGGACGCGGTATCCATGCCCGCATGACGTCCTCCAGCAGCTCCAGTACGCCGCACGGCCTGCCCGCCCCTCCCCCGCTGGGCGCCTCGGCGCTGCCCGCGGGCACGTACGACGACCGGCTCGTCCTGGTGACGGGGGGCGGCACCGGGCTCGGCCGGGCGATCGCCGCGGAGTTCGCACGGCTCGGCGCCGCCGTGATGATCGTGAGCCGGAAGACGGAGCATCTGGCCCCGGCCCGCGAGGAGTTGGCGGCGGTCGAGGGCTCGGGGAAGGTCACCGCGGCGACCTGCGACATCCGGGACGCGGGCCGGATCGCGGAGGTCTTCGACGCGGCCGAGGCGGCGCACGGCCGCGTCCCGGACGTGCTGGTGAACAACGCGGCCGCCAACTTCCCCGTCCCGGCCGAGGAGTTGAGCCCGAACGGCTGGCGCTCGGTGGTGGACATCACGCTCAACGGCACGTTCTTCATGACCCGCGAGTTCGGCCGCCGCCACCTCGCGGCGGGCACGCCCGGGTCGGTGATCGCCGTCGGCGCCTCGTACGCGTGGACGGGCGGGCCCGGGTTCGCCCACAGCGCGGCGGCGAAGGCCGGCGTGAAGAACCTGGTGGAGACCCTCGCCGTGGAGTGGGGCCCGTACGGCATCCAGGTCAACGGTCTGGTGCCGGGCCTCGTGCCGCACGAGGACATGACGCCCGACATCCGCGGCAACCTCGACCGCGCCGAGGACCCGGCCGCCCGCCAGCCCGCTCTCCGCGTGGGCGCACCAAGGGAGTTGGGCTGGGCGGCGACCTATCTCGCCTCTCCCTACGCCCGGTTCGTCAGCGGGCACACGCTGGTGGTGGACGGGGCGAACTGGCAGCGCCGCGGCCTGGTGAACCCTCCGGTGACGACGGTGCGCGCACAGCTGGGCCGGGGCCCCTTCGCCCCCGGGTGAGCGAACTTCCCTGTATGTCCTGGGCATACGCCGATATCCTGCACCTGACGCACGCGCCCTACGACGGGCCTTCGAGCGGTCCTGCCGACGGGGGGTCCCGTGAAATCCACCATCGAGCCCTGGCACATACCGGCCGGTCCCGAGGGTGACACCGTCGGCTGGCAGTTCCGCGAACCGGGCCTCGCCTGGCGGGCCGCTCCGTTCGCGCTGGTCGCCGTGGCGGCCACGGTCAGCGTGCTGGTGCCGTACGGCGCCATGGAGTCCTGGTCCCAGTACGCCGCGAGCGTGGCACTCCTGCTGCTGTGCGCGGGGGCGTTCCTCCTGCCGTGGCAGCGGCTGCCGTCGTGGACGCCGGTGCTGGTGCCCCTGCTGTACACCTGCTCCGTACTGCTGTTGATCCTGGCCTCGGGCGTGGCCTCGGGCGTGGGGCTCGTGCTGCTGGTCCCGCTGATGTGGACGGTGCTGTTCCACCGGCCCTGGGAGTCCGGGTGCGTGGTCGTGGCGGTGGTGGCCGTCCAGGCGGTGACGTCCGTCGTGCAGGCGACGCCCGGTGCCGTGGTCGTGCGGCGCGTGGTGCTCTGGAGCGTCCTCGGTGTGCTGATCGCGGTCGCCGCGCATGGGCTGCGCGACCGGATCAGCGGCTCGCTCGTGGCCAACGCCGCGCTGCAGGCGGAGGTGCGCGAGCTGTCCCTGGTGCGCGAGCGGGACCGGATCGCGCACGACCTCCGCCAGAGCGTGCTGCGGAAGATCTTCGACGTCGGCCTGCATCTGCACAGCACGGCCGCGATGATCGGGGACGGGCCTACGCACCGCAGGCTCATGCACAGCGTGGCCGAGCTCGACGAGGCGATCCAGGCGCTGCGGGACAGCGTGTTCGACCTCGGCGACTCGGACCCGGCGGGCTCCGCCGTCGACGGGTCCGCCCCCGACGAGCGTTGATCCCGCGCGCCGGGCTCACGCTCCCCGGAACTCGGGGGGCCTGCGTCCGGCCTGTGCGCGATATCCCTCCCCCGCGTCGTCGGACGTGAGCGTGAGCCCGGCGCTCATGGCGACCCGGTCGAGGGCCGCGTCCAGGCCTGCATCGGCGTAGGCATCGATGTCCCGCTTGACGGACTGCACGGCGAGCGGCGCGTTCGCGGCGATCTCGGCGGCCAGGTCGCGGGCGGCGCGCTCCAACTCGACGGCGGGGACGACCTGTTGGAGCAGATGCAGCCGCTCCGCGGTGGCCGCGTCGATCCGGCGCCCGGTGAGCGCGAGGAACTTCGCCCAGCCCGCGCCCGCCTCCCGCGCGATCCGCAGATCGCCGCCCGCGTCCACGGCGACCCCGAGGCGGGCCTCGGGCAGGGCGAACACGGCGTCATCGGCGGCGATCCGCACATCCGCCATGAGAGCCAGCTCGAACCCGAAGCCGAGGCAGTAGCCCTGTACGGCCGCGACCACCGGCTGCGGCAGCCGGGCGAACGCGGCGAACCGCTCGTGCACCCAGCGGATGCCCTCGTAGTAGGCGCGGCTGCGTGCCGAGCCGCTCTCGCCCTCGATGCCGCCGCCGGGCGCGGTCACGTCGATGCCCGCGCAGAACGCGCGGCCCTCGGCCCGCAGCAGGACGACGCGGATCCGGTCGTCGAAGCGGATCCGGTCGGCCATCACGCCGAGCTGCCGGCTCGACTCCCAGCTCCAGGCGTTCAGCTTGGCCGGGCGGCAGAGCGTGAGGACGCCGATGCCGTCCTTCTCGACGTCGAGGCGCAGCCGCTGCGCCTCACCCTCGGGGATCTCGGTGTCGGTCGTGTCGATCATGCGGCCCCCTGCCGGTCGTGGACGGTGCGGCGTCGCTCGCGGCGCGCAATGTAGCCGCGATGCCGCACACCCTGAAGGGGCAGCACCGAACGAACGGGGTAGACACTGTCTACGCCCATCGGGTAGACAGCGTCTATGCAGACCGAAAGCAGCGGTGGCGGGCTCCGCGACCGCCTCATCGACACCGGCGTGGCCCTCGTCGACGCGGAGGGCGCGGCGGCCCTGACCCTGCGGGAGATCGCCCGGCGCGCGGGCGTCTCGCACGGTGCGCCCCGCCGCTACTTCCCGACCCATCTGGAGCTGCTCTCGGCGATCGCCCGGCGCGGCTTCGCGGAGCTCGGCGCGCGGGCGGCCGAGGCGACGGAGGGCGACTCACAGGACGCTCGGGCCCAGGTGGGTGCGCTCGCCCGCGTGTACCTGGACTTCGCGGCGCGTCATCGCGGCATGTACGAGTTGATGTTCCGTCACGATCTCTTGGAGAGCGGGGAGTTGGGGCTCCGCGACACCAGCCTTCCGCTCTTCAGGACGCTCGCCGAGCTGATCGCCGAGGTCCGTCCCGACAGCGAACCGGCCGTCGTGGCGGGCGCGTTGTGGGCGAACCTGCACGGGGTCGCGCAGCTGTGGGGCTGGGGCAGCCTGCAGCTGGCCACCGGCGCGGACGGCGTCGAGCCGCTGCTCGCCTCGGTGCTCGACGCGCATCTGGGCCTGGTGCAGCGATGAGGGCCCCGGCACACCGCCGCGTCGCCCTCGCGGGCAGTGTCGTCGGCGCCGTGCTCGTCGCCCTCGACGGCACGGTCCTGACCGTGGCGCAGCCCGCGCTCCAGCGCGACCTGGGCGCATCGCTCCCCCAGGTCCAGTGGACGAGCACCGGCTATCTCATCGCCGTGGCGAGCCTGCTGGTGTTCGCGGGACGGCTCGGCGACCGGTACGGGCACCGGCGCCTGTTCGCGTACGGGATGCTCGGGTTCGCGGCGGCGTCGGCGGGCATCGGGTGCGCGCCGGGCATCGGCTGGGTGATCGGCCTTCGCGTGGTCCAGGGCGTCTGCGGTGCGCTGCTGCAGCCGGCCACGCTCGGTATGCTCCGGGCGGCGTACCCGCCGGACGAACTGGGCATGCCGATCGCCCTGCGCACGAGCGCGATCGGCGTCGCGGCGGCCACGGGGCCCCTGGTCGGTGGCGTCCTGACGGCGCACTTCGGTTGGCGCTCGGTGTTCTTCCTCGGTGTGCTGCCCGCGGTGGCCATCGCGCTCCTCGTCCTTCTCGTACGGGATCCGGCGCCTCGGGCGGCGACGCGCGCGGGCGGCCTGGACGCGGGCGGTGCGCTGCTGCTCGGCACGGCCCTGGCCTGCCTGGTCGCCGTCCTCGTCGTGGTGCCCGGCAGCGGCTGGACGGCGGCCGCGGTGCTCGCGGCGGGCGGCGCAATCGCGGCGACGGTGGTGCTGGTCGGGCACGAACGGCGCGCGCCGAGCCCGCTGTTGCCGCCGTCCGTCGTCGGCTCACGGATCGTCGTCGCGGCGCTCGGGGTGCTGCTGGCCGCGTCGGCCGCACTGTCCGGCTCGCTGTTCGTGGCGACGTACTTCCTGCAGGACGTGCTCGGGCTCGACGCCCTCGACACCGCGCTGCGCATGGTGCCCGCCGCCGTGTGCATCGTGCTGGCGGCGCCGCTGAGCGCCGTGCTGACGCGGCGGGTCGGGGCGCGCGTGACGACCGGCGCCGGAATGGCGCTCATGACGCTCGGCGTCTTCGCCTTCGGCCGCCTGGACACGTCGGCGACGGGGCTGGCCGTCGGGGTCTGCGCGTTCGCGATCGGCGCGGGCTTCGGCACGGTCATGGTCAGCGCGACGGAGGTGCTCGTCCGCCGGGCGGGCGTGGCCGACGCCGGAGTGGCGGGCGGCCTTCAGCAGACGGCGATGAACGTCGGCCCGACGCTCGGGGTCGCCCTTTCGACGACCCTGCTGGCGACCGGGACCGGGTTCGTCACGTCCATGGCGACGGCCCTGACGGTCCTGGCCCTGGCGACCGGCGCGGGAGCCGTGGCCTGTCTCCTCATGCCGGGACGGGCGCGGGACGGCGTCAGTGCGGAATCCCGTCGATCAACTCCCGTGCCCCCTGCCGCAGCAGCGCCACCGCCACCGACATCCCGAGCGTCGCGGGGTCCAACGGCCCCGCCCACTCCTGGGCGTTGAGGACCCGCTTGCCGTCGGGTGTGAACACGCAGGCGCGCAGCGACAGATCACCGCCCCGTCCGGCGCGCGCGTACCCGGCGACCGGCGAGTTGCAGTGCCCCTGGAGCACGTGCAGGAACATGCGCTCGGCGGTCGCCTCGCGCCAGGTGTCGCGGTGCCCGAGCCCGCTCACCACGTCCAGGGTCGCCTCGTCGTCGGCGCGGCACTGCAGGGCCAGAATGCCGGCGCCGATGGGCGGACACATCACGTCCGGCGACAGCACGTCCGTGACGACGTCCGTACGCTCGATGCGCTCGAGCCCGGACAGGGCGAGCAGCAGGGCGTCCGCCTGGCCCTCGGCGAGCTTCTGCAGTCGCCTGTTGGCGTTGCCGCGCATCGGTACGCACGTCACGTGCGGGTGACTGGCGGCGAGTTGGGCAATGCGGCGGACGGACGACGTGCCGATCCGGGTGCCCTCGGGCAGCTCGTCGAGGGTGCGGCCCGCCGGATCGATCAGCGCGTCCCGTACGTCGTCGCGCTTCAAGTACGCCCCGAACGTGCACCCTTCGGGCAGCGGACGGTCCGCGGGAATGTCCTTGAGGCAGTGCACGGCGAGATCCGCGCGCCCGTCGAGCAGCGCCTGGTCGACCTCCTTGGTGAAGGCGCCCTTCCCGCCGAGGCGGGCGAGGTCGCCCATCCACTTGTCGCCGCTGGTGGTGACGGGCACGACCTCGGTGCGGATGTCCGGGTGGAGGGCGGCGAGTTCTTCCCGCACGCGCTCCACCTGGGCCAGCGCCATGGGTGAGGAACGGGAGACGATTCGGATCAACTCGGTGGGCATCCGGCCACGATAGTGGCCCGCGCTCGCCTACCGGTTGAACAGTTCGAAGGGCACGGCGGGCTTCCCGCCGAAGCGTTCGGCCGCCACCTGCACGTTCTGCGTCAGGAACGTACGGCAGTAAGTCTCCGGATCCTCATCGGTCAACACCTCGATGTACGTACGGTGTTCGAGCAGGGAGAGGATGGACCGTTCAAGGCCCGCCGTGGCGTCGACCGCGTGCGTCGGCTGCGCGGACCCGGCGACGGCGACCCACCGCACACCGTTCCAGGGCTCGAGCCCCTGCTCGGTCAGCTCCGGGAAGATCCACCGGTTGCCCGCGTCCGCGGCGGCGTCCAGGGTGGCGCGGCCGACGGCGACGTGATCGGGGGTGTTCCAGTAGACACCGCCCCAGGTGTCGCGGTGGTTGAGGGTGATGACCAGTTCGGGGCGGTGGCGGCGGATCGCGGCGGCGATGTCGCGGCGCAGCGCCGTGCCGTACTCGACGACACCGTCCTTGTGGTCGAGGAACTCGACGGTGTCGACGCCGACCACGGCGGCGCTCGCCCGCTGCTCCTGTTCGCGCAGCGGGCCGCATTTGGCTGGTTCCAGGGTGTCGATGCCGGCCTCGCCGCGGGTCGCGAGGACGTACATGACCTCGCGTCCGGCGTCGGTCCATGCGGCGATGGCCGCGGCGCAGCCGTACTCCAGGTCGTCGGGGTGGGCTACGACGGCGAGCGCGCGCTGCCAGTCCTCCGGCATGGGCTGGAGGGGGGCTTCGTTCTGCTGTGCGGGCGGGTTCATGCGGGGCAGCGTATGCGCCTACCGGGCGGGGGGCTCGTGTTTTGTGGGCGGCTGCGGGCCGGTGGGGGCTGGGCGCGCCCCGCGGCGGAGCCGCTAGTGACACAGCCCCGCGCCCCTGAAGGCTTGCGGCTGCGCCGCTCAGCCTTCATCGGGCAGCACTCGCCCGACACCATCAAGTGGCATCCCCCCAAGGCGCTACACCTCGCCCCGCACCATCCCCAACAACCGGTCCAGGACCCGCGGCCCACTCGCCCGGAGACCATCGTGCTCGAACTCGTTCGTCACCCAGGGCCGCAGCCCCCGCACGGCCCGCGCGGTCGCGACCGCGTGGCCCGTGTCGACGTACATGTCGTCGTGGTAGACGGCGGCGGCCACCGGCACCTCGTTGGCCGCGAGCCGGGCCGGGTCGTACAGCGGCTCCCAGTCGGTACGGGACGCGAGGAGGTGTGCGGTGTCGCGCAGCGGACGCAGCGCGGGGTCGGTGTCGAACTGCCAGGGGTGGACGGTCTCGCCGGTGAACAGCAGCGCCGCCCCGGAGGCCAGGGACTTCTCCCCGTCGAACTGGGGGAACTCGGCGCGGACGCGCTCGGCGGCCCAGTCCGTGGCCCGGCCGCCCTGGGCGTAGATCGCCTCGTGCACGAGGGCGTACAGCGGATGTCCGGCGTACGAGAGGGCGGCCGCGGCCTGCTCCTGGAAGGCGTCGGACAGCACGCGCCCGGCGGGGGACGGGACGAAGGCGTCCTCCAGCAGGTGGTGCAGCCGGTCGCTGCCGTCGCTCGCGCCGAGCCAGATGCCGAGGGACTGGAACGCCTCGAGGGTCAGCCGGTAGCCGTTCGGCAGGACGGGCTCGTGCTCGAGGACGTATGCGGCGATCTCGCGGGCCCGCTCGACGTCCATCGGGTAACGGGCGTAGTGCGCCCGGACCTTGCGCTCGATGCGCGGGTACGCGGCCCGGTACACGTCGTCGGCGTGGGCGTCCAGGGACGGCAGGCCGCCCGTGATGAGCGCCGCGTCCAGGCCCTCGGGGGCGGAGGAGAGGTAGCGGACGGCGCAGAACCCGCCGAAGCTCTGGCCGAGGACGGTCCAGGGCGCGCCGCCGGTCAGCTCGCGGCGGACCAGTTCGCAGTCGCGGACGATGGAGTCGGCGCGGAAGTGGCCGAGGTACGCGGCCTGGGCGTGCGCGTCGCCGCGCAGCGGGAGCGTCTGCCGGTTGGCGGGGGTCGAGGCGCCGGTGCCGCGCTGGTCGAGGAGGAGGACGCGGTAGTCCTGCAGGGCGCGGCCGAGCCAGGCCTGCTTGCCGGAGAACCGGTTGGCGCCGAACCCGGGGCCGCCCTGGAGGTAGAGCAGCCAGGGCAGCTCGTCGTTCTCCCGGCCCGTGGCGACGGCTTCGCGCGCGTACAGCTCGATGCGTTCGCCGTCGGGGGCGTCGTGGTCGAGCGGGACGACGAAGCGGCGGTCGGTGAGGACCACCCCGGCCTGTCGGTACTGCGCGGCGCTCAAATCGACTCCAGTGCGGATGTGCGGGTGTGCGGGTGTGCGGGTGTGCGGGTGTGCAGGTGTACGGGGATACCCGGGTGTGCGCGTGTACAGAGGTGCGCGACTGTACGGATCGCGGTGCGGGTGGGCCGCATTCCGGACAGTTCAGCACACGGCCCGGGGCGGGGTCAGCGCGGGCCCAGGCTGGAGCCGCGGACGACGAGCTCCGGCTGGAGCACGACGCGGCGGTGCTCGTGCGCGGTGTCCGGCCGGTCGGCGGCCTCGATCTCCTCCAGGAGCAGCTCGGCGGCGAGCGCGCCCATGGTGACGGCGGGCTGGCGGACCGAGGTCAGCGGGACCGCGGCGGCGGCCGCGAACTCGATGTCGTCGTAGCCGACGATCGCCACGTCCTCGGGGACGCGCACCCCGGCCGCGTACATGGACTGCAGGACGCCGAGAGCGAGGAGGTCGTTCGCGCAGAACACGGCGGTGGGGCGGTCGGCGAGGCCGAGCAGGCGGGCACCCGCGTCGCGTCCCGCGGCCACGTCGAGCCGCTCGGTGGGCAGTTCGCGCAGCGCGCTCGCGGGCAGCCCGGCCTCCTTCAGGGCGCGCAGGGCGCCCTGCCTGCGGTCCTTCACCTGGTTCAGGGCGGGCGGCCCGCTGACGTAGGCGATCCGGCGGTGGCCCGCGTCCACGAGGTGGCGCACGGCGAGCTCTCCGCCGTTCACGTCGTCGACGGAGACCGAGCACTCGCTGGCGCCCTCGGCGACCCGGTCGACGAGCACGAACGGGATGTCGTGGCGCCGGAATCCCTCGACGGTGCGGCCGGTCGCCTCGGCGGGTGTGAGGAGCACGCCGCGCACCCGCTGCTCGGCGAAGAGGGAGAGGTACTCAGCCTCCTCGCTGGTGCTCTGCGCGCTGTTGCACACCATCACGCCGAGCCCGGCGGCGCGGGCCGCGCGCTCGGCGCCGCGGGCGACGTCCACGAAGAACGGGTTGCCCATGTCCAGGACGAGCAGGCCCATGATGCGGCTGCGTCCGGCGCGCAGCTGGCGCGCGGATTCGCTGCGGACGTAGCCGAGGCGGTCGATGGCGGCGAGGACGCGGGCCCGGGTCTCGTCGGCGACGGTCTCGGGCCGGTTGATGACGTTCGAGACGGTGCCCACGGACACGCCTGCGACGCGCGCGACGTCCTTGATCCCCACGGACTGTGCCATCGGGCGTGGACCTCCTGGTGAGCGGGTGCGGCAGGGCGAGTGTACGTGGGGGCGCTCGGCCGATGTTCGACCGGTCGGACGGGCGGGAGCACCGACTTCCCTGACCTTGAATCGTTTCGTAGACGCCTCGACGTAACTCTGCGGGCGTCGCAATCTCGTGTCAATCGGCGTGCACAGGAGCTCTCGTTGCACACCTCTTGCCACCCGTCTCAGGGGCACGTAGGTTCCTCCACCGCTCATTGAATCGTTTGAAACCGTTCAACTGCCCCACCAGAAGAGCCACTTCAACGACACACGCCTTCAACGCCGAAGGGACACCCGAGAGATGAGCAGCGACATCCGCCGCAGAACCGTGCTCGCCGCGACCGCGGGCGCCGTGCCCGTCCTTGCCGGAGCCGGTGCGCTCGGCTCCGCGGCCCCCGCGCAGGCCGCCCCCGCCCCGCCCGCCGCGAGCGGTCCGGTGACCGGCCTGACGGTCGAGCACCGCACCTCGCCCCTGGGCTCGGACGCCGTCCGCCCCCGCTTCGGCTGGCGCCTCGACTCCACGCGACGCGGCCTGGCACAGGGCGCGTACCGGATCCAGGTCGCCTCCTCGCCCGGCCGGCTCGCTCGCGCCGACGTCTGGGACAGCGGCAGGGTCACGTCCGCCGACTCCGTCGCCGTGCTGTACGACGGGCCTCGACTGCGGCCGTCCACGCGGTACTTCTGGACCGTCTCGGTCTGGGACACCAAGGGCCGGCCGGTCGGGACCGCGTCGGCCGCCTGGTTCGAGACGGGTCTGCTGAGCAGTGACGGCAGGACGAACTGGGACGGCGCCCAGTGGATCGCCATGAAGGGCAAGGCCCCGAACTCGGCGGGTGCGCCGCTGCTGCGCAGCGAGACGCCGCTGCGCGAGGGCCGGGTCGGCGAGGCCCGCCTGTACGTGACCGCGCTCGGCGTCTACGAGGCGTACGTGAACGGTGAGCGCGTGACGGTCCCCCAGGACGGCGGCCGCACGCCCGAGCTGCTCACGCCGGGCTGGACCAACTACGACATGACCGTGAACTACTTCGCGTACGACGTCACGGACCTGGTCGCGGGCGGCGGCCGGTCGGTGACGCTCGCGGCGGTGCTCGGCAACGGCTGGTACAACGGCCGGATCTCCGAGAACAGCACGTACTGGTCGAAGGACGGCAACGCGCTCGCGCTCAAGGCGAAGCTGCTGATCCGGTACGCCGACGGCGCCACGCAGACCGTCGTCACCGCGCCCGGCGGCGGCTGGCGGGCCACGGACACCGGCCCGTACCGCGCCGACGACATCTACGACGGGCAGACGTACGACGCCCGGCAGGAGCTGGACGGCTGGAGCGCGAACGGCTTCGACGCCTCGGGCTGGGCGGACGTCGAACTGTCCGGCTACTCCGCGAAGTTCCCCGACGCGAAGCTCACCGCCTACCCCGGTGAGTCGGCCCGTCTGATGCCCGCGTGGGACCGGCGCCCGCAGTCGGTCACCGTCTACGACACGGTCGAGGGCGCGTCGTCGAGCGCCAACGGGAAGGGCCGCATCGTGCCCGACCCGGCCCGCTCGACCACGAAGGAGCCGGGGCCCGTCGCCCTGCGCGCCGGCGACACGGCCGTCTTCGACCTCGGGCAGAACATGGTCGGTGTCCCCCGCTACACCCTGCGCGGCCCGGCGGGCGCCCAGGTCGTCTGCAGGTTCGGGGAGATGCTCAACGACGACAGCGCGGGCGCCGACGGCCCGGTCGGCTCCCTGTACCGTGCCAATCTGCGCAGCGCCAAGGCCACGAGCACGTACGTCCTCAAGGGCGCGCAGGACGGCGAGACCCATCAGGACTCGCTCACCTTCTACGGCTTCCGCTACGTCTCGGTGGAGGTGACGACGCCCGACGCCGAGGTGACCGTCTCCGGCCTCACCGGCAGGGTCGGCACGTCCGCGATCCGGGACATCGGCAGCGTCACGACCGACGACGACAAGGTCAACCAGCTGATCAGCAACGTCCGTTGGGGCCAGCGCGGCAACTACCTGTGGGTGCCGACCGACTGCCCGCAGCGCGACGAGCGGCTCGGCTGGACCGGCGACACCCAGGTCTTCTCGCACACCGGCCTCTACAACGTGGACGCCGTCGCGTTCCTCAGCCACTTCGAGGACATCCTCGTCGAGTCGCAGAAGATCTACGGGGTGGACGGCGCCCAGTTCACCGCGGTGGCGCCCGGGAACCGGTACAACGCGGCGGCCCCGTGCAGCGGTTGGGCGGACTGCGGTGTCATCGTGCCCTGGACGGTGTGGCAGATGAGCGGCGATCCCACGGTCGTGGACCGCAGTTGGGACGCGATGGTCCGCTACATCGACTGGATCCGGGCCAAGGGCGGCGACACGTACGCGGGGCAGGGCGCGATCTTCGCCGACTGGCTCGCGTTCCAGAACACCGGCACCCAGCTGATGAGCGACGTCTACTACGCCTACAGCGTGCGCCTGATGGCCCAGATGGCGCGGGCCACCGGACGCGCGGGCGAGGCCACGGCGTACGACGACCTGCTCGGCAACATCCGCCGCGCGTTCCTGGCCAAGTACGTCCGGGTCGACGGCGACACGATCACCGTGAAGTCGAGCATCGGCGGAAAGCCGCCGATGGGCGGCGACCCCGAGGACGACAGTCAGTCCGCGCTGCTGTGGGTCCTCAAGCTCGGCTTCTACGACACCGAGGCCCAACGCCGGTCATTGGTCGGCCTGTTGGCGGACAACATCGGCAACGACGCGGCGTACAAGGCCGCGCACCCGAACAGCGCCCGCGTCCAGTACGCGGAGAACACCCTGTCCGTCGGCTTCCTCGGCGTGAACGTCCTCGCCCCCGTCCTCACCGACGAGGGCCGCGCCGACCTCGCGTACGAGCTGCTGCACCAGAACGCGATGCCGTCCTGGCTGTACTCGGTGGACAACGGCGCCACGACCGTGTGGGAGCGCTGGAACTCGTACTCGAAGGAGGACGGTTTCGGGCCCGTCGAGATGAACTCCTTCAACCACTACTCGTACGGCGCGATCATGGAGTGGATGTACGCCTACATGGCGGGCATCGCCGGTGACCCGGAGCACCCCGGGTTCCGGCGGTTCCGGCTCCAGCCGCAGCTCGATCCGACCGGGGCCGTGACGCGCGTGTCGGGGCGGCACCTGTCCCCGTACGGCGAGATCACCAGCGAGTGGTCGCTCGCCAAGGACGGGACGCTGACGTACGAGGCGGTCGTGCCCGCGGGGACCGAGGCGACCCTGAGCCTGCCGGCCGTGGCGGCGTCCGCGGTGCGCGAGGGGCGCACGCCGCTCGCGCAGGTGGCCGGGGTGAAGGCGGTCGGCTTCGGCGGCGGGACGGCGACGTTCCGGCTGCCGTCGGGGCGGTACCGGCTGACCAGTACGGTGCGCTGACCCCCTGTCGCACGGATGCGGGACCCCCGCATCCGTGCGACTCAGGCGCGCGCCCTGCTGGAGCCGCGGACCACCAACTCCGGTCGCAGCACGACGTGTTGATGACGGTGCCGCGCCGCACGCTCGCCCGTCTCCTGCAACAGGAGGCCCGCCGCGATGGCGCCGAGTGCGACGGCGGGGCGGCGGACGGAAGTGAGCGGGACGGTGGCCGCGGCGGCGAACTCGATGTCGTCGTAGCCGACGAGGGAGATGTCATCGGGAACCCGCACCCCCGCCGCGTACAGGGCCTGCAGCACGCCGAGGGCCAGCAGGTCGTTCGCGCAGAACACGGCCGTGGGACGGTCGGTGAGGCCGAGCAGCCGCGCGCCCGCGTCGCGCCCCGCGGCCACGTCGAGCCGCTCCGTGGGCAGTTCGCGCAGCAGCCTCCCGGGCAGTCCGGCCTCGGTGAGCGCCTTGCGGGCGCCCTCGCGGCGGTCCCGCACCTGCTGGAGGTGCGGCGGCCCGCTGACAAAAGCGAGGGAGCGGTGTCCCCCGGCGACGAGGTGCCCGAGCGCGAGGGCGCCGCCCGAGACGTCGTCGACGGCGACGGAGCAGCCCTCCTCCGTGTCCGTGGTCCGGTCCACGACGACGTACGGGATGCCGTGCCGCCGGAAGTCCCGCAGGGTCGCGCCGCTCGGATCGGCCGGGGTGATCAGCGCGCCGCGGACCCGCTGTTCGGCGAACAGGCCCAGGTACTCGGCCTCTTCGGCCGGGTCCTGGGCACTGTTGCAGACCATCACGCCGAGCCCCGCGTCGCGGGCGGCCCGCTCGGCGCCGCGCGCGACGTCGACGAAGAACGGGTTGCCCGCGTCGAGGACGAGCAGCGCCACGATCCGGCTGTGCCCGGCCCGCAGCTGACGGGCGTACTCGCTGCGGACGTAGCCGAGGCGGGCGATGACCTGCTGGACGTGGCGGCGGGTCGGCACGGAGACGCGGTCCGGCTGGTTGAGGACGTTCGAGACGGTGCCGACGGAGACCCCTGCCTCGTGCGCGACGTCCTTGATGCCGACCGCCCGCCGCTCAGGCAAGGTGGAAGACCTCGCTGAGCGGGCGCATCGCGGCGTCCGGCGCCTGCCCCGCCAACTCCTCGAAGAATTCACCCATTTCGGCCTGCCAGCGGGCGTTGACGTCGGTGGCGTCCATGGCGGCACGGGCCGCCTCGAAGTCCTCCGTCTCCAGGTAGCCGACGAGCAGGCCGTCCTCGCGCAGGAAGAGCGAGTAGTTGTGCCAGCCGGTGGCGGTCAGGGCCTCGCGCATCTCCTGCCACACGTCCTCGTGGCGTACGCGGTACTCGTCGACCCGGTCGGCCCTGACCTTCAGCAGGAAACAGACGCGCTGCACAGGCACCCCCAAGAACTGGAACGAGAACTGGAACTAGAACTTGAACTGGTCGATGTTCGACTTGTCGAAGACGGTCGGCTTGCCGAGGGTGACGACGCCGTCCTTGCCGATGGTGAACGAGCCCATGTCACCGGCCTTGTACGTCTCGCCCTCCTTCCCGGTGATCCGACCGGACTCCAGGGCGACGGCCGTGTGCGCGGCGAGCGCGCCGAGCTTGGCCGGGTCCCACAGCTCGAAGGCCTCGACGGTGCCGTTCTTGACGTAGGCCCGCATGTCGTTGGGGGTGCCGAGGCCGGTCAGCTTGACCTTGCCCTTGTACTTGGAGCCCGACAGGTACTGGGCTGCGGCCTTGATGCCGACGGTGGTCGGGGAGATGATCCCCTTCAGGTTCGGGTGCTCCTGGAGGAGGCCCTGGGTCTGCTGGAACGACTTCTGGGCGTCGTCGTCCCCGTAGGCGGTGGTGACGAGCTTGATGTCCTTGTACGCGGGCTTCTTCAGTTCGTCCTTCATGTAGTCGATCCACGTGTTCTGGTTCGTCGCGGTCTGCGCCGCCGACAGGATCGCGATCTCGCCCTTGCCGCCGATCTGCTGGGCGATCTGCTGCACCTGGGTGCGGCCGAGGTCCTCGGCACTGGCCTGCGAGACGAACACCTGGCGGCAGTCGGCCTTGGTGTCGGAGTCGTACGTGACGACGCTGACGCCGTTCTTCATGGCCTGCTTCAGCGCGGTGCACAGGGCGCCCGGGTCCTGCGCGGAGACGGCGATCGCGTCGGCCTGCTGCTGGGTGAGGGTGTTGACGTAGGAGACCTGTCCTGAGGTGTCGGTGCCGCTGCTGGTGCCGACCTCCTTGTACGTCGAACCGAGCTCCTCCAGAGCCTTCTTGCCACCGTTGTCGGAGGTCGTGAAGTACGGGTTGTTGACCTGCTTGGGCAGGAACGCGACCGTGAGGCCCTTCTTGGTGGCGGCGTTCGGGTCGGCCTTGCCCGCGGCCGCGGACTTGGCGTCCTCCTTGTTCGCGTCGTCCTTCGTGGTGCCGCCGCACGCGGTGGCACCGATGACCAGGGCGGTGGTGACGGCGAGCGCGGCGGTGAGGCGGCGGGCCGTGGCTGTTTTCGACATGGCGGTTCCTTAGGAGGGGGTGGGGTATCGGTGCGGGATGCGGGTCAGGCGGTGGTGGCGGGCGCCGCCGGGGGCGCCGCCGCTGTCCGCCTGCGGGCCCTGGCCCAGGCGAGCTGCCGGCCGACGCGCGGGGCGAGCACGGAGACGATGAGCAGCACGCCGGTGACGACGATCTGGGACTGCGCGGAGACGTTCAGCAGGCTCATCACGTTCTGCAGCGAGCCGAGCAGGAAGACGCCGGCGATCGCGCCGCCGAGGGTGCCCCTGCCGCCGTCGAAGTCGATGCCGCCGAGCAACACGGCCGCGATGACGGAGAGTTCGAGCCCGGTGGCGTTGTCGTAGCGGGCGCTGGCGTAGTGCAGCGCCCAGAACACGCCGGTGAGTGCGGAGAGCAGCCCGGTGGTCACGAACATGGACAGCTTGAGGCGCTTGACGCGGATGCCGGAGAACCGGGCCGCCTCCTCGCTCGCGCCGATCGCGAACAGGGAGCGGCCGAGCCGGGTCGCGTGCAGCACGACCACGGCGATCGCGAGCAGCACGACGAAGGGCAGCGCGGCGTACGGGAGGAACGTGTCGCCGATGCGGCCCGCCCCGAAGTCCAGGTACTGGGAGGGGAAGTCGGTGACGGAGTCGGAGCCGAGGACGATCTGGGCGATGCCCCGGTAGGCGGCCATGGTGCCGATGGTGACGGCGAGCGAGGGCAGCCCGAGGCGGGTCACGAGCAGCCCGTTGACCAGGCCGCAGACGACGCCGAGCAGCAGGCACAGCGGGATGATCGTCTCGATCGCCATGCCGTTGTTCCACAGGGCGCCCATCACGGCGCCCGACAGTCCGGCGGTGGACCCGACGGACAGGTCGACCTCACCGCTGATCACGAGCATCGTCATCGGCAGCGCGATCAGGGCGATGGGCAGCGTGTTGCCGATGAGGAAGGAGAGGTTGAGCGCGTTGCCGAAGTTGTCGACGAACGAGAACGAGCTGAGCAGCAGCACGATCAGCAGGGCGCCGACGGCTGTGTCCCAACGGACCGCGTTTCTCAGGGATTCGGCCTTGCGGGAATCGGCCTTCAAGGGTTCGGCCTTCAGGGATTCAGGCATGGCGGGCGCTCCTCATCTGGGCTGCCTGCTTGCGCAGCACCGCGGCGACGCGCAGCGCGAGGATCCGGTCGACGGCGATGGCGAGCAGCAGCAGGATTCCGTTGATCGCGGTGACCCAGACGGAGCTGACGCCGATCGCGGGCAGGACGCTGTTGATGGAGGTCAGCAGCAGCGCGCCGAGCGCCGCGCCGTAGACGGTGCCGGAGCCGCCGGTGAAGGCGACGCCGCCGACCACGACGGCACTGACGACGGTGAGTTCGTAGCCGTTGCCGGTGCCGGAGTCGACGTTGCCGAAGCGGGCCAGGTACAGGGCTCCCGCGAGTCCGGCGAGGGCGCCGCACAGCACGTACGCGGTCATGATCCGCTTGCGGACCGGGACGCCGGCGAGCGTGGCCGCCTCGGGGCTGGAGCCGAGCGCGTACAGGTCGCGTCCGCTGCGGTAGCTGCGCAGGTAGTAGCCGACGCAGAGCAGCACGGCGAGGGCGAGCAGGGCCAGGTACGGGACGGCCCACAGGCCGTCGTGCCCGAAGTCGACGAAGCCGGTGGGCAGGTCGGCGGCGACGATCTGCTGCGAGCCGACCCAGATGGAGTCGATGCCGCGGACCACGTACAGGGTGCCGAGCGTGACGACGAGGGCGGGGACCTTGCCGAGGCTGACCAGGGCGCCGTTCAGGACGCCGAAGGCGGCGCCGACGACCACGGCGACCAGGACCGCGACGAGTGAACTGCCGCCGCCCTGGAGGTAGTTGCCCGAGGCGAAGGCGGAGATGCCGAGGACGGATCCGACGGACAGGTCGACGTTGCGGGTGATGACGACGACGGCCTGTCCGGTGGCGACCAGGACGAGGATGGTGGCGTTCAGGAGGAGGTCCTTGACGCCCTGCTCGGACAGGAACTCCGTGTTGGACACCTCGGTGGCGAGCAGCATCAGCAGCAGCACGCCGGCCACGGCCAGCTCGCGGACCTTGAACACCTTGTCCAACAGGCGGCGCCCCGCGGTGGGTTCGGGCGCGGACTGCTCGCGTACGGGGTGGGTGGTGACGGTCATGCGGCCCTCCCGGTGGCGGCGGCCATCACGGTCTCCTCGGTCGCTTCGGACCGCTGGAGTTCGGCGGCCAGGCGGCCCTCGTGCATGACGAGGACGCGGTCGGCCATGCCGAGGATCTCGGGCAGGTCGGAGGAGATCATCAGGACGGCAACCCCTTCGGCGGCCAGCGACGACAGCAACCGGTGCACCTCGGCCTTCGTGCCGACGTCGATGCCGCGGGTCGGCTCGTCGACGATCAGCACCTGCGGCGCGGTCGCCAGCCACTTGGCGAGCACGACCTTCTGCTGGTTGCCGCCGGACAGCGTGCCGACGACATCGGCCAGCCGCGCGTACTTGACCTGGAGCTTCACGGCCCAGTCGACGCTGCGGCTGCGCTCGGCCCTGCGGTTCATCAGCCCCGCGCGGCTGGTCTCGGCGAATCCGGTCAGCCCGATGTTGCGCTCGATGGACATGTCCATCACCAGGCCCTGTGCACGCCGGTCCTCCGGGACGAGGGCCAGGCCCGCGTGCATGGCGAGGCTCGGGGCGCCGGGCTTGAGCCTCCGACCGAGCACCTCGACCTCGCCGCCGTCGAACCGGTCGACGCCGAACACGGCGCGGGCCACCTCGCTGCGCCCCGCTCCGACGAGTCCGGCGAGGCCGACGATCTCGCCGCGCCGCACCTCGAAGGAGACGTCGGTGAACACGCCCTCGCGCGTCAACCGCCTTACGGTGAGCGCCACTTCGCCAGCCTCGGTGTCCTGCTTGGGGTACAGCTCGTCGAGGTCGCGGCCGACCATGCGGCGCACGAGATCGTCCTCGGTCAGCCCTTCCAGGAGCTCACTGGCGACCCAGGCGCCGTCGCGCAGCGTGGTGACGCGCTGGCACAGCTCGAAGATCTCCTCGAGGCGGTGCGAGATGAACAGGACGGCGGCGCCCTGTTCGCGCAGGGTGCGGACGACGCCGAACAGGCGGGCCACCTCGCTGCCGGTGAGCGCCGCGGTCGGCTCGTCCATGATCAGGACACGGGCGTCGAAGGACAGCGCCTTGGCTATCTCGACGAGTTGCTGGTCGGCGATGGACAGGCCGCGGGCCGGCTGGTCCGGGTCGAGCGCGACGCCGAGCCGCCGGAACAGGGCGGCCGTCGCCTCCTTGACCGCACGGTGGTCGACGCGGCCCAGCGAGCGGCGCGGCTGGCGCCCCATGAAGATGTTCTCGGCGATGGACAGGTCGGGAAAGAGCGTCGGCTCCTGGTAGATGACGGCGACGCCGGCGTCCCGCGCGTCGGCGGGGCCGTGGAACTCCACGGGCGCGCCGTCGAGGAGCACCGTGCCCGCGTCGGGGCGGTGCACTCCGGCGAGGGCCTTGATCAGGGTCGACTTCCCCGCGCCGTTCTCACCGGCAAGGGCGTGCGCCTCGCCCGCGTACAGGCGCAGGCTGACGCCGCGCAGGGCGCGCACGGCACCGAAGGACTTGCTCACCTCCTCCAGCGCGAGCACCGGAGTCGTCTCCGGTTCAGGATGCGTCATGGCATGTCTCCGAGAGTGGGGGCCTTAAGACAAGACGCCGGGCCGATCAGGTGGATCACCCGACATGAAATGTTTCAGTGAAGTTGCCCGGAAGCTAGCCCGGCCCCTCAGGAGAGGTCAAGGGGTCGTACGCGGACCGATTCCCTCAGAGCACGTCGTGATGACAACGTTGTACTCCCGTACGCCAGCAGGGAGTTGAGTTCGCGTCGAACCCCTTGACGGGCACCGCCCCCGGGATTACCTTCCCCAGCGAAGTGAATCGATTCACGCACGATTCGCACGGACCCGCACTCAGAGGTGGACATGCCCGACATCGCTGCCGTGAAGGCCGCACTCGCCAACCAGCGGATCGAGACGCCGTCGTGGGGCTACGGCAACTCCGGCACCCGGTTCAAGGTCTTCGCGCAGCGCGGTGTGCCGCGCACGCCGCAGGAGAAGCTGGACGACGCGGCGAAGGTGCACGAGTTCACGGGCATCGCCCCGAAGGTCGCGCTGCACATCCCCTGGGACAGGGTCGACGACTCCGACGGGTACACCGGCCTCGCGGCGTACGCGAAGGAACGCGGCCTGGAGCTCGGTGCGATCAACTCCAACACCTTCCAGGACGACGACTACAGGCTGGGCAGCGTCACGCACCCGGACCCGAAGGTGCGCCGCAAGGCCGTCGACCACCTCCTGGAGTGCGTCGACATCATGGACGCGACCGGTTCCAAGGACCTGAAGCTGTGGTTCGCCGACGGCACCAACTACCCGGGGCAGGACGACATCGTGGCCCGCCAGGACCGGCTGGCCGAGTCCCTCGCCGCGGTCTACGAGCGGCTCGGCGACGACCAGCGGATGCTCCTGGAGTACAAGCTCTTCGAGCCGGCCTTCTACACGACCGACGTGCCGGACTGGGGCACCTCGTACCTGCAGTGCCTGAAGCTGGGCGAGCGGGCGCAGGTGGTGGTCGACACCGGGCACCACGCGCCCGGGACCAACATCGAGTTCATCGTGGCGCTGCTGCTGCGCGAGGGCCGGCTCGGCGGCTTCGACTTCAACTCCCGCTTCTACGCCGACGACGACCTCATGGTGGGCGCCGCCGACCCGTTCCAGCTCTTCCGGATCCTGCACGAGGTCGCGGGGAACGGCGGCTTCGACCCGGCGACGAACGTGGCGTTCATGCTCGACCAGTGCCACAACATCGAGGCCAAGATCCCCGCCGTCATCCGGTCCGTGATGAACGTGCAGGAGGCCACCGCCAAGGCCCTGCTCGTCGACCGCGAGGCGCTCGGCGCGGCCCAGGCGTCGGGTGACGTCCTCGCGGCCAACGCCGCGCTCATGGACGCGTACAACACCGATGTACGCCCTCTGCTGCGGGAGTTGCGCGAGGAGCAGGGGCTCGCCCCCGACCCCGTCGCGGCGTACGCGGCCAGCGGCTGGCAGGAGCGGATCGTGGCCGAGCGGGTGGGCGGGGAGCAGGCGGGGTGGGGGGCGTGACCAGACCGAGCCTCACGCTCTGCACCCGCACCCCGAACCCGCAAAGGACCCTGACATGACCTCCGCCCCCCATCCGGCTGTCGCCGCACTCCTCGCCCGCTCGAACCGGCTCGGCGCCGACCCCCGCAACACCAACTACGCCGGCGGCAACACCTCCGCCAAGGGCGTCGAGACCGACCCCGTCACCGGCGGCGACGTCGAGCTGATGTGGGTGAAGGGCTCGGGCGGCGACCTCGGCACCCTCACCGGGCCCGGGCTCGCCGTGCTGCGTCTGGACCGGCTGCGCGCGCTCACGGACGTGTACCCGGGGGTGGAGCGCGAGGACGAGATGGTCGCCGCGTTCGACTACTGCCTGCACGGCAAGGGCGGCGCCGCACCCTCCATCGACACCGCGATGCACGGGCTGGTCGACGCCGCGCACGTCGACCACCTGCACCCCGACTCCGGCATCGCCCTGGCCTGCGCGGCCGACGGGGAGAAGCTGACCGCCACGTGCTTCGGCGACAAGGTCGTCTGGGTGCCGTGGCGGCGGCCCGGCTTCCAACTCGGCCTGGACATCGCCGAGATCAAGGCGGCCAACCCGCAGGCCGTCGGCTGCATCCTCGGCGGCCACGGCATCACCGCATGGGGCGACACCGCCGAGGAGTGCGAGGCCAACTCGCTGTTCGTCATCCGCACCGCGGAGACGTACCTGGCCGAGCACGGCAAGGCCGAACCGTTCGGACCGGTCCTGGAGGAGTACGGGGCACTGAGTGCGGCCGTGCGCCGGGCGCGGGCCGCCGAACTCGCCCCGTACATCCGCGGGTTGGCGTCCACCGACCGCCCGCAGGTCGGCCACTTCGACGACTCCGGGGTCGTCCTGGACTTCCTGGCGAGCGCCGAGCACCCGCGGCTCGCCGCGCTCGGCACGTCGTGCCCCGACCACTTCCTGCGCACGAAGGTGCGCCCGCTGGTCCTCGACCTGCCGCCGACCGTGCCGGTGGAGGAGGCGGTGTCCCGCCTCAAGGAACTGCACGCGGCCTATCGCGCCGAGTACGCCGCCTACTACGACCGGCACGCGACGCCCGACTCCCCCGCGATGCGCGGTGCGGACCCGGCGATCGTGCTCGTCCCCGGCGTTGGCATGTTCTCGTTCGGCAAGGACAAGCAGACGGCGCGCGTGGCGGGCGAGTTCTACGTCAACGCCATCAACGTGATGCGCGGCGCCGAGGCGGTGTCGACGTACGCGCCGATCGAGGAGTCCGAGAAGTTCCGCATCGAGTACTGGTCCCTCGAAGAGGCCAAGCTCCGGCGGATGCCGAAGCCCAAGCCCCTCGCGACCCGGGTCGCGCTGGTGACCGGCGCGGGCAGCGGCATCGGCAAAGCGATCGCGCACCGGCTCGTCGCCGAGGGGGCGTGCGTCGTCGTCGCCGATCTCAACGCCGAGGGCGCGGCCGCGGTCGCCGAGGAGCTGGGCGGCCCGGACCGGGCGGTGGCGGTGACGGTGGACGTCACGTCGGAGGAGCAGATCGCGGAGGCGTTCCGGGCCGCGGCGCTCGCCTTCGGCGGTGTCGACCTGGTGGTCAACAACGCCGGGATCTCCATCTCCAAGCCCCTGTTGGAGACGACGGCGAAGGACTGGGACCTGCAGCACGCCATCATGGCGCGGGGTTCCTTCCTGGTCGCGCGCGAGGCGGCGCGGGTCATGCGGGCGCAGGGCATGGGCGGCGACATCGTCTACATCGCCTCCAAGAACGCGGTCTTCGCCGGCCCGAACAACGTGGCGTACTCCGCGACCAAGGCCGACCAGGCCCACCAAGTGCGGCTGCTCGCGGCCGAGTTGGGCGCGGACGGCATCCGCGTGAACGGCGTCAACCCCGACGGCGTCGTCCGCGGCTCCGGCATCTTCGCGGGCGGCTGGGGTGCGCAGCGCGCGGCGACGTACGGCATCGAGGAGGACAAGCTCGGCGAGTTCTACGCCCAGCGGACTCTGTTGAAGCGGGAGGTGCTCCCCGAGCATGTCGCGAACGCGGTGTTCGCCCTGACGGGTGGGGAGTTGACGCACACGACGGGGTTGCACGTGCCGGTGGATGCGGGGGTCGCTGCCGCGTTCTTGCGGTGACGGGTGCGGCTGGGTGAGCGGGGTCGGCGCGTTCTCGTATGCCGGGTTGCGCGCTCGTCGGCGGCTACCGGCCGGTGGTCCTGCTTCGCGCAGTTCCCCGCGCCCCTGAGGTGCCTCAGGCATCTCAGGGGCGCGGGACGCGACCAGTCACGACGAAACCCTCACCCGCCAACGAAACCCCACCCCACTACGGCGCAAAGGCGAACGAACCCCCATGCCCAACACCCCCTACGCCGCGATAGACCTGGGTGCCTCGAGCGGCCGCGTCATGACCGCCCGGGTCACACCCGACACCCTGGACCTCACGGAGTGCCACCGGTTCACCAACAGACCCGTCCGCATCCAAGACGCCCTCCACTGGGACATCCTCAGCCTCTACACCGGCATCCTGGAGGGCCTGCGCAGGGCCGGTCGGGTGCGGTCCCTCGGGATCGACAGCTGGGCGGTCGACTACGGGCTGCTGGACGCGGACGGCGCTCTCCTCGGCAACCCCTTCCACTACCGCGACCCCCGCACGGACCACGTCGCCGAGCGGGTCTGGGCGACGCTCCCCCCGGCGGAGCTGTACGCGGCCACGGGCATCCAGTACGCCCCGTTCAACACCCTGTACCAGCTCACGGCGGCCCGCGGCACGGCCCAACTCGACGCCGCCCGACGCCTGTTGATGATCCCGGACCTGCTCACGTACTGGCTGACGGGCCGACAGGGCACGGAGCTGACGAACGCCTCGACCACCCAGCTCGTCGACCCGCGCACCGGCGACTGGGCGTACGGCGTCGCGGACCGGGCGGGCATCGACCTGAAGCTCTTCGCGCCGCTGCGCCGACCAGGCGACCCGGCGGGTGAACTCCTGCCGCACGTCCTGGCGGAGACCGGCCTGACCGGACCCGTGCCGGTGACGGCGGTCGCCTCGCACGACACCGCGTCGGCCGTGGCCGCGGTCCCGGCGACGGAGCCGCACTTCGCGTACATCTGCACCGGCACCTGGTCCCTCGCGGGCCTCGAGCTGGATGCTCCCGTGCTGACCGAGGAGAGCCGCGCCGCCAACTTCACGAACGAGCTCGGCATCGACGGCACAGTCCGCTACTTGCGCAACATCATGGGCCTGTGGCTGCTCCAGGAGTGTCAACGCGCCTGGGGCGACCCGGACTTGACCGAGCTGCTGAGCGCGGCCGACCGGGCCGACGCGCTGCGCTCCGTCGTCGACGCGGGCGACGCCGCGTTCCTCGCCCCGGGCGGGATGCCGGAGCGGATCGCGGCCGCCTGCCGCGCCACCGGGCAGCCGGAACCCCGCAGCCGCGCCGAGACGGTCCGCTGCATCCTCGACTCGCTGGCCCTCGCCCACCGGCGGGCGGTGGCGGACGCGGCCCGGCTCGCCGACCGGCCCGTCGACGTCGTGCACATCGTCGGCGGCGGCGCCCGCAACGCCCTGCTGTGCCAACTGACCGCGGACGCCTGCGGGCTGCCGGTCGTCGCGGGCCCCGCCGAGGCCGCGGCCCTCGGAAACGTCCTCGTGCAGGCCCGCGCCGACGGCGTCCTCGGCGATCGCGCGGCAATGCGCCAACTGGTCGCCCGCACCCAGCCGTTGACCCGCTACGAGCCGCGCGGCACCGGCGCCGCATGGACGGCGGCCGCGGCCAGGATCACCTCCCCGTGACCGGGAGGCCCGCACGACGTACGCTGCACCCATCCGATGATCGAGCCGAATCAGCTGACCGAAGGGGCCACGATGCGTGTCGCGCTCTTCCTGACCTGTGTCAACGACACGCTCTACCCCGACACGGGCCGTGCCGTGGTGAAACTCCTGACCAGACTGGGCGTCGAGGTGGACTTCCCACCCGCCCAGACCTGTTGCGGGCAGCCTCACTACAACACCGGCTACCGGAAGGAGGCCGAGCCGCTCGCCCGACATTTCTCCGATGTATTCGGGCCCGGCATCGCGTCGGGTGATTACGACGCAATCATCACGCCGTCCGGTTCGTGCGCGGCGATGGTGCGCGAGCTCTACCCGCGGATGGGCGAGCGGGCCCGCGCGGAGGGCCGGGGCGACGGCCTCGCGACGACGCTGGCGCCGGTGATCCCGAAGACGTACGAACTGACGGAGTTCCTGGTCGACGTACTGGAAGTGACCGACGTCGGCGCGTACTACCCGCACAAGGTGACGTACCACCCGACGTGCCACGGCCTGCGCTCCCTCGGCCTCGGCGAGCGCCCCACCCGGCTGCTGCGTGCCGTCAAGGGGCTCGATCTGGTCGAGCTGCCGGGCGCGCAGGAGTGCTGCGGCTTCGGCGGCACGTTCGCGGTGAAGAACTCCGATGTCTCGGCGGCGATGGGCACCGACAAGGTGCGCAACGCCGAGTCGACGGGCGCGGACGTGCTGTGCGCCGCCGACAACTCGTGCCTGATGCACATCGGCGGCACGATGAGCCGCCTGCGGACGGACATGCGCCCCGTCCACATCGCGGAGATCCTGGCGAGCACGGAAGAGGAGCCCTGGTCATGAGCGGAACCTTCGTGGGCATGCCCGCCTTCCCGAAGGCCGCGCACGACGCCGTGCGCGACACCACGCTGCGCGCCAACCTGCGGCACGCCACCCACACCATCCGCGACAAGCGCGCGCGGGCCGTCGCCGAACTCGACGACTGGGCGCAGCTGCGGGAAGCCGGGCGGCAGATCAAGGACCACACGCTGCGCCATCTCGACCACTACCTCGTCCAGTTGGAGGAGTCGGTCACGGCCGCGGGCGGCACCGTGCACTGGGCGGCCGACGCCGACGAGGCCAACCGGATCGTGACCCGCCTCGTGCGGGAGACGGGCCAGTCGGAGGTCGTCAAGGTCAAGTCGATGGCCACGCAGGAGATCGGCCTCAACGAAGCGCTCGAAGAGGCCGGGATCTCCGCGTACGAGACCGACCTCGCCGAGCTCATCGTGCAGCTCGGCAAGGACCGCCCCTCCCACATCCTGGTCCCCGCGATCCACCGCAACCGCGGCGAGATCCGCGACATCTTCCGTAAAGAGATGGGCAGTTGGGGACGTCCGGCGCCCGACGGGCTGACCGACACCCCGGCCGAGCTCGCCGAGGCGGCCCGTCTGCACCTGCGGGAGAAGTTCCTGCGCGCCAAGGTCGGCGTCTCCGGGGCGAACTTCATGGTCGCCGAGACCGGCACCCTCGTCGTGGTCGAGTCCGAGGGCAACGGCCGCATGTGCCTCACCCTCCCCGAGACGCTGATCTCGGTCGTCGGCATCGAGAAGATCGTCCCGACCTGGCGGGACCTGGAGGTCTTCCTCCAGACCCTCCCCCGCTCCTCCACGGCCGAGCGCATGAACCCGTACACGTCGATGTGGACGGGCACCACCGACACCGACGGTCCGTCCACCTTCCACCTGGTCCTGCTCGACAACGGCCGCACCGACACCCTCGCCGACGAGGTCGGCCGCCAGGCCCTGCGCTGCATCCGCTGCTCGGCCTGCCTGAACGTCTGTCCGGTCTACGAGCGGGCCGGCGGCCACGCCTACGGCTCCGTCTACCCCGGCCCGATCGGCGCCATCCTCAGCCCCCAACTCCGCGGCACAGAAAGCGAGATCGACGCCTCACTGCCGTACGCGTCCTCGCTGTGCGGCGCCTGCTACGAGGTCTGCCCCGTCGCCATCGACATCCCCGAGGTCCTCGTGCACCTGCGGGAGCGGGTCGTCCAGGGCGGCGAAGTGACCCGGCGCGGCGCGAAGGTCACCCTCAAACCGGCCAAGGGACACGCGGCGGAGCGGGCGGCGATGCGGGCGGCCCGCTGGGCGTTCACCCACCCGGCGGCACTCGGCACGGGCCAGCGCCTGGCCGCACGCACCCGCCGCTTCCATCCGCGGACGCTGCCGGGTCCCGGCAAGGCCTGGACGGCGACGCGGGATCTGCCGAAGGTACCGGCGGAGTCCTTCCGCGACTGGTGGCAGCGGACCGACGGCGGCAAGGAGGCCGGAGCATGAGCAGCAGGGACGTGATCCTGGGCCGGGTGCGGCGCGCGCTGGGCACCCCGGCCGGGCCTCCGGTGACGTACGAGAAGTACGCCGACGAGATCGACCGCGGCTATCTGCGCGAACACGGTTCCCGTACGACCGAGGAGACGGTCGAGCTGCTGGCGGAGAACCTCGCGGACTACCGGGCGATCGTGCACCGCACCGCCCGCCAAGAAATTCCGGCGACAGTGGCCCGCCTCCTGGGAGAACACGGCTCGCGGTCCGTGGTCGCCCCGCCGGGGCTGCCCGAGGCATGGCTGGCGCGGACCGAGGCCACCCGCGTCGCCGACGACGCCGGGCACACCCCCTCCGCACTGGACGGAGTCGACAGTGTCGTCACCGCCTGCGCCCTCGCCATCGCCGAGACCGGCACGATCGTCCTCGACGGCAGTCCCGACCAGGGCCGTCGCCGCATCACCCTCGTCCCCGATCACCACATCGTCGTGGTCCGCGTCCCCGACCAGGTCGTCTCCTCCGTCCCCCAGGCCCTCGAACGGCTCGCCCCGACGCGCCCGCTGACCTGGATCTCGGGCCCGTCCGCGACCAGCGACATCGAGCTGGACCGCGTCGAGGGGGTGCACGGGCCGCGCACCCTGGAGGTGGTGCTGGTGAGCGAGGAGTGAACCGCGCGGTTACGTTGAGGGCATGATCCGGTTCGATCAGGTCACCAAGCGGTACGCGGACGGCACGACGGCGGTCGACGACCTGTCCTTCGAGGTCGCCGAGGGCGAACTGGTCACGCTCGTCGGCCCGTCCGGCTGCGGCAAGACCACGACGATGATGATGGTCAACCGGCTCATCGAGCCGACGTCGGGACGCATCTACGTCGAGGGCCAGGACATCGCGACGGTCGACCCGGTCAAGCTGCGCCGCCGGATCGGTTACGTCATCCAGCAGGTCGGCCTCTTCCCGCACCGCACGATCCTCGACAACACGGCGACCGTCCCGGCGCTGATCGGCTGGAAGAAGGCGAAGGCACGGGCTCGCGCGGCGGAGCTGCTCGACCTCGTGGGCCTCGACCCGAAGACGTACGGCAGTCGCTATCCGGAGCAGCTGTCGGGCGGTCAGCGCCAGCGGGTCGGCGTGGCGCGGGCGCTCGCCGCTGATCCTCCCGTCCTGCTGATGGACGAACCGTTCGGCGCGGTCGACCCGGTGGTGCGCGAGCAGCTGCAGGACGAGTTCCTGCGGATGCAGGCGGCAGTGCGCAAGACGGTCCTGCTGGTCACGCACGACATCGAGGAGGCGGTGCGGCTCGGCGACCGGATCGCGGTGTACGGGCAGGGGCGCATCGAGCAGTTCGACACCCCGGGCGCGGTGCTCGGGACGCCCGCGACGCCGTACGTGGCGGAGTTCGTCGGCGCGGACCGTGGGCTCAAGCGGCTCTCGGTCACCGAGATCGAGGTGGACGACCTGGAACAGCCGTCGGTGGCCCGCCTCGACGAGCCGGCCGCGCAGGCGGCGGCCCGGATGCGGGACGAGGACGTGCGCTGGGCGGTGGTCCTGGACGAGCAGGGCGATCTGCACGGCTGGGTCGGCGTCGACGAGGTCGCGCTCGCCGGGCAGGACGGCCGGGTCGGCGATCTGGCCCACCGGATGAACGCGTGGGTGCCGATCGGCGCCCCGCTCAAGCAGGCGTTCGGCGTGATGCTCCAGCACGACGCGGGCTGGGTCGCGGTCCTGGACGGCTCCCGCTTCCTGGGCGTGCTGACCCCGGCGAAGCTCCACGAGGCGCTACGGCGCTCGGTCGACGCGGACGCGCAGGGCGTGGCGCGTGACGAGGTGGAGTTCGACTCGGTCGCCGACGCCTGAGCCGCGCCCCACCCAGGGAACCTCACCCTAAAGTTCAGCTTGAGGGTCTTGAGGGTCTTGAGGGTGAGGTCTCCGTCCGTTCACCGCGCGCCGGTTCATCGCCCGCAGGTTCGCGTCGTGCACGTCGCCGTCGACGGCGCGGTCCGGCCGGTACGCGGCGAGTTCCGGGGCGGGTCGCCCGGTGCCGATCTCCTGTGCGGCGAGCCGGCCGAGGACCGGGGCGAGCGTCACCGCGCTGTGCGAGACGAGGTGGTACAGGCCGGGTGCGCCCGCCGCCTCTCCCACCAGCGGCAGTCCGTCGCTCGGCACGGGGCGCACCCCGATCCGGGCGTCCTCGATGCGGGTCCGCGCCAGGCCGGGGACGACGACGCGGGCCCGCCGGTGCAGTTCCTGGGGCAGCCCGTCGACCGACCCGTTCAGCCGTGCGTCGACGTCCCAGGACAGGGCCAGTACGCCGCCGCCCCGGGTGGGCCGAAGGTCGATGCCGGGAGCGGCGACGATCGCCGTGAGCGGCCTGCCGGGCAGCGGCTCGCTCTCGGTGACGAGCCCCGGCACGCGGCGCAGCGGCAGCCGCACCCCGGCGAGGGCGGCGATGCGATCGGCGCCGGGTCCCGCGCAGTTGACGACGACGTCGGCGTCCCAGGACCGCTCCCCCGCGACGACACCGGCGATCCGGCCGCCCGCACGGACGAGGCCGGTGACGGCGGCCCCGAAGTGCGTCTCGACTCCGCCGAGGCGTACGGCGGCGTCGAGCAGGGTGCGGACCAAGCCCGGTGCGTCGAACCAGGCGGTGCTGTCGTTCACCACCACCTCGTCGGCGCGGCACGCTGCGGGGTCCACTGCGGGAGCCAGTTCCCGCAGCAGGGACGGCGGGACCAGCCGGCAGTCGTGCCCCCAGCCACGGACCCGCAACGCCTGTGCCCGCAACGCCTGTTGGGCCTCCTCCCCCTCGGCCCACTGCAGCAGCGGCGCGGGGTGCCGCCATGCGGGCCCGTCGAGCTCTTCGCCGAGGCGGCGGTGCTCGTCGGAGCCCTGCCGGTTCAGGAGGTAGTACGCGTACGGGGTCTTCAGATGGGTCACGTCCGCTGCGAACGTGGCGCCGGACGTGCCGCAGGCGGGCCGCGCCCGCTCCACGACGACGACGCGCACGCCCGCTCGCGCAAGGTGGTAGCCGACGCAGGCGCCGAGCACGCCCGCACCGACGACGACGGCGGAAGTCATACGCGCTCCTGCGGGTCAGGAGGGAGGGGTGGAGGCTGTTTCACGTTCCCATGAACCGGCCTGGCCATGCCCACCGGAGCCGCCCTACTTCAGCAGCCCCTTGTCCTCCAGGTAGGTGCGCGCCACGTCCTCGGGCAGCCGCCGCCAGCTGTCGACCTGCTCGTTCATCGAGGCCAGGTCCTCGGTGGTGAGTACGGAGTTGAGCGTGCCGAGGGCCTTGGCCACCTTGTCGCTGCCCGCCCGGGAGCGGTTCACGACCGGGACGATGTAGTCGGCGTTCTGGAGGTGCTTGTCGTCCTCGAGCAGGACGAGCCCGAAGTCGGACAGGGTGGCGTCGGTGGACGTGGTCAGCACCATCTGGTCCTGTCCGCTCTGCACGGCCTTCTTGGACTGGGTGGTGCCGACGCCCTTCGGGTCGACGCCGGTGATGTCGATGCCGTAGACCTTCTTCAACCCCGGTTCGCAGTACGGGCGTTGTACGCATTCGTCCCCGGCGGCGAGTCGCACCTTCAGGCCCGAGGCGCCGAGGTCGCTGAGCGTCTTGAGCCGGTGCTCGGTGGCGTACGACCGCGCGACGGCGAAGGCGTTCTGGTCGACGGCCCTGCCGGGGTCGAGGACCACGAGGCCGCGGGGTCGTGCGAGGTCCCGCAGTGCCTTCATGGTGGCGTCGAGGTCGGGGGAGCCGACGGGCGCCGCGTCCGCCCCGTTGGTCTTGGCGTTCAGCCAGTCGGCGAAGGTGGCCGCGTATTCGGGGACGACGTCGATCTGCCCGGATTCCAGGGCGGGTTCGTACAGCTCGCGGTTGGCGACGGACAGGATCTCGGTGCCGTAGCCGGCGTTCTTCAGGAGCAGTGCGTACATGTTGGCGAGCAGGTCGCTCTCGGTGAATCCGGCGGACCCGATGACAAGGTGCTTGCTGTCGCCGGGCGGCGCGGTCACCTCGCCCTGGTTCTCCAGGGAGGGCCCGGAGGAACATCCGGCGATCAGCAGCAGAAGCCCGAGCAGGGCGGTCAGCCTGCGTGCCGTACCCGTCATCCGACCCTCCCCCGGGCCCAGGACGGTGCGAGCCGCTCACCGATCTCGAAGAGCCCTTCGACGACGAGGGCGAAGACGGCGACGAGCACGGCGCCCGCGACGACCTGGGGCGTACTGGCGAGGTTGAACCCGGCGGTGATGATGCGGCCGAGTCCGCCGCCGCCCGCGAGTGCGGCGATGGTGGCGGTGGCGACGAGTTGCACGGCGGCGATCCGCACCCCGTTGAGGATCATCGGCAGCGCGAGCGGCGCCTCCACCTTCAGCAGCATCTGCCGCCCGGTCATGCCCATCCCCCGCGCGGCCCGGACGACTTCCCGGTCGACGCCGCGCATGCCGACGTACGCGTTGGTGAGCAGCGGCGGCACGGCGAACAGGACGAGGGCGACGACGGTGGGCCCTTCGCCGTACTGTCCGAGCGGGGTGAGGAGCAGGAGCACGAGGACGGCGAAGGTGGGCACGGCCCGTCCCACGTTGGAGATGTTGACGGCGAGCGCGCCCCCCTTGCCCAGGTGACCGAGGACCAGGGCGATGGGCAGGGCGATCAGGCAACTGATGACCAGGCACACGACGGTGAGCACCAGGTGCTGGGTGAGCCGGTGCCAGATGCCGTCGTCGCCCGACCAGTGCGCCGAGTCGGCGAGCCAGTTCCAGGCGTCGGTGAGGGTCTTCACGCGCGGCTCGCTCTCGTCCAGGGGGTGAGCAGCCGTCCCACGGCGAGCAGCACCAGATCGGCGGCGATGGCGATGACGACACAGAGCACGGAGGCGGTCAGCACCTGTGCCTTGAAGTAGGTGTTCATCCCGGCGTAGATCAGGTTCCCCAGGCCTCCGTAGCCGACGATGGCGCCGACGGTCACGAGCGACACCGCCGACACGGTGGCGATCCGGAGCCCCGCCATGGCGGCGGGCAGCGCGAGGGGCAGTTCGACGGTGAGCAGCAGCCGGACCGGCCCGTAGCCCATGCCGCGCGCGGCCTGCCGGGTCTCTTCGGGGACGGCGCGGAGCCCGGCGAGGATGTTCCGTACGAGCAGGGTGAGCGAGTACAGCACGAGCCCGGCGACGACGAGGGTCGCGGACAGGCCGTAGACGGGCAGCAGCAGCGAGAACATCGCGAGCGACGGGATCGTGTACAGCACGGTCGTCAGCGCGAGCACCGGTCCCGCGGCCCAGCCCCAGCGCCGGGCGAGGACGGCGAGCGGCACGGCGATGACGAGCGCGAGCGCGACGGCGATCAGCGTGATCTGCAGGTGCTGCACGACGGCGTCGAACAGGATGTGCCGGCGCGTGCTCAGATACTCGCCGCAGATCCAGTCGTTGCGGGCGAGGCAGTCGTCCGGCGGCGGGGTGTCGACCGCCGCGGTCACGTGGGGCACTCGTCCATTCCAGTGGCTGCTGAGGCCGGGGGCGCGCTGGGTGACCCGTACGGGCGGCGGGCGCGGGGGCCCGCACGCCGTCCGACGGGGGCGACTTCCTGCCACGGGCCTGACGGGACGGGGCCGCGCGGCTAGGTTGTCGGGCATGAGCAATCTTGATCGCGAGGCGGCCGTCTCCGTGTGCGGCGGACGGGGATTCGTCGTGGCGGAACCGGTCCGCGAACTCCTCAGCCCGCGCCGCGTCCGACTCGGCGCGTCCACGGAGGTCCGCAGGCTGCTGCCGAACCTGGGCCGCCGGATGGTGGGGGCCTGGGCGTTCGTCGACCACTACGGTCCCGACGACATCGCGGACGAGCCCGGCATGCAGGTGCCGCCGCACCCGCACATGGGCCTGCAGACGGTGAGCTGGCTGCACGAGGGCGAGGTGCTGCACCGCGATTCGACGGGCAGCCTGCAGACGGTCCGCCCGCGCGAGCTGGGCCTGATGACGTCGGGTCGCGCGATCTCGCACTCCGAGGAGAGCCCCAAGTCGCACGCCCGCTTCCTGCACGGGGCGCAGCTCTGGGTGGCCCTGCCCGACGCCCACCGCCACACCGAGCCGCACTTCCAGCACCACGCGGACCTGCCGACGGTGACGGCCCCCGGCCTGACCGCCACGGTCGTCCTCGGCACGCTCGACGGGGCGACGTCACCCGGCACGACGTACTCGCCCCTGGTCGGCGCGGACCTGACCCTGGCCCGCGGCGCCGACGTCCGCGTGCCCCTGGACCCGGACTTCGAGTACGCGGTCCTGTCCATGTCGGGCGAGACCCACGTGGACGGCGTCCCGGTCCTGCCCGGCTCGATGCTCTACCTGGGCTGCGGCCGCACGGAACTTCCGGTGCGGGCGGATTCGGACGCGGGCCTGATGCTCCTGGGGGGTGAGCCGTTCGAGGAGGAGCTGGTCATGTGGTGGAACTTCATCGGGCGGTCGCAGGACGACATCACGCAGGCCCGGGAGGACTGGATGACCGGGTCGAGGTTCGGTGAGGTGAAGGGATACGACGGCGACCCGCTGGCCGCGCCCGAGCTGCCGCCCGTGCCGCTGAAACCGCGGGGCCGGGTGCGCTGATCTGTTCATTTGTGACAGCGATCGAATGACGACCGCATAGGGAACGCCGCTGTCGTCCGACCTTCGGTCCTCACTGGAGCACATGCTCGCAGGACGCGACGATGGTGGGCGCCCAGAGGTGATCCACCTCGGTCCCCTGGCGGATCTGGGATTCGCCGGCGTGCAGGATCGCCTTGAACGTCAACCCGATGGCCCACGGCAGGCCGGTGCGCTCGCTGCCATCCGGCGCGTACGTCGGTCCGGCCGATCCGCGGACCGACGGTGCGGGCCACGCCTGCGTGGAGTACGCCCGCCGATGAAGTCTGATCAAGCAGTTCCCGTCGATCGGGATGCTCTACGTGATCGAGGGACGTTCCTGTGGATTCCACGTGCCTGATCGCGGCTTCGTGGGGAACACGGCGGGCAGCGGTGCTGCCACAGGGACCACCCGTGGGACGCCCTTCCTCGGCAGGAGAAGTCAGATGCTGGCATTCGTAGCGGCCGTGCTGTTCGTCATCGCCTTCGTCATCCACGCAACCAAGACGTCGACCGAGGTGGTCTTCGACCCGACGAGTCTCATGCTCGTCGGGCTGGCCTTCCTCGCCGTGCACTCCGCCGGCGTGGGTTCCGGGTGGTCACCCCGCAGCCGCGGGCATCGGCGCTGAGCACGCTCGCCCATGCTCCGACACCGGACCTCTGCACCGTCGCCGTGAGCGCATCGACTGCTCCCGGCCCTCGCTGGTCTCTGTCGTGTCCTCCTCCGGCGAGTGAACGTCATTGACGGAGACGGCCACTTCGACACTTTCGTGATGCCCGCGTCCAACTCCACTGCGTCCTTGGGGTCCACGGCCTTCCGGACGCAGGCGGCCACCGGTCGCCGCATGTCGCGCCGGCCTCCACGTTCCTTGTGGCGCACGGGACGTGCGCACGCGGAACCTCCGATACCCGGTCGGCGTTCAGCCCTGGAGAATGGGCGGCTTCCGGCCGTCTTCTGGGGCGGGATGGGGGCTACCCTGAGGTACAGACGTCCTGGACCCCGGCGGACCTGTCGCTGATCGACACAGATGGTCGCGGGGAGCGGACCCCTTCATCCGGTCGCCCGGCCCATCCCCAGGAGGAACTGAGCGGCTCCCCCGTCCTCGTGGACGGATGCCCGGACCGCCCGTTCGTCTTCCTCTGCCGAACGTATGCCTATGCCGGCAGCGACCGGACAGGAGCCGAAGTCCGGCTCCTGCCGGTGGTTGCGCCCGGCAGGTCACTGGAACCGAGGCGCCATGCCCCTACCGCAGTTGAACCTCTACCGGCACGACAGGAAGACCCGAACTCTGATCACCCTGGCCGGTGAGATCGATCTGGAGACGGTGCCACTGGTGCGTGCGGCGCTCGAACGGTGCCTCCGGGACGGCACGCGCACCATCGACGTCGATCTCACCCCTGTCACCTTCTGCGACTGCACCGGGCTCAGCGTCTTCATCGAGGCGTACCTGCACTCCAGCGCGGCTGGGGGGACCCTGCGACTCCACTACCCGCCTCCCCTGCTGACCCGGATGATCGGCCTGACAGGATGCGGCTTCCTCCTCACGGGACTGCCTGCGGTTCCGTCGCCGGCGCCCCTCCAGGCACTGCCGCGGCTCGAACCTGCCGTCCCGGGCGGTGCGCTGTGACGGCCTGGCCCCGGCGGGGGCACTCGCGGAAGCCCACCTGCGACGAGTCGTCCGATCTCGGCGCGGCGCGGCTGCGTCGGGTGAACCGCTGGCTGGTGGCACCCGTCGCGCTCAGAGCGTCACGTCATCGACGCGGCCCGCGCGTTCACAGACGACGCCATCGCGCGGAGGCGAAGGAGAAGGCGCCGAACAGGATCAGCCCGATCGCGACGGCGACCAGCAGCCCCGGGCCGGCGGGGGTGTGCGTGAAGCTGCGGAGCGTGGCGTCCACTCCCTTGGCCTCGTTCGCGTCGAAGCGGACGGCCGCGACCAGGATGAAGACGCCGGCCGCGGCGAACACTATGCCGCGCGCCACGCCCCCGCCCACACCGAGACCGGTGACGACCTGCCGGGTGCGCCGGCTCATCGCGCCCAGGTCCAGCTGCCGCAGGAACTTGCGCAGGGCCGCCCGTGTCGCGAGCACCGCACCGATGCCGATCAGGAGGCAACCCCCGGCCCCCACCAGGACTTGGCCGTACGACAGCTTCAGCACGGTCGCCGTCCAGTCCTTGGACTTCGCGTTACCACTGGAACCCTGACCACCACCGGCGGCGAACACGGCAGTTCCCCAACAGACGAAGCCGTAGAAGATCGCCCGGCCGCCGTCGAGGAGTCGTGAACCGGCCTTCCGTTTCGGGCCCCTGCTGAGGACCGCACGAGATGCCCGCCACAGCGCCATGCAGCCGAAGCCGGCGACCAGTGCCCACAGCATCACCTTTCCGAAGGGCTGCGCCGCTACCTGGTCCAGGGCACCCTGACGGTCCGCCGACTGCCCGCCGCTGCCGAGGGCCATCTGGATGGCCAGGGCGCCGATGAGGACGTACACGACGCCCCGTGCCACGAACCCCGCCCGCCCCGCAGCGTTCAGCGTCTCCTTCTCTGCGGACCGGCCCGCGGAACTCCCCGCGCCCCGGCCCCGGCTCCGGCTCCGCGCATGAGACGACGTCACAAGGCCTCCCCACAGCATGGGCGCGCGATGCGCGTCCTGGCCCCCGATTGCCCCCGTGCGGACGTCCGATGCGCCGTGCGGGCAGCAGTCTGTTCACCTCCGGCGGGGGTACTCGGCCGGCATGCGAACCCGTGAACCGCGTCTCGGCGAAAAGGCAGTGCAGCCCGCAGGCCAGGGCCTGCCGAAACTGGCCGCTTCGGCCGCGAAAGGCCTGACCGGTCACCGCAGCACGCGCCGGGCCGCCCTGCGCGGCACCGGCTCGCTCGCCCTGGCCTCCGCCGTCATCCATGTCGCCACCAAGCTGCTCGACAGCCGTCGGCCGCTGCGGCACCCGCCGAACGCAGTGCCGTCGTCCCGGCGGACCTCCGGCACCGCCGCCTTCGTGACGGCCGCCACCTTGGAGTCTCCGCGACTGGCGATCCTCCTGCTCCCCGTCGCGGCAGGCGTCGCCGCCGCCCGCGTACGCTCAGGCGCGCACGCCCCCGGCCGCGTTCTGGTCGATGTCACGCTCGGCGTGGGGATCGCGGCGGCCACGTGCCGCTGGTGGCCTCTGCGCCGCGACGAGCCTGCGGCAGGCGCCCGGCCCGGCCTCCCGGTTCCTGCCCTGCCCTGCGGCGAGGGGCTGGTCGTGGTCGTCAACAGCGATGCGGGCGGCGGGGTCCCGGCCGACGCCGAGCTGTGTACTCTCCTGCCGAAGGCGGACGTGCGACTCTGCGGAGCGGGTGAGGACCTGCACACCGTGCTCCGGCAGGCCACCGCGTACGTATCCGCGCACGGCGGCGCGCTGGGCGTGGTCGGGGGCGACGGCACCGTCAACGCGGCGGCCGTACTGGCCGCCGACAACCGCCTGCCTCTCGCCGTGTTTCCCGGCGGCACCCTCAACCACTTCGCCGCCGACCTCGGACTGCCAACCCTGAAGGACACCGCCGAAGCCGTCGAGGCGGGCCGCGGCGGAGCCGTCGGCCTCGGCCGGATCACCGGCGACGGCACCAGCACCTACTTCCTCAACACCTTCAGCATCGGCGTCTACCCCGAACTCGTCCGGGCCCGCGAAGCCCGGGAGGCGTCCCTCGGCAAGTGGCCAGCCCTCGCCATCGGAATGCTCCGGGTCCTCGCTGACGGCAGCCCCATCGACGTCACCGTCGACGGGCAACCCCGGCGGCTGTGGCTGCTCTTCGCCGGCAACAGCCGCTACGACCCGCCAGGCTTCGCCCCCTCCTACCGCCCCACCCTCGACGACGGCCTCCTCGACCTCCGCCTCGTCGACGGAAAGCACCCCTTCGCCCGCACCCGTCTCGTCACGGCCTTCCTCACCGGCACTCTCGCCCGCTCCCGCGTCTACCAGGAGACCACCGCGGTCCGACTGCGCATCGACGGCGTGGGAAGGGCCGGTGACTACACCCGCGACGGCGAAGTGAGCCCCGCCTGCGACACCCTGGTCCTCGACAAGAGGGTTCGCGCACTCACCATGTACCTCCCTCCGGCACGGTGATCTCACCCCGCTGACGGACCGACACCGCCGTGCCGGTCCCGGGACTATGCTGCGGTGCAGACGCCCCGGACCCCGGCAGCGCATTGCCAGTCGGCCACGATGCCCGTCCCGCACGTCCACCCGGTCTCCTGAACCGAGGCGCCCCATGCGAACTCCCCGGCACCCCCGTGAACCCGACAGCTCCAGGCCGGCCGCCATGGATTCGGTACGCCTGCGCCGCCTGAACCGCTGGCAGGCAGAAGGCCTGCGGGAAGACCTGGCGGATCTGTACGTCGAGTCCACTCCCGCTCCGCCCGGCGAGGACTTCCCTGCACGAGAGGCGTTCCTGCGCCGCCTGGCGAACGAGGTGCAACTGCCGGGATTCGACATGCTCGTCGCCGAAGCAGAGACACTGACCGGGTGCGCGTACGGAGTCCCAGTGGCGCGCGACGGTTCCTGGTGGGAGGGGTTCGACGGCGCCCTCCCACAGAACCTCGAGCAACTCACCGCGTCCGGGCACGTCTTCGCGATCACGGAAACCGTCGTCCACCCGCACCAGCACGCACACGGACTCGCCCGCCGGCTGCAGGAGCGTCTGCTCGCCGACCATCAGGCATCCCTCGGCGTCACCCTGGCCGATCGGTCCGACCACTCCGTCCGCGCCGCCCTCACGGCCTGGGGCTGGCAGGAGATCGGGCAGGTCCACCGACAGCCGCCCGGCCCAACAACCCTGCGGGTACTGGTACTTCCCCTCGGTGAACGCACCTCGGAGCACCCCGACGGACTCGCGCACAACGACCGGACCCAGCGGCCCGAATAGCCGACCGCGCCGCCGGACGCGGAGCGTGTGGAGGCGTGGAGGAGCGTGTGGAACTGTCGCCGGAACAGGAGGCGCGGCGGATCGCGGCGGTGCGCCGGTACGACATCCTGGACACCCCGCCGGACGGGGCGTTCGACCGGATCGCCGCCCTGGCCGCCCGCCTCTTCGACGTCCCGGTGGCGACCGTGACGATCGTGGACACCGACCGCGTGTGGTTCAAGGCCGCCTACGGCCTGACCGGGGTCACCCAGATCGGCCGGGATCCGGGGCTCTCCACCTCGGCGATCCTCACCGAGGGGCCCTTCGTCGTCCCCGACACCCTCCAGGACCCCCTCGCGCGCGCCCATATTCTGGTGACCGGCCGGACGCGGGCGCGCTTCTACGCCGCCGCCCCCATCACCACCCGTGACGGGCACCGCCTCGGCACCGTCGACGTCATGGACACCGAGCCGCGCCGCATCACCTCGGAGCAGGCCGGTGCCCTGGCGGACCTGGCGGCGCTGGTGATGGACGAGTTGGAGCTCCGCCTCGCCTCGTTGCGCATGCTGCGGGTGGAGCGGGAACTGGTGGAGATCGAGCACGCCGCGCGGCAGCGCGCCGAGCGGGACCGGGCGGAGATCGCCGCCTACGCCTCCACCCTGCAGCGCACCCTGCTCCCTCCGGCCCTGCCCGAAGTCCCGGGCCTGGAAGCGGCCTGCCACTACACCACCGCCTCGGTCAGCGACGTCGGCGGTGACTTCTACGACGTCTTTCCCCTCGGCGACGGCCGGTGGTCGTTCTTCCTCGGCGACGTCAGCGGCCGGGGCGCACCGGCCGCCGCACTCACCTCACTGATCCGCTACACCCTGCGTTCCACCGCCCTGCTGCAGCCGGACCCGCAGGCCGTGCTGCGGGCCCTGAACTCCGCCCTCCTGTCGGAATCGCCCGACGGCAGCCGGTTCTGCACACTGGTCCTCGGCACCCTCACCCCCGCCCCCGTCGGGGGTTTCACCATCACCTTGACCGGCGGCGGCCACCTCCCCGCCTACCACCTGCACCCGGCCCGGCGCGACGGGCCCTCCCGCACTCCCGCCCGCGCCGAGCCGGTGGTCCTGCCCGGCGGGATGCTCGTCGGCGCCCTGCACCAGGCGGACTTCACGTCCCGCACCGTCCAACTCCTGCCCGGCCAGGCCCTCTTCCTCTACAGCGACGGACTCATCGAGGCACGCACCTCCCGGGGCGCACGGTTCGGCGAGAGCGGACTGACCGCTCATCTGGCCCACCACGCCGCCACCAACCGCGCCCTCGGCGCCGCCGCGATCATCCACGACCTGACCGCGCTCCTCGGCTCCTTCCCCACGGGGCCCGCCGACGACGTCGCGCTCCTCGCCCTGAGTGCCGCATCCACGAGGCCCGCCGCAGCGACCTCCGGCGCGTCGGGCACCGCCCACACCAGCCTGCCGTTCCCCGCCTCCCACAGCACGTGACCAGGATGGCAACCGTGGACCTGCCGTGTTTGCGATCCGCACCGCGGGCTACCCGAGAGGCGCGTCCCGACGTCGACCGGGACGAAGGCACCGGAGAGTTGAGGACACAGCTCCCGGTGCCGCTCGCGCCGAGCGAGCGGTCACTACCGGCTGTGGAGGCACTTCAGCGCGCGGCGCAGCTCGCGGCGCAGCTGCGCGGGGAGCCGCTCGTTCTGCGTCGTGGCGACCAGGGCCGCGGCCACGTCCCGCACTTTGATGTTGCAGTGCTGCGACACGTCGACCAGCACACCCCATGCCTTCTCGCTGGAACAGGGCGCCAGGGCCATGATCATGCCGCGCGCCTGGTCGATCACCGCGCGGCTCGACAGTGCCTTGCCCAACTGCTCGTTCTCCAGGCGCAGTTCGCGGATCTCGGTAATGAGAGCCGCATCCGTTGCCGCAACCTTCAACAGCCGCTGTCCACCGCAGGACGTGGCCGATTGATGCATGGGTGCCTACCTCATGACGCAGCGACGAGAGCCGCAGCCCGTGCCCCAGGGGGCCACATGCGGCTAGCGGCGGGCGAGTTGTCGCTCCACGCCCATGCCGGACCCGTAGGGCAGCCCGCCTCGCACGGTGGCCACGGCCGGTTCATCGGTGGTGGTGTCCACATGGACCGCTTCGAGGGCACCGATCTTGTGTGCCGCGGTGTCGACGACCGCGCGGTCGCGCCACTCCCGGACATCGGCCGAGTGAATCACGATGTCTCCCTCCCTGAAGGCCTGTCCGGTCGGCGCACGGTCATCCGTCGGTCGCCCGCGTGAAACTGCCGCAGAGCGCGGCGCAGGGCTCGGTGCAACCGTAGGGGTAGCGGCACGTTCACCGTGGTGGCGACCAGGGCCGCGGCGACCTCTCGCAGCTTGAGATCGGACTGCCTCGCAACGTCCACCAGCAGGCTCCTGGCCGCTGCGCGACGGCAGGGGGTCAGCGCCATCACCATGCCGCACGCCTGGTCGACGACCGCCCGGCCGGCCATCGTCCGGCGCAGCTGATCGATCTCGGCGCGCAGGGCCGCGACGTCCTGCCCCGGGGGCGTGCTCCCCCAGGCAGCCTCCGCCGTCAGGTTCCACCGCTCCTCTTGGACCATGGTCGTCCGCTGCATGACAGGTGCCTCTCGCCGCGTTCCTCGTTTCCCGTCTGGCGGCGCCATCCGGTGGGTCATGACAGGCACATCCCGGCTCACCTGTGGCGTTCGTCGTCCCGGCGATCCTGGCGCAGCCACCGACCTCGGTTCTGACGCCGGTAGCGGCGGTCCCAGCGGTCCTCACGATCCCGGCCGTCCCGGTACTCCCCGTAGTCCTCGTACCGGGAATTGCTTCGACGTCCCCAACTCCCGGTACCGCCCCGGCCGTAGTGGACGAGCCCGAAGATCAGCACGGCCGCGGCCACCCACCACAGAGCGTTGAGGAAGCCGAGCCCGAACATGACCACGAGGAGAACGAGCGGCAGGACCAGCACGGCGGGCCTCCCGGGAACGGAACGAGTCATCGCTGCCGGGGACCGGGGCCTCATTCAACAGCGTAGTCCTGCTCGCGGGTTGCGGATACAGCATGACGTCGCCCGTATCCTGCCCGGTACCCGCTGATGGCCCACTGCGCCTGACGGAGGGCGTTCGCCATGGCGCACAAGGTACTTGTCGCCTACCCAACGAGTCCGACGTCGTCGATGTGCAGGCCTGCCAGGCCGTGATCCCCGGCAGCCCCCTCTACGAGGGGCGCTGGCTCGAGGAAGCGCACCGGTTCCTCAAGGATCACGGTGCGGCCCTGCACATACGGCCGCTGTGGCTGTTCAGCAGCGCGCGCTCATCCGGCTCAACGCGCGAGAGCACATCACCTTTGGTGGCTGCCTGCGGGACGACGCCAGGGGCTGGAGGCCGGTCGCATCGCCACCACACTGCTCGACAACACCCCGGGCCCGTCGGAGGCCTACGCCACAGGCCGGTCGACACCACCCCTCAGGCCGTCGGCGTGCCCGCTCGCGGTCCTTCTCACCTGCGCCGGTCCGGCCGCTGCCAGGAGGCGAGGAGGATCTCGTCGGCCACGTGCTCCGCCCACTGCTCGATCGCCGGGAAGTCCCGGAAGTCGCCGCCCTTGCCGGACCGCACCAGCATGCGGGCGCCCCGGCTCTGCGCGTTCTCCTTGAGGCAACCGCCGAAGGTGACGTGCTCACGGGCGTGCAGCTGGTCGGCGATCCGGCGCACGCTCGGAGTCGGCGGGATGTCGCCCCGCGACGCCGAGTCGTCGAGCGGTCCGCTGCTGAACAACCACAGCGGGCGCTCGGACAGGGCTCGGCGATGGCGTCGGACGAAGCGCCGCACGTACCGGTGCCAGTGTCCGGCGTACAACCCGCTGCCCAGGACCACCGCGTCATAGGGTTCCACGCTCGCCACGAATCGGGCCAGGCGCGGTTCGGCCCGCAGCCCGGCCTTGTTCAGGACGTCGGCGATGGCGCCGGCGATCTGCGGCGTCGAGCCGTTCGCCGTGCCGTAGGTGACCAGAACGCGTTCGATGTGCTCGTGCATGCGGATCAACTCCCTTCGCAGCCACGACTGTCAGCTGTCGGTGACCAGCGCCGTGAGATCCAGCAGCCGCTGGGTGTAGCCCCACTCGTTGTCGTACCAGCCGAAGACCTTGGCCAGCGTGCCGTGAGCCAAGGTGAGGCCCGGGTCGAAGACGCAGGAGGCAGGGTTGCCGATGACGTCGCGGGAGACGATGGGCGCCGGGGCGATGTCGATGATGCCCTTGAGCGCGCCCCGGGCCGCCGTCGCGAACGCGGTGTTGATCTCCTCTGCGGTGACGTCGCCGCCGAGCACCACGGCGAGGTCGGTGAGGGAACCGTCCTCGACCGGGACCCGTACGGCGATCCCGTCGAGGACTCCGTCCAGTTGCGGCACGACCAGGCCGACCGCGCGGGCGGCGCCGGTGCTCGTCGGGATGATGCTCAGGGCCGCCGAGCGGGCCCGGCGCAGGTCCTTGTGCGGGCCGTCGAGCAGGGCTTGATCGTTGGTGTAGCCGTGGATGGTGGTCATCACTCCGCGGTCGATGCCGAAGTTCTCGTGGAGGACCTTGACCATGGGGGCCACGCAGTTGGTGGTGCAGCTGGCGGCCGAGATGATGCGGTGGTGGTCGCGGTCGTACGTGTCGTCGTTGACGCCCATGACGATCGTGGCGTCCACGTCCTTGCCCGGGGCGGACAGCACTACGGTGCCGGCTCCGGCCTTCAGGTGCAGGGCAGCCGCGTCGCGGGTGCGGAAGCGGCCTGTGGACTCGATGACGACGTCCACGCCGAGCTCTCCCCAGCGCAGGGCGGCGGGGTCGTGTTCGGCGCTGACGGCCATCTCGCGGCTGTCCACGATGAGCGTGGTGTCGGTGTGGCCGACGTCGCGGCGCAGCGGCCCGAACGTGGAGTCGTAGGACAGCAGATGAGCCAGGGTGGCGGGTGAGGTGATGTCGTTGATCGCGACGACCTCGAGGTCGAGGTCGGATTCCTCGACGCGTTCCAGCGCGGCGCGCAGATAGGTGCGGCCGATGCGGCCGAAGCCGTTGATCCCGACGCGGACGGTCATGTCGGTGGGCTCCTTCGTGGGTGTACGCGGGTGTGTCAGGGCCTCTGTCGCACCACGGATCGGCGGCCTTCGACCGGAGCTCCCCGGCCGAAGGCGTCCTGTGCCGTGGGGTGGTCAGCGCAGCCAGGCGTGGTCACGGACGACGGGCAACTTCGCCCACAGCCGGCCGAGTCCGAACGCCTCGCCGGCCGCCGCGGCCGCGAGCACGATCAGGGCAACGGCGTAGATCACGTGGTAGTCGGCGAACGGGTTCGTCGACATGCTCGGCGAACCGTCGGACAGGTGCTTGGCGGGCGGCCACTCGGCCAGCCACATCAGCGCCATCATCGCGGTGCCCGCCACCGCGGCCAACCGCAGCGCCACACCGCTCATCACGGCAAGCCCGACGCCCAGCAGACCGAGCATGAACAGCCAGTCCGCCCAGGGGTCCCCGGCCCAGGAATGGAACGTCGACTCCATCGGCCCGGCAGCGACATTGCTGAGGAAGCCCTTGGTCGGCGATCCGCCGTCGATCCAGCCCTTCCCCGAAGGAGTCGCGTAACCGAACCCGAAAGTCTTGTCGAGGAACGCCCACAGGAAGACGAAGCCGGTGAGCACACGCAGGGTTCCGAACGCATAGGCCTGCGCGCTGTAGGTGTCGGTCCGCACCGACACATCGGTGTCACGGGCGGGGGTCGTGTGCCTGTGGAACACGGGCATCCTGAAGCCTCCGCGGCGGTGGGAATGATCGTGCACGGCCATGACACTCGTCCTTTCGGAAACGAGCAGGGTTGTCGTGACACCACTGACTCTCGCGTCCGGGGCATGCGGACGCCGGGTGCCGAAGGTCCGTCCTGCAACGGAGAACAGCCCCTGCTGAAGGGCCGATTGGTCCCCCGTGCCACACGGGTTCGGCCCCGGAGCTCGCACGGCGGGCCGCACTCATGCGTATCGCCGAAGTGCGGCCGACGCACGGGGCCGCGTTGCTCGTCGTTGCTCGGCGCCCCGACGATTACGGCCGCCGCGCTCTCGGCGCGCCCAAAGCGCCCGCTCGACAGGGGCCGGTCAGCCTCGGCCGCAGGGGCCGAGGAGGTCGCCGAAGGGGGACGGACGCACGGCGGGTACGGCCTTCCGGGCTCATGTGCGGGGCCCGGCCGTGCAGTTGGCTGGACTCGAAGGGAAATGAAGCTGCCGCGAGGAGGCGAACGAGATGATGACGCCGCGTACGTTTCTTCCCGCCGAGTTCTGGTGGACGTCCGGTCAGCTGCTGATCGTCTCGCTGGTCGTGATCTACGCACTGATCTGCCTGGCCGATGTTCTCCACCGGCACCTGCAGATTCACCGCCGTCGCCACCCGCACGACACGTCGGCGCCCGAAAGCGACGGCACTGAGCTGACGCGCGGACCACGGCCCCTGGCAGGACACCACGTGTGACCCGCGTTTCACGCCTTCCGGAGGCGACCACCATGCTGAAACCGATCGTTGTCGGTCTGGACGGCTCTCGCGAGAGCCTGGCCGCAGCGGACTGGGGCGCGCGCACCGCCCTGCGCCGTGGCCTGCCACTGCGGCTCGTCCAGGCCTGGGAGACGGCTTCGACGCCAGGCTTCGCCGAGGTCCGGCCATCCGGCCTTGCCGCACCGCAGTACTGGGCCCGTCGCCCGCTGCGCCATGCGCTGGATCACATCACGGAGCGCTATCCGCACGTGTACGTCAGTGCGGAACAGCTGCACCAACCGCCCCGTCCGGCCCTGCTCTCCGAGGCTGAGAACGCCGAACTGCTGGTCCTCGGCAATCGAGGGCTCGGCAGTGTCTCCAGTCTGTTCTCCGGCTCCGTCGCATTGGCCGTCGTGGCCCATGCGCCCCTTCCGGTCGTCCTGGTGCGAGCAGGCTTCACCGCCTGTGACGAGCACCGGCGTGACGAGAATTCCCAGCCGTCCACGCATACGCCCTGTCGAGACGTCCTCGTGGCTGTCGATGCGGAGAAGCCCAGCGACGGGTTGCTGGCCTTCGCCTTCGACGAAGCCGCACAGCGCTCCGCGACCTTGCGGGCCGTGTACATCTGGCATCTGCCGTACGGCACGTCGGGACTCGCTGTCGCCGATGTGTACGACGTCGCCCAGGAGTCGGCCCAGTGCGCACTCGACGCGCGGCTTCGCCCTTGGCAGGACAAGTACCCGACCGTGACGGTCCGGTCCGCGGCCATCCACGCCCGTACCGCCCACGAGATCGTCCACGCTGCTCAAGGAGCCGGTCTGCTCGTGGTGGGTCGCAGGCCTCGGTGGGCGGGCGTCGGTCCACACACCGGACCAGTGACCCACACGGTCGTCCACCACGTCGCCTGCCCGGTTGCCGTGGTCCCGCACGACTGACCGTCGCGCCCCGGAGGTCGGCCGGGAGTGAGCGACGCTGCTTCCGGTCCGTGGGCGACGGATTCCGTGCAGGGGTACGAAAGCCCGCTCCACGAACCGGCGTTGACGGTGATGCTGCCTGTTTCGTGCGGTCGAATGCACGTAGCCTGAACCGAGCTGTCCGTGGGCGCCGTCTGGGAGCGCAGGCGGTGCCGCAGGCCGTGCGGCACGGGGGAGGTGGCCGTGGCGGAATCCGGCGTGACGGTTGCGCTGATCAGCTGCGGGAGCAGTTTCCTCACTGCGTTCTTGGTCCTGCTGGGCGACCGCTACGTGGTGCGCACTCAGAGACAGACGAGCGTGGACACGGCGAACATTGCGGCTACCGCGACCAGGGACAGTTCGGAGAGGAACGCCCAGGCCGTCCTGGCCAGTAATGCGTGGCAGTCCCGCAAGACGGAAACGGAGGAATATCGCTCACGGATCTCCGATCTGCGAGGGTTCCAGGAGAAGCTCTATGCCGTCCGGGATCAACTCGATCCGGTGACTCGGGGCACATTGCCCACGACTTGGCCGACCACCGCCCGTCAGATTCCGTCCCGTGCCCCTGCCTGGATTTCCACGGCGAACAGCACATCCACTCAGGTCATGATCAACAGCATGCGCCGTGAGGCATCACAGATCGATTCCGAAGTGCCCTCAGAAATTGCTCGCACCGATGGTGCGATATCTGACCAACTGCAGGATCTCGCAACGAGGTTGACCACCGGAATCGACCACATGACCGCACTGGCCGACGGCGGGATCGATGCGCTGGAAGGCTGGATCGGCTCCATCGTGCGTCCAGGTGAGTAGCCGAGCCCCCGAACGGTGGACGGGCCTCGTACGAAGCTCCCGCAGCGAGCACATTGCTCAGCGGACGGCGGAGACCTCGTCAGGTTCCGTAGCGGCTGAATCCGCCGGTCCGCCATACCTGGCCGTCGGGGAGGACGGCGAGCGCTTCATAGTCCTCCAGTCCTTCCAGCCAGGCCCGTGCGCCCTCACCTCTGGCGAAAGCAGCGGTGGCGTACGCGTCGGTCGTCGTCAGCTCCGGCCCGATGACCGTGAGAGAGGCGAAAGCGGCCGCGGGTGTCCCCGTGTACGGGTCGACGATGTGGGCCCCGCGCTCGGCGACGCCCGAGGTGGCGACGGCCAGGTCGTGGTCGGCGGTGACGACGGTGACGAGTTCGCCTGGGAGCAGCGGGTGCGCGATGCCGAGGCGCCAGGGGACGCCCGGGGCCGCCTTTCCGCGAAGACGGAGGTCGCCGCCCCCGTTGACGCAGGTGTGGTGTGCACCGGCGCCGTGGAGCAGTCGGGAGGCGGCTTCGGTGGCCCAGCCCTTGACCAGGCCGGAGGGGTCGAGAACGCCGGCCGGGGCGATGTCGAACCAGCCCTCCGTGACGTCGGTGGCGTGCGCGCACAGGGACAGCACTTCGTGTACTTCGGGCGGGCAGGCGTCGAGGCGGATGTCGCCACGGTCCAGGCGGCTGATGTGGCTGTCGGGCCGGTAGGTGGAGAACACGGCGTCGACGTCGTGGAGTTGCCGCACTGCCTCGGCGAGGGCGCTGCGGATGGCGGGGGTGGGCTTGTCGCGGATGTCGAAGGAGAAGACGGTTCCCATGACGTGTTCGACGTGCCGCAGTCCTTGCGCGGTGTCAGCCACGGGCCTGGTCCAGGGCGCTCTGCAGGGACTGGATGTAGCCCTGGCTGGTGTAGCTGGCGCCGGATACGGCGTCGATGTGCGCGCTCTGGGCGCCGAGCGCCTCCTGGGTGAGCCGGGGTACGGCGTAGGAGGCGATCTGCTGGTCGCGACCATTCTGGTCGGGGGCCTTGAGCACCTTGACCGCGGTGATCCTTCCTTTGACGAGGGTGGCGGCGACCTGGACGGTCCCGTACTGGGTCTCCACGGGATCGCCGGTGAACGTGCCTGTCGCGCGCGGGGTGCCCGATGCGGTGCTGGAGGGACCGTGCGGTGACGAGGAGGGTGCGGACGATCCGGGGCCCGCTCCTTCGATGCTGGGCAGATGATGCGGTTTGAGGGCGAGCAGCGTCACGATGACGCCGCTGATCCCGGTGGTCGCGAGGACGGCTCGGCGCATGGCGGTTCTCCTCAGAACGCGAACGACTCGTGGTGGATGCGCCGCGCCGGGACTCCGGCCTCCCGCAGGGCGCGGGTCGCGGCCTGGGCCATGCCGGGTGGGCCGCAGAGGTACACGTCGTGCGCGGCCACGTCCGGTACGAGGCTGCGCAGGCCCTGTGCGGTAAGTGGCGAGGAGTACCTGGCCGGTTCGTCGACGACGTAGTGCACCGTGGCCCGTCGGTGGGCGGCTATCGCGTCGATCTCGGCGCGCAGGGCGAGGTCTTCGACGCGGCGGACGCGGTAGACGAGTGTCACCGGTCCCGGAAGCGTCTCGAAGAGCGTCCTCAGGGGGGTGATGCCGACGCCGCCCGCCAGGAGCAGCACCTTGTGCTCGGTGCGGCGGTGCGCGGTGAAGCCGCCGTAGGGGCCCTCGGCCCACACCCGGGTGCCGGGAGCGAGGTGGGCCAGCGCGGCGCTGTGTCCCCCGGCGGTCTTCACCGTGATGCGCAGGTACCGGGGGTGTGCGGGGGCGGAGAGGGAGTACGGGTTCGCGGTCCACCACAGCCCTCGGGTGAGGAACCGCCAGCGCAGGAACTGCCCCGGCTCGCCCCCGAGTTCGTCCAGATGCTCGCCGGCGAGGTGGACGGAGACCACGCCCGGTGCCTCTGGGTGGACCGCGGCGACCCGCAGGCGGTGGCGCAGTCCGCGCCGGACGGGAACGGCGAACCGGTACCAGGCCAGCAGCGCGGCCACGGCCAGGAAGAGGACGTACCAGGCGGCCTGGGCGGTGCGGTTGCCGACGAAGTCCGCTCCGTTGGAGAGCTGGTGGCCGAAGGCGAGGAAGACGGCGAGATAGGTGGCGAAGTGCAGGTAGTGCCATGTCTCGTAGCTCATCCTGCGACGGGCCGCGCGGGCCGAGAGAACGCCGGTGGCCAGGAAGAGCAGGAAGCCGGCCGTGCCCTTGAGGAGATCGGGGTAGTGCAGGACGAGCGTGGCCGTCTGGTCGACCGCGTTCGTGTGGGTGCTCAGCGAGTAGCCCCAGATGATGAGCAGCGTGTGGGCGAGGGCCAGGCCGACGGTGCAGCGGCCGCCGAAGGCGTGCCAGCGGGCGAGCCGGTCGGTGCCGATCGTATGGTCGAGGACCGGGACGCGGGCCATCAGGGCGAGCAGGACCGCGCAGGCGTATCCGGCCAGGAGCCCCGTGATGCGCCCCGCGCCGGTGAGCCAGCCCGCCGGGCCCGTCACCGAGGTGGTGTCGCTCCACCACAGCGCGAGCACCCCGGCCGCTCCGGTCCACATCACCAGCTGGGCGAGGAGGGGCACGGCGCTGCGGCGCAGGCGCCGACGGTGCGTCCCGTGGCCCGCGTACGTGGTGGTGAACGTGGTGGTCATGTGGCCCCCGGTAGGAGTCTGCTGCGGCGGTGGGCGGCCAGCCTCACACCGCTGCCTCTGTGTACCTTCTGAAACCACGTCTGCGGACCGCTCTCAGCGCCGGTTCAGAGGAAACTCACAGGAGCGGCCCGCACCGCGGCGACCTGCGCTGAGGGATGCTGAAGGAACCATGGATGAACTGCCCGACGCCTCGCTTCTGCACCGCCCGGACGGAGAGCCGGTCCGGGTGCTCGTCGTCGACGACGAACCCGACGTCACCGATGTCCTCACCGCGGTCCTGACGGGCGAGGGCTGGCAGGTTCGTACGGCGTCGGACGGTGCCGGCGCACTCAAGGCCGCGCGGGACTTCCGGCCCGACGCGGTGGTGCTGGACTGGATGCTGCCCGACCTCGACGGCCTGACGGTCCTGCGCTCGCTCAGGCGCGAGGACGCCCGTGTGTGCGTGCTGTTCCTCACGGCGCGTGACGCCGTCGAGGACCGCATCGCCGGGATCACGGCCGGCGGCGACGACTACGTCACCAAGCCCTACAGCCTGGAAGAGGTGCTGGCCCGGCTGCGCGGGCTGCTGAGGCGGGCCGGCCTGACCGCGGGGCCGGGTCCGGACTGGCTCACCGTCGGTGACCTTGCCATGGATGAGGAGGCGCGGGAGGTCAGGCGCGGCGGAGCCGTCGTCGACCTGTCGCGGACGGAGTTCGAGCTTCTGCGGTTCCTGATGCGCAATCCGCGCAGGGTGCTCTCCAAGGACCAGATCCTCGATCGCGTCTGGGCCTACGACTTCGGCGGAAAGGCCCACATCGTCGAGCTCTACATCAGCTATCTGCGCAAGAAGATCGACGCCGGCCGGTCCCCGATGATCCACACCGTGCGCGGCGTCGGCTACGTCCTCAAGCCGGACTCCCCGTGAGGCGCATGCCGCCGCGTACGCTGCGCGGTCAGCTCACCGCCGGGCTCGTCGTCCTGCTCGCGCTCGCCTGTGTCGCGGTCGGCGTCACCACCGCGCTCGCCCTGCGGGGCTTCCTCATGGGACGTCTCGACGAACAACTCAGCGCGTCCGGCGGCAGGTTCGCCGCCAGCCTCGAGCACGAGGCCAGGCCCGACTCCGACAATCGCCCCGACACCCGGGGCCAGGCCGAGTCGACCTTCGGAGCCCGCCTTCTGGCAGGCACCGTCACCCAGGCGGCCGTCGTCGACGACGCCGCCGACCGTGCCCTCACGCTCACGACTGCGGACCGCCGCACATTGGCGCAGGTCCCCGCCGACGGCAACGGGCACACCCTGCACCTGTCCGAGCTGGGGCCGTACCGTGTCACGGCCGTGCACGGCGACGACGGGGACATCCTCGTCACCGGCCTGCCGCTGCACCCGGTGGAGGAGACCGTGCACCGCCTCGAAGCAGTCGAGGCGGTGCTGTTCGGCGCCGCCCTCGCGGCCACCGGTATCGCGGGGGCTTTGTGGGTACGGCTTTCCCTGCGTCCTCTTCAGAAGGTCACGGCGAGGGCGGTGGAGGTGGCCGGACTTCCACTCGCCAGCGGTGAGATCGCCATGCCCGGCCCTCTGCCCGACGCCGACCCGCGTACCGAGGTCGGCCAGGTCGGCGGTGCCCTCAACCACATGCTCGGCCACGTCGAGGACGCTCTCACCCGTCGCCAGGCCAGCGAGGAGAGGCTCCGTCACTTCGCCGCCGACGCCAGCCACGAACTGCGCACCCCCGTCGCCAACATCCGCGGCCACGCCGAACTGGCCCTGCGGCACAAGGGCCCCGTCCCCGGCGAGGTGCGCCATGCCCTGGAGCGCATCGGCAGCGAGTCGCAGCGCATGACCCGCCTCGTGGACGACCTGCTCCTGCTCGCGCGCCTCGACGCGGGGCGCGCCCTCGAACACGAGCCGGTGGATCTGACCCTGCTGGTGCTGAACGCGACGGACGACGCCCGCGCCGCCGGCCCCGACCACCAGTGGTTCCTCGACCTGCCCGAACAGCCGGTCACCGTCACCGGCGACGCCCACCGGCTGCAGCAGGCCATCGGCAACCTCCTCGCCAACGCCCGCACGCACACCCCTCCCGGCACCGAGGTGACCATCGCCCTCGCCGCCGCCGCGACCGGCGTCTCGGTGATCGTGAGCGACAACGGGCCGGGAATCCCCCCGGAACTGCTGTCGGAGGTCTTCGTCCGCTTCGTCCGCGCCGACCACGCGCGCTCCCGCGACACGGGAAGCACGGGGCTCGGGCTCGCCATCGTCAAAGGTGTCGTCACCGCGCACGGCGGCACCGTCGAGGTCACCAGCAGCCCCGGGCGGACCGCCTTCCGCTTCACGCTTCCCGGCTGAATCCGCCCGCACCGTGCAGTGCGGCGTGCCGCGAGAGGGGACGTTCGGCCCCTGCCCGGTACCGGCTGTGGAGGGATTCCCTGAGAAGGCCGAGCGGGGGTACTGGAAGGGCGTTCACCATGGCGAACAAGGTGCTTGTCGCCTATGCGACGAAGAACTGGTCCACAGCGGAGATCGCGCGCACCATCACTCAGGTCCTGAACAAGAACGGCGTCGAAGCCGAGATGCTGCTGGTCACCGACGTGGTCGATGTGCAGTCCTATCAGGCCGTGATCCTCGGCAGCCCCCTCTACGAGGGGCGCTGGCTCAAGGAAGCGCACCGGTTCCTCAAGCATCACGGTGCGGCCCTGCGCATACGGCCGCTGTGGCTGTTCAGCAGCGGTCCCCTCGACGACTCGGCGGACAACGGGAGCGTCCCGCCCGTTTCTGGCGTGCAGCGCGCGCTCATCCGGCTCAACGCGCGAGAGCACATCACCTTTGGTGGCTGCCTGCGGGACGACGCCAGGGGCTGGGTCGCTCAGACGCTCATCAGTTCCGGACGGCGCGGGGACTTCCGGAACTTCACACAGATCTCCGACTGGGCCGGTCGCATCGCCACCACACTGCTCGACAACACCCCGGGCCCGTCGGAGGCCTACGCCACAGGCCGGTCGACACCACCCCTCAGGCCGCCCACGGTGCGGCGGCGGTTGCATCACCTGCTGCACCGCCGGCCGTCGGCGGTGGTGAAGGAGCGGTCGTGACCTGGTGCCCCGTGGCCTCAATCGTGCGGGACGACCACGACGGGGCACGTCACGTGGTGGATCGCCGCGTGCGTCACGGGTCCCAGGTGGGAGCCCGTCGCAGCACGTCGTATCCGCCGGCCCACGACCAACAGACCTGATCCGCCGGCGGCCTTGGTCACCTCGTGTGGTGCCCGCCCCTGCGCCAGGGTCTCGTGGACGAAGACGCCGGGGAACTTCTCCCGCCAAGGCTGAAGCGCGGCGGCCAGCTCGCTCTGCGCCGCCGCCCAGGTGGCCGCCCGCTCCCCCGCGCCGGAGCGGGCCGGGCCCAGCGGATGCCGCCAGGCGTGCACGACCCGCAGTGGAGCGTGCCTGAACTCCGCTGCGCGGAAGGCGAATTCGAGGATGCTGCCGGACGGCCGCGCCAGGTCGACGGCGACCGCGACATCGCGCGGTGGAGCGCTGGGCGACGCCTTTCCGTCGCCCTGAGGCAGGTGTTCGTCCGCACCGGTGTACCCGGCCCGGACGAGAACGACCGGCCGCGGTGCGTGCGCCGCTGTCGCCATGGCCACGGAGCCCGCGAGCACTCCGCTGACGCCGCCGAGGCCCTGACTGCCCAGCACGAGGAGCTCGGCGTTCTCCGCCTCGGCCAACAGGGCGGGGCCCGGTGGCAGCCGCACCTGTTCGCAAGCCGCGTACAACTTCGGGTAGCGGACGCCGAGTTGCTCCACCGTGGTGCGCAGGACTCGGCGCGCCCAGTACTGCGGCACCTTCAGTTCGGGCAGAGGCTCCTCCGCGTCATCGGCGGGCAGTCCTTCCCAGGCGTGCACGATCCGCAGCGGCAGGTCTCGCCGGAGGGCTTCGCGCGCGGCCCAGTCGGCCGCGGCGGAGCTCTCGCGCGATCCGTCCACACCTACGACCATCGGCCTCAACATGCCGGTCGCCTCCTTCGGTTGGCCAGCGGTGGCGGGTCGACCCGGTGGCACAGCGGGGTCACCTGCTGTCCGTGGTGTCCGTCGACGTGAGGGCCGCACGGCCGGCCTCGAGGCGGGCGGCCGGGATCCGCAGCGGCGAGCAGGACACGTAGTCGAGGCCCGCCCGGTGGAAGAAGTGGACGGACTGCGCATCTCCACCGTGCTCGCCGCACACGCCGGTCTCCAGCCGAGGCCGGGCACGGCGGCCCGCCGCGACGGCGAGTTCCACCAGCCTGCCGACGCCTTCCTGGTCGAGGGTCTCGAACGGTGAGGCCGGGAAGATCCCCTTGCTCAGGTAGAGGGGGAAGAACGAGGCCTCGGCGTCGTCGCGCGACATGCCCCAGGTGGTCTGGGTGAGGTCGTTGGTGCCGAAGGAGAAGAAGTCGGCGTGCCGCGCGATGCGGTCGGCGGTCAGGGCGGCCCTCGGCAGTTCGATCATGGTGCCGATGGGGCAGTCGATCCGCAGGCCGCTCTCGCGGGACACGTCCGCCAGAGCGGCCTCCACCTCGGTCCGCGCCAGGCGGAGTTCCTCGGCCGTGGCCACCAGCGGGATCATGACCTCGGCGCGTGGCTCGCCTCCGTCGCGCAGGCGCTGGACGACGGCCTCGGCGATGGCCCTGGCCTGCAGGGCCATGAGGCCGGGCACGGCAAGCCCGAGGCGTACCCCGCGCAGGCCCAGCATCGGGTTCTGTTCGTGCAACTTCCGTACGGCTGCCAGGAGTTGTCGGTCTCGCGGGTCCGGATGCTGCGCCGCGGCGATCCGCACGGAGAGGTCCGTCAGGTCGGGCAGGAACTCGTGCAGGGGCGGGTCGAGCAGGCGGATCGTCACCGGGAGACCGTCCATGGCCTGGAGGATGCCGGTGAAGTCGAGGCGTTGCAGGGGCAGCAGTGCGGCGAGCGCCGTGTCGCGGGCGGCCTCGTCGCTCGCGAGGATCATGTCCTCGACCAGCGCCCTGCGCTCCCCCAGGAACATGTGCTCGGTGCGGCACAGGCCGATGCCCCGAGCGCCGAGCCGACGGGCCCGCGCCGCGTCGGCGGGCGTGTCGGCGTTGGCTCGTACGTCCAGGCGGCGCACTCCGTCGGCGTACGTCAGGGCACGGTTCACCGTGTCGCTCAACGAGCCGCTGCGCACGCCGGATTCGAGGGCTGCGAGCACGTCGGACTCGGTCAGCGGCAGTGCGCCGAGGTACACGGTGCCGGCCGTCCCGTCGACGGAGACGGTGTCGCCCTCGTGGACCACCACGCCGGAGTCGGTGGTGAGGCTACGGGCCTCGGCGTCGACGGTGAGGGCGCCCGCACCGCACACGCAGACCTTGCCCATGCCGCGGGCGACCACGGCCGCGTGAGAGGTCTTGCCGCCGTGGCTGGTGAGCACGGCCTCGGCGGCGATCATCCCGGGCAGGTCGTCGGGTGTGGTCTCGCGGCGTACGAGGACGGTGCGCTGCCCGGCCTCGGCGCGGCGCACGGCGGCCGTCGAGTCGAAGACGACCATGCCGACGGCGGCCCCGGGCGAGGCGGGCACGCCGCGCGCCAGGGGCACGTCGGTCCGGCCGGTACGGAAGCGCGGGAACATCAGCCGGGTCAGGGCTTCCGCGTCGACCCGGGCCAGCGCCTCGTCCTCGCCGATGATCCGCTCGTCCACGAGGTCGTACGCGATCCGGAAGGCCGCCTCGGCGGTGCGTTTGCCGATGCGGGTCTGCAGGATCCACAGCCTGCCGCGTTCGACGGTGAACTCGACGTCGCACAGATCCCGGTAGTGCCGCTCCAACATCCGCAAGTGGCCCTCGAGTTCGCGGTGGATCCGCGGATGGATCGTCTTGAGCGCGTCCAGGGTGAGGGTGTCCCGCACTCCGGAGACGACGTCCTCGCCCTGGGCGTCGGGAAGGAAGTCGCCGTACAGCCCTCGTGCTCCGGTGGCCGGGTCGCGGGTGAAGGCGACTCCGGTGCCGGACTCGGCGCCCAGGTTGCCGAAGACCATGGCCTGGACGGTGACGGCGGTGCCGAGGTCGTCGGGGATGTGTTCGCGGGAGCGGTAGATGCGGGCGCGTTCGCTGTTCCAGGAGGAGAAGACGGAGCGGATGGCCAGCTGGAGCTGTTCCGCCGGGTCCTGCGGGAAGTCCTCGGCGCTCTCCTGGCGGATCAGGGATTTGAACTCCTGGACAAGACCACGGAGTTGATCCGTGTCGAGCTCGCCGTCCTCCTTGAGGCCGTGCTCCTTCTTCCGGGCGGCGATGGCCTGCTCGAACAGAGAGCTGTCGACGTCCATGACCGTGTGGCCGAACATCTGCAGGAGTCGGCGGTAGGAGTCCCAGGCGGACCGCTCCTGCCCGGTGGAGCGCGCCAGTCCGTCGATGGAGGCGTCACCCAGGCCGATGTCGAGGATCGTCTCCATCATGCCGGGCATGGAGTACCGGCCGCCGGAGCGGACCGAGACCAACAGCGGTTCGTGCTCCGCGCCGAGGGTTCGCCCCATCTCCCTTTCCAGTCGGGCGAGTTGGCGGGCCACCTCGAACCCGAGCTCCGGCGGTTCCTCGCCGGTTTCGAGGAACACCCGGCACGCCTCGGTGGTGACGGTGAAGCCGGGCGGCACCGGCAGCCCGAGGCGGGTCATCTCGGCCAGTCCCGCACCCTTGCCGCCGAGCAGGTCGGCCTGCTCCCGGCTGCCGTCGGCGAACGCGTACACATACTGCTTCGGCACACTCATCACGGGCCTTCTTCTGATCGTTTCGATCGCTCGGTCACGGTGGACGTCGGCATGGGGACGGGCGCTCAGGGGTGCGGCACGATCGCGACGGGGCATCGGGCGTGGTGGACGACGGCGTGGGTGACCGGTCCGTTGTGCTGCCCGGCACGTCCTTCATGGGTGCGCCGGCCCACCACGACGAGACAGGCCTGCTCCGTCGCGCTGAGGAGTGGTGTCGCCGCCCGCCCCGCGGTGAGCGTCCCCAGCACCGGGACGTCGGGGAACTTGCCGCGCCACGACTGCAGCACCGCTTCCTGGAAGCCGCGCCACTCCTCCTCGCGCTGCGGCCCCCGCGCCAGTGCGAGTTCGCCGGGGCCGGGCAGGTAGAAGGCAGGGTTTCGCCAGGCCGACACGACATGCAGGCGCGCACCCCTCAACTCGGCGGCGGTGAAGGCGAATTCGATGACCTCGTCACACGGATCGGCCAGATCGAGCCCCAGGACGACGTCGGCAATCGGGGCGTCCTTGGGCTCCTCGCCGTCCCGGTCGAGGCCCGAACCCGGGCCGGCCTCACCGGCATGCGCACGGACGAGCACGACGGGCACGGGCGCCGCAGCCGCCACCGTCTGCGCCACCGACCCCACGACGACTCCACTGACCGCACCGAGGCCTCGCGAACCGAGCACCAGCAGCTCGCCCTGGCCGCCGACCCGGAGCAGCGCGACCGACGCCGGCCCCTCCAACAGGTCGGCCGACGCGCGGATCGCAGGCCGGTCGGTATCGACCCGCGCCATCGCCACGTCCAGGACCGTGCGCGCGCGGGCGGCCTGGGCGGCGCCCGCGGCGGTGACTCCGGTGGGCACGTCGGAGGGCGGATGCGGGCTCCAGTTGCAGGCGTGCACGAGCCTCAACGGCCGATCGCGGCGCAGCGCCTCTGTTGCAGCCCACTCGACCGCGGCCAGGCTCTCAGGGGATGCGTCGACTCCGACGACAACCGGTCGCAGCATGATGGGGCACCGTCCCTCGCTTCGGTCGTACTCCTGTGTCCGTGTCCTGTGCCCGTCGGGCGACTTCATCGTGTCGCGGGCGCGTGGCGGCCAGGAGGGGACGGCAGGGCCGCTTCGGGGTCCGTACGGCCCCTGCTCCGCGCGACGCCCGTCACCGACCCTGGAGGCACCTCAGGACGGACTCCGCAGGAGGCGAACTTCCATGGCTCGTACGGTGGTTGTCGGCGTCGACGGCTCGGTGCGCAGCCAGGTCGCGCTGGACTGGGCGGTGCAGGAGGCTCGACTGCGCGACGTGCCGTTGTACGTCGTCCATGTCGCGCCGCACTGCGATCAGCCGCTGTCGGCCCGCCTCGACGCCCAGCTCACCGCACCGGATCCGGCGGCCCACGCGAAGAGCGCCCTGCTCGTCGGGGCGGCGCTGCCCGTGCTGCTCGCGCTCGGCAGGTCCGCGGAGATGCTCGTGCTCGGCGTGCGCGGGGCGGGCGGCCACGCAGGACTCGCCGTGGGCTCGGTGGCCCACGGCGTCGCGTCGGCCTCCGTCTGCCCGGTCGCGCTGGTGCCCGCCGCGCGGTTCGGCTGTGTCCCTGAGCGCCGCCCCGACCGGGTCACGCTGGGGATCGACGCCCGCGACCCGGCCGACCGCGCGATCGACTTCGCCCTTGCCGAAACCCGCCTGCGCGGTGCCCGGTTGCACGCCCTGCACGCCTGGAGCTACCCGGCCACAGCCACCGCCTCTCCGCTGCCGATCCCTGTGTCGGAGCACGAGCGCGCGACGTGGGAGGACCAGGAAGTACAGCTCCTGTCCGACGCGTTGCGGCCGTGGCGGGAGAAGTACGCACAGGTGCACGTGCTCGAGGACGTCGTACGGCACAGCCCCGCCGACGCATTGCTGCGCGCTTCGGCACGTGCCGAACTGCTGGCCGTGGGGCGGCGACGGGACGACGGGCTGGGACCCGCGGTGGACCGCCTCGTGCAGCACGGCCAGTGCCCTGTGGTCGTGGTTCCCTCCTGAGCGGTCGGGAAGTCCTTCGAGGAGGCACGGGTTAGGCCCCGGCCCCACTGAACCTGTCAGGGGCGCCCCCCTCTCGACACCTTCCTCGACTACGGTGTGCCCGGTTCGAGGACCGGCACGAAAGGGAGCCATCGATGAACGCGGGGAGGGCCCTGCCGGGTGCGGGTGAGATGAAGCGTCGTCTAGGGGTGTCCGATGCGGTGGTCATCGGTCTGGGGTCGATGCTCGGGGCGGGGATCTTCGCGGCGTTGGGCCCGGCGGCGGGTGCCGCCGGTTCCGGGCTGCTGCTCGCGCTGGTGCTTGCCGCGGTCGTGGCGTACTGCAACGCGACGTCCTCGGCCCGGCTGGCCGCCCTGTACCCGCGATCCGGCGGCACCTACATCTACGGCCGTGAACGCCTGGGGGAATTCTGGGGCCACCTGGCGGGCTGGGCGTTCGTGGTCGGCAAGACCGCTTCCTGCGCGGCCATGGCCCTCACCGTCGGCTCCTACGTCTGGCCAGGCCAGGCCCACGCAGTGGCCGTGGCCTGCGTGGTGGCACTGACAGCGGTCAACTACGCCGGGGTACAGAAGTCCGCACTCCTCACCCGGGTCATCGTCGCTCTTGTCCTGGCCGTGCTCGCCGTCGTGGTCGTCACCGCCCTCGGCGCCCCCGGCGCGGACACCGGCCGTCTGAACATCGGGGCGGACGCCACGGTCGGCGGGGTGCTCCAGGCGGCCGGCCTGCTGTTCTTCGCGTTCGCCGGGTACGCCCGCATCGCCACCCTCGGCGAGGAGGTCCGCGATCCCGAGCGCACCATCCCGCGTGCCATTCCAACAGCACTCGGCATCACTCTGTTCGTCTACGCCCTCGTCTCCGTCGCCGTCCTGATGACGCTGGGTCCGGGCGCCCTGGCGGACGCCGCCTCCCCGCTGGCGGACTCCGTACGTGCCGCGGGCGCAGACCGGCTGGTGCCGGTCGTCCGCGCGGGCGGTGCCGTGGCCGCGCTCGGCTCGCTGCTCGCCCTGATCCTCGGGGTCTCGCGCACCACGCTGGCGATGGCCCGAGACCGCCACCTACCGCGGGCCCTGGCCGCCGTCCACCCCCGCTTCGGTGTCCCGCACCGCGCTGAACTGGCAGTCGGCGCCGTGGTCACGGTGCTCGCCGCGACCACCGACGTACGCGGCGCGATCGGCTTCTCCTCCTTCGGCGTCCTGGCCTACTACGCCATCGCCAACGCCTCCGCCTGGACGCTCACCCCCCAAGAGGGCCGGCCCCACCGCCTCGTCCCCGCCGCCGGCCTGACCGGCTGCGCGGCCCTCGCCTTCGCCCTGCCCCTGAGCACCGTCGTCTCCGGCGGCGCGGTCCTCCTCATCGGAGCCATCGTGTACGGGCTCCGGAGGGCCTGGACCAGCAGCTCCCGCCCGTGACGAACCACCGCGCAGTCAGGCCGGAGAGTCCGGCTCCCGCAAGAGGCTGCGGGTCTTGAGCTGCATGTGGCCGTCCGGACTGCGGTGGAACTGCAGGCTCTCCTCGCCCGCCCTGTCGGCCCTGCCGGAACCGGTTCCGTTGCGGTGGGGCACCGCCTGCCAGGCCGGCTCAGCGCCGAGGACCGGTGGCACATAGTCGGTGACAGCGATCGTGACGCCGTCCTCGTCCGTGCTCAGCACCAGCTGGTAGGCAGGCGCCGCGCTGTGGTTCACCAGGTACTGGGCGGCGACACGAGTGGTCTCGGCGAGGTCGTGCGACATGGCGACCGGGGCTCCGATCGCGGCGAGGACCGCACGGGCCACCTGCCCCATCGCCATGTTGCTGTCCGTGACGCGGGGCAGTTCCAGACGGAGGGAAATGCGCACCCCGTCGGTCCTCGCGCCCGAGGAAGGGTCCCTGTCCCGCTGCTGGATGCGATGCGGTTCTGTCAGACGGAAGGTACGTCCCATCGAAAGTTCCCTGCGTTCGTCGGGTCGAACGAACTGGCCGTGGCCGGGCGAGGAGTTGTGTCCTGCGGCCTTGACCGTGAGCGACTGGCCGGGGGCTGGGACCTGCCAGTGACCCTACGCCGCACATACCGGAATGGGTATGCCGACTACGGGTCAGGGACGCCGTCGGTACCAGCGGCGTGCTTCGTCGGCTCCCCAGACGATGACGGGGAACGGTGCGATGAGGGCCCACTGTCCCGGGGTGAGGGCTTCCGTTCCCAGCACCGTGTGCGCGGCGGGGAGGTACACGGCGGCCACCGCGAAGGCCAGGGCGATACCGAGGGCGGCGAGCAAGGGCCTGTTGGTGAACAGTCCGACGGTGCGCAGGGAGGCGTGCTCGGTGCGTACGGCGACGGCGGTGCCGAGCTGACAGGCGACGATCCCGGCCCAGGTGACGGTGGTTGCCTGCCGATACGTGTGGTGCAGGGGGCTGCCGGTACCGACGGGGTCACCGGGGCGCCAGCCGGCCCGCAGCAGGACGGTGGCGAAGGCCGTCATGACCAGGAATGCGGAGATGAGGCCGAGGAAGGCCCAGGCGCGCAGGAGCATGGCTCGGTCGATGACGTTCTGTGTGCGGGGGCGCGGCGGGCGTTGCATGGCGCCGGGTTCGGCGGGTTCTCGGCTCAGGGCAAGTGCGGGCAGGGTGTCGGTGCCCAGGTCGATGGCGAGGATCTGCAGGACGGTCAGCGGGAGCGGGACTGCTCCGCCGGAGAGCGCGAAGGCCAGGAAGGGAACGATCTCGGGGACGGCGTGGGCGAAGATGTACAGGATGAATTTGCGGACGTTGTCATAGATGCGACGGCCGGCCTGGATGGCAGTGACGATGGTGGTGAAGTCGTCATCGGTGAGGACCATGGTGGAGGCCTCGCGGGCGACGTCCGTGCCGGAGCGGCCCATGGCGATGCCGATGTCGGCCCGGCGCAGCGCGGGGGCGTCGTTGACGCCGTCCCCGGTCATGGCGACGACCTGGCCCTCGGCACGCAGCGCGTCGGCGATGCGGAGTTTGGCCTCGGGTGTGCTGCGGGCGAAGACCACTTCGCCGCCGGTGGCCAGGAGTTGGTCCAGTTCCGGTTCGGAGAGCTGGTCCAGTTCGCTGCCGGTGACGATGCGCGGGTGATCACCGCCGATGCCGACGCGGCGGGCGATGGCCGCCGCGGTGACGCCGTAGTCGCCGGTGACGACGTGGACACGGATGCCGGCCTGGTGGGCGAGGTCGATCGCGGCGGCCACCTGGGGCCGGGGCGGGTCGTTCATGGCGACCAGACCGAGCAGGCACAGGTCCCGTTCGACCTCTCGGCGGTCGGCAGGGGCGGGCGTTCCAGCGAGCAGCGTGCGGTCGGCGACGGCCAGGACGCGCAGCCCGGCCGCGGCGTAGTCGTCCATGGCCGCCGTCACAGCGGCACGCTCGCCCTCGGTCAACGGGACGGGCCCGTCGGGGTGTTGGAGGTGTGTGCACCGAGGGAGTACTTCCTCGGGAGCGCCCTTGGTGTGTGCCGTGAGGGCAGTGGTGCTGCCGTTCCACTCGTCCAGGGTGGTCATGAGCTTGAGCCGGGAGTCGAAGGGGAACAGGTGCCGACGGCGCGCCGCTCGCTGGGCCGGGGTGGTGGCGAGGCCGCGGGCGGAGGCCAGTTCCAGCAGGGCGACCTCGGTGGGGTCGCCCTTCGCCTCGTCAGCGGTGCCCTCACCCGACTCGGCGTTGGTGCAGGCCGCGGCGGCCACCACCACGAGATCGGTCCGCGGGGTCATTGCCTGCGGGGTCGTGGGCCCGTCGGAGGTCCACAGGGAAGTGACGCGCATGTGGTTCTCGGTGAGCGTTCCGGTCTTGTCGGTGCAGATCACCGTGGTCGAGCCGAGAGTCTCGACGGCGCTGAGCCGTTTCACGACGGCGCCTCGTCGGGCCAGGTCCCGCACGCCGACGGCCAGGGCCAGGGTGATGGTGGGCAGCAGGCCCTCGGGCACGTTGGCCACCAGCAGGCCGATCGCGAAGCTGATCGCGGCGCTCCAGCCGAGGCCTGCCAGCAACCCCAGCGGCAGGAAGCCGATCCCCACCCCCACGGCCACCGCGGCGATCAGCCACGCCACCCGCTTGACCTGGTGCTCCAGAGGGCTGTCCTCCCGCACCACGCGCGCGGTGAGTGCAGCGATGCGGCCCAGCTCGGTGTGCATGCCGGTCGCGGTGACCACGGCCTGGGCCTGACCGCCGGTGCACACGGTCCCGCTGAAGACGACGTCCCGTGCGTGCAGGAGCGGAACCCCCGTGTCCACGCTGTCGGCGGAGCGGGCGACGGGTTCGGACTCGCCGGTGAGGGTGGAGATGTCGACCTGGATCTCACCTTCGAGCAGCCGCGCGTCGGCGCAGATGCTGTCGCCCTCCTCCACGAGCAGCACGTCCCCGGGGACCAGTTGGACGGCTTCCACTTGCTGTGGGCGGCCGTCACGCAGGACTCGGGCGTGGGAGGGCAGGAACGCCTCGAGCGCCTCCACGGCCCGCTCCGCCTGGACTTCCTGGAAGAACGCGAAGGCCGCGTTCAGCACGATCACCGCCGTGATCGCCATCCCGAGCGCAGGGCTCCCACTGAACCATGCCAGCACCGCGGCCACCGCCAGGACCAGCGCCAGCGGATGCGTGAACTGGCGTCCCAGTTCGCCGGGCCACCGTGTCCCCCCGCGGCGGACCAGCGCGTTCGGCCCGTGGACAAGCAGCCTGCGCGCCGATTCCCGTTCCGACAGCCCCTCCGGAGAACTACGCAGATGCTGCAGCAGGAGGGTCAGCGGTTCGAGCGGGTCCGCAAGTCGCGCCGCGCCCCCCTCATGTGCCGTCCGGCCGCGCACTTCACGGTCCTGGGCCACTGCATCTACCGCCTCGGGCTACGTCACAGCAAGAAGGACTACGGCCATCGACGCCCGGTCGGTGCCCGACCGAGAAGTCGCGCTGCCCGCGACGGATCTGCCGCGGCGGCCGCCGCGCGATCTCCGGACATACGTCCCCGATCACGCGGCGGATCTCGCCTGACCTGCAAGCGAGCCGGGGCGCTCACGCCGCGTCGGGCACGACCGCCACCGGACACTGCGCCTGGTGGAGCAGGGCGTGACTGACCCGGCTGAGTTGCAGCCCGAAGTGGCCGTGCCGGCGCCGGGCTCCGACGACCAGCAGGTCGGCGGCGGCCGAGCGGTGCACGAGCACCTTGTGGGCCGGCCCCTCCACGGTGACCGGGTTGACCCGCACGTCCGGGTGGTGCACGACGGACTCCTCCAGGATCGAGGCCAGGAACTGCTCCGCCTGCTCCTCGTGCTCGCGCTCGGGCTCCTGCGCACCCGGGCTCTCGTGCGTGGGGCAGCGCCAGGCGCGTACGACGTCGAGGGTGCACCGGCGCGCCTCGGCCTCGCGGAACGCGAAGCGCAGCGCAGCGGAGTCGGCCGCCGCGTCCCCTGCCGCGAGCAGGATCCGCTCGTGACTCCCGGCGAGGCCTGCCTTGTCGCCGCGCACCACGATGACGGGACCGTGGGAATGCGCGGCCACCGACAGTCCGACCGAGCCGAGCAGGGCCCCCTTCAGTTCGCCGCGACCTCGCGATCCGGTCACCACGCCCCATGCGTGGCGCGACTCGTCGAGGAGCGCGTACGACGCCTCCTGCGGTACGAGCGAGGTGGTGAGCTTGACCTCCGGGTTGCGCCGCTGGGCGCGTTCGGCCGCAGCACCCACGATGTTCTCGGCGAGAGCCTGGTCGGCCGGTCGGCCGAGATCGCCCCCGAGCGCCATGGCTTCGTAGCGCGACCACAAGAACGCGTACACGATCCGCAGTTCGAGTCCGTGGCGCGCGGCCTCGTCCACGGACCAGTCGACCGCGTCCATACTCGGACCGGATCCGTCCACACCCACGACCAGGGGCAGCTCCACCGTCCCCACCGCCTTTCCTCACGTCGAAGTTCAGTTCCTTGCAGCGTCAGTGCTTGGCGAACAACCACTCGGCGTACGGCGCGCTCCGGTCGTCGACGGGTCCTTCGGTCCTTCCTCTCCTTCTCTTCCTTCTCTCACGGGCCGGACGACGTCCGCGAGTGCCCTTCAGTCCCCGTCCGGGGACGTTCGGCCCCCTGTCGTGCCGCGCCGCGCGCCACAGGATGGGCACCCGCCGTGGACGGAGGGAGCGGATGATGACCGGCTCGGTACGCATCGCGGTCATCGGGGTCGGCAACGAGTTCCGGCACGACGACGGGGTGGGCTGGGCGGTGGTGGACCGGCTCAGGGTGCGGGCCCAGGAGCGGCCGTTGCCACCCGGCACCCAGCTGGACACCTGCGACGGCGATCCGGGGCGCCTGCTCGGCCTGTGGGAGAACGCGGGCCTCGCCGTCGTCGTGGACGCCGCGCACGCGGACCCGCCGCACCCGGGACGCGTGCACCGACTGGAGCTGGACAGTGACCGGTTGGGGTACGCGGGCGCGACGAGCTCGCACGGTCTGGGGCTCGGTGAGGCCATCGAGCTGTCCCGCGTGCTCGGGCGGCTGCCCGGCCGTCTGGTGGTGTACGCCGTCGAGGGCGCCGACAGGAGCGTGGGGCTCGGCCTGTCGCACGCGGTGGCGGAGCAGGTGATCCCGCTGGCGGACCGCGTGGGCGAGGAGATCGTCCGCGGTCGCGGCGAGTGCGCCGCCGCACCGATCGGCCAGGACGAATCATGAGCGCGCACGAGACCCGGCACATCGAGGTCTTCGGCCGGGTTCAGGGCGTCGGTTTCCGACCGTTCCTGCACAGGACCGCCCACGCGCTCGGCCTGAGCGGTTGGGTGCGCAACGTCAACGGCCATGTGGAGATGAGCGTTTCGGGCCGGCCCGCCGCCCTGCGTGAACTGCTCGCACACCTTCGCGAGCAGGCTCCGCCACTGTCCGACGTGCGCCGGGTGCGGGTCACGACCACCTCCGACGGCGATCAGGAGACCGGTCAGGGCTTCACGGTGCGCGCCAGCCGTTCCGGCCCACGGGCGTCGGGCGCACCCCGCGAGATCCCTCCGGACGCGGCACTCTGCGAGGCGTGCCTCGCCGAGCTGTTCGACCCCGGCGATCGGCGCCACCGCTATCCGTTCATCAACTGCACGGACTGCGGCCCCCGCGCCACCGTCATCGAGGACCTGCCGTACGACCGCACACGCACCACCATGCGGAACTTCCCGCTCTGCGACCGCTGCACCACGGAATACGAAGATCCCGCCGACCGGCGCTTCCACGCCGAGCCCCTCGCCTGTCCGGCCTGTGGACCGGCATTGGCCTGGGGAGCGGTCCGGGGCGAGGGCGCCCTGCAGTGCGCCGTGAAGGCCGTCGCGGACGGTGGAATCGTCGCCGTGAAGGGACTGGGCGGCTACCAACTCATCTGTGACGCAACGGACTTGAACGCGGTGGCCGAGCTGCGGCGGCGCAAGCGGCGGCCCGCGAAACCGTTCGCCGTGATGGTGCCCGATCTCACGACAGCGCGGCGTCTGGCCACGGTCGGCGCGACACAGCAGTCGTTGCTCACCTCGCCCGGCGCCCCCATCGTGCTGCTCGACACCACCAGCGCACAGACCGCGTCCCTGGCCCCCGCGGTTCACCCCGGCACCCGTCGGCTCGGGCTCTTCCTGCCCACCACCGGCCTGCACCACCTCCTGCTGGCCGCCCTGGACCGGCCGCTCGTCGTCACCAGCGGAAACCTCAGCGACGAGCCCCTCGTCATCGACGACGCCGAGGCCCACCGCACGCTCCCGTCGGTCGCCGACGGATTCCTGACCCACAACCGGCCGATCCGTGCCCGGTACGACGACTCCGTCGTCCAGACCGAGCGGCGCAGTGTGCACGTACTGCGGCGCGCACGCGGCTACGCGCCCGCTCCCCTGCGCCTGCCCGCCTCGTCCCCACTGCCCCTGGTGGCCGCCGGGGCCCAGCTCAAGCACACGGTCACGCTGGCCCTGCACCGGCGCGCCCATCTCGGGCCGCACACAGGCGACTTGGCGGACCAGGCCACGTACGACGCCTTCCTTCGTACGTACGCGGACCTGTCCCGCCTGACGGGCATCTCCCCGCGCGCGGTCGCCCACGACCTGCACCCCGGTTACCGCTCCACCCAGTGGGCCCGCTCCCTGCCGGTGGAACATCGCATCCCCGTGCAGCACCATCACGCGCACGTCGCCGCGGTGGCGGCCGAGCACCGGCTGCGCTCCCCGTTCATCGGCATCGCCTACGACGGGCTCGGTCTCGGCGACGACGGCACCCTGTGGGGCGGCGAGGTCCTCGTCGCCGACCTGAGCGGTTACCGCAGGGTGGGCCGCTTCGCCCGCGCGCCGCTGCCCGGCGGGGAGGCCGCGGTGCGCAACCCGGCCCGGATGGCGCTGAGTTACCTGTACGCCGCCGAACCCCTGGGCACGCCCCGGCCCTCCCCCCGGCTCGTCAGGGCCTTCGCCGCGCGCCTCGATGCGCGCGCGGTGGACACGGTGCGCACCTTGGCCGAGCGCGGCCTCGGCAGCCCGCCCGCCTCGAGCTGCGGCCGTCTCTTCGACGCCGCGGCCGCCCTGCTCGGCCTCGGTGACGTGGTGTCGTACGAGGGACAGGCCGCCGTCGCTCTCGAAAGCGCGGCCGCGACCGTACGTGCCCCCGCCCTGCCCTGGCAGCTGGCGCGCGCGGACGGGCTGTGGGTGTACGACCCGACACCGACCCTGACCGCATTGCTCGAACAGTACGTCGCGGGCGCTCATGTCCCTTACCTGGCCGCCGCGTTCCACACCAGCGTCGCCGAGGCCACCTCCGCGCTCGTCGAGCACGCGGTCGCCGAGGGCGCGCCGCGCACCGTGTGCCTGGGCGGTGGCTGTTTCCAGAACCGTCGGCTGCTGACCGAGGTGCGGCGGCGGCTGCGTGCCCAAGGGTTGCGCGTGCTGACCGGCCACGAGGTCCCGGTGGGCGACGGCGGAATCAGTTTCGGGCAGGCCGCCGTGGCGGCGGCCCGCCTCCACGACGAAGGGTGAGCGCGATGTGCCTGGGCATTCCCGGCCGGATCCTCGACATCCGCGACAGCGACGGCATGCGCATGGGCGACGTCGACTTCGGCGGCGTACGCCGTGAGGTCTGCCTCGCCTACACCCCGCAGGCCGAGCCGGGTTCGTACGTCATCGTGCACGTCGGCTTCGCCATCAGCCAGGTCGACGAGGCGGAGGCCGCGCGCACCCTGGACGTCCTGCGGGCGATGGCCGACCAGGTGGCGGGCGAGCTGGGCGAGCCGCTGCCCGGCCCGACAGGCGGTGCTTGAGGGCCGGTTGGCCCTCACTCACTGCCCGGGCAGCTCCTGGGGACGCGGGCGCCGCCGCCGGAGGCTGGAGGCGACCCCCGACGGAAGGACCGTGATCGCGTGATGGCCAGGATCCACGAAGCACCGGTGCACGCGCTCCTCGCGGACGGCACCACCGTTCGCATACGCACCGCGGGACCGGACGACCGCGATGCAGTGCGGCACTTCTACGAAGACATGTCGGCACAGAACCTGCGGTTGCGGTTCTTCTCGGCCGGCCGCGTCAGCGCACGGCAGGCCGGCGACCGCGTGGCCCGTCCGCCCCGCCCCGAGTACCAGGCACTGGCCGCCGAGCACGACGGCGCACTGATCGGCCTGGCCGAGTACGAGGCGGACCCCGGTTCCACCACGGCGGAGATCTCCCTGGCCGTCGACGACGACTGGCACCACCGCGGCATCGGCACACTGCTCCTGGAACACCTGGCGGACGCCGCACGCGGCGCGGGGTTCACCGCGTTCCGTGCGGACGCGCTCGCCGAGAACCACGAGGTCCTCAAGGTCTTCGCCGACCTCGGGCTGCACCTCTCCCGCCACTTCGACGGGCCCGAGGTCCACTGCACCGTGGAACTCACCGAGAACGAGGGCTATTTGAGTGCGGTCGACAGGCGCGCGAGCGCCGCGGACGCGGCCAGCCTGCGACCGCTGCTGCAGCCCCGGTCGGTCGTGGTGATCGGCGCGGGCCGCAAACCCGGATCGGTCGGACGCGCCGTCCTGCGCAATCTGCGCACCGGGTCCTTCACCGGGCGGCTGTTCGCCGTGCACCCCGAGGCGGCCAACATCCTCGGCATCCACACCTGCGCCGCCGTCGCGTCCCTGCCCCTCGTCCCCGACCTCGCGGTCATCGCCGTACCCGCGGCATCCGTTCCTCAAGTCGCCGAGGAATGCGGCTCGTTCGGTGTGCGGGCGCTGTGCGTCGTCTCGGCCGGGCTGAGCACCTCGGAGGGGGCCGCGGTCCTCGCCGCCTGCCGACGGCACGGCATGCGACTGACCGGGCCCAACTGCCTGGGCCTGGCCAACACGGAGCCCGACATCCGTCTCGACGCCACGTTCGCCGCCCACCACCCGGGCCCCGGGACCGCCGGGGTCGCCGTGCAGTCCGGGGGCGTCGGCATCGCCCTGCTCGACGGCCTGCGCCGGCTCGGCATCGGCGTCTCCAGCTTCGTATCCCTGGGCGACAAGTACGACGTCAGCGGCAACGACCTGCTGCACTGGTGGGAGAGCGACGGCCGCACGGACCTGGCGCTGCTGCACCTGGAGTCGTTCGGCAACCCCCGCGCCTTCTCCCGCACCGCCCGCCGCGTGGCCCGCACCATGCCGGTGCTGACCGTGGACGCCGGGCGGTCCGCCGCCGGACAGCGCGCCGCCGCCTCGCACACCGCGGCCGCCGCCACCCGCACGATGACCCGCCAGGCCCTGTTCCACCAGGCAGGGGTCACCGCCACCCGCACCATCGGCGAACTCCTCGACACCGCGGCCCTGTTGCACTCCCAGCCGCTGCCCACCGGCACCCGGGTCGCCATCGTGAGCAACGCGGGCGGCGCCGCCGTACTGGCCGCCGACGCCTGCGCAGAGGCAGGACTCAGCCTGCCGGCCCTCGGCGCCGACCTCGTCGACACGCTGCTCACCGAACTGCCCGCGGGAGCGAGCGCCACCAACCCGGTGGACACCACTCCCATGGTCGACGAGGCCCAACTCCGGGGATGCGTCGAGCAGTTGGCGCGGCACGGGGCGGTCGACGCCGTCCTGGTCCTCCTGGTCCCCACCGCGGTCGCGACGGCGACGGGCGACGACCTGACTGCCGCTCTCGGTCGACTCGCCACCCCGCTCCCCCGGCCGGTGGTCGCGGTACTCCCCGCACAGGCGCCCCGCATCGAGCTGCTGCACGGCACCATCCCCGCATACGGCGAAGCACAGGACGCCGCCCGGGCCCTGGCCCACGCCACCACCCGGGCCCAGTGGCTCGCCCGACAGCCGGACACCTACCCGGAGTTGACCGGCATCGACGCCGATGCCGCGCAGGCCCTCGTCGCCGGCTTCCTCGCCGAGCAGCCGGACGGCGGCTGGCTCGACCCGCGCACCACTGCCGCTCTGCTCGCCTGCTACGGCATCCCGCAGATCCCGTGGGCCTGGGCCCGCGACGAGGACGAGGCCGTCAGCGCCGCCGAACGCCTCGCCGGAGCCGACGGACTCGTCGTCATGAAGGCCTACTGGCCCGGTCTGCTGCACAAGAGCGAGCAGCACGCACTCCACCTGGACCTGCGCGGGGCGTCCCAAGTACGGGCCGCACACCGGGACTTGACCACCCGCTTCGGCGACCACATGACCGGAGTGCTGATCCAGCCGCTCGCCGACCGCGGCACCGAGCTGTTCGCCGGGCTCGTCCAGGACGACGTGTTCGGCCCGCTCGTCGTCTTCGGTCACGGCGGCACGGCGACCGAGCTCCTGGCCGACCACGCCGCACGTCTGGCCCCGTTGAGCGACCGCGACGTACACGATCTGATCACGTCTCCGCGCTGCGCACCCCTGCTCTTCGGCTACGCGGGCACGCCCGCGGCCGACCTCGACGGCCTGGAGCAACTCCTGCACCGGCTCTCCCGGCTGGCGGGCGATGTGCCCCAGCTGGCGGAGGCCGACCTGAACCCCGTCCTGGCGGGGCCGCACGGCATCGCCGCGCTCGACGTCCGCGTGCGCCTCGTGCCCCGGCAGGCCCACGACCCGTATCTGCGCCGACTGCGCTGACCGCACCGGCGAGAAGGAAGGAACGGTTCCCATGAAGCACACGAAGACCGGCGACGTGATGGTCGGTGACGTCGTCACCGCCCGCTATGCCACTCCGTTCAAGGAAGTGGCCCGGCTCCTTGCCGAGCACCGCATCAGCGGCCTCCCGGTCATCGACGAGGACGACAAGGTGATCGGCGTCATTTCGGAGACCGACCTGATGCTCCACCAGTCCGAACAGCCAGAACCCGGCGCCCGCCCGTCCCGCTGGAGCCGCCTGAGCCGGGCCCGCCGCACGATCGCGGCCAAGGCGGACGCCCGCACCGCGGGGTCACTGATGACCACGCCCGCCCTCACGGTGACCGCCGATTCGACGGTGCCCGAGGCCGCACGGACCATGGCCCAACACGGCGTGGAGCGGCTTCCCGTGGTCGACGAGGAGGACCGTCTGGTCGGGATCGTCACCCGCCGCGACATCCTCCAGGTCTTCCTGCGTCCCGACGCCGAGATCCGCCGCGCCGTCATCGAGGACGTACTGGTGCGCACGCTGTGGCTGGGGCCCCGGCTCGTCACGGTCGACGTGCACGAGGGCGTGGTCACGCTCAAAGGACAGCTGGAGCGGCAGAGCGAGATCGCGATCGCCACCGGGATGATCGCGCGCATGGACGGTGTCGTCGGCGTGGTCGACCACCTGACCTACCGCCTCGACGACTCCCATCTGCGACCGAGCGAACAGGCCTTGCACGGCATCCAGGAGGACTGGCTGCACAAGCTCTGAGAGGCCGTGCCGACCGACCACAGTCCGAAGGGAGAACCCGCGCCATGTCGGTACTGATCGGCTGCGCCGGCGAACACGGCTCCACCGTGGAGGTCGCGGAACGCATCTGCGCCCGCATCGCCGCCAGGGGCCACCCCGTGGACATCCAGCGTTTCGACAAGGCACCCGCCCTCGACGGCCGCACCGCGGTCGTCCTGGGCAGTGCCGTGCACGACGGCGCCTGGCTGCCCGTCGCGGCCGGCTTCGTACGCGATCACCGCGCCGAGCTGGCCGGCATGCCCGTGTGGATGTTCAGCGTCGGAATGACCGGAGCGTTGCGCGGACCCGCGCGACGCCTCGCCGAACGCGGCGAACAGCAACCCGTTGCCGAGCTCGTCGAGTTGATCGCGCCCCGCGGATACCGGCGCTTCTCCGGAGTCGTCCGACCCGACCACTTCGGCCGGGGCGGACGCCTCATGTTCACGCTCGGCGGTGGCCGGTACGGAGACTTCCGGGACTGGCCGGCCATCGACAGCTGGGCCGACACGATCGCGGACGCGCTCTCCGACTGAGCCGAACGACCCTAGTTGTGGACCGGGCAGCCCGTAGCGCCACCCGCCCCACAGCCGGACGCTGGAGTGAACGAGCAGACGGACCCACCACAGCGAAGCACCGGAGGGAAGATGGACCGCGCCCTGGGCACCGCCGTCCTGGACCGGGGCGGACTCGACTGCCTGATCAAGACCCTGGCCGCGCACGGCCGTACCGTGATCGGCCCGACCGCACGCGACGGGGCCGTCGTCCTGTCCCAGGTCTCCTCGGCCGACGATCTGCCGTTCGGCTGGGGCAGCGAGGTCGAAGCCGGCCGCTACCGGCTCGTGCCGCGTGCCGACGGCGCCGCGTTCGCCCACACCTCGGGCCCGCAGTCCTGGAAGAACTTCCTGCACCCGCAGCGCGAGAAGCTGTGGAGCACGGACCGCGCGGCCGACGGGTCCCTGACCGTCAGCGAGGACCGGCCCCCGCGCCCGTCCTACGCGTTCCTCGGCGTCCGCCCCTGCGACCTGCGGGCCATCGCCATCCAGGACCGGGTCCTGGCCGCAGGCCGCTACGAGGACAACGGCTACCGGCAGCGTCGCAACGGCGCGTTCCTGATCGCCGCCGAATGCACCGTGCCCGGGTCCACCTGCTTCTGCGTCTCCATGGGCAGCGGCCCGGCAGCCGATCAGGACGCCGGCTACGACCTCGCGCTCACCGAAGTCATCGACCCGGCCGGCCACCGCTTCTTCGTGCGCGCGGGCACCGAGGAAGGCTCGAAGATCCTGGCCCAACTTCCTTGCAGGGACGCCGACTCGGTCACGGAGGCGACCGCCGGGACCCTGGTCGACCAGGCCCGCGACCACATGGGCCGGGCCATGCCCGCGGTGAACCTCCAGACCCTGATGGGCGAGAGCCTGGACGCCGCACGCTGGGACGACGTCGCCGACCGCTGTCTCACCTGTGGCAACTGCACGATGGTGTGCCCCACCTGCTTCTGCACGACCACGGAGGAGGTCACCGACCTCACCGGCGACCACGCCGAGCGGTGGCAACGCTGGGACTCCTGCTTCGACCTGGACTTCTCCCACGTGCACGGCGGCCCCGTGCGCTCCTCGCCGCGCAGCCGCTACCGCCAGTGGCTCACCCACAAACTCGGCACCTGGCACGAGCAGTTCGAATCCACCGGATGTGTGGGCTGCGGCCGCTGCGTGACGTGGTGCCCCGTCGGCATCGACATCACCGAAGAAGCCACCGCGCTGCACGACGAGCTCGCCGCCCGCCTGAGCCGGGAGCACAAGCACGAGGGGACGCAGCCATGACCTCCACCACCACCCTGCGCACGGCCCTGCCCGTCACACACCGGGACCGGCTGATGCGCATCGCCCGCCCGGTCAACTTCGACATCGGCACCCGCCTGTTCGAGGAAGGTGGGCACGCCGACCGGTTCTGGATCGTGCGCACCGGCACCGTCGCCCTCGACATGCACGTCCCGGGCCGCCGTGCCGCGGTCATCGAAACCCTCGGACACGGCGAACTCATCGGCTGGTCCTGGCTGTTCGCGCCACACCAGTGGCAGCTGGGCGCGGAGACGACGAGCCCGGTACGGGCCTGGGAGTTCGACGCCACCGCCGTAAGGTCCATGTGCGCGGCCGATCCCGCGTTCGGCAACTCCGTCGCCGCCTGGGTCGGACGCGTGCTCGCCCACCGGCTGCAGTCGGCCCGGACCCGGCTCCTCGACCTCTATGCCCCCTATGGCAGCGGCAGCCCTCGATGACCCCGCCCCCACTGCCGTACCGCGTCACCGAGGTGCGGCCGGAGACCGCCGACACCGTCTCCCTCACCATCGAGCCCGTCGGCCCGCACGCGCTCTCCCCGTTCGGGGCCGGGCAGTTCGCGATGGTGTACGCGTTCGGGGTCGGCGAGATCCCCGTGTCCGTCTCCCGCGTCGAGGGGCGCGAGCTGGTGCACACCGTCCGCGCGGTGGGTGCCGTGTCGGGCGCGCTGTGCGGGCTGCGGCCCGGCGCACAGATCGGGCTGCGCGGGCCGTTCGGTGCCGGGTGGGAGGTGGAGCGCGCCGTGGGGCGGGACGTGCTGGTGGTGGCGGGAGGCATCGGCCTGGCCCCGCTGCGCCCCCTGGTCCTGGCCGTGCTGGCCGAGCCGTCCCGGTTCGGCCGGCTCAGCCTGCTGGTCGGCGCTCGCACGCCGGACGACCTCCTCTACGCCGATCAGGTGGGCGCCTGGACGTCCGACGACGCGGCGCTGCACTGCGTGGCGACCGTCGACCGGCCCGCCCCGTCCTGGTCCGGGCACGTCGGGATCGTCACCACGCTGTTGAGCGGCGCCGAGTTCCGGCCGGAGCACACCACCGCTTTCCTCTGCGGCCCCGAGGTCATGATCCGCGCCACCGGCCGCGACCTGCTGCACCGCGGCATCCCGGCCGAGCACATCCGGGTCTCCCTGGAGCGCAACATGCGCTGCGCCACCGGGACGTGCGGCCACTGCCAGCTCGGCGGCGTCCTGCTGTGCCGGGACGGCCCGGTGATCGACTGGGGCCGCGCCGAACCACTCCTCCACGTAAGGGAGTTGTGACATGAGCGCCGCCCCCATGAACGCCGCCCCCACCCTGGCCGTGTTCAAACTCGCCTCCTGCGACGGCTGTCAGCTCACCCTCCTCGACTGCGAGGACGAGATCCTCGCGCTCAGCGAGAAGGTCCGCATCGCGCACTTCCTCGAGGCGACCAGGGCCGTCGAGCCCGGCCCGTACGACCTGACCCTCGTCGAGGGCTCGATCACGACGGCGGCCGACGCGGAGCGCATCCGGCACATCCGAGCGCAGTCCCGGTTCCTCGTGACGATCGGGGCGTGCGCGACGGCCGGCGGCATCCAGGCGCTGCGCAACTTCGCCGACGTGGACGAGTTCCGGCGCACCGTGTACGCCCGCCCCGACTACATCGACACCCTCGCCACCTCGACCCCCGTCTCGGCGCACGTCGACGTCGACTTCGAACTGCGCGGCTGCCCCATCGACCGCCGCCAGCTCCTCGAAGTCATCACCGCCTACCTTGCCGGGCGGCGGCCCGACATCCCCAGCCACAGCGTGTGCTTCGAGTGCAAGCGGCGCGGCACGGTCTGCGTCACCGTCGCCCACGGCACCCCCTGCCTGGGGCCGGTCACCCACGCGGGCTGCGGCGCGCTGTGCCCCGCGTACGGGCGCGGCTGCTACGGCTGCTTCGGACCGTCCGGCTCGGTGAACCTGCCCGCGCAGATCCCGCTGCTGCGCCGCGACGGCATGAGCGACGCGGACGTCGAGCGCGTCCTGCACACCTTCAACACCACTGCCTTCGAGGAGGAGTTGAGGCCGTCATGAGCCATCAGGGCACGCGCGTCCTGCGTGTCGACTCGCTCGCCCGGGTGGAGGGCGAGGGCGCCCTGCACCTCACCGTCCGGGGCGGCGAGGTGAGCGAGGCACGCCTCCAGATCTACGAACCGCCCCGCTTCTTCGAGGCGTTCCTGCGCGGCCGCGCCCACACCGAGCCGCCCGACATCACCGCGCGGGTGTGCGGGATCTGTCCCGTGGCGTATCAGATGAGTGCCTGCGCGGCGATCGAGGACGCGTGCGGCGTCACCGTGGATCCGGCGATCGCCGCACTGCGCCGCCTCCTGTACTGCGGCGAGTGGATCGAGAGCCAGACCCTGCACATCTACCTGCTGCACGCCCCCGACTTCCTGGGCTGCGACGGCGCGATCGACCTGGCGCGCACCGACCGGGGCTCGGTGGAGCGCGGGTTGCGACTGAAGCAGGCGGGCAATGCGATCCTGGAGTTGCTCGGCGGGCGCGCCATCCACCCGGTCAACGTGCGCGTCGGAGGCTTCCACCGCACCCCCGCCCGAGCCGAACTCGCTTCCTTGACCGAGCAGTTGAGGCGGGCGGCGGACGACGCGTGGGAGACGGTGCGCTGGGTCCGCGGCTTCGAGTTCCCGGACGCCTGCGTCGACGCGGACTTCTTCGCGCTGGCCGCCCCGGACACGTACGCCATCGAGACCGGCACGCCGACGGTGCTGCGCACGGACGGCGAACCGCACTCCTTCCCCCTGCCCGCCTTCCTCGACCACGTGCGGGAATCACAGGTGCCGCACTCCACCGCTCTGCACGCACGGCTCGACGGACGGCGCCATCTCACCGGATCGCTGGCCCGGTTCGCGATCAACGGCCACCTCCTGTCCCGTACCGGACAGGAAGCGGTGAGCGAGGCCGGGCTCGGCGAGGGCGTGTGCCGCAACCCGTTCCGCTCGATCCTGGTCCGGGCCGTCGAGGTCGTGTACGCCGTCGACGAGGCGCTGCGCATCATCGACTCCTACGAGCCCCCGCCCCGCCCCTGCGCGGAGGTCCCGCCGCGCGCCGCGACCGGTCACGGCGCCACCGAGGCGCCCCGCGGACTCCTCTACCACCGCTACGTCCTGGACGCCGACGGCACCGTCACCGACGCCCGCCTGGTGCCTCCCACGTCGCAGAACCAGGGCGCCATCGAGGAGGACCTGCGGCGCATCGCGCACACCGGCATCACCGAACTCGGTCTCGACGACCACGAGTTGACCCATCTGTGCGAGCGGGCCATCCGCAACCACGATCCGTGCATCTCGTGCTCCACCCACTTCCTCGACCTGACCGTCGACCGTACCTAGACCAGCCACTTCAGCAGGGAGGACACCATGCACGGCAGCCCGCACGTGGTCAGCGACGTGATGACCCAGACCGTCGTGGGCGTCGGACGCGACGCCCCGTTCAAGGAGATCGTCGATCTGATGCAGGAGTGGAAGGTCAGCGCGCTGCCCGTCCTGGAGGGCGAAGGGCGCGTCGTCGGCGTCGTCTCCGAAGCCGACCTGCTGCCGAAGGAGGAGTTCCGCGACAGCGACCCCGACCGGGAGACACAGCGACGCCGCCTGGCCGACCTCGCGAAGGCCGGGGCGATCTGCGCCGCCGAGCTGATGACCAGCCCCGCCGTGACCGTCCACGCCGACGCCACCCTCGCCCGGGCCGCCCGCACCATGGCACAGCTGCACGTCAAGCGGCTGCCCGTCGTCGACGCCGAAGGACGGCTCCAGGGCATCGTCTCTCGCTCGGACCTCCTGAAGGTCTTCCTGCGGCCGGACGAGGACATCGCCGAAGAGATCCGCCGCGAGGTCGTCGCCTACCTCTTCCCGACGCCGATCACACCGATACGCGTCACGGTGGCGAACGGCGTCGTCACCCTCACCGGGCGCATTCGCGACACCCGACTCGTCCCGGTGGCCGCACGGTTGGCGCGGGCCGTCGAAGGCGTCGTGGACGTGGAGTGCCACCTCGCGAGCCACGGAACACCGGAGGACGACACCACCTCGGAGGTCACCGGTTCGTGAAGTACCTCGACGAGTACCGCGACCCCGCGCTCGCCCGGCGGCTCCTCGCCGAGCTGCGGGCCACCGCCACCCGCCCCTGGCGGATCATGGAGGTCTGCGGCGGCCAGACCCACACCCTGGTCCGCCAGGGCATCGACGAACTGCTGCCGGCCGGGATCCGCATGATCCACGGTCCGGGCTGCCCCGTGTGCGTGACCCCGCTGGAGACGCTGGACCGCGCCATGGCGATCGCCGCGCGGCCCGGCGTGACCTTCACCAGCTTCGGCGACATGCTGCGCGTCCCCGGCTCGGACACCGACCTGCTCGCCCTGCGCGCACGCGGCGCCGACGTGCGCGTCGTCTACAGCCCCATGGACGCGGTGCGCATCGCGGAGGAACTCCCGGACCGCCAGGTCGTGTTCCTGGCCGTCGGGTTCGAGACCACCGCGCCGGCCAACGCGATGGCGGTGCTGCACGCCGCACGGCTCGGCCTGCCGAACTTCTCGCTGCTCGTCAGCCACGTCCTCGTCCCGCCCGCGATGACCGCGCTCCTCGACGACCCGGACTGCGAGGTCCAGGCGTTCCTCGCGGCCGGACACGTATGCGCGGTGATGGGCTGGACCGCGTACGAACCGATCGCCGCCCGCCACCACGTGCCCATCGTGGTCACGGGTTTCGAACCACTGGACCTCCTGGAGGGGATCCTGTTCGCGGTGCGTCAGCTGGAAGCCGGACGGCACGAGGTGGAGAACCAGTACGTGCGGGCCGTCGCCCGCAGTGGCAACACCACGGCACGCGATGCCGTACGCCGCGCCTTCCGCGTCACCGACCGCGCCTGGCGGGGCATCGGCCGGCTCCCCGACAGCGGTCTCGAACTCGCCCCGGAATACGTGGAGTTCGATGCGGCACACCGCTTCGACGTCGGCGGCCTGCACCCGTCCGAGGACCCCGAGTGCATCGCGGGCGCCATCCTCACCGGAGCGCGGCTGCCCACCGACTGCACCGCGTACGGCACCCGCTGCACACCCCGTCACCCGCTCGGCGCTCCGATGGTGTCCACCGAGGGCACCTGCGCGGCCTTCCACTCCGCCGGACGCACCCGGGTACCCGCAGAAGGTGAGGTCTCATGACCGTCGACTGCCCCCTGCCCCGTCACGAGGACGAGCGCGTTCTGCTCGGCCACGGCGCCGGCGGACGGCTCAGCGCCGAACTCCTCGACACCCTCGTCCTGCCCGCCCTCACAGGCGCCCCCGGCCCCCTCGAGGACGCCGCGCCCCTGCCGGGCCACCCCGACCTCGTGGTCAGCACGGACACCTTCGTGGTCAGTCCCCTGTTCTTCCCGGGAGGCGACATCGGCTCCCTCGCCGTGCACGGGACCGTCAACGACCTGGCGATGCGCGGCGCGCAGCCCCTGGCGCTGTCCGTCGCGCTCATCATCGAGGAGGGCCTGCCCCTCACCGAACTGCACGCCGTGCTCGGCTCGTTGGGCAAGGCGGCCCGCGACGCCGGGGTGCCTGTCGTCACCGGTGACACCAAGGTCGTCGGCCGCGGCGCCGCCGACAAGGTCTTCGTCAACACCACCGGCATCGGCCGCCGCGAGGGGCTCCTGCGTCCCTCCGCCGCGCTCGCCCGCCCCGGCGATCAGATCCTGTTGTCAGGGCCGGTCGGCCTGCACGGCATCACCGTGCTCTCCACCCGCGAGGGCCTCGGCTTCGAGAGCGACATCACCTCCGACAGCCGCCCCCTGCACCGCCTGGTCCGCACCCTCGCCCCGCTCGGCCGCCACGTGCACACGCTGCGCGACCCGACGCGCGGCGGTCTCGCCGCGTCTCTCAACGAGATCGCCCGTGACGCGGCTGTGGCCATCGAGATCGACGAGGGCGCCGTACCCGTACCGCAGTCCGTCGCGGCGGCGTGCGACCTGCTCGGCCTCGATCCGCTGACCGTCGCCAACGAGGGCTGCCTGATCGCCTTCGTCGCCCCCGCAGCCGCCGATGAGGCCCTCACCACCCTGCGCGCACGCCCCGAAGGTGTCGAGGCCGTACGCATCGGCGAGGTGTCGGCCGACGGACCGCCCGGCAGGGTGGTGCTCCGCACTCTGATGGGGGCACGCCGGATCCTCGACATGCCGTTGGGGGAACAACTCCCGCGCATCTGCTGACCGCGGTCACTCGAGCCACTGCCTCGACAACGTCACCGAGAACGCGGCGAAGCTCCAGATGCGGTCGTGCACCGGCCGACCGTCCTCCCGCCGCGCGCACTGAGCCGAGTGCGCGCGGGTCCACCGGGGCCGCGCAATGCCGGGCCGACTCCTGCCCTGCGCGCTCCTCACCCCGTCCTGCGCCCCCACTGGGGACCGATCCGCGCCCACTCGTCGCCCCACCGCTCCAGGCGACGCGACATCAGGCGCCGTCGCAGCACCCACCCGCCGGCCAGCACCACGGCCCCCGTGCCCCACCCCGACAGCCCTCCCAGCAGGACGGCTTCCTGCAGAGCCAGGGACACGCTGTCGGGCTCGGAGGTCAGGCGGCCTGCGCGGTCCGTCCACACCTTCGCCCCCTCGCCCTTGGTGAGCCCGGGTTCCACCAGCGCCGATCCCGTGCGGGCGGCGCCGCGTGCGGATGTCCACCGCACCGTCGCCCACACCCGCCCCCGGGCGACACCGGCCGCCGAGACCGGCGACTGACGAGGAGCGTCCTCGGCCAGGACGGCTGGGACCAGGTGCCGGTCCGCGCGTTGCTGCGCCAGATGCCGTTGCACCACGTCGGCGGTGGCGAGCCCGGACAGCGCGCCGCCCAGCAGTGCGAGGAACCAGACCGTGATGCCGATCCAGGCCTCCACCACGTCGGTGCGGCGCCGCAGTGGATTGCTCCGCCATCGCCACAGGAGCACCTTCGCCGGTTCCCTGCTTCCTGCACGTGCCACGGCCCGGCACCTCCTCGTCAGGGAGGACAACGGCGCTGGGCCGTCTCCCTGTCGAACGTGTCAGGCCCGCCGAGCGCCGAACAGGGGCCGACCAGGCAGCCCCAAGGCCCCCGCGGCCCAACTATCCGTCGTATAGGGGCCGTTCAGCCCTGGCCAGGCCCTCGCCCATGGGCAACGATCGGCAGCGGGAGCAACCGGCACAGCCAGACCGGGGCCATCCACGCGACCTTCTTGCAGAGGGCAGAGGACCGTCATGACCGACACCACACGGACGTTCACGGCCCAACGGCCGATCAAGGTCTTTCTCCTCGACGACCACGAGGTCGTACGCCGCGGCCTCGCCGACATGCTGGAGTCCGAACCCGACATCACCGTGATCGGCGAAGCGGCCACGGCCCAGCAGGCGCTGGCCCGCGGCCCCGCCCTGCGTCCCGACGTCGCGGTCCTGGACGTCCGCCTCCCGGACGGCGACGGCATGACGGTCTGTCGTGAACTGCGTTCGGCAATGCCGGAGTTGGCGTGTCTCATGCTCACGTCGTTCGACGACGAGGACGCCCTGCTCGACGCGATCATGGCCGGCGCATCCGGCTACGTACTCAAACAGATCAGGGGCACAGCCCTCCTCTCCGCCGTGCGGACCGTCGCCGCCGGGCAGTCCATGCTCGACCCGACCACCACGGCCCGCCTGATGAACAGCCTGCGCGCACCGACCGACGACGACGCCACCGCGTCACCGCTCCTGCGGTCCCTGTCGGAGCGCGAGAACAGCATCCTGAAGCTGATCGGCGAGGGGTTCACCAATCGCGAGATCGGCAAACGCCTCTATCTGTCGGAGAAGACCGTCAAGAACCACATCTCCCGCATCTTCGCCAAGCTCGGCGTGCACCGGCGCGTCCAGGCCGCCGTGATCGCCGCCCACCTCGACCCGCCCGCTCAGCCATGACCATGAGGGTGCGGGCGACCTCGACATGCCCGGTCGGCCCCTCGCGCGGGGCCAACGGCCCCTTCGCCCAGTGGGGTTGACGGGCGCAGGCTTGACCCGTTCCGCATTCCACGGGATGCCCGGCGAAACCGGCGCAGGTGGCCCCTCGGCCGTCCGCCCGGTCCACGAGGAGGCGATCCCCATGCTCTCGACATCCATGAACGCGGCGACGCTGGAGAAACTGCTCTCGGCCGCCATCGCCGCACCGTCGATGCACAACACGCAGCCCTGGCGCTTCCGCTTCGCCCCCGCGTCCATGACCGTGGAGATACACGCGGCACCCGAACAGAGCCTGCCCCAGGAGGACCCGCACGGACGCGCCCTGCACCTCGCGGCGGGCTCCGCCCTGTTCAACCTGCGTGTCGCGGTGGACCACTTCGGCTGGACCCCGGTGCCACGACTGCTGCCCGAACCCGGAAATCCCGGAGTTCTCGCGGCGGTGCGCATCACCCGGAACGGCGGGCACGGCACCCTTCACGACGAAGGCCTGTACGACGCGATCTGGCGTCGGCACAGCAGCCGGTTCCCGTTCTCCGAACGCCACGCTCCACGCTCCGTGCTCCGTGAACTCGCCGAAGCCGCCCACACCGAGGGCGCCACGCTCACCCTGCCGGATCAGAGCGAGATCAGCCGTCTCCTGCGCCTCACGACGGAGGCGGAGCGCCGCAACCATCGCGACCCGCGGCGCGGGGCCGAGAGCCGTCGTGCCGTGCGGCCGGCCGATGAGGACCACGGCAGTGCGGACACCGGCATCCCGCCCTCCGCGTACGGCCCGCAGGACGGCTTCGAGTTCCTGCCCATGCGCGACTTCAGCGCAGAACACCACCTCGAACGGCTTCCCTCGCAGCCCTTCGAACGCACCCCCACCATCGGGGTTCTGCGCTCCAGCCACGACCGGCGGATCGACTGGCTGCGCAGCGGCCAGGCCCTCCAGCACGTCCTCCTCGTCGCGACCGCGCGGGGGCTGAGCACGTCCCTGCTGCACCAGGCCATGGAGTGGCCCGATCTGCGGGCACGGCTCCATGCGGCAGGCGCGCCGCTGGACCACGTGCAGATGCTCGTACGACTCGGCTACGGCCCCGAGGGGCCCTCCACACCGCGGCGCACGGCACGCCAACTGCTGGACTCCGACGGGGAACCCGGTTCGCCGACCCGCCCGGCGTGACGACCGTCAGGACCGGCTTCCGCGTCGCAGCGGCACCCGCCAGCTCAGTCGCGTACCTCCCGCGGCAGGCCGCTCCGCCGAGAAGACCCCGCCGAGCTGCCGGGCGCGTTCCTCCATGTTCGCCAGCCCACTGTGCCGCGCCCCGGCGGGAATCCCCCGGCCGTCATCGATCACCGTCAGGCTCAACTCCCCTTGTTCGGCCACCACATGCACCTCCACACCTGTTGCCCGCGCATGCCGTACGACGTTGCTCAGCGCCTCGCCCAGCACGGCGATCGCGTGATCCGCCGCCTCTTGAGGCACCTCGGTGTCCACCAGCCCTTCCACGCGCAGGGCCGGCGAGAATCCGAGGGCCGCGCCCGCCTCCTCCACCGCCTTGGCCACCCGCATACGCAGCCCGGAACCACCGATCGTGTGGTCACGAGAGCGCAACCCGAAGATCGCCGACCGAATGATCTTGATGGTGTCGTCGAGTTCGTCCACCGCGTGCCCCAGCCGCTCGGCCACCCTCGGCTCCTTGGCCAGCCGCTCGGCGCTCTGCAACGCCATGCCCGTCGCGAACAGCCGCTGGATCGCCAGGTCATGGAGATCGCGAGCAATACGGTCCCTGTCCTCCAGCAGCGCGACCTGCTCGGCATCCCGGCGCCGGTCCACCAGTTCCATGGCCAGCGCCGCTTGGCCGGCGAAGCCCAGCAGCGGTTCGGCCTCCGTCGCCAGGAACTCCGACCGCCCGGCCCGCCTGGCGAACAGCAGTACGCCGCGGACCGCCCCTTGCGCTCCCATCGGGACCGCGACCGCAGGACCGAGCCCGACCCACTTCCGGGGTGAACCGCCGCCTCGTGGATCGTGTGCGATGTCGTCGCTGAACACCGGAGCGCCCTCAGTAACGGCTGCCCCCACGAGTCCCTCCTGACCGGACAGATCCAGACCCTCGTGAGCCTCGGCGTCCTGCCCCACGGCGCAGGCCACGCGCAGCCGGTCTCCGTCCACCGCCGAAACCGCCACCACGCCCAGATCCGCTGACACGATCTGCCGAGCACGTTCGACAATCAGCCTCAACACCTCACCCCGAGGCACCCCGAGCAGCAGTCGGTTCGTCACTTCACCGCTGGCCGCCAGCCACTCCTCGCGCCTGCGGGCCTGCTCGTACAAGCGGGCGTTCTCGATGCCGACGCCTGCCGCCACCGCGAGTGTGGACAGCACGGACTCGTCTTCCGCGTCGAACTCCTTCGCACCGCGCTTCTCGGTGAGGTACAGCACTCCGAAGACCTCGTCGCGCACGCGGATGGGGACGCCGAGGAACGAGTGCATCGGCGGATGGTGCGCGGGAAAGCCGTAGGACGCCGGGTGATCGGAGATCTCCGCCAGACGCAGTGGCTCCGGATGGCGTATCAACTCCCCGAGCACCCCGCGTCCGATGGGGAACTCGCCTATCCGGTCCTGCAGTTCGTCGTCGATCCCGACCGTGATGAACGCTGACAGCGTCTGCACCCCGCCGATCACGCCCAGCGCACCGTACTCGGCGTCGACCAAGGTCACGGCCGCCTGGACGATCCGGCGCAACACCTGCGGCAGTTCAAGCCCCCGGCCGACCGCGAGGACAGCTTCGAGCAGCGTGTGCACCCGGTCGCGCGTACCACGCATGTGGGCGATACGCCCCTGGAGTTCCTCCAGGAGCTCGTCCATCCGCAGCCCGGGCACCGCCCCGCCTTCCGGCGTGCTGTCCCTCCCCACAGCCCCTCCGTTCAGCGCTCGTCCGCCCGCTCCCCCTCCCTACCCCTGCTTCGCCACCATAGAGCGATCCCCGTCCTACGTCCTGTGCCCGGAACGGCTGACGCCCGGGGGCGGGCCCTGACAGCACTGGGCAAGGCACCGAGCCGGGGATAACGTAGGCAGTGCTGCCCCGGTCCCTGGCCGTACCGCATTCACCGCGACGTCGCACCGGAGCATGGCGGACGCCTTTCACCGGAACCGCGAGGCACTTCCCGCGCACCGCGTCCGTAGTCCTTGCGGGCCCTGGCGGCGCCCATGTACGTACTTCTTCCTCCCGGCCACTGCCTCCTGCCGCAACTGCGGCGCCGGACTCTGCCCTGATCACATCAAGGTCACCGCCCAGGAGATCCACCGACACGAAGGCATGGGCCTGTCCACCCTCAAGCAATCGGCCCGCCGCCTCACCTGCTTCACCTGCCACGACGCGGAGCACCAGCTCTGACCGGCGTTCGTACTCCTGCCAGTGCCGTCACGCACGACTTCGTGAGCGTCGAGCAGGACGAACCGGCACCGGAGCGGAGGATCCAGAACCGGTCGGCGTGCTGCCCCTCGTCGAACAGGCGAGCCCGCGCCGGAAAGGTCACTTCGCACGCGAGATCCTCCAACTGGTCACGGTGCTCCGCCCCGAGGCCGCTGAGGAGCTTGCTCACGGCAGACACGGACCGGCCACCTCAGGTAGGGGCTCTCGCCGAACGGTGCTGTCTGCCACGTGAGGCTCCGCCACGTCATCCTGCTTCGTGCCCCTGTCGTCGGACCTGTACCTCCGCAGCAGCCGCGTGCGCGATCTTCGTGGCCCAGGCCGCGATGCGGGCGAAATCCCTGAAGTCCCCGCCGCGCCCGGACTGAACGATCATCCGCGCCATACGGCCTCGCGCCCCGGCTTCAAGCCGGCCGCCGAAGGTCACGTGCTCCCTGGCGTCCAGACGCACCAACGCCCGCCGTGCGCCCCGCACCGGCAGGATCTCCCGCTCGCCGGCCGATGCGTCGAGCGGCCCGCTGCTGAACAACCACACCGTCCGCTTCGACAGCGCGGCGCCGTGCCGGTGCACGAACCGGACCGCGTCACTGTGCCAACGGCCCCTGTACAGTGCTCCGCCCAGCACCACCACGTCGTACGGACTCACGCCCCTGACCTCGGACGCAGCGCGCACCTCGGCTTCCATCCCGTGAGCGCGCAGGGCATCACCGATGGCTTCCGCTATCTCCTGAGTCGAACCGTTCTTCGTCCCGTACGCAACGAGCGCTCGCGGTGCCATGGCGGCCCCTCATCCCCGGAGTTCGTGGATCCAGTCGTCCTCGGCGTCCTCACGTTCCTCTTCCACCTCGTCCTCCCCTGCACCACCCCTGCAAGTGCGGTGGCCTCTCCACTCTCTGGCCCCGGCCCGACTTCTACTCCGGGCCGAAGGGCCGCTCGGGGGGCCAACCGGCCCCAAAAGAGGAGCGGCCGACGTCCGGAGCCGCGGACGGCTATGTGATCAGCACGTTCCGGCGACCCGAGCCTCGTCCCGGAGCCGCGGGAATGGCACCATGCACCCTCCAGCACTCAGCGTCGGACCTCCGAGGAAGCAGGCGCATGCAGATGCTCGACGACGAATCGGTCTCGCACCGACACCATCCCGTCGTGGCCGCGCACCGGTCCCGGCGGGCGAGCGATGCTCAGCTCCGCATCGCTGATGCGATCACCAAGTTCGCCGGCTCGATGAACTTCGTCTACCTCCACGCCATTGGCTTCCTGCTCTGGATGCTGTTCGTGGAGTCCGCCCCGTGGCCCACACTGACCCTGGTCGTGTCGCTGGAGGCGATCTTCCTGTCGACCTTCGTCATGATCGGCCAAAACCGGCAGGCGGAGTTCCAACAGGCAAAAGCCGACCACGACTTCATCGAACAGGAACTGGAACTCAAGACGAACACGGAGCTGACCCGGGCGATCCACGCGATGACGACAGAACTCCACCGTCGGCTGGTGGAGGACTCCGGTCAGACGTGACGCACCGGACACCTCTTCGCCCAGGGCTTGGTCCGCCTTGCCGCGCCCGTTGGCTTCGCATGGGGCGCCTCGGTTCAGGAGACCGGATGGACCTGCGGCGGGGGCCACGTGACGAAGGACGCCTCGCGGGCTTCGCGAGCCTGGGCGAGTTCGGCGGTGGACGCCGATGTTGACGGTGTTGAGGAAGTAGGTGCCGAGAGCGGCGGGCGGCGGCCGCAGCCGTGGGGTCTCGGCCGCAGGGTCACTGACCATGCCCCCACGCGAGGGAGGTGCCCCCTTCGCCGCACCGGGCGCAGACCCAAGTACATCCGGTACGAGGGTCGGCCCCCGACACTCCCCCAGCCTTCGGCCGGGGGGACCCCCAGAGCACGCACCAGACGCCGCCCGGCCCGCCCTCCGGGCGGACGAAGCCACTTTCGGCACAGGCCCTAGCAGGCGCAGCCCGCAGGCGCAGCCACCTCCGCGCTCTCGTCCTGTCCGGCGCAGCAGCCGTCGCCCTCCGGGGCGGTGCCCTTGCCCAGCCGGTCGGCGTCGGCCTTGACCACGTAGACCTCCCACGGCTCCTTGCCGGGGCCGTGGACCCACACCTTGTCCTGGAGGGCGTAGCAGCAGGACGTGTCGTTCTCCTCGAACGTTGCGAGACCCGCGTCCCTCAGCCGGGTCGTGGCGGCGGACACCTCGTCGGTGGAGTCGACCTCGACGCCGAGGTGGTCCAGGCGCGTGTCCTGCCCCGGCTCTCCCTCGATGAGGACGAGCTTGAGCGGAGGGGTGTCGATCGCGAAGTTCGCGTAGCCCGGGCGGCGCTTGGCGGGTTCGACGCCGAACAGCTTGGAGTAGAAGGTGACCGACGCCTCGAGGTCGGCGACGTTGAGCGCGAGCTGGGCACGGGACATGGTGGTCTCCCCGATCGACTTGTATTGACGTCTGTCGATGCAACCTTGCGCCTTGGATCGAAGGATGTCAATATAGAAGCATGTCGAAACAAGAGCTTGTGGTGCTCGGCCAGGACGGTGCCGAAGGATGCTGCCCCGCGCTGCTGACCACCCCGCTGGACGAGGACCGGGCCGCCGATCTGGCGAAGGTGTTCAAGGCCCTGGGCGACCCCGTGCGGCTTCGACTTCTGTCGATGATCGCGTCCCGCGCCGGCGGGGAGGTGTGCGTCTGTGACCTGACTCCGGCCTTCGACCTGTCGCAGCCGACCATCTCCCACCACCTCAAGCTGCTGAAGCAGGCTGGGCTCATCGACTCGGAGCGGCGCGGAACCTGGGTGTACTACCGGCTGCTGCCGCAGATGACCGACCGCCTGGCCGCGGTCCTCACCCGGCCCGACGGACAGCCGCTCGCCCAGACCGCGCCCGCCGGAAACGCCTCGTGAACGCTTCAGCCACCGCGGCGCCCGCGCACCCGGTGGCCCGACGGCTGTCCTTCCTGGACCGCTTCCTCGCCGTGTGGATCCTGCTCGCGATGGCGGCCGGCCTGGGTCTGGGCCGTCTCGTGCCCGGCCTGGGAAACGCGCTCGCGAAGGTCACCGTCACCGGCGTCTCGCTGCCGATCGCGCTCGGACTGCTCGTGATGATGTACCCGGTCCTGGCGAAGGTCCGCTACGACCGTCTGGACACCGTCACCCGCGACCGCCGCCTCCTCGTCCCGTCCCTGGTCCTGAACTGGATCGTCGGCCCGGCCCTGATGTTCGCCCTCGCCTGGCTCTTCCTGCCGGACCTGCCCGAGTTCCGCACCGGCCTGATCATCGTCGGGCTTGCCCGCTGCATCGCCATGGTGATCATCTGGAACGACCTCGCCTGCGGCGATCGCGAAGCCGCCGCCGTTCTCGTCGCTCTCAACTCCGCCTTCCAAGTGGTCGCGTTCGCCGCGCTGGGCTGGTTCTACCTGACCGTGCTGCCGGGCTGGCTCGGCCTGGAACAGACCGCACTCGACGTGTCGGTGTGGGAGATCGCCCGCTCCGTCCTGCTCTTCCTCGGCATCCCGCTGCTCGCCGGGTTCCTCACCCGCCGCCTGGGCGAGCGGGCCAAGGGACGCACCTGGTACGAGACCACGCTGATCCCACGGATCGGCCCGTTCGCCCTGTACGGGCTGCTGTTCACCGTCGTCGTCCTGTTCGCCCTCCAAGGCGAGGCCATCACCTCGAAGCCGCTGGACGTCGTACGGATCGCGCTGCCGCTGCTGGTGTACTTCGCCGTGATGTGGACCGGGTCCATGGCCGTCGGCCGTGCGGTCGGACTCGACCACCCGAAGGCGACGACGCTGGCGTTCACGGCGGCGGGCAACAACTTCGAACTCGCCATCGCCGTTGCCATCGCCACCTTCGGCGCCGCCTCCGGACAGGCCCTCGCGGGAGTCGTAGGTCCGCTCATCGAGGTGCCGGTCCTGATCGGCCTGGTCCACGTCGCCCTGGCCTCCCGCCGCTGCTTCCCTCCCTCCGCCCCTGCCGCCGGACGGGCCGTCTCCCCGGAAGGATCCGCCCGTGTCTGAATCCAAGCCGTCCGTCCTGTTCGTGTGCGTCCACAACGCGGGCCGTTCGCAGATGGCCGCCGCCTTCCTCACTCACCTCTCCGAGGGCGGCGTCGAGGTGCGGTCCGCGGGGTCCGCGCCCGCCGATGCCGTGAACCCGGCCGCCGTTCAGGTCATGGCGGAGGTGGGCATCGACATGTCCGCCGAGACGCCGAAGGTGCTGACCGTGGAAGCGGTGCGGGCGTCCGACGTGGTGATCACCATGGGCTGCGGCGACACCTGCCCCGTCTTTCCCGGCAAGCGGTACCTCGACTGGAAGCTCGACGACCCCGCGGGGCAGGGCGCCGAGGCCGTCCGCCCGATCCGGGACGAGATCGAGCGGCGCATCCGCGAACTGCTCACCGAACTCCGGCCCCGCTGACCCTTCCCGTGGCGGTCCCCGATCGCGGCCTGCCGCAACGCGACGCCCTCAGCCCGTCCACGCCCAGTCGGCGACCTCGGGCAGGTCGGTGCCGTGCTCGCGGATCCACGCCTGGTGGCGGGTGCGGGTGTCCGCCATGGTCTGGCGGACGGCCGCGGCGCGTACGGCAAGGCCGGGGACGCGGTCGATGACGTCCATGACGAGGCGGTAGCGGTCGAGGTCGTTGCGGACGACCATGTCGAACGGTGTGGTGGTGGTGCCGGATTCCTTGTAGCCGCGTACGTGGAGATGGGCGTGGCCGGTGCGCCGGTAGGCCAGGCGGTGGATGAGCCACGGGTAGCCGTGGTAGGCGAAGATCACCGGTTTGTCCGGGGTAAACAGGGCGTCGTACTCGAAGTCCGCCATGCCGTGCGGGTGTTCCTCGCGGGGCACGAGACGGGCGATGTCGACGACGTTCACGACGCGGACCGCGAGATCCGGCAGGTGGCGGCGGAGCAGCTGGGACGCGGCCAGGACTTCCAGGGTCGGCACGTCGCCCGCGCACGCCAGCACCACGTCCGGCTCCCGGCTGCCGTCGTCCGTGCCCGCCCAGGGCCAGATGCCCGCGCCCCGCGCGCAGTGCGCCCGTGCCTGCTCCAGCGAGAGCCAGTCGAAGCAGGGCTGTTTGCCGGCGACGACGACATTGACGTAGTCCCGGCTGTGCAGGACGTGTTCGGCGACACAGAGGAGGGTGTTGGCGTCCGGCGGCAGGTAGACGCGGACGACGTCGGGGCTCTTGTTCATCACGTGGTCGACGAAGCCGGGGTCCTGGTGCGAGAACCCGTTGTGGTCCTGGCGCCACACGTGGGACGTGAGGAGGTAGTTGAGGGAGGCGATGGGCGCCCGCCACGCCAACTCGCGTGATGTCTTGAGCCACTTGATGTGCTGGTTGACCATCGAGTCGACGATGTGGACGAACGCCTCGTAGCAGGAGAACAGCCCGTGGCGGCCGGTGAGGAGGTACCCCTCCAGCCAGCCCTGACAGAGGTGTTCGGAGAGGATCTCCATCACCCGGCCGTCGCGGGCGAGGTGCTCGTCGGTGTCACGGACGCCTGCCTGCCAGGCCTTTCCGGTGACGTCGATGACGGCCTGGAGGCGGTTGGAGGCCGTCTCGTCGGGTCCGACCAGGCGGAAGTCGCGACGGTCGGCGGTGTCGGCCATGACCTGGGCGACCAACTCGCCGAGGACGCGGGTGGGTTCGTGCAGGCTCGTGCCGGGTTTGTCGACGGGGACGGCGAACCGCTCCAGGGGCGCGAGCGGCAGATCGCGGGCGAGGAGGCCACCGTTGGCGTGCGGGTTGGCGCCCAGGCGGTGCGTGCCGTCGGGGACGCAGGCGAGGACGTGCGGGAGCGGCCGGCCCTCCGCGTCGAAGAGATCCTCGGGACGGTAGGAGCGCAGCCACGTCTCCAACTGCCGCAGGTGCTCGGGGTTTTCGCGCACGGCGGCGAGCGGGACCTGGTGGGAGCGCCAGGTGTCCTCGACCGGCAGGCCGTCGACCTCGCGCGGGCCCGTCCAGCCCTTGGGGGTGCGCAGCACGATCATGGGCCAGCGCGGGCGTTCGGTGGCGCCCTCGGTGCGGGCGGCCCGCTGGAGGTGGGCGATGCGGTCGAGGGCCCGGTCCATCGCGGCGGCCATCGCGTGGTGCACCTGGCCGGGTTCGTGTCCGGACACGTGGATCGGCTCGTGGCCGTAGCCGCGCAGCAGGTCGTCGAGCTCGTCCTCGGGGATGCGGGCCAGGACCGTCGGGTTGGCGATCTTGTAGCCGTTGAGGTGGAGGATCGGCAGGACCGCGCCGTCGTGCACCGGGTCGAGGAACTTGGTGGAGTGCCAGGAGGCGGCCAGCGGTCCGGTCTCCGCCTCGCCGTCGCCGATGACGCAGGCGACGAGGAGGTCCGGGTTGTCGAGGGCGGCTCCGTAGGCGTGGGCGAGGGAGTAGCCCAGCTCGCCGCCCTCGTGGATCGAGCCGGGTGTCTCCGGGGCGACGTGGCTGGGCACGCCGCCGGGGAAGGAGAACTGGCGGAACAGGCGCTCCATGCCGGCCGCGTCCCGGCCGACGTCCGGATACGTCTCGCCGTAGGACCCGTCCAGCCAGGAGTTGGCAAGGACCGCCGGCCCGCCGTGCCCGGGTCCCCAGATGCACAGGGCCTCCAGGTCGCGGGCCTTGATCACCCGGTTGAGGTGGGTGTGGACCAGGTTCAGTCCGGGCGAGGTGCCCCAGTGGCCGAGCAGGCGCGGCTTGATGTGCTCGGGTCGCAGGGGCTGGGCGAGCAGCGGGTTCCCCATGAGGTAGATCTGGCCGACCGCGAGGTAGTTCGCGGCCCGCCAGTGCGCGTCGAGCGCCTCGTGTTCGCCGGCGTCGAGCGCGCCGTGTTCGTCGACGTCGAGCGCCGTGTTGTCCGGATGATTGGCCCTGGTCATGGGATTCTCCGTAACGTCGCTGTAGGCATGGGGCGTTGGGCTAGGGGATACGGGGTGGGGCCGTGAACAAGGCGCTGTACGAGCGGGAGTTGTACCGGTTGCAGACCGAACTGGTGAAGCTCCAGGAGTGGGTGCGTGCCGAGGCGGCCCGCCTGGTCGTCGTCTTCGAGGGACGCGACGCAGCGGGCAAGGGCGGCACGATCAAGCGGGTCGCCGAGCATCTCAATCCCCGGGTGGCACGGATCGTCGCGCTGCCCGCGCCCACGGAGCGCGAGCGCACGCAGTGGTACTTCCAGCGGTACGTGGAACGGCTTCCCGCGGCAGGCGAAATAGTCCTCTTCGACCGCAGTTGGTACAACCGGGCGGGCGTGGAGCACGTGATGGGATTCTGTACGCCTGCCGAGCACCGACGCTTCCTCCATCAGTGCCCCCTGTTCGAGCGACTCCTCGTCGAGGACGGCGTCCTGTTGCGCAAGTACTGGTTCTCGGTGAGTGACGCGGTGCAGGAGCAGCGGTTCCGGCGCCGTCTCGAAGACCCCACACGGCGTTGGAAGTTGTCGGCGCTGGACGTCGAGTCGATCACGCGCTGGGAGGCGTACTCGCGGGCGAAGGACGAGATGCTCGTGCACACCGACATCGCGGAGGCGCCCTGGTACCTCGTCGAGAGCGACGACAAGCGCAGCGCCCGCCTCAACATGATCGCGCACCTGCTGTCGACGGTGCCCTACCGGGAGGTCGCACCGCCCGCGATCGATCTGCCACGGCGGCCGCCGGCCACGGGTTACCGGCGGCCGCCGCGCGACCTTCAGACGTACGTCCCCGATCACGCGGCGGGCCTCGTCTGACGTACGTGCCGTTGCCCACGCCGGGCGTCCCGACCCGCTCCGTGGCCTAGAGCACGCCCCTGTCCCGCAGCAACGGCAGCAGATGGCGTTCGACGGCGGGGGCGAGTCGCAGGCCCGGGTCACGTCCGTCGGTCCAGCGCAGGGCGGACAGTTCGGCCGCGGGTACCGGCTCGCCGGTCAACGTCGTGGAGAAGACGGTCAGGTGCATCGGGACGCCTTCCAGGGCTGCCGTCTCCTCCACCACCGCGAGCGGTTCGAGGGTGCCCGGTACGACGCCCAACTCCTCGTGCAACTCCCGTACGAGGGTCTCCTCCGGCTCCTCTCCCGGCTCGGGCTTGCCGCCCGGAACGTAGAAGACGTCCGGCGCCGCCCGCTTGCTGACGACGAGCAGCTTCCCGTCCTCGACCACGGCGGCGGCGACGACCTTCATGACGGTGTGATCCGCGTGATCCGCGTGATCCGTGTGATCGGTGTGATCGGTGTGATTCATGTGCTCCATCCCCGCATTGTGCAGGCCAACCCGCCCGGATCCCGGACCCCCTGGCACCGCTCGACCCACGCCCCGTAGGGTGGCCCGTGCAGCTGGTTCGCCCCGTCCGCCAGGCGGGATGCGTCGCAAGAGGGAACCCGGTGGGAATCCGGGACTGCCCCGCAGCGGTGAGTGGGAACGACCGCCGTCATACGCACTGGGCCCCGAGGAACGGGACCTGGGAAGCGACGGCCAGTAGGTGTTCCGTCTGTGCACGGGACGCGCCCACGAGTCCGAAGACCTGCCAACTGCCCGTGTACGCACCACGCGTACGCGGAGATTCCGGTGACCTCGAGGGCGGGTCGGCGTACCTACCGAGCGGACCACCGCGCCTTGCCGCGCGAGGTCGTGCCGCCGGTCCGTCACTCCTTCTCGACCGCGTCGGTCCCGGGATCCCAGGGATACGTCTCTCGAAGGAGAACTCCGTGACCACCAGCACCGCAGCCGCAACAGCACGGGCCACCGTGCACGGCTACCCGCGCCAGGGACCGAACCGCGAGCTCAAGAAGGCGATCGAGGGCTACTGGAAGGGCCGCGTCACCGCCGACGCCCTCCGTGCCACCGCGGCCGGGCTGCGCCGCACGAACTGGCGGGAACTCGCGGGCGCGGGCATCGGCGAAGTCCCCACCGGCGACTTCTCGTACTACGACCACGTCCTCGACACCACCGTCATGGTCGGCGCGATCCCCGAGCGCCACCGCGCCGCCGTCGACGCGGACGCCCTCGACGGGTTCTTCGCCATGGCCCGCGGCACGCAGGACGTCGCACCGCTGGAGATGACCAAGTGGTTCGACACCAACTACCACTACCTGGTGCCTGAGTTGGGCCCGGACACGGTCTTCGCCGCCGACTCCACCAAACAGGTCGCGGAGCTCGAGGAGGCCCTCGCCCTGGGGCTCGCCGCCCGCCCGGTGCTCGTCGGACCGGTCACGTACCTGCTCCTGGCCAAGCCCGCGCCCGGCGTCGCGGCGGACTTCGACCCGCTCACGCTCCTCGACCGGCTGCTGCCCGTGTACGCCGAGGTCCTCGCCGACCTGCGCGCCGCCGGCGCCGCGTGGGTGCAGCTCGACGAGCCCGCCCTCGTCCAGGACCGCACCCCGGCCGAACTGGGCGCGGCGGCCCGCACGTACCGCGACCTCGGCGCCCTCACCGACCGTCCGAGGCTGCTCGTCGCCTCCTACTTCGACCAGCTCGGTGACGCGCTGCCCGTCCTCGCGAAGGCGCCGGTCGACGGCCTCGCCCTCGACTTCACCGACGCCGCGGCCGCCAACCTCGACGCGCTCGCCGCGGTCGGCGGCCTGCCCGGCAAGCGGCTGGTCGCCGGTGTCGTCAACGGCCGCAACATCTGGATCAACGACCTGGCGAAGTCCCTCAGCACACTCGGCACCCTGCTGGGCCTGGCCGACCGCGTCGACGTGGCCGCCTCCTGCTCGCTGCTCCACGTCCCGCTCGACGCCGCGGCGGAGCGCGACATCGAGCCGCAGATCCGGCGCTGGCTCGCCTTCGCCCGGCAGAAGACCACCGAGGTCGCCATCCTCGCCAAGGGGCTGGCCCAGGGCACGGACGCCATCACCGCGGAACTCGCGGCCAACAGGGCCGATCTCGCCTCGCGCACCGCATCGCCGATCACCCGCGACCCGGCCGTCCGGGCGCGCGCCGCGGCCGTCACCGACTCCGACAGCCGCCGCTCGCAGCCCTACGCCGAGCGGGCCGCGGCCCAGCGCGCCCTCCTCGGCCTGCCGCTGCTGCCGACCACCACCATCGGATCCTTCCCGCAGACCACCGAACTGCGCACCGCCCGCGCCGACTTGCGCGCCGGGCGGATCGACACCGCGGGCTACGAGGAACGCATCAGGAACGAGATCCGCGACGTCATCTCGTTCCAGGAGAAGACGGGCCTGGACGTCCTCGTGCACGGCGAACCCGAACGCAACGACATGGTCCAGTACTTCGCCGAGCAGCTCACCGGCTACCTCGCCACGCAGCACGGCTGGGTCCAGTCGTACGGCACCCGCTACGTCCGCCCGCCGGTCCTGGCCGGTGACATCGCGCGCCCCGGGCCGATGACGGTGCGCTGGACGACGTACGCGCAGTCGCTCTCCGACCGGCCCGTCAAGGGCATGCTGACCGGGCCCGTCACCATGCTCGCCTGGTCCTTCGTCCGCGACGACCAGCCGCTCGGCGACACCGCCCGCCAGGTCGCCCTCGCCCTGCGCGACGAGGTCAACGACCTGGAGGCGAACGGGACTTCGGTCATCCAGGTCGACGAGCCCGCCCTGCGCGAGACGCTGCCGCTGCGCGCCGCGGGCCACGCCGCGTACCTCGCCTGGGCCACCGAGGCGTTCCGCCTGTCCACGGCGGGGGTCCGCCCGGACACCCAGATCCACACCCACATGTGCTACGCCGAGTTCGGCGACATCGTCCGGGCCATCGACGACCTCGACGCCGACGTCATCAGCCTCGAAGCGGCGCGCTCGCACATGCAGGTCGCGCGCGAGCTGGCCGAGCACGGCTACCCGCGCGAGGCGGGCCCCGGCGTGTACGACATCCACTCCCCCCGCATCCCGAGCCCCGAGGAGGCATCCGCCTTGCTGCGTACGGGACTTGAGGCCATTCCCGCCGAGCGGCTGTGGGTCAACCCGGACTGCGGTCTGAAGACCCGCGGCTGGCCCGAGACCCGGGCCTCCCTGGAGAACCTCGTCGCGGCCGCACGCACGGTCCGCGAGGAGCTGGGGACCACGACGTCCTGATCCATCCGGGTCAGCCGCTCGTCATGTCCTTGTACCCGCGCAGCAGTTCGGCGACGGCGCAGCGCGGGCAGTCGTCGTCCCGACGGTCGTCCGACCGTGGCTGCCCCGGCTGCGGTGTGCCGGCGGCACGGCAGGCCTCGGCAGCGCACTCCTCGACGAGTTCCTCCAGGCCTCGCACCAGGCGCTCGGTGCGCTTCGCCTGGTGGGCCAGGACCCGGACGCGGGCGCTCTGACCGCCGATCTGCCGTCGGCTCGCGATCAGTTGGGCGTACTCGTCGATGGTCAGGGCGACGGCTTCGTGGCCGCCGAGCATGATGTGGCGCGGTTGGGGTGGTCTGCCCATGCGGCTCCTCGGTTCGTCGCCCCATCGGTGGTGCCGGAGAAACGCGAGAGGGCCCTCGGATCGTTCCGCGGGCCCTCCTGTGTGCGATGGTTCAGGTCACCGCCCGGCGGGCACCGGCGCCCGTCCGGGCACGGCCGTCGCGGGCTTCGGGTTCAGCAGTCGTTCGGCCAACTCGCCGAAGAGCAGGCCGAATCCGCCCCACATCGCGATCTGCATCGCGAGCGCGGAGAGCCGGAAGCGCCACAGCAGCGCGGCCGGGAAGTGCTCCGGCACCTCGTTGACGACGGGCAGGAACGCGAACGCCAGACCGATGGCGACGGCGAAGCCGAGGACGGCCACGACGGTGGCGTACCAGGTGCCCAAGCGCGGCGCGAGGCGCTTTCCGGCGATCGTCGAGACGACCGCGAGGAGAACGCTGAGCACCATCATCAGGAAGTACAGGGTGGTCCGCTTGCCGATGGTGTCGGGGTTGCCGACGGCCGGCGGGTTCGCGGGGTACTTCAGGAACGGGACGACGTAGACCGCGAGCAGTGCGCAGCCGGACAGCAGCAGCGCCGTGGCGCGCGGGCCGAAGCGGCCCACCCGCCCGAGCGCGAAGCAGTAGGCGAGCGCTGCGATGCCGCCGAAGGCGACCCCGTAGACGAGGACGCCGGTGGCGAGACCGGCGGTGGACTGGAGGCTGCGGGAGACGAGTTCGACCTCGTCGCCGTGGGAGTGCCCGGCGTGGGCCTCCTCGAAGGCGATCGCCTTGTCGACGTTCGGCTCACCGAGCCAGTAGGAGATGACCAGGGCGAGCACGCCGGCCGCGAGACCGGCGAGCATGCCCCGAACGAGCAGATTGCGTACGGTGGTTGAGTTCATGAGCCGTTCGGCGTCCCTTACGTCAGTGGCAGGGGAAACCGAGCAGGTGGCGGGCGTCGTGCACCCACTCGTGAACCTCCGCGCCGCTGAACACGGACGTGGCGCCCTGCTCGGCGCCGACGAAGTACAGCAGGACCAGCATCAGTACGCCGAAGAAGACGGCCCAGGGGGCGATCGCCTTCAACGGCAACTTGGCCGGCAGAGCAGGGGTGGTGGCGGTCGGCTGGGCGACATGCTGCGCCATGGCAGGGCCTCCTCGGGAGTTCGCGTCCCATCTCGGTGGTGCACAAAGGACGACAGTCACGGGTCTGACTCACGAAGCGGCCCTCGGACCCTCCGCACACAGTGGCGCGACCGTGCCGGACTTTCACCGGCTTCCGTCGTACCGTCGTCGATAACGGAGCGACGTTACCGCGTGACGCGGGCATGGCCAAGACCGCGATTCCGCGGAGGCGTTCCTTCCTCCTTCTCCGCGGCGACGGCGGAGGCCGACAGGAGGGTGCCTGCCGTGAGGCTGCCCCACAGGGCGGCCGGGCCGTAGGGGGCGAGCGTCGTGATGACCGCCGGGGAGACGGCGAGGCCGAAGCCCGTGGAGAGCTGGAAGCGGGCGAGGGCGCGGCCCAGGACACGGGCCGGGGTCAGTGCGGTGACGAGGGCGGTGGCGCTTCCGGCGTAGACGATCTCGCCGAGCGTGCAGACGACGGAGACGGCGGCGACGGCCGGGACGGCCAAGGCGCCGCCCAGTGAGGCGGCGGCGAGGAAGCCGAGGTAGGAGGCGGCAAGAAGCACGCCGGAGAAGGCCAGCACGCTCCGCCGGGAGAAGCGGGACATGAGGACGGTGACCGGGACCTGCAGGGTGACGACCAGCACCGTGTTGGCCACGAAGACGACCCCGGGCCACACCGAGGACGCGTGGAGCTGCGTCACCAGGACCAGCGGGAGCGCGATCTCGGGGACGTTGAGGCAGAAGACGTAGATCACGTTGGCGGCGAGCAGCGCGCGCATCCGGGGTGCGGGCTCCTCGTCGCCGCCCTTGGCCGCGGCCCGGGCCGGCTGTGCGTGGACGTGCACCGACCACGCCAGGGCGGCCGCGGCGAGGTAGGAGACCGCGGTGACAACTGCCAGCGCCCGCAGGGCAGTTGTGCCGCCCGCCATGCATGCGGTGGCCAGGAGTGCTCCGACGCCCAGGGCGGCGTTGCGCAGGGCGCGGCCCGCCGCGAGAGCGGTGTCGCGTTCTCGGCCATGGGCGACGGTGGCCACGAGCGCGGCGTGGGCGGCCGGCCAGGCCTGGTTGCCGATGCCGAGGAAGAGTGCTGCCGCCGCGAAGAGCCCGACGTGCCCCGCGGGGGCGGCCATCAGCAGCGCCACGCCCAGGACCCGGATCAGCATGGACGCCGCCACGACGGTGCTGCGGGCGCCGCGGTCGAGCCAGCGGCCCACCGCGGGCATGCACAGCAGCCCCGCGACGATGCCGGCCGTCATCGCGGTGCCGGTGACCGGCCCGGACAGCTTCAGCACGGCCACGCCGTAGAGCAGCAGGAAGGGGCGCAGCAGGCCGGTGCCCAGGGCGTCCACGGCCAGCGCGACGGCATAACGGGGGCCTCCTGAGGCGCGGACGAGGGCGCGGGGCCGGATTGCGGTGAGGGTTGCCATGACTCAGACAGTGCGTTCGACCGCCGGGGCCGGGCCCGTCGGTTGACGTACTTCGTCAACTGACGCCGTCGCCCGGCGGGTTGGGCGGAATGATGGGGGGATGACGTTGAGGATCGACATCAGCGAAGTGCCGTCCGAGCCGGTGCGGTTCGCCGCCTCCCCGCTGGCCGAGTTGACCGCGATGCTGCACGCGCTGGCCGAGCCCGGTCACCATCCGCAGTTCGCCGGCTGGGCCGCGGACGTCTGGACCGGACTGCCGGACGAGTTGGCGGAGCGGCTCAAGGAGGCGGAGTTCCTCTGGCGTTCCTCACAGGCCGACTTCCTGATCCCCGCGCGGCCCCGGCCGACCCTCGCGGAGGAGTTGGACGACGTCGACCGGATCGACGACGAGACGTACGTGACCGCCGCGCTCGTCACCACGTGCGGGAGCAGCCGCGTCCACTTCCGCGGCGCTTCGCCGCTCACCGACGCGACCGCGCGCGAGCGGGCCCTGGACGTGGCCCAGGCGCGTGGCGCACGGCAGGAGGCGTTCGCGGAACGGCTGCTCGCGGACCCGGTCGCGGTGCGGGCGCGGGTGCGCCGCACCCTCGAAGAGTGCGCCGGGGCGTTCTTCGACGCCGCCTGGGCGGGTGTCGCGGTGCAGCTCGCCACCGATCTGCGCCTGAAGAACGAGCTGCTCAGGCGGCAGGGCGTCGGGGCGGCGCTCGCCTCGGTCTCCGGCGCGGTCACCCTGGCACCGGACGGCGACCGCATCGTCGTGGACAAGGTGCAGGACAAGTCGACCGCCGCCCGCGGCTCCGGGGTCACCTTCATCCCCAGCGTGTACGGCCGCCCGCACCTGGTGGCGGTGCACGCGCCTGGCTGGCATCCGGTGGTGCAGTACCCCGTGTCCGAGCCGAGTCCGGCGGAGCCGGTCTCCCTGGAGACGGTCTCCCTCCGGCTCGAGGCGCTCTCGCACCCGGTACGGCTGCGGCTGCTGCGCACCCTGGCCCGCGGCCCGCACACCAACGCGGAGCTGGCCAACTTCTGGGAGCTCTCGCCCCCCGAGGTGTCCCGCCACATCGCGGTCCTGCGCCGCGCGGGCCTGCTCACGGCACGGCGGCACGGCCGCTACGTGCGGTACACCCTCAATCTGCCCGACCTGACGGCGCTGGGTTCCGACCTGCTGGCGGCGGTGCTGCGCTGAGCGACACCCGCGCGCGTCCGCCACGCGGACCCCGGGAGCGCTACGGGCCCACATCATTCTCCCTCAACCGCCTTACCTCGCAGGGGCGTTGGTGTGTCAAGATGCCGTCCCAGCCAGAAGTCCATGATCTCGGCCCCCTCCCCGGCAGGAGTCCCATGAAGCTCGCTCCGCACCTGCACCGACTCGGCAACGACAAGGTGTCCTGCTACCTGATCGACACCCCCGAGGGCATCACCCTCGTCGACGCCGGTCTGCCCGGCCACTGGCACGATCTGCAGGCCGAGTTGCGCGTGCTCGGCAAGTCCGCCGACGACATCCGCGGGCTCGTGCTCACCCACGGCGACTCCGACCACCTGGGCTTCGCCGAACGCCTGCGGCGCGAGCACCAGGTGCCGGTGTACGTGCATGCGGCCGACGCCGTCCGCGCCCGCACGGGCGAGAAGCCCAAGATCCCGACCGGTCCCATGCGACTCGGTGCGACGCTCGGCTTCTTCGGCTACTCCCTGCGCAAGAACGGCCTGCGCACCCAGTACGTCGGCGAAGTGACCGAGATCGCCGACGGCGACGTGCTGGAGCTGCCCGGCAGCCCGGTGATCGTGGGGATGCCGGGCCACTCGCCGGGCAGTGTCGCCGTCCACGTACCGATCGCCGACGCGGTCTGCGTCGGCGACGCCCTGACGACCCGGCACGTGCTCACCGGGCGCACGGGCCCGCAACCCGCACCGTTCACCGACGACCCGGCCGAGGCGCTCGCCTCGCTCGAGCGCCTCGCGGGTCTCGAGGCGTCCTGGGTCCTCCCCGGCCACGGCAGCCCCTGGCAGGCAACTCCGGCGCAGACGTGCGAGGCGGTCCGGCGGGCTGCCGGCTAGGGCGTGTCTTCAAACTCCCTCCCCCAGCCTTCGGCCGGGGGGACCCCCACGCCCGGAGGGCGGCCTTGCGGCGTCTGGTGCGTGCTCTGGG
>NZ_JBITJZ010000006.1:0-498283 GCF_044460595.1 Streptomyces sp. NPDC050085 | reverse complement strand
CGTACTGGATGTACTTGGGTCTGCGCCCGGTGAGGCGAGAGTGCGTGCCAGGCGTCGCGGGGCAGGAGGGATCTGAGAGACAGGCCCTAGGCGGCACCTCCCGCCTCTCTGCCGCCCCGACGTGCTGCGACCGGGGCCCGGGACGTGCCGCCCGCGCCATCGGCTCGATCTCACGGCGCTGGTCACCGACAGCTGACAGTCGTGGCTGCGAAGGGAGTTGATCCGCATGCATGAGCACATCGCACGTGTTCTGGTCACCTACGGTACGGCGAACGGCTCGACGCCGCAGATCGCCGGCGCCATCGCCGACGTCCTGAACAAGGCCGGGCTGCGGGCCGAGCCGCGCCTGGCCCGTTTCGTGGCGAGCGTGGAACCCTATGACGCGGTGGTCCTGGGCAGCGGGTTGTACGCCGGACACTGGCACCGGTACGTGCGGCGCTTCGTCCGACGCCATCGCCGAGCCCTGTCCGAGCGCCCGCTGTGGTTGTTCAGCAGCGGACCGCTCGACGACTCGGCGTCGCGGGGCGACATCCCGCCGACTCCGAGCGTGCGCCGGATCGCCGACCAGCTGCACGCCCGTGAGCACGTCACCTTCGGCGGTTGCCTCAAGGAGAACGCGCAGAGCCGGGGCGCCCGCATGCTGGTGCGGTCCGGCAAGGGCGGCGACTTCCGGGACTTCCCGGCGATCGAGCAGTGGGCGGAGCACGTGGCCGACGAGATCCTCCTCGCCTCCTGGCAGCGAACGCGCTAGCTCGTCAGGGAGCGACCACCACCGGGCACCGGCTGTGCGCGAGAGGCGCGTGCCACCCATGGCGAGGGCACACGGACCCTGCTCACCCGGTGCGCAGGACGCGGAAGCGGCCGGGCGCCGCCGGATCCCGGTCGACGACCTGGACCGGCGGTCCCGCCCACTGCCACACGCCGTCGCCCGGCGCCCGGGAGAACCGGATCCGTCCCCGGGTCCCCTCGACGGCCACCTGCGGCCAGGCCGCGGCGACGCGCTCGCGGTCCGTGCCGTGGGCGCGCAGCACCGCGGCGAGCACGGTGACCGTGTCGTACCCCTCGAGGGCGACGAAGGAGGGCGCCGCGGCCAGCCGTTCGCGCAGGGCGCTCTCGACGCGGGCGCCGAGCGGGCCGAGGTGCTCGGGCAGATAGCGCAGGAACGGGATCGCGGTCCCGTCCGTGCCCAACTGCGTCGCCCAGGCGGCGAACTCCGGCTGTCCGGCCGGAGCGCCGATCAGGACGTCCGCCAGGCGCGGATCGCTGCGCACGGACGTCACGATCGGCACGGCCGGTTCCGGCTGGCCGACCAGCAGCAGGAGGGCGCTCGCGCGCTGCTCGACGAGCGCGTCGCAGACGGCCCGCGGGGTGAGCGCACGCATGTCGAGCTCGACGAGGCAGCCGCCGCGCGCGGCGAGCCGGTCCCGCAGGATCCGCGTCCCGCAGGCCCAGTAGACACTCGGCTGGGTCGCCACGGCCACGCGGCGGTGGCCCGCGTCGAGCAGGAAGTCCGCGTAGACCCGCCAGCCCCGGGACTGCGGCGGGGGCAGCCGCGCGACCCGGGGCGTCGGCCGCTCCGTGAGCGCGTCGAGCACCGCAGACGAGCAGAGGTACGGCACACCGAGCGCGTCGGCCCGGTTGGCGGCGGTGCGCGCGACGACGCTGTGGTACTCGCCCGCCAGCGCGACCACGCCCGCACCCGCAAGCTCGTCCACGGCCGTCGCGGCCCGCTCCGGATCCGCCGCGGTGTCCCGGACCAGCAGCTCCAGCGGGCGTCCGCCGATCCCGCCGCCGTCATTGACGTCGCGGACGGCCAACTCCATTCCCGCGAGCAGGTGTTGACCGGCCTCGACCCAGCCGGGCGGCGTCAGCGGAGCGAGCGCGCCGATCCGGATCGGCGAGAGAGACGTACTCATGTCCGGTGTATGGAGGTCCGGCGTCTTCATGTCCTGTCCCGCCGCGCCGGGGACATCGGGCATACCTGGGTGATCATGCCGGACATTGCATCCGCCCCTGCCGCCGCCGGGCAAACGAATATCCTGGTCATCGGGGAGACGGCGACGGGAGGCGCGACGTGGCGCAGGCGGGAGCGGCGGACCCGGGTCTCTTCGGGCCCGATTCGGTGACGTGGCAGATGCACGCCGACCCCATGATGTGGGTCGCGGGCGTACGGGCCCTCTACTTCCAGGCGCTGCACCCGCGTGCCGTGCGCGGCGTGATGCAGAACTCCGACTTCCGGCGCGACGCGTGGGGTCGCCTGATGCGCACCGCGAGCTTCGTCGGGACGACGACGTACGGCACCGGCGAGGCGGCCGAGAAGGCGGGCGCGCGGGTACGCAAGATCCACCGCATGCTGGGGGCCACCGACCCGGACACGGGGGAGCGCTACGGCGTCGACGAACCCGCGCTGCTGCTGTGGGTGCACTGCGCCGAGATCGACTCCTATCTGCACGTCGCCCGCCGCTCCGGCTTCCGCCTCACCGAGGCGCAGGCCGACCGGTACGTCGCCGAACACCGCACCAGCGCCCGCCTCGTCGGCCTCGACCCGGCCGAAGTGCCGGGCAGCCAGGCCGAGTTGGTGGCGTACTTCGACACGGTGCGGCCCGAGCTCGCCGCGGGCCCGGAGGCACGCGAGGTCGACGACTTCCTGCAACGGCCGCCGACCCACCCCCTGTTGATCCCGGCGCGCGAAGCGATCTGGCGGCGCGTGGCGAACCTGGCGTACGCCTCCCTGCCGCCGTACGCCCATGAGCTGTACGGGCGGCGCGCTCCCGCCCCCGCCGTGGTCACCCGCCGCCTGCGCGTCACGGGCACCGCACTGCGCTGCGTCCCCGCCCGTGTGCGCTGGCAACTGCCCCCGAAACACATCCTGCGCGCCATGGCACGACTCGGTCCCGACACCCGCCCGGCACCGTACAAAGTCGGCAGATGGGTAGCCATACTGGACGAGCCGGGGAGGGCGCAGCGAGGCGACGGGGGCGACAGCGGGACATGGCGGAGCCGGGGGACACGCGGGACGACATCAGGCTGATCCACGGGCGGTACCGGCTGCTCGATCTGATCGGCCGCGGCGGCATGGGCGAGGTGTGGCGCGCCCGCGACGAATCGCTCGGGCGGCACGTCGCCGTGAAGTGCCTCAAGCCGCTCGGGCCGCAGCGCGACCAGTCCTTCACCCGGGTGCTGCGGGAGCGCTTCCGCAGGGAAGCGCGCGTGGCCGCCGCCCTCCAGCACCGCGGGATCACCGTCGTGCACGACTTCGGCGAGTACGAAGGCATCCTGTACCTCGTGATGGAGCTCCTCGAGGGCAAGAACTTCAGCCAGCTCCTCGAGGAGAACCGCCACCACCCGCTGGCCGTGGACGACATCGTCGACATGGCCGAACAGATCGCCGCCGCCCTCGCCTACACCCATGAACAGGGCATCGTGCACCGCGACCTGAAGCCCGCGAACATCGTCCGCCTCGCCGACGGCACCGCGAAGATCTGCGACTTCGGCATCGCCCGCCTCGGCCACGACATCGGCTTCACCGCCCGCCTCACCGGCACCGGCATCGCCATGGGCACCCCGCACTACATGTCGCCCGAGCAGATCGGCGGCACACACGTCGACCAGCGCAGCGACCTGTACTCGCTCGGCTGCGTCCTGTACGAGATCGCCACCGGCGCACCCCCGTTCGACCTCGACGACGCGTGGGCCGTGCTCGTCGGACACCGCGACACCCTGCCCGAGCCGCCGCGCAGCCACCGGCCCGAACTGCCCGCGTACGTCGACCGGATCATCCTCGACCTGCTCGCCAAGGACCCCGAGGAACGGCCGCGCGACGCACGGGAGTTGGGCAGGCGCATCGCCGCCGGACGCGGTTCGCGCGGACTGTACGTGCCCACGGTCCGCGCCCCGCAGGTCGCACCGCCGCGCACCGACACCCAGGTCGTCGCCGAACAGCCGGGATCGCGCGAGCCGCGGCTGCCGTCGTGGACCCGCGGCATGACCACGGGGCACAAGGCCACCGGCGGCACCGGGCTGCGCGCCACGCCGCCCGACGCCGCCTCCGGACTCGCCGGGGAGTGGATCCCCCGGCCCGCCGCGAGCGCCCGGCACCGGACGACCCCGGCCGGGAGCGGCGAACGGCCCACACCCGCACCGGAGTTGCTCACCCGGCTCGCCTCCCGGCACAACGCGGGCCTCAGCCTCGGCCGGCTCGGCCGCTGGGCCGAGGCGGGCGAAGTGCACCGCGCGGTCGCCGCCGAGCGGGAGCACGCGCTCGGCCCCGATCACCCCGACACCCTCGCCAGCCGCTACGAGGTCGCCTTCACCCTCAGCCGCACGGGGCGCGCCGCCGACGCACTGCGCGAGTACCGCCGGGTCGTCGACGGGCGGGAGCGGGTCCTCGGCCCCGACCACCCCGAGACGCTCGGCGCCCGGCAGGAAGTGGCGTACGTCCTCGGGAAGCTGGGCCGCCACTTCGAGGCCCACGAGGCGTACACGGCGGTGCTCGCCGCCCGCGAGCGCGCCATGGGGCCCGAGCATCCCGACACGCTGCGCTGCCGCCACAACCTCGCCTTCAACCTCAGCCGCCTCGGCCGCCTCGAGGACTCGTACCGGATGGCGAGCGAGGTCGCCGACGCGCGCGCCCGCGTCCTCGGCCCCGATCACCCCGACACCCTGGTCACGCGGTGCGAAGTCGGCTACACGCTCGGCCAGTTGGGGCGCTGGAGCGAGGCCCTGCGCGCGTACCGCGAAGTCGCCGTGGCGAGGTCCCAGGCGCTCGGCCCCGACCACCCGGACACCCTCGCCGCGCGCTACGAGGTGGGCATCAGCCTCGGGCGGCTCGGCCGCAGCGCGGAGGCGCTCACCCTCTACCGCGACCTGATCGACGACCGGACCCGGGTGAGCGGCCCCACCGACCCCGAGACCCTGCGGGCCCGGCACGGGCTCGGCGTGAACCTGGGGCGGATGGCCCGCTGGGAAGAGGCCCTGGCCGAGGCGCGCGACGTGTGCGCGATCCGGGAGCGGGTGCTCGGCCCCGAGCACGTCGACACCCTCATCAGCCACCGGGAGGTCGCGGTCGGGCTCGGCTGGCTGGGGCGGTGGCAGGACGCGCTGGTCGAGTACCGGACGGTGGCCGCGGCCAGGGAGCGGGTCCTCGGGGCGAGCCATGCGGACACTCTGGCCAGCCGTAACGACGAGGCTCATTGTCTGGAGCAGCTGGGGCGGGGGACCGAAGCTGTTGAGTTGTACCGCCGGGTCGCCGCGTTGCGGCAGAGCGGCCAGAGCCGGGGCTGAGGGCTTGCTTTTGCCGCGGGGCGTGTTACCAAGAGCCATGCGCACAAGGGATCAGTACGACGTCGTCATCGTCGGCGGTGGGCACAACGCCCTGGTCGCCGCCGCCTATCTCGCCGGCGCCGGCCGCACCGTCGCCGTGCTGGAGCGGCTCGGGAACACCGGGGGCGCCGCCGTCTCCACCCGGCCCTTCCCCGGTGTGGACGCCCGCCTGTCCCGGTACTCGTACCTGGTCAGCCTGCTTCCGCAGAAGATCGTGAGCGACCTGGGGCTCGAGTTCGCGGTGCGCAAGCGGACCGTGTCCTCGTACACGCCGGACGTGCGGGGCGGCCGGGCGACGGGCCTGCTCGTCGGCGGCGGGCAGGCCCGCACGCGCGAGGCGTTCGCCCGACTCACCGGCGGGGAGCGGGAGTTCGAGGCGTGGGAGCGGTTCTACGCACGCACGCGCCACGTCGCCGAGCGCGTCTTCCCCACCCTCACCGAACCGCTGCCGAGCCGTGCCGCGCTGCGTGAGCGCGTCGGTGACGAGGAGGCCTGGCGGATGCTGTTCGAGGAGCCCATCGGGGTCGCCGTCGAGGAGCACTTCGCGGACGACCTGGTGCGCGGCGTCGTTCTCACCGACGCGCTCATCGGGACCTTCGCCGACGCCCACGACCCGACCCTCGCCCAGAACCGCTGCTTCCTCTACCACGTCGTCGGCGGCGGCACGGGCGACTGGGACGTGCCCGTCGGCGGCATGGGCGCGCTCACCGACGCCCTCGCCGGGGCCGCCCGGGCGGCGGGCGCCCACCTCGCCACCGGGCACGAGGTGACCCGCGTCGCGACCGACGGACAGCGCGCCGAGGTGACGTACAGGACTGCGGACGGCGAGGGCACCGTCGCCGCCCGGCACGTGCTCGTCGGCGCGTCCCCGCAGGAACTCGCCCGGCTCCTCGGCGACGTCCCGCCGTCCCCCGCCGAGGGCGCCCAGCTCAAGGTCAACATGCTGCTGAAGCGGCTCCCGCGGCTCAAGGACACGTCCGTCGACCCGCGGGAGGCCTTCGCCGGAACCTTCCATGTCGCCGAGGGGTACGGGCAGTTGGCGACCGCGTACGCCGAGGCGGCCGCGGGCTCCCTGCCGAGCGCGCCGCCCTCGGAGATCTACTGCCACTCCCTGACCGACCCGACGATCCTCGCCCCCGACCTCGTCGCCCGCGGCTTCCAGACGCTGACCCTGTTCGGACTCCACACCCCGGCGCGGCTGTTCACCCGGGCCGACGACCACGACAGCGCCCGTGCCGCCCTGCTCAAGGCGACCCTCGCGCAGCTCGACGCGCATCTCGCCGAGCCGATCGAGGACTGCCTGGCGACCGACGCCGACGGCCGCCCCTGCATCGAGGCGAAGACCCCGCTCGACCTGGAGCGGGACCTGCGCCTGCCCGGCGGCAACATCTTCCACCGGGCCCTCGCCTTCCCGTACGAGCAGGAGGGCACCGGGCGTTGGGGTGTGGAGACCGCCCACGCGAACGTGCTGCTGTGCGGGGCGGGAGCCGTGCGCGGCGGTGGCGTCAGCGGCATCCCCGGGCACAACGCCGCGATGGCCGTCCTCGGGAGGTAGCCGTCAGTCCTGCGACGGGGTCCAGCCCACCGCCTCGATGCGGGAGGAGTCGGCCGGGCGGGCCTCGTCGAAGACGACGCGGTGGCCGTCGGTGACGCGGACGCCGTCCACGTAGACCCCGCGGCCCACGTACAACTGATCCGTCGTGTAGCGCCAGCGCACCCGCGTCGACGCCGCGGCGAAGCCGGAGAGGTCCGCGGTCAGACGGTGCCAGGTGCGGCCCGCGTAGCCGTCCGCCGAGCCCGTCGGATGGGCGTCGTCCCGGTCCGTGGCGAAGGGGAGCGCCTTCCAGGTCGAGCCGCCGTCCGTCGACACCTCCAGGAAGAGGAAGTCGGAGTGCGGCTCGGTGTCCCACCACAGCGCGCACGTCAGACGCGCGTCGGACGCGGTCAGTCGCACGTCCGGCAGCGTCAGGGTGGCCGACGCGGCGCTCGCCATGCCCGAGAACCAGGCGGTGCGCCCGTGCGCGGGACGGACCGCGACGGCGCGCGCCATGTTGTTGCCCGCGGCGACCCGGGGAGCGGAGCCGGATCGCCAACTGCGCACGGGGTGGACGGAGTTGCCGAGCACGATGAGGAAGGAGTCGGTCGTCGGGTCGAGCACGAGGGACGTGCCGGTGAAGCCCGTGTGGCCCGCGGTGCGCGGCGTGGCCATCGCGCCCATGTACCAGTGCTGGTAGAGCTCGAAGCCGAGGCCGTGCTCGTCGCCGGGGAACGCCGTGTTGAAGTCGGTGAACATCAGCTCCACCGACTTCTCGGTCAGGATGCGGGACCTGCCGTACACCCCGCCGTTGAGCAGGGTGCGGCCGAGGACCGCCAGGTCCCACGCGCAGGAGAACACCCCGGCGTGGCCCGCGACGCCGCCGAACCCGAACGCGTTCTCGTCGTGCACCTCGCCCCACACCAGGCCCCGGTTCATGCCCGACCACGGCGCCCGCTCGTCCTCCGTCGCCGCGATCTTCGGCTTCCAGGAGGCGGGCGGGTTGTAGCGGGTGCGCGTCATGCCGAGCGGCTCGGTGACCCGCTCGCGCAGCAGGACGTCGAGGGCCTTTCCGGTGAGCTTCTCCAGGACCAGCTGGAGCGAGATGAGGTTGAGGTCCGAGTAGAGGTAGACCTTGCCCGGCGGGTTCTGCAGCGGCTGCTTCCAGATGAGCTGCACCTGGGCCTCGTGCGTGGGCGCGTTGTACAGCGGGATCCACGGGGTGAACCCCGAGGTGTGGGTGAGCAGTTGACGGATGGTCACGTCCTGCTTGCCGCCGCCGGCGAACTCCGGCAGGTACGAGGCGACCTTCGCCTCCAGTTCGAGCGCGCCGCGCTCCATCTCCTGCACCGCGAGGATCGACGTGAACAGCTTGGACACGGAGGCCAGGTCGAAGACGGTGTCCTCGGCCATGTCGATCTGCTGGTCCGCGGGGAACTCGACGCCGGTGTCGGTCGCCTCGTCGTAGTGCGAGTAGCGCACCGCCTTGCCGATCGGCTGGTGCAGCGCCACCGTGCCGCCGCGGCCCGCGAGCAGCACGGCGCCCGCGTACCACGGGTGCTTGGGGCCGCCGGGATAGGGGGCGAGGAACTTCTCGGCGTCCACGACCAGTTGGCGCAGATGCCCGGCCAGCAGACCCGCCCGCTCGGGGGAGCCGCGGCGCAGGGTCGGGCGGTGCCGCGGCTGCTTCTCGGCGGCGGCCGCGGGACCCGCGGGGAACGGGGCGAGGGCGAGCGCGCCGCCCAGCGCGAGCCCCGCCGCGCCCAGTCTGCGCCGGGTGAGTCCGCCGCGTGATCTGTCCTGGTCCCCTGCGCTCATGAACAGGCCTCCTGAAAGTATCTTTCGGGATCTCGATCGACGGGTGAAACTTTCATGTCAGAGCTGCCGCGTGTCAACCACCGGGCGCCGCGTGATCGGCGCGTGAAGAATCTGACGCTGCATCAGAAAACCTCTTCCGTCGGCAGGTTGACTGCGGCATCCTGCGCCCTATGCAGACGGAGCTGAGCAAGAAACTGGGGATCGAGCACGCCGTCTTCGGCTTCACGCCGTTCCCTGCGGTGGCCGCCGCCATCAGCAGGGCGGGAGGCTTCGGAGTGCTCGGTGCGGTCCGCTACACGGCACCCGACGACCTCAAGCGCGACCTGGACTGGCTGCACGCGCACGCCGAGGGCCGTCCGTACGGGCTCGACGTCGTCATGCCCGCGAAGAAGGTCGAGGGCGTCTCGGAGGCCGACGTCGAGGCGATGATCCCGGAAGGCCACCGGCAGTTCGTCACGGAGACCCTCGCCAAGCACGGGGTGCCCGAGCTCGCCGAGGGCGAGGCGTCCGGCTGGCGCATCACCGGCTGGATGGAACAGGTCGCCCGGAGCCAGCTCGACGTCGCCTTCGACTACCCGATCAAACTCCTCGCCAACGCGCTCGGTTCGCCACCCGCGGACGTCATCGCCCGCGCGCACGACCATGACGTCCTCGTCGCCGCCCTCGCGGGCAGCGCCCGGCACGCGCGCAAACACGCCGACGCGGGGATCGACATCGTCGTCGCCCAGGGGTACGAGGCGGGCGGCCACACCGGGGAGATCGCCTCCATGGTGCTCACCCCCGAGGCCGTCGATGCCGTCGACCCGCTGCCCGTGCTCGCCGCGGGCGGCATCGGCAGCGGGCAGCAGGTGGCGGCCGCGCTGGCGCTCGGCGCGCAGGGCGTGTGGCTGGGCTCGGTGTGGCTGACGACGACCGAGGCCGACATGCACTCCGAGGCCCTGACCCGCAAGCTCCTCGCGGCGGGCTCCGGCGACACGGTGCGCTCCCGCGCGCTCACCGGGAAACCCGCTCGGCAATTGCGTACCGAGTGGACGGACGCCTGGGACGACCCGGCGGGGCCCGGCACGCTGCCCATGCCGTTGCAGGGGCTGCTGGTCGCCGAGGCGGTCTCGCGGATCCAGAAGTACGAGGTCGAGCCGCTGCTCGGCACTCCCGTGGGGCAGATCGTGGGCCGGATGAACGAGGAGCGCAGCGTCCAGGCCGTGTTCGACGACCTGACCCGGGGTTTCGAGAAGGCGATCGACCGGCTCAACCGGATCGCCGGGCGGGGCGCCTGAGCGTCGCAGGTCAACCGGTCTCGTGGCGGGTGCCGCGCCGTGGTGGCTGGTCGCGCAGTTCCCCGTGCTCCTGAGATGGCGCACTTCGTGCGCCATCTCAGGAGCACGTACCGGGGAGGGCGGCGGCGCAGCCGCGACGAGGGCCGCACTCGGCAACGACACAGGAATCGGCAGACGAGAAGCCGTACGCACACCCACCAGAAGGGACGCACCATGCCCGATCAGAACCCCCCGAACGGCTTCTGGGCCCAAGCCGCGGCCGACCCCGAGCGCACCGTCCTGTTCGCCCCGGGAGGGGAGGAGTGGAGCGCGGGGCGCCTGCACGCGGCCGTCAACAAGATGGTGCACGGCCTGCGCGAGGCCGGGATGGAGCGCGGGGACGCGTTCGCCGTCGTCCTGCCCAACGGGGTCGAGTTCTTCACCGCCTACCTCGCCGCGTCCCAGGCCGGCTTCTACCTCGTCCCGGTCAACCACCACTTCGTCGGCCCGGAGATCGCCTGGATCGTCGCCGACTCCGGGGCGAAGGTGCTGATCGCGCACGAGCGGTTCGCCGAGCAGGCGCGGCTCGCCGCCGACGAGGCGAAGCTGCCCGCGACGCACCGGTACGCCGTCGGGGACATCGACACGTTCCGGCCGTACGACGAACTCCTCGACGGGCAGAGCGAGTTGCCGCCCGCCGACCGGACCCTCGGCTGGGTCATGAACTACACCTCGGGAACGACAGGACGTCCCCGCGGCATCCGCCGCCCGCTGCAGGGCAAGCTCCCCGAGGAGGCGTACCTCGGCGGCTTCCTCGGCATCTTCGGCGTCAAGCCCTTCGACGACAACGTGCACCTCGTCTGCTCGCCGCTCTACCACACGGCCGTGCTCCAGTTCGCGGGCGCCTCGCTCAACATCGGGCACCCCGTCGTCCTCATGGACAAGTGGGCGCCCGAGGAGATGCTGCGCGTCATCGACACGTACAAGTGCACGCACACGCACATGGTGCCGACCCAGTTCCACCGCCTGCTCGCGCTGCCGCAGGACGTCAGGGACCGCTACGACGTGACCTCCATGCGGCACGCCATCCACGGCGCCGCGCCCTGCCCCGACCACGTCAAGCGCGCCATGATCGACTGGTGGGGGACCTGCGTCGAGGAGTACTACGCGGCGAGCGAGGGCGGCGGTTCGTTCGCCACCGCCGAGGACTGGCTGAAGAAGCCGGGCACGGTCGGAAAGGCCTGGCCCATCAGCGAGTTGGCGATCTTCGACGACGACGGGAACCGGCTGCCCGCCGGTGAACTCGGCACCGTCTACATGCAGATGAAGACCGGCGGATTCTCGTACCACAAGGACGAGACGAAGACGAAGAAGAACCGCATCGGCGACTTCTTCACCGTCGGCGACCTCGGCGTCCTCGACGAGGAGGGCTATCTCTTCCTGCGCGACCGCAAGATCGACATGATCATCTCCGGCGGCGTGAACATCTACCCGGCCGAGATCGAGTCGGCGCTGCTCACGCACCCCGCCGTCGCCGACGCGGCCGCCTTCGGCATTCCGCACGACGACTGGGGCGAGGAGGTCAAGGCCGTCGTCGAGGTCGTCGAGGGGCGCGAGGCGTCCGAGGCGCTGGCCGCGGAGATCCTCGCGCACTGCGAGAGCCGGCTCGCGGGCTACAAGCGGCCCAAGAGCGTCGACTTCATCGAGACGATGCCCCGCGACCCCAACGGCAAGCTGTACAAGCGGCGGCTGCGGGACCCGTACTGGGAGGGGCGGACGCGCACCATCTGACGCCGCCCCTCCGCATGGGTGCGCGGCGTGTCAGCCGCGCACCCGCACCACCCTCAGCGCGGGCGAGCGCAGGATGTCGCGCTCGCAGAACCGTTCCGTGACCCACTTCTTCCGGGAGAAGAGGCGCGTCTGGTCGCTGTAGTGCGGCGAGTCGGGGTTCGAGGACTGGGAGTACGTGAGCAGCGTGCGTGCCACCGGGCACCGGCCGCCGTCCCAGCCGACGGCCTGGATGTAGCTGGAGCCGGCCACGACCTCCGTGTACCCCCCGGCCTTCGGGTCCCACGTCGGCTCGACCTTGTTCCACACGCCGAGTGACTCGGTGCCGCCGTGCACCGGGATGCGGTCGGCGCCGCGCGTCACGAACTGGTTCTCGCCGAGCCTCGCGTCCAACGCGATGCCCGCGGCGCGCAGTTCGGACACCGCGTCGGCGAGCGCCCTGGTGAATCCGGGCTGTGTCGTGTCGAGGGTGTTCGGGGTGCGGACGGGGTCGGCGGCCGAGAACGGCACCTTCCACAGCTTGTCCGCGCCCACCGCCGCCGTCAGCTTGCGCCAGAACCGGTCGAAGAGCAGGGCCCCCCGGCTGTCGGTGCCCATGGTGTGGTCCCACGCGGCGAGGACCGTGCAGGCCGCCGACACGTCAACTGCCGTGCCGTCACTGCCCGTTGCCGTACCCCCGGGCAGCGCGGCGCAGGCCTTCGCGGTGTCCGCGGCCGCCAGGTCGGCGGCCGGCACCCGGTCCGCGAACTGCTGCTTCTGCAGGTCCGCGACCGTCAGACCGCCGCGGCCCGCCATCGCCGCGACGTCCTCGACCGCGCCCCGCGTCCGCATCGAGCGCGGCGTGCCGACCGTCCCGAAGACCCGCTCGTACCCGGTCAGCGGCCGGTCCGTATTGGCAAGCCAGGCACTGTCGTTGGAGTTCTCCGCGTACGGGGCGTCCTTGAGGACCGGCATCTTCGAGGGACCGAAGATACCCGGCTGCACCGCGTCCTTGTCCCGGCCGAGCGCACAGTCACCGCGCGAACCGTCAAGGACGGCGACGCCCGATGCCGGATACGTCACCTTGCCGAGCGGCGTCGAGCAGCGCGCGGCCAACTCGTCGGTGATGCGCGGCAGTACTTGTGACTGCGTGAACAGCGAGTGCCCGCGCGAGTCCGCCGCGACCGTGTTCACCCACGGAATGCCCTGCGTGCGGCGCAGCGCCCGCAGGATGTCGTCCGTCGACCGTGCCTTGCTGAAGCCGAGGGCGGTGTCAGAGGCCCGCAGGTTGAGCGCGTTCGGGTCGTTCAGCGCGTACGCCGTCGTCGCCGTCCAGGGCAGCGGCAGCTGGGCGCCGAGCGAGGTGACGACCGGGCCGTAGCGGGTCCACCACTGGGTCCGCGTCACGTCGGCGCCGCCGCTCACCGGTACGGTCACGGTCCGCCGCGTCATCCGCTCCCGCTTGCCGTCGACGACGTACGCCGTCGGGTCGGACGGGTCGAGGGTGAGCTGGTGCAGGTTGAGCGTGACGCCCGTCGCGACCGTGTGGCTCCACGCGACGCTCGCGTTGTGCCCGATGGAGACGCCGACGGTGCCGAGCAACGAGCCGCCCATGACGTCGAGTTCGCCGGGGATCGTCTGCTGCGACTGCCAGAAGCGTCGGCCGCCCTGCCACGGATAGTGCGGATTGCCGAGCAGCAGCCCGCGCCCGTTCGCCGTCGCGGCGCCGCTGAACGCCACCGCGTTCGAGCCCATGTCGGAGGACTCCTGGGAGAACAACGCACGCGCGGCGTCCGCCAGTCGGGACGTGTCGGCGGGCGCCGCAGCGGGCGTCCCCGTCGTCGGCGGCTGCGCGGCCGTGATGCCGTCGATGCCGCGCCCCTGCCCGCCGAGCACCGAGATCGCGAAGCCGCGCGCCGCCACGTCGAGCGTCGTCACCGGCTTCACCCAGTCCGCGCCCCTGCACGCCGGGTCGGTGATGCGGTTCTGCTTCAGCCACGCGTTGTACCCGGCGGCCCAGCCGCGCATCGCGTCCCTGACGTCCTTGCCGGGACCGGCCGGAGCGGGCGTGGCGAGCAGCTTCTCCACCGTGCGGGTCTCGCGCACGCCGCGGAAGTACAGGTCGCTGGAGAGGTTCTTCGTCGCCGACGACAGCGAGCCGTCGGGCGCCGCGTCCGGCCCGAACCAGCGCGAGCGCTCGCCCCGTACGGTCAGGAACCCGTCGGCGAGCGTGCACACCTGGTCCGCGGCCTGCGCCCAGCCGGTGCCGAAGCCCAGGTTCGCGTAGTCCTTGGCGAGGATGTGCGGAATGCCGTACTCGGTGTAGCGGATCGTGGCGGACAGGCCGCCGCCGTGCGGGTGCTCGGGCCGGCCGGCCGCGGCCGACGGCAGCGAGGCCGTGGCGGTCAGCGCGGTCAGCAGAGCGATCCCGACGACCGCGAGGCGCCATTGTCTCGGGCGGGTGCGCATCGTGCTCCCAACTGCAGTACGGACAGAGGCGGTTGAGCGTACCAAGCGGTATGTCGCCTGCCGAGAGCCCGGCGCAGGCGTCTTGACCTGGCGTCCGGCGACGCACAGGATCACGCCATGGCGAGGAATCCGGCAGCCGAAGCAGCGGGCAGCACCGTCGACTCCGTGCTGCGGCGCAGTGCCCGCCGCACCCCGGCGCGGGTCGCGCTGCGCTACGGGCCGCGCACCTGGACGTACGAGGAGCTGGACGACGCCGTCTCCCGCGCGGCCGGCGTCCTGCGCGGGCTCGGCCTCGCGCCGGGCGACCGGGTCGGCGCCTACGGGCACAACTCCGACGCGTACCTCATCGGCTTCCTGGCCTGCTCCCGCGCCGCACTCGTGCACGTCCCGGTCAATCAGAACCTGACCGGCGACGACCTCGCCTACCTCGTCCACCAGTCGGGCAGCGCGCTCGTCCTCACCGACCCGGACCTGGTGCACCAACTGCCCGACGGAGCCCGCTCGTTGGCGCTGCGCGACGCGGACGACTCGCTGCTCGCGCGGCTCCCGGCGGCCGCACCCTACGACGGTGCGCCGCCGCACGCCGACGACCTCGCACAGCTCCTCTACACCTCGGGGACCACGGCACTGCCCAAGGGCGCGCGGATGTCGCACCGGGCCCTCGTCCACGAGTACGTCAGCGCGATCCACGCGCTGGACCTGAAGGACACCGACCGCCCGGTCCACTCGCTGCCGCTCTACCACTCGGCCCAGATGCACGTGTTCCTGCTGCCCTACCTGGCGATCGGTGCCACGAACACGATCCTGGACGCGCCCGACGCCGGACGGATCCTCGCGCTCGTGGAGGCGGGGGAGGCCGACAGCCTCTTCGCGCCGCCGACGGTGTGGATCGGCCTGTCCCGGCACCCCGACTTCGCGAGCCGTGACCTCGGCGGGCTGCGCAAGGCGTACTACGGCGCGTCGATCATGCCGGTGCCCGTCCTGGAACGGCTGCGCGAGCGGCTGCCGCACCTCGCCTTCTACAACTGCTTCGGGCAGAGCGAGATCGGCCCGCTGGCCACCGTGCTCGGGCCCGACGAGCACGAGGGGCGGATGGACTCGTGCGGGCGACCGGTCCTGTTCGTCGAGGCGAAGATCGTCGATGAGGAGGGCAAGGACGTGCCCGACGGCACGCCCGGCGAGGTCGTCTACCGCTCCCCGCAGCTGTGCGACGGCTACTGGGACAAGCCCGAGGAGACCCAACAGGCCTTCCGTGACGGCTGGTTCAGGTCCGGGGACCTCGCCGTGCGGGACGGCGAGGGCTACTTCACCGTCGTCGACCGGGTGAAGGACGTCATCAACTCCGGGGGCGTCCTGGTCGCCTCGCGGCAGGTCGAGGACGCCCTCTACACGCATCCGGCCGTCGCCGAGACCGCCGTGATCGGGCTGCCCGACGAGCGCTGGATCGAGGCCGTCACCGCCGTGGTCGTCCGCAAGGACGAAGTGACGGAGGCCGAACTCCTCGCCCACGCACGGGAGAAGCTCGCCCACTTCAAGGCGCCCAAGAGGGTCGTCTTCGTGGACGAGCTCCCGCGCAACGCCAGCGGGAAGATCCTCAAGCGCGAACTCAGGGACCGGTTCGCGGAGTAGGGCCCGTCAGTCCCTGCGCAGGTCCACGATCCGCTTGATCTTGCCGACCGAGCGCTCCAGCGTCTCCGGATCGACGATCTCGACCGCCACCGTCACCCCGACCCCGTCCTTCATCCCCGCCGCGATCGCCCGCGCAGCGGCCGCCCGGTCCTCGGGCGTCGCGTCCGCGCGGGCCTCCGCGCGCACGGTGAGCGCGTCCATCCGGCCCTCACGGGTCAGCCGCAGCTGGAAGTGCGGCGCGACGCCCGGCGTACGCAGCACGATCTCCTCGACCTGGGTGGGGAACAGGTTCACCCCGCGCAGGATCACCATGTCGTCGCTGCGGCCGGTGATCTTCTCCATGCGGCGCAGCGCGGGACGGGCCGTCCCCGGCAGCAGCCGCGTCAAGTCCCTCGTCCGGTAACGGATGACGGGCATCGCCTGCTTCGTGAGCGAGGTGAACACCAGCTCGCCGTGCTCGCCGTCCGGCAGCACCTCGCCCGTGATCGGGTCGACGACCTCCGGGTAGAAATGGTCCTCCCAGATGTGCAGCCCGTCCTTCGTCTCCACGCACTCCTGCGCGACACCCGGGCCCACCACCTCCGACAGGCCGTAGATGTCCACGGCGTCGATGCCGCACCGCTCCTCGATCTCGCGGCGCATCTCCTCCGTCCACGGCTCCGCCCCGAAGATCCCGACCCGCAGGGACGTGGAGCGCGGGTCGACGCCCTGGCGCTCGAACTCGTCGAGCAGCGTCAGCATGTACGACGGCGTCACCATGATGACCTCGGGCCGGAGGTCCTGGATGAGCCGGACCTGGCGCGCCGTCATGCCGCCGGACGCGGGGATGACCGTACAGCCGAGCCGCTCCGCTCCGTAGTGCGCGCCGAGTCCGCCCGTGAACAGGCCGTATCCGTACGCCACATGGACCTTGTGCCCCGGCCTGCCGCCCGCCGCGCGGATCGCCCGCGCCACCATGTCGGACCACATCGACAGATCGTCCGCGGTGTACCCGACGATCGTGGGCAGCCCCGTCGTCCCGCTCGACGCGTGCAGCCGCCGCAGCTCGGACTGGTCGACGGCGAACATCCCGAACGGATAGTTGTCCCGCAGGTCCGCCTTCGTCGTGAAGGGGAAGCGGGCCAGGTCGGCGAGCGTGGTGCAGTCCTCGGGACGCACCCCCGCCTTGTCGAACGCGGTGCGGTAGAACGGCACCCGTTCGTACACCCGGCTCAGCGTCCCGCGCAGCCGCTCCAGCTGCAGCGCCCGCAGCTCGTCCGCGCCCAGGCGCTCGCCGTCGTCCCACCACTGCGTCGTCGTCGACGTCATCGACCGCACTCCCGACCGATCATTCGGTTGCTCTGTGATCGTCAGTAATTCAAGGCGAGGCGGCCCACGTCAAGAGGTACGACGGACTCGGCGTCCCGCGCTGTCAGGGAAGCCGTCGACTCGGCGGCCCGGACCGTCAGATGGCGGCGCTCGGGCAGGCTCGCCGTGCGCGCGGCCGCGGCCCGGTAGTCGGCGCGCGCCCACGACGTCCCCGGCCGGCTCCCGCAGATGCGCCCGGACCGCGAACAGCCGGTGGTGCCCCGCGAGGCGGGCGTCCGACTCCAGGGGCCGCAGCGCGTCGAGGCCCGCCCCTGGCCCGTGCACCATCGCGGTGGCCACGACCCGGTTCAACGTGACGAAAGGGTTCGAGGAGATTCGCTCCAGGACCCCGTACAGGGCGAGGATCTGCGGCCAGCCGGTCAGCCCGGTGACTTCGCGGGCGCGGACAGCACCTGGCGCAGCTCGATCGGCATGTTCAGCGGACGGCCGCCGGGGCCGGGCGCCGCCGACACGTGCGCGGCCAGCTCCAGGGCCCGCTCGTCGCTCGCGCAGTCCACGATCCAGTACCCGGCGACGAACTCCTTCGTCTCCGGGAAAGGACCCTCCGTGATCACCGGCGCGTCCTTGCCGTGGGCCCGCACGATCCGCGCGGTGTCGGGCATCGCGAGCCCCTGGGCGTCGACGAACTCGCCGTTCTTCTCCAGCATCGCGTTCGTCTCGCCCATGAAGGCGATGTGCGCCTTGATCTCGTCGGGCGACCAGGTGTCGATCGCCGGGACCTCGTCCTGCTGCTGGGCGCTGAACTGCATCAAGAGCATGTACTTCATGGCGTTCTCCTCAAGGCCGGCGCCCGCTTCCCAGGTCGCTCCCGTGGCTGCCTCTCACGAGGAGGTAGAAGCCGGCGCCGCGCTTTCGACATCGCCGCGGGGATGTCCCCGAAAAAATCTAGCGGCCTGCCTCGCCGGCCGCCTCCAGAACGTACGGCGTGGTCGTCCCCAGGGCCTCGAACCCCAGCCGTTCAAGGATCGGCCTGCTGTACGGCGACGCGTCGACGTGCATGTACGAGAATCCGCGCTCGGCGGCGATCCGCACCCGGAACGCGACCAGCGACCGGTAGATCCCGCGGCCGCGCCACTCGGGCACCGTGCCGCCGCCCCACAGGCTCGCGAAGTCCGTGCCCTCGTTGAGCTCGAGGCGGGCGGCGCTCACCGGCTCGTCACCGTGCAGCGCGACCACGGCGGGCACGGTCTCGGGATCCTTGGCGAGCTGCGTGCGCAGCTGGTGCCCGATCGTGGTCCGCTCGTTCTCGAAGGCCAGGCGGTGCACCCGCTCCACCAGTTCGACCTGGGACTCGTCGGTGACGGGCAGCAGCCGGATGCCGTCCGGCGGTGCGGTGTCGAGCGGCAGCACGGCCGTCTCCGCGAACAGCAGCGTCTCCGTCTCCTCGGCGACGAACCCGGCCGCGACCAGGCGTGCCCCCAGGTCGGCGGGGCGGTCGTGCGCGTACGTCTTCCACTCGGCCTCGACGCCGAGGCCATGGAAGAACCGGGTCTGTTCGGCGATGGCCGCGTCCACGTCGTTCTCGTCGAGGTCCGACCACAGCACCCCGTTCCAGCCGGAGGGCGGGCCGACGTGCCGCAGCACGTTCCCCACGACCTCGACCTTCGCCCCCGCCTCGTCGGGGCGAGCCCCGCGCCGTATCTGCTGGTCGTACAGGTCGAGCACCGCTTGTCGATTCATGCGGACACCTCAACACCGGTGTGCGGGACCGGCAACCCAATTAGGGTGCGGACATGTCCGCGTCACGAAAGCAGGGGGCGTCCTCGGCGGTGCGCCGCTTCTACGACGAGCTCGCCACCGACTACCACCGGATCTTCCGCGACTGGGACGTCAGCATGGCCCACCAGGCCGAGGTGCTCGACCGGCTGCTCACCGACCGCCTCGGCCCCGGCCCCCACCGCCTGCTCGACTGCGCCTGCGGCATCGGCACCCAGGCGATCGGCCTGGCCCGGCTCGGGCACACCGTCGTCGGCAGCGACCTCAGCCCCGCAGCGGCTGCCCGTGCGGTCCGCGAGGCGGCGCTGCGGGACACGCACCTGTCGGCCGTCGCCGCCGACATGCGGGCGTTGCCGTTTGCACCTGGAACGTTCGACGCGGTCGTCTGCGCGGACAACGCCCTGCCGCACCTGCTCACACCGGACGACGTCAGGGCGGCCCTGACGGCGATGCGCGCCATGCTCGTCGGCTCCGGGCCGCTCGTCCTCACGGTGCGCGACTACGACGAGCTGCGACGCGACAGGCCCGCCACGACACCGCCGCAGCACCGCGTCACCCCGGACGGCGGCGAGAGCGTCACCGTCCAGTTGTGGCACTGGCACGACGACGGCGAACGCTACGACCTGCGCCACCTCCAGATGATCCGCGAGGGGTCCGACTGGCGGGTGCAGGAGCGCAGGACCACCTACTGGGCGCTGACGCGGGCGCAGCTGACCGGATTCCTGACGGACGCGGGATTCACAGAGGTCACGTGGCAAACACCCGAGTCGACCGGCTTCTTCCAGCCCGTGGTGACAGCTTCTGCCGGCTCACGATGACGGCTTCGGCCGGCTCGCGATTTCGGCCTCTTCCGGCTCGCGGTGACCGCCCGGTGACGGCGGCATGTCCGAAAACCGGTGGCTCAACTCCGCCTTGACGCTCGCTCGAGACCTTGTGTTTCATCAGGACTCGTTCGGATCGAACCTTTTACACAAGGGGGTTCCGTGTCCGTAGCAGACGACGACCTCGTCTCCGTCGAACGTGCGCTAGCGTCCCACCCCGAGTTCAGCGACGCCCCGGCCATCACCCTGAAGGCGGCCGAGTTCTACCGCTTCGCCGTCGACCTGCTGCGCGAACGCTCCTCCCTCGTGGACGAGTTGGCCCGCGCCGTCGTCGACGAGGCCGGCGAGATCCCCCTCGCCGTGGTCGAGGACCCCCTCGTGCGCGTCACCCTCGACGAGGCCGTCTCCCGGATCGAGCAGGGCTTCCTCGACGAGGCCGCGTGGACCGAGGTCGTCACGATGCTGCGGCTCGTCGGCGGTGCCCTCGACCGGCACGGCCCGCAGGCCCCGCCCACCGGCGCCGGCATCAGCGGCGGCCGCGCGCTCCGCGTCGCCCCGGGCCGCGATGCCTGGCTCAGCGGCAGCGGCGCCGACAGCACCGACGCCCTCGACCGCACGTTCCTCAACACCTTCGAGCGGGACTTCCTGCGCGGCGTCCCCGGCGACCTGCTGCACCCGACCGACGAGCAGGCGCGCCAACTCGCGCACGGATTCGACGCGTTGAACGCCTTGCTGCCCGAACTCGGCGCGAGCGTCTGCGCGCACTACGTCGGCGTCGGCGTCGTCGACGTACGCACCGAAGGCGAAACGTTCCTCGCCGGGAACGTCGGCCGCATTCCTGCCGTGGTCTTCTTCTCGCCCAACCGCATGGCCGCGCCCTGGCGGCTCGCCGAGACCGCGCTGCACGAAGGGCTGCACCTCAAGCTCTTCGACATCCAGCGCTCCGCGAGCATCTTCACCGCTCCCGAACGGCTCGCCGACGGGCCCAAGGTCAAGGTGCCCTGGCTCAAGTGGGCCTCCATGGTCGCCCCGAACGAATGGGCCCTGGACCGGGCGCTCGGTGCCTTCCACGTCTACGCCCACCTCGTGCTCTTCCGTGCGGCCCTGCGCACCCGCCTCACTCCCGAACTGCTCGACCGCTTCGGGCCGCCCGAGGAGTCGGACCCGCCGTCCCTGTACCGCTTCGGCGCGGAGCGCGCCCACTATCTGGGCGAGGAGATCCTGGCCCGCGGCGGCGACGAACTCACCGACTACGGGCGCCAGTTCGTGGCCTGGCTGCTGGAGACCGTCGACGCCGTGAAGGAACCCGCCGATGTCTGAGCCGCGCTACTTCAAGGCCCCCGACCTGCGCACCCGCCCGGTCGAGGCGGCCGGCTCCCTCATGGTGTTCACGCCCGAACGCCCCAAGGTGCACTGGCTGAACCTGTCCGGCTGGTACCTGTTCGAACTCAGCGAGGGCGAGAGCGGCGAGCGGATCGCCGCCGAGTACGCCGAGGCGGTCGCCGGCCAGGTACCGCGCGAGCAGGCCGTGGAGCAGGCCCTCGACTGCCTGGCCGACCTGGTCGCCCGCTCCATCCTCACCACCGGCTGAACGCCCGCGCCGGAACACCCAGTTGTCCTTCGGCCGTCCGGCCGGAGGTCTGGCTCCAGTACGCCGGAAAAGAGGTGAATCCCATGACCGAGCAGCTCAAGAAGAGGCTGGCCCGGGCGGAGAACGTCACCCCGCCGAAGGCCGCGGCCCCCTCCAGGGACCAGCGCCTGTGGCCCCCGTGGTACATGCAGAAGCACTGATTGAGCACTGAGTGAGCACTGAGTGCTGAACCCCGAACGACCGTGCGCCGGGCCGCCGTCGAGGCGACCCGGCGCGCACCTGCGGAGGCGGACCGTGCGACAGACACCCGTGCTCGTGGTGGGCGGCTCGCTCACCGGACTGAGTGCCGCGCTCTTCCTCGGCGTGCACGGCGTGCCCGCCCTGGTCGTGGAGCGACGCCCGGACGTGCTCGCCCATCCGCGGCTGCGCGGACTGCTGCCGCGCGCCATGGAGCTGTACCGGCAGGCCGGGATCGAGGCCGCGATCACCGCGGTCTGTCCGCCGGCCGAGGAGACGGGCCGGCTGGTGTCCGTGCACGCCGCCACGCTCGACGCCGAGCACGAGATCCTCGGGGAGGGGCCCGCCGACCACGTGGAGGACCCGGACGCGCAGCCGCTCACGCCGTGCCGTTTCGTGCCGATCGCCCAGGACGACCTGGAGCGGATCCTGGTGGAACGGGCCCGCAAGCTGGGCGCCGACATCCGCTTCGGCACCGAACTCCTCTCCCTGGACGACGACGCGGACGGTGTGACCGCACGCCTGCGCGGCCCCGACGGCGCGCAGGAGACGGTGCGTGCCCACTACGCCGTCGCCGCCGACGGGGCCGGGAGCCCCCTGCGTCGCGCACGGGGCATCGACTGGACCGGGCCCGGCACGCTGTTCCGGATGGCGACGATGTTCGTCCGCGCCGACCTGTCGGCGGCGCTGCGCGGCCGCGCCGTCGGCATGGCCTACCTCGACACCCCCGCCACCGGCACCACGCTCGGCCCGCTGGACAGCTCGGGACGCCACTGGTTCTTCGCCACGGCGATGACGCCCGGGACCGAACGCGCCGCGCCCGCCGACTGGGTGCGGGCCGCCACGGGACTGCCGGACCTGGACGTCGAGATCCTGGAACAGGCGCCCGGCACCGGGCAGGTCCTGACCTTCCCGATCGGCGCCCGCGTCGCCCGGCAGTTCGTACGGGGACGGGTGTTCCTCGCCGGGGACGCCGCGCACCTGATGCCGCCCACCGGCGGCCTGGGCGGCCTCACCGCGATCGAGGACGCGCACAACCTCGCGTGGAAACTCGCCCGGGTCCTGCGCGGCGACGCCGGACCCGCACTCCTCGCGACGTACGGGACGGAACGGCGGCCGGTGGCCGAGCGCGCCGTGCGCCAGTCCTACGCGCGCGGACGCACCCGGTGGCGCTTCACGGACCAGGGCGGCGAGGAGCCGCTGCTCGACCTCGACACGCTCATGTTCGCCACCCGGTACGGATCGGCGGGCGAACCCGCTCCTGATCCACGGGAGTTGAGGGGAATGCCGGGTACCAGGGCCCCGCACGTCCCCGTCTCGCAGGACGGCGACGAGCCGATGTCCACCCTCGACCTCTACGGGACGGAGCTGGTCCTCCACGTCGGCCCCGAGGGCGACGCCTGGGCCGCGGCGGCGGCGCGGGCGGCGCAGGACCTGGGGGTGAACGTGGACACGTACCACCTGGACGCGGACCTCGCCGAGCCGCACGGCATCGGCACGCACGGAGCCCTCCTGGTCCGCCCCGACGGCCATGTCGCCTGGCGGGCCGAGGGGGAACAGGAGGGCTCCGAGGGGCACTTCGCCCAGGTGCTGCGCGGCGTCCTGCACCGCTGAGGCGGGCCGGTCAGCCCTGCGCCGCCTCCGCGGCGACCGACTTGGCCCACCGGTAGTCCGCCTTGCCGCTCGGCGAACGCTGGATCCGGTCCGTCACCACCAGCTGGCGGGGGATCTTGTAGCCGGCGACGTGGGAGCGGCAGTGCGACTGGACGTCCTCCAGGGTCAACGCCGCGGCGCCGGGCCGCAGTTGCACCACCGCCGCCACGTGATTGCCCCACTTCTCGTCCGGGACGCCCGCGACGAGCGCGTCGTACACGTCGGGGTGCGACTTGAGGGCCTGCTCGACCTCCTCCGGGTAGACCTTCTCGCCGCCCGTGTTGATGCACTGGGAGCCGCGGCCGAGCACCGTGACGATGCCCTCCTCGTCGACCGTCGCCATGTCACCGAGCAGCACCCAGCGCTCGTCGCCCCGCTGGAAGAACGTCTCGGCGGTCTTCACGGGGTCGTTGTAGTAGCCCAGCGGGACGTGGCCGCGCTGGGCGATGCGGCCGATCTCGCCGACGGCGACCGGCTCGTGCGTGGCCAGGTCCACCACCTGCGTACGCGAGTTGACCTGCACCCGGAAGCCCGTCCCCGCGCCCGAGTTGTCGGTCGCCGTGCCGTTGAAGCCGGACTCCGACGAGCCGAAGTTGTTGAGCAGCATCACGTTCGGGACGAGCGCCTGGAACTGGGCGCGGACGGTGTCGGACATGATCGCGCCGGACGACGACACGCTGAACAGGGCCGAGCAGTCCGTGCCCTTCAGCGGGCCGTTCAGGGCGTCGATCAGCGGGCGCAGCATCGCGTCGCCCACCAGCGACACGCTCGACACCTTCTCCTTCTCGATCGTGCGCAGCACTTCCTCCGGCACGAACTTGCGGTGGATGACGATGCGTTGACCGAAGTTGAAGCCGATGAACGCGGTCAGCGTGGACGTCCCGTGCATCAGCGGGGGAGTGGGGAAGAACGTGAGGCCGTCACCGCCCGCCGCCACCCGCTCCGCGAGCTCCTCGGGCCGCGACACCGGCTCGCCCGTGGGCGCACCACCGCCCAACCCGGCGAAGAACAGGTCCTCCTGACGCCACATCACCCCCTTGGGCATGCCCGTCGTGCCGCCGGTGTAGATGATGAACTGGTCGTCCGCCGAGCGCGGCGCGAACCCGCGCCCGGGCGACGACGTCGCCTCCGCCTCGGTGAAGTCCACGGCCTTGAGCGGCGGCGCGTCCGGTGCCGGGGTCCCCACCCGCACCAGGTGGCGCAGCTTCTGAGTCCGCGGCAGCGCCGCCGCCACGCGCTCGGTGAACTCCGCGTCGAACACCAGGGCCGCGAGGTCCGCGTCCCGGTAGAGGTAGATCAACTCCTCCTCGACGTAGCGGTAGTTCACGTTGACCGGGACGATCCGCGCCTTGAGGCAGGCCAGCACCGTCTGCAGGTATTCGATGCCGTTGTACAGGTGCAGACCGAGGTGCTCACCGGGGCGCAGCCCGCTGTCGATCAGATGGTGCGCGATGCGATTGGCCGCCGCGTCCAGTTCCGCGTACGTCAGCCTGCGCTCCGCACCCGTGCCCGGGTGGTCGACGTAAATGAGCGCTTCGCGGTCGGGGACCACGTCGACCACCGACTCGAACAGGTCGGCAAGGTTGTACTCCACCGCTCCTCCTGACCCTGGCCGCATCTCGTGTGGCCGTCATCAGAACAGACGGGACAGCAAGGGGGAAGGGCCCTCGCACAAGAAATCTGACTGAGTGTCAGAAAACTCTTGAACTGGCCCGCCCCCTCCTGCAACCTGTTCTGGTCCTGAGGGTCTTGAGGCCAGCTGACTGGAGGGCAGTCATGGGTGGGACCGAACATCTCGACGTGCGACGCGAGGGCGCGACGCTCGTCCTCACGCTCAACCGGCCCGATGCCAAGAACGCGTTGTCGCTGCCGATGCTCGTCGGCCTGTACGACGGATGGCTTCAGGCCGACGCCGACGACACGGTCCGCTCGGTCGTGCTCACCGGGGCCGGCGGCTCCTTCTGCGCGGGCATGGACCTCAAGGCGCTGGCCGGCAACGGCATGGACGGGCAGCAGTACCGCGACCGGATGAAGGCCGACCCCGACCTGCACTGGAAGGCGATGCTGCGCCACCACCGGCCGCGCAAACCGGTGATCGCCGCCGTCGAGGGCTACTGCGTGGCGGGCGGCACGGAGATCCTGCAGGGCACGGACATCCGGGTGGCGGGGGAGTCGGCGACGTTCGGCCTGTTCGAGGTCAAGCGCGGCCTCTTCCCCATCGGCGGCTCCACGGTGCGGCTGCCGCGGCAGATCGCGCGTACGCACGCCCTGGAGATGCTGTTGACGGGGCGTCCCTACCCGGCGGCGGAAGCGGCGGCGATCGGGCTCGTCGGCCGCGTCGTGCCGGACGGCACGGCCCTCGACGTGGCGCTGGAGATCGCCGAGCGCGTCAACGCGTGCGGGCCACTGGCCGTGGAGGCCGTGAAGGCGTCGGTCTACGAGACCGCCGAGATGACCGAGGCGGACGGTCTCGCCGCCGAACTCAAGCGCGGCTGGCCGATCTTCGACACGGCCGACGCGAAGGAGGGGGCGCGGGCCTTCGCGGAGAAGAGGCCGCCGGAGTTTCGCCGGGAGTAGTGACCCGGCGCTGATCGTGCCGTTCGGGTTCCCGTCTGCCCGGTGAAGGTGCGTTGCCGTCCGCCGGCCGGTGGTCCTGCTTCGCGCAGTTCCCCGCGCCCCTGAAGCAGCGGCTTCGCCGCGCTTTTCCTGGGATGGCGCACGGAGTGCGCATCCCAGGGGCGCGGGGAACTGCGCGACCAGCCACGACGGCGGCGCACCCGGCAAGGCAGGCGCATCCGGCAGATGCGGAGCCGTCCCCAACCCCCTGCACCTCTAGAGGAGCCCAGATGACAACCACCCCCCAACCGGACGTACTCCGCGCACCCCTCGTCGTGGAGTTCCCCTTCACCCGCTCCCTGGGCCCCGTCCAGAGCGCCTTCCTCACCGGCCTGCGCCACCGCACGGTCCTCGGCGTGAAGACCACCGGGGGCAAGACCCTCGTCCCGCCCGTCGAGTACGACCCGGTCACCGCCGACGAGATCCGCGACCTCGTCGAGGTGGGCACCAGCGGCACCGTCACCACGTGGGCCTGGAACCCCGAACCCCGCCGGGGCCAGCCCCTGGACACCCCCTTCGCCTGGGTCCTGGTCCAACTCGACGGCGCCGACACCGCGTTGCTCCACGCCCTCGACGTCACGGGGCCCGAGGCCGTGCACACCGGGCAGCGCGTGCGGATCCGCTGGGCCGCGGAGCGGGTGGGCGCCATCACGGACATCGCCTGCTTCGAACCGGACCCGGCGGACGCACCCGAGGATGCCCAAGTCGCCCCGCACGACGGGCAGTTCGAGGACCCCGTCAGCGGCATCGTGGCGTTCGCCCGGCTCGACTACACCTACGGCCCCGGCGGCGCCCAGAGCCGCTACATCCACGCCCTCGCCGACCGCCGCACCGTCGGCGAGCGCTGCCCGTCGTGCCGCAAGGTGTACGTGCCGCCCCGCGGCGCCTGCCCCACCTGCGGCGTCGCCACGACCGACCAGGTCGAGGTCGGCCCGGCCGGCACCGTCACCACGTACTGCATCGTCAACGTCAAGGCCAAGAACCTCGACATCGAACTGCCCTACGTCTACGCGCACATCGCGCTCGACGGCGCGGACCTCGCCCTGCACGGCCGCATCGCCGGCATCCCCTACGACCAGGTCCGGATGGGCCTGCGCGTCGAACCGGTGTGGACCGAGGGCGGCCGCTACCCCGACCACTACCGGCCGACCGGCGAACCCGACGCCGACTACGACACGTACAAGGAGCTGATCTAGATGCGGCCGCCGATCCGGGACATCGCCGTCGTCGCCTTCGGGCAGACCGATCACCGGCGCACCACCGACGAACAGTCGGAGGTGGAGATGCTGATGCCCGTCCTGCACGAGGTGCTGGCCGCGACCGGGCTCAAGACCAGCGACATCGGCTTCACCTGCTCGGGCTCCAGCGACTACCTGGCCGGGCGCGCCTTCTCGTTCACCATGGCGCTCGACGGCGTCGGCGCCTGGCCGCCGATCTCCGAGTCGCACGTGGAGATGGACGGCGCGTGGGCGCTGTACGAGGCCTGGACCAAGCTGCTGACCGGCGAGGCCGACACCGCGCTCGTCTACTCGTACGGGAAGTCCTCGCCGGGCAGCGTCCGCGACGTGCTCACCCGGCAGCTCGACCCGTACTACGTCGCCCCCCTGTGGCCGGACTCGGTCGCGCTCGCCGCGCTGCAGGCGCAGGCCCTCATCGACGCGGGCGAGACCGACGAGCCCGCCCTCGCCGGGGTCGCCGCCCGCAGCCGCAAGGCCGCCGAGGGCAATGCCCACGCCCAACTGCGGGGCACGGTCCCGCACGGCGATTACGTCGTAAATCCGCTGCGCACCGGGGACTGCCCGCCGATCGGGGACGGCGCCGCCGCCGTGATCCTGGCCGCCGGGGACCGAGCCCGCGAACTGTGCGAGCGGCCCGCCTGGATCCGCGGCATCGACCACCGCATCGAGGCGCACAGCCTCGGCGTGCGCGACCTCACCGACTCCCCGTCGACGCGGCTCGCCGCGGAGAACGCGGGATTCTTCGAACGGCCCGTGGACACCGCCGAGTTGCACGCCCCGTTCACCTCCCAGGAAGTCGTCCTGCGCAAGGCGCTGCGCCTCGGTGACCCCGACGACGGGGTCAGCGTCAATCCGTCCGGCGGCGCCCTCGCCGCCAACCCGGTCATGGCCGCGGGCCTCATCCGCATCGGCGAGGCCGCCGCCCGCATCCACCGCGGCGAGTCCCGCCGGGCGCTCGCCCACGCGACCTCCGGGCCCTGCCTCCAGCAGAACCTCGTCGCCGTACTCGAAGACTCAGCAGGGGAGGGCCACTGATGTCCAAAGAACCCGTAGCCGTCGTCGGCATCGGCCAGACCAAGCACGTCGCCGCCCGCCACGACGTCTCCATCGCGGGACTCGTCCGCGAGGCCGCTCAACGGGCCCTCACTGACGCCGAGTTGACGTGGGCCGACATCGACGCCGTCGTCATCGGCAAGGCGCCCGACTTCTTCGAGGGCGTCATGATGCCGGAGCTGTACCTCGCGGACGCGCTCGGCGCCGTCGGCAAACCGATGCTGCGCGTGCACACCGCGGGCTCCGTCGGCGGCTCGACCGCGCTCGTCGCCTCGAACCTGATCGCCGGCCGCGTCCACGGCACGGTCCTCACCCTCGCCTTCGAAAAGCAGTCGGAATCCAACGCGATGTGGGGCCTCTCGCTCCCCATCCCCTTCCAGCAGCCGCTGCTCGCCGGAGCGGGCGGATTCTTCGCCCCGCACGTGAGGGCGTACATGCGACGCACCGGCGCACCCGACGGGGTCGGCTCCCTCGTCGCGTACAAGGACCGGCGCAACGCGCTGAAGAACCCGTACGCGCATCTGCACGAGCACGACATCACGCTGGAGAAGGTCCAGGCCTCACCGATGCTGTGGGACCCGATCCGCTACTCCGAGACCTGCCCGTCCTCCGACGGCGCCTGCGCGATGATCCTCACCGACCGTGCGGGAGCCGCCCGTTCGCCGAAGCCGCCCGCGTGGATGCTCGGCGGGGCGATGCGCAGCGAGCCGACTCTCTTCGCCGGTAAGGACTTCGTGTCGCCGCAGGCGGGCAAGGACTGCGCCGCCGACGTGTACCGGCAGGCCGGGATCGCCGATCCGCGCCGGGAGATCGACGCCGTCGAGATGTACGTGCCGTTCTCCTGGTACGAGCCGATGTGGCTGGAGAACCTCGGGTTCGCCGAGGAGGGCGAGGGCTGGAAGCTCACCGAGTCCGGCGTCACCGAACTCGACGGCGACCTGCCCGTGAACATGTCGGGCGGCGTCCTGTCCACCAACCCCATCGGCGCCTCCGGCATGATCCGCTTCGCCGAGGCCGCCCTCCAGGTGCGCGGACAGGCCGGGGAACACCAGGTCGATGGCGCCCGCAAGGTGCTCGGGCACGCCTACGGAGGCGGCTCGCAGTTCTTCTCGATGTGGCTCGTCGGCTCCGAACCGCCCACGCGATGAGCGTCCGCTGAGGCCTTGGTGACCTTCGGCCGCGGCCGTGGCCTGTGCGGGGCCCGGACCGATCGCTAGGCTGGCGCACGGACGACGAACCGGGAGGAGCACGGACGTGGCCGAGAGCACCATCGACCAGCACCCGCTCGCGGGGTGGGACAAGCCGGACCTGGACCTGAGCGGCGCGGACTGGCGATCCAGCAGCAGGGGCCTGGGCGATGTACAGATCGCCTTCGTCGAGGGCTTCATCGCGATGCGCAACAGCGAGAGCCCCGAGAGCCCGTCGCTGATCTTCACGCCGGCGGAGTGGGGGGCGTTCGTGCTCGGCGCCCGCGAGGGCGAGTTCGATCTGACGTAGGGGAGTTCCGACCCAGGGGGTGGGATGGGGAGTGCGGTGCGTGCGTCTCCTGAGCCGTAGGCGCATTCGCCGTTTTTGACGCTTGATTTCCGACACATGACGTTTGGCCCTGTCCTGTGGCCCTCGCGTGCGCGAGCCTGGCCACAAGGACAGCCGGTCTATGAGGGCACGTCCACGCGTGCCCGGTGTCGGAGGCGAATCAGTCATGAGCACGTCGCACCCCCAGCCCGTCGTCGCCGCGGTCGACGGGTCCGACGACAGCCGTCGCGCCCTGGAGTGGGCACTCGCGGAGGCGGCCCGGCGCGGCGCCGACCTGCGCGTCGTGCACGTACGGCAGTACGCGCCCTTCCTGCAGCCCGCGGTCCTCGTCGCGGGCCCCCTGGAAGGGGGTGCGACCGACGACGATCCCGTCATCGGCGATGTGCGCAAGGAGTTGGAGGGCCGCGAGGGGCTGCCCGCCCTGGAGTTCATCACGCGTGACGGGCTGCCCGCGGCGGTCCTGCCGGAGATGAGCACCGAGGCGCAGCTGCTGGTCCTCGGCTCCCGCGGCCGCGGCGGCTTCGCCAGCCTGCTGCTCGGCTCGAACGGGGTGGCCGCGGCCCGCGACGCCGCCTGCCCCGTCGTCGTGGTGCCCCCGCCGGGCCGCGAGGTCCACGGCGACACCCCCCTGCCGACCGGGCCGCGCGTCGTCGTCGGCCTGCAGAGCGACGACCCGGACGAGACGACGCTGCGCTTCGCCTTCGAGCACGCGGCGCGCACGGGCGCCCGGCTGCAGGTCGTCGCCGCCTACCCCTGGCCCGTACTCGCCTTCGGCGCGTTCGGCGACTTCACGCCGGCGCCGGTCACCGACCAGGACACCGTCGAGCGGGCGACGCTGGACGTGGCCGGTGCGGCGGTCGACTTCCTGCGCAAGGCCCACCCCGGGGTCGAGGTCGACCTCTGGGCGGCGCCCGGCGACGCGGCGGGCCATCTGGTGGCGAACTCGCGCGACGCCGAACTGGTCGTCGTCGGCCGTCACCGCCGTCGCCTCACCCGCCCCGCCCCGATGCTCGGTTCGGTCACGCAGGCGGTGCTGCTGCACGCGGCGAGCCCGGTCGCGGTCGTGCCGCCCGCCTCCGCGTAGCGCGCGTCAGCGCAGCACCACGCAGCCGCGTCCGGCCAGCTCCGCCAGCAGGCCGGGTGCGACGTCGACGTCGTTCCAGCGCAGGTCGAGCTTCTCCAGGGCGGGCAACTCGGCGATCCAGTACGGCAGTTCGCGCAGCCGGTTGCTCCGCAGGTCGAGCCGGCGCAGGCGCGGAAGGCCGCGCAGTTCCTGCGGTACGGACGTGAAGGCGTTCTCGCGCAGCTCCAGTTCCCGCAGCTCGCGCAGATCGCGTACGGAGGGCGGGAGCCGGTCGAGCCGGTTCCCGCGCAGCCACAGTTCCCGCAGCGCTCCGAGCGCACCGACGGAGTCGGGCAGCGCGGTCAACTGGTTGTGCTGGGCGCGCAGTTCGACGAGGCCGCTCATCGCGCCGAGGGTCACCGGCAGAGTGGTGAGCCGGTTCTCGCCGACGTTCAGGTACGCGAGCCGGTCGAGCGCCCCGAGGGTGTCCGGCAGCTCGGTCAGCCGGTTGTCGTGCAGATACAGGAAGCGGGTCAGGCCGGTGAGGTCCCCGAGCCGCGCGGGCAGCGAGGTCAGCCGGTTGTGGCCGAGGTCCAGGGTGTGCAGCCCGGTCAGCGTGCCGATGCGGTCCGGCAGGTGCGTGAGGCGGTTGTCGGGGAGCAGCAGTACTTCGAGGGCGGGGTGCGCCGGGTGCCGCCACACCTCGTCCGGTACGGAGTCGATCCCCGCCCGCCAGTAGTTGAGGGTCGTGCCGGTCCCGTCCATGGTTCGCCTCCCGCGTCACCCGGTGTCGCCCCGTGTCGCCACCGCGGAGGGCGCTAATGGTTGACGGCGAACCTATCATTAGGTCCATGCGCGACATCAGCTCGGCCGGACCCGACAGCACCCGGCTCTCCCTCGACCTCGCCCTCACCGTCCGCCACGACGGGACCGGGGGCGTGGCCGACGACCTCCTCGCCCCCGACGGACTCACCGCCTGGGTGCGCGCGCACGCCGACGCGCTGCCCCTGGACGCCGGATTCACCGGCGACGAGGAGACGCTGCGCCGCGTGCGCGAGGTGCGGGCCGCCGTGCGCGCCCTGTTCGCGCGGGCCGTGCGCCCGGGGGAGCCGAGCCCCGCCGACGCCGGCCGCCTGCTGCCCGTGCCCGAGGCCCTGTCCCGGCTCAACGCGGCGGCGGCCCTGGTGCCCACCGTCCCCGTCCTGCACTGGCCCGAGGTCGACGCGGCCCCGACCGTCCGGGAGGCGGCCACCGCGGACGCGTCCGCACCGGACCTCCTCGCCGCCGCACTGGCCCGCGCCGCGCTCGCCTTCCTCACCGGCGCCGACCGGGACCGGCTGCGCGCCTGCCACGCCCCGCGCTGTGTGCGCTACTTCCTCAAGGAGCACCCGCGTCAGGAGTGGTGCAAGCCCTCCTGCGGCAACCGGGCCCGCGTCGCACGCCACCACGAGCGTCACAACTCCCTTGCGCGGAAGGCCACATGACGCTCCGGACCGGCCGGTTCGGCGTAGGCTGAGACGCCTGGAACCCGCGGCGTGCACCGGCTCCCCGCGCCGGACGCAGCACCGCGGCAGGGGGTGCGCCATGGTGCAGCGCGGTGGCCGGGGCCTTCAGGGGCGGCGGACATTGTTGGAGCGCGAGAGTGAACTCGCCGTCGTGGACGAGGCGCTCAGCGAGCTGGCCGGGCTGCGCCCCGGCGACGTCGAACCTTCGGAGCGTCCGCACGGCGCGCTCCTCGCCGTCGCCGCGGCCGCCGGACTCGGCAAGACCACCCTCCTCGCCGAAGTGCGCCGCCGCGCCGCCGCCAAGGGCTGCACCGTCCTGTACGCCCGCGGCGGCGACCAGGAGCAGCGCGTCGCCTTCCACGTCGCGCGCCAGCTCGTCCAGCCCCAGCTCGCCGGGGTGCCCGAGTCCGAACTGCGGGCCAGGCTCGGCAGTTGGTACGCCATCGTCGGCCCCGCCCTCGGACTGTGCGCCCCCTCCGACGGAGCCCCGCCCGACCCGCAGGGCCTGCGCGACGGCCTCGACTGGGTGCTCACCCACCTCGCTCTGCAGCGCGCGCCCGTGGTCCTCGTCCTGGACGACGCGCACTGGGCCGACCCCGAGTCCCTCGGCTGGCTCGCCGCCTTCGCGCCGCGCGCCGAGGAACTGCCGCTGCTGCTCGTCGTCGCCTACCGGCCCGAGGAACTCCCCGACCACGCCGAGGCGTTGCGCGGTCTGCCCGGACGCGCGGGCCGCCGCCCGCTCGGCCTCGAGCCGCTCAGCGCCCCCGCCATCGCGCGGATGGTCCGCGAGTGGATCGGCTCGCACGCCGACGACGCGTTCTGCCGCGAGTGCTGGGCCGTCACCGCGGGAAACCCCTTCGAGGCCGTCGAGCTGACCGCGAAGGTGCGCGACCGCGGACTCGCCCCGAACGAGAACGGCGCCCATGTGCTCCGCGACCTCGCCGCCGCCGTCAAGGGCAGCGGCCTCATCGCCCGCCTCGAACGCCTGGGCACCTCCACCGTCCGCTTCGCCTGGGCCTGCGCCGTCCTCGGCACCGAGATCTCGCCCGAACTCGCCGCGTCCGTCGCCGGGGTGGGCGCCGAGGAGGCCGCCGACGCCGCCGACCGGCTGCGCACCGCCCGCATCCTCACCGGTGACGTCACCGCCGCGGGCACCCTGGAGTTCGTCCACCCGCTGATCGCCACCGCCGTGTACCGGGCGATCCCCGGCGGCGTACGCGTCGCCCTGCACGGACAGGCCGCCTGGACCGTCGTCAACGCGGGCCTCGGCCCGTCCGCGGCCGCCCGGCACCTCCTCGAGACGCACCCCGACGGCGACCCCTGGGTCGTGCAGCAGCTGCGCGCCGCCGCCCGCGAGACCGTCCGGGCCGGCGCCCCCGAGGCCGCCCGCCGCTACCTCGCCCGCGCCCTGCGCGAACCCCCGCCCTTCGACGAACGCGCCGTCGTCCTCTACGAACTCGGCAGCGCCTCCCTGCTCACCGAGCCCGCCACCACCGTCAACCACCTGCGCGCCGCCCTCGAGGAGCCCATCACCGACCCCGGCCTGCGCCACGGCATCGTCTACCGGCTGTCCCAAGTCCTCGCCCACAGCGACCGGTTGGCCGAGGCGTCCGAGACCCTCGCCCGTGAGATGCGGCTGACCAGCGACCCGCGCATCCGCCTTCGCATGCAGGCCGAACAGTTCATGTGGGACGCCTTCCGCGCCGACGAACCCGACTCACCGGCCCGCTCCCGGCGCCTGGCCCGCCTCGCCGACCGGCTCACCGGACGCGACCTCACCGAGCGCTACATCATCGGGCTGCGCGCCTGGGACGCCACGCTGCGCGGCGAGTGCGCCGCCACCGTCGTCCACCACGCCGAGCGTGCCCTCGAAGGCGGACTGCGCTGGGCCGCCGACGAGGACCGCGGCTTCGAGGTGCCCGTCCTCGTCGCCATGTCGTTCCTCTACGCCGACCGCCCCGGCCGCACCGAGGAGCTCTTCGTCGAGGGCATCGCCGACTTCGAGCACGCCGGCTGGCGCGGCGGCCACCTCTCCTTCGCGTACACGATCCTCGGCTACGTCCGCTACCGGCGCGGACGCCTGGCAGAGGCGGAGGACTTCGCCCGCGCGGGCCTGCGCCTGGCCGAGCGCGTCGGCCCCGGCACCCCCGCGCACTGGTACGCCGTCGGCACGCTCATCGAGGTGCTCCTCGCCCGCGGCCGCGTCCCCGAGGCGGCGGCCGTCCGCGACCGGTACGCGTTCGGGGCGCCGTTCCCCGCCGCAGTCGTCTTCCCCGACGCGCAGACCGTGTACGGCGAACTGCTCCTCGCCCTCGGCCACCGCAAGGACGCCCAACTCGAACTCGCCGCGGCCGGGCGCCGCCTCGACCCCCGCGGCATGCGCAACCCGTCCTGGTGCCCCTGGCAGCTGCACCTCGCCCGCGCCGAGGCGCACGACGCACCCGAGCGGGCCCTCGCCACCGCCCACGACGCCGTCGAGCGGGCCCGCCACTTCGGGGCGCCGTCCGCGATCGGCCAGGCGCTGCGGGTCACCGCGGAAGTCTCCTCGGGCGCGGCCCGCGCCAAGCTCCTCGAGGAGTCCGTCACCCACCTCGAACGCTCACCGGCCGGATATGAACTGGCCTGCTCGCTGATCGCCCTCGGCGCGGAGCTGCGCCGTACCGGCCGCGCCAAGGAAGCCGCCGACCAGCTGTACCGGGGCCTGGACGCGGCCGTCGCCTGTGGCGCGGACGGCCTCGTCGAGCGGGCCCGCGACGAACTCGCCGCGGCGGGACTGCGGCCCCGTCCCCTGCGCAGCGCCGAGACCGACGCGCTCACCGCACGGGAGCGGGCCGCGGCGGGCCGTGCCGCCCGCGGACTCGGCCCGGCGGAGATCGCCGTGGAGCTGCGCCTGGAGGAGGCGGAGGTCGTGCGGCTGCTCTCCGCGGTGTACCGGAAGATCGGCACCGACCAGGCCGGGCTCACCCGGGCACTGGGGGAGTAGGGGGCTCCCGTGGCCCGTGTGCCGGGCGGGACGGGCGGCGAAACCCCGGGGCGGGGCCATGGGCAGCGGCGACGTACCATGGGCCGCATGTCCTTCCTCCGCCGCCGCGCAGCGACCCCCGCGGGCCCCGACTTCGATGTCCTGGCCATGGATCCGGGCGACTGGCCGGGCAATCTCGGCGCGGGCCTGCTGCCCGCCCCCGACGGCAGCTGCCAGGGCGTGTTCCTGCGCTACGACCTGTTCGGCGGCCGCGGCCCCGCGATGATCATCGGCAACCTGCCCGAGGGGTCCCCGGCGCGCGAGACCGCCGAGGGCGAGATCCCCTTCGAGGTCGCCCAGCTGCTCATCGCATTGGAGAACGACGAGGAGGTCACCGTCACCGGCGTCGAGGACGTCCCGGTGATGCAGGGCGACAACCTCCTCATCGTGCGCCGCCTGAAGCTCTCCGAGACACGGATCTCCTGCGTCCAGTTCGACCGCAGTGACAACGTCCTGGTGACGATCGCCTCCTGGGACCGCCCCATCACGGACGACCTGTACGCGCTGCTCAAGCCGCTGCCCGCGGAGCTCTTCCAGCAGGGCTGACGTCAGGCTTTCCCCGGGCTTTCCCCGGGCTTCCCGCAGGGCCGACCCCTGGGCCATCACGCGTCCCGTGCACACCTCTTGCCGCAGAGTCATCGGACCTCTAGCGTGACGAGGCATGCCTTCTGGGATGACGCGAAGAACCACCATGAAGAGCGCCGCCGTTGGTGCGGTCGCGCTTGGCGCAGGGCTTGGATCGGTCGCCGGAGCAGACAGTGCCGCGGCGGCACCGGTGAAGCCCTCCGATGAATTGCTGCTCTGGTACAAGGCGCCCGCGGCCGACTGGGAACGCGAGGCGCTCCCCATAGGTAGCGGAGCGCTCGGCGCGATGGTCTTCGGGACCCTCGCCTCCGAGCAGCTCCAGTTCAACGAGAAGACCCTGTGGACCGGCGGCCCCGGCGCCCAGGGCGGCTACGACTACGGGAACTGGCGCAGCCCGCGCCCCGGCGTCCTCGCCGATGTGCAGCAGCGCCTGGACACGGACACCAGGCTCGACCCCGACACCGTCGCCGGCGAACTCGGCCAGCCGCGCCGCGGCTACGGCGCCCACCAGACCTTCGGCGACCTCCGCCTCGACGTCCCCGGCACACCCACCACCACCCCGGCCGACTACCGCCGCTCCCTCGACCTGCGCACCGCCCTCGCCACCGTCACGTACACCGACCAAGGCGCCGCCCACGGACGGGAGTTCTTCGCCTCGTACCCGGACCGGGTGATCGTCGGCCGGCTGTACGCCGACCGTCCCGGCGCCGTCACCTTCACCCTGCGGTACACCTCGCCCCGTACGGACTTCACGGCGAAGGCGGGCGGGGACCGGCTCACGGTGCGCGGTCAACTCGCCGACAACGGGCTGAAGTTCGAGGCGCAGATCCGCGTACGGCACGACGGCGGCACGCTCACCGCGAACGCCGACGGGAGCCTCACCGTCACCGGCGCCGACAGCGCCTGGTTCGTCCTCGCCGCCGGGACGGACTACGCCGACACCTATCCCGACTACCGCGGCGCGGACCCGCACGCGGCCGTCACCTCGGCCGTCGACGCGGCCGCGGCGAAGAGCCACACCACACTGCGCTCCCGCCACGTCCAGGACCACCGTGCCCTCTTCGAGAGGGTCGCCCTCGACATCCGGCAGACCCCGCCCGCCGACGTCCCCACCGACCAGCTGCTCAAGCAGTACGCGGGCGGGACCACGGCCGCCGACCGGGCCCTGGAGGCGCTCTTCTTCCAGTACGGCCGCTACCTGCTCATCGCGTCCTCCCGGCCCGGCTCGCTGCCCGCGAACCTGCAGGGCGTGTGGAACAACTCGACGACCCCGCCCTGGTCCGCCGACTACCACGTCAACATCAACCTGCAGATGAACTACTGGCTCGCCGAGGCCGCCGCGCTGCCCGAGACCACGGCGCCGTACGACCGTTTCGTCGCGGCGCTGCGGGCTCCCGGCGAGCGGACCGCCAAGGAGATGTTCGGCAGCCGCGGCTGGGTCGTCCACAACGAGACCAATCCGTACGGCTTCACGGGCGTCCACGACTGGTCCACGGCGTTCTGGTTCCCCGAGGCCGCCGCGTGGCTCACCGCGCAGCTCTACGAGCACTACCGCTTCGGCGGCTCCACCGACTACCTGCGCACCACCGCGTACCCGCTGATGAAGTCGGCCGCCGAGTTCTGGCTCGACAACCTGCGCACCGACCCCCGCGACAACACCCTTGTCGTCACGCCGAGTTACTCGCCCGAGCACGGAGACTTCACGGCGGGCGCCGCCATGTCCCAGCAGATCGTCCACGACCTGCTCACCAACACCCTCGAGGCGGCACGGACGCTGGGGGACACGCCCGCCTTCCGGCAGCAACTCACGGACACCCTCGCGAAGTTGGACCCCGGCCTGCGCATCGGTTCCTGGGGGCAGCTCCAGGAGTGGAAGACGGACCTGGACGGCCCCACCGACGACCACCGGCACGTCTCGCACCTGTTCGCGCTGCACCCCGGCCGGCAGATCGAACCCGGCAGCGCCTGGGCGGCCGCGGCGAAGGTCTCGCTGACCGCGCGCGGCGACGGCGGCACCGGCTGGTCCAAGGCCTGGAAGGTGAACTTCTGGGCCCGCCTGCGCGACGGCGACCACGCGCACAAGATGCTCTCCGAGCAGCTCAAGGCCTCGACCCTGCCGAACCTGTGGGACACCCACCCGCCGTTCCAGATCGACGGCAACTTCGGTGCCACGTCCGGCGTCGTGGAGATGCTGCTGCAGAGCCAGTTCGACGTGATCGAGATGCTGCCCGCGCTCCCGGCGAGCTGGCCCGACGGGTCGGTGCGCGGTCTTCGGGCCCGCGGCGGGGCCACCGTCGACATCGAATGGGCGGGCGGGCGCGCGACCCGGGTCACCGTCACCGCGAGCCGGACCCGTGAACTCACCCTGCGCAGCACGCTGTTCGGGGAGAAGAAGATCAAGGCCGTGGCCGGTCGCCGCTACGTCTTCGACTGACCGGGCCCGCGCAGCCGTCGGGCCCGGGTCCGCCCCCACGCGAACCCGGGCCCGACGGCCGTACCAGGAAAGCCGGTTACGACACCGTGGACGGCAGCACCCGCACGTCCGCCGCCCGCACATAGGCGACGCGGTGGCCGAACTGGATCTCGTAGTAGACGTCCTTGCCCTTGACCACCTTGTGCGGGGCCGTGTCGAAGGTCGGCGAGTAGAAGTACTCACCAGCCGTCCGCCCGCCGACCACATAGCGCTGGCCCGCCATGAGCTTGTACGGCAGCGGCGAGATCGCCTGCGGCGTCATCCCCGCCGGGTAGGCCGAGGCCTCCGGGTAGGCCCGCCCGTACACCGGGACGTCGCTCGCGCCCGCCTTCGGCTCGACGACAAGTCCCTTGGCGTTCACGGCAGTCGGCTGCTTCTTCGGGTTCTTGAACCAGGCCTTCTGGCCCAGGTACCAGATCGCCGTCCAGTCGCCCTTGCGCTCGGCGACCGCGTACTGCTGGCCCGTCGACACCCGCGACGCCACGTCGTTCACATCGATCGTCGAGTCCTGGCCGCCCGGCCGCAGACCGATGTCCTTGACCAGCGGTGCGTCCTCGCTCGGCGCCGTGTACACCCGCACCGCGCTCGAACCGTGCGCCACGCACGCCTCGCCCGCCTTGGTGCAGCCCGTGAACTCCGGCTGGTTCTCGGCGAATTGAGGATCGATCGTGACGACGCCGCCCCGCGCCCCGGCCGTCGGGTGGAACGGCTTGCCCATCAGCGAGAAGTAGTGCGCCCAGTCCCAGTACGGGCCCGGGTCCGTGTGCATCTGCGGAATGGTCGCCGTCGTCGGCCCCGGCACGTCCTCGTGACCCAGGATGTGCTGCCGGTCCAGCGGGACGTCGTACTTCTTCGACAGGTACGACACCAGGCGCGCCGACGACCGGTACATCTCCTCCGTGTACCAGGCGTCCGGATCGGCGAGGAAGCCCTCGTGCTCGATGCCGACCGACTTCGCGTTCACGTACCAGTTGCCCGCGTGCCAGCCGACGTCCTTCGCCTTGACGTGCTGCGCGATGTGGCCGTCCGTCGAGCGGAGCGTGTAGTGCCAGCCCAAGTACGTCTTGTCCTGGACCAGTTTGAGCGACACGTCCCACGACCCCTCCGTGTCGTGGATGACGATGTAGTCGATGCTCTGGTCCTTCGGGCGGTCCGCCAGGTCGTGGTTGCCGTAGTCGCCGTCGCCGAACTCCTCGTACGGTGCCGGGATCCACTCGCACGACACGGTGCGCGGGCACTCGGTGTCCGCGCCGTCGACCTTGCGCAGGCCCATCTTCTCGAGCTGCGCCGCCTGCGGCCGCGCGGCCGGGTCCGCGGCGAGCCGCACGTCCTGACCGGCGTCCGTGGTGCGCTGCTCGCCGTCGCGGATCACCGCGAAGACGTCGTTGGCGTACGTCGCCGCGGTCGCCGAGTCGTCCGCGCCGGAGAACGCCGCGATGGCGCCGTACCAGTCCGCCGGGTTCTCGCTGAGCGGCTTGCCGAGCCGCTTCTGCGCCGCGGCGAGCAGGGCCGCGCCACCGCGTACGTTCGCCGCCGGATCGCTGCGCAGCCGCTCGGCCGGGATGCCGGTCAGGTCCGCCGCCCGCGGCAACGTCCTTAGCCGCGCCGGGAGTTGGCCCTCGCTCGGCACGGCGTCGGAGACCTTCAGCGGGGCGCGCGAGTCGTCGCCACGGGCGTCGCCCTCCGCGTGGCTGTGCGCCACCGTGTTCTCGATGGCGGTGCGCGCGTCGGTGAGGTGCATGGGGCCGTAGCCGCCCGTGACGCTCGGCGCGCCGCCGTGTGCGTCCCACCGAGACTGCAGGTACGAGACGCCGAGGAGTACGCTCTGCGGCACCCGGTACGCGGCCGCGGCCGCGGCGAACGCGCCCTGGAGTCGGGCCGACGGCGCGGCCGCCGACGCCTGCGGAGGAGCCGCGCCGAGCAGCGGAAGGAGCAGCGCCGCCGTGGCGAGCGTGCCCGCCGCCCGCGCTCCCGCACGGGGACGTCTGCGGGCGATGTAACGGGTGGACCGGTGCAACGGTGCCTCCTGGGAGCGGTGGTGGTCGGATGGTCGCTCGGGGCGTGCGGGCCTGTCGTGCGTCAGTGGTATCGGCTCGCCGACCATCCGTCAATCATCCGACGGGCAACGGAATTTCCCAGGATTTCCCATGTCAGATGGCGTGTGCCCGGGTTTCCGGCGCGGTGGTGCGACCGCCTGCGGTGCGTCAGTGGCGTAGACCAATACCGCTGTCATTTCCGGATTTCCGGCACACGACAAAGATCCGCGGTGCGCCATGACCTCCCGGGCGCACCGCGGATCTTCGTCCCCGTCAGCGAGTGCCGACCGCCGCACGGACCGCCTTGCGGGCCATGTTGCAGTCGTCGTGCAGGCGGCGCAGCAACAGCCGCTGCTCCTCGCCGGACGGCGCAGCACCCGGGTGGGCCGGACCCGGAGCCGCCGGGGTCTGCTCGTGCAGGGAACGCTGCACGGCCGTCTCGTACGTACGGATCTCCCGTGTCAGTACGAGCATCAGGTTGACCAGGAACGCATCGCGCGCCGCGGGTCCGCCCGCCTGGGCAAGCTGGCTGATCTGACGGCGCGCCACCGGGGCGTCGCCGAGCACGGCCCACAGCGTCGCCAGGTCGTACCCCGGCAGGTACCAGCCGGCGTGCTCCCAGTCCACGAGCACCGGGCCCGCGGGGGAGAGCAGGATGTTCGACAGGAGGGCGTCGCCGTGGCAGAACTGCCCCATGCCGCCACGGCCCGACGCATGCGCGATGCCGTGCAGCAGCTTCTGCAGGTCACCCATGTCGCGGTCGGTCAACAGGCCCAGGTCGTGGAACTTGTTGATCCGCTGCGCGTAGTCCAGTGGCGCGTCGAAGGTGCCCGCCGGAGGCCGCCACTGGTTGAGCCGGCAGATCGCGCCGAGCGCGGCGCGCACGTCCGCCCGCGGCGGTGCCTCGGCCGGGTGGCGCTGCAGGGCCGCCACCCGGCCGGGCATCCGCTCGATCACCAGCGTGCCGTTGTCCGGGTCGGCCGCGATCAGACGCGGCACCCGCACCGGCGGCCGGTGTCGGACGAACGAACGGTATGCGGCTATCTCGTGCCGGATCCGCTCCGCCCACAGGGGAGAGTGGTCCAGTAAACATTTCGCGACGGCGGTGCTGCGCCCTGTCGTACCGACGATCAGCACGGACCGCGGGCTGCGGCGCAGCACCTGCACCGGATGGAACTCCGGGCAGATCCGGTGCACCGAGGCGATCGCCGTGCGCAGCTGGGCGCCCTGAGGGCCGGACAAGTCGAGTCTCCCGCTGAGGGGTTGCGTGCCGAGCCCCGGGGCGCGACGCGTCCGGCCGACGCCTCCGAGCGCCGTGGTCGCGGGCCGCACGGGGTCGAGGTACGGGCCGCTCGCGGGCACCGCCGGACGGGCGGGGCGCAGCGGCCGGGGCGGGGCGGACACGGAGGACGATGCTGCGTACATGGGTGATACAGATCCCTTCGTGTGCCGACGAGTTGCCTGCGCCGCCCGGCCCGGCCTCTTCGGTACACCCTGGGGAATGCCCTGCGGGGACCGGGTCGGGGTGGCGCATTCCTACCTGACACCTCAGGGCCACGAGCACAACAGCTGGCGCACCCTGGCGAACCCTGGCGAATAGTCGCTCAGCAACTGACAGAGGGCTACTGTCGATTTCAGCCGAGAACCTGGGGGCTTACGTGAGCGGACAACCCAACACCCGCCTGAACGACCTGTTCGGCCTGGCCGGCTGGTCCAAGGGCGAACTCGCGCGACTCGTCAACCGGCAGGCGGCGGCCATGGGCCACCCCCAACTGGCGACGGACACCTCGCGGGTGCGGCGTTGGATCGACATGGGAGAGATCCCGCGCGATCCGGTACCGCGGGTGCTGGCGGCGCTGTTCACCGAGCGACTCGGCCGTGTCGTGACCATCGAGGACCTCGGTCTCGTCCGACACGGGCGCGTGGGTAAGCGGCAGGGCGGCGGGGGCCTGGAGCAACAGGGCCCCGACGGAGTGCCGTGGGCGCCCGATCGGACAGCTGCGGTCCTCACCGAATTCACGGGAATGGACCTCATGCTCAACCGACGCGGCTTGGTGGGCGCGGGTGCCGCGCTCGCCGCAGGATCCGCACTCAGCAGCGCCATGCACGACTGGCTGCACACCGACCCGGCCCTCGCGGCCGACGCTCCCAGGACCGACGATCCCCTGCACGCCGACCCCGCTGGGTTCGACCGCTACGAGGCCGCCCCCATCGGGTCGCAGGAGATCGAGGAACTGGAGCGCTCGGTCGAGGTCTTCCGGGCCTGGGACGCTTCCCGCGGCGGCGGGTTGCAGCGCAAGGCAGTCGTGGGCCAGCTCAACGAAGTCGGCGGAATGCTCTCCTACCGCCACCCCGACCATCTGCAGCGGCGCCTGTGGGGCGTCGCCGCCAATCTCGCCGTCCTCGCGGGCTGGATGTCGCACGACGTCGGCCTGGAGCCCACGGCCCAGAAGTACTTCGTCATCGCCGCGCACGCCGCGCGCGAGGGAGGCGACCGGCCGCGGGCCGGCGAGGCCCTCTCGCGGGCCGCCCGGCAGAAGATCCACCTGGGCGCACCCGACGAGGCGCTCGACCTGATGAAGCTAGCCAAGTCCGGTTCGGGCGACGAGGTGCTGCCGCGCACCAAGGCCATGCTCTACACCATCGAGGCCTGGGCACAGGCGTCCATGGGCAAGGGGCAGGCGATGCGCCGCACACTCGGCGAGGCGGAGGACCTCTTCGTCTCCGACAAGGGGGACGTGCCGCCACCGAGCTGGATGCAGATGTTCGACGAGGCGGACCTGCACGGCATGCAGGCCCTCGCCTACCGCACCCTCGCCGAGCACGAGCCGGGCGCCGCCGTCATCGCCCAGCGTCATGCCAAGCAGGCCCTCGCCCTGCGGGTGGGCGGCCGTGACCGCTCCAAGATCTTCGACCACCTGTCCCTGGCGTCGGCCTGCTTCATCGCCGACGACCCCGAACAGGCGGACCGGTACGCGCGGTTGGCCCTGAACTCGATGGGGTCGAACTCGTCCCATCGCACCTGGGACCGGCTGCGCGAGATGTACCGGCTCACCGGTCAGTACGCCGGGTACCCGAAGATCGAGGACCTGCGCCACGAGATCAAGCTGGCGCTGCCCAGGTCGACGGGGAAGCGCATGCAGGCGTAACCACACCACACCCGCACCACAAGATCCGGTACGTCGTCAGGAGCCGATCCGGGCGACGAGCACACAGGCGTCGTCCTCGCGCTCACTCGCGCCGAACGCGTCCACGATCCTGCCCACGCACTCCTGTGCGTCGTCGGCCGTGGCCAACTGCGGTACGAGGGCGAGCAGTCGGTCCGTGGCGGTGGGACCGCCGCGTCGCGGGACGAGTCCGTCGGTGTACAGCACCAGGACGTCGCCCGTGCGCAGCGGCTCCTCGGCCCCCGCGTAGTCGGTGCCGGCGGCCGCGCCGAGCAGCGCGCCCTCGGGCGGCGTGAGCGCACGCCCCGTCCCGTCGCGCAGCAGCAGCGGGGCGGGGTGTCCCGCCTGCGCCCACGCCAGTGTGCGGGCCGCCGGGTCGTACCGGCAGCACAGGGCGCTCGCCAGGGAGGGCCCTGCGGAGGTGTCCAGGAGGTGGTTGACCTGCGTGAGGAGGTCGGCCGGTGCGGTGCCGCACGAGGCCATGCCGCGCACCGTGCCGAGCAGCATCGCCATGCCCGAGGCCACCGCTGCGCCGTGGCCGGCGAGATCACCGACCGCCAAGTGCACGCGGCCGTCCGGTAGTTCGAGTGCGTCGTACCAGTCGCCGCCGATCAGCGCGCTGGTCGCGGAGGGGAGGTAGTGGGCGGCCACGTCGAGTGCGCCCGGGGCGTCGGGCGCGCTGCGCGGGAGCCGCAGGGAGCCACGCCACGGCGGTAGCACGGCTTCCTGCAGCTCGACCGCGAGCCGGTGCTCGGTCTGCGCGATGTGCCGCTGGCGCTGGAGCGAGTCACGGGTCTCGCTCACCGCGCGTTGGCTGCGGCGCAGTTCGCTGACGTCGCGCACGACCGCCCACATGGAGGCGGTCGAGCCGTCGGCGTCGAGCACGGGCTCGCCCATCATGTGCACCGTGCGCACGGACTCGTCCGGACGCACGACGCGGAACTCCCCGTCGATCGGCTTGCCGTCGATCAGACAGTCGGTGACCATCGCGGTCAGCTTTGGCTGGTCGTCGGCGTGCACCAGGGCAGGCAGCTCGTCGAGGGTCAGTGCGGGGGAGGCCGGGTCGCGGCCGAGGATCTGGTACAGCTCCCCGGACCAGGTGGCATCGTCGGTGAGCAGGTTCCATTCGGCGCTGCCGACGCGGCTGAGCAGGGAGCCGGGCCGCGGGTCGACGGAGGTGCGCGGGGAGGGGGGCCCGGTGCGCGTCGCAGGACCGTCGCGCAGTTGGGCCAAGTGCCGGTCCAGGTCGTTGAGTTGATGCACCGCCAGCTCGTAGAGCGCGCGCTGCCAGCGTGTCTCGGGGTCTGTCTGCGCGCCCGTGTCCGCGGTCTCGCGCCGCACCGCGTCGACGTCGCCGAGCAGTCGGCGCGTCTGCGAGATCAACGCGTCGACCGAGCCACGCTCCGGCGGCTGGCCGGCGGGGCGGTCCGCGAAGACATGGGGGGACATGAAGAACTCCGATGCAGGCACAGATGCGGGCCACGGCTGACGGAAGGACCGGTTACGACTGTCGCACAGGCCGCCTGGCCTCGTAAGGGATTTGGCCATACACGATGCGGTGGTGCACCTGGCATATGCCTTTGTCCTCCGGGTCCTGCGGTTCTCCGGTTCCTGCGCTCCGGCCGGCCCCTGCGGCGGACGGCACGCTGCCCGGACCCCGTCGTGCGGGATCCGGGCAGCGCGGGAATCGTTCCCTACATTCCTTGTCGTGTGCCGGGGGCCGCCGAAGTGGTGCGCAGCGCACCGGAGTTGATGACGAACTGGGAACCCGGCTCGACGAGGATGTCCCCGTCGCGCGAGTCGGTGATCGTCACGTGAGAGAGCGTGGCGCTGCCGCGCGCCCCGCCCATGGCGAGGATGCCGGAGCCGTTGTTGGACTTGGAGATCGTCACGTTGCTGATCTGTACGTCCGGCATGGCGCCGCCTCCTGTCTTGAACTGGATGCCGTCGTACGTCGAGTCGTGGATGTCGGTGTCACGGATGGTGACCCCGGGGATGCCCTGCCCCTGCGCGAACAGCGTGATGGCGCCGAACTCCTGGTCCTCGTTCCAGAACGCCCCGCCCGTGCGGTACAGACCGTTGTTCGCGATCAGGGTCTGCCCGCTGAACGGCACCGGGTCGTGGTCGGTGGCCAGCATGATGCCGGGGTAGTTCATGGTGTCGTACACCAGGTTGTTCTCGATCGTGTTGCCGTAACCGCCGTACACCGCAATGCCGTTGGCCCGCCACGGCAGCTGCACCGTGTTGTTGCGGAAGACGTTGTCGTGCCCGATGTCGACCGACGGGTCCTTCACGTACTTGCTGGCCCACACCGCGAGCGCGTCGTCGCCGGTGTTGCGGAACGAGGAGTTGAAGACGGTCGAGTCGTGGGTGCCGTTGGTGAAGTTGATGCCGTCGGCGTAGGTGTCGCGGATCCGCATGCCGCTGAACTCGAGCCCGTCACCGGGACCCCACAGCTCCGGGATGTTGCTGTAGTCCCGGCCGACCCAGACGCCGACGTTGGCGTGCTCGATCCAGACATTGCTGATCTTGGTGTTCTTGCCGAAGCGGCCGTTGAGGCCGACGCCGCCCTCGGCGTTGCCGTCGCCGCCGCGGATGGTGCCCGAGCCGAAGACGGCGAGGTCGGAGATCTTCGTGTTGTCGTCGATGTCGAAGCCGAAGTTGCCCTCGTGCGGGTGGTTGATGCCGCCCGCGTCCTGCGGCGGGGTCAGCGTGTAGAGCTGGGAGTGCCACATGCCGGCGCCCTTGATGGTGACGTCGCGGATGCCGACCTGGTTGTACTGGCCGCGGTTGAGCGGGTCGTCGGTCAGGATCTTCTGCTCCTGGCGCCACTGCCCGGCCGGGATCCACACACAGGCGATGTCACCGTTCTGGTCGGCGGTGACCGCCTTCTGCAGGGCCGCGGTGTCGTCGTTGCCGTCGTTGGGCACCGCGCCGTACTCGGTGATCGAGGTGCACTCGGCGGGCTTGCTCGCGGCCGGCGCCACCTGCTCCAGGTCGATCAGGTCGACGATGTAGTACGCGGCGTCGTCCCCGGCGTCGCGCTGCAGCCGGAACGTGGTGCCCTGGGGGTAGGTCTGCGCGAGCAGCGCATGGGTCTCGTCGAAGAGGCGCCGTGCGTCACCGCCGGGGGTGTTGGTGAGTCCCTCCGGCTGGTCCGTGTTCCCGTACAGCCAGCTGTACTTGGAGGACAGGGTCAGCTTCTGCACGAACTGTCCGTTGGCGTACAGGCTGAGCGTCTTCTCCTGGCCGCCGCCGCCCGGCGCGTCCGGGATGGAGTTGCGGACGACGATCGAGTTCGTGGCGTTCGTCGAGGTGAACTGCACGTACTGGCCGGTCGAGTCGAGACGCACCGACTTGCGGCCCGAGGACTCGGTGGCGTAGTTGGTGTGCCCGAAGGTGCGCAGGGCGTCCGTCTCCAGGAGCGTGCCGGTGTACGTGCCGTTCTCCGCCTCGTACTCGGTGTAGGGCACGGAGGCGCCCCGGCCGACCACGATGGAGCGGGCGAAGACGTTGTTGTTCTCGTTCGTCTCGGCGACCGTGCCGGTGGCGTCCGCGGTCGCGGTGAGCGTGGCGCCCCCGCCGGCCGCGGTCCAGCTGCCGGAGATCGCGACGTCGGCGCTCGCGCCCGCGGCGACGGCCGGAGCGGTGCCGTTCAGGGTCGTCCCGCCCACGGTCAGGCGGGTCACCGAACCGGCGCTCACCGCGGTGGTGCCGCGGTTGTGGACCCGCACCGAGAACGTGACGTTCGAACCGACCGCCGGGCTCGCCGGGTTGGAGGTGATGCCGGTGACCTCCAGGTCGGGTCCCGGACTCTGACCGACCGTCAGTTCGTTGGCCGCCGCCCTGCTGTTGTTGCTCTCGTCCAGCTCGGCGACGGCGTCGCCCGGGTCGACCAGGGCCGACACGGTGTAACTGCCCTCGGCCCGCTTGCCGATGCCGACCGGCACCGTGGCCGACGCACCGGCCGCGAGCGCACCCACGGCGGCTGTGCCCGCGACCGTGCCGCCCAGACTGACCTGGACGGTCGTCGCAGGGGACGCCGCCGAACCGGTGTTCTGCACCGTGGCGGAGGCCGTGATGGCGTCGCTCTCGCTGGGTGAACTCGGCGTCCACGTCAGGTTCGAGACGGTCAGGTCGGGCGCCGGCGCGGGCGTCCCGTTGACCTCGAACTCGGCGATCTGGCCGCCGTATCCGGACGTGTTGGAGGAGATCTTCAGCTGGACGTCGGCGTAGCGCCCCGACACCGGGATGGTGACCGTGTTCTGGTTGGCCGAGGGGTTGAAGGTGTAGTCCGCGCGCGCCTTGACCGAGGTGAACGTGTCCGACGCCGCCGCCCGGCCGAGCACCTCGATGCTCTGGGTGCGCGTCGCCCACGCCGGATCGGGGTTGAGCTTGAGCACGACCGAGTCGAGATCGGCCGCCGAACCGAGCTTCGCGGTGAGGGTCGAGGGGCTGCCGCTTGCCTCCCAATAGGTGTTCGTGCTCCCGTCGTTGGCGTTCTTCGCGACGTAATTCTGAATCGTCGACGAGGCCTCGATCGGCTTGTTCAGCGCCAGGTTGCCGGCCGCGGCGGCGCGTGGTGCCGCACTCGCCCCGGCGGTGACGGGCAGCAGCCCGAGGGTGGTCAGCGCGGCGCCGAGCCAGACGGCGAGCAGGCGCCTGCTGCGTGGTCTTCGTGTCACGGTGTTCCTCTCGTGGTGCGGGCCCTTGAGCGGGGCACGGGACTCAGTTCAGGTACGCCTCGACCTCGCTGAGCTGGGCGGCGGGCCAGCCCGTGTTGGCGGTCACCTGGACGCGCAGCCCGCGGATCGCGGGGGCCGAGGCGGGCAGGGCGACCGTCACCGTGTTGCCGGTCGCCGGGTCGAAGCGGTAGTCCTTCGAGGCCACCAGCGTGGTGAACGACGAGCCGTCGGTGCTGCCCAGCACGGACAGCGTCTGGGTCCTGGCCTGCCAGGCCGCCGCGGGCGGCAGCTTCAGGACGACGCGGCGCACCGCCTGGGCCGAACCGAGGTCGACCGTGAGCGCCTGGGGGAAGGCGTTGTTGGTCGACTCCCAGTACGAGTTCGCGTCGCCGTCGACCGCCTTGCCGGGCGTGTAGACGTCGACGGAGCCGGTCGCGGTCGCCGCGCGGCCCTGCGCGAGATTGCGGCCCGGGTCGGGGTCCGGATTGCCGCTGCCGGGCTGCGGCCAGGTGGAGCAGTCCGACCAGGTGCTGTCCCAGCCGGAGTTGCCGCCGCCGTCGGTCAGCGCGAAGGTGCCGGAGCCGGACGGATAGGGGCAGTTGTAGACACCCGCCGCGCCCACGCCGGTGGCCTTGACGTTGCTGAACTTCACCGCACCCGGCGTCTCCGCCTGGACGACGACCGTGCCGACCTTGTCCACGGCCCCGCCGTCGACGGTGACGTTCTTGACGGCCTTGCCGGTGCCGCCGCCCGAGACGAACTCGTAGGCGCTGTACGGGCTTTCCTTGATCACCGTGCCGGTGATGTTCACGGTCGCCTCGATGGCGCTGTCGTACGAGTCGACGCGCAGCGCGCCCATCGGGTGGTTCCAGTTGGGGTTGATCGCGCCGGTGCGCACGAGGGTGTTCCCGGAGACCGTGATGGTCCCGGCGAGGGGGAAGAACGGGTCGAGGAACTTCTGGTTGGAGATCGCGATGCCGCTGCCCAGGGCGTTGGTGTCCTGCACCAGGTTGTCCTTGACGGTGATGTCGCGGCCGCCGTAGATCGCGATCCCGTTCGCGAGGTTGGGCTGCGAGATCGTGTTGTTCGCGAAGACCGAGTCGGTGTCGGCGGCGTTGAGGGACCACATGGCGAGGGAGTCGTCGCCCTGGTTGCGCAGGAAGTTGCCCCGGACCTGGACGCCGTGCGCGTTGCCGTTGAGGTTGAGGCCGTCGGCCGTGGTGTCGAGGATGCGGTTGTTCTCGACGACGAGGTTGTCGTTGTTGCCGGTGAGCCAGAGGCCGACCTTGAGGTGCTGGATCCACATCCCGGAGACGCTGGAACCCGGTCCGAGCGAGCCGTTGACGAAGTTGTCCGGGTTGCTGTCGACGCGCTCGGTGACCTCGCCGACGACCGCGAAGTCCTTGAGGTGGACCTGGCCCGCGGAGCTGCTCTGGTTGATGAACCGCGAGGAGTGGACCACTGAGCGCCAGCTGCCCGCGCCCTGCAGGGTCACGTTCTCCACGCCGCTGAGCTCGGAGCCCAGCTTGAAGTCGCCCGGCGGGATCCACACCGTGCCGCCGCTGCCCCTGGCCGCGGCGATCGCGTCACGGAAGGCCTGCGTCGAGTCCCGCTGACCGGAGGGGTCGGCCCCCTTGTCGACGACGGAGATCGCGCCGGAGGGCGCGGTGTCGGCCGCGGCGACCTGCTCGAAGTCGGCCACGTCCACCGTGACCTGGGTCGATACGGCTTCCAGCCGCACCTTGTCGCCTGCTTGCAGATTTCGGCCGAGCAACAGGCGGGCGTTGTCGAAGAAGTGATGCGTCTTGGCACCGGCGATCCACGAGGTGTCGACGTAGCTGTACGTGGATGTGACGGCGATCGACGAGTCCAGCCTGGTGCCGTTGACGTAGACGGCGAGCGAGCCGGTCTGACCGTCGGGCACGTTGTAGGCGACGTTCACGGCGTTGGCCGCCGAGGTCAGCGTGAACTCGACGTTCTGGCCCGCGTTCAGGCGCACGGCCTGCCGCCCCGAGGCCTCGGAGGCGATCGTGCCCTGCGTGTAGTCGGGGCCGATCTTCTGCCCGGTGGTGGCCGCCGACTCCGCCTCCGCGGAGGTGAAGGGGAGCGTCGCGCCCGCCGCGGCCGAGGCCTTGACCTGCGGACTCTGCTGCGCCGTGGCCGGTCCTGTGGCTCCGACGACGGTGCCGACGAGGGCGATCGCGAGTGCGAGGAGGTACGGACCACGCGCGAGGGAGGGGGATGGTGATGACGCGCGCATGACATTTCGATGCATCTGCGGGTGCACCTTCCTGGTGGGGGTCGGAGAGGCGGCGGCAGGGGGAGCCGCCACGGATCCGCGGCCGTCACTCAAGCATCACTGTCAGGTGAACACAAGATGTCGGCCATGGATTGCAATTTATTGGCAGGCTTGCGAAATATCCCGCGACCGAGGGTGTGGCGGGGCTCGAGGGGTGGTCTCGTCACCGGGTGTCGCCCGGGGTGTGGTGCGGCGGAAGCGCGGCCTCCGCTGGTGGGAGACGTTTCGTGACGCAGTCGTAATCTTGCAATGTTGGATTCGAATCTTGCGTAGATCTGCACGCCGTCCTAATGTGACGCACCGAATCAGGGCAGTGCCTGGGTGACACCCCTAGAGGAGCCGTAATGAAGCCCCGTAACCTCGCGATCCTTCTGACCACAGGTCTTGTGTTCAGCAGCGTCGCCGCTTGTGGCAGTGACTCGTCGGACTCCGACGCAGGGGGAGACGTGTCCATCACGGTGGCGTGTCAGCCTGCGAAGACGGCACCGAAGCAGCGGAAGGCGTGGGACGACGACGTCGCCGCGTTCGAGAAGGCCCACCCGGGCGTCAAGGTGAAGAGCACCGACCAGCAGCCGTGCTTCGACCCGAAGACCTTCGCCGCGAAGCTGGCCGGCGGGCAGATGGAGACGGTGTTCATGGTGCCCGTCACCAACTACGCCGATGTGATCTCCAAGCGGCAGGCGAAGGACATCACGAGCGACACCAAGTACGTGAAGAACTACGGAGACATCCGGCAGAACGTCCGCGACATGGTCAGCAAGGACGGCAAGGTCTACGGCGTCCCGAACGTCTACTACAGCGTCGGACTCGTCTACAACCGCACCGTGTTCAAGAAGGCCGGCCTCGACCCGGACAACCCGCCGAAGACCTGGGACGAGGTCCGCGCCGCCGCGAAGAAGATCGCGGACCTCGGCAAGGACTACATCGGGTACGGCGAGTACGGCGGCGGCAACACCGGCGGCTGGCACTTCGCGCAGGCCCTCTACAGCCGCGGCGGCGAGATGGTCACCGACCACAAGGCCGCGTTCAACAGCCCCGAGGGCGAGGCCGTCCTGCAGACCCTGCACGACATGCGCTGGGAGGACCACAGCACCGGCAGCAAGGTCAACATCGGCTGGGAGTCGCTGATGCAGCAGATGGCGGCCGGCAAGACGGGCATGATGCTCGGCGCCCCGGACGTCGTCACCGACGTCGTGCAGAAGTTCCAGGGCAAGGTCGACGACTACGGCATCACCGGGATACCCGACGGCAAGGCGTCGCTGACCGGCGGCGAGGCCTACATGATCAACCCCAAGGCGAGCGCCGCGCAGACCAAGGCGGGCCTGGAGTGGATCGACTTCCAGTTCAACACGCCCGGCAAGGGCCGCTTCGACTTCGCCCGCGGCAAGGCCAACGGCGAGGCCGTCGGCGTACCGAACAACGACTACATGGGTGACTCGGCCACCGGCAAGAAGATCGCCGAGGAGCGCAAGGCCAACGCCAGCCTGCCGATCGCGAACTACGAGCCCTACGTGGCGGGTTCGGCGTCCGTCGAGCCCAAGCTCGAGCCGGAGAAGGCGCAGGAACTGTACGCCGTTCTCGACGTCGCCATGTCCGCGGTGCTGACCAGGGAGAACGCCGACCCCGCGAAGCTGCTCAAGGACGCAGAGGCGAAGGCGAACTCGATTCTGGCGAGGCCCTGACGCCGGACCGCTCACGGGGTGCCGCCCACCGCGGCGGCACCCCGCGCAGTCCTCGCACGGCAGCCGGAGTCAGGAACGGGAGAACACGATGGGAACACTCACGATCGAGCCGAAGCGGCGGACGGCGGCACGGCGCCGGCCACCGACGAAGCGGGGCCGCGCCGCACGCAGGAACCTGAGCGCGTACGGATTCCTGTGCGCCGCGCTCTTCTGCTTCGCCATGTTCGCGTGGTGGCCGATCATCAGGGAGGTCCTGCTCAGCTTCCAGCAGACCAACCTCGTCGACCCGCCGACGTGGGTGGGCCTCGACAACTTCCGTACGGTGGTGAACGATCCGGCGTTCGGCCAGGCCTGGCGCAACACCCTCGTCTTCACCCTCCTCGCCCTGCTCTGCGGCTACGTGGTGCCCTTCGGCGTCGCCATCGTGCTCAACGAACTGCGGCACGCCCGGGCCTACTTGCGGTTCGTGGTCTATCTGCCGGTGATGCTGCCGCCGATCGTCGCGGTCCTGCTCTTCCGCTGGTTCTACGATCCGGGACCCGGCCTGTTCAACCAGGCCCTCGACTTCTTCGGCCTGCCGACCCTGGCCTGGCTGGACTCCACCAGCACCGCGCTCATCTCCCTGGTCATCGTGGCCACGTGGATGAACCTGGGCGCCGGGGTGCTGATCTACCTGGCGGCCCTGCAGAACATCCCCGGTGACCTCTACGAGGCGGCCGAACTCGACGGCGCCGGCATCTTCAAGCGGATCTGGCACGTCACCATTCCGCAGACGCGGCTGATCCTGCTGCTGATGTTGATGCTCCAGATCGTCGCCACCATGCAGGTGTTCATCGAGCCGTACATGCTCACGGGCGGCGGCCCGGAGAACGCGACGGTCACCGTCGTCTACCTCATGTACCAGTACGCGTTCGTCTACGGCGGCAACTACGGCGCGGGCAGTGCCCTCGGCCTGATGCTCATGGTCGTCCTGCTGGCGGTCGCCGCGGTTCAGCTCCGGCTGACCCGAGAGGAGAAGTAGGTCCATGGTGCACACCACCGCCCGCCCGGACGCGGCGGAGCAGACCCCGGTACAGGGGGCGCAGGCACGGCGCGGCAGGCGGAAGGGGACCAGGCGCCGCGGTGCGTGGGCCGAGGGCCACGCCAGGACCATCGTCTCGCCGCTGGAGCTGAAGTCCCGCTGGGGCCGCAAGATCTACTGGACGCTGCTCACCGTCGTCCTGCTCGTGTTCACCCTCGTGTTCGTCTTCCCGCTGTACTGGATGGTGACCGGGGCGATGAAGTCGGGCGAGGAGATCGCCCAGATGCCGCCCACGTTCTTCCCCAAGTCACCGGACTTGGGCGTCTTCGCCGACGCCTGGGAACTCTTCGACATGGGAACCCTGCTGAAGAACACGCTGTTCTACGCCGTCGGCGCCTGGCTGTTCGCCCTCGCGGTGGACGTCTGCGCCGCCTACGCGCTGTCCAAGCTGCGCCCGATGTTCGGCAACGTGATCCTGGCCGGCATGCTGGCCACCTTGATGATCCCGCCGATCGTCGTGATGATCCCGGCGTACATCACGGTCACCGACGTGCCGATCTTCGGCTGGCACCTGCTCAACTCGCCCTGGGCGATCTGGTTCCCGGTGGCCGCCAACGGCTTCAACATCTTCCTCCTGAAGCGGTTCTTCGACTCGATCCCGAACGAGATCCTGGAAGCGGCCGAGATCGACGGTGTACCGCCGTGGCGGGTCCTCGTCTCGATCATCCTGCCGATCTCCCGGCCCATCCTCGGCGTGGTCTCCATCTTCACCGTCGTCATGGTCTTCAAGGACTTCGTCTGGCCGCTGCTCGTCCTTCCCGACAGCGAGAAGATGACGGTCAGCGTGGGCCTGTCCCAGACCGCGGGAGCGGTGACACAGAACCAGATCATGGCCGGTCTCGTGATCGCGAGCGTCCCGATGATCATCGTGTTCTTCTTCTTCCAGCGCAGCATCATGGCGGGCCTGACCGCCGGAAGCCTCAAGGGCTGACCGCGCCCGCGCAGCCGCCCGCACCGAGCCACCACCCCTCAGCACTCCGCCGCCGGTTCGTCCTTCCATGCCCCCGCAACGGCCGGCGGCGGAGTCCCACCTGCCCGAAAGGACCTCCCGTGGCAGCTGTTCCCTCCTCCCGTACCGATGCCTGGTGGCGTGACGCCGTCATCTACCAGGTGTATCCCCGAAGCTTCGCGGACGGAGACGGCGACGGCACCGGGGACCTGGCGGGCGTCCGCGCCCACCTGTCGTATCTCGCCGAACTCGGCGTCGACGCCGTGTGGTTCACGCCCTGGTACCTCTCCCCGCTGGTGGACGGCGGCTACGACGTCGCCGACTACCGCACCATCGACCCCGCGTTCGGCACCCTCGAAGAGGCGGAGAAGCTGATATCGGAGGCCGCCGAGTTCGGCATCAAGGTCATCGTCGACATCGTCCCGAACCACGTCTCCGACCAACACGCCTGGTTCCAAGCCGCGTTGGCGGCCGGACCCGGCAGCCCCGAGCGGGAGCTCTTCCACTTCCGGCCCGGCCGCGGCGAGAACGGCGAACTCCCGCCGAACGAATGGCCGTCGCAGTTCGCGGGCGGCACCTGGACGCGGGTCCCGGACGGGGAGTGGTACCTGCACCTGTTCGCGCCGGAGCAGCCGGACCTCAACTGGGCCCACCCCGCGGTCCGCCGCGAGCACGAGGAGGTGCTCCGCTTCTGGTTCGAGCGCGGAGTCGCCGGCGTCCGCATCGACTCCGCCGCCCTGCTCGCCAAGCACCCGGGGCTGCCCGACTTCGTCGAGGGCGTCGACCCGCACCCGTACATCGACCAGGACGAACTCCACGACATCTACCGCTCCTGGCGGGCCGTCGCCGACGAGTACGACGGCGTGTTCGTGGGCGAGGTCTGGCTGCCCGACGCCGAGCGCTTCGCCCGCTATCTGCGCCCCGACGAGCTGCACACCGCGTTCAACTTCAACTTCCTCAGCTGTCCCTGGGACGCCGGGCGGCTGCGCCGCACCATCGACGACACCCTCGCCGAGCACGCGCCCGTCGGGGCCCCGGCCACCTGGGTCCTGTGCAACCACGACGTGACCCGCACCGTCACGCGCTACGGCCGCACGGACACCGGGTTCGACTTCGCGACCAAGGCCTTCGGCACCCCCACCGACCTCGACCTCGGCACCCGGCGCGCCCGCGCGGCCTGCCTGCTCACGCTCGCGCTGCCCGGGTCCGTCTACCTCTACCAGGGGGAGGAACTCGGCCTGCCCGAGGCGGAGATCCCCCTGGAGAACATCGCGGACCCGATGCACTTCCGCTCCGGGGGCACCGACCCGGGCCGCGACGGCTGCCGGGTCCCGCTGCCCTGGATCGCCGACGCCCCGCACTACGGCTTCGGTTCGCGGGGCGAGCCGTGGCTGCCGCAGCCGGACGACTGGGCGCGGTACGCCGTCGACCGGCAGGCCGCCGACCCGCGTTCCATGCTCGGCCTCTACCGGACGGCGCTGGCGCTGCGCCGCGACGGTGCCGGGTTCGGGGACGGCCCGATGACGTGGCTGCCCGCCGATGAGGGCGTGCTCGCCTTCGCCAGGACCGACGGCCTGGCCTGCGTCGTCAACCTGTCCGACCGGCCCGCGGAACTCCCGCCGAACCAGCAGGTGGTGCTCACGAGCGACCCGCTGGACGGACAGGGGCGGCTGCCCGTCGACACCGCGGTGTGGCTGCGGACCTGACGTCGCGTCGTACGCCGTGGGCGCCGAGCCCTGCTCCGCCTCCTCGGGAGGCCGGTGGCAGGGCTTTGCGTGCGCCCGCGTGCCCGTGGTCTGGGCATCCGGCCTGGTCCCGGCCGTATTGGTGACCGGCCCCACGGGAAATGGCCGACAAATGATGTAATCAACTTGCAGGTTTCTGCGCTAATCTTGCGTGTATGACACGACGACTTGCTCATGTTGCTCGGAAAGCGGGAGTCAGCGAGGCGACGGTCAGCCGTGTCCTCAACGAAAGGCCCGGGGTCTCGGACGCGACGCGGCAGTCGGTCCTGACCGCTCTGGACGTACTCGGGTACGAGCGGCCGACGCAGCTGCGGGGCGAACGGGCCCGGCTCGTCGGCCTGGTGATCCCCGAGATGCAGAACCCGATCTTTCCGGCGTTCGCCGAGGTCGTCGGCGGGGCCCTCGCCCAGCAGGGCCTCACCCCCGTGCTGTGCACGCAGACCAAGGGCGGCGTCTCCGAAGCCGACTACATGGAACTCCTGCTGCAGCAGCAGGTCTCCGGGGTGGTCTTCGCGGGCGGCCTGTTCTCCGAGGCCGACGCCTCGCACGCGCACTACCGGCGGCTCGCGGAGCGGAAGATCCCGGTCGTCTTCATCAACGCCTCGATCGCCGCCCTGGACTTCCCCTGCGTCGCCTGCGACGACGCGGTCGCCGTCGAGCAGGCGTGGCGGCACCTCGCCTCGCTCGGGCACGAGCGGATCGGCCTGCTGCTCGGCCCCTACGACCACGTGCCCTCACGCCGCAAGCTCGCGGCCGCGCGCCGTGTGGCGAAGGGCCTGGGCATGAAGGTGGCCGACGACCTCGTCGAGCGGTCCATCTTCTCGCTCGAGGGCGGACAGGCCGCCGCCGCACGCCTGTTGGACCACGCGGTCACCGGCATCGTCTGCGCCAGCGACCCTCTGGCGCTCGGCGCCATCCGGGCGGCCCGCAGGCGGGGCCTGTCCGTGCCGGGCGACGTCTCGGTCGTCGGGTTCGACGACTCCGCGTTCATGACGTGCACGGAGCCGCCGCTGTCGACGGTGCGTCAGCCCATCGAGGCGATGGGGCGGGCGGCCGTGGATCTGCTGGTGGCGCAGATCCAGGGGGACCGGACACATCTGGGTGAGCTGCTCTTCGAACCCGAACTCGTCGTGCGGGGATCGACCGGTCAACGGGCGGCGGGCTGAGGCCCGTTGACCTACTCCACGCGCCTCGCCCGCCCCGCCCGTCCCACTCAGTCCGCGGTGCGCGGCGGCGCCGTCGACCCGCGCACCACGAGCTCCGGCTCGAAGAGGAGTTCGCCGGGCGGCACGGCGCCGCCCTGGATCTGCGCGACGAGCAGCTCGACCGCGGCGCGGCCCATCGCCTCGATGGGCTGGCGCACCGTGGTCAGCGGGGGCTCCGTGCAGTTCATGAACGCGGAGTCGTCGTACCCCACGACCGAGACGTCGCCCGGCACCGTGAGACCGGCCCGGCGGGCCGCGCGTACGGCACCGAGCGCCAGAGGGTCGCTGGCGCAGATGATGCCGGTGATGCCCCGGTCGATCAGCCGGGCCGCCGCCGCGTGCCCGCCCTCCAGCGAGAACATGGCCCGCTCCACCGCGTCCTCGGGCAGCTTGCGGCCCGCGGCCCGGGAGGCGGCCCGCGCCGCGGCCAGCTTGCGCAGCGAGGGCAGATGGTCGTCCGGCCCGAGGACCAGGCCGATCCGCTCGTGCCCGAGCGAGGCGAGGTGCCGCCACGCCTGCTCGACGGCGACCGCGTCGTCACAGGCCACGCAGGGGAAGCCGAGCCGCTCGATGGACGCGTTGACGAGCACCACCGGCACCTTGCGCTCGGCCAGCCGCTGATAGTGCCCGTGCTCCGCGTCCGCCTGCGCGAACAGGCCGCCCGCGAACACGACGCCCGACACCTGCTGCTGCAGCAGCAGTTCGACGTAATCCGCTTCGGAGACGCCGCCCTTGGTCTGCGTGCACAGCACGGGCGTGAGGCCCTGCTGGGCGAGGGCGCCGCCGATCACCTCGGCGAACGCCGGAAAGATCGGGTTCTGCAGCTCCGGTAGGACGAGACCCACGAGGCGGGCGCGCTCGCCGCGCAGCTGCGTGGGCCGCTCGTATCCGAGCACGTCCAGAGCGGTCAGGACCGACTGCCGCGTCGCCTCCGACACGCCGGGTTTGTTGTTGAGCACCCGGCTGACCGTGGCCTCGCTGACTCCGACCTTCTTCGCCACCTGAGCAAGTCTGCGCGTCATGGAACGCAAGATTAGCGCAAGAATTGCGGGTTGCTTGCGTGAAGGAGGCAGGTGATCGGAAGCCGGGCGGAACGGCCACGGGGCGTATCCGGTCGTCCGATCAGGCGGCTGCCCGACGGGCCCGGCGTGCGCCCGGGCGGACCCGGGGAAGGCATGGCCGCGTGAACGACAACCCGACCCAGACGGCCGACACGGCCCCCACGACCGACACCGTACGCGACTGGGCGCTGGAGGATCTGCCCGCGCTCACCTTCGACCCGCTGCTCGCCGACGTGCTGCGCGAGGAGCCGGTGGCACGGGTGCGCATGCCCTTCGGGCAGGAGCAGGACGCCTGGCTGGTCACCCGGTACCAGGACGTGCGCCTGGTGACCTCCGACCCCCGCTTCAGCCGCTCCGCGCTGGTCGACCGCTCGGTCAACGGCATGATGGCGCACCGCGTCGCCGCCACGGTGGGCCTCAACTACGCGGATCCGCCGGAGCACACGCGGCTGCGGAAGGTGATGACGAAGGCCTTCACCGGCCGCACCATGAAGGGCCTGCGTCCGCTCGCCGAGCGCACCGCGGCCGGGCTGCTCGACGTGATGGAGGAGGCCGGGCCGCCCGCCGATCTGGTCGCGCACCTGCACGGGCCGTTCCCGCTGACCGTCGTCAGCGATCTGCTGGGCGTCCCGCCCGAGGACCGCGCGCGGCTCGCGGACTGGCCCGACGTGATCCTGTCGGCCGGGCCAGGGCCGAAATCCAGCGAGGCCGCGAAGGAGCGCATGCGGCAGTACATCGTCGAACTCCTCGCCTCGCGCGCGGGCTCCACCGACGACGACCTCGCCTCGGTGCTCGGCCGGGCCCGGGCCGACGGCGGGATCAGCGAGGCGGAGGCCGTCTCGCTCGCCACCGCCGTGCTGGTCAGCGGTGCCCACGCGGTCCGCAACAACAGCGCGAACATGGTCTACATGCTGCTGACGCGGCCGGAGTTGGCCGACCGGCTGCGTGCGGAGCCCGAGCTGCTGCCGGGCGCGGTCGACGAACTCCTGCGCCACATCCCGCACCGCAACGGGGTCGGCCTGCCCCGGATCGCCACCGAGGACGTCGAGGTCGGCGGCGTCCTGATCCGTGCGGGCGAGGCCGTGTACGCCTCCTACCTCGCGGCCAACCGTGACCCCGAGGTCTTCCCGGACCCGGACACCGTCGACTTCGAGCGCACCGGCACGGCGCACCTCTCCTTCGGGCACGGTCCGCACCACTGCATCGGGGCGATGCTGGCCCGGATGGAGTCGGAGGTGATGCTCGCGGGGCTGCTGAACCGGTTCCCGAAGCTGCGGCTCGCGGTCGATCCGGCGGACGTCGTCTGGCAGAGCAAGGGGTTCATCCGGGGGCCGCGCGAGCTGCCGGTGGCCTGGTGAGCGTCACGGCGAGGTGAGCACCTTGTCCGCCAGCAGTTCAAGCACGCGCCGGTCGTCCTCCGCGCTGCCCCGCGCCGCCGGATCTCCCGGATAGGTGTCGAACAGGACGTGGGCGGCGCCGAGTTCGGCGAGCGTCGCGACGTCGGCGCGGATCTGGTCGAGGCTGCCGTGGCCGAGCGGCCGGTCCTCGGTGTCGGGCACGGAGCCGAGGGCCAGTTGGATCCGTGGCGCGAACCGGGGCGCGGGCCGGCCCGCGCGCTCCGCCTCCTCGGCGAGCCGGGGAAGCTGACGGCGCAGCGCCGCGAGCGTCGGGCGGAACGGGTGCCACGCCTCGCCGAGCCGGGCTGCCCGGCGCAGGGCCGCGGGGGAGTCGCCGCCGACCCAGACCGGCACGTGCGGCGACGAGGCCGCGGCAGGTGCCGTACGGACGGAGTCGAAGGACACGTACCGGCCTTCGAAGCTGCAGGGATCCTCGGTCCACGCCGCACGGATCGCGCTCAGGTACTCGTCGGTGATCGCTCCGCGCTCCTCGAAGGGGATGCCGAGCGTCCGGTATTCGGCCGCGGACCAGCCGACGCCCGCGCCGAGCACGAAGTTGCCGCCGGTCAACTGGTCGAGGTTGGCCGCGAGTCGGGCCGTGTGCAGCGGATGACGGTAGGGGATCACCGTGATCGTCGTGCCGAGGGCCAGGCCCGGCACGCGCCCGGCGAGATGCGCGGCGAGCAGGAACTGGTCGTAGAACGGGGCCGGGTAGACCTCGTGCACGTCCGGGGTGACCGCGATGTGGTCCGAGATCATCGCGAAGGTGAAGCCGAGGTCACGGGCGTCCGTGGCCTGGCGGACCAGGCTCTCGGGGGTCGTGCCGGAGCCGAAGTTGAGGAGATTCACACCGTGTCGCATGACCCGAAGTCTTGATCATTTCGAGCGGCGCGTCGACGGCGGGCGATCGATTCAGGCCGCGAGCCTCACCCGGGGTGCGCCGGTCCACAACTGCCGTACGGGGGCGACGGCGTCGCCACCGGGAAGCAGTTCACCCGTGTCGTCGAAGACGATCGTGCCGTTGCACAACAGGCTCCAGCCCTGCTCGGGGTGGGCGCAGACGACGCGGGCGGCGTCGTGGTCGGGGCGGTCGGCGGTGGGGCACGGCGGCTGGTGGGAGCACATGGGGCACCTCCTGGACGGGGCGGGTCGTTCCCTGCTCTATAAGACTGCCGCCGATGTGTGGACTCATCGACTTGGAGATGTCTCGGTTCGTCGTCAACGCGAGGACTCCTCGAGCGGATCCGTACCCGAACCCCAGATTCCTCAGCGCTCTTTGCGGGCCGCGTAGTGCCGGGCGGCCCGCACCCGGTTCCCGCACTTCGTCGTGCACCAGCGGCGGGCCGCATGGGCCCGCAGGAACCAGCGGTCGCAGCCCTGTGCCGCGCACTGCGCGAGCCGGTCCGCCTCCGCGCCTGTGAGCAGGTCCGCCGCGTCCTCGGCGAGCAGCGACAGGGCGGCCGCCGCCGGATTGCCCGTGTCCGGCTCGTCGGCGCGGTGCGGGCCGTCCGCCGGCCAGGCCAGGCGCGGGGTCGAGGGGGCCGCCGCCAGTGCCGAGTTGAAGGTCTCCAGCGCCTGTGCCGAGGGCGGCACCCCGGACTCCCTGGCCTCGAACAGCGTGCGCAGGCAGGCGCGCAGCGCGAGGAGCCGGCTCGCCTGGCGGCCGGTGAGGGCGGCCCGGTCGGGCAGCAGCTCGTGCCGGACCAGCCACAGGTGCGCGGCCTCCGCGTCCTCCAGCAGGTCCACCGGGCCGTGGCTCAGCGTGAAGCGCGTGTTCACCAAGGTCAGCGAGACGTACTCGTCCTGTCCGGGAACCGGCAGCTGATGCAGGTAGTGCGGTGCTTCGTGATCCGCGTGCTCATCCACGTCCTCATGCTAACGCTTGCCATTCTCCGTGAGGACGTCTAGCGTCCCTCACGCTTAAACGTAAGTGAAACCGTGAGAAGGTGTGTGACGAGCATGACCGGAAATGGGGAGGCGGCCGCCGTGGCCCTCGATGTCGACAAGGTCCGTGAGGACTTCCCGATCCTGCGCCGGACGCTGCGCGACGGTGCGCGCCTGGTCTACCTCGACTCCGGCGCCACCACCCACAAGCCCCTCCAGGTCCTCGACGCGGAGCGGGACTTCTACCTCACGCACAATGCGGCCGTGCACCGCGGCGCCCACCAGCTCGCCGAGGAGGCCACGGAGGCCTACGAGCAGGCGCGGGCCACGATCGCCCGCTTCGTCGGTGCCGACGCCGACGAGATCGTCTTCACCAAGAACGCCACCGAGGGCGTCAACCTCGTCGCGTACGCCCTGGAGAACGCCCGTGCCCTCGGCCCCGGCGACAAGATCGTGGTCACCGAGATGGAGCACCACGCCAACCTCGTACCGTGGCAGCAGCTCGCCGAGCGCACAGGTGCCCGCCTGGAGTGGTTCGGCCTCACCGACGACGGCCGCCTCGACCTCACGGACCTCGACCGCCTCGTCGACGACACGACGAAGGTGCTCGCCCTCACCCACCAGTCGAACGTGCTGGGCACCCTCAACCCGGTGCGTGCCCTCGCCGAGCGCGCGCACGCCGTCGGAGCGGTCGTGGTGGTCGACGGCGCCCAGTCGGTTCCCCACCGGCCCGTCGACGTACGGGAGTTGGGCGCGGACGTACTGGTCTTCTCCGGGCACAAGATGCTCGGCCCGAGCGGCGTCGGTGTGCTGTGGGGCAGGCGCGAACTGCTGGCGCAGTGGCCCCCGTTCCTCACCGGCGGCTCCATGATCGAGATCGTGGAGATGGACCGTACGACCTTCCTGCCGCCGCCCCAGCGCTTCGAGGCCGGCGTGCCGATGACCGCACAGGCCGTGGGGCTCGCCGCCGCCGTCGACTATCTGCAGGCGCTCGGCATGGACGCGGTCGCCGCGCACGAGGACCAACTCACCGCCCGTGCCCTGGAGTTGCTCGGTGAGATTCCCGGCGTACGGATCGTCGGGCCCGCCGGGTCGCACGACCGCGGCTCCGCCGTGTCCTTCACCGTCGACGGCATCCATCCGCACGACGTCGGACAGGTCCTCGACGCGCACGGGGTCGCCGTCCGCGTCGGCCTGCACTGCGCGCGCCCCCTGCACCGCCGCTACGGCATCGCGGGCACCACCCGCGCCAGCTTCTACGTCTACAACACGCTCGACGAAGTGGCGGCCCTCGCCGACGCGGTGCGGGAGGCGGTCGCCTACTTCGGGGACTGAACCGGCGCCCCCTGCGGGTCACAGGTGCGGGACGACCGCCACCGGGCTGGTGACGTGGTGCACCACCGAGTGGGCTGTGCAGCCGAGTTGGGCCGTCTCCATGCTGCGGCCGACCACGGTCAGGCTGGCCGCCGTCGACGCCTTGAGGAGATGGTGACCCGGCTGCCCGTACACCAGGCGCTCCACCACCGGCACCTCCGGGTACTTGGCGCGCCACACCTGCAGGGCCCCCGACAGTGCCCGGCGGCGCAGCGTCTCGCGGCGCGCCGCGTCGCCCGGCTGTGCGTCGCCCGCCCCGGTCCCGCGCAGCGGCGGCAGCGTCCAGGCGTGCAGCGCGTGCAGCCGTGTGCCGCGCAGGGCCGCGGCTTCGAAGGCGTACGAGAGGAGTTCGTCGGCGGGGGCCGTCACGTCCAGGCCCACGACGACCGGCAGGAACCCCGCCCCGCCGGGCATGTGCTCGTCCTGCGGCAGACCGCCCGCGCGCACCAGGACCACCGGCCGGTCGCAGCGCGACGTCACCGCGAGAGCCACCGAGCCGACCAGGAACCCCGAGTACCCGGTGAATCCGCGCGAGCCGAGCACCAGCGTCTCCGACTCCGTGGCGGACTCCAGCAGGGCGGACGTCGGGGGTGCGGGCCTGCGCCGGGCGATGATCTCCAACGCCGGGTGGGTGTAGGAGAGTTCGAGCGCGACCCGGTTCAGGACGCCGCGCCCGGGAAGGTCGACGTCGGGCGGCGGGCAGGCCAGCCGCTCCCCGTTGTCTGCGTTGTCTGCATGCAGCAGCCGCAGCGGCAGACCACGCCGCAGCGCCTCGCGGGCCGCCCAGTGCGCGGCGGCCATGCTCTCGCGCGAACCATCCGTTCCGACGGTCAGGACGCGGGTGCTGGTCATGACGGAACCTCTCCGTGACGATGACGCGGGCAGGTGCTCCGGTGCGGGTTCCACGCAAAGAGGCGCTCACGCGTGCCGATCCCGGGCACCCGGCGCACGCGGTGCGCCCGGTGCGGGGCGGGTGGGCGTGCAACGGACCGTCCCATCCACGCCGGGTCTGCCGGGAGAGGCGAACCGGCCCTGGCCGAGGGGTCGTTCGGCCCCTGTGCCGGGCCTCACCGGCAGCGGAGCGTGGGCCGGGAGCAGGGAGGCCGCCATGAGGACGTGCAGGCCGAGGCGTGCGGTGCGCGGCAATCCGATGCGCCGCAGGTCGGACGTGGTCGAGGCATGGGCGGCCCTGGTCCTCGGCACGCTCGCCCTGCTGGTCGCCCCCGCCGCGGGCGCCGTGGCCGGCTGGGCGGCCCACGCCGACGCCCGCGACCACCTGCGTGCCCAGCAGGCGTCGCGCCGTCCGCAGCAGGCCCGGCTGATCGAGGACGCTCCGGACGTCGTGCCCGCTGCCAGCGGCGTCCAGGACCGGCTGACCTACGGAGTCGTCGTGCGCTGGACGGACGGGACCGGCCGGACGATCACCGCCGATGCCCCCGTTCTGGCGGGGCTGGACCGTGGCGACCCCACCACGGTCTGGCTCGATCGCGGGGGAGCGGTCACGACGGCCCCCTGGACCGGCGACGACGTCTGGTCGCACACCCTCGCCGCGGGGTTCCTGGTCACCGCGACCACGGCGGGCCTCGCCGTCACCAGCAGGCTGCTCCTGCACCAGGTCCTCGCCCGCCGCCGACTGGCCCAGTGGGAACAGGAGTGGCGCCGGGTCGAACCGCAGTGGGGGCATCGCGGGGTCTGAAGTCCCCCGCCCGGGCGGGAAGTTGATCCGTGCCGGGACCACTCGCGGGGGACGCGGAACCGACAGGCCCACCGCCCGGAGCCGTTCGGCCCCTGGTCGGCGGCGCCTGGAGCGGCGATGGTCGAAACAGCGCACGACGGCAGTCCGGCCAGTGCGACGGCCGCCGCCGGGGCCACGCGCCGACCCACGCGGCCCCGGCGGCGAACCCGCCGGAGGGAAGCGTTCCCAGGCGTCGTGCCGCGACCCCGAAGGAGGCCGCACATGACCACCACGGCCCCGCGCATGAGCCAGGCCCTGCCCGACGAGCACCGCCTCAGGCTCATGAGCATCGCCCGCGAGGTGGCCTTCCCGCCGGACGCCCGGCTGTTCGAGGAGGGCTCGCGCGCCGACCGCTTCTGGATCCTGCGCAGCGGCAGCGTCGCCCTCGACATGCGGGTCCCCGGACGGCGCGCGCCGATCGTCGAATCGCTCGGCCGCGGCGAGCTCGTCGGCTGGTCCTGGCTGTACCCGCCCTATGTGTGGCAGCTCGGTGCACAGGCCGAAACCCCGGTGCGGGCCCACGAGTTCGACGCCTTCACCGTCCGTCTGATGTGCGCCTCCGACCCCGGGCTCGGCTCGTTCGTCGCCCAATGGGTCGGCCGGGTCCTCGCCCACCGGCTGAGCATCACCCGCTCCCGGCTCCTCGACCTCTACGCGCCCTACGGGTCCGGCGCCGTCGCCTGACACGTCGTACCCGCCCGCCGGGCCGATCGGGCCCGTTCGGCCCTGGCGGATCACTCCCCGCGGCCCCAGGATCTAGGGGACGTCACAGCCGAGGGGGACGCATGTCCGAGTCACGCAGCTTCTCCATGGACCGTCCCGTGCGCATTCTGCTCCTCGACGACCACGAAGTGGTGCGCCGAGGGCTGCGCGACCTGCTGGGCGCCGAGCCCGACCTGGAGGTCGTCGGCGAGGCCGCCACCGCGGCGCAGGCCCTCGCCCGGGGGCCCGCGCTGCGGCCCGACGTCGCCGTGCTCGACGTACGTCTTCCCGACGGTGACGGCATCACGGTCTGCCGTGAACTGCGCGGCCTGCTCCCCGAGTTGAGCTGCCTGATGCTGACGTCGTTCGACGACGACGACGCGCTCCTCGACGCCATCATGGCGGGCGCGGCCGGCTATGTGCTCAAGCAGATCAAGGGCTCCGACCTGGTCTCCGCCGTACGCACCGTCGCCTCGGGGCAGTCGATGCTCGACCCGTCGACGACGGCACGCCTCATGCGCAGCCTGCGCGGGCCCGAGGCCGGCGTCGTGGGCGAGAGCGACGACGGCGTCGACGGCCAGCTCGCCGAACTCACCGAGCGCGAGCGGGACATCCTGGCGCTCGTGGGCGAGGGGCTCACCAACCGGCAGATCGGCCTCAGGCTGTTCCTGTCCGAGAAGACGGTGAAGAACAACATCTCGCGGCTGCTCGCCAAGCTGGGCGTGGAGCGGCGGATCCAGGCCGCCGTGATGGCCAGCAGACTGCCGCCGTCCGCATCACGCTGAGACCCCGCGGGGCGAGGACGACGTACCCGACGGACCGTCAACTCCCGTTCTTCAGCGGCACGCACCACTCGAGGCGCGTGCCGCCGCTCTCGCGCACCGAGGCGGTCAGCGTGCCGCCCCGGCTCGTGGCGCGCGCCGCCAGGTTCGCCAGACCGCTGCGGTCCTCCTGCGCCACGTCCGGGATGCCGACGCCGTCGTCCTCCACGGTCAGCGTCAGCACCCCGCCGCGTACGACGAGCGCCACCTCGGCCGCCGACGCGCGCGCGTGCCGCGCCACGTTCGTCAGGGCCTCGCCCAGCACCGCCACGACGTCGTCGGCGACCGGCCCCGGCACCTCCACGTCGATCAGACCCTCCATGCGCAGCGCCGGGGTGAACCCGAGGACCTGCGCCGCGTCCTCCACGGACCGCACCGTACGCACCCGCAGCCCCGCGCCGGTCGGCGGCGTGTGCCGCTCGCGCAGCCCGAAGATCGTCGAGCGGATGATCTTGATGGTGGTGTCCAGGTCGTCGACGGCCCGCATCAGCCGCTCCGCCGCCTCCGGGTGCTGGACGAACCGCTGCGCGCTCTGCAGCGTCATCCCGGTCGCGAACAGCCGCTGGATCGCCAGGTCGTGCAGGTCCCGCGCGATCCGGTCCCGGTCCTCGAGCAGGCTCATCTGCTCGGCGTCGCGGCGCCGGTCCGCCAGCTCCAGGGCGAGCGCGGCCTGTCCGGCGAACCCGACCAGCGGCGTCAGCTCGGCGGCCACGAACGGCCCCCGCCCCGCCCGCCTGGCCAGGGTGAGCACCCCGCGCACCGTGTCCCCCTTGCCGATGGGCACGGCCACCGCGGGACCCAGGCCCTCCCAGCGGGACGGCTGGTAGGTGATGCGGGGGTCCTTGCGGACGTCGTCCGACGTGACCAGCTCGCCCGCGGCCAGGGCGGCGCCCGCGAAGGTGCCGCGGCGCGGCAGCGTCACGTCGTGGTGCGGCGTGGCGTGCTGCCCCTGTGCCAGCGTCTCGTGCAGCTCGTCGGTGCCCGGCACGACGAGCGCGACGAGCCCGAGGTCCGCGGCGGCGATCTCCCGCGCCCGCTCCACCATCACCCGCAGCACCGGCAGTTCGTCCGTGCCCGACAGCAGGTTCCCGGTGAACTCGGCGCTCAGCTGCAGCCAGCGCTCGCGCAGCCGGACCTCCTCGAACAGCCGCGCGTTCTCGATCGCGACGCCGGCCGCGGCGCCGAGCGTCTGCAGCACCGCCACGTCCTCGTCGTCGAAGTCGACTCCGCCGCGCTTCTGCGTGAGGTACAGATTCCCGAACACGTCGTCCCGCACCCGGATGGGGACGCCCACGAAGGTGTGCATCGGCGGGTGGTGGGCGGGGAACCCCGACGACGCGTGGTGCTCGGCCAGTTCGGAGAGCCGCAGCGGCTCCGGGTGCCGGATCAGCTCACCGAGCAGCCCGTGCCCCGACGGCAGGTCGCCGATCTTGGCCCGCAGGTCGTCGCTGATTCCGACCGGCAGGAACTGCGACAGCATGCGCCGGTCCTCGCCGATCACGCCGAGCGCCCCGTACTCGGCGTCGACCAGGACCACCGCCGCCTCCACGATGCGCCTCAGCACCTGCGAGAGGTTCAGCTCCTGGCCGACGGAGAGGACCGCCTCCAGTAGTCCTTGGAGGCGGTTGCGAGTGCCGCGTACGGCATCGATGCGGACCTGGAGTTCCTCGAGCAGTTCGTCGAGCCGCAGCCTCGGCAGCGGTCCTGGCCCCCGGCTTGCGTCGTCGCCCATCCGGCCTCCGCGGGACCTCGGTGGTGCGTGCTCCACTCACGGTAGCGGCTGAGGGCGCCGCCATGACCTGGTTCGTCACACCTCGGGGCGGGGAACGCGCGCATCCGCCTCCTGTGACCCGTGCAGCGCGGCGATCTGGGAACGGGAGGTGAAGCCGAGCTTGGTGAGGATGTGCTCCACGTGCGAGTCCACCGTCCGCTTGGAGACGACGAGTTCGGCGGCGATCTCCCGGTTGGTGAGGTCCCGGCTGACGAGCGCGGCGACCTGCCGCTCGCGCGGCGTGAGCCCCTCCGCCGGACCCGGTCGCTGAGCCGGGACGTCCGGGGCGAGCGCGGACTCCTCGGCGAGCGCCACGTCGACCACGGTGTCGAGCGGCAGCCGGCCGCCCTCCTCGAACGCGTCGTGGTACCCGTCGGCGCCGAGCGCGGAGCGGGCCTGCCCGGCGGCGTCCGCGTGCAGCCCGTGCAGCACCGGGATCCCGAACCGGGCCTCCTTCACGGACCTGCGCCACAGGGCGTCCGCCGCGCCCTGCAGCGCCGCGACCCGCTCGAAGTGCCGCAACTGCGCCGCGTGCCAGGCGAGTCCCTCGAGGAAGTGGGCGAGGCCCATCAGATCGTGCAACGCCGCCTTGCTGCGCAGACCCTCGCGGGAGCAGGCGACGGCGGCGTCGTGATCGCCCTTCAGCCACAGGCCCACGCTCTTGACCCACAGCGCCCAGCCGCGCGCCCACTGCTCGGCGGGATGCACCGCGCCCCGGGCGAGCGAGTCGTCGCACCAGGCGATGCCCTTCTCGTGCTCCCCGTCGAGGATCAGCATGAAGCCGCCGTAGAAGCCGAGCATCAGCAGACCCGTGTCGTCGCCGAGCCCCGTCATCCGCGTGCGGGCCTCCTCGAAGTCGGCGGCGCAGCCCTCCATCTGCCCCAGGAAATAGCGGCGGTGCGCCTGGAAGGCGAGCGTCCACGCGGCGCCGACCGGATCGCCGATGCGGGCCGCGAGCGCCTCGGCCTCCTTCAACAGGGCCTCGTTCCCGCCGCGTTCGCCCTGGATGTCCATGTACCAACTGGTCAGCCAGAGCGCTTTCACTCGTACGGGTGTCTCGTCGCGGCAGCCGTCCAGGGTGCGCCGCAGCCAGTAGCGGCCCTCGGTCAGCAGGCCCGTGGTGTGCCAGTACCCCCACAGGTCCGTCGCCATCTGGAGCCCCTTGCAGGCCAGTTGGGGCGAGGCGACGCAGTACTCCAGCGCGACCCGGACGTTCGCCCGGTCGCGGACCAGCGCGCGCAGCAGCGGGATCTGCGCGTCGCCCGTCCACTCCTGCTCGAAGCAGTGGGCCACGTCCAGGAAGTACGCGAGATGGCGGCGCCGCGTGCGCTCCCCGTCGCCGAGCGCGTCGAGCTGCTCCCGGCCGAACTCGCGGATGGTGTCGAGCATCCGGTAGCGCGTGCCCTCGGGCGTCTCCACGCGGATCACGACCGACTTCTCGACCAGACCGATCAGCGAGGTCAGCACGTCGTCGGCCGACAGCGTGGATTCCTCGGGCGCGTCGGGTGCGTCACCGCACACCGCCTCCGCCGCCTGCAGGCTCAACTCGCCCGCGAACACGGACAGTCGGGCCCACAGCAGCCGCTCCGACTCCGTGGACAGGTCGTGGCTCCAGCCGATCGCCGTACGCAGGGTCTGATGACGCGGCACCGTCGTGCGGCGCCCGCCCGCGAGCAGCCGGAACCGGTCGTCGAGCCGGGTCAGCATCTCGTCGAGGGAGAGCACCCGCAGCCGGGACACGGCCAGTTCGATGGCGAGCGGGATCCCGTCGAGACGCCGGCACAGGGCGAGCACCTCGGCCCGGTTGTCGTCGTTCACCGTGAAGCCGGGCACCGCGGCGCACGCCCGGTCCGCGAACAGGGTCAGCGCGTCGCAGGCGGGGCCCGTGGCGCCGTCGGCCGGATCGGGCACCCCGAGCGGCCCGATCGCGAGGACGTGCTCGCCGGCCACGTCGAGGGGCTGTCTGCTCGTGGCCACGATCCGCAACCCCGGTGCAGCGCGCAGCAGTTCGTCGCAGAGCATCGCGCACGCGTCGACCAGGTGCTCGCACGTGTCGAGCAGCAGCAGGAGCTCCTGGTCCTCGAGGTGGGCGGCGATCACCTCGAGCGTGGGGCGAGCCGTTTGTTCCGGCAGATCGAGCGCCGCGGCGACCGTGTTTGCGAGCAGCTCCGGGTCGCTCAGCGCCGACAGTTCGACCAGCTGCACCCCCGAGGCGAAGTCCTCGCGCAACGCGTGCGCGGCCCGCACCGCCGTGCGCGTCTTGCCCACACCGCCGGGGCCGGTCAGCGTCACCAGCCGGGCCCGCGTCAGCAGCTGCGCCAACTGCGCCAGCTCCCGGCGGCGTCCGACGAAACTGGTGGCCTCGGCGGGCAGTTCGCCCGACGGGCGACGACCGGCACTGCGCTTCATGACAGGTCTCACTCCGTACGACTGCGGGCGCCACGGCACATCTTGTGCCGCCACGCTAGAACGATCACGCCGATTCCCGGACGGCTTCGGCGGATCCTCCCGCATGCGCGCACCGGAGGTGGGAAGCTGCGCCTTTCCCGTACGGCCGTTGACGCCGCTTGACATCCGACCCGCACACGCTGCGCACATCCTGTGCGCAGTTCGGGGAATTCGTCACACAGCGCGCCCGGATGACTACACTTCCCGGGATCGCACCGGCCGTACCCCCACTGATTCGTCCGCCGGAGCCGCCCTCGCGGCTCTCCCTCGGAAGGCCTCCATGACCGCCCGCCCGCGCACGCCCAGCTCGCACCCGGACACGGTCGGCACCCTGCGGGTCAGCGCCCGCCGCCTGACCTCGGGTGCCGGGCACGACGGCGGCGGCGACCTGCACGGAGTCGTCGACACCCCGTTCGGCACCCGGCTGCTGATCGGCGACGTCATGGGCAAGGGGCCCGAACTCTCCCGCACCGCCGACGCGGTGCTCCAGGCCTGGCGTCAACTCGCGCAGCAGCAGCGGTCGTTGGAGGTGCTCGCGGTGCGGCTGCACTCCCTGGTGACGCACTCCGACGACCCGGACCGGTTCGTCACCGCCACCCTCGTCACGATCGCGCAGGACCGCAGCGCCGAGCTCGTCTGCTGCGGCCACCCGCCGCCACTGCTGCTGCGGGGCGGCGGCGCCGTGCCCGCCGCGGTGCCCGCACCCGCGCCCCCGCTCGGCCTGCTCGACCTCGCCCACGGCTGGTGCGCCGCGCAGCCGATACTGTCCAGCGCCTGGGACCGGATGCTGCTCCACACGGACGGCGCCTCCGAGGCGCGCGACGCCACCGGCACCTTCTACCCCCTCGCCGAACGCGCCGCCGAACTCAGCCGCACGCCCCTCGCCGTCTTCACCTCCGCGCTCGCGGGCGACCTGCTGCACCACGCGCAGGGCAGGCTCCAGGACGACGCGTCACTCCTCGCCGTCGAGTCCGCGCCCGTCGGCTAGCGGTACCGATTCCAGGAACGCGGCCGCCGCGGGCGAGCGCCGCGTCCGGCTGAACACCAGGCGCTCCTCCCGGGTCGGCCCGTCCCGCAGCGGCACCACCGCAAGACCCGGCAGCCGGTCCACGAGCCGCGACGGCAGCAGCGCGATCCCGAGCCCGCCGCGCACCAGCTCGGCGATGAAGCCCAGGGCACTGGCCTCGAACGCCACCTCGCGCCGCAGCCCCGCCGCGGCGAACGCGCCGTCGGTCTGCGCCCGCGGCGCCCGCCCCGGCGGAAAGTCCACGAACGCCTCGTCCGTGAGCTGCTCCAGCGGCACCGGCGCGCCGGAGGCCCGCGCCGCGAGCCGGTGACCGGGCGCCACGACCGCCACGTGCCGGTCCACCGCGAGCGTCCGGCTCTCCAGCGCCGGATCGGCGAGGCGGAACGAGGGCGGCACGCCCAGGAACGCCAGATCGAGCGTCCCCTCCCGCACCCCGCGCGCCAGCTCCTCGCTCATCCCGTCCATCAGCCGCATCGTGACCTGCGGATGACGGTCGTGGTAGGCGCGCATCAGGCCCGGCACGTCGACCGCCGTCACCGTCGCGATCGCCCCGACGGCGAGCCGCCCGCGGATCTCCCCGGTCGCCGCCGCGACCTCCGCCCTGGCCCGCTCCGCCGCCTCGAGCGCCTGGCGCGCGGCCGGCAGGAACGCCTCACCCGCCGCGGTCAGCCGCACCCGCCGGCTCGTCCGCTCGAACAGCCGCGCCCCGAGCTCCTTCTCCAGCTTCCCGATCTGATGGCTCAGCGCCGACTGGACCACGAGACACCGCTCGGCGGCCCGGGTGAACCCGCCGGTCTCGGCGACGGCGACGACATAGCGCAACTGCTGCAACTCCATGCGATCCATCGTGATCTGCGATCGCTGGGATGACAAGGATGTGTTGGACTCATGAATGGAGTGGGCCGCACGCTGAGTCCATGACACAGCTGACTGCCCGTCCGCAGCCGGGAGTTCACCCCCTGGCGACCCCCGCCCAGGCCGCAGGACCGCGCCGGAGCCTGCTCCTCCTCATGGCCGTCGCCACCGGCCTGTCCTGCGCGGGCAACTACGTGGCACAGCCCCTGCTCGACCTCATCTCCCGCGATCTGCACATCGGCAGCGTCCTGGCCGGACTCCTCGTCACCGCGTCCCAGGCCGGGTACGCGCTCGGCCTGATGCTGCTCGTGCCGCTCGGCGACGTCGTCGACCGCCGCCGCCTCACGGTGACCCTGTTCGCCGCGACCGCCCTGTTCCTCACGGTCTCCGCCCTCGCGCCGAGCGGCCCGATCCTGCTCGCGGGCACCGTCCTCACGGCCCTGACCTCGGTCGGCGCCCAGGTCGTCGTCGCGCACACCGCGGCCCTGGCGAGCGCCGACAGCCGGGGCCGCGCCGTCGCCACCGTCGTCTCCGGCATCCTGCTCGGCGGCCTGCTCGCCCGCACCGCCGCGGGCGGCCTGTCCGAACTGGGCGGCTGGCGCACCGCGTACTGGGTCCTCGCCGTCCTCATGGCGGGCGCCGCCGTCACCCTGCACCGCGTCCTGCCGCAGCTCCCGGTCACCGCGGCCCTGCGCTACCCGGCGCTGCTCCGCTCCACCCTCGCCCTGCTGCGCGAGGAGCCCGTACTGCGCCGCCGCGCCGTCCTCGGGGCCCTTTCCCTGGCGTCGTACAGCGTCCAACTCACCGCGCTCACCTTCCTGTTGGCCGCCGAGCCCTTCCACTGGTCGGCGCCCGCGATCGGCCTGTTCGGCCTCGTCGGCGCGGTGGGCGTGCTCACGATGACGTTCGCGGCGCGGCTCGGCGACCGCGGCCACGTGCACAAGGTCACCGGCGCCGCGACCGCCTTCCTGCTCACCGGCTGGCTGGTCCTGCTCGCGGGAGAGCGCTCCCTGGCCTGGCTCGCGGTCGGCGTCGTCGCCCTCAACATCGGCCAGCAGGCCGTCCTCAACAGCTGCCAGACCGTCCTGTACGCGCTGCGTCCCGAGGCCCGCAGCCGGATCAACTCCGCCTTCATGACGTGCTTCTTCCTCGGCGGCGCCCTCGGCTCGGCCCTTGCCTCCGTCGTCTGGGCCGCCGCCGGCTGGCCCGGCGTGTGCGCCCTGGGCGCCGCCCTCGCGGCAGGAGCCGTCGCGGTCTGGGCAGGGGACACCACCCGCCGCACCCGCTGACTGTCCATCGCCTTCCCCGTAGTTGAGGAGCCACCGTGAACATCACCGTCTTCGGAGCCGCGGGCACCGCAGGCCGCCGCATCGTCGCCGAAGCCCTCTCCCGCGGGCACCGCGTCACCGCCGTCGTGCGTGACCCGGCCCGTGCCGCCGAACTGCCCGCGGGGGCGCACGTGGCCACCGGCGACGCCGCCGACCCGGACAGCGTGGCCCGGCTCGCGGCCGGACAGGACCTGGTGATCTCCGCGACCCGGCCCGCGCCCGGCCGCGAGCCCGAACTGGCCGCCGTCACCCGGTCGTTGCTCACCGGCCTGCACGCAACGGGCGTACGCCTCCTGCTCGTCGGCGGCGCCGCCGGCCTGGTCGTGCCCGGCACCGGCGGCGCCACCGTGGTCGACGCCCCCGGCTTCCCGGCCGCCCTGCGCCCCATCGCGCTGGCCTGCAACGACCAGCTCGACGCCTGCCGCACGAGCACCCGCGACGTCGACTGGGCGTACCTGAGCCCCGCCGCCCTGCTCGAACCGGGCGAGCGCACCGGCCGCTACCGGCTCGGCGCCGACGACCTGATCGTCGACGCCGAGGGGGTCTCCGCCCTGTCGATGGAGGACCTCGCGGTGGTGCTCCTCGACGAGGCCGAGCGGCCCAAGCACCACCGCACCCGGTTCACCGCGGCGTACTGAGCACGTGCCGGGTCAGGGGTAGGACACCACCGTCGAGGGCACGGTGGTGTCGCCCGAGGTGGCCGCCCCGATGTCATTGATCACGTGCTCGTACTGGCCCTTGCCGCCCAGCGACACCACCAGCAGGTCGTGGAACTTCACGCCCGGGGCGTTCGGCGCCTCGAAGCCGTGGTCCTGGCGGATCGTCGGGTCCACGTTGTAGTAGCAGTACGAGCCGAGGCCCCAACCCTCGTGCGTGGCAACGGAGTCGGCGACCTTGTACGCGGCGAAGCCCTTGACCGAGCCGTTCTGGACCGCGGCCTGGTTCGGGGCGTCGTACGACTTCTCGTTCTGGAAGAAGATGGTGCGCCCGCGCTCGCCGTTCCACTGCACGTCGTACTTGTTGAAGTGCTCCACGAACAGGCCCGTCGCGAGGACGTCGTCACCGTTGACGACGACGCCGTAGTCGGCGCGGTTGGTCTCCCAGCCGACGCCGTCGCCGTGGTCCGCACGCCACACCCAGGTGTGGTCGACGATGGTGTGCCGCGCGTTGACCACCATGCTGGTGGTGGCCCTGCCCGCGCCCGCGCCGCCGATGCGCACGAACACGTCCTGCACGGTGATCGGATCGCCCGAGTGGTCGGCGGACGCGCCCTGCGGGCCGATCTCGAGCAGGGTGGGGGAGTTGACGGCCCCCGCGTCCACGAGGAACCCGGCGAGCCGCACCCCGTCGACGTCCGCGACCTTCAGGGCGGTGGTCCCGCCGTCCGGGACGAGCGTGGCGAAGCCGAGCCCGAGGACGACCGTGCCCGCGCGGTTCACCTGGATCGGCGCGTCGAGGTGGTAAATGCCGGGCGTGAGAAGGAGGTTGAGGCCCTGGGCCAGCGCGGCGTTGAGCGTCCCCGCGCTGTCCCCGGGCTTGGCGACGTAGAACTGCGTGAGCGGGACGGACGTGCCGCGCGGCGTTCCGCCGCCCCACGTCGTGCCGCGCGCGTTCGTCCGCTTCTCCGGCAGGAACACCTTGTAGTCGGCGCCGTCCAGATACAGGAAGGGCTTCTCGCGGGAGACCGGAGTCGTGTCGAGCGTGGTGTACGGCGGGTTCGGGAAGGTCTGCGCGGGCGCGCCCTCGACGCCGGAGAACACCATGTTCCACACGGCGTTGGCCCAGCCGCCCACGGACGAGTCACGGGTGTACCACTGCTGCTGCGAGTACGGGCCCACGCTGCCGTCGATCCGGCTGTCGGCGATGTAGCCGCCGGAGGCCCAGCCGTAGCCGTCGGGCGCCAGGTTGAGGCCGCCGCGCACGTGCATCCGGCGGAACGGCGCGGCCTGCGCGACCGCCCACCGGTCCGTGCCGCTGACCGGGACCAGGGCGAGGTTCTCCGCGCTGCGCCAGAAGTTCTGCGTGGCGTTGCCGCTGAACCAGCCCGCGTCGACCGTCACGTCACCGTTGATGGTGGTGTCGTCGGGGGAGAGGCCGAGGCCGGATATTGAGGTGTAGAAGCCTATTTGGGCGTTGAGGCCGCTGTAGCTGCCCGGCTTGAAGAGGAGTTGGTAGCGGCCGGTGCCGAACTGCGCGGACTCCTGCTGCTTGAAGACCTCGTCCAGCTTGGCCTGGATGCCGGGCGTGGACGGGTCGAAGACGATCACGTTGGGCCCGAGGTCGCCGCCGCCCGCGAGGGCCTCGTGGGGGTGGGCGGTGTCGGCGGACGCCACGGCCGTGCCGAGCGCGGGCAGGGCCGCGGACGCGGCGACCGCGCCGAGAACGGTGCGCCGGGACAGCGAAGCAGAGGGCGTGCGGGGTGGGGTCACAGCGGCTCTCCTGGTTCAGAAAGTGAACGAGTGGGGGTGTGGGAGCGCTCTCTCGGCGACGAATGCTTCAGCTGTGTGAAGCGAGCGTCAAGAGTGGTGACCGAACTTCTCGGGATTCATGGGGTCCCACCCCCAACAAAAGCCCCAGAAAGGGTAGTTGGAGCTTCAGGAGATGACAGGAACGGATGACGAGAGGGGCAGGAGGAGGCGACCGGAACGGCTCGCTCAGGCGGCGAAGCTGTTCCGGCCCGTCGTCTGCTCGATGAGGACCTGCACGGCCCGCGCGGGCGACGACTGCCACAGGGTCGTCACCGGCTCCCAGACCCGGACGCCCGCCGGGGCGCCCAGCTTGATCGCCGCGAAGGTGTGCCCCTCGTGGTCCGGCACGGCGGCCACGTTCACGGTGGGTACGGTGCGTGCCTCCGCGTCCGCGTCCTCGGAGTCGGAGACCGAGCGCACCGCGGCGTAGGCAGTGGCGTGCGCGGCCAGGGTCCGTCCGGCGTGCGGCACGGTCGGCAGCGGCACGGCCGCCCCGTCGAGATCGCCGTACGTGACCGTCGGGACGCGGTCGACCAGGCAGGCCCGCCCGGAGTCGTTGCGCACGCTCAGCTCGAGCACGTCGTCGTGCTCGTCGGAGGGTGCGGCCCGCACGGTGAGGTCCTTCTCCGCGCACCGCGGCAGGGCAGCGGCGGTGGTGTCCGCCCAGGCGGCCGGGACGGCGAAGGCGGTCAGGGCGAGGCTGGCGACCGTGGCCGCGGTGACAGTGCGTACGCGCATCGAGGGTCCCCAGTTTGATTGCCGCAATACGGACATACGAGGCTAACTCGGAAGGGCGTGTCTGTACATGTGCGCAGCGTGGGGGTGGAGTGACCGCAAGTTTGCACGGTGTGCAAGAATCCACGCCGTGATCACCCCGGACCCGCAGCAGAGCGCGCCCGCCGAGGGGCTGCGGGCCCGTCGGCGTCGGCAGACGCGCGCCGAGCTGCACGCCGCGACGCTGCGGCTCGCGCGCGAGCTGGGCTTCGCGCGGATCACGGTCGAGATGATCAGCAAGGAGGTCGGGGTCTCGCCCCGTACGTTCTTCAACTACTTCCCCAGCAAGGAAGCCGCGCTCTTCGCCCTGCCCGGCAGCCTGCCGCCCGCCCTCGCGGACCGGTTCGCGCACGGGCCGGGCCGGGACACCGACTCCGTCCTGCGCGACCTCGGCGACGTGCTCGCCGACCATCTCCAGGAGGCCGCCCCCAGCCCCCAGGAGCTGGAGGACATCCTGCGGATCGCCGAAGGCGTCCCGTCCGTGCTCGCCACCTTCCTCGCCCAGTGCGAGGCGGTGGAGCGCGAGCTGGCCGGGACGATCGCCCGGCGCACCGGCACCCCGGCCGACGGCGAGGACGCCGGACTGCTCGCGGGCATCGCCATGGCGACGATGCGCAGCGGCCTGCAGCGGTGGTCGCACCGGAGCGATCACAGCGACGGCCCCGCCGCCTGCGTGCGCGCCTCGTTCGCCACGCTGCGCACCCTGCTCGGGCGGGCCGCAGTGCAGTAGGCGCGCCCCGTCCCGCGACCGCCCTCCCCGAGGCGGTCGCTCCCGTACCTCTCCCCGCACCCGCATCACCCGTGCACGGCGACCGCTCTCCCCACGCCGCACGGCCCCACGACCTGCCCGCACCCGCACATCGGAGTACCCCGCAATGACGCACGCCCCCGCATCCGAGGGCATGGACACCGCAGCAGTACCGGCGGCCGACGAGAGCGGCACCGTCAAGCCGGCCAACTTCGGCCTGATCTTCGCCGCGCTGATGCTGACCATGCTGCTCGGCGCCCTCGACCAGACCATCGTGTCCACCGCCCTGCCGACCATCGTCGGCGAGCTCAACGGCATCGAGCACATGGCGTGGATCACCACCGCGTACATCCTCGCCGCCACGATCGGCATGCCGGTCTACGGCAAGCTCGGCGACCTCATGGGCCGCAAGAACATCTTCCTGGCCGGCATAGCCCTGTTCCTGGTGGGCTCGGTGGTCTGCGGACTCGCCCAGAACATGGGCACGTTGATCGCGGGCCGCGCCCTCCAGGGCCTCGGCGGCGGTGGCCTCATGATCACCTCGCAGGCGATCATCGCCGATCTGGTGCCGCCGCGCGAGCGCGCCAAGTACATGGCCCCGATGGGCGCCGTGTTCGGTCTGTCGTCCGTGGTCGGCCCGCTGCTCGGCGGCTGGTTCACGGACTCGCACTCCTGGCGCTGGGCGTTCTGGGTCAACCTGCCCCTCGGCGTCCTCGCCCTCTTCGTCGCCGCCGTCGCGATCAAGCTGCCCCGCAAGGCCGTCGAGGTCACGCTCGACTACCTCGGCACCGCGCTGATGGCCGCGGCCGTCACGTGCACCGTCCTGTTCGCGAGCTGGGGCGGCACGCAGTACGCCTGGTCCGACCCGCTGGTCGTCGGGCTCGGCGTCGGCGCGGTCGCCGCGTGGATCCTGTTCTTCGTCGCGGAGAAGCGCGCCAAGGAGCCGGTCATCCCGCTGCACCTGTTCCGCAGCCCGATCTTCAACGTCGCCACGCTGCTCGGCATGATCGTGATCGGCCTCGGCATGTTCGCGATCGTCGGCTACATGCCCACGTATCTGCAGATGGTCTACGGCAAGACGGCCACGGAGTCCGGCCTGCTCCTGATCCCCATGGTCGTCGGCATCATGGGCACGGCCCTGCCGTCCGGCGCGATCATGTCCAAGACGGGCCGCTACAAGGTCTATCCGATCGCCGGCACCGCGATCATCATGCTCGTCGCGTACCTGATGTCGACCCTCGACGTCTCCGACCCGGTCTGGCTCGTGTGCCTGTACGTCGGTCTCGCGGGCGCCGGTGTCGGCCTCATGATGCAGACCCTCGTCCTCGCCGTGCAGAACGACTTCCCGGGCAGCGAGGTCGGCACCGCCACCTCCGCGAACAACTTCTTCCGGGAGATCGGCGCGACGCTGGGCACCGCGGTGGTGGGCGCCGTGTTCGCGAGCCGTCTCACCGACAAGCTGGCGGCCGGCATTCCGCCGGAGGCCGCCGCGAAGGTCGGCGACAGCGACGCGCTGACGCCCGCGCTCGTGCGCGCGCTGCCCGCGGATCTGCGCGACACGGTCGTCACCTCGTACCAGGAAGCGCTCGTCCCGATCTTCCTGTACCTGCTGCCCGTCTTCGCGGTCGGCCTCGTCCTCGCCTTCATCCTGAAGGAGAAGCCGCTGGCGGACACCGCCGACTGGCACGCGGAGAACGCCGGTTCCGCCGCCGTGCAGGAAGAGCCCGCCCCGGTCGCCTGACCGGACTCGTCGCCCCTGCGCGCGGTGCCGCCCGCGCGCAGGGGCGCTTCTTGGTCTATACCAACCTGCCGTGCCCCAGTAGTCTCCTGCGTGCCCAGTGCACCACCCATCCCCCCACCCCGGAGGATCACGGTGAACGTTCGCACGAGAAGCTCGGCGATACTCGGCACCCTCTGCCTGGTCGCCTCCCTCGCCCTGACCACGGCCTCAGCCGACTCCGCCGATGCCACGCGCTCCGCGGAGATCGCTCTCACGCACGTGGCCACCGCAAAGAATCCGACCGCCGGTACTGCCGGTCCGGGCGGCACCGTCTGGATCGCCGAACGCGCTGGCACCGTACGGGTGTTGAGCCCCAAGGGGCTCGGCGCGCCCGTCCTCGACATCTCCGCCGAGACCACGACCGACGGCGAGCGCGGCCTGCTGGGGATCGCGTTCGACCAGCGGTTCGCGCACTTCTACATCTCGTTCACGAACCTCGAAGGCACCAGCACCATCGACGAGTTCGCGGTGCGCGGCGGCACGATCCAACAGAACACGCGGCGCACCGTCCTGACGCAGACGCAGCCCTACGACAACCACAACGGCGGCGACATCAAGTTCGGCCCCGACGGATACCTCTACATCGCTCTCGGCGACGGCGGCTCGGGCGGCGACCCGCAGGGCAACGGACAGAACCTCGGCACGCTGCTCGGCAAACTCCTGCGGATCGACCCGGCCGGCGGCCGGGCGAGCGGCAAGCCCTATGCGATCCCCGCGGACAACCCGTTCGTGGCCGACCCGAACGCGAAGGGCGAGATCTGGGCGTACGGGCTGCGCAACCCGTGGCGGTTCTCCTTCGACGCGGGCACCGGCGACCTGTACATCGGCGACGTCGGGCAGAGCGACTGGGAGGAGATCGACCGGGCGCCCGCGAGCAGCAAGGGCGGCGAGAACTACGGCTGGTCCCAGATGGAGGGCACGCACCCCTTCCGCGGCGGCACCGAGCCGGCGAACCACGTGCCGCCGGTCCACGAGTACGACCGCACGGGCCTCGGCTGCGCGGTGACGGGCGGGTTCGTCTACCGAGGCAGGGCGATCCCGGACCTCCAGGGCCAGTACGTGTACAGCGACTACTGCGACGGCACCATCCGCTCCCTGCAGGTGAAGAACGGCAAGGTGACGGGGGTGCACGACCTCGGGGTCAACGGCGGTGAGGTCATCTCGTTCGTCCAGGGGTGCAAGGGCGAGCTGTACGCGCTGGCGATCGGCGGCGCCGTCTCCCGCATCGACCCGGCGTGACGCTTCCCGGTGGTGACCGGGTGCCCCTCTCCGCGTGCAGTGGCGAGGGGCATCCGCGTCCGGTCCGGCTCGCGGCTCAGTCCTCGACGAGCCAGCGGCCCTCGCGCATCACGTCACGGTCCGCGAGCTCGTTCACCTCGCGCCAGGCCTGGATCAGCACCGGCCGGACGCGGAAGTACAGGTAGCGCTGGTCGATCGCGCGCGGGTCGAACCCGGTCTTCGCCGCGAACGCGTCGCCGAACTCCTGTGAGATCTCGTCGTCGCCCAGCGCCTCGCCGACGCCCTCGACGCGGACGACGTCCCGCGTGCCGCCGATCGCGAGGTGCGCCGTACCGGTGGCGAGGAGGTTGCGGGCGAGCGGGTTCGTGGCGCGGGTCGACAGGTACAGCACCCCGTCCCGCCACAGGAACGACAGCGGCATCAGGTACGGCTGCCCGTCCTCGGCCGCCGTCGCCACCCACGCGTCGACGTCGCGTTCGAGCCGGTCGAGGGTGTCCTGCTTGCGCTGCTTCGCGGGGCGGGCGGGTGCGGCCTTGTTCATGACGCTCTCCTGCGGGTGGTGTCCAGCGGTGCGGCATAACACCGTACGTCGATCAACCGGCCGCCGCCCCAGTCCTGTTGACCCGCGCCGAGGAACTCCCAGCCGAGGCGTTCGTAGAGCCGGATCGCGGCCGTGTCGGTGGCGACGACGTCAAGGACGGCCCGGACCGCACGCCGCTCGGCCTCGCGCACCGCCTGCCCGAGCAGCAGCGCACCGCAGCGCAGGCCGCGCGCCGACGGCCCGACGAACAGCCGCCCGACGACCCGCGACGGCGTCGACAGCAGCCCCGGCGCCACGTCCCCCGCCGCGACCGCGGCCAGCGCGACGTGCCCGACGACCCGCCCGTCCACCTCGGCGACCCATGCGGTCGCGGCGTCGTCGTGGGCCAGCCAACGGGCCGGATCGGCGGGCCAGTCGGTGGGGTAGCGGTCCGCGAGATGAACCTCGCGCAGCACGGCGACGCAGGCCGGCAGGTCGCGGTCGGTGCGGCCCCTGACGAACGGCACGGGACCGTCGGCGATGTCGTTCATGGCGCCATCGAAGCATGCGTCCGGGCGGTCAACGCGGCCGGGAGGCCCGGTACGCGAGCCCTTGCGCGAACGCGTCCCGCACGCTCGCCGCGAGATGCCGTGCCCAGCCGGGGGCCGTGTCGCCGCGCAGTTCGCTCCAGCAGGCGAGGGCGTAGCCGAACTCCTGCGGGCTCAAGTAGCCCATGTGGTGCGGGGGTTCGTCCCTGCGGCCGGTCAGCATCCAGTCGGTGAGCTCGCCGAGTGCCGTCACCGAGTAGCCGGTCGCCTTGACGTAGCTGTCGGCGGCGTTCGCCGTGAGTACGCCCATGCCCAGATGCACGGTGGCGAGATCGGTGAGGTCCTCCTCCTCGCCGGGGCCGAAGGTCCTGTTCTCGACGTGCCGTTCGCCGATGAGCCGCGCGTGCGCCACCTCGTGCGCAACGAGCGCCGCGAACGCGTCGGGCCGGTCGGCCACCGACCGGTTCAGCGAGATCTCGGCGCCTTCCGCCGTCTTTCGGTAGGTGCCGACGGTGTGCCGCTTCGTGGGCGCCGGGCCCGGCGGAGGGTCCAGCAGGACCAGGGAGATCGCCGTGATGTCCGCGCCCATCACCGCGCCGATCCGGCGCACGAGCGCCTCGGCTTCCGCCTGCGTACAGGTGAAGTCCGAGGGGGCGAAGCCAGGCATGGCGACCGTCCGCAGCGGATCGGTGGCCGGCCCGAACTCCCGCGCGCACCAACGCAGTCCCCACTCGATCCACTTGCGCTGCCGCTCGGGAACGGGGCAGGCGTCCACCGGATCGGCGCGCAGCCACGGCTTGTCACCGGTGGGGCTGATGCCGCGGGGGCGCCGGGACCCGCGCCGGTCGTCGTCATCGCCGCGCAGCCAGTCCGCGAACCATCGACCACTCATACCGCCCCCCGTCGCCCTCGGGCACACCCCCAGGCTCACGGTAGGTCATCCGGTAGCGGGCGTCAGGCCCCTGACCACGGGCCGCGCGGAACGCGGCTCACCCCCGCCGCGCCACCAACGCCCGCCGCCACCCGGCCAGTTCCTGCACCCGCGCCGGTTCCGCCCGGCGGCCGCCGCGGGCGAAGAAGCCTGCCAGCGGCAGGGTGGCCGCGCCGACCGTGACCGCGTCGGGACCGAGGCGGCCGAGTTCCACGCCGACGCGGCCCAGCGGATAGTCGAGGGCGTACGTGCCGATGTGCGCGCGGACCGACTCCAGGAAGCGGGGGCCGAGTCGCAGGCCCGCCCAGCCGCCGATCAGGATGCGCTCGGGCTGGAAGAGATTGACCAGGTCGGACAGGCCCGCGCCCAGGTACTCGGCGGTCTCCGCCAGTACGGAGAGCGCCAGGTCCCGCTCACCGGCCGGGCCCCCGTCCTCGTACGCCGTCGTCAACAGCTCGGCGAGCGCGGCCTCTTCACCGGCGTCGCCGCTCGGCGTGCCGCCCGCCTCCCGCCACCGTTCGACGAGCGCCTGCGCCCCCGCGTACGCCTCGAGGCAGCCGAGGGCTCCGCACCGGCAGCGCCGCCCCTGCACCCGTACCGTCAGATGCCCCCACTCGACGGCCCGCCCCTCGGCCCCGTCCTCGGTGACCACGCACGCGCCGACACCGGAGCCGAACAGCACCACGACCGCGCTGCCCGCCCCGCGCCCGGCGCCGAACCACATCTCCGCCTGGCCGAGCGTCTTGGCGCCGTTGTCGATGAAGTAGGGGATGTCGGCGGGGAGTTGGCAGCCCTCGCGCAGCAGCCGCTCCAGTTCCACCGCCCGCCAGCCGATCGTCTGGCCGTGCACGACCGCGCCGCGCCCGGGCTCGCGCGCGACGATGCCGGGCACGCCGACGCCCACCCCGAGCAGCCGCCCGGGATCCGCGCCCGCCGCGGCGAGGACCTCGGCCACCCCGTCGCGTATGTGCCCGACCACCACGTCGACGGCGTACCCGTCGCGCACCGCCAACGGCCGTTCCACCCGGGCGAGTTCGGTGAGGACGAGATCGAACAGCTCGACGCGGACCAGGTTCTCGCCGACGTCGACCCCGATCAGCAGGCCGCAGTCGGGCGCGATCCGCAGCAGCGTGCGCGGCCGCCCGCCGTCGGACTCGACGCTGCCCGCCTCCTCCACCAGCCCCTCGGCGACCAGCTCCGCGACCACATTGCTGACGGAACCTGAACTCAGCCCGGTGGCCGGCCCGAGCTCGTACCGGCTCAACGGTCCATCGAAATACAACTGTTGCAATAGGGCCGCGCGGTTCTCCCGTCGCAGGTCGTGCACCGTACGCCCGTTCCGCCCGGCCATGTTCTCCCTCTCCCTGCGCCCACACGGCCTCAACAACCGCCGCCCAGCGCAAGATACCCGTGCCGGGGCTCTTGACGCCCTCTTCTTGTGCGGCTTAACTCACAGCCTAAATTAAGCCCTGAGGGCGTTCACTTCTTGAAGTCGCGCAGGACACCTGCTGTGAACGCGGTCGGGCCCCCTCCGGATAAGGGACACCTGGAGCCATGAGCAGAATCCGAGCCGCAGCCGTCGGCGCCGTCACCCTCTCGCTCGCCCTCGCCGCGACCGCCTGCGGCGGTGGCTCGTCCTCGGGGGGCGGGTCCAACGACTCCCCGAAGACCCTGACCTACTGGGCCTCGAACCAGGGCAAGGACATCGCGACCGACAAGAAGGTCCTCCAGCCCGAACTCGACAAGTTCGAGAAGAAGACCGGGATCAAGGTCAAGCTCGAAGTCATCCCGTGGTCGGATCTGCTCAACCGGATCCTCACCGCGACCACGTCGGGCCAGGGTCCCGACGTCCTCAACATCGGCAACACCTGGAGCGCCTCGCTGCAGGCCACCGGCGCGCTGCTGCCGTGGGACGCCAAGCAGTTCGACAAGATCGGCGGCAAGGACCGGTTCGTCGACTCGGCGATCGGCTCGGCCGGCGCGCAGGGCAAGGACCCGGCCGCGGTGCCGCTGTACTCGATGTCGTACGCGCTCTACTACAACAAGAAGATGTTCAAGGACGCGGGCATCACCAAGCCGCCGACGACCTGGGACGAGGTCGTCGCCGACGGCAAGAAGATCTCCAAGGACGGCAAGTGGGGCCTCGGCGCCGAGGGTTCCAACCTGTCCAACAACATCCACCAGATCTTCGTCATGGCCAAGCAGCGCGGCACCGACTGGTTCACCGCGGACGGCAAGCCCGACTTCACCTCGGACGGCGCCGTCGCGGCCGTCAAGCAGTACGTCGACCTGATGGGCAAGGACAAGATCATCGCGCCCGGCAACGCCGAGTACGCGCAGAACCAGTCCCTGAGCGACTTCTCGAAGAACAAGACCGCCATGATCCTTTGGCAGGCCGCCTCGACCACCTTCGAGTCTCAGGGCATGAGCCCCGACGACTTCGGCGTCGTCCCCGCGCCCGTCCTGTCCGGCGCCCCCGGCACGGGCAACCAGACCAACTCGATGGTCGCCGGCATCAACATCGCCGTATTCAAGAACACCAAGAACCTCGACGGCGCCTCGCAGTTCGTGAAGTTCATGACCAGTGACGAGGAGTCCAAGCTCCTCAACAAGACCTACGGATCCATTCCGCCGGTGAAGGCCGCGCAGGAGGACGCCGCCTTCAGCTCGGGCGCCACCGCCGTGCTCAAGCAGACCCTCGCCACCAGCGCCGCACCGCTGCCGCAGGTCGCCGACGAGTCGCAGTTCGAGACCGCCGTCGGCACGGCCGTCAAGGAGCTGTTCGCCGACGCCGCCGCCGGCAAGGCGGTCACCACGGAATCGGTGAAGGCCGCGCTGGACAAGGCGCAGCAGTCGATGCCGAACAAGTGAGTGCGGAGACCGACATGACCACGACCGCCACCTCCCCCGCCGAGGCGGGGGAGGGGCCGGCCGTCGGCAAGGAGTCCCCCGGGTCGGCGAGCGGCAAGAGCCGCCGCCCCGGGCGGATCCGCCGGATCGGCCTGCCCTACCTGCTCCTGCTGCCCGCGCTGGTCCTCGAGCTCCTCGTGCACCTCATCCCGATGGTCATCGGCATCGTGATGGCCTTCAAGGAGCTCACGCAGTTCTACATACGCGACTGGGGCACGGCCCCGTGGGCCGGCCTCGACAACTTCAAGGTGGCCGTCGACTTCGACGCCCCGGTCGGCCAGGCCCTGCTGCACTCCTTCTTCGTCACCTGCCTGTTCACCCTGCTCTCCGTCGGCCTGTGCTGGGCCATCGGCACGGCCGCGGCGATCTTCATGCAGGAGACGTTCAAGGGCCGCGGCATCCTGCGGGCCATCTTCCTGATCCCGTACGCGCTGCCCGTCTACGCCGCCGTCATCACCTGGGTCTTCATGTTCCAGCACGACAACGGCCTGGTGAACCACGTCCTGCACGACCAGCTCGGCGTCACCGACAAGCCCTCGTTCTGGCTGATCGGCGACAACAGTTTCTACGCGCTGCTCACCGTCTCGGTGTGGAAGGGCTGGCCGTTCGCCTTCCTCATCGTGATGGCCGGACTGCAGAACATCCCCAAGGAGATGTACGAGGCCGCGGCCCTGGACGGCGCGGGCCTGTGGCAGCAGCTGCGCCGCATCACGCTGCCGTCACTGCGCCCCGTCAACCAGGTCCTCGTGCTCGTCCTGTTCCTGTGGACGTTCAACGACTTCAACACGCCGTACGTGATGTTCGGTAAGGCGGCACCGAAGAACGCGGACCTCATCTCGGTCCACATCTACCAGTCCTCGTTCGTCACCTGGAACTTCGGCTCGGGCTCCGCCATGTCCGTGCTGCTCCTGCTGTTCCTGCTCGTCGTGACCGGCCTGTACCTGGCGCTCACCTCGCGGGGAAGGAAGACCGCCGATGTCTGACACCACTGTGCGGCACCGGTCGCCGATGGCCGCGCCGCGGTCCTTCCTGTGGACCCGCCGGATCTTCCTGACCCTGCTCACCGGCTTCGTGCTGCTGCCCGTGTTCGTCATGGTGACCAGCTCGCTCAAGCCGCTGCAGGACGTCCAGGGCAAGTTCCGCTGGATCCCCAGCGGGCTGACCGTCCGCCCGTACATCGACATCTGGAAGACCGTCCCGCTCGCGAAGTACTTCACGAACTCGGTGATCGTCGCGGGCGCCGCCACCGTCTGCTCGGTGATCATCGCGGTCTTCGCCGCCTACGCGGTCAGCCGCTACCGCTTCCGGGGCAAGCGCGTCTTCACGGTCACTGTCCTGTCGACGCAGATGCTGCCCGGCATCCTCTTCCTGCTGCCGCTGTTCCTCATCTACGTCAACATCGGCAACGCCACCGGAATCGCCCTGTTCGGCTCGCGCGGCGGACTGATCCTCACGTACATGACGTTCACGCTGCCGTTCTCGATCTGGATGCTCATCGGGTACTTCGAGTCCGTGCCGCGCGATCTCGACGAGGCCGCCCTCGTCGACGGCTGCGGTCCGCTCGGCGCCCTCTTCCGGATCATCGTGCCGGCCGCGATCCCCGGCATCGTCGCCGTCGCCGTCTACTCGTTCATGACGGCCTGGGGCGAGGTGCTCTTCGCATCCGTCATGACGAACGACGAGACCCGCACGCTCTCGGTCGGCCTCGGCGCCTACGCCAACCTCAACGACGTGTACTGGAACCAGATCATGGCCGCCTCGCTCGTCGTCAGCGTGCCCGTCGTCGCCGGCTTCCTCCTGCTGCAGCGCTATCTCGTCACCGGTCTGACCGCGGGCGCCGTCAAGTGACCGACTCCCGCACCACCCCGCCCTTCGGTGAAAGGAACCCCGTGTCCGACCCCCACTCCTGCGTCGACCTCTCCGCCTTCCCGCACGACTTCCTGTGGGGCACGGCCACCGCCGCGTACCAGATCGAAGGCGCCGTCGCCGAGGACGGCCGCGCCCCCTCGATCTGGGACACCTTCTCGCACACGCCGGGCAAGGTGGCGGGCGGCGACACGGGCGACGTCGCCTGCGACCACTACCACCGGTGGCGCGAGGACTTCGCCCTGATGAAGCAACTCGGCACGAACGCCTACCGGTTGTCGATCGCCTGGCCGCGCATCGTCCCCGGCGGCGACGGCCCGGTGAACACCAAGGGCCTCGACTTCTACGACGAGTTGATCGACGCGCTGATCGCCGAGGGCATCACGCCGATGGTGACCCTCTACCACTGGGACCTGCCGCAGGCGCTGCAGGACCGGGGCGGCTGGAGTTCCCGGGAGACCGCCGAGCACTTCGCCCGGTACGCGTCCGTCGTCGCCGAGCGGCTCGGCGACCGCGTCAAGCACTGGACGCCGCTGAACGAGCCGCTGTGCTCCGCGTGGATCGGCCACCTCGAGGGCACGATGGCCCCGGGCCTGACCGATCTGACCGCCGCCGTGCAGGCCTCGTACCACCTGCTGCTCGGGCACGGCCTGGCCACGCGGGCGATCCGCGCCGCCGTGCCGGACGCCGAGGTCGGCATCGTCCTCAACCTCGCCCAGGTCACGCCCGCCACCGACCGCCCCGAGGACGTCGCCGCGGCCCGTCGCCAGGACGGCCACGCCAACCGCTGGTGGCTCGACCCGGTGCACGGCCGTGGCTTCCCCGCCGACATGGTCGAGGTGTACGGCGTCGAACTCCCGGAGCAGGAAGGCGACTTGGCGGCCATCGCCGAGCCGCTCGACTGGCTGGGCCTGAACTACTACTTCCCGTCCGTGATCACCGACCACCCGGCGGGCCCGGCGCCCTACGCGCAGGCCGTGCGCCGCCTCGGCGTTCCGCGCACCGGCATGGACTGGGAGGTCGACGCGGACGGCATCGAGTCGCTGCTGCTGCGCCTCACCGAGGAGTACGGCGCCCGCAAGCTGTACATCACCGAGAACGGCTCCGCGTTCCCGGACGTCGTCCGCCCCGACGGCACCGTCGCCGACCCGGAGCGCGAGCAGTACCTCGTCGACCACATCGCGGCCTGTGCCAGGGCCGTGCGCAAGGGCGCCCCGCTCGCCGGGTACTTCGCGTGGTCGCTGCTCGACAACTTCGAGTGGGCGTACGGCTACGACAAGCGGTTCGGCCTGATCCACGTCGACTACACGACGCAGGTGCGCACCATCAAGGGCAGCGGCCACCGGTACGCCGACCTCGTGCGCCGCCACGGGGCGCGGGTACGCCGCGCCGCCTGAGGACGCCGCCTCGGCGGGGCCGACCGGAAGCGGCCCCGCCGAGGCGGTTCGTGGGGGTGTGTCCGTGCGGGTGTGTCCGTGCGGGTGTGTCCGCGCGGTCGTGCTCTCACGCCAGCGACAGGAACAGCTTCTCCAGCTCGTCCTCGGTGAGCGGCGGCTGCTCCCCGTCGGCGGCACTCATGCAGTCCCGCATCCCGGAGGCGATGATCTTGAATCCGGCCCGGTCCAACGCCCGGGAGACGGCGGCGAGTTGGGTGACCACGTCCTTGCAGTCACGGCCCGCCTCGATCATCGCGATGACCCCGTTCAGCTGACCCTGGGCGCGCCGCAGCCGCTTGAGGACGGCGTCGCTCGCCGCCGGGTTCCCGCTCATGCGCGCAGCTCTGCGCGGGCCACGTCGAGCGCGCCCGGCCGCGGCCGGTTGAACGGCAGCCGGCCCAGCACCGCCGCCATCCCGCAGGTGTTGCTGAGCCCGGAGTACACGAGCCCGGACGCGACGCCCGCGGCCACGAGGCGCCCCTTCGGCGCACGCCGGCCGAGCGCGAGCCCGAGCAGCACGAGCGACCCGGCGGCGAACCGCACCTGGCGGTCCATCGCCCAGACCGTACGTCCCTCGTGCGCGGCCGTGTCGACGGGCAGGCCCTCGGCGGTCCAGGCCTGCGTGCCGCCCGCGAGGCCGACGGCGTCGATGCCCGCCTCGGCGAGCGTCGCGCAGGCCGCGGCCGAGCGCACGCCCGCCGCGCACACGACGACGAGGCGGCGCCGCTGCGCCGCGTCCCGCAGGTCGGGCAGCAGGGCGTCGAGGTGCTCGGCCGGCACGTTGACGGCGCCGGGCACGTGACCGGCGGCGTACTCGCCGGGCCCGCGCACGTCCACGACGAGCGTGTCGTCGGCGGACCGGGCGTGCAGTTCGGCGGGGGCGAGGGTGGTGCTCATGCTTCTCCCAGGTGAAGTGACGTGATCTGTACGGTGGTTGAGGGGGGTGGTCATGCGGCCTGTCCCGCGGTCCAGGTGGCGTAGCCGCCGTCGAGGTTGACCGCGTCCCGGCCGAGCCCCGCGAGCAGCCGCAGCGCGGTGTGGCCGCGCAGGCCCACCTGGCAGTGGACGACGAGGTCGCCGTCGGGCAGCTCGGTGATGCGCTCGCGCAGCTCGTCGAGCGGGATGTTCACCGCACCGGGGATCGCGCCGCGCGCGTGCTCCGCGGCCGTGCGGACGTCGACGACGGTGGCCCCGGCATCGCGCACGGCGGCCAGCTCGTGCCACTGCACGGTGCGGTCCGTGCCGGTCGCCAGGTTCTCGGCGATCATCCCCGCCATGTTCACCGGGTCCTTCGCCGAGCCGTACGGCGGCGCGTACGCCAGCTCCAGATCGGCGAGGTCGGGCGCGGTCAGGCCGCCCGCGATGGCGGTCGCGATGACGTCGATGCGCTTGTCCACGCCGTCGGCGCCTACCGCCTGTGCGCCCAGGATCCGCAGGTCGGAGGGGTCGAAGAGGAGCTTGAGCGCGATCGGCGACGCACCCGGGTAGTACCCGGCGTGCGAACCGGGGTGCAGATGGATCGCCTGGAAGGCGCGGCCCGCGGCGCGCAGCCGCTTCTCGTTCCAGCCCGTGGCCGCCGCGGTCAGGCCGAAGACCTGCACGACGGCGGTGCCGGTGGCAGGGCGGGCGCCGACCGGGCGTCCCGCGATCGCGTCCGCGACGAGCCGGCCGTGCCGGTTGGCCAGGTTCGCCAGCGGCACGAGCGTGCTCTCGCCGGTCAGCCCGTCGCGCTTCTCGGCGGCGTCGCCCACGGCGTACACGTACGGGTCGCTGGTGCGGCCGCTCTCGTCCACGGCGATCCCGCCGCGCTCGCCGACGGCCAGTCCGGCCTGCTGCGCGAGCCCCGTCTCGGGGCGGACCCCGATCGCCATCAGGACGACGTCGGCGGGCACGGTGCGCCCGTCGTCGAGCAGCACCGTGTTCTCGGGGGCCGCGCGGACCTCCTTGAGCTGCGTGCCGAGCGCGACATCGATCCCGGCCGCGCGCAGCTCCCCGGCGAGGGGCGCCGCCATCTCCGGGTCCAGCGGCGGCAGCACCTGGTCGGCCAACTCGACGAGCGTGACGTCGAGACCCCGGTGGCGCAGGTTCTCCGCGGCCTCCACGCCGATGAACCCGGCGCCGACCACGACCGCGCTGCGGGCACCGGCCTCGAGCGTGGCGGCGATCCGGTCCGTGTCGGTGACGTCCCGCAGTGTGAACGCCCGCTCGACGCCCGGCAGTTGGGGGACGAAGGGGCGGGCGCCCGGGCTCAGCACCAGACGGTCGTACGACTCCACGTACTCGTCGCCGGTCGTGAGGTCCCGCACCCGTACGGTCCGGGCCTCGCGGTCGACGGCGACCGCCTCGTGGCGAACTCGGACGTCGAGCCGGAAGCGGGCCCGCAGCGCCTCGGGCGTCTGCACCAGGAGTGCGTCCCGCTCCTCGATGACGCCGCCGAGGAAGTACGGCAGCCCGCAGTTCGCGTAGCTGACGTGCGCGCCGCGCTCCAGCACGACGATCTCGGCGCTCTCGTCGAGCCGACGCAGCCGGGTGGCCGCGGACATGCCGCCCGCCACGCCTCCGATGACCACGACCTTCACGGGAACCTCCTGGTGACACAGTGGAATCTATACCCCCGAGGGTATCAGCAATACCCCGGGGGGTATCGAGGGGCGAAAGTCCCGACCCTGAAGCCGCCGACGAGCCGCCGACGAGCCGCCGACGAGCCGCCGACGAGCCGCCGACGAGCCGTCGGAAAGCCGCCGGAAAGCCGCCGGAAAGGCCGACAGAAGATGTCCGGATTCGCGGGGATGCTGTGAGGACGAGACGGAAGCCCGGGCCGTCGATGGCGGACCCGGAACCGGGAGACGAAGGTGACGACGTGGACCAGATGCAGCAGGACAACGACCGGCCCGACGACCAGGCGCCCCTGAGCGGCAGGGTCGCCCTGGTCGCCGGGGCCACCCGCGGCGCGGGCCGCGGCATCGCCGTGGAACTCGGCGCGGCGGGCGCCACGGTCTACGTCACCGGCCGCACGACCCGCACCCGGCGCTCCGAGTACGACCGCGCCGAGACCATCGAGGACACCGCCGACCTGGTCACGGCGGCGGGCGGCCACGGGATCGCCGTCCCCACCGACCACCTCGAACACGACCAGGTCAAGGCGCTCGTCGCGCGCGTCGACCGCGAACAGGGCCGGCTCGACGTCCTCGTCAACGACATCTGGGGCGGCGAGTCCCTCTTCGGCTGGGGCGACCCGGTCTGGGAGCACGACCTCGACAAGGGGCTCAGGCTGCTCCGCCTCGCCGTCGAGACGCACGCCGTCACCAGCCACTTCGCACTGCCGCTGCTCCTGCGCAGGCCCGGCGGACTGGTCGTCGAGGTCACCGACGGCACGGCCGAGTACAACGGCACGCGCTACCGGAACTCGTTCTTCTACGACCTGGCCAAGAGCTCCGTGCTGCGCATGGCGTTCTCCCTCGGCCACGAAGTGGGCCCGCGCGGCGCCACGGCGCTCGCCCTCACTCCGGGCTGGATGCGCTCGGAGATCATGCTCGACGCGTTCAAGGTCACCGAGGAGTCCTGGCGCGACGCGCTCACCGCCGAGCCGCACTTCGCCATCTCCGAGACCCCGCGCTACACCGGCCGTGCCGTCGCCGCACTCGCCGCCGACTCGGACGTCCACCGCTTCAACGGCACCTCGCAGTCCAGCGGCGGCCTCGCCCAGGTCTACGGTTACACCGACCTGGACGGCAGCCGCCCCGACGCGTGGCGCTACCTGGTGGAGGTCCAGGACGAGGACAAGCCGGCCGACGTCACCGGCTACCGCTGACGCGCGCGACGCCCGGCCCGCCCTCCGGGCGGACGAAGGGACTTTGCGGGCTCGTCCTAGATCCCGTCCTCGGGGTCGGCGACCTGCGTGGGCCAGACCCCGCTGCCGCCGCCACGCCATTCGACGAGGTCCGGGTCGTCGAGCGGTGCGTCCTCGAGGCCCGCCCGGCGCAGGAACTCCACGACGTCCGCCACCGACGTGGCGAGCCCCGCGTCCTCGCCGCGGATGTAGACGCGCCGCCCGCCGGGCTGGGCCGCGTGCACGACAACTGAGGGGTATCCGTCCAGTCCGTCCATGCCCTCAGCTTCGCCGCATCCGACAGCCGCCGCACGCGGGGTTCGAAGACCGGTTCTCAATCGGCGGCCGCTGCGCCCGTGGCGGTGAGCCGCGCGCCCTCGTCCGCCGCGGCCCGCAGCAGTACGGCGGCGACCTCCCGCGGCGCGGACAGCATCGGCCAGTGCCCCGTGGCCAGCTCGAAGTACCCGACCGTGGGCAGCGCCAGCTTCGCGAACCGGGGGTCGCCGCTCGCCACCAGGGACGCGATCGTCGCGATGCCGGGACCGCCGCCGAGCGTGCAGAAGATCCCGGTCGTCGGGAGCTCGGACGGCAGCGGCGCGGCCATCCGCAACGCCTGCGTCAGCACCCCCATCGGCATGGGCGCCGCGTACCCGGAGAGCCGCTCGCGCTCGGCGGGCCCGAGGTCCTGGAGGTCGCCCCAGACGCGGACCTCCGACAGGGGCGGGGGCGGCACGCGCACCCCGTCGCCCTCGGCGGCCGCCCGCTCGACGAGGTATGCGCGCACCTCGTCCGTCACCAGATCCATCGCGCTGTCCCCGTCGCCGGGCAGGCCCGCGTCCAGATACACGAGCCGCGCGATCCGCTCAGGCCTGCGCGAGGCGGCACCGAGCGCCGGGTGGATGCCGTAGCAGTGCCCGACCAGGACCACGTCGCGCTCGGGCACGTGGTCGAGGAGCTGGACCAGATCCTCGACGTGGGTGTCCAGGTCCGTGGTGGGCAGGGCGAGATGACGCCGGTCGCCGAGCCCCGTGAGCGTCGCCGGACACACCCGGTGCCCCGCGCCGCGCAGCGCCGCGGCGACGTCCCGCCAGATCCAGCCCGCCGTGTAACCCCCGGACACCAGCACGAAAGTCGTCATGGTGCGTCGACCCCTTCTCCTCGGATTCTTCTCGGACGTGTCGTGGACGCACGTACCGTAGGAACTCCCCCGAAGGGAGGTTCAAGCGTGGCGACGGACCGCGACGAACGAGGCATGGGCATCGGAGAGCTCGCCGAGCGGGCCCGGACGAGCGTGAAGGCCGTCCGGTTCTACGCCGACCGCGGCCTGCTGCCCCAACTGCCGCGCACCGGCGGCGGCCACCGCAGATTCGGTGCCGAGGCACTCCAACAGCTGCGTACGATCAGGGCGTTGCGCGCCCTGGACGTGCCCGTGCCGGACATCGAGCGCGCGCTGACGGGGGAGCGGGCCCTGCGGGACGCGGTCGCCCGGCGCCTGACGGACGTACGGGGTGAACTGGCCGCGCTGCGCTGGCGCGAGAGCGCGCTGCGGCTCGTCGAGGAGTCCGCGTCCCCGGCCGAACGCGCCGACCGGCTCGCCGTGCTCGCCGCCGCGCCCCTGCCCCCGGACACCACCGAACTCGCCCGGTTCTGGCGCCGCCGCCTCCCGCTGCGCCGACTGCCGCGACCGCTCGCCACGGCGGTCGTCGACGCCGCCGTGCGCACCCCGCCCGCCGACCCCGCCCCCGACCGCCTGCTCGCGTACGCCCGGTTGCACGCGCACGCCCGCACGGCCGTCGCCCCGCGGCCCCCCGCGCGCGACGCCGGCTGCGACCCGGTCGTCCTGTACGAAGGTCTGGACGTGGCCTACGAGTTGGGCGCCGCCGAGTTGACGGCGGGCCGTGCACCCGGTCCCGGGTCCGCACTCGACGCGTTCGTCGCCGCGCACGCACAGGCCCAACAGGCCAGGGACACAAGGGAGTTCAGGAGGCTGCTGCGCGGTCTGCTGCACCGCACCGCGCAGCCCGACGTCGACCGCTACTGGCAGCTCACCGCCGAGGTCGACCCGGCCGCGCCCCCGACGATGGGCGCCGCCCACGACTGGCTCTTCGCCGCGCTCGGGGCGGACACGGCACCGTCGTAGGTCCGATGCGCGCCTCCGCCACGCGGCGGAGCCGGACCGTCCCCGCGGTGGACGTCGCGCACACCCCGGTGTCGCGACACTCCGGTCATGAACGCATCCACCGTCCAGCGGTACGCGGGCCTCGGCGCTGCCACCACCCTCTCCCTCTACCTCGGCGTGAAGGTGGTGTGGGTGGGCGTGGGCCTCGCCGGCGCCGGACCCGCCGAGGCCCGTTCGAGCCCGGGGGAGTGGGTCCTGCTGAACGCGGTGACCGTCGTCATGGCCGCGGTCGGGGTCGCCCTCGGCCTCGCGCTCGCCCTGCCGTTCGGCCGCCGCCTGCCCGCGCCCGCCGTGCTGTTCTTCGCCTGGACGGCCTGCGGATTCCTCGGCTCGCTCGTGCCGTACGGCGTCGTGCTCGCGGCGCTCGGTGCGGCGGGCGTCGACCTCGACGGGGGCGGCGCGCACAGCACGGACGACGGCGACGCACTGCCCGCCTGGGAATCGGCCCTGATCACCATCGGCTTCGCCGGAATGGCGATCGGGGTCGCGCTCGCCCTGCCCCTCTACCTCCGCGCCCGCTGGCCGCACGTCTTCCGGGGCGAGGCCGGACGGCCCGCGCTCGTGGTGTCACTGCCCCGGTTGCTCATCCTGACGGCAGCCGCACTCGCCCCGGCAGCGCTGTGGCTCTACTGGTCCGCCGGAGGCAGGAAGGGCCTTCGGCCGGGCGCCTCGGACTGGGAGTTGAGCATCCGCCTGCTGATCGGCAACGGCGCCCTGTGGGCGGTGCTCGGCACCCTCGGCGCCTGGCTGCTCACCGGGCGGCTGCTGCGCGGCACCCCACTGTGGCTCGCGATGACGCTCGCCTTCGTAGGCTCCGGCTCCCTGTTCGCCTGGAACGCCTGGCGGCTGGCCTGCGCGGTGCTGCGGCCCGGCGACTACGAGCCCTACCAGCGCATGCCGCTCGCCCTCGCCGAGCACACGGTCGCCGTCGGTGCGGGCGCCGCCCTGCTGGCCCTGGCGCTGCGGCGGTCGAGGCCGCGGGAGGCCCACGGGTGCGGGCAGGACGGTGAATCGGCGAGCACCACGCGGCAATAAGCGGCATAACGGTGTAAATCGGGCCTAGCGTGCGGATCCAACTGATCTGGCCGATCCGACCAACTGATCCGGCCAACTGATCCGGCCAACTGATCCGACCGACTGATCCGAGCGATCCGACTGCTCCCGGCGGAGGTATGCATGCCCCCACACCGTTCCCGTCGCCGCCACGCCCTGGCCGCCGCCCTGCTGACCGGCACCCTCGCCTGGACCGGCGTCGCGGGCGCCGATCCCGGCCCCGCGCCCGCGCCCGACGGCGCGGCGGCCGGGCTCGGGCACGGCACGAACCTGCTCGTCGCCGGGCTCGACCGGCGCAGCAACCTGACCCGCGAAGAGATCAACCGGCTGCACGTCGGCGGCCAGGAGTGCAACTGCACCGACGTGCTGATGCTCGTGCACATCGCCGCCGACGGACACCGGCTCAGCGTCGTGTCCCTGCCGCGCGACTCGTACGTGCCGTTCGCGCCGCACGACCACCCCGCACACAGCGGCAAGATCAACGGGGCGTTCAAGCACGGCGGCGCCGACCTGACCGTACGCACCGTCGAACGCGCCACGGGCCTGCACATCGACCACTACCTGGAGACCGACTTCCGCCAGTTCGCCGCAGCCGTCGACGCGCTGGGCGGCGCCGAGGTCTGCACCGACACCCCCCTCACCGACGAGAACTCCGGCCTGAACCTCGCCGCGGGCACCAGCGACCTCGACGGCCGCGGAGCCCTGCGCTACGCCCGCGCCCGCCACGTCTTCCCGCCCGGCGACCTGGGCCGCGTGCGCCGCCAACAGCGCCTGCTGCTCGGCCTGTTGGCCCGCCTGTCGGACGCCAGGCTCTTCCAGGACCCGGTCGCCACCGCGCGCACGGCCCGCGCCCTGCTCGCCCATGTGCGCACCGACGGCCACACCGACGCCCGTACGCTCGTCTCGCTGGCCTGGGCGATGCGCGAACTCACCCCGAGCCGGACGGAGTTCGCCACCGTACCGATCAGCGACTTCGACCACCGCGTCCCGGACTGGGGCTCCACCCTGCTGTGGGACGAGCCGCGCGCGGAGCAGATCTTCGCGGCGTTGCGCGACGACCGGCCCCTCGCCGCCGCCCGGCAGCCCGGCGGCCCGGTCGCCGTCGGTATGCCGCCGTCCGCGACCCGGGTCACGGTCGACGACGCCAGGACCGCCGCGGGCCTGAGCGCCAGCGGCTTCGACGTCAGCGAGGCGCCCGCCCCCGCGATCCGCCCGTCGGGCCCGACCGTCGTCACGTACGACCCCGAACGCGCCCGCTACGCACCGTCGTTGGCCGCGGCCCTGCCCGGCGCCCGGCTGCGCCCCGTGACCGGCTTCGGGCCCGTCTTCCGGGTCGAGGTCGGCGCCGAGGACCGCGGCGTGACGCAGGTGACGTACGACCGCAGCATGGTGGAGGGCGCACCCGTCACCGGCGACCGGCTGCGCTGCCCGAAGGGCTGAACGGCCGGCGGGCCTGGCGGGTCGAGGGTGCCGGGACCCTCGACCCGCCAGGTTCAGCAGGTCCTGCGCACGTACCCCGCGTCGCCCGCGGGCCGCACATCCCGGTCCCGCAGCACGATCGAAAGACGCTCGCCCCAGGCGCGGCAGGCGCGCGTGAAGTCGGCTGCGCGGTATTCGACGACGAAGACCCGGTCGTCGTACGCGGAGGCGTAGTCCCCGCACTCGTCGTAGCGGGCGCACTCCTCGGCCACCGCGAAGTCGAAGCCCATGGCCGCGTGCCGCGGCAGCAGTTCGGCGGTGTTCTTCTGGCCGGCGGCGAGTCCCGCGGTGTGCGCCCGCTCGGAGATCAGCGCCGCGTACGCCGCCGCGTCCGACGCCTTCAGCAGGCCGCGGGAGCGCGTGTAGGAGTCGAGGTTGTCGGGCTCGACGGCCTGGTGACCGGAGTCCGCGCAGCCGTCGATCCACGGCCCGACGACCTCGACGAGCCGCGCCCGCTTGTCCGCCGTGGACAGGTCGAGCAGCGCCTCGTCCCAGTCCTCGTCGATCACCGGCCGGCCGTGTCCGTCGCGCAGCAGCAGATCGGGATGGTTGCTCTGCCACCAGGGCAGTGCGTCGGGCTGGGCCTGGAACGCGTTGACGTAGCAGACGTTGTAGAGCCCGCGGGCCGGGGCAGCGCTCCGGTCGCGGACGACCGCCCGTACGCCGGAGGGCGGCGGGTAGGCGCCGCCGATCTGGTAGTCGAAGTCCTGGTGCGGCGTGGGCAGTTCGACACCCCCCGTGCGCTCCGCGGAGTCCGGCGCCGACGAGCAGGCCGCCAGCAGGAACACGGCCAGGACCAGGAGCAGGGCGGACGGCCGTCGGGCCGGCGGAACGAAGATCACCACAGCACCTTAGGGCCCGGACCCGCCGGTCTTCCGCAAGGGACGCACCCGCGGCCGCGCCGGTCGTGACGCACCTCACGCCCCGCCCCGCCACCGGCGGGAACAAGCCTGCCCCCTTGCCCGTTGAACCCACCGTGGACACGGATGGAACAGTGTCCCCGGGCCTCACCCACAGCCCGCAGGGAAGATCGTTCGGCTGAAGCCCTGCGGAGCCCCCCGCCGAGAGGCGACCGCCATCCGTGCCCACCTCTCAGCCGCCCCGGCCGTGGTCCCCCGTCACGGCCGGGGCATTCTCGTGCGCGGCTACAGTGCCGCACATGTCGCGCTCTCATGAGACCAAGCACCGGATCGTCACCACGTTCCAGCGGAGGGTCGCCAACCCGCTGTCGAAGCGGCTGCCCTGGCAGACCCTGCTGGAGACCACGGGACGCACCTCGGGGCTGCCGCGCAGGACCCCGCTCGGCGGGCGGCGCGTGGGGGACTCCTTCTGGATCGTCTCCGAGTTCGGTCTCGCCTCGCAGTACGTACGCAACATCCAGGCCGACGCGAAGGTGCGCGTCCGGCTGAACGGGCGCTGGCACACCGGCACCGCCCGCCTCCTGCCCGACGACGACGCACGGGCCCGCCTGAAGGCACTGCCCCGCTACAACAGCGCGGCCGTCCGCGCCCTGGGCACCCAACTCCTCACGATCCGCGTGGACTTCGACGACTGACGCCGCGGCGAGCCGCTCGCCGCGGCGTCAGTCGTTGGGCGTGGACATGCCAGTAGTGCTCGATCGGGCGCGGGCCCTGGCATGATCGGGGGCATGGCAGAACGTGTGATCGCCGCGTGTGACGGCGCGTCCAAAGGAAACCCCGGGCCCGCCGCATGGGCCTGGGTCATCGCCGACGGCGACGAGAAGCCCGTGCAGTGGGAGGCCGGCGCGCTGGGCACGGCGACGAACAACGTCGCCGAACTCACCGCCCTGGAGCGGCTGTTGAGCACCGTGGATCCGGCCGTGCCGCTCGAGGTGCGGATGGACTCCCAGTACGCGATGAAGGCGGTCACCACCTGGCTGCCCGGCTGGAAGCGCAAGGGCTGGAAGACGGCCGCGGGCAAGCCCGTCGCCAACCAGGAGCTCGTCGCCCGGATCGACTCCCTGCTCCAGGGCCGTACGGTCGAGTTCAGGTACGTGCCCGCGCACCAGGTCGACGGCGACCCGCTCAACGACTTCGCGGACCGGGCCGCCAGCCAGGCCGCCGTCCAGCAGCAGGACGCCGGCAGCACACTCGGCTCGCCCGAGCCGCCGCCGTCGTCCCCCTCGTCGAAGGCGCCGAAGCCGTCGAAGTCGTCGTCCGGGGCGGCACCCCGCTCCGCGGCTGCCGGCAAGCGGGCGGCCTCGTCGTCGGGGTCCGCCTCGGCGCGCACGCTCAAGGCGAAGTACCCCGGCCGCTGCCGCTGCGGCCGCTCGTACGCCGCGGGCGAGGACATCGCCAAGAACCCCGACGGCTGGGGCCACCCGGAGTGCCGCACCTCGGACTGAGACGGCTAGCCGTTCGAGACCCGGACGTAGTCCACGACCAGTTGCTGCGGGAACTGCGTGCTGCCGTCCGGGTCACCCGGCCAGTACCCGCCGACGGCCAGGTTGAGGATGATGAAAAACGGGTGCTCGAACACCCACTGGTTGCCGCCGACGTCGGCGGGGGTGCGGGTCTGGTAGACGTTCCCGTCCACCGACCACTTGATGGAGTTCGGCGACCAGTCCACGGCGAACGTGTGGAACGCGTCCGCGAACGCCTGTCCGCCGGGCAGCGAGTAGCCGGCGCCGATGCCGCCCGACCCCGAGTAGCCGGGCCCGTGGATCGTGCCGTGCACCGTGGACGGCTCGAAGCCCACGTTCTCCATCACGTCGATCTCGCCCGACGCCGGCCAGCCCACCGAGCCGATGTTGTCGCCGAGCATCCAGAACGCCGGCCACATGCCCTGCCCGCGCGGCACCTTCATCCGCGCCTCGACGTGCCCGTGCGTCGTCGTGAACCTGCCCGCGGTGTTCAGGCGGGCCGAGGTGTACTGACAACTGCCGTACCAGCACTGGTAGTTGCCGGGGTTCTCCTTGCGGGCGGTGATGACCAGATGGCCCTGGCCGTCCAGTGCGGCGTTGTTCGCGCCCGCGGTGTAGTACTGCCGCTCGTGGTTGTTGACGTTGTCGCCGGTCTCGATCTGCCACTTCGACCCGTCGGCGGCGGCGCCCGCGGGCCCGTCGAACTCGTCGGCGAAGGTGACCGCGGCGGCCGAGGCCCCGCCGGTCCCGGCCGCGTTCGCCGTGGGGACGAGCGCGGCGCCGGCACACAGGAGCGCGGCCGTGGCCAGGGAGAGTCTGCGGCTCAGAGGTATGCGCATGGAGCATCACGTCACTTCGGGTAGGGGGATCGTGCCTGTCCCGGGCACGCCAGAAAGTGAAGACAAGAGAGATGCGCGTGGTGCGTTAACTTCAAGAGTTGATTTAAGGGGCGCTCGGAAGGGTCGTCAAGGTGTTCGTCCGTACCAATGCACGCCAACTCGGCCGCGCGGGCGGCCAGTTGATCGCCGCGCGTACGGCGCAGGGCCCCGGCGTCCGCGACGCCGGGGCCCTGCTGGGGGAGCGGTTCTAGTGCGAGCGCAGCGCCTTGACGAGCTCGTCCTTGGACATCCGAGAGCGGCCCTCGATGCCGATCTTCTGGGCCTCGCGGTACAGGTCTTCCTTCGTGCGGTCCTCGTACGCACCCGCCTTCCCGCCCTTGCGGCCGGTCGCCGAGCGTGACGAGCGCGCCGCGTCGTTGGCGATGCGGGCCGCCTTCTCCTTGCTCGCGCCCTCGCGGCGCAGCGCCTGGTACGTCTTCTCGTCCTTGATCTGTGCACGCGGCACGGTGATCACCTCCGGTACGACGGGACGGATCTTCGCCCCCCCTTCCTGCCTACCCCGGGTGGGCCGCGGGCGCGAGGCGAAACCCGTACTAGGGTTCCGGCAGCGTTCCGGCAGCCGAGCGAAACAGGGAGTGTTGGTGACCACGGGTTCCACGTCGCGTTGTGCCGTACTCGACGACTACCAGGGCGTCGCCCGTGAGCGGGCGGACTGGCCGCGGCTCGCCGGCCGCGTCGACGTGCGGTTCCTCGACCGGCACCTGCCCGCGCGCGACGACCTCGTCGCCGAGATCGGCGACTGCGAGATCGTCGTGGTGATGCGGGAGCGCACCCCGTTCCCCGCCGAGCTCTTCGCCCGGCTGCCGAAACTGCGGCTGCTGATCACCTCGGGGATGCGCAACGCCTCGATCGACCTCGCCGCCGCGGCCGCGCACGGCGTCACCGTCTGCGGCACCCCGAGCAACTCGGAGCCGCCCGCCGAACTGACCTGGGCACTGTTGCTCGGCCTCGCCCGCGGCGTCGTCACGGAGAACGGCAACCTGCGCTCCGGCGGGCCCTGGCAGTCCACCCTCGGCGCCGATCTGCACGGCCGCCGCCTCGGCCTGCTCGGACTCGGCAAGATCGGCACCAAGGTCGCCCGCGTCGGCGCCGCCTTCGGGATGGACGTGGCGGCGTGGAGCCAGAACCTGACGGCGCAGCGGGCCGCCGACGCCGGGGTCACGCTCGCCGCCTCCAAGGAAGACCTCCTGGAGACCAGCGACTTCGTCTCCGTGCACCTCGTCCTGAGCGAGCGCACCCGAGGGCTCGTCGGCGCGGCCGAACTGCGCCGGATGCGCCCCACCGCGTACCTGGTCAACACCTCGCGCGCGGCGATCGTCGACCAGGACGCACTGGTGCGGGCGCTGTGCGAGGGCTGGATCGCCGGGGCGGGCAGCGACGTCTTCGCGACCGAGCCGCTGCCCCTGGACGACCCGCTGCGCACCGCGCCGAACTTCCTCGGCCTGCCGCACCTCGGCTATGTCACCGGCCGCAACTACGACGGCTACTTCCAGGGCGCGGTCGAGGACATCGAGGCGTACCTCGCGGACGCCCCGATCCGTACGCTCGGCTGACCGCCGCTCCTCACGGGCGTACGAACTCTCGCAACTCCTCGGCGAGGTGCGGGAGTTCGTCCAGAACGGCGGCCGTGGCGAACTCGTGGTCCGCGTAGTCGAACCCCGGCGTGACGACCTCCGCCACCAGGCCCCGGCGGGCGCCGCCGAGCAGCCGCGACGCCTTCCACCACCCGCCCGGCACCAGCAGGAACCGTTCCGCGTCCGCGCCGAGCACGGTGCGGGTCAGGGTGCCCGCCGGGTCGACCGTGACGTACTCCAGCGGTCCGCCGTCGATCAGGAAGTGGAGGATGTCGCTGCGGTTGCGGTGCAGCAGGCCGCAGGGCTGCTTCTCGTCGAGCAGGTAGTAGATCGACGTGGCCGACGGGCGCGGCCCGTGCGCGGTCGTCATCTCCTGCGGGCCGGTGTAGATCCGCCGGAACCACCCGCCCTCGCCGTGCGGTTCGAGGTCGAGCTCGGTCTGCCAGTCGCGCACGGCGGCTCCCTGTGGAGGCGGTGGTCCCGGGGCAACCCTACGGGCGCGGCGGCGGCCACGGCACGTCGGCGAGCAAGGTCACCAGGTCGTCCTGTCGTCAGGTCGTGGAGTGTCGGCTCATGACGTGGTCCCTGAGTGAAGGGTGCTCGCCCGGCATCCGGCCGGCGCACAGCACTGTGGCCGGCGCCACGCGGCACTGGCCACAGCGGAACAGACGTCCCCGCCCCCTGCCAAAGGAGGCCTCCTGTCAGAGCCCGGTCTCAGTCGAGCAGGTCGAGGATGCTGTTCGTCAGGCTCGGGCAGGTCGGCTTGACCGGGTGCTCCGGGTCGAGGGCGTTGAGTGCGAGGCGCGTGGCGACCGGGTCGGACACCGAGTTGCTGTGCTGCGCCTTGTTTGCCGGACACACGTTCTGCAGCAGGATGTTGTCGACGTTCTCACCGGTGAGGAACTGGCCCTTGGGCGGGACGACCACCTTGTCCTTGTCGGTCACGATCACCGTGTAGTGCACGCCCGGCAGGGTGTCGCCCCCGGCGTTGAGCTTCTTCAGGAACGGCGAGCCGTACGTCTGGTCCGTGCAGGCCGGGCACGGGATGTCGACGAACGCCCCGATCGGCACCAGGGCCGTGAACGCGTCGAGGAGCGACTGGAGTTCGGGGTTGTCCTCGAGGATCGTCGCGGCGAAGTCGTTCTTGCCCGTGCCGTGGTTGGAGGGGGAGATCCCCACCAGCGTGTGCACCTTCGTCGCGCCGCCCTCGAACTTCATGTACTGGCGCGGCATCATGCCGCCCTGCGAGTGTCCGACGATGTCGACCTGGTCGGTGCCGGTCGCGGCGAGCACGCCGTCGACGAAGACGCGCAGCTGCTTGGCGGAGTCCGCGATCCGGCCGATGCCGCCGACCACCAGGCTCAGCAGGCCGCCGGTCTTGCCGTAGTCGAGGGCGAAGACGCAGTATCCGGCCTTCGTGTAGTCGGGGGCGGTCTCGCGCCACACGCGGCCCGAGTCGAAGGTGCCGTGCACCAGGATCACGGGTCTGGGGTGGGCGGCGGACGGTTTGCAGGACCAGTCGTTGACCCCTGGCAGTCGGGGCGTGGCCAGCTTCTTGGCGTCGGCGACCGGGTCGGCCGAAACGGTGGGGGCGGCCGAGGCGGCGCCGGCCGAGCCGAGGGTGAGGGCGCCGGCGACCAGCACGGCGGCGGCGTGGCGTAGAACGGAGCGCATGGGGGACTCCCGGAGTTCGAGGGTGTGAACACGTGTCCCCACCCTCGCCGGGCCCGTACGCACCCGCGCGCGAGCATGATCCATGTGGCGCACAGGAGCGTCGGCGCCGTCGCCCGCGGGCCGGGGGCGACGGCGCCGATGGCCGGCCTGGTCGTCGGCCTGATGGCCGGGCCACAGGTCAGTGGGCTACAGGTCAGTGGCGATGATGTTCTCGATGTTGCGCTCGGCCAGTGCCGTGATGGTGACGAAGGGATTCACGGTCGTGTTGCCGGGGATCAGGGCGCCGTCGATGACGTAGAGGCCGCTGTACCCGTGAAGGCGCCCGTAGTTGTCGGTCGCCTTGTTCAGGACCGCCCCGCCCAGCGGGTGGTAGGTGAGGTGGTCGCCCCAGATCTTGTTGGAGCCGAACAGGTCGCTGCGGTAGATCGTCCCTTCCTTCTGGTTGATCTTGTCGAAGATGCTCTTGGCCATGGTGATGGAGTCCTGCTTCCAGGCCGTCTGCCAGGAGAGGTCGACCCCGTCCGTGCCGGGGTTGTACGAGAACGCCGCACGCCGGGTGGTCCTGGTGATCGAGAGGTAGAACGAGGCGAACGTCTCGATGCCGGTGGGGAGCGGGGCGACCTCGGCGAAGGCGCCGCCCGCGTCCCAGTTGTCGATGCCGGAGCAGGGGATGGTCGACTGGACGTCGCCGGTCGGGTCCCACAGGTGGTTGGCGCGGCCGCACATGACGTTGCCGTTGTCGCCCCAGCCCTGACCGACCTCGCTGTTGAGGTTCGCAAGGGCGCCGGTGGCCTTGAGCTTCACGAGCAGTTTGCTGGTGCCCACGCTGCCCGCGGCGAAGAACACCCTGCCCGAGGTGACGGTCTTGGTGCCCACGGTGTCGCCCGCGGTGTTGATCTGCTTCATGTCGACGAGGTAGCCGCCGGACGGCGCGGGCCGGACCGAGGTGACCTCGTGCAGCGGGGTGACGGTGACCCTGCCGGTGGCCCTGGCCTGGGCGAGGTAGGTCTTCGCGAGGGTCTTCTTGCCGTAGTTGTTGCCGTAGAGGATCTCCTGGCCGAGCGCCGACTTGGGGACGGTGCCGTTGTCCTCGGCGACCATGTAGTCCCAGTCGTACACGTCCGGGACGAACGTCCAGGCGAAGCCCGAGCGTTGGGCGTGCTTCCGGCCCACGCGCGAGTACTGGTAGTACGAGGTCCGCTCGAACCAGGTCGGGTCGACCAGGCCGACACCGAGCCCGGCGTTCGCCCGCGGGTAGTAGGTGCTGTACATCTCGTCCGCGTTGACCGAGGGGAGTACGCCGGCGAAGTTCTGCCGTTTGGGCGTGACGGCCATACCGCCGTTGACCAGCGATCCGCCGCCCACTCCGCGTCCTTGGTAGACGGTGATCCCGGCGAAGTCCTCCGCGTCCAGGATGCCCGCGTACTTCGGCACGCTCTTGTCGATGGGGAATCCGAGGAAGTTGCTCAGCGGCGCTTTGGTCTTGGTGCGCATCCAGAACGAGCGGTAGTCGGGGCTCGTGACCTTCGGGTGGATCTTGCCGTCGGGTCCCGGGGTGACCCAGTCCTGGCCCATCTCGACCATCTGCACGTCGATACCGGCCTGGGCCAGGCGCAGGGCCGCGACCGAGCCGCCGTAGCCGGTCCCGATGACGAGGACGGGGACGCTGGCGCCGTTGGGTATGTCCGCGGCCGCGAGGGGACGGGCGTAGGCCGCCGCGTTCTGCCCGAGCAAGGTGGTGGCGCCGAGAATAGAACCTGTTGCTGTCAGAAGTCTTCGACGTGATATCCCGTCAGAACCGGGAACACGCTGACACTTTGATGCCATGTGATCTTCCTCACTCTTGGGGGAATGGCAACGAGTTCTACTGCTCGCCCCTTGGAAAGTCACGACATTCCGATGGGTAACTTCTGTCCGATCTTGTTATAGAGAGTGATCTTGTGTCTGAGTGCTGCCCGCAGCCGCGTCCGGGCAGCGCGAAGCCGCCGGGCCCTGACGGGCCCGGCGGCTTCGTGGTTCAGCGGTTCAGCGGTTCAGCGGTTCAGCGGTTCAGCGGTCGGTCAGGACTTCGGCAGGACACAGACGGCGTCGAGCCCGAGGACGTGGTTGAGCCGCCCGAAGGCGAGCCACGAGCCGATGGCCATGCTCAGTTCCACGATCTCGGCCTGGCTGTAGCGGGCGGTCATCCGCTGCCAGAACTCCTCGTCCAGGCCGTGGTGGTCGACGGCGTAGCGCTCCGCGTACTCGGCGGCGAGCCGGGTCCGCTCGTCGAAGCCGTCGGCGTCGCGCCAGTTCTCCACCGCGTCGAGGAAGGAGTTCTCGACCTTCTCGCCGTCCCGCTCGGTGCGCCAGTCCAGGCAGAACAGGCACCCGTTGATCTGCGCGATCCGCAGCCGCGCCGCCTCGAACTCGCGCAGCCCCAGCGTCGTGTGCTCGTACACCGCCATCGAGAACCCGGCGGCGGCGGGCCCGATGCCCGGCACCATCTCGCCCCACACGTACCCGATGGGGTCCTGGCCCTCGGGGATGTCGATCCTCATGGCTGCTTCCTTCCGAGTCGGCCGGCGGCGGGCGGCACGGGAATGTCGAGCGCGTCGTACAGTCCCGGCGGGTGGGCCGTCAGCCAGTCGATGGCGCCGACCAGGCGGCCCACCGCGGTCGCGTTGCCGCCCGCCGCGTGGTTGCCGCCCTCGTCGACGGCCTGCACGGTCACCTCGATCCGCGGCCGCCCCTCGATGATCACGCGGTGCGCACCGGCGCCGCCGCCGGGCGGCACGGGCCAGTCGGGGGCGCACGACGGATGGATCCGGGTCACGTGCTCGACGACGATGCGGGCCTCGCCGTCCACGATGCCCTGCACCTCGAAGCGGACCGCGCCCTGCGTGCCCGCCGCGAAGTCGCCCATGGCCGCGGTCGTCACGTCGCCGTCCAGCGGACGGCGCTGCACCGTCTCGCGGATGTCCTCGAGTTCGACCCCGAGCGCCCGTGCCATCAGGCGCAGTTGGCCGCCCCACACCATCGTCGGGACGGTCTCGGCGAGCATCAGCGGCTCGTACTCCATCGGGTGGCCCATGCCGATGAGGTCGCGGACCGCGTCCGGCTGGTCGTACGTCGAGTAGTCGAAGATCTCCTGGCAGCGGACCACGTCGATGCGGCTGCCGAGACCGCTGACCAGGAGCGGCAGCACGTCGTTGGCCCAGCCCGGGTCGACGCCGGAGACGAACAGCGAACCGCCGCCCTCGGCGATCGCCGCGCGCACCGGGTCGGTGAACTCGGGCGGTGCGCTGCGCGGGTCGTAGAGCGGATAGAGGGCTGGGGAGACGACGACGGCACCGGCGCGCAGGGCGCGGCAGATGTCGGCGAGGGCGTCGTCGGGGCGCAGGTCACCGGAGGCGGCGTAGAAGACGGCGCCGGGCCGGGCCGCGAGCACCGCGTCGACGTCGGTCGACGCGGTGACACCGAGGGCGTGGTCGAGCCCGGCCAGGTCGCCCGCGTCGCGGCCGTCCTTGGCGGGGTCGTGCACGAGCACGCCGGAGAGTTCGAGCCCGGGGTGGGCGTCGACGGCTCGGATCGCCGCGCGGCCCACGTTCCCGGTGCCCCAGACCACCGTGGAAGTCATGCGCCGGAGCGTAACCTGATGGATCGTCAGTTCATAGATGTCCTACGAGAGTTGGGCCCGGGCTGCGGCGATGGCCTGCTCCGCGTACCCGCGGCCGAAGAGCACCGCGTGGACCAGGAGCGGAAACAGCTGGTGCAGGGCGACGCGGTCGCGCCAGCCCGTGGCGAGCGGGGCGGCCCGCTGGTAGCCGTCGAGGACGCGGTCCAGGTGCGGGGCGCCGAACAGCTGCAGCATCGCGAGATCGCTCTCCCGGTGACCGCCGTGCGCGGCCGGGTCGATGAGGTGGGCGGCGCCGCTCGGGCCCCACAGCACGTTCCCGTTCCACAGGTCGCCGTGGAGTCGCGCGGGCGGCTCGGCGGGGCCCGCGAGGTCCGGCAGCAACTCCATGACCTTTTCGACGGGTTCGGTCTCGGCCGCACGGATCGTCCCGGCGTCCACCGCGAGCCGCAGGTACGGCAGCACGCGGTGCTCGGCGTACCAGCTCGGCCAGTCCTGTCCCGTCGCGTTGCGCATCGGGGCGAGGCCGATGTACGCGTCCGTGGGGCCGTCGGGCGGCGGGGCGCCGAACGCGGGGGCGCCCGCGGCGTGCAGGGCGGCCAGGTCCCGGCCGAACCGCTCCGCGCTCGCGGCCGTCGCCCAGCCGTCGGGCACACGGTCGGTGACCAGGCAGTGGGCGTCGTACCCGTGCACGGCGGGCACCGCGACCGTGTCCGCCGCGGCCAGCCAGCGCAGCCCGGCCGCCTCGGCCCGCACCGCGGCGGGATCGTCGGCGTACTTCACCATCACGGTGCGCCCGTCGTCCAGGACGACCTCGCTCAACCGCGCGGACCTGCGCCGCTTCTCGACGGCCCGCCGGCCGGTGAAGCGTGCCGCCGCGTCCGATGCGTCGTACATGCTCCTCAGCGTACGGGGGAGACGCGGGCCGTTGACGCGGCGAACCGCGCCCTGATCTGCTGCACGGATCAAGGCCGGTACGGAGCAAGGGAGTTGAGCATGTCGCCCGCCGAGTCGGCCGGAACGGTAGTTTCCGGCCAGGTCCTCGTCGTGCAGAACACCCCGCACGGCGGGCCCGGCCGGGTCGGCGCCTGGCTGCGCGCGGCGGGCCTCGACCTGCGCGTCCTGCGCCCGTACGACGGCGAGTCCCTGCCCGCGTCCCTGTCCGGCCGTCCGCTGGTCGTGCTCGGCGGCGCCTACCTGCCGGACGACGACGCACGCGCCCCCTGGCTCCCGGCAACCCGCGGCCTGGTGAGCGAGGCGCTCGCGGAGTCCGTCCCGCTCCTCGGCATCTGCCTGGGCGGCCAGCTCCTCGCGCAGGTCGCGGGCGGCTCGGTGCGGGGTGCGCACGGGCGGCCCGAGTTCGGCAGCACCACGATCCGGCTGCGGCCCGAGGCGGCCGGCGACCCGCTGCTGCACGGGTTCGGCGCGACGGTGCCCGCGATCGAGCGCCACGTCGACGCCATCACCGAACTCCCGCCGGGCGCCGCGTGGTTGGCGTCCAGCGACGCCTGCCCCCACCAGGCGTTCCGGGTCGGCGAGCGGGCCTGGGGCGTGCAGTTCCACCCCGAGGCGGACCCGGAGCGCATCGCCGGTTGGGACCGTGACGCCCTGGCCGCGCGCGGCCTCGACCGGGAGGCGATGCACGCACGGGCGGTAGCGGAGGACGGGGCGGCGACGGCGGCGTGGTCGGTGTTCACGGAGCGGTTCGCCGGGCTCTGCGCGGTCTAAGGGGTGGTCCGCGCCGGGGCCTGCGGGCTCGGCGCGGCCGACGCCTCGGAAGGCGCCTTCTTGCCCCGCCCCAGCGACGCCACCGCGCTCGTGAGCACCCCCGCAAGGAGCCCCCAGAACGCCGAGCCGATGCCGAGCAGCGTCACGCCCGATGCCGTGGCGAGGAACGTGACGACGGCGGCCTCGCGCGAGCGGGGGTCGGAAAGGGCCGAGGTGAGGGAGGACTCGATCGTCGCGAGGAGGCCGATGCCGGCCACGGCCAGGACGAGCGCGTGCGGCATCGCGACGAGGAGGGAGGCGACCGTGGCGCCGAGCAGGCCCATGCAGAGGTAGAAGACCCCCGCCCACGCGGCGGCGAGGAAGCGGCGCTCGCGATCCGGGTGGGCCTCCTTGCCGGTGCAGATCGCGGCGGTGATCGCCGCCAGGTTGATGCCGAACGCGCCGAACGGGGCGAGCACCGCCTGCACCGCACCGGTCCACGTCAACAGCGGCGACACCGGCACGTCGGTGTACCCGGAGCTGCGCAGCACCGCGACCCCCGGCAGATTCTGCGAGGCCATTGTCACCACGAACAGCGGCACCCCGACACTGATCAGCACCTTCCAGTCGAACTGGGGAGTCGTGAGCACCGGGTGCGCGAGCGAGAGTCGGACCTTCTCCAGGTGCCAGCCGCCGGTCAGGACGGACGCGACGACCCCACCGCCCAGGGCGAGCAGCACCGCGTACCGGGGAAGCAGCCGCCGGGCCAGGAGGTAGAGCACGAACATCGGGAACGCGATCGCGAAGCTGCCGTGCATCCCGGCGAAGAGCCCGGTGCCGAACTGCAGCAGCACCCCGGCGAGCAGCGCCGCGGCGAGTGGCACCGGGATGCGGTCCATGACCCGGGCGAACCACCCCGTCAGCCCGCTGAGCAGGATCAGCACGGCACTGAAGACGAACGCTCCCACGGCCTTGCCCATCGACACCCCGCTCAGGCCGGTCGCCAGCAGCGCCGCACCCGGCGTCGACCAGGCGGTCACCACCGGCGCCCGGAACCGCAGCGACAGACCCGCGCACGTCACCGCGAGCCCGATGCCCAGGGCGAGCATCCAGGACGAGATCTCCCGCTCGTCCGCGCCGGCGGCCCGCGCCGCCGTGAAGACCAGGGCCGCCGAGCTGGTCACGCCGACGGTGACCGCGATCAGGCCCGCCGCCACGGCCGAGGGCGGCGCGAGGGAACGTATGCGGGCGAGCGGGGACGGGGACGGGGGCACGGGGCATCACTTCCGGCAGCCGAGCGGGTGTTCCGGTGTTCTGTCAACGGTGTTCCGTAAACAGAACGTTCCGTATGTGGAACACTAGGGAAGTGGGCGGTCACCCGTCAACAAGCAGACGGTGGCAAGGGACTGGACGACTGGAGTCGCGGCGATGGGCCTGAACGACGAGGTGGGACGCAGGCTCAAGGCGCTGCGTCAGGCGCGCGACCTGTCCCTGTCGGAGCTCGCCCGCCGCTCGGGCGTCGGCAAGGGCACGCTCTCGGAACTCGAGTCCGGGTCGCGCAATCCCACCCTCGAAACCCTGTACGCGCTGACCACCGCACTCGGCAGCCCGCTCAGCGCGGTCCTCGGCGATCCGCCCACCGGCGTCGCGGAAGGGGCGGGCGGCGTCTCCGGCAGCGCGGTTACGGCGGTGCTGCTCGAGCGGTACGAGGACGACGCCGCTGCCACCGACGTCTTCCGGGTCACCATCGCGCAGGGCGCGGTGCAGGACTCCGCCGCCCACGTCCCGCACACCACCGAGAGCCTCATGGTCCTGTCGGGCACCGCGGTGGTCGGCCTGCCCGACGAACTGCAGAGCGTCGGCCCCGGCGGCCACGCCCACTGGAACGCCGACGTCCCCCACCGCTACAGCGCACCGCACGGCGCCGTGCACGGCATCCTCTTCGTGCGCTACCCCAAAGGCGGTTAGACCTGCGGCGGCGTCCCGTTCGGGGCGACGTCGTGCAGCTGGGAGACGTCGACGGACTCGTCCGCGGACGGCGTCGCCGACGGCACCGGTCGGTCGTACTCGCCGAGCGTCATCGTGACCGTCTCGGCCGGGCTCTTCTCGGTGGCCCGCACCAGTCGATGGGGTGCGTTCTCGGTCACGTACAGGGTCAGGTGATCGCCGTCGGAGGTCCCGGTCAGCGGGACGACGCGGGTGCTGTCGACCGTGGTCGGCGCGCCCTTGGTGAGCTGCTCCTGGGCGGCGCGCGCCGAACCGCTGTCCAGCTGGGCGCGGAACGCGTCGAGATCGCAGGTCTCCGCGAGCCCGTCCAGCATCGGATCGTCCGTCGTGCCGTGCACGTACCGGTCGCCGAACAGCTGAGCCGCGAGCTCACCCGAGCTGCCGGACACCTGGGTCTTCCAGAACGTGGCGTCCGGCTTCATCCACACCTCGTCGCCCCGCTTCACGAGGTCGACGCTGCCGCCGTCGGTGCCGCCCGTGCCCATGCGCAGCGAACCGGCGCAGTTCCCGTCCTCGTCCAGCCGCAGGTCGAACGCGGCGGGAGCGTGCGCGTCCCCGCCGCCCTGTGCGCGGTTCGTCAGCACCAGATGCAGGGAGTGCGCGTCGAGGAGCTCCTGCTTCGCGTCGTCGGCCAGCTGTCGCGCACTGGGGTCCGCCGATCCGTCGTCGGCCAGCGCCGGTCCCACGGTGAACACGCTCGCGCACGCCACGGCCGCGGTCACGGACGCGCGCGCGGCCCTGTGCAGTCGGGTCGCGGACTGTCCCGTCATGACGTCACCTCGCCGTCCCGGGCGCTCCGAGCGCCCGAAATACGCCATAAAGTCTACGTTCGACACGGTGTGGTGCCCACCTGGGTTCAGGCTCCCGTGGTGGAGCCCGGGCGGACGATCATCAGCACGGTGACCGTGGCCCAGAGCAGATTGAACACACCAGTGAGCCCCGCGAGCCGCCCGGCCGCCCGGGCCAGGGGTGCGGTGTCGGACCGCCGCACCGCCTCGAGCGCCGTCTCCTGCCCGGGCAGGATCAGCACCATCAGGACGGCCGCGGCGGCCGTGGTCAGCACGATGGACGCGATCAGCCAGGGGCTGCCCATGACGCCCATGCTGCTCGCCGTCGCGAACCCGAGCAGCGGGACGGCGATGCCCACGGCCGCGTACACCCGGCAGATCCGGTGCAGCACGGTGAGCGTGGTGGGCGCCGTGCTCACGGTGGACGGTGAACTCGCCGCCTGCCCAAGGGACTTGGGGAACATGCTCGCGGCCACGGTGACCGGCCCCACGGCGAGGACGGCGGCCAGGACGTGCAGGGAGAGCAGGAGCTTCGACATGGCGTCAGTGGATCTTTCGTGTACGACGGGTGCGGTCCGGTCCGCGCCGGATCGACGTCGACGCTAGTCAGACGCACCGCCGTCGCCCAGTGGCAATAGTGACGATCATCAACGGAAAACCGCCAGGGCCACAGAGCTCCGTCCCGGTGCTCCCACCTGCCTGTCTACCGTTGTAGGGGGAGTGGCGGTAATCAGGCGTCGGGGTATCTTCTGGCCATGCACACCGTCGCCGTCCTCGCGCTCGACCAGGTGATCCCCTTCGACCTGTCCACGCCGATCGAGGCCTTCACCCGCACCCGGCTCCCCGACGGGCGCGCCGGCTATCAGGTCCGGGTGTGCGCCGAGCGGAGCGAGGTCGACGCGGGCACCTTCACGATCCGGGCACGCCGGGGGCTCGACGGGCTCAAGGGCGCGGACACGATCGTCATCCCCGGCACGGCCGCTCCCACGGCACCGCTCCCGGCGGCCGTCCGGGACGCGCTGCGCTCGGCCGCCGCCGACGGCACCCGGATCGCGTCCATCTGCGTGGGCACCTTCCCGCTGGCCGCGACCGGACTGCTCGACGGGCTGCGCGCCACCACCCACTGGATCGCTGCGGACCTGCTCGCGTCCACGTACCCCGCGATCGACGTCGACGCCGACGTCCTGTACGTCGACAACGGGCAGTTCCTCACCTCGGCCGGTGCCGCCGCCGGGCTCGATCTGTGCCTGCACATGATCCGGCGGGACTACGGTTCGGCGGTCGCCGCCGACGCGGCCCGGCTCGCCGTCATGCCGCTCGAACGGGAGGGCGGGCAGGCGCAGTTCATCGTCCACGACCACGCGCCGACGCCCCGGGGCTCCGCCCTCGAACCCCTCCTCGGCTGGCTCCAGGACAACCTCGACTGCGAGCTCGGGCTCGCCGACATCGCCGCCCGCGCCGGTGTCAGCACCCGTACCCTCATGCGCCGGTTCCGCGAACAGACCGGCACCACCCCGCTGCAGTGGCTGCACCGGGCCCGCGTCCGCCAGGCCCAGCACCTCCTGGAGACCACGGGCCACCCCGTGGAGCGGATCGCCGCGCAGGTCGGTTTCGGCTCGCCCACCGCGTTCCGCGACCGCTTCAAGCGCACCACCGGCGTCAGCCCGCAGGCGTACCGCCGCACCTTCAGCTGACGTCGCCCGCCCGGGCGCCGAGCCATGCGCCGTACCAGGCCAGCGTCGCGTCCAGCGCGTCGGCGAGGGGCGTGGGCGAGACGGCGAAGTGCCGCTCGAAGGCCGTCGAGTCCATGATCTGCACGGTGGTGTGCTGGTAGAACATCTCCGCGTACTCGGCCATGAACTGCTCGTCGAACGGGCCGAACGGGCGGGGCTCGTCCACCACGGTCAGCTCCAGCGGCCGCCCCACGCGCCGCTCGACCATGGCGAGGACCTCGCGCGTGGACACGGCCGGTGCGGTCGGCAGGTGCCAGACCCGGCCGTCGCCGTCCGGACGTTCGCCGAGCGTGGCGAGGCCCGAGGCGACGTCGCGTATGTACGTGTAGCTGTGCGGCAGGTCGATGTCGCCGAGCGCCGGAACCTCGCCGCCGGTGAGCGCGGCGGGGAACACGGCGCCGCCGAGCGTCGAGTTGAGGACCCCGGGGCCGAAGAAGTCGGCGGACCGGCCGAGCACCATCGCGGCCTCGCCCGCCCGGTGTGCGGCCAGGTACTTCTCGTCGAGTTCGGCCCGCATCCGGCCCTTGCGCGACGTGGCGTTCCAGGGCGTCTGTTCGGTCATCGCCGCACCGCCCGGGTCGCCGTACGGGTACAGCGTGTCGAGGACGACCAGACGTGCCCCGCTGTCCCGCACCGCGGCGAGGACGGCCTCCTGGATGTGCGGCATCACCTCGACCTGGAGGTGATAGCCGACGTTGACGCAGTGGTACACGACGGCGGCACCGGCGACGGCCGTGCGCGCGCCCTGCGCGGTGCTCACGTCGGCGGCGAAGCGCGTGACGCCGGGGAGTGAGGGGCCTTCCCCCTTGCGGTCGACGAGGCGGACGGGGTGGCCGCGGCGGACGAGTTCCTCGGCGAGCGCGGTCCCGGCGGGGCCGGAGCCGAGGACGGTGTGCAGGGGCTGGTGGGTGCCGGACATGAGGGGTCCCTTCGACGGTGAACGGTGACGATCGCGGCGAGCACGTGGGCGTTACCGCTGGCATTACTGCTTCTTGCAACTGTTATAGACTGTAACTCTCGCGGCATGCGGTCGCAAGGATGGGGTGTCGGGTGGCTTCGAGGGAAGGGGGCAGGGGAAGTGAGGGAGGTGGGAGAGGGGAGGGGGAGGGGCTGCGGAGATCCCTCAACTGCCCTGGTATGTAAGGGAGTTGCCGCGCAGCCAGCCGTACAGCACCACCGAGCACAGCGCCGCGCAGGCGCACCACGTGGAGATGAACTCCCAGCGCCACAGCGCCGTGCACACGCCCGCGCCGACCGCGACCAGGACGCCGAGCAGCACCAGACCCGCCTCGCCGGACAGCAGCAGCGCGCCGATGGTCGCGACGAGATATCCGGCGATGGCCCATCCCGCGTGCGGCAGACCGATCGCGTACCCCATGGTGTGCCCGCGGATCTCGGCCGTGACGGGCGTCGTCGCCAGGGCGTGCGCGAGCACGCCGCTCGTCACGAGGCCGCACGCGAGCGGTACCGCCAGACGGCGCCGGGCCCTGCGCGGTGCCACGCACAGCACACCGGCCGGCACCCACAACGGAAGCAGTGGCAGTGCGATCACCGCCCAGGCGACGACGGCGGGTCCGCCGCCCCCGCCGTCGTTCCAGATCACCGCCTCGACGATCTGGTGCGCACCGAGCAGAAGGGGCAGCGCCGCCAGCATCAGGGCGCGCGGCCGGGTGCGGATCGCGCGGGCCACGCACCCCGCTCCCACCGCCGCGATCGCGCTGCCCGCCACCAGATCGGCCGTCGCACTCCAGCACATGGGCGCAACGCTACGGTCCCCCGACCGACGCGGCGCGTCGGGCGATGCGTGTCCGCCCGTCCGCCCGTTCCTCGCGAGCACGCCAACTTGGATAAGGTTCCCTCCGTTCGAGGAAAAACAAGACCCGCGGGGCGTGCGTGACGCACGGCGCGGGCGTAAGCGTTCTGCGTGGGGAGACGCGAGTTGATGAGTGGTCAGCAGCCGGACCGGCATGACGCGTCGGATGTCTTTCAGCCGTTGGGCCCGGGCGATCCCGCCACGGTCGCGGGCTACCGGCTCGCCGCGCGGCTCGGCGCGGGCGGCATGGGCAAGGTGTACCTGTCGTACACCCCGGGCGGCCGGCCCGTCGCCATCAAGGTGATCAGGCCCGAGTTCGCCGAGGACGCCGAGTTCCGGCGGCGCTTCGCCCAGGAGGTCAAGGCCGCCCAGCGCGTCCAGGGCCTGTACACCGCGCCGGTCATCGACGCCGACACCGACGGCGAACACCCGTGGCTCGCCACGGCGTACGTGCCCGGGCCCTCGCTCGCCGACGCCGTCAGCACGCACGGCGCGCTGCCCGTCGAGACCGTGCTGCTGCTCATCGCGGGCATGGCCGAGGCCCTGCACGTCATCCACGGTGCGGGCATCGTGCACCGCGACCTCAAGCCGTCGAACGTGCTGCTCGCCGTCGACGGCCCCCGCGTCATCGACTTCGGCATCGCCCGCGCCGCCGACTCGACCTCGCTCACCGGCAGCGGCGTCACCATCGGCACGCCCTCGTTCATGGCGCCCGAGCAGGCGGCTGCCCGGCCGGTGACCGCGGCCACCGACATCTTCGCGCTCGGCCAGATCGCGGCGTACGCGGCGACCGGCACACCCGCGTTCGGTGAGGGCACCGGGCACGGCGTGCTCTACCGCATCGTCCACGAGGAGCCCGAACTCGGGCCGCTGCCCGACGAGTTGCGCGATCTGGTCGGCCGCTGCCTCACCAAGGACCCCGAGGGCAGGCCGTCACTGACCGAGGTCATCGGCCTGTGCCAGAGCGCCAACTCGCAGACCGTGCTGCGCCGCCCCGAGGACTGGCTGCCCGGCGCGGTCGCCGCCGACATCACGGTGCGCACCGCCGCTCCCGCGCCCCCGCAGACCCCGCCGCCCGCCGCGTACTCGCCCACGGTCCCCACGACCGGCCCGGCCGCGCACCCGACGCCGCCGCCCGCCGCGTACCAGCCGACCGCGCCCGCGCACCCGGCGCCGCAGCACGCGCCGAACCCCGCCTACACGCAGAACCCGGCGTACGCGCCGACCCAATTCCCGCCCCACGCCCAGCAGTTCCCCGGGCACCCGCGGCCCCTGCCGCCGCGCAAGTCGAGCAACAAGGGCCCGATCCTCGCCGCCGCCGCGGCCCTCGTGCTCGGTGTCCTCGGCGTCACGGCGTACAACGCGGTCAAGGACAACGACAAGGGCGACGACAAGAGCAGCGGCTCGGGGCAGAGCAGCAGCGCGCCGCAGGAGACGGGATCGTCCGGCTCGGGCGACCAGAGCGGCTCGAGCACCGGAGGCGGTGAACAGAAGCCCGTCGCCGACCCCTCGCCCGCCGCGTACAAGGGCATCAACCTGACCCGCGGGTACCACCTGTCCTTCAGTGACGACCCGGTCCGGCCGCAGGAGGGGGAGGACCTCAATTACGACCTCTCCTACGACACCGGGGACTACCTCGACGCGGAGAGCGAGGGCGGCAAGCTGGTGCTGCTCGACCCGGGCCAGCAAGGTTCGCTGGAGACCTGCCGCAACGACACGCGGTTCACCGAGACCATCGAGACGAACAAGCTGTCCAAGGGCCGCCAGGTGTGCGTCATCACCGGCTCGGGGCACCTCGGCCTGATCACGGTCCTTGGCTTCGCGGCCGAGGACTCGCCCAGCCAGTACATGACGATGGACCTGACGGTGTGGCGCAACGGAGCCGCTTCGTAGACCGGTCGGGTCAGACGGCCGGGGCCGGAGCCGTCGGCACCTGGTCGGGGACGGTGTCCGGGGCCGGCGTGGTGTCCGGGTCGGCGTCGGCTCGGGGTCCGGGGTGGGATCCGGGTCCGGCCCCGGCGCGGGAGCGGGCGCCTCGTCGACGTAGGACGACAGCTGTCCGTCGGGCTGGAGCACGACGTGCAGCCCGTTGTTCTCGCCGTACGCGGCGCGGCCGTTCGCGTCCAGGGTGCCGATCTTCGCGCCGGCGCCGAAGACGTCGGCCTGGTAGTGGTTCGTGGAGAGCCTGTAGATCTTCGCCTGCGAGCCGTCGGTCAGCGTCGACGACGCCACGAACACCCGCTTCTCGACGGGCTTGGGCTTGGGCTGCGGCTTGGCGCGGTCGACCCAGGAGGAGACGGAGCCGGCCGGGGTGAGCTCGACGTGCAGACCGTTCAGGTTCGCCCGCGTGGTCTTGCCGAAGGCGTTCAGGCCGGTGGCCTTCTTGCCCTGGTAGAGGATGACCGCCTGGTACTTGCCCTTGCCGAGCTTGTACACCTTCGCGGTGTGGCCCTTCGCGGCGAGCTTGACGGTCTTGACGTACGTGCGCTTCGCCGTGGGTCGCGGTTTCAGGATGTGTGGTGGCCGCCCCGTTCGCGGCGACATCTACGAAGCTACGCACCGCACATCAAGCTCATAGGTAAGGGATGTAACACTTAAAACGCGCATATGTCGCAAATCCTTCACTGTGGGCGCCGCGGAACGGCAAATCCTGTGGCGAGGGGGCCGGCGGGCGTGAGGTGGCGCAGGCTGGATACGAGACGGAGTACGACAGGAGGTGGCAGGGGATGACCGAGCGCAGCGACGACTCGCTCATGGGCGACGAGGTGTACCAGCCCGGGGACCCGGACGCCCGCGAGGACGAGGGCCTGCTCGACGCGGAGGACACCCTCAGCGACCGCGGCGTCGATCCGTACGACGAGGGCTGGTCGCCGCCCGAGCGCCCGCTGGGCGTCGAGCACACCGGCACCACCGCCGCAGAGCAGCAGCACGGCGAGAGCCTGGAAGAGCGGCTTGCCGAGGAGCGTCCCGACCCGGTGATCGACGAGTACGAGGCCCTCGAATCCGGCGAGGACGACGGCGACGGGCTCGGGGACCTGTTCGACGGCGAGGGCGAACCGCTGGACGACGAGGTCGGTGACCGGCGCGCGGGCCGCCTCGTGGCACCGGACGAGGGCGCCCACGAGGACGCCGAGAAGGACATGCTCGCCGAGGACGTCGGCATCGACGGGGGAGCGGCGTCGGCCGAGGAGGCCGCCGTCCACGTGGTGGACGAGGACGACTCCCCGCTGTGACGGCGGGGCGGCTGCCTCAGTGACCGTAGGCGGTGGCCGTCAGCAGGAGTGCGACCGATATGAGGGCCGTGACCAGGGCGATCACCGGTGGTCCGAGCGTGACGGAGTCGGTGGCGCACTGACGTGCCGTGATACCGACGCAGACCACACCGATTCCTCCCAGGATCATCGCGACGAAGATGAGCACGGCCCTGTCCTCCTGCGTTCGGCTCGGTTCGAGCGGGACTTCATCGTCACCCGGGGCGCGCACCGCCGCACGTGGGGTACAAGGAGAGGCATGGACAGCCGTACGTGGATCACGCTCGCCGCAGTGGCCGCACTCGTCATGCTGGTGGCCGCCGTGGTTCTTCTGGTGCGCGTGGTCCGGGCGCGCAGACTGCTGCTCGACGCGGGTGTGCCGCTGCGCGACAAGGCCCTGTTCTGGGCCGCCGTCGTCTACACCGTCTCGCCGGTCGACCTGCTGCCGGACCCGATCTACCTCGACGACATAGGAGTGCTGCTCCTCGCCCTGCGCGCGCTGCACGCCGCGGCGCAGCGCGCGGGCCTCGAGCGGTCGTCTCAGCAGGGGTGACGGGCGTACGAGCTCAGCGGCGGTGGCGGGCGTACGCGCGGGCCAGTGCGTGGAAGGACTGTTTCGGTTCCCAGTGCCACGGTGAGTCCGGGTCGGCGGGCCGGTCCCGGACCGTCTTCACCAGGCTGTAGCTCGCCATGTCCAGGTCGAGGCGGGGTTCGGCCCGGTGCGGGGCGTCCGGCGTGACGAAGGTGTACGCCATGGCCGCGTACAGGCCCATCGACGCGAAGACGCCGACGACGTCCGTCAGGTACGCGGCCTGCGTGGCCTCGCTGCGCACCAGGCCGCCCTTGATCTCGGGCGGATCCTTCGTGTAGTCGACGACGTCCCAGCCCATGCCGCCGCTGCTCGGTGCGCCCTTGAAGGTGCACGTGCCGAACTCGCTGATGGCCAGGGGCTTTCCGGGGCGCCGGTACGCGCGCAGTTCCTCGACGTGGCCGGCCGCGGTCGGGTGGTCGCCGTAGTAGTCGAGGCACACCAGGTCGAACAGGTCCCAGTCGACGTCCTCGTCCTGCGCGGCCGCGTACGACAGCGGGCCGTGGAAGACGGAGCGGCCCACGGCGGCGGCCCGCGCGGTGAAGCGGCGCAGCTCCCGCGCCACGCGCACCGGGTCGAAGGCGCCCTTCGTCAGGTTCTCGATGCGCTCGACCATGGTGGCGCCCGGCACGATGCCGGGCACGAACAGCAGGAACTCGCAGCCCACGTTCAGCTGCACCGGCACCCCCTGGCGCCGCAGCCGCTCCGCGAACCGGCCCGTCTGCGCGAGGTGGTCGAGGATGTCGCCGGCGGGCACGTCGCCGAGCGTCGGCTCCAGCCAGACGCGCAGGCCGAGTTCGGCCGCCGCCTCGGCCGTCGCGGTCAGCCGCTCCACGCCGTCCCCGGTGATCTTCACGGTGTCCGCGTGCAGCCGGTCCCGGATCGCCCGCAGATCGGCGCGGGCCCGCTCCGCGCGCCACGCCGTCGCCGGGCTCTCGCCCGCGCCGACCTCGTAGACGACGCCGCGGTGCCGCAGCCCCCGCGGCGCGGGACAGCGGTCGCGGGCCGTCGCCGGTGCGGCGGGCAACAGCGCCCCCGCACCGACCGCTCCGGCGAGCCCCAGGAACCGGGCCCGGCTGATGCCCTCGGCCTTCTTGCCCTCGTGCATGCCTTCGACCTTCATGTCCTCGTGCCTCATGACGCCCCCACAGATCGTGTGCTTCGGGATGATGTGCGGTGGTCAGCCGCGGCTGAACGGGAGTTTGGCCGTGAGCCAGGTGATCAGGGCGCCCGGATTGCGGCTCTGCGTCCACAGCACGCCCGGCCCGGTGAACTCGAAGACGAGCCCCTCGCCCGACTTCAGGGTCTGCATCAGACCGCGGGTCACCTTCCGGGTCGTGTACGACAGTCCGTCGCCGAACGCGACCAGGTGCCCGGAGTCCAGGACGAGCGTCTCGCCGGGGCCGAGCTCCACCCGGTCGAGCGCTCCGTAGCAGGCGGCGACCACCCGGCCCGTGCCCTCGGCGCGGACGAGGAAGCCGCCCTCCCCGCCCGTGAGGTTCTTGAACCCGCCCCACTTCGTGTCGAGGCCGATGCCGTCGGACGAGCACAGCCACGCCCCGCGCGCGAGGTTCACCCCGCCGTCCACGTCGATCGCCGTGACATCGCCCGGCAGCTGCGCCGCGACGTCCACCCAGCCGCCCTCGCCGCCCGCCGTGAACCGGCTCACGAACAGCGACTCACCGCCCAGGACGCTGCGCTTGAGCCCCTTGAAGAGGCCGCCCTCCGCCTTCGCCTCCACGTCGATCCCGCCGGAGGTCGCCATCATCGCCCCGGACTCGGCCCGCACGGACTCACCCGGCGCGAGGGAGACCCGGGCGACGGCGAACGAAGGGTTGTGGCGTACGTCGATATCCATACGGCGATGCTAGGAACGGCGCGGCGCCCGCCGACTCGGCCGAAAGTCTTCCGCGCCGCAACCATCGGCTATTCGAGAACGGCCTGCTCCATGACGAGCGGCGGGAGCGCACGGACGAGCGGGCGGCGGTCCGGGTCGCCGAGGTCCTTCCACTCGGCCCAGGGCGCGGGCGGGCTCGGCCACGCCCGTCCTCGCGGTCACCGGTGACGGCGGCTACGGCATCCTGCCCGCGCTGGTGCGGATGTTCGCCCCGACGCACCCGGGCCGACCGCCGCCCGCCGCGTACGTCCGGAACATCCGGGCATACGGAATCGGCCATCTTCATCACCTTTTGAGAAACCCCGCATACCCTCGGAACACGACAGAACCGAACGCCGGCGGACCGCCGGGGCGGGGGAGAACGATGACGAGGTCGAAGCTGCGTGCGGGCAGGGCGCTGACCACGCTGCCGTACGGGGTGATGGGGGTCGTGGCGGTCACCGAGATGGCGACGCCGACCGGGTTCGGGCTGCTGCCGCTGATATCCCTCGGCCCGGCCTTCGCCGGGCTCGTCGGCAGCAAGCGGCGCACCGCGCGGATCGGCGCCATCGCCGTCCTGCTGTGCGTGATCCTCGCCGCGTACGACGGCACGCTCGGCAAGCGGCGCGTGTACATCGCCGCGATCAGTGTCGCCGGGGTCACCGCGGCGGGCCTCGCCGCCGTCGCCATGCGCGAGCGCCGGGACGCCGAACTGGCCAGCGTGCGCTCCATCGCGGAAGTCGCGCAGCGGGTCCTGCTGCGCCCGGTGCCCCGCCTCGCGGGCGAACTGCGCGTGGCCGTGTCCTACACCTCGGCCGTGGCGCAGGCGCGGATCGGCGGCGACCTGTACGAGGTGGTTGCCGTGGCCGACGGCACCCGGGCCGTCATCGGCGACGTCCAGGGCAAGGGCCTCGAGGCCGTCGAGACCGCGGCGCTCGTCCTCGGCGCCTTCCGCGAGGCCGCCCACGACGAGCCCGAACTGGCCGGTCTCGGACGCCGGTTGCAGCGCGCCGTCGACCGGGAGCTGCAGGGCGAGCGGTTCGTCAGCGCCCTGCTCGTCGAGGTGCCCGCGGGCCGCAGCGAGGTGACCTTCCTCAACTTCGGCCACCCCGCGCCGATGGTCGTACGCCCCGACGGCACCACCCTGTTCCCCGAGCCGCCCCAGTACGCGCTGCCGCTCGGCCTCGGCATGCACGGCGGCGACGAGCCCGTCACGTACACCGTGCCCTTCGCGTCCGGCGACCAGATCCTGCTCTACACGGACGGGGTGAGCGAGGCGCGGGACGGGGCCGGGGACTTCTACCCGCTCGCCGAGCGGTTCGGCCTGCTCAAGGACCCCGACGCGGAGGCCGCCCTGGAGACACTGCGCACGGACCTCGTGCACCACGTCACGGGGCCGCTGCACGACGACGCGGCGATGCTGCTGCTGCGCCACCGCGAGGACTGACCCGGTCCAGCAGACCCGGTTCCACTGGCCCGGTTCTGCTGGCCTAGTTCTGCTGGCCTAGTTCTTGCCGGACGCCTCGCGCGCGATCCGCTCCAGACGGTCGTGGTACTCCAGCCGCTCCGCCGGATCGTGCGTGCCCAGGCTGTCGTTGTTCACGAGCCAGCCCGCCGCGCCGTCGAGTCCCTCGCGCAGGATGTCGGCGTGCCCGGCGTGCCGCTGCGTGTCGCCGAGCACCCGCACCAGGACGTGGTGCAGCGTCACCTCCGCGCGCTCCTTCGGCCACCACGGCACCGTGCCGACCGTGTCCAGGGGAAGCTCCGCGACGGAGGCGTCGGTGTGGGTCCAGGCCCGCCGGTAGCGCTCGACGATCGCCTCGCGCGACTCGTCCGCGGCCGCGAACGAGTCGTCCTTCGGGGCGCCCTGCGGCACGTCGTGGGGGCGGCCGAACGTGTCGCAGAGATAGCCGAGTTCCACCCCCGTCACATGCTTCACCAGGCCCAGAAGGTTCGTCCCGGTCGGCGTCAGCGGGCGCCGCACGTCGTACTCCGACAGCCCCTCCATCTTCCACAGCAGCGCGTCGCGCGCGTCCTGCAGGTACCGCAGGAGGTCCTTCTTCTGATCGCTTTCGCTCATGCCGGGAGTCTGCCCAACACGTCGGGCGTTTGTGCGACCGGGGTGCACCGCAGCTCCGGATGGGTTTCGATGGGCGGGTGGTGCATCGTGAGCAGCCGCGCTCCCCGGGCGGCCCCCTGACCGGCCTCCTCGACGAGGTCCGCCTGAGCCTGCGCGACCTCGAGGACGGCGAGCCCGCCTCGTACATCCCGGAGCTCAGCCGGGTCGACCCGGACCTGTTCGGGATCAGCCTGTGCGCCCTGGACGGGCAGGTCTACGGCAGCGGCGACACCACGGTGCCGTTCACCGTGCAGTCCGTCTCCAAGCCCTTCGTGTTCGCGCTGGCCCTCGCCGACCAGGGCCTGGAGGCGGTCCTCGCCCGCGTCGGCGCCGAACCCAGCGGAGAGGCCTTCAACTCCATCCGCCTGGAACCCGGCACGGGACGCCCGCCCAACCCCATGGTCAACGCCGGTGCCATCGTGACCAGTTCACTGGTCTCCGGCGACACCCCTCGGGCCCGCTTCGCCCGCATCCTCGACGGCCTGAGCGCCTTCGCGGGCCGCTCCCTCGACGTCGACGAGGCGGTCTACGCCTCCGAGCGCGCGACCGGCGACCGCAATCGCGCCCTCGCCTACCTGATTCACAACGCGGGCTCGCTCACCGGCGACGTGGAGGAACAGCTCGGCGTCTACTTCCGCCAGTGCTCCGTCCTCGTCACCTGCGACGACCTCGCCGTCATGCACGCGACGCTGGCCGGCGGCGGCGTCAACCCCGTCACCGGCGACCGGGTCGTCGCCCCGCGCCACGCCCAGCACGTCCTCGCCGTCATGGCGACCTGCGGCATGTACGACGCGTCGGGCCAGTGGATGCTCCAGGTCGGCATGCCCGCCAAGAGCGGCGTCTCCGGCGCGATCGGCGTCGCCCTGCCCGGCCAGTTCGGCATCGGCGTGTTCAGCCCGCCCCTGGAGGAGAAGGGCAACAGCGTGCGCGGCATCGCCGCCTGCCACACGCTCTCCGACCAGTTCGGGCTGCACCTGATGCGCGCCGTCGACCCGCAGCGCCGCCCCATGCCGCCGCGCTCCCTGCACGGCGCCCCGCTGCGCTCCCTGCGCCACCGGCCGCGGGCCCAGCGCGCCGCCCTCGAAGAGCACCCGGACCGCATCCGCGTCCACGTCCTGCAGGGCGACCTCGACTTCGCGACCGCCGAACAGACCCTGCGCGTGGCCCGCGAACTCGCCCCGGCCGTCGGCTGGTTCGTGCTCGACCTCACGCGCGTGGGCCGCGTCGAGCCCGTCGCCGCCGACCTGTTGCGCGCCCTCGGCAAGGACCTGCGCGGCCGCGGCGTGCGCATGGTGCTCGCCGACCCCGACGAGCGACAGGCCATGACCCGCGCCACCGACGAGTTCCCCGACCTGGGCCGCGCCCTGGAGACCTGCGAGGACGACCTCCTCGGCGACCTCGGCCTCGACCCGGACGCCCCGGTCCCGCTCCCCGTCTGCGACCTGTTCGGCCGGGCCGACGAGCGGCTGCGCCCGGCCCTCGCCGATGCCTTCGACACGCTGCGCCTGGACGCCGGGCACAGCGTCGAGCCCCCGGCCGCCCGGATCGGCGAGCGCATCGTCCTGTGGTACGTCGAATCGGGCCGCCTCGCCGTCTGCGCCGACGCCGCCGGAGCCGTCTCTCCGCTGCGCACCTGGTCCGCGGGGCCCGGCGCCGCCCTCACCCCGGCCGACTTCCCCGGCCGCTTCGCCCGCCAGGTCCTCGCCGAGCGCGACACGGTGTGCCGCACGCTCACCGCCGCCGGGCTCGTGGAACTCCGCGCGCGCGTGCCCGACGCGGTGGCGTTCCTGGAACGGGCACCGCTGGAGGGCGCGGAGACCGTCGACCGGCCCTGAGCGCCCGCCCTAGCGACCGTTGGCGGAGAAGTGCTGATAGTCCGGGTGCGCCCACCGCGCACCCCACGCCCAGCCGACCCGCCGCATCGCCGTCGTCACCGCGTCCCCGGCCCGCAGCATCCCCGGCGCGTGCCGCCGCCGGTCGAGGAACCGGGCCCCGGCGGCCGGATGGACGCGGCCGTGCACGTCGACGTACGGGTTCTCCACGGTGTTGATGTCGACGGCGTCCCCGTACGAGTGCTCCGAGACGACCCCCGAATTGACGGTCACGCCACGGCAGTTGAACGCGGACGTGTTGTCGTCGGCCATCGCCGCCGGGTCGCTGCCGCCGTACGCGGCGAGCGTCCGCATCTTCCGGATGGGGAACCGGGCGGCGAACGCCTTCCCGAAGACGTACACCACCTGGTCCACGACCCGCTCGTGCACCACGATCTCGCCGCGGTGCACGCGGCCGTCGAACCCCCAGTGGTCGAGCCGTACCAGCCGCAGCCGACGCGGCCCGACGGGGCAGCCGCGGTGCCGGCTGCGGCCGAGGCCGTGGGCCGTGACGCCCTGCACCTGATACGTGAACCGGGGCGGCGACCCGTCGGCTGCCCCGGCGGGGGCGGGGACCGCCAGGAGCAGGAGGATCGCGGAAATCAGGACAAAGCGGTTGCGATGCGACACCGGGTCAACCTAGAGGCCGTCGGCCTCCAGGTCACGCACCGCGCCTGCGCCGCCGGGCCGCGACCGCCTGCGGGTCGATCTCCGGGTGCGACCAGCGGGCCGCCAGATCGAGGGACTCGGCCCTGCCGTCGGCCACGTGGGCGTGCGCCAGAGCGGCCGCACGGTCCGCGTCGCGGGCCGCGATCGCCTCGTACAGGTCCTCGTGCTCCGCGCACTGCCGGGCCGGATCGCGCTGCGCGGTCAGCCGGAACAACCAGTGCGTACGCGCCGCCAGCGGCCGCATCATGCTCGTCAGCAGCGGATTCTCCGCGAGATCCACGATGTCGGTGTGGAAGCCGGCGTTCGCCGCCGCGATCGCGGCCCGGTCCTGCTTCTCCGTCGCCTGCCGCGCCGCGTCGAGCCGGGCCTGCAGCCGGTCGAGCCCGGCGGCGTCCGCCCGCTCGGCGGTGAGCCGCGCGGCCAGCGACTCCAGCGATTCGCGTACGTCGAACAGGTCCCGGACGTCCGCAGGCGTGAAGGGCGCCACCAGTGCCCCGCGGTGCGGCACGATCAGGACGAGCCCGTCCGCCTCCAGGCGGCGCAGCGCCTCGCGCAGCGGAATGCGGGACACGTCGAGCTCGGCGGCGAGATCCCGCTCCACGAGCCGCTCGCCCGGCCGGAGTTCGACCTCGAGGATCCTGCGTCGCAGGGTGTCGTACGCGAGGTCACGCAGAGAGCCGCGCTCCGCACCCGCCCGTCCGGCCGCTGTCACCAAGATCTCCTCCGCTCCGGTCCGGACCTCACAGTAAGCGACCGCGCCGACGTTCGAATGTCAGTGGTGCCTGCGAGGGTGGCCGCATGGACGAACAGGAGTTCATGCGGGGAAGGGTGTACGGCGCGGATCACGAGGACGCGGGTCCGCGGCCCGGGCGGTCGTACGCGCAATTGGTGGGCGGCCCGCTCGACGGGCTGCTCCTCGACGTCACCGACCGTTCCGCTCCCGATGCGCCGGCCGCCGTCGCGCTCCCCACCGAGCTGGGGGCGTTCGGGCCGGGCGGCCGGGCGCTGTACGGGCCCGTGGACGGGGACGGGCGGCGCTTCGCGTGGCACGGTGACGCGCCGTGAGCCGTCGTCCGTGATCCCCGGCCGTCGATCAATGGCCGTCGATACCTGACCGTCGATACCTGGCCGTTGATTCGTGGTCGTCCCTTCATGGTCGGCGGGAAAAGGGGTCGCTGTCCGGCCCGGGGCGCGCCATGATCGACGACCATGACGACGTCGACGGTGGATCGGGTGCGCGCGGCCGTGCGCGACAATGCGCGCTGGTGCGCGGTGATGAGCCAAGTGCACGGTGTGCGGGGCGAGTTCGGGCCCGACGCGTGGACGGCGTCCCGGCGTACGCCGCTCTACTATCCCGACGCCGTGACACTGGTGCCGCGCGTGGACGCGGCGTCCCTCGTGGCCCGCATCGACACGCGGGCGCCGGGCGCCACCGTGAAGGACGCCTTCGCCGACCTGGACCTCACGGAGCACGGGTTCACCGTGCTCTTCGACGCCCAGTGGATCCACCGGGACGCGGACGCCCCCGTTCCCGCGCACGGGCTCGGCTGGGACGTGGTGAAGGACCCGGACGCCCTGCGGGAGTGGGCGGCGGCCTGGTCCGGCGGGGACGACGACGCGGCGGACCTGTTCGGGGCCGCGCTCCTGGACGTCCCGGAAGTGACCGTACTGGCCGTCCGTGACGCGGGCGGCCGGGTGGTGGCCGGGGCCGTGGCCACCTCGGGGGAGGACGTCGTCGGCGTCTCCAACGTCTTCGCGGTCTCCACCGCGTTCGCCGCGCACGACGGCCAGGACCGGGTCTGGTCCGCGGTCCTGGACGCGACGCGGACCCTGTTCCCCGGCCGGTCCCTCGTCGGCTACGAACACGACGACGCGCTGACGGCCGCGCTCAGGTACGGATTCGAGGCCGTCGGGCCACTGAGGGTCTGGCTGCACGCGTGACGGCGACGCCGGGGAGCGCCGTCGAGGCCGTCTTCCGGCGGGCGACCGCCGAGCGGACGGCCGAGGGGCCCGTGGCCCAAGTCAGCGGGTACGAACGCTTGTTGAGGCCCTGACCCGCCCCGGCCCTTGGGGGTGAGCCCACGGCCACGCCTCGCCATAATGGCCGTGTGACTTCCTTGCCGCACTCCAACTCCCCTTCCCCGCACCGTGTTTCCGTCGTGATCGTCGGCGCCGGGCCCGCCGGGCTCACCGTCGGGAACATCCTGCGGGCCGCCGGGATCGACTGCGTGGTCCTGGAGTGCGAGACGCGCGCGTTCATCGAGCAGCGGCCCCGCGCGGGCGTCCTCGAGGAAGGGGCGGTGCGCGGCCTGGAAGTGCGGGGCCTCGCCGCGAACCTGCTCGCGCGCGCCGAGCGGCACACCACGTGCGAGTTCCGCTTCGAGGGGCAGCAACACCGCTTCCCTTACGGTGAACTGACGGGCCAACACCACTTCGTGTACCCGCAGCCGCTGCTGGTGACCGACCTCGTCCGGGAGTACGCCGACGTCCGCGGCGGCGACATCCGCTTCGACGTCGGCGACGTGGCACTCCACGACCTGGACACCGACCACCCCGCCGTCTCCTACACCTGCCCCGACACGGGTCAACGGCGGCTGCTGCACTGCGACTTCGTGGCCGGATGCGACGGGGCGCGCGGTGTTTCCCGGGCCGCGCTGCCGTCCGGCCGGGTCCGGGTCGCCCGGCACGACTACGGCATCGGCTGGCTGGCGCTGCTCGCGCAGGCACCACCGTCCGCGGACAGTGTCCTGTTCGGCATGCACCCCGAGGGATTCGCCGGACAGATGCCCCGCAGCAAGGAGGTCACCCGCTACTACCTGCAGTGCCCGCCCGGGGACGACCCGGACAACTGGCCCGACGAGCGCGTCTGGGACCAGCTGCACCGCCGCCTCGCCGCCGACGGCGCGGCGCCGCTCACCGAGGGCCCGCTCATCGAGAAGCGCGTCCTGGACATGCACGACTACGTCGTCGAACCCCTGCGCCACGGACGCCTCTTCCTGGCCGGGGACGCCGCCCACCTGGTCGCCCCGATCGCCGCGAAGGGCATGAACCTCGCCCTGCACGACGCGTTCCTGCTCGGCGACGCCCTCATCGCCCACGCCCGTCGACACCCGGACGCCGAGGCGCAGTTGGAGGCCTACTCCGACGCGTGCCTGCGCCGCGTCTGGGACTATCAGGAGTTCTCGCAGTGGCTGTCGGAGGTCTACCACGGAGTGGCCGCGGGCGACCCGTTCCGCGCGGGCACCACCCTCGCCCGGCTGCGGCGCCTGTTCGCCTCGCCGCACGCCGCGGCCGCGTTCGCCGAGCAGTACCTCGGCACCGCCGAGCGCTACTGACACCCGGACGCTGGCGTGCCCGCATGTACGCGACGCGGATGTCCCGGCACGTGAACGCCCCGCCCGCCGCCGTCTACCGGGCCCTGGTGGACGCCGACGCGATCGCCCGGTGGCGGGTCCCCGCCGGAATGCACAGCGAGGTCCATCTGTTCGAGGCGCACGAGGGCGGCCGGTTCCGGATCTCCCTCACGTACGACGCACCGACGTCCAGCGGCAAGACCGCCGCGCGCACCGACACGTACCACGGCCGTTTCGTCCGACTGGTCCCCGGCGAGCGCGTCGTCGAGGAGCTCGCCTTCGAGACCGTGGACCCGGAGCTGCGCGCCACGATGACGATGACCACCACGCTCACCGCGTCCGACGGCGGCACCGACGTCCTCCTCGTCCACGAAGGCATCCCCGACGCGATCCCCGCCGCCGACAACGAGACGGGCACCCGCATGGCCCTGGACCAGCTGGCCCGGTTCGTGGAGGAGCGGGAGAGCGCTCCGTAGAGCCGTCGGGGGCGGCGCGTCGCGGGCGCAGGCGCTGAACAGGACCCTGACGCGCCCGGTCGGTCCACCAAGGATCCGATGAATTACGTGTACATGCCTTGACGGGCGGACGCGGCCCCACGCACCGTTTGCGGAGGCCGTCTTCCGTTTCCTGGAGGGTTTGTGAACAGCAGACTGTTCGGCGTGGTCGCGGTGCTGGCCGCGCTCGCCGTGACGGGCTCCTTCCCCGCGCCCGCATCCTCCGCACCCCTGCCCCAGGCGTCGCGCTCGGCGGCTCAGCGCGGACTGCCGCTGGGGGCCGCCGATCTGACCGAGACCCGCACCACGCGCACCCTGCAGCCAGGCGTCACGCTCACCCGCATCGTGCGCGGCGCCGACGCCCCCGCCCTCGCCTGGACGGTCGAGATGTCCATCCCCGGCGGTGCCACGTCGCCGGACCCGGACGCTCCACCGGCAGCGATCAAGGACCCCGCCAGCGCACGGGAGTTGGCCGACCGGCTGACGGCGGCGGGCTTCGAGGCGCGGGCCGAGGACGTCGTCACCCCGGCCACGGCGGACTACGCGGGCGGATCGCTCGGCCGGCGGGTCCGCGTCGGCCGGTTCGACACCGAGGCCGCGGCGACGGCCGCCCGGGCGAAGCTCAAGGCGGCCGGGTACACGGGCTCCGCCTGGTACACCGGATGGGACGGGGACGCCGCCGACCGCGGCCCGTGGCGGATCGACGTGCTCACCATCGACCCGCACCGGTTCCACGGCGCGCTCAAGGCGTCGTACGGCCCGGACCTGGAGAACCGCGAGACGACCAGCGCGCTCGCGACCGCCGCGGGCGCGACCGCCGGGGTCAACGCCGGATTCTTCGTCCTGGACCCGAAGGCGGGCGCACCCGGCGACCCGGCCGGTGTCGGCGTCTACGACGGCCGCCTGCTCAGCGAAGCCGTGAACGGGCGCCCGGGCCTGGTGATCCAGGACTCGGCCCGGCGGACCCGCGTCGAGCGGTTCACCTGGCAGGGCCGCCTCGTCGCGCGCGGCACGTCCCTGCCGCTGGACGGCATCGACCGCGTCCCCGGACTGATCAGGAACTGCGGCGGCACCGCGGACGACAGTCCGACGTCCCTGCCGTTGCACGACACCACCTGCACCGACCCCGACGAACTCGTCGCGTTCACCCGTGAGTTCGGTGCGCGGACCCCTCAGGGCGAGGGCCTGGAGGCCGTGCTCGACCGGCATGGCCGGGTGACCGAGGTCCGTTCGCCGCGCGGCGGCCCGCTGCCCGAAGGAGGCAGCTCCGTCCAGGCCACCGGGAAGGATGGGGCGCGTCTCGCCGACGTCGCCATGGTGGGCCAACGGCTGCATATCCAGGGCGGGTTGAGGGACAGCGAGGGGCATGCGGTCTCCGCGTCGCGCGACACCAGCATCGTCAACGGCGGCCCCGAACTCGTCCGCGACGGACGGCTCCACATCACCCCGGCCGCCGACGGCATGGTCCAACCCGGCAACCCGAGCTTCTACTACGGCTGGGTGCACAAGCGCAATCCGCGCACGTTCGCCGGAGTCGACGCCGCCGGATGCACCGTGCTCGTCACCGCCGACGGCCGCAGCACCACCTCGCTCGGACTGAGCATCCCGGAAGCCGCGTCCGTGGCGAAGGCGCTCGGTCTGCGCGACGCCGTCAACCTCGACGGCGGCGGCTCCACCACCCTCGTCGAAGGCGGCACCGTCCTCAACGACCCGTCCGACGCGACCGGTGAACGCCCCGTGGGCGACGCCCTGTTGGTCCTCCCCGCCCGGCACTGAACCAACGAACCCGCAGGGCACCGCCCCCCTTAAATGGACATAAGAAGAGAGCGCTGACTCAGCACGGCACCGACCTCCGCACGGACCACCGACGGGAGCCGCCATGACCGCCGCACCGATCCATCGCACCAGATGCCTGATCGCCCTGCTCGTCCTCGCCGCCCTGCTGCTGGTCCTGGCACCGCCGCCGTCGGCCGTCGCCGCCGACCACGACACCCGCGGCGCCGAGGTCGTCTCCGTCACCCAGGTCGCCGACCGGCAGGTCGACCTGTCCGTGCGCTCCGACGCGCTCGGCGGCCGCACGGTGAAGGTCCGGCTGCTCACCCCCGACGACTGGAACCCGAAGGACCGCCACCGGCACTGGCCGACCCTGTGGCTGCTGCACGGCTGCTGCGGGGACTACACGTCGTGGACCGGCGCCACCGACGTGGCATCCGTCGAGGTCCTGCGCGACGTGCTCGTCGTCATGCCGGAGGCCGGCTGGAACGGCTGGTACAGCGACTGGTGGAACGGCGGGCAGGGCGGCGACCCCGCCTGGGAGACCTTCCACACCCAGGAGTTGCGCCGCCTCCTCGAACGCGACTGGGGAGCGGGCAGCCGCCGCGTCGTGGCCGGCCTGTCCATGGGCGGCCAGGGAGCACTCATGTACGCGGCTCGGCACCCGGGCATGTTCCGGGCGGCAGCGGCGTACTCCGGGTCCGTGCACCCGCTCCTGAACGACGAGTCGGTGAACCGGATCATGGGCTTCTTCGCCGGCCAGGGCGGCGACCCGCTGCGGGTGTGGGGCGATCCCGTCGCGCAGCGCGACATCTGGGCGGCCCACGACCCGTACCACCTGGCCGCGCGCCTCAAGTCCCTTCCCCTGTACCTGTCCTGCGGCGACGGCACCGCGGGCCCCTTCGACCCGCCGACCGCCCACGACGCGCTCGAGGCCGACTTCAACCGGCAGAACCAGGCCCTCGCCGACGAACTGCACCGCCTGGGGGCCCGCCGTCTGACGACGAACTTCTACGGCCCGGGAACCCATCGATGGGCGTACTGGCAAAGGGAGTTGCACGCCTCGCTGCCGATGCTCCTCGGCGGCCTGGGGGTGCGATCCGGACAACCGGCAACCGTGAAGGCCTCGTGAGCCGGCTGTGTCGGCGTGTGTGCGCGGCGGGTGAGGCGTCCTCGCCGACGTGCCGCTTCGCGGCGCTCGCACACCACATTTCGAACACGTTGCGCGTGCGACCGCGGGTGACGCAGGCGTAACTCCCGTACAAGAAGCACCAGTTGGCCGTCCTGAACCTTCGCCGTGCCAGGGCCCCTTGATTGACGTGCGGCACATCGGTCCCGCAGTCTCGCCGGGGTCATCGACGCAAGAGCGCCGGTCCGCGCGACCGGCGCCGGGTTCAGGGGGAACCATCACTCGTCACGGACCACTTCGAAGCGCGCGCACAAACCTGCGCCGCGCCCTGCTCGCCTGCGCCGCCACCGCGGCCCTCACCGCCGGTTCGCTCGGCGCCGCCCACGCGGACACCGGCGGTGACCGGCACCTCACCTACCAGGGCCGTACGTTCACGGTCCCCGGTTCCTGGGACGTCATCGACCTCGGCACACGGCCCGACACCTGCGTCCGCTTCGACCGGCACGCCGTCTACCTGGGCACCCCGGACAGCCAACAGGACTGTCCCGCCATGGTGTTGGGCCGCACCGAAGCCCTGCTCCTGCAGCCCGTCGCCCGGACACGGGCGAACGAGCGGGCCGCCCGCGTCACCACGAACCGCACGGACCACACCTACGAGGCGACGGCTCCGGGCCTCGCGGTCACCGCGTCCTACGGTGGCGACCGGCAGCGCGTCGAGAAGATCCTGAGCAGCGCCGGGCTGCCGGTCGCCTCGGCCACCCCCGCGGCCACCGTCCGCGCGGGCGCGCCCACCGCGAAGGCGGCGCTCCCCGACGACGCAACGTCCTTCCAGGGCAAGGGATTCGACCGCTGCGCCGCCCCCTCCACCACCCAGATGAACGCCTGGAAGGGCGCCTCTCCCTATGGAGCCGTCGGCGTCTACATCGGAGGGGTCAACGCGGGCTGCGGCGTCACCGTCGACGCCGCCTGGATGCAGGCGCAGTACACCAGCGGCTGGAAGTACTTCCCAGTCTACGTCGGACCGCAGGCCTCTTCCGACGCGGGTAGCTGCGGCGGCACGTGCGACGTCATCGACGACCCGGCGGCGGACGGCGCCGCCTCCGCACGCGACGCCGTGCGGCAGGCGACCTCGCTCGGCCTGCCCGCGGGCTCCGTCCTCTACTACAACATGGAGCACTACGCGCCCCGGTACGGCACCCTCGTCAGGGGCTTCCTGGAGTCGTGGACGCGCACCGTGCACGACCTCGGCTACCGCTCCGGTGCCTACGGCAGCCTCTCCTCGATCGGCGCCGACCTCGTCCGCGCGGCGCAGAGCGGCCAACTCGTCCCCGACGTCCTCGACTTCGCGAAGTGGGACGACCGGGCGACCACCGACGACCCGGCGATCCCGGCCGAACTGTGGGCCGACCACCAGCGCATCAAGCAGTACGCCGGTGACGTCAGGGAGACCCACGGCGGCGTCAGCCTGGACATCGACGCGAACCAGCTCGACGTCGGCGCGGGCGGCACCCAGCCCCCGGTCCAGAAGGACACCGCGCTCGCCTACACCGGCGCACGGTCCGTCGCGAAAGGCACCGCCGCCGCGCTCTCCGCGAAGCTCACCGAGCAGGACGGCGGCGCCGCGATCGCCGACCGGGAGATCGCCTTCACCCTCGGCGCGGGCTCAACGGCCCAGTCCTGCACGGCGACCACCGGCGCGGAGGGCACCGCCACCTGCACCGTCCCGTCCGTCGACCAACCCCTGACCGAGCGGGCGACGGTCCCGGTGGCCGCGGCGTTCGCGGGCGACACCGCGTACAAGCCGTCGCAGACGCAGGCAGAACTGAAACTGCAGTACACGACGGCCCGCGCCTACGGGCTCGCCGCGAAGGTGCCCCTGCCGCTGCTGCCGCTCACCATCGCCCCGACGCCCGACACCGGCGAGATCCGCACCGCGGGCGCGACGACGACCGCACCCCCGTGCACCGCGTCCGTCACCGCCCTCGTCCTGAGCGCCGACGCGGTCTGCGCCACGACGGTGACGAGGACGGGGCCGACCACGGCGACGGCCACCGCGAACCTGGCCGACGCGCGCATCGGCATCGCCGGGCTCCCGGTCATCGCCGTGTCGGGCCTCGAGGCGACCGCGACGAGCACCTGCGCGGCCAGGACCGGCAGCACCACGCTCACCCTGACCGTCGCGGGCGCCCCGGTCACCGTCCCGTCCACCCCGAACCACACGATCGACCTGGGCGTGGCCAAGCTCGTCACCAACCAGCAGACCAGCACGGCGGACGGCATCGAAGTGACCGCGCTGCACCTGACCGGCCCGACGGGCATCGACGTCACCCTGGGCTCCGCGCGCAGCGCCGTGCACAACTGCCCTGCCTGACCCGGTTCTACAGGAGGCGCGCGTACCGGTCCCGCCAGGGCGCCGCCTCCTCCACCTGGGCACTCAGCGCGATCAGGGTCGCCTCGTCCGCGGGGCGGCCCACCAGCTGCACACCGACCGGGATCCCGGCGCCCTCGGTCCAGTACAGCGGCAGGCTCACGGCCGGCTGGCCCGTCATGTTGTACGGGCTGGTGAACGCGCTGAACGCGCTCTGCCGGTGCAGATTCACCAGAGGGTCGCCGGACTCGTCGAAGTGCGTGACGGCCTGCGGGAGCGTCGCGAGGGTGGGGGTGAGCACGACGTCGTACGCGGCGGTCGCCCGGACCGCGCGCCGCGAGGCCTGCTGCATCCCGGTGACGGCGGCCGCGAACTGCGCGCCCGACACCCCCCGCCCGTACTCCCGCCAGGCCCGGGTCACCGGCCGCAACAGCGCCTCGCGTGCGGGCTCCACGTCACGCCCGAGCGACTGCACGGCCCACGCGGCGATGAAGTGCTCGGAGATCTCCGGCCCGAACGGCGTGGGAATGTCCTCCACCACGTGCCCGAGGCTTTCGAGGAGGCGCGAGGCGTGCTCCCACGCGGCCAGGCACGCGGGGTCGACCGCGATGCCCTCGGCGGCGGGCACCGCGTACCGCCCGATGCGCAGCCGTCCCGGCGACCGCTCGGCCTGCCCGAGGAACGTCTCCCCGTCCGGCAGCGGCGGAGCCCAGTGCGGATCGCCCGCCTCGGGCCCGGCCAGCACATCGAGCAGTGCCGCCGCGTCGCGCACCGACCGGGCGAGCGGACCCTGCACGGCCAGGCCCGTGACCTCGGCCCCGGCCGGGCCCGAACTGACGCGCCCGCGCGAGGGCTTGAGGCCGAACAGGCCGCAGACGCTCGCCGGGATCCGGATGGAACCCCCGCCGTCACTGGCGTGCGCGACCGGCACCAGGCCGAGGGCCACCGCCACGGCCGCGCCGCCGCTCGATCCTCCGGCGGACAGCTCCGGGTCCCACGGGTTGCGGGCCGGACCCACGAGATCGTTGTCCGTGTAGCAACAGCAGCCGAACTCGGGGGTGTTGGTCTTGCCGAGGCTGACGGTCCCGGCGGCGCGCATCCGCGTCACGCTGTACGCGTCGACGTCCGGCACATGTGCGGCGAAGGCCTTCGAGCCGTACGTCGTCGTGACCCCTGCCGTGTCGACGAGGTCCTTGACGGCCGTCGGAACCCCGAACAGCGGGGAGTCGGACGGCTGTTGGGCCTGCAGGGCCGCGGCCTCGGCGAGCGCCGCCTCCGGCGTCCGCGTCACGAACGCGCCGAACCGCTCGTCGAACTGCTCCACGCGCGCGAGGTGGTGGCGGACCAGGTCCACCGGTCCCACCTCGCCCTTGCGGACGGCGGCGGCCTGTTCGAGCGCGGTGAGTGCGTGCGGGTGCGTGGTCATGCGGTCCGTCCTTCCTCAGGGCCCGAGTTCATCTCGGCGACCTGTCGGGCCACGGCCTCCTCGTGCGCCCGCAGATCGCGCCGGGCGTCACGCGGCCGCCAGCGGCCGGTCATCACGAACACGAACGGCAGGAACAGTACTTGTCCGGCCAGGCACACCCACCACCAGGTCTGCCACTTGCGCGGGTTGTCGGCACTGGCCTTCTGCACCTCGGCCCCGTGCTCGCGCAGGACCTTCAGCTGCGGCGCCGCCTTCTGCACGGTCTGCAGCTGCTCGGCGCCCACCTCCCGCACGGCGCGGGCGAGCAGCGCCGGGGGCACCTTGCCGGGCGCGTACGCGCCGAGCTCCGCGAACAGCTTCGGATGCGCCTCGGTGATCTTCAGCGCGGGCGCGGCCCGCACCGACGCCGCCTTGACCTCGGCGCCGTGCTCGATCAACGGCGTCACCGTGTTCACGACGAGCGGCAGACAGGCCGCGGACAGCGCCACCGTGATGCGCACGATCCAGCCCCAGATCGCGAGCCCGGTCGCGGTCGCGGCCGGATTGTGGCGTTCCACGGTCTCGGTGAAGCTCGCCATCCATGGCGAGTAGGCGATGCCGCTGGTGACGCCGATGCCCGCCACGATCACGGCGAACGTGTAGTAGTCGGTGTCCGCGTGGGTGGCACGCGAGGCGAACCAGGCGGTGAAGGCGATGGAACCGAGCCCGCCCGCCAGCATGAACGGCTTGCGCACCCGCAGCCGGTCGGAGAGCAGCCCGGCGGCGACGAGGGTGATCGCGTTCGCGCCCCAGTACCAGTTCAGCAGGGCGTTGGCGCGCTGCGTCTCGTAGCCGAAGGCCGTCGCGAAGTAGACGACGAAGTTGCCGACGGCCGCGTAGTACAGCAGCAGGTACAGGGCGATCGCGACCGCCGAACCGATGACGTCCAGGCGCATCATCTGCCGCCACTGGCCGGTGAGGGCCGCGTCCGTGTCGATGCCCTGGGCGCGGGCCTCGACGAGCGCGCGGTCGCGCACGCTCACCATGATCTGGTCGCGCAGCGCAGGAGCGAGCTCCCGCAGTCCGAACAGGGCGATCACGAAGAGCACCAGGCCGCTGATGCCCGCGAAGCGGATCTCGTCCTGCCAGGTCGTCGAGGAGCCGTACGTGCGCGAGGTGACGGCGGTGACGACGAGGCTCCCGATGATCGGGCCCATCGTCCAGTAGCCCATCGCCGAGGCCCGGCCCAGCTGGGGCGAGAAGTCACGGATCAGCGCGGGGGTGGCCACCAGGACCATGCCCTCGACGAACGCGATGGCCGCGTACACGAGGAGGTAGGTCACCTTCCCCGGCGCGTTCGGCAGCGCGAACGTGGTCAGAAGGCCGACCACCAGCATCCCGTACACCACGATGTTCGCCCGGCCCCAGCGGTCGGCTAGCCCCGCCACCAGCGAGGAGAACGCGCCCACCGCGTTGCCCGCCACCGAGACGTACACGAAGAACATGAAGGACATGCCGTAGTGGCTGATGATCGCCGTCGACACCGCGTACTGGATGTACAGCTGGTAGTAGAGAACGATCGTGACGAGCACGACGATCCCCAAGTACCAGTAGCGCGCGCCGCGTTCGGGATAGCGGTCGAGTCGCCGTCCGCCCAGCGCCCGCAGGGGCGACGGGGCCGCTGCCGCTGTCGAGTCCGGTCCTGTTGTCGCCGGTGGCGAGATCGACACCTTGCCTCCCAGTGCTGGTCAGCGGCACGCCCCGGTGCGTGCTCGCCGCCGCGAGGCTAGTACCGACCAGTCGGTACGGTGAAGGGGTCGGACGGAAGTTTCTGCTGCGACGGGCCGGCACCCCCGGTGCCGGCCCGCCGCGGCAGTCGCGACTGCGTCAGCCCTTGTACGCCGCCAGCTCCGCGAGGAACCGCTCGCGCACCGCGGGCGCCGCCCACGAGATCTCGATGGCGTTGCGCTGCAGGGCCACCAGGTCCTCTTCGGTCAGCGCGGCCGGGCCGCGCAGCGCCGCCAGGTTCTCGGCGACGTAGCCCGGGAAGTACGCGGGGTCGTCCGAGTTGACCGTGACCTTCACGCCCGCGTCGAGCAGCGCACGGATCTCGGCGGCCTTCATGCCGTCCGTGACGTGGGCGTTCGAGATCGGGCACACCGTGAGACCGAGGCCCCGCTCGCGGATGGCCGCGATCAGGGCGGGGTCCTCCAGGGCGTTGACGCCGTGGTCGATGCGGTCGACGCCGATCTCCTCGATCACCTGGCGGATGTGCTCGGTGGAGTTCTTCTGGTCGACGTCGCAGTGCATCGTCAGCCGGAAGCCCTCGGTGCGGGCCCGCGCGAACACCTCGCGGAACTTCACCGGCGGGTTGCCCGCCTCGTCCGAGTCCAGGCCGACGCCGACGATCCACTCCTTGTACGGGAGCGCCTGCACCAGCGTCGCCATCGCGAACTCGGCCTGGAAGTCCCGCAGGAAGCACATCACGAGGCGGCCCTTGAACCCGGTGGCGCGCTCGGCGTCGTCCAGGGCCCGCGTCAGACCGCGGACGACCGTGTCGAACGCGATGCCGCGCGCGGTGTGCGCCTGCGGGTCGAAGAAGATCTCCGCGTACCGGACGTTCTGCGCGTGCGCCTTGGCCGCGTACGCCGCCGCCAGGTCGTAGAAGTCCTGCTCGGTGCGGAGCACGGTCATGCCCTCGTAGTACACGGCGAGGAACCCGGGCAGGTCGTCGAAGTCGTACGCGGCACGCAGCGCGGCCTCGTCGGCGTACGGCAGCGCGATGCCGCCCCGTGCGGCGAGTGCGAACTTCAGCTCCGGCTCGAGGGTGCCCTCGATGTGCAGGTGCAGCTCGCACTTGGGCAGTCCGTCGATGAAGGCGTCGGCGGTCATGGGGTGAACTCCTCGGTGAACGGCGTCAGTTGGCGGCGACGGCGGGCTTCAGGATGTCGACGACGTCCTGGGTGTGGTAGTTGACGACGCCGAGGTCGGTCACGGCGTACTCGGGGATCGCGGTGATCTCCAGGAAGATCAAGTAGCCGAACGCGGACGGGAGTTCGCAGCCGAGCACCCGGGCCGCGGCCTCCAGGCGGTCCTCGGCGTCGGCCATCTCCTCGGGCGTGAGGTCGGCGACGATGCCGGCGACCGGCAGCGGCAGGAACTCCTTGATCTCGCCGCCGTCCACGACGACCTGACCGCCGCCGTGCCGGGAGAGGTGGTTGATGGCGAGGGCCATGTCGGCGCGGTCGGCGCCGACGCAGACGATGTTGTTGTCGTCGGGGGCGGCGGAGGAGGCGATGGCGCCGGAGCGCAGGCCGAAGCCGTTGATCATCGCGGTGACCGTGGCGCCGTCGTTCTTGCCGTACCGCTCGGACACCGTGACGTACAGGGCGTCCTGCGCGAGGTCGGCGCGGACCGTGCCGTCCTCGACGGGCAGCGTCATCGTCACGCCCTTGCGGACGAACGGCACCGTGCGGTCCATCTCGACGACGAGGACGTCGGCCGCGTCGCCCCCGGCGACGACACCGATGCCGGCCGCGCTCACCGGTGCGACCCGGAAGGCGGGGGAGAGGGCAGGGGTGCGCTCGGGCGGCCGCGGGGCGCTGAGCGTACGACCGCCTTCCGCGACCAGCTCACCGCGCGCGAACACCCGCTCCACCTGGAACGACTCGGGGGAGTCGACGATGAGCACGTCCGCGTAGCGGCCCGGCGTCAGCGAGCCGACGAGGTGGTCGATGCGGTACATCTCGGCACAGTTGAGCGTCGCCATCTGGATCGCCTCGACGGGCCGGACACCCGCCTTGATCGCCATGCGGACCAGCTTGTCGAGGTGGCCCTCGCGCAGGATGTCGGCGACGTGCATGTCGTCCGTGCACAGGCCCACCCGGCGCGACTGGGCGCCGAACTCGGTGATGGTGCGCACGTTCTCGTTCATGAAGTGCGCCACCGACGACTCACGGATCAGCAGCGACATGCCCGCGCGCAGCTTCTCGAGCGCTTCTTCTGCGGTGTAGCTCTCGTGGTCGAGGCGGACGCCCGCGGCCGACAGGGCGTTGATGGTGGTCTGCGCGGCCATCGGCGCGCAGCCGAAGATCGGCAGCCGGTTGCGGTGCGCGAGTTCGAGGGCCTTGAGGACCTTCTCGTCGCGGTTGAGGACGAACTCGGCGACGGTCTCCCACACGCCGAAGCAGTCGGCCCGGTCCTGCGCCTCGGCGTGGTCGTCCGGCCCGAAGGTGAAGCCGACCGTCGTCTCCGGCAGCGTGTACGGCGTCTTGAACGGCGCACCCCAGAAGATCTTCATCGGGCTCGCGTCGGCCTCGCGCAGCGCCTCGCGCACCCCGTCGAGGCCGGCGACGACGAGGAACTGGTCGAGCCCGGAGACGACCGACGTCGTACCGAACCGGACGGCCGCGTCGGCGAACATCGTCACCGACAGCTTGGAGCACTCCAGGTGGAGGTGGCCGTCGATGAGGCCCGGCGTCAGGTACTTGCCGGTCGCGTCGACGTACTCGGTGTCAGGACCCTCGTACGCGCTGACGTCACCGGTCGCGGCGATCCGGTCGCCGGTGATGGCGACGTCTGCCGGGTAGATCTCGCCGGTGCAGACGTTGACGAGCTGCCCGCCCTTGATGATCCGGTCGGCCTTGACGACACCCTCGGAGGCGTCGATGAGGCTGCGGAGGCTGGGGTGGTTCATGGGGATGGCTCCAAGCACGTACAAAGAAGATCGGGAGGGGAGAAGAGGGAGGAACTCTCAGGCGGCCGGGGCGAGTTCGGCCTCGGCGCGGACCGTGCGGCGGGCGAGCAGCCAGTAGGCGACGCCCGCGACGAGAGCGCCCGCGAACACCGAGAGGTCCAGGCCGCCGGCCGCGTCGGACAGCGGCCCGACGAACACGGTCGAGTCGACCCAGAGCACCGCGGCCACGAAGCCGAGCAGGACCGCGACCAGACCGGCGGGGCGGACGCCGCCCTTGTGCCAGTAGATGCCCTCGCGGCCGGTCTCCTCCGGGAACAGCGAGGGGACGTCGTAGCGGCCGCGGCGCAGCGCCCAGTCGGTGAGGTAGACGGCGGCCCACGGCCCGAGCCAGAGCACGATCAGGCTGAGGAAGTTCGACAGGAGGGTGTAGAAGTCCGCGGAGAACACGGCCCACAGGGTGATCGCCGTGCACAGCGTGAGGTCGATGAAGACGACCATCCAGCGCTTGACCGGGATGCCGACGGCGAGCAGGTTCAGGCCGGAGGAGTACATGTCGGTGGTGTTCACCGCGAGCAGCGAGACGATCGCGAGCAGCAGGTACGGGGTGATGAACCAGCCCGGCAGCACCTCGGGCAGACCCGAGATCGGGTCGGTCGCGTTGACCGTCGCGGTGGCGACGGCGGCGCCGAGGATCTGCAGCAGGATGTTGGGCACCATGCCGCCGAGCGCGGCGCACGCGAACACCTTGCGGGGCGCCGCGTCCGCGGGCAGGTAGCGCGAGTAGTCGCTGCCCATGTCGGCCCACGACAGACCGCCGGACGCGGTGACCATGGCGAGCACCAGCGAGATGGTGACCAGCGAGGGCGCGGCGCCGTGCGCGGCGAAGTCGGCCTTGGGGAACACGAGGAACGCCATGACCGCAAACATCGCGGCGAAGATCCACGCGAAGTACTTCTGCACCTTCATGATCAGGTGGTAGCCGGACAGCGGCAGCAGCATCTGCAGACCGGCGGCCACCGCGATGACCAGCAGCTTCACCGGCGTGCCCGTGGTGATCCCGGCCTGGTCGAGCAGCGCGAGCCCGGCGAGCACGATCAGCACCATGCCGCCCGCCTCGAAGCCGACCAGCATCACCCAGCTCAGCAGCGCGGGCAGCTTCCCGCCGCGCGGTCCGAAGGCGGCACGGGAGACGGAGTGCGTGGAGGTGCCGGTGCGCGGGCCCTGCAGGCTGGTCAGCCCGGTGACGGTGAAGCCCAGCACGTTGCCGACGACGATCAGCGCGACCGCGTACCAGAAGGACAGGCCGAAGGAGACGACCAGCGCTCCGTACACGACGGTGAACACGGTGGTGTTGGTGCCGGCCCACAGGCCGAACAGGCGGCCGGGGCCACCCTGGCGTTCCGCGGCGGGGACGGCGTCGATGCCGCGCTGCTCGACCGTGAAGACGGACGGCGGCGCGGCGGTGGTGGTGGTGGATCCGGGCGGGGCGGTGGCGGTGGCCTCGGCCATGGTCGGCAGGCGTCCTTTGCGGACTGGCGCCCCGGCCTGGGGAGACGGGACGAGGTGTACGGGGAGTTGCCCAAACGTTTTGGCAATACTCGGGAAGGTACTGCCTAAACGTTTTGGCAGTCAACCGGTAAGCTCGCCGCCATGTCAGACGTCACAGGGTCGAAACGCGACGGCACGAGCAAGGGCGCAGGTGCGGGCAAGGGCGGCGGCCTGCGCGAAGTCGCGAAGCGCGCCGGGGTTTCGGTCACCACCGCCTCGCACGCGCTCAACGGCGTCGGCCGGGTCGGCGCCGAGACCCGCGAGCGCGTCCTGGCCGTCGCGGCCGAGCTCGGCTACCGCGCGAACCCCAACGCCCGCGGCCTGCGCGGCGCCCGCACCGGACTGCTCGGCCTGACGCACCGCACCGCCGTCGAGGGCGGCATCACCGACATCGAGTACTTCGTCAAGATCGTCAACGCCGCGACGTGGACGGCGATGGCCCACGACTACTCGCTCGTGCTCGTCCCGCCGTCCCTGGACGGGCGGCCCTTCGAGTCGCTGCCGCTCGACGGCACGATCGTCATCGACCCGCTCACCGACGACCCGCTGCTCACCCGCCTGTCCGGCATGGGCGTCCCCGTCGTCACCACCGGCCGCGACCTGTCCCGCAAGGACGCCTTCCCCTGGGTCGACAACGAGCTGTCCACCTGCGCCGTCGCCGCCTTCGAGCACCTCGCCTCCACCGGCGCCCGCCGCATCGGCCTGCTCACCGGCTCGACCGGCCAGTCCTACGACGAGGACGCGGCCCGCACCTATCGCGACTGGTGTGCGCGCACCGGGAATCCGGTCCTCATGGACCGCGCCGAGCCGGGCACCGACTCCACCGCGGCGGCGCACCGGCTGCTCGGGCGGCCCGACCGGCCCGACGCGCTGTACGTGGTGATGGAGAAGTTCGGCTTCGCGACCCTCGCCGTCTGCCGTGAACTCGGCCTGGACGTACCGGAGGACGTGCAGATCGTGGTCGGCGCCGACGGCGAGTTCGCCCGCAGCGCCCGCCCGGCGCTCACCGCGCTCGACCTGGCTCCCGAGGAGATCGGCAAGCAGGCCGCGGAGCTGCTCATCGGGGTCATCAGGAACCCGCCCGAGGCGCAGGCCGCGCCGGAGCACCGTCTCGTTCCCGCCACGCTGCTGCGGAGGGCTTCGACCCGATAGTGCTCCCGCCCCGCCTGACGCCCCTCGTTCGTTGAACGGGGGGCGTTCTCATGCCCGTTGCGTGGCGCAAATCTGTATACCAAAGCTTCGAAGTCGTAACGATGGCACGTGGACGGCAGGGTGTGTCGCCCCGTTTGAAGGGATATCGGAGGCGATCCATCCGGCGGAATGCGGCTGTCCAATAGCTGAGACGCCATTTGGTATACCGTGTCGCCCCATCAGCGCGACCCGACCGGGCGCGCACCCCCCCGTTCGTGTAAGGAGGTGTGGTCCCGTGCGTCGCATACCCGCTGTGCTCGCGGCGGCCGCATTGCTGACGTCGGCCACCGGATGCGGCTCGCTCGCACCGCCCGGCCAACAGACCGCGGCCGCGCCCCGGCTCGTCGACGAGCGGCCCGTCCGCGACGGCGGCACCGCCGTCATCGGGCTCAAGTCGGACCCCGACATGCTCGACCCCAGCCTGACCGGCACCCTGGTCGCCCGGACCGTCTTCACCTCCATGTGCGAGCAGCTCTACGACGTCGACCGGCACAACCGCTTCGTGCCCCAACTCGCCGCCTCCCTGCCGAAGATCACCAACGGCGGGAGGACGTTCACCTTCGACGTGCGCCGCGACGCACGCTTCAGCGACGGCGCCAGGCTCGACGCGCAGGCCGTCAAGACCTCCCTCGACCGCCACCTCCACCTGCCCGGTTCCGGACGCGCCTCCGAGATCGACTCGGTGGAGAAGGTCGACGCCGTCGGCCCCTACACCGTGCGGCTCACGCTCAAGCACGCGGACACCCCGCTGCTCGGCCGGCTCGCCAACACCGCGGGCCTGATCATGTCGCCGAAGGCGCTGGCCACGTACGGGAAGAGCTTCGCCGCGCACCCGTCGTGCGTCGGCCCGTTCAAGTACGCCAAGCGCGTCATCGGCGACCGCATCGAGCTGACGAAGGACCCCCTCTACTACGACGCCGACAAGGTCCACCTCGACGGCGTGGTCTACAAGACCATCACCGACGGCAACATCCGCCTGGCCAACCTGCGTTCGGGCGACGTGCAGATCGGTGACCAGATGGGTCCTGTCGAGGTGCGCAGCGCCATGGGCGACAAGGACCTCCAGCTCCTCAACACACCCTCGCTCGGCTACATGGCGATCACCCTCAACGTCGGCAACACCGACGGCATCGACCACCCGGCCGGCCGCCTCGACACCCCCTTCGGGCGCGACGTGCGGGTGCGCGAGGCGTTCGACCTCGCCCTCGACCGCAGGCTCATCAACAAGGTGGTCTTCCAGGACATGTACGAGCCGGCGTGCGGCCCCGTGCCGCCGGGCACGCCGCTCAGCACGCCGGTCACCTGTCCCGGGCGCGATGTCGCCCGGGCCAAGCGGCTGTTGAAGGAGGCCGGCGTCAAGACGCCCGTACCGCTCGAGCTGATGATCAACACGACGCCGGAGGACAACCGGCTCGGCCAGGTCGTCCAGGCCATGGCGAAGGAAGCCGGGTTCGACGTGACGCTGCGGCCCACCGAGTTCGCCACCGGTCTCACCCGTACCCTCGCGGGCGACTTCCAGGCGCGCACCGGCGGTTGGGGCGGCCAGCCCGACCCGGCCGGCAACATCGACAGCCTCGTCGGCACCACCGGCAGCAACAACCAGGGCAAGCTCTCCGACCCCGAGATCGACCGGCTCATCGCGGCCGGGCGCGGCACGGGCGACGTGGCGAAGCGCCGCGAGATCTACCGGAAGCTCACCGCCGCCATCAACCGGCAGCACGGCGTGATCTACCTCTACCGCAACATCAACTACGCGGTCGCCTCCCAGGACATCAGCGGCATCGCCCTGTCCGGCGACGGCCTCATCCGGGTCAAGGAAGCCGGATACGTGAAGGGAGGCCGGGGATGACGACCCTGCGGACCGTGCTCGGCTCCTACCTCGGGCGCCGGGTCGGACAGGCCCTGCTCACCATGGTGCTGGTCAGCATCACCGTGTTCGCCGGCGTGCGCGCCATGCCCGGCGACACCGCCCAGGCCCTCGCCGGCGAACAGACCTCGCCGGAAGTCCTGGCCGCCATCCGCGAGGAGTACGGCCTCAACGACAACATCGTCGTCCAGTACTGGGACTACGTGCGCCACGCCGTCACCGGCGACTTCGGCACGTCCGCCCGCAGCGGACTGCCCGTCCTCGACTCCATCCTCGACGCACTGCCCATCACCCTCGAACTCGCCGCGCTCGCCCTGCTGTTGGCCGTCGTCGTCGGGATCGGCGCCGGGATCGTCGCGGCCGTGCGCCGCGGCCGCCCCGAGGAGTGGCTCGCCAACGCGATCGCGCTGCTCGGCATGTCCGTGCCGACGTTCTGGCTCGGCATGCTGCTCGTCCTCGGATTCGCCATCGCCGTCCCGGTGTTCGCCGCCTCCGGCTTCGTCCCGTTCGGCCAGGACCCCCTGGAGAACCTGCGCCGCCTCGTGCTCCCCGCGATCGTGCTGGGCTCGGGCCTCGCCGCCGTCGTCATGCGGCAGACCCGCGCCGCCATGCTCGACGCGATGTCCTCGGACTACGTCCGCACCGCGCGGGCCAAGGGCCTCTCCCAGCGCTCCGTCATCGGCTCGCACGCGCTGCGCAACTCGCTGGTCACCGTCATCACCGTGCTCGGACTCCAGCTCGGCCAGCTCATCTCCGGCGCCGTCGTCACCGAGCAGGTCTTCGTCCTGCCGGGCTTCGGCAAGCTCACCATCGACGCCGTCTTCACCCGTGACTACGCGATGGTGCAGGGCGTCGTGCTCTTCACCTCCGCCGCGTACATCCTGATCAACCTGCTGGTCGACCTCCTCTACTCCGTCGTCGACCCGCGCATCCGTCTTGGAGGCTCCCGATGACGGCCCTCGACATCCCGGCGGCCCCGGCCCCCGCCGCCGCCCGCGAGCGCGGCCGGGCCGCGGACGCCTGGCGCAGACTGCGCCGCAACCGGCTCGCCCTGACCGGCGCCGTGCTCGCCGCCCTCTTCGTCCTCATCGCCGTCTTCTCGTCGCTGCTCACGCCGTACGACCCCGCGCGCCCCGACTTCGACCACGTGCTGGCGGCGCCGAGTCGGGCCCATTGGCTGGGCACCGACGACCTGGGGCGCGACCAGCTCTCCCGCGTGCTCGTCGGCGTCACCGCGTCGATGCAGGTCGGCGTGCTCGCCGTGGTGCTCGCCTTCGTGTTGGCGGTGCCGCTCGGCCTGGTTGCGGGCTACTTCGGCAAGTTCGCCGACACGGTCGTGTCCCGGCTCACCGACACGATGCTCGCCTTCCCGTTCCTGGTGCTCGCCGTCGGCCTCGCCGCCGTCCTCGGCCCGTCGCTGAAGAACGCCACCATCGCCATCGGCATCTCGCAGATCCCGGCGATCATCCGCATCACCCGGGCCGAGACGCTGCGCCTCAAGCACCTCGACTACGTGGGCGCGGCCATCGCCAACGGCGCGGGCAACGGCACCATCCTCTTCCGGCACATCCTGCCCAACGCCACCTCGGCGCTGATCGTGCAGGCCACCGTCGGCGTCCCGTCCGCGATCATCGGCGAGGCGGTGCTCAGCTTCCTCGGGCTCGGCGTGCAGCCGCCGTCGCCGTCGCTCGGCGTGATGCTCTCCAGCGCCCAGCCGTTCATCGCCACCGCCCCGTGGATGGCCGTCTTCCCCGGCCTCGTCATCGTCCTCGCCACCCTCGCCTTCAACCTGCTCGGCGACGGCGTCCGCGACATCCTCGACCCCCGTGGAGGCTCCCGGTGACCACGGCCACCCCCACCGCGCGACCCGTGCTCAGCGTCCGCGACCTGACCGTCTCCTTCCACGGCCCCGACTCCACGGTCCACGCCGTCGACGGCGTCTCCTACGACCTGCGCCCCGGCGAAGTCCTCGCCGTGGTCGGCGAGTCGGGCTGCGGCAAGTCCGTCACGTCGATGGCGGTCATGGGCCTGCTCCCGCCGACCGCCCGCGTCGGCGGCTCCATCACCCTGGACGGCGAGGAACTCGTCGGCGCGAGCGAACGCACCCTGCGCTCGCTGCGCGGCCGCCGCCTCTCCATGATCTTCCAGGAGCCGATGACGTCCCTGAACCCGGTCCTCACCATCGGCCGGCAGATCACCGAAGTCCTCGTACGCCACCAGAAGGTGAGCAAGAAGGACGCCCGCGCCCGGGCCGTCGAACTGCTCGACCTCGTCGGCATCCCGGCCCCCGACCGGCGCATCGACGAGTACCCGCACCAGCTGTCCGGCGGCATGCGCCAGCGCGTGATGATCGCCATCGCGGTCGCCTGCGACCCGGCCGTCCTCATCGCCGACGAGCCGACCACGGCCCTCGACGTCACGGTGCAGGCCGGCATCCTCGACGTACTGAAGTCGCTGCGCGACCGGCTCGGCACCGCCATCGTGCTCATCACGCACGACCTCGGCGTCGTCGCCGACACCGCCGACCGGGTCCTCGTGATGTACGCGGGCCGCCCCGTCGAACAGGCCTCGGCCGACGAGCTGTTCGCCGCGCCGAGCCACCCGTACGCGCGCGGCCTGCTCGGCGCCGTCCTGCGCCCCGGCAGCCGTACGCCCGAGGGGCGCGCGCGGCTCAACGAGATCCCCGGGCTCGTGCCCGACCTGCGTTCGCAACCCGACGCCTGCTCGTTCGCGCCCCGCTGCACGTTCGCGCAGGACGACTGCCGCACCGGGCGCCCCGCGCTGCGCACGCTGGCGGGAACGCACCGGATCGCCTGTCATCACCCCGCACGTGAGGAGGCCGTCCGATGAGCGGCACGGACACCCCGGTCCTCGAGGTCCGCGACCTCCAGCGCCACTTCCCCGCCCCGACCGGCGCCGTGCGCGCCGTCGACGGCGTCAGTCTGACCATCGCGCCCGGCGAAGTCGTGGGCCTGGTGGGGGAGTCGGGCAGCGGCAAGTCGACCGTGGGCCGCTGCGTGGTCCGCCTCGACCAGCCGACCGGCGGCGAGATCGTGCTCGACGGCACGGACATCACGACCCTGTCGCCGCGCGCGATGCGGCCGCTGCGCAAGAAGGTCCACCTGGTCTTCCAGGACCCGTCCTCGTCCCTCAACCCGCGCATGACGATCCGTCAAATCATCGCGGAACCCCTGAGGTTGCACGGTCTGGCGAACCGGGAGGAGGCATCACGCCGCGTCGACGAGCTGCTGCGCCAGGTCGGACTGCGCCCCGAGCTCGCGGACCGGGGTCCGCACCAGCTGTCCGGCGGCCAGCGCCAGCGCGTCTCCATCGCGCGCGCCCTGTCCGTCGAACCGGCGCTGCTGGTCGCCGACGAACCGACGTCCGCGCTCGACGTCTCCGTGCAGGCCTCGGTCCTGAACCTGCTCGCCGACCTCCAGCGCGAGCGCGGCTTCGGCTGCCTGTTCATCACGCACGACCTGGCGGCCGTCGAGTACCTCGCCGACCGGATCGCGGTCATGTACCTGGGCCGGATCGTCGAACAGGCCCCGGCCGCCGAGCTGTTCGCCGACCCCAAGCACCCGTACACCCAGGCGCTGCTGTCCGCCGCGCCGGTCCCGGACCCCGCCGAGCAGCGCGGCCGCAGCCGCATCGTGCTCGGCGGCGACCTGCCGAGCCCCCTGGACCCGCCGCCGGGCTGCCACTTCCACACGCGCTGCCCGCTGGCCACGGACCGCTGCCGCACCGAGGCCCCGGCCCTGCGTACGTTCGGGTCGCGGCAGGTGGCGTGTCATCTGGTGGGGGAGGACGGCACGGCGCCGGACGCGCGGGAGGCGGTCACCGCCTGACCGCCCGCGTGACGTACGAAGGGCCGGACCACCGTGGCGGTGGTCCGGCCCTTCGCGCTCAACGGGCTTGCTCAGCCGACCAGTTGGAGCTGGTCGGCGACGACGCGGCCCGCGTGGATCACCGTACGGTCGCTGCCGCGGTCCATGACGGCGGCAGCCACGCTGTCGCCGTCGACGAGAACCAGGTCGGCGGCGTCGCCCGCGTCCACGCCGGGGCGGTCGGCGGTCGAGGTGAGCCGGCGCAGCGACGGGTCGAGGATCGCGTGTCCGCCGCGGCTCGCGACGGCCCAGCAGTGCTCGATCAGCTCGTCGGGCCGGTAGCGGCTGGTGAACGCGAGCTGCCAGGTGCGGTCGAGCATGTCGCCGTTGCCGTAGGGCGACCAGTAGTCGCGCTGGCCGTCCTCGCCGAGTCCCACGCGGACCCCGGCCCGCGTCAGCTCGGCCAGCGGCAGGGCGTGCGACTGCTGGGCGGGCGCGATCGTCGCCATGGAGATGTCGAGCTCGGCGAACTCCTCGATGAGGCGGCGCCGCGTCGCCTCGTCGACGGTGCCCAGCTCGTACGCGTGCGAGAGCGTGACCTTGCCCTGCATGCCGAGCGCGCGGGTGCGCTCCAGGATCAGGTCGGTGCTGAACACGCCGAGGTGGCCGGGCTCGTGCAGGTGGATGTCGACGGGCGCCCGGTGCTTCTCGGCGAGCCCGAAGACGATGTCGAGGTGGCGGACCGGGTCGCGGTCGAGGGTGCACGGGTCGATGCCGCCGACGACCGCGGCGCCGGAGGCCAGGGCCTGGTCCATCAGCTCCGGGACGCCCTTCTCCAGGAGCAGACCGGCCTGCGGGAACGCCATGATCTCCACGTCGGCCCGGTCCTTGTGGGCCTCCTTGGCGGCGAGGACGCCCTCGAAGCGCTCGAGGCCGCTGTCCGCGTCGATCTGCGCGTAGCTGCGGACGCGGGTGGTGCCGCGCTCGATCATCCGGCCGAGCAGGTTCGTGGCACGCTCGGCGACCGGCGGGTCCTCGCGCCAGTGCGCGCGGTCGTTCATCGTCAGGCCCCAGACGCCCGGCTTGCCGGTGTGCTCGCGGAACGGCAGGCCGACGCGGTTGGAGTCCAGGTGGCAGTGGACGTCCGAGAAGGACGGCATGGCGAGGCGCCCGCGCCCGTCGACACTCGTCCCCTCGTCCTCGCGGGCCGGGTCGTGCGGCGCGATCGCGGCTATGCGGCCCTCACGGATGAGGATGTCGGAGGCCGCGGCGCCCCACGGGCGGACGTTCCTGATGAGCATGTCGGGTGGTTCTCCTTGCGCTGGTGGTGCGTGCGGGTGGTGCGTGCCGGTCGTCGTGGGCCGCTCCGCTCAGGAAGCGGGGTCGACGAACGCGGGGAAGGTGGGCGGGAAGAGCTCGTCCGCGCTGCGGCCCCGGACGTCCCGTTCGCCGTAGGCGGCGCGCATCTTCGCGAACAGGTCCTGCGCGCGGCCGCGCAGCGTCTCCGTGTCGACGCCGGGCAGCCGCCCGTCGATGAGGACGGGCCGGCCGTTCACGACGGAGTGCGTGGCGTTGCGGGCGGTGCCGTTGAGCAGCAGGGTGCGGACGGGATCGTCGAGGACGCCGTCGCGCAGGTCGTCGAGGCGGAACGCGACCAGGTCGGCGCGGGCACCGGGGGCGAGCCGTCCCAGGTCGGGGCGGCCGAGGGCGCGGGCACCGCCCAGGGTGGCGGCCTCGACGTACTCCTCGGCGGGTGCGGCGTCGGCGCGGCCGTCGACGACCTTGGCGAGGTGGACGCCGAGATCCATGCCGCGGATCAGGTCGGGCGGGAAGGAGTCCGTGCCGAGGGCCAGGTTGATCCCGGCGCGGCGGTAGGTGCCGAAGGAGTGCAGGACGTCGCCGTAGCGCAGGGACGTCTGCGGGCAGTGGACGACGGAGACGCCGGCCAGCGCGGCGAGGTCACCGCGGTCCTCGCCGTGGACGGACGGGTGCCGGTCGACGACGAGCCCGTGCGGGACGAGGAGCCTGGTGTCCAACAGGCCGGTACGGGCGAGGAGTTCGAGCGGGGTGCAGTCGTGCAGCCTGCGCACGGACTCGCGCTCCAGGAGGCCCTGGAGGCAGTGGACACGCACCGGCACATCGCGTTCGAGGGCGAGTTCGGCGGTCGCGCGCAGCAGCTCGGGGGTGAGGGTCTCGATGCGGCAGGGCAGCAGTGCCGCCCGGACGAGGGGGTCGTCGAGCCGCTCGACGTGGTCGAGGAACCGCTCGGCGTCGCGCAGCCCGGCGCGGCCCCGTTCCTCGTCGAAGGCGATGTCGCGGCGGCCGTCGGGGTGGACGACGTTCACCCCGGAGCGGTAGCTCGGGCCGAGGTAGCCGCGCAGTCCGATGCGCCGCGAGGTCTCGGCCATGTCGACGAACTCGTCGAAGCTCTCGGCCCAGGAGCTGTGCACCTCGGAGGCGATCGGCATGTACGTGGTGATGCCGTGCAGCGCGAGCTGGACGAGCGCGTACTCACGGATGGTCGACCGTTCGGCGGGGGTGAACACGTCGCGGCTGCGCCGGGCGTACTCGGCCGACCACTGCAGTCCTGGACCGCGTTCGGGCGAGGCCCAGGAGTCGAGGACGAGATGGTCGATGTCGGCGAGCGCGTCGAGGTCGATCAGACCCGGCACGACGAGCCGTTCCCCGAGGTCGACGTCCACGTCGAGGGGGCCGTCCCAGCCGCGCCCCACATGGACGAGGGTGTCGTCCTCCCAGACGGCCTCCCCGTCGCGCAGCAGCACATGGCGCCCGTTCTGGTGCGCGAGGACGTGGGCGGCGCGCCAGCGAGTGCGCACGGGGGCCTCCTGAGGTCGGTTGCTCAGCCGGACCCTAGCACTTGGGATACCAAATTTGACGGGCCGGGATGCCGGAGGCGGTCGGACGCGATCTTCGATGCGAAAATGGCGGCATGACAGCCGCTGAGGAATTCACCCCCGAGTCGGAACGGGTCATGCGCACCCTGCGCGACCAGATCATCGAGGGGACGCGGGCACCCGGCAGCAAGCTGGTGGAGCGCGAGGTCGCCGCCGAGCTGGGGGTGAGCCGGCTCCCGGTGCGCGACGCCCTGCGCGGCCTGGTGAGCGAGGGCCTCGTGATGCCGCGCCCGCGCAGCTGGGCCGTGGTGCGCGAGTTCACCCCGTCCGACATCTCAGACCTCAGCGAGGTCAGGTCCGCCCTGGAGACCCTCGGGTTCCGGCTGGCCGCGCAGCGCCGCACGCGCGCCGGGCTCGCCCGGCTGAGGGCCGATCTGGACGCGGAGCGCGAAGCCGCCGAGAGCGGGGACGGTGCGGCGGCCCGCCGGGCGGCCGCGGACTTCCACGAGACCGTCACCGAACTCGCCGACAACGCGCTGCTGAGCGAGCTGGAGACGACCCTGCGCAGCCGCATGCGCTGGCTGCTCGGCCAGCACGACGACTTCTCGGCGGTCGCGGAGGAGCACGAGGAGCTCTACCGGGCCATCGAGGCCCGCGACGTGGAGCACGTCGAGGCCCTCGCGGAGCGCCACCAGACGACCAGCAAGGAGAAGGTCGCCGCGCATCAGCGCCGGACGGCGCAGGGATAGGGGGTGTCTTTGAAGAGGCGGGCTCAATTGCCGCTGTAGCGCGGCAGCCCCGGCATGCGCAGCGCGAGCAGCACCAGGAACGCGATGAGGAGCAGGGCGCTCAGGAACGTGGTGGTGGCCACGCCCGCGTACTGGGCCGCCACGCCGAGCCCCAGCGACGACACCGGCATGACGCCGATGGCCAGTTCCTGGACGCCGAGGGCGCGCCCTTGGACGGACGGGTCGGTCGTCATCAGGAGCAGGGTCGTCTGGAGCACACCGAACGACGCGCTCAGTACGCCGATCGCCGCCATCAGGACGAAGGACAGCGCGACCTGGTGCGAGAGCGCGAACAGTGACCACAGCGCGGCCCAGGCCGCGGTGCCGAAGACGAACAGGGCGCCCTTGAAGCGGAAGTCGCCGAGTGCGGCGATCGCCAGGGAACCGGCGAGGCCACCGATGCCGCCGCAGGTCAGCAGCCAGCCGAGGCCGTCCGCGTCCAGGCCGAGCGACTCCTTGGCGAACACCGGCATGAACGCCTGGTGGATGGGCCACAGCAGCACGTTCGCCGCCAGCGTCACGGCGAGCACCGCTGCGGTCAGGCGGCTGCGCAGGATCGAGCGGAGCCCGCTGGTGAGCATGGTGGACACCGGCTCGGGTGCGGCGCCGTGCCCCGCGACCGGGGCCCGGTGCGCACGGCGCAGCGGACGCAGGGCGAGCAGCGACACCGCGTACCAGGCACCCGAGATCCACAGGGCGGCCGAGGCGCCGAAGGCACTGATCATGGCGCCGCCGAGCGCCGGGCCGACCACCTGCGTCATGTTCATCGCCATCGCGTTGAGCGCGTTGGCGTTGCTCAGACTGCCGCGGCCCACCAGATCGAGCACGAGCGCGGAGCGCGCGGGCTGCGACGGGGACTGCGCCAGGCCCGTGGCGAAGCCGCCCAGCACCAGGACCCAGTAAGGGACTTGGTGGACGGACTGCAGGGCCGCGACCACCGTCGCCGCGCCGAGCGCCCAGGAACAGGCGAAGGTGAGCAGCCGTATGCGGTCGTAGCGGTCGGAGAGGACGCCCGCGAACGGGCCGAGGAGCATCGGTGCGAGCCGCGCCGACGTGAACACCGCCAGCAGGAACTCGGAGTGGGTCGTCTCGAAGACGAGCCACCCGAGCACCATCGTCTGCGTCCACGCACCGCCGAAGAAGAACACGTTCGATATCCACAGCGCGCGGAAGCCCTTGCTGCCGCGCAAGGACGCGAGCGGACCGGGCCGGCCGGGGGCGCGGGACTCGGAGGTGACCTTCGGGTTCTGCCGCGGCACGGCGGGCTCCTCTGCGGTTGTTCTTCGGTTGTCCTGCGGTAGTCCTGCGGCTGCGTCGGGCCGTGCCCGGCGAGCGGCAAATGGTATACCGGGAGTTGATCTCTACCGGCCGACGAAGACGACCCCGCCGTCGACGTCCGCCCGGATCTCCGTGCCGACCGTGCGTGCGAGGAGGTCGTCGAGCCGGTCCAGCGGGCCGATCAGCGCACGGCCACCGGCCTCGGCGACCCGCACCGCCGCCTCGACCTTCGGCTGCATCGAGCCCTCGGCGAACTTCATCGTCGCGAGGCCCTCGGGGGAGGCGGTCAGGATGTCGCGCTGCTCGGGCGTGCCCCAGTTCTCGCTCACGAAGTCGCCGTCGGTGAGCATGATCAGCATGTCCGCCCCGAGGTCGGCGGTGAGCGCGGCGCTCGCGGCGTCCTTGTCGACGACGGCCTGCATGCCGATCTGGCGGCCCTTGGAGTCGGTGCGCACCGGCACCCCGCCGCCGCCGACGCAGACCACCAGGGTGCCGTGGTCGAGCAACGTGCTGACCAGCGGCGCCTGCATGATCCGCAGCGGGTGCGGCGACGGCACGACCCGGCGGAAGGCGCCGCCGTCCTTGGCGATGGTCCACCGGTACTCGGCGGCGGCCTCGGCGGCGTCCTGCGCCGAGTAGGTCGGGCCGATCAGCTTGGTCGGCCGCTCGAAGGCCGGGTCCGCCTCGTCGACCTCGGTCGTCGTGATGAGGGCCGCCACCTCGCGCTCACCGGCCAGGGCGTTGGTCAGCTCCTGCTGGATGACGTAGCCGATCATGCCCTGCGTCTCCGCGCCGAGGATGTCCAGCGGGTACGCGGCCACGTCCTGGTAGGCGAGGTTCTGCAGCGCCAGCAGGCCGACCTGGGGGCCGTTGCCGTGGGTGATGACCACCTCGTGCTCACGCGCCAGACCGGCCAGCGCCTGGCAGGCCCCGCGGACGTTGGCCCGCAGCCGGTCGGCCGTCATCGGCTCCCCGCGCTTGGCCAGTGCGTTTCCCCCGAGGGCGACGACGATGCGCATGTGATGTCCCTTGCTTGTACGTGTGTTCGCGTATGGGAGGCAGAATGGTATACCAATAGCGTCCACGCAATGAGATGCCGACCGGCCGGAGGAGGGAGCGACCATGCGCCACGACGAGCCCGCAGGGCCCCGCGTGCTGTCCGGTGACGCCCGCCTGCTCGACGCGCTGCGCACGGCCGACGGCACCGGCTGCGTCCACTCCGTCTTCACGCGCGTCATCAACCTGCTGACCTGGCAAGGGACGTTGATCGCGCTCGCGTCGCCGGAAGCGGGCGACGCCCCCCGCACGCTCGTGGTCGACGTCGCGGACTGGACCCGGTACGGACCGGTCGCGGGTCGGTCGGTGGCCTTCGCGCCCGGGACCCTCACGCTCCCCGGCCCCGGCCGCCCGCTGCGCCTGAAGACCTCCGGGGCCCGGCCCTGGTATCCCGAAACTCCGTCCCTCGCGCACCTCGGGCCGGGCGGGTTCGCCGCCGCGGCCGCCGCCCTCGACCGGCTCGTCCGCGCGCACGGGACCCGCGGCGGCATGCTCGGCGCGCACGCCGACGCGGGCCCCATGGAGCGAGCCGTCGTCCAGGCGCTGCACGCCGGGCGGTCCACGCTCACCGCGGCCATCCTCGACGGCGACGAGAGCGGCATGCACCGCGGCGTCCTCGCACTCCTCGGCCTCGGCCCCGGACTCACGCCCGCGGGCGACGACTTCCTCGCCGGACTCGCTCTCGTCGCGGCGCTTCCCGGCAGCGCGCTGACCGGCTTCGGGCCCGTCCTGCGGCGCGCCCTGGTCGCCCACCCCGCCCGCACCACGGACCTCTCCCGCGCCACCCTCGCCGAAGCGGCCGAAGGCCGGGTGCGCGGCGAACTCATCGACGTACTACGGCAGTTGGCGCCCGGCCCGCCGCCGTGGGAGCTGCACGCTCCTGTCCGCAGGGCGCTGGCCGTCGGCCACACCTCGGGCAGCGACACCCTGTCCGGCCTGAGCGCCGGACTCCACCTGGAAGAAGAACTGCGAGGTTCGCTGTGAGTACCACCACAGCTGTCGTACGGAAGAACACGTACTTCGACTCCGTGTCCCTGATGTCCGTCTCGACCAGGGCCAACGCCCTGGACGGGGTGGACCAGGCGTTCACCGCCATGGGCACCGAGATGAACAAGGGGGTGCTGGAGAACCTGGGCCTGCTCACCGACGAGCTGCGGGCCGCCGAGAGCGGCGACCTCATGATCGTCGTCGTGGCCGATGACGGCGCCGACACCACGGCGCTCCTCGCCGAGATCGAGGACCTCCTCACCCGCAAGGCCCCCGCCTCCGCGGGCGGCGCCGAGGTCACCTACCGCACCATCGCCTCCGCCGCCGAGGGCATCGAGGGCGCGAACCTCGCCGTCATCGCCGTCAACGGCGCCTATGCCGCCCGCGAGGCCCGCAAGGCCCTCGACAGCGGACTGCACGTGATGATGTTCAGCGACAACGTCGCCGTCGAGGACGAGATCGCCCTCAAGCAACTCGCCCACGACAAGGGCCTGTTCATGATGGGCCCGGACTGCGGCACCGCGATCATCAACAACGTCGCGCTCTGCTTCGGCAACAAGGTCCGCCCCGGCTCCATCGGCATCGTCGCCGCCTCCGGCACCGGCTCGCAGGAGGTGTCCGTACGTGTCCACGCGCTCGGCGGCGGCATCTCGCAGCTCATCGGCACCGGCGGCCGCGACCTGTCCGAGCAGGTCGGCGGCATCATGATGGTCGACGGCATCCGCGCGCTCGCCGCCGACCCGGCCACCGACGTCATCGTCCTCGTCTCCAAGCCGCCGGCCGCCTCCGTCGAGACGAAGGTCCTCGCCGAGGTCGCCGCCGCGGGCAAGCCCGTCGTCGTCTGGTTCATCGACGGCTCCGAGGAGGCGGTCACCGCCGCGGGCGCCCACTTCGCCGCGGGCAGCCTCGAGGCCGCCCGCAAGGCCGTCGAACTCGCGGGCGCCGAGCCGCAGTCGACCGGGTCCTTCGACGCCGAGGCCGCCGCGGCGGACGTCGTCGCGTCCCTCGCCGACGGCCAGAAGTACGTCCGCGGACTGTTCTGCGGCGGCACGCTGTGCGACGAGACGATGTACGCGGTGCGCGACGCCGGGCTCGACGTGTGGAGCAACATCCAGAAGGACGCCGGCTTCCGCCTCCCGGCCGGATCCGCCTCGCGCGGCCACACCTTCCTCGACTTCGGCGACGACGACTTCACCAACGGCCGCCCCCACCCCATGATCGACCCGGCGCTGCGCATCGAGCGCATCGCCGAGGAGGCCAAGGACCCCGAAGTCGCCGCGATCGTCATGGACTTCGTCCTCGGCTTCGGCTCCCACGAGGACCCGGTCGGCACCACGCTGCCCGCCATCGAGGAGGCCAAGCGCATCGCCCAGGAGGCGGGCCGCCACCTGGAGATCGTCGCCTACGTCCTCGGCACCGACCTGGACAGCCCGTCCGTCGCCGCCCAGAGCGCCGCCCTGCGCGCGGCCGGCGTCACCGTGACCCCCAGCTCCACCGAGACGGGCCGCTACGCCCGCGAGATCGCGAAGAAGGCACAGGCATGAGCACCCCGCACCACCCCGAGAACCCCGAACTCACCCCCGCCGCCGCCCTGTTCGGCGGTGACCTGAGCGTCGTCAACGTCGGCCTCGCCATGTTCGACGCCGACCTCAGGGCGCAGGACGCCCACGTCTCCACCCTGGACTGGACCCCGCCGGGCGGCGGCAACGTCGAGGCCGCCCGCGCCCTCGACGTCCTCGACCGGCCCGGGCTCGCCGAGCAGATCGAGGCCGCCAACGCCGAGGCCGTCGAGCGCATCATGTCCGCCCGCCCGATGCTCATCGGCTTCGGCCGCGCCCTCGACGTCGTGCCCGGCATGACCGCGACGACGATCCTGCACTCAGGACCGCCCCTCACCTGGGACCGGATGAACGGCCCCATGAAGGGCGCCGTCACCGGTGCGCTCGTCTTCGAAGGCCTCGCCGAAGACCTGGACGCGGCAGCCGAGTTGGCGGCGTCCGGCGCCATCACCTTCAAGCCCTGCCACGAGGCCGACTCGGTCGGCTCGATGGCCGGCGTCACCTCCGCGTCGATGTACGTGCACATCGTGAAGAACGAGACGCACGGCAACATCGCGTACACGAACCTCTCCGAGCAGATGGCCAAGATCCTGCGGATGGGCGCCAACGACCAGAGCGTCGTCGACCGCCTGGTCTGGATGCGGGACGTCTTCGGCCCGATGCTCAAGGAGGCCGTCGAGTTCACCGGCCCCGTCGACCTGCGCCTGCTGCTCTCCCAGGCCCTCCACATGGGCGACGAGTGCCACAACCGCAACGGCGCGGGCACCCTCCTCCTCTTCCAGGCCCTCGCGCCCGGACTGCTCCAGTCGTCGTTCACCACCGCGCAGAAGAAGGAGGTCTTCGACTTCGTCGCGTCCTCCGACTACTTCTCGGGACCGACCTGGATGGCGATGGCGAAGGCCGCCCTCGACGCCGCGAACGGCATCGAGAACTCCACCGTCGTCACGACGATGGCCCGCAACGGCGTCGAGTTCGGCATCCGCGTCGCCGGCCTGCCAGGACAGTGGTTCACCGGACCCGCACAGCAGGTCGTCGGCCCGATGTTCGCCGGGTACAAGCCGGAGGACTCCGGCCTCGACATCGGCGACAGCGCCATCACGGAGACGTACGGCTTCGGCGGCTTCGCCATGTCGGCGGCGCCCGCGATCGTCGCCCTCGTCGGCGGCACCGTCGCCGAGGCCATGGGCTGCACCCGCGACATGGGCGAGATCACCACCGCGCAGAACCCCAACGTCACCATCCCCGCCCTCGACTTCCAGGGCCTGCCCACCGGCATCGACGTCCGCAAGGTCATCGACACCGGGATCCTGCCGGTCATCAACACGGCCATCGCCCACAAGGAAGCGGGCATCGGCATGATCGGCGCCGGCATCACCCACCCGCCCGCGGAGGCCTTCACCAAGGCGGTCACCGCTCTCGCCGAGGCGCTCGGCGGCACCACCTCCTGACGCGCGCGAGCGCCCACCCGGAAGACCGCACACGATGAACACACACCACTCCGCCGCGGAAACCGGCACGTCCGCACAGAGCCGGGAACTCGACGACGAGTTCGAGCACGGCCCGGTACCGGCCGACCGCCGCAAGTCGCTCCTCACGGTCTCGGCCGTCTGGTTCGGATTCCCGATGATCCTGACCAACGCCATCCCCGGCGGCGTGGTCGTCGCCATGCTCGGCTTCTGGCGCGGGCTCGCGGCCATCCTGGCCGCCAACCTCGTCATGCTCCTGTACGTGGGCGTCCTCAGCCACCGCGCGGGATCCACCGGCGAGAGCTTCTCGCTGCAGGCCTCGCGCACCTTCGGCCGCGGCGGCTACGTCGTGGCCGCCGCGTTCCTCGCCACGATCGTCGTCGGCTGGTTCGCGTTCAACACCGGCGCCACCGGTGCGACGCTGCACGCCTCGTTCGGCTGGCACGAGCGACTCGTCACCGTCCTGGCGGGCCTGGGATTCATAGCCCTGACCTACCTCGGCATCAAGGCACTGTCGTGGCTGGGCGCCGTCGCGGCGCCGCTGTTCATCGTGGCGGGCGTCATCGCCCTCGTGCTCGTGGCCCGCGACCACGACATGGGCGCCGTCTTCTCGTACGACGGCGTCGGCGGCGCCTCCACGCTCACGTTCGGCGCCGCGGTCTCGACGATCATGGCGACGTTCGCCGACTCCGGCACCATGACCGCCGACTTCACCCGCTGGTCCAAGAACGGCCGCCAGGCCGTCCTCGCCACCATCAGCGCCTTCCCGGTCGCGAGCCTCGTCGCCCAGATCGCCGGCGGCCTCGTCGTCGCCGCGGGCGCGATCGCCTCCGCGGGCACCACGGGCGGCGACTTCCTGCCGATCCTGACCGGCGAGCACTCCGGGGTCCTGAACGTGATCGCGGCCGTGTTCGTCTTCGTCAACCTCGGCTCCGTGTGCAGCCACTGCCTCTACAACGGCGCGCTCGGCTGGTCCCACCTCACGGGCACGACGATGCGCCTGATGACGATCGTCCTCGGCCTCATCGGCACACTGGCCGCGCTCGCGGGAGTCTGGGACCACTTCCTCGACTGGCTGGTCATCCTCAGCGTGTTCGTGCCCCCGCTGGGCGGTGTGCTCATCGCCGACCAGCTGTTCGCCCGCGGCGGGCGCGGCGCCATGGACCGCCGCCCCACGGCGACGATCCGTCCCACCGCCTTCGCGGCCTGGGCGATCGGCGCGGCGGCCGCGGGCGCCGCCCACTGGTGGGCCCCGCAACTGTCGGACGCCGTTACGGGCCTGGTCGTCGCGGTGGTGGCGTACGCGGCCCTGGAGCGGGCCGTGCCGGAAATGGGGGTGCGCGCATGATCGGGGCGGCGTTACCGTGGCAGACATGAACGTCATCGGCCTCGGCACCACCGCAACCGCGCGAGCGACCAGCTCCCCGGTTGCCGCCGCCTGACGCACTGCTTCATCCCTCGGCGACCGGAGACGGTCCGCCGAGGGACTTTTTTGTTACGGCCTCCTCCGCGGTCCCGTGTCCGGCGCCCGCCCGCACCCCGCGAAGGAGCCACCCGCCATGAAGCCCGTGAAGCCCGTGAAGCCCATGAAGACGATGCGGACCACGACCGTCGAGGACACGATCCGCACCTTCGTCGAGTACTACGAGGAACGCGGCCACCGTCGCATCACCGGCTCGACCCTGCTGCCGCCGCCCGGCGACCCGGTCCTGTTCACCACCTCGGGCATGCACCCCCTCACCCCGTACCTGGAGGGACGGCAGCATCCGCTCGGGCAGCGCCTGGTGAACGTCCAGCGCTGCCTGCGCACCACCGACCTGGAGGAGGTCGGCGATGCCACCCATCTGACCGTGTTCGAGATGCTCGGCACCTGGTCGCTCGGCGACTACGAGGGACCCCGGAGCCTGGAATGGGGATACGACCTGCTCACGGAGGGGCTCGGCGTCGACCCGGACCTGATCCACGCCACCGTCTTCGGCGGCGACGGCCAAGTCGGCCTCGACACCGCCTCGTTGGAGGTGTGGCAGCGGCGCGGCGTCCCCGTCGAGCGGACCGTCGAGGACAACTGGTGGTCCAACGGCCCGACCGGCCCCTGCGGACCCGACTCGGAGATCTTCGTGTGGACCGGCGACACCCCGCCGCAGTCGACACCCACCCGCGACGACCGCTGGGTCGAGGTCTGGAACCACGTGATGATGCGTCACCGACGCCTGGGCGACGGCACGTTGGTGCCCCTGCCGCAGCGCAACATCGACACCGGGCTCGGCCTCGAGCGACTCCTCGCCCTGCTCCAGGGCGTCGACTCGGTCTTCGAATGCGACGTGTTCACCCCCTGGCGAGAGCGCCTGCCCGGACTGTGGCACCTCGACGAGCCGTCGCTGCGCCTGGTCAGCGACCACCTGCGGTCGGCCGTCGTGGTGACCGGGGACGGCGTGCGCCCCGGCAACACCGGCCGCGCCTACGTGCTGCGCCGCCTGATGCGGCGCGTCCTCACCACGCTGTGGCGCGACGACCCGACCCGCCAACTCACCGACCTGCCCCAGGAGTTGGTGCGGCACACCCTGGACCACTTCCGGCAGTCGGCCGACCCGGACGAGGTGCGCCGCGTCCTGCTCGACGAGGAGCGCCGCTTCGGCGAGCTGCTGCAGCGCGGCCGGCGGATCCTCGACCGCCCCCGGTTCCGCGGCCCCCTCGACGAGGAGGACTTCCACTACCTCCACGACACGCACGGACTGCCACGGGACCTCGTCGTGAGTCTGCGGGGCGACAACTGACCGGAGTGGGCCGCCCGTGACGGGGTAGGCGCAGCGCGTACGAGCTGCGACGCGTGGGCGGCTCACGGCCGAGGGGTTGACCATGGAGCCAGCACGGACGCGTTTCCCGGCGCGCTGGGAGGACGGCGGCGTCCTGGTCGTGGACGTCGTCGGCGAGTTCGGCAGCAGCGCCGCGACCGAGCTCGGCGACCTGCTGAAGCGCATGGGCGCAACCGGACAGCGGGCCTACGTCGTGGACTTCGGCGCCGTAGGACGCTGCGGGCCCGGCGCCGCCCGGCAGTTCGTGGAGACCGCCTCGCGGGCGCTGCCGGCCGACGGGGTCCTCGCGGTCGTCGCGGGAGCCGCCGCCCGGCCCGCCCTGACCACTGCCGGGGCGGGCGACGTCACCGGCGGCCTCCACGACGTGGCCGCACACGCGATCGGCGCCTGCCTGGCCCGCGCGTCCCAGGCCCCGGCCTGACCGGGGGCCGGTCTTCGAACTGGGAGCCCGTCAGTCGTCCAGCGCTGCCCGAACCGCCGCCTCCGCATGCAGCCGCGCGGTGGGGAAGACCGGGACCGGGCTGTCCCCGGCGCCGATCAGCAGCTCGATCTCGGTGCAGCCGAGGACGATCCCCTCGGCGCCGGACGCGACCAGATCGGCGATGACCTCCTGGTACGCGGCGCGCGACGCGTCCCGTACGACACCGAGGCACAACTCCTCGTAGATCACGCGGTGGACGAGTGCCCGCCCCGCGTCGTCCGGGACGCGGACGTCCAGGCCGCCCCGCGCGAGCCGGCCGCGGTAGAAGTCCTGCTCCATCGTGAACGCCGTGCCCAGCAGCCCGACCCGCTTCACCCCCGCCGCGCGTACGGCGTCGGCGGTCGCGTCGGCGAGATGGATCAGCGGCACGGCGGTGGCGGCCTGCACCTGGTCGGCGACCTTGTGCATCGTGTTCGTGCACAGGAGCAGCAGATCGGCGCCCGCCGCCTCCAGGCGTCGCGCGGCCTCGGCGAGGATCCGGCCCGCCTGCTCCCAGTCGCCCTCGACCTGCAGCCGCTCGATCTCCGCGAAGTCGACGGAGTAGACGACGCAGCGCGCCGAGTGCAGCCCGCCGAGACGGTCCCGCGTCAGCTCGTTGAGGAGGCGGTAGTACTCCGCCGTCGACTCCCAGCTCATCCCGCCGATCAACCCGATGGTTCTCATCGGCTAATGTTCGCACCCGTACTGCCCGACACGGGGTGCCCCGCACATGCGACGGGGCTGAGATCACACCCGTAGAACCTGAACCAGTTAGCACTGGCGGAGGGATGTCAGCGATGTCGATACCGCACGTTTCCACGGCCTTCGAGGCGGGCCGGTCGGCCGCGCCGGGGGACTGGCGCCCCGAGGCACGCGGCATAGCACCGGTCTGCGAGAGCGACCGGTACGGCGGTGCCGGACGGCTGTTCACCGTCTGGTTCGCCCCGAACCTCACCATGAGCGGCGTCTTCACCGGGACCGTCGGCATCGCCCTCGGCCTCGACTTCGCGACGGCACTCGCCGCCGTGCTCGCGGGCACCGTCATCGGCGCCGTGCCCACCGCCTACCTGGGGACGTGGGGCCCGCGCACCGGCGCCGGCCAACTGCCGCTCGCCCGGCTCGCGTTCGGGCGCGCCGTCGTCGTTCCCGGCGCCCTTCAGTGGCTGTCGTCCATCGCCTGGGACGCGCTGATCGGCCTGTTCGGCGGCGACGCCCTCGCCCGGCTGTGCGGCTGGCCGTTCTGGCTGGGGGCCCTCGTGATGATGGCCGCCCAAGGGGCGTTCGGCGCGCTCGGCTACGAGGCGATCCACCGCCTGCAGAAGGGGATGACCGCCGTGCTCGCCGTCGCGTTCTGCGCGCTCGCGGTGCGCCTCGCGCACGCCGGCGTCACGCCTGCCGGGCACGGGTCCGCGCACGGCGCCGACCGCGTCGGGGCGTTCGTCCTGACCGCCACCATCGCGTTCAGCCTGTCTGTGTCCTGGGCGCCGTACGCCAGCGACTTCAGCCGCTACCTGCCGCGCACCACGTCCTCGGCCCGCATGTTCTGGTACACCCTGTGCGGCATCGTCGTCTCCTTCACCGCCGTGGAGGCGCTCGGCCTGTGGGGCGCCTCCGTCTTCACCGACCAGACCGCCCAGGGCGTCGACACCCTGCTCGGCGGCGGCGTGATCGGCTCGCTCGGACTGCTCGCCGTGGCGCTGGCCGCGCTGTGCAGCAACGCCATGAACGACTACAGCGGCTCGCTCGCGCTCCAGGTCGTCGGCGCCCGCGTGCCGCGCCCGCTCGCCGCCGCACTCGCCGCGCTCCTCGGATTCCCGCTGGTGCTGTGGATGCACGCCGCCGACACCGCGGCCCGCTTCCAGAACGTGCTGCTGTTCGTCGGCTACTGGATCCCCGGCTTCGTCGCGGTCGTCGTCGTGGACTGGCTGGCCCGCACCCGCGCACGCGGCGGCGCCCCCGTCGACCTCGCGGCCGAACAGGCCCATGCGCAGCCGGTGTTGCCCGCCCTGACGGCGTTCCTCGCGGCCTTCGCCGCCACCGTTCCCTTCATGAACACCGCCCTGTACGTGGGACCCGTCGCCGAAGCGCTGCACGGCGCCGACCTCGGCTACTACGTCGCCTTCGTCACCGGGCTCGTCCTCTACGCGCCGTTCAGGCTGCGCCGCGGACAGACGCGGAGCCCCGCCGCGTCGAGCCGGACCTGAGGGCGGCAGTCGAAGGCCCTGTCCAGGGCGCGGGTGACGGCGGGCGCGACGGACCGGATGCGGAACCAGGCCGGGTCGATCACCGCGTAGCGCGCGGCCGGATCGTCCAGACAGCGCAGGTTCTCGCGGAAGCTCGTCAGGCGCGTCACGGCCCGGTCGTAGGACGTGCGCTGGAGGAAGACGGGCGACGGGTAGCGGCAGTGCGTCGGGTTGCCGAGCTGGTAGCCGATGTCGCCGAAGGCCAGGTACACGACCGGGGTGCGGGCGCCGATCCCGGCCCGCAGCGCGGCCAGTTGGGGCTCCAGGCTCTCGCGGGCGTGCAGGCGAGAGAGCGCGGTGTACCCGGCGTGCCGGACGTCGAACGAGTACGGCGCGGTCGGCCACGCGGGCACGGCGGCCGCCAGCGCGAACACCGCGACCGGGACGGCCGCGCGGGACAGCAGGGGAGGGGCGCTCCGGACGCCGCGCGGACGGACGACCACGAGCCACAGCGCCGTCCCGGCCACGACCGCGCACAGGGCGGCATCGACCGGGATCCCGTGGGACGTGCGCCAGGCGAGCGGCCGCGCCGCCGTGAGCGGGGCGGCCACCCCGAGCCCGGCCGTGGCCAGTAGCAGCGGCAGCACCGGACGCCCGGCGCGCACACCGTGCCGGACGACGGCCAGGGCCCACAGGGCGGCCGCGAGCGGAACCACTGCGGCCAAGTGGTAGAGGAAGTACTGCCCTTGGACGACGAGCGCCGCGACCACACCGGCCAGGCCCGCGCCGACGAGCAGCGGCCAGGCCCGGGCGGCACGCGGCGTCCCGGCGGTGCGCATCAGCACCACGACGCTGACCGGCAACAGGGCCACGACGGGCACGAGCAGGGCCTCGTTCGCCAGGACGAGCACCAGCGAACGCACCTGCCCGGACCCGAAGCCCGTACGCATCACACTCTCCGGATTGAGCGCGGAGAACTCCCGCAGCCAGCGCCACTCCCGCGGCTCCACGTACGTCGCCAGGGCCGGCCCGGCAGGGGTGGCGACCAGGGCCCAGGCGGCAGCGGCCAGGGCGCGGCGCCGGTCCAGGACCGCGACCACGCCGAGGCCCAGCAGCGCGGTCGGCGCGGTGGTGTACTTCATCAGCACCGCCAGGGCGAGCAGCAGCCCGGCCGGTGCCGCGCCAAGGAACCGGCCGCGCGCGGTGAGCGCGGCGCCGACGGCCGCCGTGGCCAACACCGCGGCCAGCCACTCCGGTTGGAGGAAGTCCCAGGCCGGAGCGGCGATCAGCGCGACGCCGACAGCGCCCGCGACGGCACCCGCCTCCCGGCGCGGCAGCCGCGTCGCGAGCCCGCGGCGCAGCCACAGCGCGACCCCGGCGACGCACACGACGACCAGGATCCGCAGCACCGCCTCCCGCACGGCGAGCGAACCGAAGGCCGGTGCGTCGAGGCCGGCCATCAGCCACCGGTACGCCAACGGGCGGTGCACGAACGTCTCCGCCGCGCTCAGCCCACCGGCCCCCGTGACGTGCAGGCCACCGAGCACGTAGCGCACGTCGTGGTTGAGCCCGCTCACACACAGAGCGGCGAGAACGCCTGCGGCGACCACCGCAGCAGCGGCTCCGCCGACGCGGCGGCCCACGATCCCGGTCCCGGACCCCGGGCCGTCCGCCACCGACCGGACCCGGCCGGAGGGTTCTCGAAGACCGGAAGGCTCGTGAAGACCGGAAGGCTCGTGAAGAACTGACACGAGCGCAGACGCTAACCCGCGCCGCCACCACCGAAGGACGCGGATACGGACAATTCCGCCGCGTGCACCCACTGTTCACCGGGGGTTCGCCGCCTCGGTGGGCGTACGGGGCGGGTGGGCGGCCGCCCCGCGACATGTCATCATGCAATGACATCGCTTGATGACAAGAACGGGAAGCCTTCCTTGCAGCCCTCCATACCGGAGCCCGCGTCCACTCCTGCCGCACCGCCCACCGCCCTGCGGCACCCCCGGACCCTCGTGCCCGTCCTCGTCTCGCTCGGCATGCTCGTCGCCGTGGTCAGCAGCCTCGGCGCACCGCTCATCCCGACCATCGCGGCCGAGGACCACGTCGGCGTCTCCACCGCGCAGTGGGCGCTGACGGTCACGATGCTGGTCGGCGCCGTCGCCACTCCCGTCATGGGACGCCTCGGCGACGGCCCGCACCGCAAGGGCGTCATCCTCGGCGGGCTCGCCTTCGTCCTCGCGGGCAGCCTCCTCGCGGCCCTGCCCCTCGGCTTCGCCTGCCTGCTCGCGGGACGGGCGCTGCAGGGCGTCGGCATGGGGCTGGTGCCGCTCGCCATCGCCACGGCCCGCGACGCACTGCCCCCGGAGCGGGCGCGGTCGGCGGTGGCCACGCTCTCCCTGACCACCGCCGCGGGCATCGGGCTCGGCTACCCCATCACCGGGCTGTTCGCCGAGTACCTCGGGATGTACGCCGGCTTCTGGTTCGCGGCGGCCACCGCCCTGGCCGCGCTCACCGCCGCCGCGCTCGTCGTGCCCGCGGCCCCGCACCGACCCGCCCTTCCGATGGACGTGCCCGGGGCGCTGCTGCTCGCCGGAGGCATGGCGGCCCTGCTGATGGCACTGGCCGAGGGCGAGCGATGGGGATGGGGCTCGGCGCCGCTGCTCGCGCTCGCCGCCGCGACCGTCGTCCTGCTCGCCGGATGGGTCCTGCACTCCCTGCGCAGCACCCACCCGCTGGTGCGCGTGCGGCTCGTCAAGGACCGCGGCGTCCTCGTCGCCAACCTGACCACGATGGTCGGCGGCGTCGGCACGTACCTGCTCATCGCCCTCGTCACCCGTTACGTGCAGACGCCCGAGTCCGCGGGATACGGCTTCTCCGCGTCCATCGTCCTCACCGGCCTGCTGCTCGTCCCGTTCTCCGTGGCCAGCCTGATCACCGGCCGGCTCGTCCGCGGCATGGGACGCGCCGCGACACCCGGCCGGATGCTGCCCCTTGGCTGTCTGCTCTCGCTGGGCTCCCTGGTCTGCTTCCTGCTCGCCCGCTCCAGCCTGTGGGGCATCGGCGCGATGATGGCGATCGCCGGGCTCGGCGTGGGCGTGACCTTCGCGGTGACGCCCGGCCTGATCGTCGCCGGGGTGCCCGCGCAGGAGACGGGCAGCGCGATGAGTTTCAATCAGGTCGTGAAGTACATCGGATACTCGACCGGCAGCGCGCTCAGCGCCGTCATCCTGCAGGCCGCCACCGCCCCCGGCTCGGCCCTGCCGGGCAACGACGGCTACCGCACCGCGGGCCTCGTCGGCTGCGCCGCGTTCCTGGCCACCGGCATCATCGCCGTGGCGCTGACCCGCCGGGGCACCGGGACCCGGCCGTCCGTCGTCGCGGCGGGATCGCCCGCCGTCGCGGGCGACCAGGCACCTGCCGCGCCGAGCCGCTCGTGAGCGCGGCGACGCCGGGCCCGCGCCGCGACTCCGCCCGCAGTCGCGAGGCCCTGCTGCGGGCGGCGACCGCCCTCTTCTCCGAGCGCGGCTACGACCGCACCACCATCCGCGAGATCGGCGACCGGGCCGGCGTCGACCCCGCCCTCATCGCCCGCTACTTCGGCAGCAAACCCCTGCTGTACGTGGAAGTGCTGCGGGCCGAGCACGGCGACAGCGCGCCGGACGACCTGCTCACCGAACCCCGGCTCCGCGACGTCGCGGCGCGTGCCGAGCGGCGCGGACCCGTGCCGCTGCTGCGGGTCGCCGTCCAGCCGCTGAGCGACGCGGCCGCGCAGGACGCCACCCGCGCCGCGCTGCAGGACCGCCTCGTGCACCCGCTGCGCGCACGGTTCGAGCGCGAGGGGCACGACCGGCCCGGGCTGCGGGCCGACATCCTCGTCGCGGCCGTCTCCGGGGTACTGCTCGCCCGCCACTCCGGGGCCTTCGACGACCTGGCGGAGGCGAAGGTGGACGACGTCGTCGACGTCCTTCTCGACATGCTCGGCGCGGACCCGCGCGACCTCGGGTGATACAGATGTTCCTGCAGTGATCGTCACCGGAAGGAACCCTCGTTGACCTCCGACGCCGCCCCCGTGCTGGTTGCCGTCGACGGACGCACCGCCCGCATCACCTTGAACCGGCCCCGGGCCCTGAACGCGCTCACCCCCGCCATGGTGCGCCGGATCGCCTCGGTACTCGACACCCTCGAGAGCGATCCCGCGGTCCGGACCGTGGTGCTCGACGGCGCGGGGGAGCGAGGCCTGTGCGCGGGCGCCGACATCCGGCTGTTCCACGACGACGCGCGCAGCGGCGACCACACCGCCTCACAGGACTTCCTGCGCGACGAGTACCGCCTCAACTCCCGTATCGCGCACTACCCGAAGCCCTACGTCGCCGTCATGGACGGCATCGTCATGGGCGGCGGCGTCGGCCTGTCCGCGCACGGCAGCGTGCGCCTGGTCACCGAGCGGTCGAGGATCGCCATGCCCGAGGTCGGCATCGGCCTCGTCCCCGACGTCGGCGGCACCTGGCTGCTCGCCCGCGCACCCGGCCACCTCGGCACCCATCTCGCCCTGACGGGTGCGTCGATCGGCGCCGCCGACGCCCTGCTGTGCGGCCTCGCCGACCACTGCGTACCGTCGTCGCAGCTGCCTCAACTCCTAGCGGATCTCGCCGAGTCGACGCCCGACGAAGCCGTGGCACGCCATGAGCGGCCCGCGCCCGTGGGCGTACTCGCCGAGCAGCGTGCCTGGATCGACGCCTGTTACGCCGCGGACACCGTCGAGGAGATCGTGGACCGGCTCGTCTCCTGCGGTGAACCCGCTGCGAAGGAAGCCGCCGAAACCCTGCACTCCCGCTCGCCCGCCGCCCTCAAGGCCACGCTGGAGTCGCTGCGCCGCGCGGCCCGGCTCGACTCCCTGGAGCAGGCGCTCGACCAGGAGTACCGCGTCTCCTGCGCGGCCCTCGGCACCCACGATCTGCCCGAGGGGATCCGCGCCCAGATCATCGACAAGGACCGCAACCCGCAATGGTCCCCGGCGACCCTCGCCGAGGTCGAACAGGCCGACGTGGAACGCTACTTCGCGCCGCTGGGGGAGCGGGAACTGGGCCTCGGCTGAGCAGCGGGCGACTGCGTGGACCGGGGCGCTCAGAGAGCGGCGAGCAGGCTGTCGAGCGGGGCGGGCGTCCGGGCCGGGTCGAGCGCCGCCACGAGCACATGGCCGTACCGGATCTTGCGGCCCTTCTTCGTACCGAAAAAGCGCCGGAACTGCTGCTGCGGGGTACGGCCCCGCTGCGCGGGCTGGCGCAGGAACGTCTCCAGGGAGCGCAGATCGCCCTCCTGCCCGACGAGTTCCCGCACCCGCGTCACCCCGAGCGCGCGGATCAGCTCGTCCTCCAGGTCCGCCGCGCAGACGAAGAACTCCGGCCGCGACGCACCGGCCCGCTCCCAGCCGCGCTCGTAGTAGCCGCGCTCCGCCTCGTCGCACAGGCCCGTCAGCCGCAGGCCGAGCCCCGACGGGCCGAGCAGCCCGGCGAAACGGCCGACGCTCATCGCACCGCCCATCGACACGACGCAGATCCCCTCGGCCGCGAGATCCCGCCCCCGGCGCGCGGCCAGCGTCGAGACGGCGGCCGCGTCGCTCGGCCCCTCGAGCAGGACGACGGTCCGCACCGGCAGCAGCGCGGCCAACTCCCGCGCCGGGTCACCGGGGCCACCGGCCGCCCACGCCACGACGGCCTCCTGGAACGCTCTCATGTCAGCCACGGGCACGAGTCTGCGTCCTTTCGCGCAGCACCGGTAGGCAATATCCGCAGGCAGCCGTAGCCAGTCAGCCGCAGTCAGCCGTGGGACGAGGCCGTCCGTACGGATGCCGTACGCCTGCCGCGGGAACGGGGTCGTTTCACGCGATCCGAAAAAGTCCCGAAGAAAATTGCGCCGACGATGTCGAGAACCGGTGACCGGCTCCGTCCCCGCCGTGCACGCGACCACAATGGGCCGCACCCGTACCGAGGAGAACGACCATGGCCAAGTACCTGCTCCTGAAGCACTACCGAGGCGCCCCGGCAGCGGTCAACGACGCGCCCATGGACCAGTGGACGCCGGAGGAGATCACGGCGCACGTGCAGTACATGCAGGACTTCGCGACCCGCCTCGAAGAGACCGGCGAGTTCGTCGACGGCAAGGCCCTCGCCCCGGAGGGGACGTGGGTCCGCTACGACGGTGAGGGGCGCCCGCCCGTCACCGACGGCCCGTTCGCCGAGACGAAGGACCTCATCGCGGGCTGGATGGTGATCGACGTCGACAGCTACGAGCGCGCCGTCGAACTGGCCGGAGAGCTGTCCGCCGCTCCCGGCGCGGGCGGCAAGCCGATCCACGAGTGGCTGGAGCTGCGCCCCTTCCTGGCCCCGCACCCCACCGTCACGGACGACTGCCCCCACCGATGAACCCGATGAACGAGGCCCTGCTGAGGAACCTCACGCCGAGCGTGATCGGCATCCTCGTCCGCCGCGGAGCAGACTTCGCGGCGGCCGAGGACGCCGTGCAGGACGCCCTCGTCGAGGCCGTCCGCGTCTGGCCGGACGAGCAGCCGCGGGACCCCAAGGGCTGGCTCGTCACCGTGGCCTGGCGCCGGTTCCTCGACGCGACCCGGGCGGACACCGCCCGCCGCAGGCGCGAGGACCTCCTCGACGGAGAACCGGAGCCCGGGCCCGCGCCCGCCGTGGACGACACACTGCAGCTGTACTTCCTGTGCGCCCACCCGTCGCTGTCGCCGTCGTCCGCGGTCGCGCTCACCCTGCGCGCCGTGGGCGGCCTGACCACCCGGCAGATCGCCGCGGCCTACCTGGTGCCCGAGGCGACCATGGCCCAGCGGATCAGCCGCGCCAAGCGCACGGTCTCGGCCGTACGCCTGGACCGGCCGGGCGACGTCGCCACCGTGCTCCGCGTCCTGTACCTCGTCTTCAACGAGGGCTACTCCGGCGACGTCGACCTCGCCGCCGAGGCCATCCGCCTGACCCGCGGGCTCGCCGCCGCCATCGACCACCCCGAGGTGGCCGGACTGCTCGCGCTGATGCTGCTGCACCACGCCAGGCGCGCCGCCAGAACCGCACCCGACGGCAGCCTGGTGCCGCTCGCCGAACAGGACCGCGGCCGCTGGGACACCGCCGCGATCGCCGAGGGCGTCACGATCCTGCAGGCGGCACTCGCCCGCGACCGGCTCGGCGAGTTCCAGGCCCAGGCCGCCATCGCCGCGCTGCACGCCGACGCCCGCACCGCCGAGGAGACCGACTGGGTGCAGATCGTCGAGTGGTACGACGAACTCGCGCGGCTCACCGACAACCCGGTCGTGCGGCTCAACCGCGCCGTGGCCGTCGGCGAGGCGGACGGCCCGCGCGCAGGCCTCGCGGCGCTCGCGCCCCTGGACGCCGCACTGCCCCGGCACAGCGCCGTGGCCGCGTACCTCCACGAACGCGACGGGGATCTGACGGCGGCGGCACGGCTGTACGCGGAGGCCGCCCTGAAGGCCACCAACGTCGCCGAACGCGACCACCTGACGCGCGAGGCCGCCCGGCTCAACGCCCGCCGCAGTCGCTGACGAGGCATGGACGCCCGCGCCCGGATCCGTGAGGATGTCCGTCATGCCCGCCTGGAGGATCACAGCAGAGCCCGTCACCGACGACGTGGTCGACGAGGTGATGCGGCAGTACTTCACCGAGATGGGACAGCAGGTTCTCGGCCGTGCGGTCACCGAGGCCGAGGTCGACGCGGTGCTCGCCGAGGACCCGCACGACGAACTCGCCCCGCCCGACGGCGAGTTCCTCGTCGCACGCGACGCCCACGGCGCGTTCCTGGGCTGCGCGGGCCTGCGCCTGTCGCCGCGCCTCCCCGCGACCGCGGAGCTCAAGCGCATGTACGTGCTGCCCGCCGGCCGGGGTTCCGGTCTCGGCCGCGGCCTGCTCCTCGCCGTCGAGGAGGCCGCGCGCAGGCTCGGCGCGTCCCGGATCGTCTGCGAGACCAACACCCAGCTCACCGCCGCCCGGGCCCTGTACACCCGGCACGGCTACGAGGAGACGGCGCCCTACGAGGGCCACGGCCGGGCCGACCACTGGTACGCCAAGGCCCTCGGCTAGCAGCCGAGCGACGGCAGCGTGGTGTTGCCGGTCCGCATGCGGTTCTTGATACGCGGACGATATGTGCCCGCTCGTACCATCGAGAGCATGCGTGTGCTGATCGTCGAGGACGAGCCCTACATGGCAGAGGCCATCCGCGATGGCCTGCGCCTGGAAGCAATCGCGGCCGACCTCGCGGGCGACGGCGACACCGCCCTGGAAATGCTGAGCGTCAACAGCTACGACATCGCGGTCCTCGACCGCGACGTCCCCGGCCCGTCCGGCGACGAGATCGCCCAGCACATCGTCGCCTCGGGCAGCGGCATGCCGATCCTCATGCTGACCGCGGCCGACCGACTCGACGACAAGGCGTCCGGCTTCGGGCTCGGCGCCGACGACTACCTCACGAAACCGTTCGAACTGCAGGAGCTCGTCCTCAGGCTCCGGGCGCTCGACCGCAGGCGCGCCCACAGCCGCCCCCCGGTCCGTGAGATCGCGGGCCTGCGTCTTGATCCGTTCCGGCGCGAGGTCTACCGGGACGGCCGCTACGTCGCGCTGACGCGCAAGCAGTTCGCCGTGCTCGAGGTCCTCATCGCCGCCGAGGGCGGCGTCGTCAGCGCCGAGGAACTTCTGGAACGCGCGTGGGACGAGAACGCCGACCCGTTCACCAACGCCGTCCGCATCACCGTGTCGGCGCTGCGCAAGCGGCTCGGCGAACCCTGGATCATCGCCACCGTGCCCGGCGTCGGCTACCGCATCGGAGGCGACGGTGGATAGGTCCCCCGGCCTCAGCGTCCGCCTCAAGCTCACCCTCAGCTACGCCGGATTCCTCATGGTCGCCGGTGCCCTGCTGCTCGCCGCCGTGGGCTGGTGGCTCCTGCAGGAGGGGTGGCTGCAGACCAACGAAGAGGGGGCATGGAAATCAACTCCGGGCACCACCTTCGTACGCGGCTTCGCTCCCGTCGCGGGCGCGGTCATGGTGTTCCTGCTGGTGTTCGGCCTCCTCGGCGGATGGTTCCTCGCCGGCCGGATGCTCGCCCCCCTGACCCGCATCACGGACGCCACCCGCACCGCCGCGACGGGGTCGCTCGCGCACCGTATCCGGCTGCCCGGTCGCCAGGACGAGTTCCGCGAACTGGCCGACGCCTTCGACGCGATGCTCGAACGGCTGGAAGCGCACGTCGCCGAACAGCAGCGTTTCGCGGCCAACGCCTCGCACGAACTGCGCACCCCACTGGCCATCTCGAAGTCACTTCTCGACGTGGCCCGCAGCGATCCGTCACACGACACCCGCGAGGTCCTCGACCGCCTCGAAGCCGTCAATACCCGAGCGATCGACCTCACGGAAGCACTGCTCCTGCTCAGCCGAGCCGGCCAGCGGTCCTTCAGCCGAGAACGGGTCGACCTGTCCCTCCTGGCGGAGGAAGCCACCGAAACGCTGCTGCCCCTCGCAGAGAAGAACGGCGTCACCATCGAGACCCGCGGCGACATCACGCCCACGAGCGGATCGCCGGCGCTCCTGCTGCAACTGACCATGAACCTCCTGCACAACGCGATCGTCCACAATCTGCCCGGCCAGGGCATGGTGTGGGTCACCACCGGCGTCCACCCCGGCACCGTGGTGCTCACGGTCGAGAACACCGGCAGGAAGCTGACTCCACGCCTGGTCTCGACGCTCACCGAACCGTTCCAGCGAGGCACCGAGCGCATCCACGCCGACCAGGCGGGCGTCGGCCTCGGCCTGGCCATCGTCACCACCATCACGCGCGCACACGACGGCGTCCTCACCCTCACCCCGCGCGAGACCGGCGGCCTGCGCATCACGGTGCAACTGCCCGCGCGTACGCACCCGCAATAGACGGGTCGACCACTTATCGGCGGCGTATCAAAAACCGCATACGCGCCGGCAACGCCGTGTTTCCTTCAATGGAGGCATGACCTACAGCGAACCAGTGGGAATCACCGCCTTCGGATGCGGGCGGGACGAAGCCGCACGGTTCCGGGAGCTGGCTCCCCGATTCGGAGTGACGCCGACGATCACGGAATCCGCGGTGTCGCAGGAGACCGCCCGTCTGGCATCCGGAAACCGGTGCATCAGCGTCGGGCACAAGACCCGGATCACCCCGGAGACACTGGGTGCACTGAGCCGCGTCGGCGTCTCCTACATCTCCACAAGAAGCGTCGGGTACGACCACATCGACGTCGAGAGTGCGGGCCGCTTCGGCATTTCCGTCGGGAACGTCCGCTATTCCCCCGACAGCGTCGCCGACTACACGGTGATGATGCTGCTGATGGCGGTGCGCCACGCCAAGTCCACCGTCCGCCGCGCGGATGTGCACGACTACCGTCTGCACGACGTACGCGGCAGAGAGCTGCGCGACCTGACCGTCGGCGTGGTCGGAACCGGGCGCATCGGCACCGCCGTCATGGAAAGGCTCCGCGCCTTCGGATGCCGGATTCTGGCGTACGGAAATCGCGTCGGAGAGTCCGAGGAGTCCGGGAAGTCCGGGAAGTCCGGGAAGTCCGGAGAATTCGGGGAGTCCGGGGAATTCAGAGATTCCAGGGAATCCGGTGAATTCGGCGACTGCGGTGGCCTCGGCGACGAGGTGCCGCTCGATCAATTGCTGAGGTCGAGCGACGTCGTCACGCTCCACGCACCGCTCAACGCCGACACGTACCACCTTCTCGACCGCGAGCGCATCCAGCGGATGAAACCCGGCGCGTTCGTGGTCAACACCGGGCGCGGTGCCCTCATCGATTCGACCGCGCTGGTCGCGGCGCTGGAGGACGGACGCCTGGGTGGTGTCGCGCTCGACGTCGTCGAGGGCGAGGAAGGCGTGTTCTACGCCGACCGACGGAACGCGCCCATCGACAGCAAGCCACTGCTGCGGCTGCAGGAAATGCCGAACGCGTTCATCAGTCCGCACACCGCGTATTACACGGACCGTGCCCTGAGCGACACGGTCGAGAACTCGATCACCAACTGCCTGGAATTCGAAAGCAGGAACAAGCGTGCCTAAGACCAAGCTTCAGGTGGGAATCCTCTTCGGCGGCTGCTCGGAGGAACACCCCATCTCCGTCAAGTCCGCGCGGGAGATCGCACGGAACCTCGACCCGGACACGTACGAGCCGTACTTCATCGGGATCACGCGCGGCGGAGCCTGGAAACTCTGCGAGGGCCCCGCCGCGGACTGGGAGAGCGGCGCATCCCGGACCGCCGTGCTGTCCCCGGACCGTGACGTGCCCGGACTGCTCGTCCTCGACCAGGGGAAGTACGAGACGATCGGCCTGGATGTCGTGGTGCCCGTCCTGCACGGAAAGCTCGGGGAGGACGGCGCGATCCAGGGTCTGCTCGAACTGTCCGGCATCCCGTACGTGGGCTGCGACGTCCAGAGTTCCGCGCTGGGCATGGACAAGTCCCTCGCCTATGTCGTCGCCGCCGGCGCCGGAATCGCCACGCCGAACTTCCGGACGGTCGCGGAGGGCGAGGACATCGATGCCGAACGGCTCACCTATCCCGTCTTCGTGAAGCCGGCCCGCTCGGGATCGTCCTTCGGGGTCAGCAAGGTGGCGCATGCGGAAGAGCTGCCGGGCGCGCTCGACATCGCCCGCCGGTACGACACGAAGGTCCTGGTCGAGGAGGCGGTCGTCGGCAGTGAAGTCGGCTGCGCGATCCTGGGTCGCGGAACGGACCTGACCGCGGGAGAAGTCGACCGCATCGCCCTGTCCCACGGATTCTTCCGGATCCACCAGGAGGACGAACCCGAGACAGGCTCCGACAATTCGACGCCGATCGTCCCCGCCGACATTCCCGCTGAATCCCGGGCACGCGTCCAGGAAACGGCGAAGGCCGTCTACCGCGCCCTGGGCTGCAGCGGACTCGCCCGCGTGGACCTGTTCTTGAAGGACGACGGGCAGGTCGTCCTCAACGAGGTCAACACCTTCCCCGGCATGACCTCGTACAGCCGCTATCCGCGGATGATGGCCGCTGCCGGAATTCCGCTGTCCGCGGTCATGGACCGCCTGGTGGCCGGGGCACTGCACCGGCCCCTGACCACGACGGAGCCGGCCGGTGCGTAACGACTTCGTCTTCATGGACGAGTTCCTGCCCGGGGTCCGCTGGGACGCCAAGTACGCCACCTGGGACAATTTCACCGGAAGACCGGTCGACGGATATCTGGCCAATCGCATCGTCGGCACCAGGGCCCTGTGCGCGGCATTGCAGACCGCACGAGAAGAGGCGGCCGCTCACGGATTCGGCCTGCTCCTCTGGGACGGCTATCGCCCACAACGCGCCGTGGACTCCTTCCTGCGCTGGTCGGAGCAGCCGGAGGACGGCCGTACCAAGCACCGCCACTACCCCCGTATCGACCGGCCCGCGATGTTCGAGAACGGATACGTGGCCACCAAGTCGGGCCACAGTCGCGGCAGCACCGTCGACCTGACGCTGTACCACCTGGACAGCGGCGACCTTGCCGCCATGGGCGGCGACCACGATCTGATGGACACGGTCTCCCACCACGGAGCGGAAGGAATCTCGCGGACCGAGGCGGACAACCGCAGGAGTCTTCGATCCGTCATGGAGAACAGCGGATTCAGCTCCTACGCCTGCGAATGGTGGCATTACACGCTCAAGGACGAGCCCTACCCGGACACCTATTTCGACTTTCCCATCACGCAGGTCAGTCTGGGTTGAAGGGCGAAGGGTGAATACGGCGAGGTTGGCGAGCCCTGGCGGGGCCCGCCACCTATCGCCCGCGTATCGAGAACCGCATACGCACCGGCAACACCCCGCCGTCTTCACTGGAGTCATGACTCAGAGCCGGCCGTCCCCCGCCCCGCACCCCCTCTCGCTCGCGGAGATCGCCGCGCTCGTCGGCGGCCGGGTGGCGGGTGACGCGACCGTCACCGTGCGGGCGCCGGCCGTGCTCGACAGCCGGCACGGCGAACCGGGTGGTCTCTTCGTCGCCATGGCCGGTGAGCGCGTCGACGGCCACGACTACGCGGGCCGCACCCGTGCGACCGCCGTGCTCGGCTCGCGGCCGACACCGCTGCCCACCGTCGTCGTCGGCGACGTACAGGACGCACTGCAGACGCTCGCCGCCCACGCCGTGGCCCGGCTGCGCGACCGGCTGACCGTCGTCGCCGTGACGGGCTCACAGGGCAAGACCAGCACCAAGGACCTGCTGTCCGCGGTCCTTTCGGGCGCCGGGCCGACCGTCGCCACGCACGGTTCGTACAACAACGAACTCGGCGTACCCCTGACCATGCTGCGCGCCGACGCGCACACCCGCTTCCTCGCCCTCGAAATGGGCGCCCGCCACCTCGGCGACATATCCCACCTCACCGGCCTGGTCGCACCCGACATCGCGGTCGTGCTCAACGTCGGCCAGGCCCACATCGGGGAGTTCGGCTCGCGCGCGGCCATCGCACGGACCAAGGGCGAACTCGTGCGCGGCCTCGCACCCGGCGGCACCGCCGTCCTCAACGCCGACGACCCCCGCGTCGTCGCGATGCGTGCGCTGACCGGCGGGCCGGTCCTGACCTTCGGCCGCGCCGCACACGCCGACGTGCGGGTCCAGGACCTGGTCCTCGACCGCCTGGGCCGGGCGACGTTCACGCTGCGTGCCTCCGGCGCCTGCGCCCGTGTCGCGCTGCCGTTCGCGGGCGCCCACCAGGCACTCAACGCGGCGGCCGCCGCCGCGGCGGGACTCGCGGCCGGCATCCCCCTGCTCACCTCGGCGGTGGCCCTCAGCACCGCCTCACTGTCCAGGTGGCGCATGGAGCTCCGCACCCTGGCCTGCGGCGCGACCCTGCTCAACGACTCCTACAACGCCAACCCCGATTCCACCCGAGCCGCCCTGGACACGCTCGCAGCCGTCGCGGGCCGCCGCCGTATCGCCGTACTCGGCGCGATGCTCGAACTCGGCGCCGACAGCGAGGCCGAACACCGGGCGGTGGGCGCGTACGCGGCCGCGCGCGCCGACCTGGTGGCCGTCGTCGGCGCGACCGCCCGCCCCGTCGCCGACGCCCCGGGGGAGCGGGCGATCGCCTTCAGCGACAACCAGGCGGCCGTCGCCTGGCTGCGCGAGACCCTGACCGGCGGCGACGTCGTCCTCGTCAAGGCGTCGCGCGGCGCCCGTCTCGACGAGGTGGCCGCCGCACTCGGGTAGCCGTGCGGCGCGGGCTCAGCGCGCGCGGCGCCGCATGTACAGGTCGAACGCGCGGTGCACCAGCGGTCGCAGCGGCAGGTCCCACTCCCCGACGTACCGCACCGCCCGGCCCCCGGTACCGACCTTGAAGCGGATCAGCCCCACCTGCGGATCAGCGGCGTCCAGCGTCGGCGTGATGCCCCGCAGGTCGTACACGTCGCAGCCCGCCGCCAAGGCGTCACGGATCATCGCCCACTGGCACGCGTTGGATCCCCGCACCTCGCGCTTGGCCGTCGACGAGGCGCCGTACACGTACCAGGCGTGCCCGCCGACCAGCACCAGGATCGTGGCGGCCACCAACTCGCCCTCGTGGCGCGCGAGATAGAGCGAGATCCGCCCGGGATCCTCGGCACTCAACTCCGCGAACATCGTCTCGAAGTACGCCGGCGGCCGCGGCCTGAATCCGTCGCGCGCGGCGGTGTGCACATAGAGCTCGTGGAACGCCGGGAGGTCCGACGCGCCACCGACCGTGACCTCGACGCCCGCCTTCGAGGCCTTCTTGATGTTGCGGCGCCACTGCTGGTTCATGCCCCTCAGGACGTCGTCCTGTGACCGTCCCGCCAGCGGTACCTCGTACGTGAACTGCGGCTGCCCGGCGCCGAACCCGTCCTCGGGGCTCTGCGGCAGCCAGCCGGCCGCCCGCAGCCGCCGGCTCACCTCGGCACCGACCGGATCGACGTGCCCGCCGGGCAGTCCCGTGAGCCGCCGCACGCCCGGATCGGCCACGCCGTCCTTGACCTGCGCCGCATCCCACGTGTGCGTCCGCACCGGCGGGCACAGTCGGATCGCGAACGCACCGCGGGCCTTGAGGTAGGACGCCAGCGGGTCGAGCCACGCACCGATGTCCCCGGACCAGTCGATGTCGGGGCCCCACGGCAGATACGCGAGCGTGAACCGCGACAGCCCCGGCACCGGCCGGTGAAGAACAAGCCCCGCCCCCACGAGCCGTCCGCCGTCGAACCATCCGAGCGACTCACTGCGCCAATCCGTCTTCACCCGCCCCCACGCCGGGGTCTGCACGAAGTTCACCGACCGCCGCGCCCGTACGAAGGACAGGTGCTCGGTGTCGCTCAGCGGCGCGACGGTCAGTGTCACAGGGAGGGACAGGGGTGGCGGTTCGCGGTATGACATGGCGCCAGTCAAGTCGGCGCTGTGTCGCCGGCACGTATCCGCTTTTCGATACGCCGACGATAGGCGCCGATGCCCCTACGGCACGCGGGCGACCCCGACGTAGAAGCCGCTCAGCTCATCGGCGGGCGCGGGCTCGTCCTTGTACCACCTGGTCGCCGTCACCAGGCCGGGCTCGACCAGGTCGAGGCCCTCGAAGAACGGCTCGACCTCGGCCCGCGTCCGCATCCGCAGCGGGATCTCGCCCTTGCGGTACGTGTTCTTCACCGACTGTGCGAGGTGCGGGTGCTCGTCGGTGGTGCCGTGGGAGAACATGAAGTAACTGCCCGACGGCAGCGCGTCGACGAGCGTCCGCGTCAGGCCGTAGGGGTCCTCGTCGTCCGTGATGAAGTGCATCAGCGCGACCATCGACAGCGCGACGGGACGGCTGAAGTCCAGGAACGTACGCGCGTGGTCGAGGATCGCCTCGGGCCGGCGCACATCCGCCTCGATGTAGTCGGTGGCCCCTTCCGGGGTGCTCACCAGCAGGGCCTCCGCGTGCCGCAGCACGATGGGGTCGTTGTCGGTGTACGCGATCCGGGCCGAGGGCACGATGCCCTGCACGATCTGGTGCAGGTTCGGCCGGGTCGGGATGCCGGTGCCGATGTCGAGATACTGGTCGACCCCCTGGCCCGCCAGCCAGGCCGCGGCGCGGTGCATGAACGCGCGGTTGCGCCGCGCGCTCCGCTGGGACTCCGGCGGCAGCTTCTCCGCCACCTCCTGATCGACCGGATAGTTGTCCTTGCCGCCGAGCAGCCAGTCGTAGACACGGGCCGGGTGGGGCCTGCTCGTGTCGATGCGGTGGGGGGAGGACTGTGCCGTCATGCCTGACTCCAGCGTGTGCTCGATCGCTGACCGGTTCACCAGGATCGTGCCGCGCCCTGGATGTGGCCGTTGAGGACCCTGGGATTATGTCATTGGCCATGGCATCGCACAGCGTCGCCGTGGACGTCCGATCATCCCCATCTGCCGTGCAGGCGAGGGGTGTTGGACCGGCAGCGGTCCGTCAGCTCTCCGCCATCCCTCGGACGGCCCTCCGTCATGCGCGACGCCGACGGCGACGGCAGGAGCCGCAGCCGCGAGTTCGGCGGTAGCCCGCGACTTCACTCCCGAAGGCAGTGTGGGATGTGACATGAGAACCCCCGATGCGGCGTCCGGACCACCACGGCATGACAGAGCGTGACCTCGACGTCCGGCCCGCAATGCGCCTACTCCCCAATGCCGCTTCGGCGTTGGGCGGGAGCGAGGGCCGAAGGGGCCAGTTGGGCGGCGCGTCAGGGAGAGGGAAGGGGCGCAGCCGTGCATACGCACGGGAGGCGCGGCGTGAGATTACTGTCGTAGCCATGACTGACAACGCACTGCGCTCCGTCACCATCGAGCGTGCCGGTCCCGGCCGGTTCACCGCGACCAATGCCCGTGGCGGCACACTCGACTTCGGGACCGGCTCGGGCACCGACTTCACGCCCGTCGAACTCTTCCTCGCCGCGATCGGCGGCTGTACCGCGGCCGATGTGGAGGTCGCCACGAGCCGTCACACGGAACCGACGACGTTCACCGTCACCGTGAACGGCAACAAGGTCGAGGACGAGAGCGGCAACCGGATGGCGGACCTCGGGGTCACCTTCTCCGTGACATTCCCGGACGGCCCTTCGGGCGATCGGGCCCGCGCGATCCTGCCGCGGGCGGTGAAGACCTCGCACGACCGGCTGTGCACGGTCAGCCGGACCGTCGAGGCGGGCACGCCGGTCGATGCGACTGTGTCCGACACGGCCGGGGGCAACTAGCCGGTGTAACCAGGGGGGCACCTGGAAGCGGCGACCAACTGACGCACGGGCCATCGCACCGTCCTGGCCGAGGCCGACCGAGGCCGGTGCGGCGGCCCGGCCTCGTTCACAGGGAGCGGGAGAATTCCTGGCGGTCGGCGAAATTCTCGTAGCCCGCTCGCGCGAACGCCTTGCTCATGGCGGTGTTGGCCCGGTCGCAGTCGCCCCGGATCTCCTGGGCTCCCGCCTCCACCAGCACCTTCGTCCCGCGGGCGACGACCGCGGTCGCGTAGCCGTTGCCGCGGTGGGCGGGGGCGACGGCGACCAGCCCGATGACCGCCACCGACGGATTGCGGGCGGGCAGGCTCAGGGCGGCCGGTGTGCCGTCCGGCGCGTGGCCGATCTCCCACCAGTGGGGTTCGTACGCAAACGCCTCCATGTCCGCGAGGACCTCCTCGGCCGCCCCGCGGGCGCCGTGCCGGGCCACCCCCGCGGCGAAATGAGCATCGGCGCTCGTCGGCAGCGTCTCCGCGAGCAGCGCGAGGAACGGCTCCCGGCCGAGCTCGGCCAGGGAACGCCAGGTCAACCGGTCGTCCTGCGGCGGGAGTTCACCTCCCGCCGCGCGGCGGAAGCGGCGGCCGTCACGGGCGAGCGAAAAGCCCGCGAGACGGAGCAGCTCGGCACGCCGCTCGGGATCCGCCTGGAACTGCGGCGCCTGCGCAGGAGAGTCGATGACGTGCTCCAACTCCGAGGCCCCCAGCGAGGCGGCCAGCTTCCCGGCCTCGGCCAACAACGCCTGCCCGGTGGCCAGTTCCGGCTCGTCCCACGGAACTTCGAGGAGCACCAGGGCTCTTGGGACGTCACTGCCGGGAAGCGTCCACAAGGCGGTGGCCGCGCCGACGCGCCCGTCACCGTCCTCGGCGACGAGACACCACTCGGGTCGGGTGCACTTCTGCGAGAGCAGGTCGGCGAGGTAAGCGGCGGTCCCGGCGTTGTGCTCGGGCCGGTCGGCGTACTGGACGAGGGCGGGCAACTCGGATGCGTGGGCGACACGTAGGTCCATGGCGGCGAGTGTTCCATATACAGAACGATGCGTAAACGGGGTTGCCGACCGCGAGGCGCGGGATCCGCTCGGGGCGCGGCCATCTGGCAGCTCGGGACTGAGCGAGCGGAAAGTCGGCCCCTCACAGAAGACTCAACCCCCACCCGGCACACGCACACGATCGTCCGCCCCGACGAACCGGACCGCTCCTCCTCGTGGTGGCCGACGAAGTGTCGCGCGGTGTCGCTGCCCTACCTTCCGGACAACACCGGTTCGAAGCCTCGGAGATGGGGGTCCGCATGTCGACGACGGACGAGTGCACGCGGGAGTGGGGATGAGAGGCGGCGCGGGACACGCCGTGCGCGTCGGGCCCGTGGTGGTGGTCGCCGCGCTGCTCGCCGCCGGGTGTGGGGGAGGGGGCTCCGGCTCGGGTGCGGGTGGGAAGGGGGCGTTGGCGGACGGGGGGAACTTCACCGTGGCGTACGCGTCCGATCCGGGGAGTCTCGACCCGGCGAAGACCGTCATGTCGATCGCCATCGGTATCAACCGTTATGTGTACGACTCGTTGGTGGGTCTCGACCGAAACGGCGAGCCCGTCGCGGGGCTCGCGCAGAGCTGGCAGGCGACGACAACGAAGGCGACCTTCACGCTGCGGCCCGGCGTCACCTGCTCCGACGGTGCGCCGCTGACCGCGAGCGACGTCGCCGCGAACATCGACTACATCGGCGACCCGAAGAACAAGTCGCCGCTGGCCGGTGTGCAGATCCAGCCCGGCACCACGGCGAAGGCCGACGACGCGCAGCGCACGGTCACCCTCACCAGCGGTGCCCCGGACGCGTTCCTGTTGCGCAACGCGGGCTCCGTGCCGATCGCCTGCGGGCGCGGCCTGAAGGACCGTACGGTCCTGGCCCAGGGCGGCAAGGGGAGCGGCACCGGCATGTTCGCCATGACCGAGGCCGTCGCCGGCGACCACTACACCCTGACCCGGCGCAAGGACTACAAAGGGCCCGCGGCAGCGGCCAAGGGGCTCCCCGACAAGGTGACGGTCCGCGTCGTCGCCAACGAGACCACGACCGCCAACCTACTGCTCTCCGGAGAGCTGAACGCGGCCGCGGTGGCCGGGCCCGAGCAACAGCGGCTGGCCGCGCAGAAGATGTTCCACGCCGATGTGCAGGCGCCGCTGGGCGAGATGTACTTCAACCAGGCCGGCACCCGCCCCGGCGCCGACGAACGGGTGCGGCGCGCGCTGGTCCAGGCGCTCGACCTGTCCGACCTCGGCAAGGTCATCACCAGCGGCACCGGAAAGCCGTCCCGGGGCATGCTCACCGACGAACCGCGGGCCTGCACCGGTGACTCCGTCACGGGCAACCTGCCCGCACACGACCTCGACGCCGCCAAGTCCGCACTGGACGCGGCCGGTTGGACCCAGGGCGCGGGCGGCACCCGTACCAAGGGCGGCAAGAAGCTGACCCTGAGCCTGCTGTACGGAAGCCAGAACGGGCCCACCATGGCCGCGGGCGCCGAGCTGATCCAGAAGGTGTGGAAGAGCGCCGGCGCCGAGGTCACGCTGAAGGCGGTGGACAGTCCCGGACTGAACAGCACCCTGTTCGGCTCCGGCAACTGGGACGTGTCCATGGGGCCGGTCGCCCTCTCGGTCCCCACCCAGCTCGTTCCGTTCATGTCGGGGCCCACGCCGCCGAAGGGCGTGAACTTCTCCGGGGTCGACAACTCCGCGTACACGGCCCTCGTACAGAAGGCGTCGCAGCAGGTCGGCGCCGCCGGCTGCGCGCAGTGGCAGCAGGCCGAAGCGGCGCTCATCAAGCACGTCGACGTCGTGCCCTACTACAACTCGCTCACCCCCGTCTTCGGCAAGTCGGCCCGCTTCGAGGTCGGCCAGGGCTCGATCGTCCCGTCCTCGATCCGCATGTACGCGGAATAGGGGGTCGCTGCGATGACGACAGTGATGACGCCGGCGGCGGCCGGAGCCGCTCCGCCGTCGACGGCGCCCGCGCCCTCCTGGCGGCACAACCGCTGGCTCCGGTTCGGCGTCCGGCGCGCGGCCCGGCTCGTGCTGTCGCTGTGGGTGCTCGTCACCGCCGCGTTCCTGATGATCCACCTCGTCCCCGGTGACCCGGTGCGCGCCGCCCTGGGCATGACCGCCTCGCCGGACGTCGTCGCGGCGCGCCGCGCGGAGCTCGGGCTCGACGACTCGCTGTGGCGGCAGTACGCGCACTTCCTCGGCGGACTGTGCACCGGAGACCTCGGCAGCTCCACGATCTCCGGGCTGCCGGTGACCCGGACCATCGCCGACCGGCTGCCCGCGACCGCCCAACTGGCCTGTCTCGCCTTCCTGTTGGCGCTCGCCGTCGCCGTCCCGCTGGGCACGGCGACGGCTGCCCTGACCCGGTCGGGGCGCCGCCGCGGCGCCGAGCTGGCCTTCACCTCGGTGAGCGGACTGCTGGCCGCCGTACCGGAGTTCCTGCTCGCCGTCGTCCTCGCCTACGTGTTCGCGGTGCGCCTCGGCTGGTTCCCCGTCGCGGGACGGCAGGGCCCCGGCTCGTACGTCCTGCCGGTGCTCGCCCTGTCCGCCGGGCCGGCCGCGGTGCTGGCCAGGATCTGCCGCGTGGAGGTGCTGTCGGTGCTGTCCCGCGACTACGTGCGCACCGCGCGCGCCAAACGGCTGCCGCCGCGCCGCGTGTACCTGCGCCACGCCCTGCCCAACGCGGTGACCGCCACCCTCACCCTCGGCGGCCTGCTGCTGTCGGCGCTGGTCGCGGGCACGGTCCTGGTGGAGAACGTGTTCGCCTGGCCCGGGCTCGGCTCGACGATCGTGCAGTCCATCCTGCAGAAGGACTATCCGCTGGTGCAGGGCATCGTGCTGGTCTACGGCGCCGGGGTGCTGGCCGTGAACCTGCTGGTCGACGTGGCGCTGGCCGTGCTCGACCCGCGCTCCGCGATCGGGGAGGTCTGATGTCCGCGGCACACTCCCGATGGCGCGCGGTCGCCCGCACCCCCGTCGGCGCCTGCGCGGGGCTGCTGCTCCTCGCGGTCGTCGCCCTGGCCGTCCTCGCTCCGGTCCTGTGGGGCGATCGGGCCGACGTGGTCGACACGGCCGCGATCCAGCAAGGCCCGTCCGGCGCCCACCTGTTGGGCACGGACGCGCTCGGCCGCGACGTCTTCCTGCGCGTGCTCGTGGCCACCCGCCTCTCCCTGTTCCTGGCGGTGACCGCGACCCTGCTGGGCGTGGCCCTGGGTCTGCTGCTGGGTGCGGCGCCCTCGGTGCTGCCCCGCCGCACCGGCCGCCTCGTCACCTCCGTGGTGAACATCGCCGTCGCGTTCCCCGGCCTGCTCCTCGCGCTGTTCTTCGCCGTCGTCATCGGCGTGGGCACGCGCGGCGCCGTCCTGGCGATCGGGCTCGCGACGGCCCCGGCGTTCGCCCGGCTCGCCCAGACGCTGAGCGCGTCGGTCGCGGGGCAGGACTTCGTGGCCGCCGCCCGCACCGTCGGCGTCGGCCGCATCCGGCTGCTGACCCGCCACATCCTGCCGAACATCGCCGAACCCCTGGCCGTCAACGCCACGATCGGCGCGGGCAGTTCACTCCTCGCCTTCGCCGGGCTCTCGTTCCTGGGCCTGGGCGTCCAGCCCCCGGACTACGACTGGGGCCGGCTCCTCGGCGAGGGCCTCGGCAGGATCAACCTGACCCCGGCGCCCGCCCTCGGCCCCTGCGTGGCCGTCGTCGTCACCGGCCTGGCGTTCCACCTCTTCGGCGAGGCCGCGGCCGCCGCCCTCGGCATCCGCACCCTGCCCCGCGCCACCGCGGCCCGTCGCCCGCCGGTCCCGCCCGGGCCCGCCGCCGCACCGCAACCCGTGGACGGGGAACCGGTCCTCGCCGTGGAGGACCTGCGGGTCGCCTTCCCCGGCCCCGACGGGTGGATCACCCCGGTGCGCGGCGTCAGCTTCCGCGTCCACCCCGGTGAAGCCGTCGGCGTCGTCGGCGAGTCCGGATCCGGCAAGAGCCTCACCGCGCTCGCCGTCTCCCGGATCCTGGAACCACCCGCCCACGTGACCGCCCGCCGCCTGGAGTTCACCGGGCAGCCGCTGCTGGACACCGGGCCCCGCGCACTGCGTACCCTGCTCGGCACCTCGCTGGCGATGGTCTTCCAGGACCCGGCGTCCTCGTTCAACCCCGTGACGAGCGTCGGACGCCAGCTCGCCGAGGTCGCCGAACAGCACCAACACCTGTCACGGCGCGCCGCGTTCGCCCGCGCCGAGGACCGGCTGCGTGCCGTCCGCGTGCCCGCACCCGAGCGGCGCGCCCGGCAGTACCCGCACGAGTTCTCCGGCGGGATGCGCCAGCGCGCCATGATCGGCATGGGCCTCATGGGCGACCCCCGGCTGATCGTCGCGGACGAACCGACCACCGCCCTCGACGTCACCGTGCAGCGCCAAGTGCTGCGCCTGCTCGCCGAGGTGCGGGAACAGCGGGGCGCCGCCGTCCTGCTCATCAGCCACGACATCACCGTCGTCGCCCGCACCTGCGACCGGGTGCTGGTCATGTACGCGGGCCGCATCGTCGAGGACCTGCCCGCCGCCGACCTGTTCAGCCGGGCCCAACACCCTTACACGCGTGCCCTGTTGGCCGCGGTGCCCGACCTCGACACCGACCGGGACCGGCCGCTCGCCGTGATCCCCGGACGCCCGCCGGAACCCGACGGGATGCCCGCGGGATGCGCCTTCGCCCCGCGCTGCCCGTACGCCGACGACCAGTGCCGCCGCGAGGACCCGGAGCCGGTCGTGTACCCGGCCGGGCACCGGGTCGCGTGCTGGCACCCCGCTACGGGCAAGGGCGAGTTGGCCGAGAACCGCACGACAGGAGGGACGGCATGAGCGAGCTCGTCTTCGACGACGTGAGCGTGCGCTACGGCAGCCGGCGCCACGCCCTGACCGCCGTGGCAGGGGCGCACCTGACCGTCCCGTCCGGTCAAGTGGTCGGCCTGGTGGGGGAGTCGGGCTCGGGGAAGTCGACACTGGCCCGCGCCGCCGTCGGCCTCGCGCCGCTCGCCCGCGGGCGGATCCTGCTGGACGGCACCGACGTGCGCGCCCTGCCGCGGCGCCACCGCCCGCTGCAGATGGTGTTCCAGGACCCGTACGCGTCCCTGGACCCGCGCATGACCGTCGGCGCGTCCATCGCCGAGGCGCTGCCCCGCGCACGCGACCGGGGCCGGGCGGACCGGCGTACCGAAGTCGCCCGGCTGCTCGACCAGGTGAACCTCGATCCGGACCGCGCCTCGATGCTGCCCGGACAGCTCTCCGGCGGTCAGCGCCAACGCGTCGCCGTCGCCCGCGCGCTCGCCGGGCGGCCGCAGGTCGTCATCGCCGACGAGATCACCTCCGCACTCGACGTCTCCGTCCAGGGCGCCGTGCTCAACCTGATGCGCGATGTACAGCGGCGGCTGCGCCTGAGCATGCTGTTCATCTCCCACAACCTGGCCGTCGTGCGCCACCTCAGCGACCACATCGCCGTGATGTACCTCGGTGCGATCGTCGAGGCGGGCCCCACGGAACAGGTCCTCGCCGACCCCCAACACCCGTACACCCGCGACCTGTTGGCCGCCGTGCCCCGCCGCACCTCGGCCTGGGACATCGCCACGGAACCCGCGCTCGACACCGCGGAACCGGCCGACCCGCACCACCCTCCCACCGGCTGCGCCTACCATCCGCGCTGCCCCGCAGGACCCCTCGCCCACGCCGGGCGCGACGTGTGCCGCACCACGGATCCCGCCGTGGCCGCCGCGACCCGGCCCCACCGCGCCGCCTGCCACTTCGCCCTCCCCAAAGAGCCACGGGAGGACGGAAGTTCATGACTCGAGCACACACCCCGCACCCATCCACCCCCGTCCGCGAGGAGACCGCACACCGTGACGCGACGCCTGGGCCTCGACGATCTGTACGCCATCGCCCTGCCGGAACAGCCGGCCATCGCCCCGGACGGCACCCGCATCGCCTACGTGCTGCGCACCGCCGACCGTGAACACGACCGGAACGAGCGCGCGTTGTGGACCGTGCCCACCGGCGGCGGCCCCGCGCGACGCCTGACCCGCGGCCCGGCCGACACCGCCCCTGCCTGGTCCCCCGACGGCCGCCGGATCGCGTTCCTGCGCGGCGGCGACGGACCCGCCCAGGTGTGGCTGCTGCCCGCCGACGGCGGTGAACCCGAGCCGCTCACCGACCTTCCGGCGGGCGCGGGAGCCCCGGTGTGGTCCCCGGACGGCACCGCGATCGCCTTCACCGCACCCACCGGACCCGCCCGGGGCAAGGAGCCGGTCGTCACGGACCGGCTCACCTACAAGGCCGACGGACCGGGCCTGTTCGGCACGGCCCGCAGCCATCTGCACGTCGTGGACGTCTTGGAGGGCGACCGGCGGACCGTCCGGCAGATCACCCACGGCGACTGGCACGCCGGACACCCGGCCTGGTCGCCGGACGGCCGCGGCCTCGCCTTCTGCGCGGCACGCGGCACCGACGCCGATCTGACGCGACGCTCCGCGGCGTACGTCGTGAACGCCACGGGCTCCGGCGCCGCACCGCGCCTCGTCGGCCCGCGCGAAGGCCTCGCGTACGCCGCCGCATGGGCCGCCGACGGGGACGCGCTCCTGGTCGCCGGCCGCACGGACACCGCCCTCGGCCACGCACACGTGCTGCGCATCCCCGTGGACGGGGGCGCACCGGCCGTCCTCACCGCCGGGCTCGACCGCAACGTCATGCCCGGCGGCCCCGGCTACCCGGGCGCGGTACCCCGGCCCACCGCCGACGGCGGCTCGGTGCTGTTCTGCGTACGGGAGCACGGCTGCACCCACCTCTACGCGACGGACCCCGACGGCGGTGCACCACGCGTCCTCGTCGGCGGCGCGGGACGGGTCGTCTCTGGACTGTCCGTCGCCGCCGGCCGCGCCGCGCTCGTCCTGGCGACCCCCATCTCGTACGGCGAGATCACCACCGTCGACCTCACCACCGGCCGCGAGCGGGTGCTCACCCGGCACGGTGCCGCACTGGGCGAGGTGGCCCTGTTCACGCCGCAGGAACGGGAGTTCACCGTGTCCGACGGCACCACCGTGCAGGGCTGGCTGCTGCGCGACCCGGCCGCCGACGGGCCGACCCCGCTGCTGCTCGACATCCACGGCGGCCCGCACAACGCGTGGAACGGCGCGGCCGACCCCCACCACCTCTACCACCAGGCGCTCGTCGCACGCGGCTGGTCGGTGCTGCTGCTCAACCCCCGGGGCAGCGACGGCTACGGCGAGGAGTTCTTCACCGCCGCCCGCACGGCGTGGGGCGAGGCCGACGCGGCGGACCTCCTCGAACCGCTGGACGCCCTCGTTGCCGAACGGATCGCGGACGCAGCCAAGTTGGCCGTAGCCGGTTACAGCTACGGCGGGTTCATGACCTGCTGGCTGACCAGCCGCGACCACCGCTTCGCGGCCGCCGTCGCCGGTGGCGTGGTCAGCGACCTCACCAGCATGTGCGGCACCAGCGACGAGGCCCACGCCCTCGCCGAGGCCGAACTCGGCGGGCAGCCGTGGGAACAGCGCGAACGCTACGCCGCACTGTCCCCGTACGCGCGCGTGCAGGACGTGCGCACCCCGACCCTGGTGGTGCACGGCGCGGCCGACGAACGCTGTCCGGTCGGGCAGGCCGAGCAGTGGTTCAGCGCGCTGCGCGTGCGCGGCGTTCCCACCCGGCTGGTGCGCTACCCGGACGGAGCGCACCTGTTCCTGCTCGACGGGCCGCCCTCGCACCGCGTCGACCTCGCGCGGCGCGTCGTCGACTGGGTGGAACGGCACGCGGGCACCGGCCGTCCCCCTCTGGACGTCGCGCACTGGCAGCGGCGCCTCGACGCACTCGCCGCCCGCCACCGCGTGCCCGGCGCCGTCCTCGGCATCGCCCGCGGCGACGAGACCGCCCTGGCCGCAACCGGTGTGCTGAACAAGGACACCGGCGTCACGGCCACCCAGGACTCGTTGTTCCAGATCGGCTCGATCACCAAGGTGTGGACCACCACACTGATCATGCAACTCGTCGACGAGGGCAGGCTCGACCTCGACGCACCCGTCACCGACGTCCTGCCGGACCTGCGCCTCGCCGACCCGCACACGGCGAAACAGGTGACCGTACGCCATCTGCTGACCCACACCAGCGGCATCGACGGCGACGTCTTCACCGACACCGGCCGCGGCGACGACTGCCTCGAGCGGTACGTCGACCAGCTGGACGCGGCGGCGCAGAACCACCCCCTGGGCGCGACCTTCTCGTACTGCAACTCCGGTTTCGTGCTCGCCGGCCGGATCGTCGAAAAGCTCACCGGCACCAGCTGGGACGCCGCCGTCAAGGAGCGGATCTGCTCCCCGCTCGGCCTCGCGCACACCGTCACCCTGCCCGAGGAGGCGCTGCGTTTCCGCGCCGCCACGGGGCACGACGCGCAGGGCGACGACGACCCGCGGCCCGTCCCCGTCTGGGGGCTGCCCCGGTCGGCGGGACCCGCCGGACTGATCACCGCGTCCGCCGCCGACGTCCTCGCCTTCGCACGCCTGCACCTCGCGGACGGCCGTGCCGCGGACGGCACCCGCGTCCTGTCGCCGCAGGCGGCACGCGCCATGACCGAGAAGCAGGTCGACCTGCCGGACGTGCACACCCTCGGGGACTCCTGGGGCCTCGGCTGGATCCGCTTCGACTGGGACGGCCACCGGCTCGTCGGGCACGACGGCAACACCATCGGCCAGTCGGCGTTCCTGCGCCTGCTGCCCGAACAGGACCTCGCCGTCACGCTGCTCACCAACGGCGGCGCCACCCACGACCTGTACCTGGAGCTGTTCCGGGAGATCTTCGCCGAACTGGCTGACGTCGCCATGCCCGCTCCGCTCGCACCGCCCGCCGGGCCGAACACCGCCGACATCCAGCGCCACACGGGCAGGTACGAGAGGGAAGGCGCGCGCATCGAGATCCTGCAGGGCGCCGACGGGCCGAGGCTGCGCCACACCGTGACCGGCCCGCTCGCCGCGCTCGTGCCTCAGACGGTCCAGGAGGCCGCTCTGGTGCCCGTGAGCGACGACCTCTTCGTCGTACGGCTGCCGGGAACCCGCTCCTGGACCCCCGTGACCTTCTACTCGCTGCCCACCGGCGAGCCGTACCTGCACTTCGGCGTGCGCGCGACCCCGAAGGTGTCCTGACATGAACCAGAAGGTGTCCTGACGTGAACCAACAGCACAGCGGCGTCGGCCGGTTCGACGCCGCACTTCCCGCCATGGTCGACGAGATCGGACGCCTGGTGCGCACCGAGTCGCCGTCGTCCGACCTCGCCGCCGTGGCACACAGCGCCGAGGCGGTCGCAGCCCTCGGCGCCTCGCACCTCGGCGCCGAGCCCGACCGGATCGTCCTCGACGGCCGCACCCACCTGCGCTGGCGTCTGGGCGGCGGACCACGCCGCGTCCTGCTCCTCGGACACCACGACACGGTGTGGCCGCTCGGCTCGCTGACCGGCCACCCGTTCACGGTCGAGGGCGGCATCCTGCGCGGCCCCGGCTGCTTCGACATGAAGGCCGGTCTGGTGATGGGCCTGCACGCGCTCGCCGCGCTCGGGCCCGTCGACGACGTGACGTTCCTGGTCACCGGGGACGAGGAGCTCGGCTCGCCGTCGTCGCGCGCGCTCATCGAGTCCGAGGCGGCCGGCTGCGACGCCGCGCTGGTCCTGGAGGCCTCCGCCGACGGCGGCGCACTCAAGACGGCACGCAAAGGCGTGTCCCTGTACGAGATACGCGTCGACGGGCGGGCCGCCCACGCCGGACTGGAACCGGAGCGCGGCGTGAACGCCGGGGTCGAGCTCGCCCATCAGATCCTCGCCGTGTGCGCACTGTCCGACAGCGCCGCGGGCACGACCGTCACGCCGACGTCGTCGCGGGCCGGAACCACCACCAACACCGTCCCCGCCCACGGGCGGTTCGCCGTGGACGTCCGCGTCCGTGACACCGCCGAACAGGCCCGCGTGGACGCCGCCCTGCACGGCCTGCGCCCCGCCCTCGACGGCGCGCGCGTCCACGTGACGGGCGGACCCAACCGGCCGCCGCTGTCGGCCGCCGCGTCCGGCGCGCTGTACCGGCGCGCCCGGCTGCTCGCCGACGACCTGGGCATCGGACCGCTGTCGGCCGCCGCCGTGGGAGGAGCGTCGGACGGCAACTTCACCGCGGGCATCGGCGTCCCCACCCTCGACGGACTCGGCGCGGTGGGCGGCGGCGCACACGCCGACGACGAACACGTCCTGGTCGCCGAACTCCCGCGCCGCACCGCCCTGTTGGCCGCCCTGATCGACGCCCTGCGCACCGCCGACCGCACGGACAAGAGCGTGGCCGACAGGAGCGCCCGATGACCAACCCGCCCGCCGCCACCCCGCTCGCCCCCGGGACGCGGCAGCGCATCGCGGCCGACGCCCTCGACGCCGCCACCGCGGCGGCCCGCGCGGCAGGCTGCCACGTGCGGCCCATCAGCGCCCTGCCCGACCTGGAAGCGACCTGCCGGCTCTTCGAAGGCATCTGGAAACCGGCCGGCGAGAACGGCCTCGCGACCACCGAGCTGCTGCGCGCGATGGACAAGGCAGGAAGCTACGTCGCCGCCGCGTTCGACGCGGCCGACGGCGGCGACCTCGTCGGCGCCTGCATCGGCTTCTTCGGACCGCCGCCCGACGGCTCCCTGCACAGCCACATCGCGGGCGTCTCGGCCCGCATGCGCGGCCGCAGCGTCGGCTTCGCCCTCAAGGCGCACCAGCGCGCCTGGGCACTGGAACGGCGCACGGGCCACGTGTCCTGGACCTTCGACCCGCTGGTGCGCCGCAACGCCTACTTCAACCTCGGCAAACTCGCCGGGCGGGCCGTCCAGTACCTGCCCAACTTCTACGGCCCCATGAACGACGGCATCAACGGCGCCGACGACACCGACCGCCTCCTCGTCGAGTGGCACCTGGCCGCACCCGAGGTCGCCGCCGCCTGCCACGGACACCCGCCGCGCGCACGGCGACTGCCCGACGCCGCCGTCGCCCTGGGCGCCACCTCCGACGGCCGCCCGCACGCACGGGCCGCGACCGGCCCCATGGCCCTGGTCGCCGTGCCCGCGGACATCGAGCGGCTGCGCCACAGCGACCCGCGGTCCGCGGCGGCCTGGCGCTCCGCCGTCCGCGACGTCCTCGGCGGACTCCTCGCCGACGGCTGGCAGGTGACGGGATTCGACCGCGCCGGCTGGTACCTCCTCGTACGAAAGGACACACCGTGAAGCTCACCGGCGTCGAACTCCGCGAGATCCGGCTGCCGTTGGTGGCCCCCTTCCGCACCTCCTTCGGCACCATGACGGACCGCACGGCGCTGCTGCTGCGCGCGGAGACCGCCGACGCGGAGGGCTGGGGCGAGTGCGTCGCGATGGCCGACCCCCGCTACTCGTCGGAGTACGCGGCCGCCTGCGCCGACGTGCTGCGCCGCTTCCTCGTGCCCGCGCTGGGCGGCGGACGGCAACTCGACGCGGCGGGCGTCGCACCGGCCCTGGCACCGTTGCGGGGACACCGGATGGCCAAGGCCGCCCTGGAGACGGCCGTCCTGGACGCCGAACTGCGCGGCCACGGCGAGCCGTTGGCGCGCGCACTGGGCGCCGTCCACGACCGCGTCCCGTGCGGCGTCTCCGTCGGGATCATGGACTCGGTGCCCCACCTGCTCGACGTCGTCGCCGGATACCTCGCCGAGGGATACCGCCGCATCAAGCTCAAGATCGAACCGGGCTGGGACCTCGCACCCGTACGCGCCGTGCGCGAACGCTTCGGGGACGACCTGCTGCTGCAGGTCGACGCCAACACCGCCTACACCCTCGCCGACGCGCGGCACCTGGCCCGACTCGACCCGTACGGGCTCCTGTTGATCGAGCAGCCGCTGGAGGAGGAGGACCTCATCGGCCACGCCCAGCTGGCCCGAACGCTCACCACGCCGATCTGCCTGGACGAGTCGATCACCTCGGCCCGCTCCGCCGCCGCGGCCATCACCCTGGGTGCCTGCGCCGTCGTCAACATCAAACCCGGCCGCGTCGGCGGCTACCTGGAAGCCCGCCGCATCCACGACGTCTGCGCTGCGCACGGCGTCCCGGTGTGGTGCGGCGGCATGCTGGAGACCGGACTCGGCCGCGCCGCGAACGTCGCCCTGGCCGCACTGCCCGGCTTCACCCTGCCCGGCGACACCTCCGCGTCCGACCGCTACTACCGCACCGACATCACCGAGCCGTTCGTCCTGGCCGACGGCCACCTGCCGGTGCCGGACGGGCCGGGCATCGGGGTGGTCCCGCTCCCGGACGCGCTCGACGAGGTCACCGTCGGCACCGAGTGGATCGCCCTGTGAGGGCCGCACCGCCCGGGGCGGATGCGACGCGCCCCTTGTGCCCGGCGACGAAAACGCCGCACAATCCCGTCCACGCCGACCACGTACGGCCGTGACCCCGGCCGGGGGGACCGTCGCGACAGGGGGAGCGGGCACCGTGAACACCCAGCCGAGGGCCAGCCTCAGCCGGGTCCTGGAAGACCTCGGGACCACCCTGCTCGACCTCGTGTGCGGCGACCCGGACACGGCGGACGAGATCGGCGGCGTCGTCATCCACGACCCCCTCGACGAACCCGTCCTGCCCCGCCGGGCCCTGGTGCTCGGCATCGGCGTCCACGGGCCGCACGACACCGCCCGGCTGCTCACCGCCCTCGGCGACACCGGCGCGGCGGCCCTGGTGGTCCGCGCCCCCGCACCGAACGACCCGGAGGTGACCGCGGCCGCGCGGCACTCCGGCGTCGCGCTGCTCGCGCTGACCCGCGGCGCCTCCTGGGCCCAACTCGCCGCACTGCTGCGCTCGTTGCTCGCGGACGGCGACATCGGCGAGGCGGGTCCGCAGACGCTCGGCGGCACCCCGTCCGGCGATCTGTTCGCCCTGGCCAACGCGGTGGCCGCACTCCTCGACGCCCCCGTCACCATCGAGGACCGCAGCTCCCGCGTCCTCGCCTTCTCCGGCCGCCAGGACGAGGCCGACCCCTCCCGGGTGGAGACCGTCCTCGGCCGCCAGGTCCCGGAACGCTTCACGCGGTTCCTCGAGGACCAGGGCGTCTTCCGCTCCCTCTACCGCAGCGACCGGCCCGTCCACGTCGTCCCGCCCGAGATCGACGGCTTCCACATCCCGCGCGCCGCCATCGCCGTCCGCGCCGGGGACGAGTTCCTCGGCTCCATCTGGGCCGCGACGCACACCCCGCTCAGCGCCGAGCGCGGCCGGGCCCTGCACGACGCCGCCCAGTTGGTGGCCCTGCACCTGCTGCGCCTGCGGGCAGGTGCCGACGTCGAACGCCGGCTGCGCACCGACCTCGTCTCCACCGCCCTGGAAGGCGGCCCGGGCGCCGCCGAGGCACTGGGCCGCCTCGGCCTGACCGACCACGCCGGTGTCGTCCTCGCCCTGACGGTGCCCGACCCGCCCGAACTCACCGGCTCCACCGACCTGCACGCCCAGCACGCGGCCGAACGACAGCGCCTGGCCGACGCGTTCGCCATGCACCTCTGCGCGATCCACGCCCGCGCCGCCACGGCCCTCATCGGCGACGTCGCCTACGGCATCCTGCCCGTGCCGCACCACCTGGCGGACGCGGAGGAGCGCGCGGCCCGCATCGGCACCGACTTCCTCACCCGCATCGGCGACCGCCTGAACCCTCTGATCGGCATCGGCCCCACCGCACCGAACGGCAGCGCGCTGGCCCGCTCCCGGCAGGGGGCCGACCGCGCCCTGCGCGTCCTGCGCGCGGACGGCGGCCCGCGCCGCCTCGCCCGCATCAGCGACATCCACGTAGAGGCACTGCTCCTCGACCTCGCCGACCTGGCGGCCGAGCGGGACGACCCGCCGACCGGACCGCTGGCCCGCCTCCTCGCGTACGACCGCCTGCACGACTCGCACCTGACCGACACCCTCAGTACGTGGCTCGACGCCTTCGGCGACGTGCCCGCCGCGGCCGAGGCGATGTACGTCCACCAGAACACCTTCCGCTACCGCCTGCGCCGGGCCACCGAAGTCGCGGAGACCGACCTCGCCGACCCCGGCATCCGCTTCGCGCTCATGCTCCAACTGCGCCTGCTGCGCCGCCCGGACGCGTAGGGCGGCGCAACAGACGGCGGGCCTCACTGCGGGCAGTACTCGGCCTCCAGGACGGACTGGGTGTCACCGGCCCAGTCGCCGTTGAAGTTGAAGGCCAGGGAGTGCTTGCCGTCCGCCGTGGTGACCGCCTCGGACGCCGACCCCTGGATGTTGCCGCCGTGCCCCCACACCGACGTCCCGCACGACAGGTCGAACTTCATCAGCCCCAGGCCGTACCCGGTGAAGGGAGCGCCGGAACCGGGCGGGACGGCGACGGTGGTCTTCATCTCCGCGAGCTGCCGCGCGGGCAGCAGCTTGCCGCCGAGCAGGGCGGAGTAGAAGCGGTTCAGATCCCCCGACTCGGAGATCATCGCGCCCGCCGAACCGGCCGCGGAGGGATTGAGCTCGGTGACGTCGTAGACCTGTCCGCCCGGTTGCGGCTGCAGGGACAGCTTCGAGTACGCACGTGAACTCGGCTGCGGCAGCGAGGAGTTGGTGCGCGGCACGGACGTGCCGTACAGGCCGAGCGGCTTGACGATCCGGCGGTCGATCTCGTCCGCGTACGAACGCCCCGTCACCTTCTCGACGATCATCCCGGCCAGGACGTAGTTCGTGTTCGAGTAGCTCCACCCGGCACCCGGGGCGAACAGCGGCTGATGGCGCACGGCCATGGCCACCAACTGCTCGGGCGTGTACGTGTCGTAGCGGTGCTCCAGGAACTTCTCGGTGAAGCCGTTCTCCAGGAACTCCGGATCCATGACGTAGTTGAAGAGGCCGCTGGTGTGGTCGAGCAGCTGCCGCACGCTCACCAGACGCCCGTCGTTGCCGTTGCCCTGCACCACGCCCGGCAGCCACGTCTCCACCGGGTCGTCCAGATCGATCTTCCCCTCGGCCTCCAGCTGGAGGAGCACGGTCGCGACGAACGTCTTCGTCATGCTCCCGATCCGATAGCGGTCGAACGCCGAACGCGGCTGCCGCGTCTGGAGGTTGCCCACCCCCGATGTCCCCGGCCACACCGAGATCCCGTCCTTGACCTGCGCCGCGACCCCGGGCACCCCGGCCTTCACCGCGGCGTCCATGGCCGCCTGCGTCCCGGCGTGCACGGTCCCGCCGGTGCCGCCGGAGGCCACCGCGGGCGCCCCCGCCGAGGTGACGGCCAGCATCGCCACGGCCGCCAGCCCCGCCGCACCGATCCGCACTCTGCCCACTGACATCTGCTGCCCCTCTCGTCGTCCACGTGCTCTCGTCGTCTGCTGCTCCGGTCGTCTGCTGCGATGACGGGAAGGTAGGCCGACCGCCGGGGCCGCAGCTTCGTCGTGCGCGACAACGTGCGCAGCGGCGCTTATGCGGAGGAACGAACGGCCTGTGGGACAGCCGGTAGGGTCCTGGCGGTGCGGGCCGCCGACGATGGGCGCCCGGGCACGACCACGATCGTCGGCCAGGAGGCTTCGATGGATGTACTGCTGCGTGAAGTGAGCGACTCCGACCTGCCCGTTTTCTTCGCCCACATGAACGAGCCCGAGGCGATCCGGATGGCGGCGTTCACCGCCGAGGACCCTGCGGACAGGGAGCGATTCGAGGCGCACTGGGCGCGCAACCGCCAGGATCCGACGGTCGTCCTGCGCACCGTCGTGACCGACAGCGGTGAAGTCGTGGGCCACGTCGCGGTGTTCGGGCCGCCCGAGGAACGCGAGGTCACGTACTGGATCGGGCGGCGGTTCTGGGGCCGGGGCGCCGCCATCGCCGCGCTGCGCGCGCTGCTCGCCCTCGCGCCGCAGCGCCCGGTGCACGCCCGTGTGGCCGCGGACAACGGCGGCTCCCTCCATGTCCTCAAGACCTGCGGATTCGTGACCACCGGCAGCGAGCGGGACTTCGCACACGGGCGGGGCGAGGACGTCGACGAGGTGCTCCTCACGCTGCTGGAGTGACCTCGGCATCGTCCTGCGGAGCCGCGCGGCGCAGGGTGCGGATCGCGGGGATCACGAACAACGCCGCACAGCCCGCCACACAGGCACCCGCCGACACGAGCAGCAGCCGGCCGGGCGGGGCGAGCGCGGTGGCGGGACCCGCCAGGATCTGGCCGAGCGCGATCCCGGACACGGAGCCCGCCTGCTCGTAGGCGGTGACCCGGTTCAGGACCGCGGGCGGCGTGTGGGTCTGCACGCTGGTCGCCCACATCACCGACCAGAAGGCCATGGCGCCGCCGCCGAGCGCGTGCCCGGCCAGCAGCGCGGGCAGTCCGGCGTCCAGGGCGACGCACAACGGCAGCAGCGTGAACAGGGCCATCGCCAGCGCCCCCGCGGCCAGCGGCCTGACCGGGCGCAGGCGCAGGGCCAGCAGGCCGCCGAGCACCGTTCCCACACCGAGGAAGGACACCGCGAGACCGTACGCGTTCGGGCCGAGCCGGTCGCCGATCAGCGTCGAACTCAGCGGCACCAGAGGTCCGAAGACCAGCACGCCGTAGACCATCCAGATCAGGATCACCGCCCACATCCAGGTGCGGGCCCGGAACTCCTGCCAGCCCTGGCGCAGATCGCGGCGCAGCGAACTGCCGGTGCGCGCGGGCGAGTTGGCCTCGACGGCCCGGCTCGACGGGGCGAGGCGGATGAGCGCCAGGCACAGGGCGCTGAGTGCGAAGGTGCCCGCGTCGATCGTGTACACGGTCCCGGCGTTGGTGAGCGCGATCAGTACGCCCGCCAGGACCGGGCCGAGCAGATGGGCGAGGGCGTCGGCCACCTTCAGCGTGGCGTTGGCCCGTTGCGGCTCGTCGGTGACCAGGGGGACCATTCCGTTCACCCCGGGCAGGAACATCGCGACGGCCGCACCGGCCACGGCCGCCATGGTCACCAGGAGCCAGAACGGGGGCGGCCCGGCGAAGAACGCGGCGGCCAGCACGCCCTGGGTCAGCACCCGGACGAGGTCCGCGCCGACCATCATCCGGCGGGCCCCGAACCGGTCGGCGAACACCCCGCCGAACAGGACCAGGAGCACGAACGTCCCCGTCCACACGCCGAGGACGAGGCCGACTCCGGAGACTCCGTACAGTGCGCCGACGGCCAGCGCGGCGGCCACCGGCATCATCGCGTCGCCGATCAGCGAGACCGCGCGGGCGGTGAAGTAGAGCGTGAAGCGCCGGTCCCACAACGGGGGGCGGGCGACGGGCTGTTCGGCCCGGGCGGTGTGTGTCGGTGAGAGGGTCACAGAGAGATGTTGGACTGGACCAATAGGCGAACCCAGTGTCCTGAACGACATGAAGAGGTACTTTCGCGCCATGACGCACGCGACGCCGCACACGATGACACCCGGGACGACGCCCGGGACGACGCCTGCGATGACCCACGCCATGGCTCCTGCCTCGACGCCCGCTTCGACGTCCGTCACGACGCCCGCTTCGACGTCCGTCACGACGCCCGCTTCGACGTCCGTCACGACGCCCGCTTCGACGTCCGTCACGACGCCCGCTTCGACGCCCGTCTCGACGCGCGTCACGGCGCCTCGTTCGCGGCCCACGTCCCCTGCGCCGCACCGGGTCGTGGCCCTGCTGCAGCCCCCGCAGTCGACCTTCCCCCTGGCCTGCGCGACCGAAGTGTTCGGCGACCACGGCCCGGCGATCCCCGCCCGCTACGCGGTCGACATCTGCACCGAACTCCCCGGCCCGGTCCGCACCCAGGCGGGCTACGACATGCTGGTCACGGCCGGCCTCGACGCACTGGAGCGTGCGGACACCGTGCTGGTACCGGGCTGGGACCAACCGCCTGGCACCGAGCCCTCCCCGGCCGTGGTCGACGCGGTCCGGCGGGCGCACGAGCGCGGCGCACGCATCGTCGGCCTCTGCTCCGGCACCTTCGTGCTCGCCGCCGCCGGACTCCTGGACGGTCGCAGGGCCGCCACCCACTGGGCCGGCGCCGCCGCACTGGCCACCCGGTTCCCGCGCGTCCACGTCGACCCCGCCGTCCTGTACGTGGACCACGGCGACGTCGCCACCAGCGCGGGCTCTGCGGCGGGCGTGGACCTCTGCCTGCACCTGGTGAGCCACGACCAGGGAGCCGCCTACGCGCTGCGGGTCGCCCGGCAGTTGGTGATGCCGCCGCACCGCGAGGGCTGCCAGCTCCAGTACGCCGAACTGCCCACCTCCGGACCGGTCGCGGACTCCCTCGCCCCGCTCCTCGACTGGCTGTCCGGGCGGCTCGACCAGCCGGTCAGCGTCGCCGAGATGGCACTGCGCTCACAGGTCTCGGCCCGCACCCTGACCCGCCGCTTCACCGAACAGCTGGGCATCAGCCCCGGCCGCTGGCTCCTCGACCGCCGGATCGACGCCACCCGGGCGCTCCTGGAGGAGACCGACCTGCCCGTGGAGACCATCGCGCGCCGCGTCGGCCTCTCCTCCGCGGTCAATCTGCGGCGCCGCTTCCACGAGTCGCTGCGCACCACTCCGGCCGCCTACCGTCGCGCGTTCCGCGCCGACTCCTCGCGGAGCGCGAGCCATTCCTGAAGTTCGATCAGATTCCGCTCCGGGTCCTCCAGGTAGGCGACGCGCATCCGCTCGCCCATCGGGCCCGGTGCCTTCACGAACTCCGCGCCCCGCGCGCCCAGTTCGGCATGGGCGGCGTCGAGGTCCTCCACCCGCAGCACCACGAGCGCGCGATACCCCTCGGGCTCCGTCCCCAACTGCCCGAGCACGCCCGCCATTTGGGCCCGGTCCTGCAATGCGACGGCGCAGTTCCCGGTGTCGGGGCTCAGCTTCGCGTAGGGGCCGTGCTCGGCCTCGAACTGCGGCTTGAGCCCCAGCACGTCGCGGTAGAAGCGGTAGACGGCGGGGAAGTCCGAGACCAGCAGGCGCACTTGAGTGAGTTCCATGTGGTCCTTTCTAGCTGTATTGACCCGCAGGGTTGTTAACCCGGCTGATGGGTGAGTGTCCATCGAGTGCGGTGTGGCAGCGGTGGTGGTTGTAGGTGTGGAGGAAGTCTGCCAGGGCTGCGGTTCGTTCGGTGTTCGAGGTGTAGGGCCGCAGGTAGGCCCATTCGTCGAGCAGGGTGCGGTTGAAGCGTTCGACCTTGCCGTTTGTCTGTGGACGGTACGGACGGGTGCGCTTGTGGACGATGCCTGTGGCGCTCAAGGCCTGTGCGAACAGCCGGGATCGGTAACAGGATCCGTTGTCGGTGAGGACCCGTTCGACGGTGATGCCGTGCGCGGTGAAGAAGGCGTTCGCGCGTCGCCAGAAGGCGGCGGGCGGTCTCCTTGCGTTCGTCGGTGAGGACCTCGCTGTAGGCGAGCCTGGAGTGGTCGTCGATGGCTGTGTGGATGAAGCTGTAGCCGATCACGGGGCTGCCGCCCTTGCGGGTACTGGTCGTGGCCTGCCGGTTGGCGAGGGCTTGTTGGCGGGGCATGATGCGGTGGCCGCCGCCGTCGGGGATGTTGCCGAGCTTCTTGATGTCGACGTGGACGAGCTCGCCGGGACGTGCGCGTTCGTAGCGGCGGATCACTTGGCCGGTTGGCCGATCCATCCAGCGCAGCCGGTTCAGGCCGCGGCGGGTCAGGACGCGATGGACTGTCGAAGCGGGTATGCCCAGGATCGGGCCGATGCGTGCGGGACCGAGTTTGCGCTCGCGCCGTAGCGCGCAGATGCGGTTCTCGATGTCGGCTGGGTGCGGTGCGGTGTTGTCCGCGGCCGACTTGGGCGGTCGTGCAGGCCCGCGTCGCCTTCGGCTCGCCAGCGGCGAACCCACTTGTGGGCGGTGGTGCGGGAGATGCCCATTTCGTCGGCGACGTGGGCGACGGGTCTGCCGGCACGGACCCGGTCGATCAGGAGCCGTCTGCCATGAGTGGTCAACCGTGCATTGGGATGAGACACGCGTACCTCTGCGATGGTGCGGACGTTGAGGGTGCTGTGCCAGGTGCACGAAGCCGGCCAGTGGCAGAGCAACACGGGAAATGAGTTGAGGAGGCGCCGTACTTGGCGCCTCCTCATTACGCGGCACTCGGCGAATCCGTCCCTGTGTGAGCCCGGTCGGTCCGGAAGCAGCAGGTGGACCGGCCATGTGGTCGGATCGGATCTACTACGGGACTGAGCAGGTCCCCTCCGGCGTGCACATGCCCTCGGCCGCAGGTGTGGCCATGGCCTGAGACGACTCGGCCCACGCCGCCTCAAGCGCGCGTAGGAACGCCTCCGCGCTCTGCCCGCCTTCGACGACGAAGGTGTCATCGATGACGACATACGGAACGCCGCGGGCTCCGCGCCGTACGGCCTCGGCTTCGTCCTCTCGTACGAGTGCGAGATACCGCTGCGGATCGGCGAGCGCCGCGGTCGCCTCTGCCGCGTCGAGCCCCGCCTCACCGACGATGGCGAGCAGCCCTTCGAGCGTGAAGATGTCGCGCGCCTGGGCGAAGTTGGCCCGCATCACGGTCTGCAGCAGTTGCTCCTGGCGGTGCTGTTCGCCGGCCCAGTGCAGCAGTCGGTGGGCATCCAGCGTGCTGCCGACCTGACGGTCGGTGCGATAGCCCAGTCCCTCGCCATGGGCGATGCGTGCAACTCGCTCGTCCATGGCCGCGGCGTCCGGGCCGTAACGCGCGGTCAGGAAGGAGGGCACCGGATTGACATCCCCCTTGGCCCGGCCAGGGTCGAGCTCGAAGGAGCGGTGCACCACCCGCACAGCGTCCCGGTGCGGAAAGCGGTCGAGCGCGGTGCGCAGCCGGGCGTGACCCAGATAGCACCAGGGACAGATGACGTCGGCCCAGAAATCGATACGCATAAGGGGTTCTCCCTGGATGGGCAGAAAGGGACGGAAGTTGTCCCTGCGGTCCGGACGGGTCCTGCCTGGGGCGCCTTGAGGGGCGTCCCAGGCGGTGCGGGCATCAGGCCATAGCGGCGCGGACCGCGGCGGAATCCACGATCTGCTCCATGCGGACGATCTGGCCGGAGCGAACGATGAAAGAGTGCGCGACGCGCGCCTCCATCGCCTTTCCGGTGGCCTTGTTGATTGCGCTGTAACGGGCTAGCACCACAACCCGCTCGCCGTCGGCGATGTAGGTGTCGTCGTGGGTGGTCCAGCCTTCCCAGGCGGCGGCGAGTTGCTCGAACACGCCGGCGACGACGCCGTCGGGGGTGCGGTAGGTGCCCGCCAGCGGGAAGCCCGCCGACTCGGTCCACTCGATGTCCTCGGCGACCACCTCGCGCCAAGCCGTCAGGTCGCCGGTGGCGGCCGCGACGTACTGGCGGCGCACCACTTCGACCGGCGACTGGCCGGTGTCCGACGTGGGCATCAGAACATGCCGTTGGGGTTGGCGGCCTTCAGCGGGACTTCCTGGATGACGTCCCAGTGCTCGACGACCTTGCCGTTCTCCAGGCGGAAGTAGTCCGCGAGTGCCCGGCCCGGGTTCTCGGGGTTGCCCGGCTCCAGGTCGAGGTGGGAGTGGGTGACAACCATGTCGCCTTCGGCGATGATCCGCTTGATGCTCAGCTGCACGTTCGGGTACTCGCCGCGCAGCCACTGGACGAAGCCGATGAACGCTTCCGGGCCGTCGGCCGCGTCCGGGTTGTGCTGGATGTAGACCGGGCCGAAGTGGTCGGCGATGGCCTTCTCCGGGTCGCCGCCGAAAGCCGTCTGGTAGTAGTCGACGACGATCTGCTTGTTGCGCTCGAGCTGGGTCTGCTCAGACATGGGAAAACTCCGTCTTCTGGGTGGGGTCCCAGGTGACGGAGCTGAAGTGAGGATCGAGCTGTGAGTAGCACCAGGGAACCCAGGATGTGATCAACTGGGTGTGCCCTTCGCGTCTGAAATGGCGGCCTGGGCAGGCGGGCCGACGCTGGTTCTACTTTCTCTTGCCAGGCGCAGAGCGCCTGTACGACAGGATCTACCGCAATACCTGCGGCGATCTCCTGACGCACTTTCCAAGGTACAAGCTGATCGGACCCGCGCAACTTGCCGATGGTCCCGTGATCCCCGGACCTTTGGCCCCCGGCCACTCAAGTCCTCCCAGCTGCCCAGAAGCGATCACGTAGGTGTCAACAACGCTCGTGACCAATACATCTAGCCCCACACCGACGGGGAACGCACGGCGGCGCCCGCTCAGGCGCTCTCGCGCTGCTCGCCCTCGTTGTCACGGGCACGGGACTTGTCCGCCGTGGACGGCTTGATCTTCCCGTCCGTGACGTCCGCGAGCTTCTGCGCGCTCTTGCGCAGGATCGTGCCGAAGGACTCGGCGTCGTTCGTGCCGCTGCCCATGTACATCACGGCGACGAGGCTCTGGCCGTAGCGCAGTTGGGCGAGGTCGATGGTCATCTCCGTGCCCTCGTACTCGTCGGTCTCGGGCATCGCCATGGTGAGGCGGGCACCCTGCGCGGCGTCGCCGACATTCGGGACCGACAGCTGACCGACGTGCACCTTCAGCTGCGCCCCGTCCATCGTCGTGTGGAAGCTGGAGTCGCACGCGGCCACCGCGTCGGTGAACCCCTTGTCGGTGCTCGCCGCCTTGCCCGGGGCGAACGTTCCGACCTCCACGGAGACGTGGGCGGGACCGTACTCGCCCGCGTCGGGCCCCTCGAACGACGAACCGTCCTGGGCGGTCGCGGCGCTGCCGACCTTGCCGTTGAGCAGGTCGACCATCGGCTGGCAGCTCTTCTTGTCCGCCCGCCCGAACTCGCCCTCGACGGCCGTCCCGTCCCCGTCCCCGTCCTCGTCCTGGCCGTCGGCGTTCGACCACCCCGTCGGCAGGTCGCCGACCAGCAGGCGCGCGGCCGAGACCTGGGCGGCGGACAGCGACTTCGCCTTCGGATCGGCGGGTGCCTTCGACGCCTTGGGCGCGGGCTTCTCCTCGGCTTCTGCGGCACCCCCGCACGCGGCGGCGAACAGCAGGGACGAGGCGGCGAGGCCGGCGGCGGTGCCGCGCAGCAGACGGGTGCGCATGGGAGGTGCTCCAGATCAGGGAGGCGGCCCACCTCGAGCCCTCGCACGGGGCGGCACCGCATCGACACCGCAAACCTAAAGGGCACGTAAAGCGTCCCTGTGCGCCCGAACGTCCCGACCGGCTGGACCAAAGTCCCGCCTGACAGGATGACCGGGTGCACCAGGACCAGGACCCACCCGCAGCGGCCCCCGTCATCCTCGGGATAGACGACCTGCGCCCCCTGCCGCGAGCGACGCGGATCGCCCGCACCAGCAGCGACGGCGTGCGGCTCCTGGAGGAGCACCGCGAGACCTTCATCGACGAGCTCTGGCTCGATCACGACCTGGGCGGAGCCGACAGCATCCTGCCCGTGGTGACCCTCCTGGAAGAAGCGGCCTTTCACGGACGCCCCTTCCGTATCGGAACGGTCTTCGTGCACAGCGCCAACCCCATCGGTGCGCAGACCGTCGTCCGCTCCCTGACCCGCTGGGACTACCGTGTGCGGCGCGCAGTGGCGTGAGCACGCGTATCCGCGTGGACACGGCCGGTGAACCTTGACGGTGCGGGGTGCGCAGGCCGGTCGTAGCGTGAGGTGGAGGGGACGAACCCGACTCCGCGAGAGGAGCGCCTCCCATGGGCAGCATCTTCGACCAGTACCGAGGTCAGGCGCACGACAAGGCCCGCGACATCTCCGACGACCGCGAGGACAAGCTCACGGGGAAGAAGTCCGATGGGCGGGAGTCCGCCGAGGAGAAGCCCGGTACGCTCCGCGACGAGGATGAGGCGAACCCCGACGAGCAGGCCTGAATCGTCGACCTGCACGTCCTGTAGCGGCGTGCGACGACACCCCGTGCGCCGAGAGCGGAGCGAAGGATGAAGGCGGTCCGGTTCGACCGGTTCGGGGGCCCCGAGGTCCTCGAGATCGTCGAGCTCCCGGAGCCGCACCCGGGGCCCGGTGAGATCCGGATCGCGGTGCGCGCGGCCGGAGTCAACGCCAGCGACTGGAAGAAGCGCCAGGGGCTGATGGACGAGGAACTCCCGCAGACCCTCGGGTACGAGGCGGCGGGCGTGGTCGACGAGCTCGGCGAGGGCGTCACGGACGTGGCCGTCGGGGACCGCGTGTTCGGCTTCTCCACGCAGGGCGCCGCCCAGGCCGAGTCCGCGGTGCTGTCCACCTACGCGCGGATCCCGGCGTCGCTCGACTTCGCCGGCGCCGCCGCGCTGCCCGCCTCCATCGAGACGGCGACGCGCGCGCTCGACCAACTCGGCGTCAAGGGCGGAGTCACGCTGCTCGTCAACGGCGCGTCCGGAAGCGTGGGCAGCTCCGCGGTCCAGTTCGCCGTGGCGCGCGGTGCCCGCGTCATCGGCACCGCCAGTCCGGCGAACCACGCGTACCTGAGCTCGCTCGGGGCCGAACCCGTGGCCTACGGCGAGGGCCTCGTCGAGCACGTACGCGCCCTCGCGCCCGGCGGCGTCGACCTGGCGTTGGACGTCGCCGGCAGTGGCGTCCTGCCCGAACTCGTCGGACTCGCGGGCGGCCCGGAGCACGTGGTGACGATCGCGGACTTCGCGGGCGCGCGGGAGCACGGGGTGACCTTCAGCCGCGGCGACTCCGGCCGCGCCGTCCATGTCCTGGCGGAGATCGGCGAGTTGATCGAGGCCGGGCGCTTCTCGCTCCCCGTCGCGCGGACGTTCCCGCTCGCCGAGGTAGCCGAGGCGCACCGCGTCGGTGAACAGGGCCACGGGCGCGGAAAGCTCGTCCTCCTGATCGACTGACGCCGCCACCGCGACCTCGCGGCCGTAAACCGGTGGACAGCCGCGCGGTGCCGGGCGACCATCACCGCGATGAACAGCGAATCTCTCTCCCCGCCCCGGCGCATCCGCTTCGTCGAGCTCAACGCCAAGGCGCTGCGGGCCCTCGCCGACGGCGACCTGGCCGGCGGCAGCGCCGAGGCCGGAGTCGACCTGGACGAACACTTCGTCGGCGAACGGGCCCGGTGGATCTTCGGCTACCGCGCCGACCAGCTCGACCGGGACCCCTCCGCGGCTCCCTGGCTCACCCGGGCCGTGGTGTCCGAGCCGGACGGAACAGTCATCGGCGACGCCGGTTTCCACGGGCCGCCGGACGAGGCGGGCGTGCTCGAGATCGGCTACACCGTCGTGCCCCCGTACCGCCGCCGGGGCTATGCCCGCGCGATGGTGAGAGCGCTGCTCGACCGGGCCGCCGCCGAACCCGGTGTCAGGACCGTGCGCGCCACGATCCGCTCCGACAACGAAGCCTCCCTGGCCACTCTCGCGGGCTTCGGCTTCACGCGCGTCGGGGAGAAGGGGAACGAGAGCGAGGGCATCGCGTTCGTCTTCGAGATCCCCGTTCAGGAGGCGTGACCCCGGTCCGCCGACGGCTTCACGCGCGCCCGGGGGCGTTCCCCCTGCGGCCCGAACATGACCAGGTACTCGACGGGCGCGCCCAGCCCCGCGTTCGCGACTCCGTGCGGCGTGCGTGTGTCGAACTCGGCGACTTCCCCGGCGGTCAGCACGAGATCGTGCTCACCGAGCGCCAGCCACAGCCGCCCCGACAGCACGCACAGCCACTCATGCCCCTCGTGCGACTTCTGGCGCGGCCGCGAGGGGCGTTCGTCGACGGCGGGCAGGACGTGCTTGTGGGCGTGCAGGCCCCCTACGTAGCGGGTCAGCGGCAGAACTGCCTTGTCGTCCACGGACCGAGCCGTAACGGGAGCCGGGCCAGGAGCCGTGCCGGCCAACTCGTCCAAGGAGACGCCGTACGCCTTCGACAGGCGCAGCAGCAGTTCCAGATGCGGCTTGCGTCGACCGTGCTCGACCCGGGACAGCGTGCTGAGGGCGATGCCGGACGCGCGGCTCACGTCGGTGAGCGTCTCGCCGCGCCGCTCGCGCACGGCCCGGAGCCGTGGCCCGATGGCGGCCAGCACACCAGCGATCTCGTCGTCCTCCGCCATCTCGTCCGTCAGCTCGTCCGGCATCCCGTCCTGCCCTCTCCTCACGCGCCCTGCCTGCAAGTTTGCCAAAGTGTCAAGCTTCGTCGTGTTCCCCGCCGCCGCACCGCATGATCAAGGGGACGCGTGGTCAGCAGGGACCCCCCTGGTCCGCAGGGAGCCCGCGGCCACCAGGAAGCACGTGGTCACCAGGAAGCACGTGGTCACCATGAAGCCGAGGAGAAGCCATGCACCGTCCCACGCCCACCGCAGGCCCGCGCCACCGCACGATCGACGCCCCCGCAGGACGGCTGCACCTCGTCGAGCAGGGGACCGGCCCGCTGGTCCTGCTCGTCCACGGCTTCCCCGAGTCCTGGTACTCCTGGCGCCACCAGCTTCCGGCACTCGCCGCGGCCGGACACCGGGCGGTGGCACTCGACGTACGCGGCTACGGCCGCTCCTCCAAGCCGACGGCTACCGAGGCCTACCGGATGCGCGCCCTCGTCGATGACAACCTCGCCGTCGTCCGCGCCCTCGGCGAAGAGACGGCAGTGATCATCGGGCACGACTGGGGTTCCTCCATCGCGGCCACCTCCGCCCTGCTCCACCCCGACGTCTTCCACGCGGTCGGCCTGCTGAGCGTCCCCTACGCCCCGCCCGGCGGCCCCCGCCCCAGCGACGTCTTCGCGGGGATGGGCGGGGACGAGGAGTTCTACGTCTCGTACTTCCAGCGGCCTGGCCGGGCCGAAGCGGAGATCGAACCCGACGTACGCGGCTGGCTCGCGGGTTTCTACGCCGCTCTGTCCGCCGACACGATGCCGGCGCCGGGCGAGCCCGACCCGCACTTCGTAGCCGCGGGCGGCACCCTGCGCGAAAGGTTCCCCAAGGGCCCACTGCCCTCCTGGCTCACCGAGACCGCACTCGACCACTATGCCGGGGAGTTCGAGCGCACCGGCCTGACCGGAGCGCTCAACCGCTACCGGAACATGGACCGCGACTGGGAAGACCTCGCCGCGTTCAACGGCGCCCCCCTCACCCAGCCGTCCCTCTTCATCGGCGGCACCCTCGACGCCTCCACGACCTGGATGACCGACGCCATCGACGCCTACCCCGCCACGCTCCCCGCCCTGGTCTCCTCCCACCTCCTCGACAACTGCGGCCACTGGCTCCAGCAGGAACGCCCCGAGGAGGTCAACCGGCTGCTGGTGTCCTGGCTCTCGGCAGTGTCCGGGCAGTGAACTCAGCGACCGGCATCGCCCCGGCACACCGCGTCACGCGTCACGCGTCACGCGTCACGCGTCGCGCACGAGCGTGACGCTGCCGTTCTCGGAGCCGAGGCCCTGCGGATCGGGGCGGCGGGCCAGGCGGTGGTCGAGTTCCTCGGGCCACTGGGCGTCGGCGACTGCGTCCAGCGCGGCGACGCGTGCGCGCAGCGGTGCCCTTTGCTCGGGCGCGCACGCGAGTGCCACCGTGGCGTAGAGCGCGCGCAACCGTCGCTGCACCTGGAGCGCTGTGCCGCTGAAGTGGCGGATCTCGTCGGTGGCGATGCACACGTAGTCCGCCCAGGAGCGGGTGCGGTAGCGGAAGGCGCCGCGGCCGGTCGTGGACGCGGGTTCGTGCAGGACGGGGGCGAGCACCATCAGGAGGTCCTCGATGTGATCGAGGGCCTGGACCGCGCGGCCCGGGTCGTTGACCGCGGGCGACAGCGCCTTGAGCGCGACGTCGACCAGGGCGCGCAGCGCTCCGCCGGGGTCGGTGGTGGCGCCGTGCGTGTCACCGAAGAGCAGACAGCCGATCAGGGTCTCCCGGTCGATCTGCTCGATGTGCTCGACAGGGCCGTACACAAAGAACAGGGGCGCCTGCCGGGCGATGAAGTCCCCGACGGCCGGGACCAGTTCGAGCCCCACGCCGGTCTCGCGCGCGTACTCCTCGAGCCGACGCGCGTCGAAGGACAGCAGGACCTGCCCCTGACGCGGGACGGTGCCGAGGCGGATCACGGCCGGTTCGGCGGCGTGCTCGGCGGCGTCCTGGTGCGGGGGCGCCGCTTCCGGGTCGTCGGCCGTGACCCGCGGGTGTGCGCGCCGGACCGCCTCATGGCCCTCGGCGGCCAGATAGCGCAGCAGATAGCCGGAGTTGAGCACGCCGGTGACGCGGGTGACGAGGGCCAGGACCAGCAGCGCGCAGACCACCGAGAGGCCGATGGCGAACAGCATGGACAGAACGGGCCGGTAGTCCTCCTCCCGTACGGCGAGGCGTACCGAGATGAGCAACGTGTAGACGAAGGTGGCCAGGAACGTGCCGATCGACCAGCGCATGATGGGGTCTTCGCGCAGCATCGGCACCACCCGCAGCGACAACTGCGCCGAACCGAACTGCATGGCCAGGGTGATCGCCGTGAACACCAGACCGGTCAGCGTGATCATTCCGCCGGCGACCGCGCTGAGCAGGTTCGACATCGCGCCACCGTCGACCTCGGGGAAGAGCGCCTCGTCGTAGTCGTGCTCCCAGTGGGCCAGGACGCGGTCGAGGTACGGCAGCAGCCAGGCCAGCAGGACGCCCGCGGCCAGCAGGGTCAGCGGCAGCCGCCACACCGGGCGGGCGTGCAGCCGACGCCGGGTGCGGCGCCAGCGTGAAGACGGGGTGGGCACGGTGCACCGTCCTGGAGATCTGGGCCGTCACGGCCTGCGGGGTCGATCGACGGGCGCGCGGGGCGCGGTGTGGATCAACGACGCCACGAGCCTCGCACGCGAGCGGCCCGCAGCATGCCTGGCGCGCTGCTCCGCCGGACGTGTCTCCGTCTGACCCGTCTCCGGCGGACGGTTCGATTGTCAGTGCCGACTGGCAGGGTGTCTCTCATTACGAGGGAGCACGTGGAAGCCGCGGAAGTACGAGCAAGTACGAGCAAGTACGAGCAAGCACCTGGGAGGCACGCAATGATCAAGGGACTGCGCAAGCTCGACGTCATCACGCTGTTCGCCGAGGACCTGGCCGCGACGACGGCCTTCTACACCGAAGTCCTCGGCCTGGACGTCGTGTTCCAGAACGAGGACTCCGCGGTGGTCGCACTCGACAACGTGCTGATCAACGTACTGACCGTGGCGAACGCGCCGGAGCTCGTCGCGCCCGCCGCGGTCGGCGACGCACGGTCAGGAGCCCGGGCGCTGTTCACCATCGAGGTGGCGGACGCCAGAGCGGTATGCACCGAGCTCGAACAGCACGGCGTACAGCTGCTCAACGGCCCGGTCGACCGCCCCTGGGGCCGCCGGACCGCGGCGTTCGCCGACCCGTCGGGGAACGTGTGGGAGATCGCCGAGGTCCTGCCGGCGGGCTGACTTCGAGGGCTGACTCCGGCACGCCTCCCTACGCGGGTACTACGTTGTCCAGGGCCTCGGCGATGCCCGCGTCGAGGTCGGTCTGGTAGCCGGTGTGGAAGGCGCGGTCGTACGCGGACTCACCGAGCGCCTCCCGGGTGCGGCCGACGCAGTCCTCGTGGGCCGCCACCCAGGTGGGGATGCCGACCTGCGGCCGGCCGAGGGTGTCCCACAACTGGTGTGCCAGGCCGAGCAGTCGGGCCGCACGTTCGGCCTCGCCCTCGGCGATCGCGCACTGTGCGATCGCCTCCAGGCACATGCCGGAGCCGAAGCTGTCGTGCATCCGGTGCTTGACCCGCAGCGACGCCTGGGCGGAGCGTTCGGCGTCCTGGACGCGCCCCAGGGCCAGTTCCGCCTGGGCGCGGATGGAGTCGCCCCACGCGCGCATCCAGCTCTCGCCCGACTCGTCGCAGACCCGCCGCATCTCGTCCAGACCGTGCAGGGCCTCCTCGGCCATGCCCATGGCGATGCGGGCGTGACTGCCGACGGAGAGGGAACCCAGGCCGGGCACGCTGAGCATGGCCTCGGGCGACCGGCTGTGCCGGGCGTACAGCTCGTCGGTCAGCTTCAGCACGGTGACCGCGTCGCCGCGCAGCGCCGCCGCCACCGCGGCCACGGACTTGGCGAGGCTGTCCTCGGCCTCACCGAACCGTGTCGCGAGGGCGGTGGACTCGACGGCGCACTCCTCGAGCGCGGGCAGGTCGCCCAGCTCGGTCAGCACCAGCCCTTGTGCGTAGAGGGCCTTGAGCCGCAGCGGGCTGGGTCCGGTGAACGCCTCCAGGGCGCGGTCGAGATAGTGCCTGCCCTCCCGGGCGAGACCGCACGCGTACCAGAGGAACCACAGGTCCGCGGCCATGCCGAGGCCGAGCCTGCTCTCGGCGGATCCGAGGCAGGAGTCCAGCGCGAGACGGAGGTTGTCGAACTCGGCGTGCATCCGCTCGTACCAGATGTACTGGTCGGGCCCCATGAAGGCGGCGTCGCCCTCGCGGGCCAGGCGCAGGTACCAGGTGCGGTGGCGGCGGCGGAACTCCCGCCCCTCGCCCAGACTGCGCAGCCAGCCCTCTCCGTACTCGCGGATCGTGTCCAGCATCCGATAGCGCTCACCGGCCGCCGTCGGCTGCCACGTGATGATCGACTTGTCCACGAGCGCGGCCAGCAGCTGGGGAATCTCCTCCTGCGGCAGGCGGTCGTCGCCGCACACCTGGACGACGCCCTCGGTGTCGAAGCTGCCCACGAACACCGAAAGGCGTGCCCACAGCAGCCGTTCGGCAGGCGTGCACAGCTGGTGGCTCCACCCGATCGCCGTGCGCAGCGCCTGGTGCCACAGGGGATCCGCCTGCTCGATGGCGGCCTTGGCCTCGCCGAGCACCTCGAACCGGTCCGACACCCGGTCCGAGAGCCGGTCGGCCAGCTCGGCCGGCGTCAGCTCCCGCAGCCGGGCGGCCGCCAGCTCGATCGCCAGCGGCAGGCCCTCCAATTGGCGGCACAGCCGCTCCAGATCGGGCCGGTCCGCCTCGCTGATCGCGAACCCGGGCGAGGCGTCCGCCGCCCGCTCGGCCAGCAGCACCAGGGCGTCGGCGTCCGGCCCGCCGCCCGGCCCCTTGGCAGGACCGGGGACCGGCAGCGGCTGCACCGTCAGGACCTCTTCCGCCGCGAGCCCCAGGGGCCGCCGGCTCGTGGCCAGGATGCGCAGACCCGGCGCGGCCCCGATCAGCCGCTCCACCACGGGCCGGATCTCCTGCGTGAGGTGCTCGCACGTGTCGAGGACCAGCAGGACGTCGCGCTCGGCCAGATAGTGCGCCAGCGCGTCGACCACCGGCACGGCGGTCTGGTGCGCCATCGGCAGCGCCTCGGCGATCGTGTGCGGCAGCAACTCCCCGTCGCGCAGGCCCGACAGCGCGATCCACCACGCCCCGTCCCTGGGCTCCGGCTCCATCCGGGCGGCGACGCTCTGCGCCAGCCGGGTCTTGCCCACGCCGCCGACCCCGACGAGCGTCACCACGCGGCGCGCGTCGAGCGCCTCCGAGATCTGCGCCGACTCGGTCACTCGGCCGACCAGTTCACCGTTCTCCCGCGGCAGATCGCCCACCCGCCGCTCTCGTTGCTTGTCTGCCGCCATCGTTCCACTCCCGCGCCGAGGCCCCTTGTACCGACAGTGCTATCAACTCGGCGGGCCCGGCGGGAGAGTTATCGACGAACCGCGAGCGGTATCCGACGTGCAGTTGACTTCGGGCGCTCCTGCGCGGGAGCCGCGCGCCGGAGGCGATCGTGGGACGCAGAGGAGCGGAGAGCCGCCGCGGGGGACGGGGGACCCTCCGCGGCGGCCACCACCCACCGTAGGGAGATCCGGCGCCCCGGACCCGCGCCTCGGGAAAGCTTGGCCGGATGCGCATCCCCGGTACGCCGCGGATTCCCAGCAGGGGCCGGGTGGGAACTCGGGGCTGCGCGCCGGGAGTTCGGCCGGATTCCGTCCGCGGCACCCGTCCCCGCACGCCTGCCGTCAGACCTCGGGGCGTGCCGTGTAGACCGTCGCCGTCATCGGTGCCGTCACCGGGCCGGTGCCGAGGAGGTCCGTCATCTCCCGGGCGACGGCCGCCTGGAAGGCCCCCGCGTCCGGACGGGCCCCCAGCGCGGCGCTCACCGGCGTCCCGGCGAGGAAGCCGGTGGCCACGGAAGCGGCCGACTCCGCGACGCCGACCGACGTCACCTCCACCGCCGTGTCCAGGACAAGACCGGCGGCCGCGAGGTCCCCGGCCACCACGGCCGGATCGCCGTAGCCGTGCGGTACGTCGCGGAGGAAGGAGGGGGCTCCGTCGGGAACCACCCGTTCCAGGGCGGCCTGGAACGCGGCCCCGAACCCGTGGGTGGCCAGCGGGCCCCAACTGTTGAACAGGAAGCGCCCGTTCGGGGCGAGGACCCGGCGCACCTCGGCGTAGGCGGCGGGCCTGTCGGGGAAGAACATGACCCCGAACTGACACAGGACGAGGTCGAAGGTGCCGTCCTCGAACGGCAGGTCCTGGGCATCCGCCCGCCGCCACTTCGCGCCGGGCACCCGCGCGGCACCGGCGGTGACCATCGCCGCGTTGAGGTCGGTCGCCACCACGGACGCCTCGGGTGAGGCGGCGAGCGCGGCGGAGGTCAACGCCCCCGTACCGGCGGCGAGTTCCAGGACGTCACGAGGGTGCAGCAGGGCTGCTCTGGCCGCCAGGTCGGCGGCGAAGGGCCGGAAGAAGACGGGTACCAGGTGGCGCTCGTAGGTCTCGGGCATGGACCCGGTCCACCGCCGATTCGCATCGTGTCCGCTCACCCGGCCGACGGTACTCCCGACTCCCGGGTTCCGCGGCCCGGGTTCCGCCGCTCGTACGCGTACCTCGACCGGGGCCTAGGTCCCGGGTCCTCCGTCCGCCGCGGCTCATGATCATCCGTAGGCCCGATGCTGCTCGGGGGCCGCAGAGGCCACTGTGGGGGAGACCTACCAAGGAGCACACCATGTCGTTCCCGGAAGACCTCGAGTACCCGGAGCCCCGCTACCACGGCGACAAGGGCGAAGTGAACGCCACCTTCCGGTTGGCGAGCACCCCGCCGGACGTCTCCTCGCCCGGCGGTGCCACCCACTTCATCGCCACCCATGAGTCGACCGGCGGTGAATTCGGGCTGTTCAAGGCGGAGTTGGGCGCCCGGTCCGCCGGAGCCAAGCCGCACTTCCACAAGGCGATGTCGGAGTCCTTCTACATCCTCTCCGGTGAACTGGAGCTCTACGACGGCGACAAGTGGGTCACGGGCCGGGAGGGCGACTTCCTGTACGTCCCGGTCGGCGGCCTGCACGGCTTCAGGAACGTCACGGACGAGCCGATGTCCATGCTCATGCTCTTCTCCCCGGGCGGCCCCCGCGAGGAGTACTTCGAGCGCGTCGCGGAGGTGGCGCAGCGCGGCCGCGAGGAACTCAAGGAGTTCCGCATCCGGCACGACAGCTACTTCGTCGAGGACTTCGAGTGAGCGGACCGGGGGCCTCCCAAGTCAGCGCCCTGACCTGCGCGTTCATCATTTGTTGATCTCCCGGGCGCAGCCTTGCGGGGCCAGCTGCGCACAGCCTCTGCGTGAGGAAGTGCGTGACCTCTCGACCGGGAAAGGGGGTGCAGTGATGAAGCTTCTCTTCGCCCTTCGCAACAAGGTGTCCGCGAACAAGAGCCTGAAGGCCAGCGCTTGGTACTTCTGGTACTAGGCCGAGAGGTCGTCCCCGCCGCACGGCGGGGACGACGCCGCCCGTCGCCAGCCCTCTCGGCCCGCTCTGCCTTCCCGGAGACCCTCATGCGCGCCACCGTGTTCCACCCCCGACTCGCGGCCCTGCTGCGGGACCACCTCGGACAGGACCTCTTCCGGCTCGAACCCGACACGATCGGGATCGCCGGCCCCGAGGTCGCCGACCGGATCCTCGCGGCCCGCCGCGCCACCGAGACGGAACGGCCCACGTTCAAGCCGCTGCACGGGCGCTCGATCACGCGCGGCGAGGCCTCCTCGGTGATGCGGACCATCGGCAGTGACGTGCGCGAGGCACTGAACGGGACCCGGCCCCGCCCCGAGGACGTCGACCTGTCCGGCGTGTGGCCGCTCAGGGGTCATCTGTTCCTGCGCGATCTGATCCTCGGTCAGGATCCTTACCGGCTGCGGATCCTGATGAGCCGCAACCTCGAACTGACCCCCAAACTCACCTGGGCCGTGATCGCCGCGGGCGCCGCGCTCCCGGGCCGCATCGGTCGCAACGGCCGCAAGGGCGCCCCGACGACCGCGATCGCGGGCCTGACCGCAGACGCCACCGGCTACCACGAGCGCCGCTACGCCATGGGCATGTACCGCCGTGCCGCGGCCCCGGTGTGCTTCACGGTCTCCACGCTCGTCGCGAACGCGCTGTGGCTCGGAGCGCCCTTCGACCCCGACGTGCCGAACCGGAACATCCTCCACGAGGCCATGAGGCTGCTGCCCCCGTCGTGGAACATCCTGCGCAACGCCTGCCCCGAGTACCCCGGGATCGACGCGCGCATAGGACCGGACGACGACGTCCTGCTGCTGCCGCTCCTCTCGCACCGGGACCCGGCCCTGTGGAAGGACCCCGACGCGTTCCGCCCCGAGCGCTGGGACTCCCTCGACCCCGACACGACCCCCGGCTACCTTCCGTTCGGGCACTCCTCCGAGCGGTGCTGGGGCCGGCACATGGTGATGCCCCTCGCCGAACTCCTCCTGGACCTCGTCCGTGCGTCGGACCTGACGGTCGACCCCGGGCAGACGTCCGCCAAGGTGCCCCTGGTCGGGCTCCTCGGCGTGGAGGACGTACGGGTGAGGAAGGCGCCGCGCCGTGCCGTCGCCGCCTGAGCCGCCCGACGCGGCCGAGACGGTCGACGGGTCCTTCGCCCGCGCCCCGCACGCCACTTATCGGTACTGGCGCGAGAAGGGCGGCGCCCACCCGGTCCGCTTCGAAGGTCCCGTACCGCTGGCCGGCTGGGTCGTCACCGGGCACGCCGCCTGCCGGGCGGCCCTCACCGACCCGCGGCTGAGCAAGGACGGCGCCACCGAGGCGTTCGCCCGTCACGCGGGTCTGCCCACGCACGGGCCCGGCGGCGCGCTCACCACCCACATGCTCAACTCCGATCCGCCGCGCCACACCCGGCTGCGCCGCCTCGTGCAGCAGGCGTTCACGCAGCGCAGGGTGGCGGCGCTGCGCCCCCGGATCGAGGCCCGGGTCACCGCACTGCTCGACGCCCTGGAGGGGACGGACGAGGCCGAGCTGATCGGCAGATTCGCCCTTCCGCTGCCGCTGGCGGTGATCTTCGACCTGCTCGGCGCGGACCCGGACGGGCCGGGGATCCTCCAGGTCCGCGGGCACACGGTGTCCGGGGACGGGGGCGACGGCGAGGTGTCCGTCCCCACGGCCGAGGCGATGCTCGACCGGCTGCGCGCGCTGATCGACCAGAAGCGGGCCCGGCCGGGCGACGACCTCCTGTCCGCTCTCGTCGCAGCGCGCGACGACGGCGACCGCCTCACCGACGAGGAAGTCACCTCGATGGCGTTCCTGCTGGTGGTCGCGGGCCACCAGACCACCGCCAACCTCCTCGCGAACGGCCTGTACGCCCTGCTCGCTCATCCCGGTCAACTCGCCGCCGTACGCGAGGACTTCACGTTGCTCCCCGGGTTGATCGAGGAAGTCCTGCGCCACGAGAGCCCGTTCGCCCTCGCGAGCCTGCGATACACCACGCAGCCGGTCACGATCGGGGACACCACGATCCCGGCCGGGGAGTTCGTCCAGATCGCGCTACTGGCCGCGAACCGCGACCCGGACGTCTTCGAGGACCCCGACCGCTTCGACTTCACCCGCGACACCACGGGGCACCTCGCGTTCGGCCACGGCATTCACCACTGCCTGGGTGCCCCGCTCGCCCGCCTCCAGGCCGAGGTCGCCCTCACGCACGTACTGCGCCGCTTTCCCGCACTGCGCCTGGCGGACCCGGACGGTGCCCCGGCATGGCAGGACAACCCGCGCCACCGAGGTCTGCTCGGCCTGCCGGTCCTGCTGCGCTGACGGGGCGTGCCCGGCGTCAGCCGGTGGCGGAGCTGATCCGGTCCAACCACTCGCGCAGCATGGCCCGTTCGGCCGCGGACAGGCCGTGTGCGTGCGGAAGCGCGGCGCGCAGGGCGATGGCCGCGGCGGCGGGCCCGGGCTGCTGCGTCGCGGGCGCGTCGGTGGTGATGGCCGCGATCACCGCCTCCCGGGCCAGCACGGACAGCTCCGGGTCGCGGCGGTCCTCGGGCTGACCGATCAGGGTGACGGCGGTCCCGTCGCCGGCCGCGTGCACCAACTGCGCCGCGCGTTCCTCGGGCACGCGCAGGCGCCCCGCCTCGGCGACCCGCCGGATGCGCTCGGCCAGCACCTCGAACCCGGCGACGGCGGCCGGGGGAGGCGTCGCACCCGGCCGCAGTCCGCCGGCCATCACCAGATACAGGGCCGGATTGGCGAGAGCGAAGCCGATGTGCAGGTCCCAGCCGGCGCGCAGGTCCGCGAGCGGGTCGCCGGTCGGTTCCAATTCGGCCTTGTCCCGCAGGTACGCCGCGTAGCCCTCGGCCGCCACCGCGTCGAGCAGGCCCTGCTTGTCGCCGAAGAGGCGGTAGATGGTGGGCGCCTGCACCCCCGCGGCCGCACCGACCGCACGGGTCGAGACGGCCTCCTGTCCCCCCTCGGCGAGCAGCTTGGCGGTGGCCGTGAGGATGCGCTCCCGGGAACCGCCCTGAGCAGCGGCGTCAGCACTCATGTGACAACGGTAACAGTAGTCCGTTAGCGTCGATACGTTATCGCTGCTAACGTGAATTCTGTTAGCGCAGCTTTCGTTTCTTGCTGGAGGTCATCATGATCATCGTCACCGGAGCCACCGGGCAGCTCGGCCGCGACGTCGTGGAGCGGCTGCTCGCACGCGTCCCGGCCGACCGGATCGGCGTCAGCGTCCGCAATCCCGAGAAGGCGGACGCCCTGCGGGCGCGTGGAGTGCGGGTCCGCCGCGGCGACTTCACCGACCCCGCGAGCCTCGCCCATGCCTTCGAAGGGGTCGAGCAGCTCCTGCTCGTGTCGACCGACACCACCGGAGCCCCCGCCGTCTCGGCGCACCGTGCCGCGATCGACGCGGCCGTCGCGGCAGGTGCACGACGCGTCGTCTACACCAGCCACATGGGCGTGAACCCCGACTCGCCGTTCGTCCCCATGCCCGACCACGCGGCCACCGAGCAGGCCCTGCAGGAGTCCGGCATCGCCTGCACGTCACTGCGCAACGGCTTCTACGCGGCGTCGGCCGTCATGATGCTCGGCAACGCGCTCGAGACCGGCCGCCTGGTGGCTCCCGAGGACGGCCCCGTGTCCTGGACCGCCCACGCCGACCTGGCCGAGGCCGCCGCGATCGTCCTCGCCGACGCGGGACGCTTCGAGGGGCCGACCCCGGCGCTCACCGGGGAGCGGGCCCTCGACCTCGCCGACGTCGCCGCGCTCGCCTCCCGCTTGACCGGGCGGCGCATCGAGCGCGTCGTCGTCGGGGACGAGGAGTTCCGGGACGCGCTCGTCGCGCAGGGTGCACCCGAGCACCAGGCCGATCTCCTGCTGGGCCTCCACCGGGCAAGCCGCAAGGGCGAGTTCGCGGCCGTCGACCCCACGCTCGGCTCGCTGCTCGGGCATGCGCCGACGCCCTTGGAGGACGTCCTGCGCGCTGCCGTCGGCCAGGAGGCGCCGCCCGTCAGGTGACCCTGGCGGCGGGCAGGGCGGTGAGGATCGCCGAGACCGTCCGGTCCGGTGTTTGGTCCGAGGTGTCCAGCCACAGCCCCATGCGCGGAGTCTCCTCGCGCAGGACGCGGTCGAGGGCCTCGACGGTCCAGGGGCCGTACCCCGTCTTCGGCCGGCCGGCCTCCCTGGCGCGCACCGCAGCGGCCGAGGGTGCGAGCACGACGACGTACAACGGGCGTGTCCGTACGCGGGCGGCGAACTCGGCCAGGTCCTTCCCGAGGACGATGTCCTGGACGATCGCGGTCCACCCGTGGCGCGCGTACTCGTCGGCCACGAGGGCCGACAGGCCCTGGCGCAGCTCGAGTTGAGCCCTGGCCTCGGCGGTCTCCTCGGGCAGCAGGTCCTCCCGGCCGGAGACCAGCATCCGCCGGAAGACGTCACCCCGCACATGTGCGGCCCGCGGCAGCCGTGCGGCCAGGAGCTCGGCCACGGTGGACTTGCCGGACGCCATGACGCCGGTGATCAGGACGACGGCCGAACCCGGTTCGGAGTCCACGGGGGCCCACCTTCCCTCTGCTGAACCGGTGGCTGCACGCGGCTCGCCCATGGTGCCATCCGCCGCTACGGCCGCGGACGTCCGCCCAGTTCGTCGTAGAGCAGCGCGCACTCGCCGGTCTGGCCCGTGCGGTACGCGGCCCGCGCGACCAGATGCGCGGCGACGGCGCTGGTCAGGAGCTGGAAGAACGCGACCAGGGCGAGCGTGCCGAGGTCGACCCCCGAGCGCAGGCGCAGGGCCACCCCGGTCAGGAGCAGCAGCATGCCGAACGTCTGCGGATTGGTCGCGGTGGCGCTGCGGGTCAGCACGTCCGGCAGCCGCAGCATGCCGATGACACCGGCCAGACAGACCGCGGCGCCGAGGAAGAGGAGGACGGAACCGGCCAGGTCGGCCGCCTGCTGCCAGGTGTTCACGGGCGCTCCTTGACCGCGGCGCGGTCGCGTACGGCGATGAACCGGGCGATGCCCACCGAGCTCGTGAAGCCCAGGAAGGCGAGGACCAGCATGATCGACAGGTAGTAGCGGGTCCGGGTGATCGCTGCGTCCACGCCGATCCCGGCGATGATGAGGACGGCCGCCACGTCCACGGCGACGGCCCGGTCCAGCATCGAGGGGCCGCGCCAGATGCGGATGAGCAGCAGCACGCCGGCGAGCAGGATCAGCACCAGCGCGGCGTCGAGCAGGATGTCGTTGGCCAGGGTCACGGGCCGGTCGCCTTTCCGGGAGGGGGAGTCGGGCTCGGTGAGGGGTCGGCCGCGATCCGGGCGATCTCCTCGCGGGTGCCGAACGCCCGGACGACGAGCGCCTCCAGACGCCATGCGTCGTGGCGTGCGCGGTCCGCGGCCGAAGGCACGTCGGCGTCGCTGACGTGCAGGAACAGCGTGGCCGTCGTCGCGTTGACCTCGACGAGCGCACCACCGGGCACGCTGGAGACGGCGACGGCGGTCGCCGCGATCATCAGGTCGGTGCGGCAGCGCAGCGGCACCTGCACCACGGCGGCCGGCCTGTGCCGTCCGGCCAGGGCGTGCCGCGTCACGGTGACGCTGGAGGCCACCATGTCGTAGAGCAGATAACCGGCGAGCCGCAGGATGCCGCGCGGCCGCAGGCGCAGCTCCAGGTCGACGGCCGGGAGCGGGAAGACGAGACACAGGATCACCGCGACGACGACGCCGCTGATCAGGTTGCCCCAGGTCAGACCCGACCACAGCAGCATCCAGATGACGGTCAGCCAGGCGGTCAGCGGCAGGTCGAAGCGGCGCCGGCGCGGGGTGGGAGTGGGGGAGTTCACGGTCCGAGCACCGCCTGGACGTAGGGGGTACGGGCGAGGAGTTCGGCGGCGGAGCGGTCCGCCAGGCCGGCGAGCGGCGTGGCCAGGACGGTGTAGGCGAGGCCGAGGGCGACCGCGGCGGTGGTCGCCGCGGTCATGACCCGGGGGACCCGGGCGGTGGTGCGCACGCACACAGCAGTGGCCGTGGCCACCCCCGCACCCTCGTCCGGCGCCGAGTCGGGATCGTCGCTCTCCTCCAACACGTCGCCGTCCGGCGTGAGTTCACGTACCGGTGCGGCGCGCCAGAAGGCCAGGTTCCACACCTTCACCACCACGTAGAGCGTCAGCAGGCTCGTCACGGCGGCCGCGCCGAGCAGGACGTACGCCCACCCGCCGCCGTCCGCCGCACCCGCCCGCATCAGCCCCAGCTTCCCGATGAACCCCGACAGCGGCGGGATCCCGGCGAGGCTCATGGCGGGCACGAACCACAGGGCCGCGAGCAGCGGAGCCGTCCGGGCGGCGCCCCCGAGCCGCGTCAACTCCGTTGTCCCGTACCGCTTTTCGAGCAGGCCCGCGGCCAGGAACAGCGTCGTCTGTACGGTGATGTGGTGCGCGGTGTAGACGATCGCGCCGCCGATGCCGCCCCGGCTGCCGAGCGCGAGCCCGTACAGCATGAAGCCGATGTGGCTGACGAGCGTGAACGACAGCAGCCGCTTCAGGTCCGTCTGGGCGACCGCCCCGAGGATCCCGATGAGCATTGACGCACAGGCCACCGCCATCAGGACGCCCGAGAGCCGGTTGCCGGGGAACAGCAGGGTCTCGGTGCGGATCATCGAGTACACGCCGACCTTGGTGAGCAGCCCCGCGAAGACCGCGGTCACCGGCGCCGGCGCCGTCGGATAGGAGTCGGGCAGCCACGCGGCCACGGGGAACGCGGCCGCCTTCACCGCGAACACGGTGAGCAGCAGTACCTCCGCCATCGTCCTTACGCCGAGGGGGAGTTCGGGCACGCGCACGGCGAGCTGCGCGAAGTTCACGGTGCCCGCCGCCGCGTACGTGACGGCCACGCCGGACAGGAACACCAGGGAGGAGACGAGCGAGACGACGACGTACGTGGAACCGGCGCGCACGCGCGGCTCGGTGGCGCCGATCGTCAGCAGCACGAAGCTGGCCATCAGCATGATCTCGAAACCGACGTACAGGTTGACGAGGTCACCCGCGAGGAACGTCAGCGACACCCCGGCGACCAGGACCAGGTACGCGGGGTGGAAGACGGCGATCGGCGCGCTGTCCTCGCGGTCGGCCATGTCCTGGCCCAGCGCGTAAATGAGGACGATGAGGGTCACGGCGCCGGACACGGTCAGCATCAGCGCACCGAGCCGGTCGGCGACCAGCGTCACGCCGAGCGGCGGCCCGAAGTCGCCGAGGTGGACGGCGAGCGGCCCGGTGCGGTCGGCCTCGACGAGCAGCACCAGGTCGACGGCGACGACCGCGGCGAGCACGCCGATGGTGATGATCCGGTGCAGCCAGCGCAGCCGCGGCCCGATGAACAGGCTCAGGCCGCACACCGTGAGCGGCAGTACGACGGGCAGCGGAACGAGAGTGTTCACCGGGTGTCCTTGGGGTCCGTGCCGAGTACGTCGTCCCACAGGTCGCCGGAGGAGTCCCGGGCCCGTGCCTGCAGGGCGCGGTCCGTGCGGATCCGGTGGCGCTGCTCCCGGCGCTCGTCGCGCCAGGCCCGCGGACCCTCGCCCTGGTGCTGGGCGCGCAGCTCCGCACGCTCGGCGGCGATCTGGGCACGCAGCACCACCCGGTGGTCCGCGATGTCGTCCGGCACGAAGTCCGAACCGGTCAACTGGCTGCTGCGGTACGCCATCGCGAGCACGAACGCCGTCGTCGCGAGCGTGATCACGACCGCCGTCAGCACGATGGCCTGCGGCAGCGGGTCCGTGACCCGGGAGTGGGCGACCCCGGGATACAGCAGCGGCGGCAGTCCGGCGGGACCGGCCGAGGCGAGGACGAAGAGATTGACGCCGTTGCCGCAGACGATGACGCCGATCAGCACCCGCGTCAGGCTGCGGGTGAGGATGAGCACGCCGCCGACGCCGGTCAGGACGACGGCGCAGGCCAACAGGGTCGCACTGACACTCATCGCTGCTCCCGACTCGCGAGCGCGAGGCCCGCCCGGTACTCGGTCTGCTGGTCGATCTTGGCGCCGAGGGCCCGGACGACGTCGAGGACGACGCCGAGCACGAGGAGGTAGACCCCGAGGTCGAAGAGGACGGCGGTGCCCGCGTGCCAGTCGCCGATCAGCGGCAGGTGCCCGTGCCAGGTCCATGCGTGCAGCACGGTTCCGTCGGCCAGGCCGAGGAGTGCGATGCCCGTCGACAGGGCCAGGCCGAGACCGGTGAAGAACCCCGGGTGGACCGGCGCCGCCGCGGCCAACTCGTGCCGCCCGCCCGCGAGATAACGGATCATCAGGGCGACCCCGGCGACCAGGCCGCCGACGAAACCGCCGCCCGGCAGGTTCTCCGCGCACAGCAGCAGGTACACCGACAGCATCAGGATCGGATGGAACACCAGGCGGGCCACCACTTCGAAGACCACCGAGCGGTGCTCGGGCGCGAGCGTGTCCCCGGCCACCAGCCAGCTGTGCTCGGGCGCGCCCGGCCGGTACGCGGGTGGCACGCGCAGCCGGGACGCGGCGAGCGACCACGCGGTCACGCCGCCGGGCAGCCGGGCCGGGGCGGCGGCCGTCGGGCCCTGCCGGCGGTGCACGTAGAGCAGGCTGGTCACGCCGAGCACGGCGACGGCGAGGACGGCGGACTCGCCCATCGTGTCCCAGGCCCGGTAGTCGACGAGGATCGCCGCGACGACGTCCTTGAGCCCGTGGTGCGCGGTCTCCTCCGTCATGGCGGCCCCGGCCGGAGCGGCCCGGCGCGCCCCCGCGGCCAGCCACACCGCGCACGCCACCACCGCGCTGCTGCCCAGCGCGAGCAGCGTGGCGGTGAGGCGGCGGCGCACCTTGTTCCCGTCCCCGAAGAACACCGGCAGCCGCCGCAGGACGAGCACCAGCGCCACCGTCGACACGGTCTCCACGCCGAACTGGGTGAGCGCGAGATCCGGCGCGCCCTGCACCACGTACAGGGTCGCCGTGCCGTAGCCGGTGAGACCGGCGAGCACGGCCGCCTTCATCCGCCGCTGCACCACGACACACATCAGCGCGCAGGCACAGGTCAGCGCCCCGACGGCGGGCTGCCACACGGAGTCCCACGCGCGGGGCGCGGGGGTGGCGTGCCAGGGCCGGTCGGTGGCGAGGACCGCGACGAGCCCGGCGAGCATCACCGCCAGGACCGTGGCGACGTACGAGGGCAGCGAGCCCTTCTGGACGGCGCCGGTCACCTGGAGAGCGGTCCGCTCGAGGCCGAGCACGACCCGGCCGAACGCCTCGTCGGCCTTCGGCCAGGCCAGGCGCCGCCCCAGCCGCACCACCGGCTCCCGCGCCAGGAACAGGGCGGCGCCGCCCGCCCAGGCGAGCGCCGACAGACCGAGCGCGGCCCCGAAGCCGTGCCACAGCGCGAGGTGGTACGGGTGCTCGGGCACCGGGAAGGCGTGCGCGTACTGCTCGAAGAGACCGGCGAGTTCGCCGATCGCCGGACCGAGCACGAGACTGCCGAAGGCGAGCAGCGCGGGCGCGGCGAGGAACGCCGGACCGACGCGGTGCACGGGAGTGTCGGCGACGCCCGGCTTGCGGGCGAAGGCGCCCCACAGGAAGCGCAGCGTGTACGCGGTCGTGAGCGCGGAACCGACGACGATCAGGGCGAGCGCCCACCGCTCGGCGACGCTCCCGTGCCACAGGGCGTCGAACGCGGCCTCCTTCGCCACGAACCCCAGCAGCGGCGGCAGCGCCGCCATCGAGGCACCCGCCACGACGGCGACCGCGCACACCCACGGCAACGACCGCCCCACGCCCGAAAGACGCCGCAGATCACGCGTCCCCGCCGCATGGTCGACGATGCCCGTCACCAGGAACAGCGGCGCCTTGAACAGCGCGTGCCCCAGGATCATCGCGATGGCCGCGAGCGCGGTGTCGTACGAACCCGCGCCCGCGAGGACGACGAGGAAGCCCAACTGACTCACCGTGCCGTACGCGAGGACGAGCTTGAGGTCGTTCAGACGCAGCGCGCGCCAGCCGCCGAGCAGCATCGTCGCCGTGCCCAGCGTCAGCAGCAGCGGCCGCCACGGGGTGACGTCCGCGAACGCGGGTGCCAGGCGTGCCACGAGGTAGACCCCCGCCTTCACCATCGCCGCCGCGTGCAGATAGGCGCTGACCGGGGTGGGTGCGGCCATGGCGTTGGGCAGCCACAGACTCAGCGGCCACACCGCCGACTTGGCCAGCGCCCCGCACAGGATCAGCACGACGGCGGCGGTGAGGACGCCGCTCGGTGCGGGCGGCGTCTCGACGATCCGCGAGATGCGGTACGTCCCGGCCAGCTGACCGAGCATGAGGAATCCGACGAACATCGCGAGTCCGCCCACCGAAGTGACGGTCAGCGCCTGCAGGGCCGAGCGGCGACTTGCCCGCTGCTCGCTGTCGTAGCCGATGAGCAGGAACGACAGGACCGTCGTCAACTCCCAGAACAGGTACAGGATCATGAGGTCGTCGGCGAGGACGAGCCCGAGCATCGCGCCCGCGAATGCGAGGAGGTTTCCGGCGAACGGGCCCAACTGCCGTGTCCCGGGGGCGAAGTAGCCCGCGCAGTACATCAGGACCAGGGCGCCGATCCCGGCGGCGAGGAGCACCATCACCATCGACAGTGCGTCGAGCCGGAACGCGACCTCGACGTCGTACGCCTTGATCCAGGTCCATTCCTCGGTGGGTGCGTGCCCCGACTCCACTTCGCTCCACTGGGACAGCGCCCAGGCGAGCGCGGCCGCGGGCACCGCGGCGAGCAGGAGGAACGCACGCGGGCCCGCCCGGCGGACGAGCGGGGCGGCACAGAGCGCGAGGGCGAAATGAGCGAGGACCAGCACGGTCATGGACCATGCATATCGGGACCAAACGGTCTTAAGGGGTGGGGCGCGCCGAGTGATCCCTCATGGTTTGCGGCCCGTGCGCGGTGGGCGCCGAACTGCGCGTGCGATCACGTCCGGTAGGGCCGCAGCACCGCCATGCCGTCCTCGAGGCCGATCCGCATGGCGAAGTCGAACCGGTCCACCTCCGCGCACAGCTCCACATCGTCGGGGTGTGCGCCGCTGCGCCGCCCGGCGCGCAGGTCGTCCGCGGCCGGGGAGGTGCGGGCACGGTCCAGATGAGGGCCGGGGTCGGGGCGGTCCCCTGCCAGGAGTTGGGTCAGGTAGTCGGCGCACGCCAGGTCCTCGACGGCGCGGCCGTCCTCGCCGGTGGCGACGAACGTGACCGACTCCGCACCGGCCTGCACCAGAGCACGGGCCGTCGCGCCGGCCACGGCGAAGCTCGCGCACAGGGCCAGTTCCGCCTCGACGACCGCCAGGGCACCCACCGTTCCCGCCGTGGTCTTCTGAATCACCGTACGGCCGGTCAGGTCGGCCTCCCGCAGCAGACCGGGGGAGTTGACCAGGTCGAACCCGTCGGAGAGCGCCCCGTCCTTGAGCGCGAGCCAGCCCGGGTGTGCTGCCTTGAGCGCCAGTGCCTCGCTGACACCGGCGGCGAGGACGATCTTCTCCGCGCCGCGGTGGAAGGCCCACGCGGCAGTGGTGAACGCCCGCATCACATCGATCACCACGGCCACCTTCTCGGTGCCGTCCACGCCGGGTATCCCGACCACACGCACGTCCATGCGGAGATCGTCGCACCCCACGAAAGCGCTCCACAAGGCACGTTGACGATCTTCCGGTACGGGCGTCGGGATCTAGGGCGTGTCTTCAAACTCCCTCCCCCAGCTAACGCTGGGAGGTGCCCCCAGCCTCACGACGCCTGGCACGCACTCTCGCCGCACCGGGCGCAGACCCAAGTACATCCAGTACGAGGGTCGGCACCCGGCACGCCGAGAGCACGCACCAGACGCCGCAAGGCCGCCCTCCGGGCGACGACGGGAGTTTGAAGACACGCCCTAGTGCTGTGACCGGAAACGATCACCGGGTTGGCGCTGACTGGTCTCGCGCCGGTTGGATGTGACGACACGTCCGATCGGCGCGGGGAGGCGGGATGGCGGAGCCGGTCAGGGTTCGCAGGCTGACCGAGCAGGAGGGGCATAAGCTGCAGCGGATCGTGCGGCGAGGCACCACCAGCACGGTGCGGTTCCGCCGGGCGATGATGCTGCTGGCCTCGGCGAGCGGGAACAGCGTCCCGGTTATCGCCCGGCTCGTCCAAGCCGACAAGGACACCGTCCGCGACGTGATCCACAAGTTCAACGAGATCGGGCTGGTCTGCCTGGACCCTCGATGGGCGGGAGGCCGTCCCCGCCTGCTCCGCGATGACGACGAGGACTTCGTCATCCAGACGGCCACCACCCGCCCCGCCAAGCTCGGCAAGCTTTTCACCCGATGGTCGATCCGCAAGCTCGCCGACCACCTGCGGCGCAACGTCAGCCGCCCCATACGGATCGGACGCGAAACCCTGCGCTGCCTGCTGTCCCGCCGCGGGATCACCTTCCAGCGCACCAAGACGTGGAAGGAATCGAGCGACCCGGACTTCGACACCAAGCTGGACCGGATTGAGTACGCGCTCACCCAGCGGCCCGAGCGGACCTTCGCCTTCGACGAGTTCGGCCCCCTGGGCATCCGCCCGACCGCCGGGTCCTGCTGGGCGACGCAGGGCAGGCCGGACCGGCTGCCGGCCACCTATCACCGCACCCATGGCACCACCTACTTCCACGGCTGCTACTCCGTCGGCGACGACACCCTGTGGGGCGTCAACCGGCGCCGCAAGGGCATCGACCCGACCTGGGCCGCGCTGAAGTCGATCCGCGCGGCCCGCCCGGACGGCGCCCCGATCTACGTCATCCTGGACAACCTGTCCGCGCACAAGAGCTGGCGGATCCGCCGCTGGGCAGCGAAGAACAAGGTCGAGCTGTGCTTCACACCGACGAACGCCTCCTGGGCGAACCCGATCGAGGCCCACTTCGGACCACTGCGGCAGTTCACCCTCGCCAACTCCCACCACCCCAACCACACCGTCCAGACCCGCGCGCTGCACCGCTATCTGCGCTGGCGCAACCACAACGCCCGGCACCCCGACGTCCTCGCCGCTCAGCGACGCGAGCGAGCCCGTGTCCGCAGCGAGAAAGGCATCCGCTGGGGCGGACGCCCTCTCGCCGTATAAGCCCCCGGTCACACGCCCGGCTGACCGCCCGGGGCCAGCACTGAGTCAGCGTCGCGGGTGGGCATCGACATCGCCATGAACAGGGCGACAAACCAGAACAAACCAGTGAAAGCGCCGATCGCATTGATCGTGATGACCAACCGCAGGCGCTGAACCCTCCTGCGACAGGCGACGAGCGACGGCACGCTGAGGATGAGCAGCGCCACCAGGGCCATGCCCGTCAGCTCCAAAAGACCTATGTCTGAGAGCACCGGTCCACCCTATCTGCGTCCCCCGGGCCATCGGATGCGAGGCCGGTCGACACCAACCCGGTGATCGTTTCCGGTCACAGCACTAGCGCTTCACGCGATGACGCAGGTAGACGACCCGCGGACTGAGGGCGCGGGTCTCGACGAGCTCGAGATCCACCCGGCGCTCGTGCCGGGGAAAGAACGGGACGCCGCCGCCCACCAGCACCGGGTAGACCCTGGCCCGGTACTCGTCGATCAGATCCAGCTCGGCCGCCTGAGCGGCGAGGGCGGCGCCGCCGATCGCGATGGCGCCCTCGCCCGGCTCGGCCCGCAACCGCCCGATCTCCTCCACCAGGCCGCCGGAGGCAAACCGGGCATGCCCCCGCACCGACGTCAGCGTGCGGGAGAACACCACCTTCGGGAGCGGATTCCACAGCGCGGCCCAGGTGCGCCGGTCAGCGTCCAGGGAGGGATCCTGGGCGGCGGTCTCCCAGTACAGCATCGTCTCGTACAGCCGCCGGCCCATCAGATGGACCCCGACCTCCTGGATCTCCCCGATGGAGAAGCGAAAGACCTCGTCGTCGGGCGCCGTCCAGTTGAAGTCGCCGTCCGGCCCGATGACGTAGCCGTCGAGCGAAACGGCCATCGAGTACATCACGCTGCGCATCGGAAGTCCTCCTCGGTGCCGGGTCGTTCGACCCTACGGCCCTCGGACCTGCACAGTCGTCAGTTGTGCCGTCAGGGAGTCCGCGTCCCGGGTGCGAGCCGCTCCGCCAAGAACGCGATGATCTCGTCGCGGGCCTGGACGGTGGGGTGGCCGTCCCGGTCGACGAGGTGGGCCGTCGTGACGCTGTGGGCGCAGCCGACGACGTCACGGAAGAAGGGCGGCGGGTCGGTGCGCGCCGCGTCGTCGGGCAGCACACGGCCGTCGAAGGCGTCGCCGAGCAGCGCTCGGTAGGCGGCGAAGCGGCGGCCCGTGCACCAGGTGTCGTTCTCGAAGCGGTAGGCGAGCACCTTCAGGCCGTCACGCCTGACGCGTTCGGCCACGGCGGCGGCATCCTCGTCGTCCATCTCCAGGCCCCCGGGATCATCGAGCGGAAGGGACGGATGGTTGACCACCGGGGCGATGACGGCGGGTTCGAGGGTCATGGTCAGGGCGAAGTTCCCGGTGAAGCACAGGCCGACGGCGCCGACTCCGGGGCCGCCGCGCTCGGCGTGCGCCGCGCGGGCCAGGCCTCGCAGCCAGCCGACCACGGGACTGGTGCCGCCACCCGCGAACGCCCGGAACTCGGCGCTGACACAGGCGCGCCGCACGACGGTCTCGGCCGCATCCGCGAGGGGGTAGGCCCCGTCGACACCGAAGAGCGAAGGCACGTACACGGAGAATCCGGCGTCGCGGATCCAGCGGGCGAGGCGGGCCACGTCGGGGCTGATGCCCGGCATCTCCGGCAGGAGGACGACCGCCGGTCCCGAACCGGCGACGTAGACCTTCTTGGTGGCCTTCTCGACAGCGAACTCCCTGCATTCGAAGTCGTCGAGGGAGTCGTCGAGGGAGTCGTCGAGGGAGTGGTCGCGTCGGCCTTGCGTGGTTGTCATGACGGAAGGATGGCCGCATGCTGTCCCTCCGGAGAATCGGCGATATCGCCAAGTGACCGGGAGATACCGCCAGTTGTCGCCCGGGGGAGGGGGAGGGGGAGGGGGGAGTGAGTCCGTTGCGGGTGAGTGTCCTCGCCTATTCCGGCTGTTTCGCGTCGGAGGTGTTCGGCGTGCTCGACCTCCTGACCATGGCCTCGCACATCGCAGCCGCCCAGGGGGCCGTCGCGCCGGCCTACGCGACGTCGGTGGTGTCACCGCGGCGGCGGGTGACCGCGTCCGGCGGCGCACGCCTGGACGTCTCGGCGGTGCGGCCGGCGGACGTCCTGATCGTGCCGGGTTTCGAGTTGCACCCCTCACTCGACCTCGACGCGGCACTCGCGGAACTGGCACCGGAGACCGCCACGATCCGGGAGCAGGCGGCCGCGGGCACCGCCGTGGTGTCCCTGTGCGTCGGCGCGTTCCTGGTGGCGCAGGCCGGACTCCTGGACGGCCGGGAGGCGACGACGTCGTGGCTGTACGCCGACCGCCTCGCCCGCCGCCACCCGCAGGTGCGCGTCCGCCCCGAGCAACTCGTCGTGACCGACCGCGGCGTGACGACCACCGCGGCCTTCAGCGCCATGTACGACTTCGCGCTGCGGCTCGTACGTGAACACGACGGCCCCCGCGTCGCCCGCGGCACGGCGTGCGTCGCACTCCTCGACGACACCCGGTCAGGGCAGGCGCCCTACGTCGACGTGGATCTCCTTCCGACGGTGGGGCGCGGCTTCGCGCGCGACGTCATGCGCTGGCTCGACCAGCGTCTCGCGGCGCGCTACGACCTGACGGCTCTGGCCGGGGAGTTCGGCGTCAGTACGAGAACCATGCTCCGCCGGTTCCGCGACGAGACGGGTCGCACCCCTCTCGCGTACCTGCACGGTGCGCGGGTGAACCGGGCCAGGCACCTGCTGGAGACGACCGACAGGACGGTCGGCAGCATCGCGGGCGACGTCGGCTATCGCGACGCGGGAACCTTCAGCGGGATCTTCGCCCGCCACGTGGGACAGCAGCCCGGCGTCTACCGGGCCACGCGGCGCGACCACGCCCAACGGCCCACCGCGTAACGGGTGTTCAGTCGGGGGTGACGCCCGCGAGAACGGCGAGGACGGCGAGGCGGATCCGGTTGTCCCGGCCCGTCTTCGCCATCAGGTTCGCCACGTGCGTCTTCACCGTGGTGACGCCGAGGTGCAGACGGTCGGCGATCTCCTTGTTGGACAGTCCTGTTCCGAGCAGGCCGAGCACCTCGCGTTCACGGGGCGTGATGTCCGGTACGAGGGCGGGGTCGTGCGAGCCGACCGGGCTGTGCGGATCGTGCGGATCGTGCGGATCGGAGTCGTCATCGGAGCGGGAGTGGAGTGCCCGGGTGACGAGGCGGTCCAGGACGTTCCGGCTGAACGGGGCTTCCCCGGCGGCGGCCCGGCGTACGGCGTCCAGAAGTTCGGCAGGCGGGGTGTCCTTGACGAGGAAGCCGCACGCACCGGCCGTGAGCGCCGGGAACAGGTGATCGTCGTCGTCGAACGTGGTGAGGGCGACGATCCGCGTGGCGGGGCGTGCGGCCAGGATGCGGCGGGTGGCCGTGATGCCGTCCATGCCCGGCATCCTCAGATCCATCAGGACGACATCGGGCGTGATCCGGTCGGCCAGGCGCACGGCTTCCGCACCGCTGTCGGCCTCGCCCGCGATCTCGATGCCCTCGACCTGTTCGAAGAGCATGCGCAGCCCCATACGCACCAGCTGCTGGTCGTCGACGACAAGGATGCGGATCACTGCTGGGTCTCCATCTGCGGTACGGGGAGGGGGAGTTGGGCTGTGACGCGCCAGCCCAGACCGGCGGGGGCGGCGTCCAGCCGGCCGCCGAGCACGTGCACACGCTCCCGCATGCCGATCAGGCCGTGTCCCGATGCGCCGGGGACCGTCGGTCCGGCTCTGCCCGCTCCGTCGTCCTCGACGGTCACGCGGACGCTGTACTCGTCCAGTTGCACGACCAGCTCGGCGTGGGTGCCGGGCCCGCCGTGCCGCGCCGCGTTGGCCAGGCTCTCCTGGACCAGGCGCAGGACCGCCTGGCCCCGTACCGCGTCGAGCCGCGCGAGGCCCGGATCCAGGCAGGCGGTCACACCGAGGCCGGTCTGCACGCTGCGCTCCACCACGGTTTCCAACGAGGCCCGGAGCGCGCCGGGAGTGACCAGGGGGCCGGTGTCGTCGCGGGCGTCGTGCGGGGCGCGCAGCACGGTCACCAGGCCGCGCAGGTCGGCCAGGGCGGCGCTGCCGCTGGAGTGCAGGTCGTCGAGGACCTGGGTGATGCGCGGGTCGGCGGTGCCCGCGGCGTCGACGACGTGCCGGGCCACACCGACGCGCAACACCATGGACGACACGTGGTGGGCCACGAGGTCGTGCAACTCCCGTGCGATCGCGGCACGTTCCGCAGCGCGTGCCGCCGAAAGCTGTTCCTCGGTGCGGAGTTCCTGCTGCCGAGCGTCCTCGTGTGCGCGCCGCGCGGCGTCGCGGGTCACCCGTACGTATGAGCCGAGCAGCAGGGGAAGACCCGCCACGATGCCCATCTTGTAGAGGACGGGCAGGAGTTCAGCGGGGAGGTCCTCCACGCGGTTGGCGGCGACGGCGAGTGCCAGCGCCGCCGCACCGAGGGCGAGCGGGCGCCCCGATCTGCGCAGCGCCAACTCGAAGAGGGTGACGGCGGCCAGCACCTTCAACGAGGAGACGGTGCTCGCACCCAGTGCATCGGCCACGACGAGCAGCCCCGACTGAGCCAGCAGCGCACCGAACACCCACCGTCCCGCCACCAGGCACAGCGCCACTCCGATCCCGGCGACGACCAAGTCCCCTGCCGTGGGTGCAGGTTGGAGCAGCAGGACGTCGCCGATCAGCACGCCGGCGAGCACCAGCGCGCGGATGACGGCGAAGCCGCTGTCGAAGGCGGGCTCGAGCCAAGATCGGTTCACGCGCTCACGATAGGCGGCTGCCCCGAGCCGGGGGTCCTGCTGTGGAAGGAGGGCATCTCCTCCCACAGGCCGCAAGGTTCGGCCCGCTGGGGGAGCCGACGGCCCGGGACGGACTGCCAACGTGATCACCATGACGACGAACGAGAACCCGGACAGGGCGAGCGGCGCGAACGAGAAGCCGGGCACGGCAAGCGGCGCGAACACGAACAGGCATCCGGACAGAGCGAGGGGTGCGCACGCGAACACGGACCCGGATGCAGCAAGTGGTGCGCACGCGGACCCCCGCGCCACGGGACGACGGACCCTCCTCGGCGGGGCCGCCGCCCTCGGCTTGGCGAGCACGGCCCTCGGCGGTGCGACCCCGGCGGTCGGCGACGCCCGGTCCGCCTCCCGCACCAGGGGCGGCCGCTTCCAGGGAAAGTCGGTGATCATCACCGGTGCCACCTCTGGCATCGGCAGAGCGGCCGCGAAGGCCTTTGCTGCGGCCGGCGCGCACGTCGGATTCTGCGGCAGGCGGGCCGAGTTGGGACGTCAGGTGGAGCGGGAGATCCGCGACGCCGGCGGCGAAGCCACCTACCTTCAGGCCGACGTACGCGAAGCCGCCCAGGTGCGCGACTTCGTGGACCGGGTCGCGAGCCGGTACGGCGGTATCGACGTTGCCTTCAACAACGCGGGCATCGGCAGCACCAAGCTTCCCCACGAGCTGAGCGTCGAGGAGTGGGACGACGTCCAGAACACCAACGCCCGGGGCGTGTTCCTCGCCATCAAGTACGAGATTCCGCACCTGCTCAAGGCGCGGCGCGGGGTCATCATCTGCACCTCGTCGTCGGCCGCCGAACAGGCCCGGCCGAACGGGGCCGCCTACACCGCCAGCAAGCGGGCGATCCAGGGCGTGGTGAAGTCCGCGGCACTCGCGTACGGCCCCAAGGGGATCAGGGTCAACGCCCTGCTGCCCGGCACCACCGACACTCCCTTCGTCAGACCGCCGGGAATTCCGGACGCGGACTGGGCGACGTACAAGCAGGCCTGGGGCCCGCTCAACGTGGACGGTCTCGAACGGATGGCGGACGCCGAGGAGATCGCCCATGCGGTGCTCGGCCTCGCCTCTGACGACTTCCCGTACATGACGGGGGCCTCGGTGAGCGTCGACGGTGGAAGCACCGCGGGCCGGAAGATGATCAATCCGAGTGTCAACTGAGGAGGGCCGTCAGCGGGGTTCGGGTCAAGATCCGCAGGGTCACGAGTCTGTCCCAGTGAGCGGTGTTCCGGCCGTGTGTGTAACAGGAATGTATTGGGGGGCAGTTGGTCGGAACGCGCCGCCGGGCCGGGCGGTCTTGGTGCTCGGAATCGACCGCGACCGACACTGAGGAAGAAACGATGCGCGTTCACAAGCTCACCTTCGCCGCCCTGGCCGTTGCCGCGGGTCTCTCGCTCACTGCCTGCCAGAGCGAGGACGACGGCAAGGGACAGAGCACCCCGTCGTCCTCTTCCACCGCGTCCACCGGATCGTCCTCGACCGGTGGTTCGGGTTCGGCCGGTGGCGGTTCGGACCAGGGCGGCGGCGAAGCTTCCGCAGGCACGGGCTCCACCTCGGGCTCCGGGTCCGGCTCCGGCTCTGGCTCTGGCTCTGGCGGCAAGGGCACCACCGCGGGGACCGGATCCGGCGCGCAGGGCAAGTCCGGCAAGTGCCGTACCGACGGGCTGCGGATCACGGCGAGTGACAGCACCATCGGCGGCGACGAGGACCGCTCCGTGGCGGTGACCCTGAAGAACATCAGCGGCCGGGACTGCTCCATCTCCGGGTACGCGGGCGTCGACCTGAAGACCTCCGCGGGCTCGCTGTCCGCGCAGCGCACCGGTCAGGAGTCCACGTCCGGCGTCCTCAAGAACGGGGAGTCGGTGTCCTTCGGCATCACCTACCCGGCCAACACCTCCGGTGGCTCCGGCGTGCGGATCACGGGCCTGCTGGTGACCCCGCCGGACGAGACGAAGACGGTCACCCTCGCCTGGCCGGGCGCCGCCACACTGCCCGTCACCGAGGGCGGCGGCTCCCAGGTGAAGGTCGGCCCGATCGGCAGCGCGGGCCAGGGCGGCTGACGCCGAGAGGCCGCCCATCCACCGAGTCCATCGAACGACGGGGGACCCACATCAGAAGGCGGCAGATCAGAAGGCGAACCCGCCCGGTTTGCCGTTGCGGTCGGCGAGCAGCCCCGCGAGCGTGGCGACGGCGATCTCCGCGGGCGTACGAGACCCGATGTTGAGCCCGATGGGCCGGTGCACCTTGGCGATCTCGACCTCCGGTACACCGAGTGCACGGAGCGCGGGCACGTGCGGCGGAGCGACCGAGGCCTTGCCCATGACGCCGATCCAGCGCGCCCGCGTGGCCAGCGCGTCCCGCAGGACCTCGCCCAGCTCGGGGCGGTGGTGATCGGTCACCACGATGTCGGCGGTGTCGTCGAGGTCGGCGGGCACGGGCCTGCCCTGCGCCGGATCGACGAGCACGGTCCGGAATCCGGCATCGGCGGCGTACCGCAGCAGGAACGCGGCGACCGGGGAGTCGAACACGGCGACCAGCGTGCGCTCGGGCCGGTTCGCGGGCGTGGCGCCGTGCGCCACGGCGTCGGGGGAAGGCTCGGAGGAAGGCTCGGGGGACGGTTCGTGCGTGGTGGTCATGGCCGAAGTCTGGCGCACGAGCGCGACACTTCGTGATCTTTTCCTTCCGGGCCGGGAATGCGAGGCCACCCACTCACCCTTACTTAAGGAGGTGCAACAATGCGCGTGCACATACCAGCCGGACGGCCGCAAGGCTGATCCAGTCACTCACGAGGAGCCTTCACGTGACCGACACGTCCCCCGCCTCCCGCGCGGCCCGGATCCTGTCCCGCCCGATCGCGATCAACGGGCTCACCGTTCCGAACCGGATCGCGATGGCCCCGATGACGCGGATGTTCTCGCCGGACGGCATACCGGGAGAGGACGTGCGCTCCTACTACGGTCGCCGTGCCGCGGCGGGCGTCGGCCTCATCGTCACCGAGGGCACCTACGTCGGCCACGCGTCGGCCGGCCAGAGCGACCGCGTGCCGCGCTTCCACGGCGAGGAGCAGCTCGAGGGCTGGGCCAAGGTCGCCGCGTCCGTGCACGAGGCGGGCGGCACGATCGTTCCGCAGCTGTGGCACATCGGCATGGTGCGCAACCAGGGCGAGCCGCCCTTCGCGGAGGCCCCCGCCGTCGGCCCCTCCGGAATTGTCACCGCGGGTGCCGAGCAGACCGGCAAGGCCATGACGCAGCAGGACCTCGACGATGTCATCGCCGCGTTCGCCGAGGCCGCCGCCGCGGCGGAGCGCATCGGCTTCGACGGTGTCGAGATCCACGGCGCCCACGGCTACCTCGTCGACCAGTTCCTGTGGGCCGGCACGAACCGGCGTACCGACGCCTACGGTGGCGACCCGGTGTCCCGCGCGCGGTTCGCCGAGGAGATCGTCGCCGCGGTCCGCGCCGCCGTGTCCGCCGACTTCCCGATCCTCTTCCGCTACTCGCAGTGGAAGCAGCAGGACTACACCGCCCGGCTCGCCGAGACCCCCGGGGAACTGGAGGCGATCCTGACGCCGCTGGCCGCCGCCGGAGTCGACGCCTTCCACGCCTCCACCCGCCGCTACTGGCTGCCCGAGTTCGACGGCTCCGACCTCAACCTCGCCGGCTGGACCAAGAAGATCACCGGCAGGCCGACCATCACCGTCGGCTCGGTGGGCCTCGACGGCGACTTCACCGGCGCCTTCCAGGGCCAGGGTTCCGAGGTCAAGGGAATCGACAACCTGCTGGACCGGCTCGAGGCCGAGGAGTTCGACCTCGTGGCCGTGGGCCGTGCCCTGCTCCAGGACCCGCAGTGGGCGGCCAAGATCCTCTCCGGCCGCCACGACGACCTGAAGCCGTACGACGCGGCCTCGCTGAAGACGCTCAGCTGAATCCGGCGAAAGACCGCGCAGTAGCCGTACGCGACCGAGCCCCCGAGTCATCCGCTCGGGGGCTCGGTGACGTCAGGTGCGGGGGAGTCGTGAAGAGTCCGCGCACGATTCTGGGGTTTCCGGGGCGGGAGCGGAAAACTCGGAGGGCTCACTCGGCGCTTTCGAACAGGTCGGGCGCCGACCCCTGCGATGGGAGACCGATCGATGATGTTCACTCGGGTACGGAGCAGACTGCGGACGGCCGCGCTCGCGCTCGCGGCCGTCGCGACCCTCACCTTCGCCACGACCGCCACGGCCACGACGACCGGCGCGGCAGCCACCCCCGCCCTGGCGAAACAGGGTCCCACCTCGGTGGCGTACGTCGAGGTGAACAGCAACAGCATGCTGAACGTCGGCAAGTACACCCTCGCGAACGGCGGCGAGAACGTCTTCGACGTCGCCGTGATCTTCGCGGCGAACATCAACTACAACACCGGCACGAAGGCCGCGTACCTGTACTTCAACGAGAACGTGCAGCGCGTCCTCGACAACGCCGCCACGCAGATACGGCCGTTGCAGCAGAAGGGCATCAAGGTCGTCCTCTCGGTGCTCGGCAACCACCAGGGCGCGGGCTTCGCCAACTTCCCGTCCCAGCAGGCGGCTTCGGCGTTCGCGAAGCAACTGTCGGACACCGTGACCAAGTACGGTCTCGACGGCATCGACTTCGACGACGAGTACGCCGAGTACGGCAACAACGGCACCGGCCAGCCCAACAGCAGCTCGTTCGTGTACCTGGTGTCGGCGCTGCGCGCGAACATGCCCGGCAAGATCATCAGCCTCTACAACATCGGCCCGGCCGCGTCGCGCCTTTCGTACGGCGGAGTCGACGTGACGTCGAAGTTCGACTACGCCTGGAACCCGTACTACGGCAGCTGGCAGGTCCCCGGCATCGCCCTGCCCAAGTCCAAGCTGTCACCGGCGGCCGTCGAGATCGGCGGGACCCCGCAGAGCACCGTCGCCGACCTCGCCCGCCGCACCGTCAGTGAGGGCTACGGCGTGTATCTGACGTACAACCTCGACGGCGCGAATCGCAGCGCCGATGTCTCCGCGTTCAGCAGGGAGTTGTACGGGAGGAACGCCGTCTACACGCCGTAGCGCGACCGGCCGGACCCTCGGCCCTCAGCAGGGCATCCCGGTCAAGTCCGCGTCAGATGGGCGGAGATGACGACATTGCCCCGGTAGCGCTGAAGCTTCTTGTCGAAGCCGCCGCCGCAGGTGATCAGGCGCAGTTCGGGGCGGCCGGTGTCGGCGTACACCTTGTCGTCGGGGAAGGCGTCCGCGTCGTAGACGTCGACGCTGTCGATGGTGAAGTGCGCGGTACGCCGATCCGCTCGCTCGACGTCGATCCGCATGCCCGGCTTGAGGGCGCCGAGGTTGTAGAACGCGGCGGGGCCGGTGGGGATGTCGACGTGCCCGGCGATGATGGCGGTGCCCTGGGCGCCCGGGGCGGGGCCACTGGACCACCAACCGGCCAGATCGGCGTCGTTCTCGGGTGGGGCGGCGAGTCGCCCGTCGCCCTGCAGGGCGAGACCCATCAGCGGCGCGTCGACGTGGATGGCCGGCACGGTGACGCGCAACGGCGGGGAAGGGGGCAACGGGGGAGCGGCGGGTTCGTCCCTGGTGGCCTGCTCGACCGCGTTGTCGGCGGGTGCGCGGGCGGGCTGGGGCGGTCCGGAGGGCGAGGTGCCGAGAACCGCCATGAGGGCGACGGCGATGCCGGCGAGCAGCAGACACAGTTCCCAGGGGAAGCGCCACCTGATCCGCGGCCGCGGCCCGGCGCCGCCCCGCCGGGGGTCGCCGCTGCGCTGGATCTCCCGGATCGGGAGACCGTCGTCGGTGCCCCAACGGTGCATGTGCTGACCCCTGTTCGTTCCCGCCGCCCGTCCGCCCAAGATCTTCCTCGCGTACCGCGCGCCGCCCTGCCGGACTGTCCCCGGGCAGGGCGGCGCAGGTCGCTGATGGTCAGTGGCGGCGGCTGCCGAGCGAGCGGCGGCGCAGGGCGAACCCGGCGGCGCCCGCGACGGCGAGGCCGCCCGCGGCGGCGAGGGCCGGCGCGTGGGAGGGGTCGCTGCTGGTGGAGCCGGAACCGGTGTGCATGGCGCCGGACGGCTTCGTCGTGGCAGGTGCGGTCGGGTTCGTCACCGTGTCACCGCACACGCGCTGGGCCTGGGAGGCCGCGGAGTCGGACTTCTGCTTGAGCTGGTCGAGGTTGTCCTGCTCGGCCGTACCCGGGTGTCCGCCCGCGTCGATCTGCTTCTGGTAGTCGGCGAGGGCCGCCTTGTAGGCCGACTCCGCCTCCATCGCCGCCGCGGTGGCCGGGTCGCACTGGGTGTCGGACGCCGAGGCCATCGGCGCGGCGAACAGGATCGCAGTACTGGCCAGGACGGTGCCGGTGGCTATCTTCAGCGAACGCATCAGGGCTTCCTCCAGAACGGGAGCGGCCACGGCACCAACTGCGCCGTCGACAGACCGCCGTGTCCCGATACAAACCGCGCCCGCCCTGGCGCGCAGCGCCGCACCGGCACGGACCGTGCGCCCTTGATCAGCTGTTTGCTCGATGTGTGCAGGTCACACGCATGCTTGTGGTTCCGCCGGGTGAAGCCGGACGGCAGTGCGCTGAACGGGGCCCACCCCACTCCCGCGGGACCACGCCCGGCGTACTTGCCCGTGCAAGTAAATGGTGCCTGCGCCGGGCCTAGCCCTTGGCGGTGCGCAGCGCCTGGATGGCCGGGCCCAGTTCGGGATCGGCGGCCAGGGTGTTGAGCGCGGACGAGAGGGCCTCGGCGTAGGTGGCGCGCGCGTCCCGGTAGCGCCGACTGCCCTCGTCGGTGATGACCGCGTACACGCCCCGCTTGTCGTCCGCGCACAGGTCCTTGTACGCGAACCCGGACTTCTCGAGGCGGCCCACCAGGCGGCTGATGGACGAGGGTTCCAGGCCGACCTTGTCGGCCAGGTCCTGCATGCGCAGTTCGCTGGACTCGGAGAGGTGCAGGTGTTCCAGGGAGCGGAACTCGGAGAGGCCGATGCCGTGGCGGCGCTGTAGGGCCAGCGCCAGCTCGCGCTCCACCTGGGCGTGCACCGCGAGCATGCGGCCCCACGCGGCGTGGTCCGACGTGCTCGAAGGCGCGAGGGGTGACGTGGCCATGGATGCGTCCTCCGGAAGTCGTTTGTTGACAGCAGAGTACATGCTCGTGCAAGCTCCTGACGTTCCCCGAGCTGCTCCATGGGAACTGCTCGGCCTTTTTGTAGTTGCAGGTACAAGCAATAAAAGGCAGCCAAAAGACAGAGCAAGAGACGGAACAAAGACAGAACAAAGACAGAATGGACGAAAGGGCTTCCCATGCACTGGCTCTACCTCGCCGTAGCCGTGGTCTTCGAGATCGGCGTCGCCATCGCGGCCGGCAAGGCCGAAGGCTTCACCCACCGCAAGTGGACGGCCGTCACGCTCGTCAGCGGCGCCCTCGGCACCTACTTCCTCAGCAGGGCCCTGCTCACCTTCGACGTCGGCGTCGGTTACGCGATGTGGACCTCGGTCTCCGGCGTCGGCATCACCGTCCTCGGCGTCGCGGTCTTCGGTCAGCGCCTCGGCTGGCGCAAGGCGCTGGGCATCGTGGCGATCATCGCCGGGGTCGTCGGGCTCCAACTCAGCGGCGCCGCTTGAGCCTTGCCTCCCCAACCTCTGAAACCACTTACGAAAGGGCTCACCCATCATGTCTTCGACCAGTGGCACGAACAGCGGCAAGGGTGCCAACGGCGCCGCCGCCAACTCCTGGCTCATGCTGCTCCTCGCCGGAGTGTTCGAGATCGGCTACGCGCTGTCCGTCGGCGGCAGTCATGGCTTCACCCGCCTGACCTGGTCGCTCGTCGCGGTCGCGTTCTTCCTCCTGACCCTGTGGGCGCTGAGCGTCGCTCTGCGCACCATCGACGTCGGCATCGGCTATGCCGTGTGGGCGGGAATCGGAGCGGCCGGAGCGGCGGCACTCGGCCCCGCGTTCTTCGACGAGGGCCTGACCCTCGCCCAGGCCCTCTGGCTCGGCGTCATCATCGGCGGCGTCGTCTGGCTCAAGCTCGCGGACAGGACCGAGCGTTCCGGTGTCGAGAACGCCGTGTCGGCTCCGGCCCGGTGACGGCAGTGGCCACGGTGGGCCCTGCGTCTTCTCATCCGCTTCTCACCTGGGGCGAATCCTCCAAACACTGCTCAAATGCGGTGATTGTGAGGATGGAGGAGTCAGGGAAACAGCTCACGATCACGGAGTAGCCCATGAAGAAGAAGGTCATAGCCGTTGCCGCGTTCGCGCTGATCACCGTCGGAGCGACCGCCGCCGTCGCCAACGCGTCCGACTCGCCGAGCTCCCCGGGCCAGGGGTGCGCGCGCACCGTCGAGCGCCCGGCCGGAACCGAGTCGATACCCGCCCAGAAGATGGACGGCGGCGTCTCGACGGACAGCAACTCGCAGTACAGCAAGACCGTGGAGATGCCCGCCGGAACCGATCACGTGCCCGCCCACCGCAATTAGGCGCCGACCGGATCCGCCGCCCCGGATCCGCCGTCCGGCCCCGTGACCGCTCCGTGCGGGCCACGGGGCCGGTCGCGTGCCGCGGCCGCTGCGCGCAAGGGTTTCCCCCGATGCCTTGAGGGGCCGCTCACGGAACCGTGTGGGAACGCCGGACTCCACGGCGTCACCTCGCGAAAGGCTGTGAGCTCATGAGACGTGGCCTCCAACGCCCCTGGCCCTCTTCCCCTGTTCGTGTGCGGGCGCTGCTCGCCGGTGCCGCGGCGGTGCTGGTCATCGGCGCCTCCACCGCCACCGCGGCCGACCAGCCGCCGGGCGGCCAACCCTCGGCGTCGCCGCCCGCCGCCCTGCTTCGCGCGATGCAGAATGACATGCACCTGACCTCCGAGCAGGCGCGTCACCGGCTCGCACAGGAGAGCCGGGCAACGAGTGTGGCCGCGACGCTGAACCGCACGCTCGGCGACCGCGTCTCGGGCATGTGGTTCGACCCCGCCGACGGCCGCCTGAACGCCGCTGTTGCTTCGCCGGCCGACGCGCGGGCCGCGGACCTGGCCGGAGCCGTCGTGCATCACGTCCCCTACGACGCGGCCCAACTCCGGGACGTGCGCGACGTGGTGGCCGCCCAGGCCAGGAACGTCCCCGGCGTGGTCGGTTGGGGCGTCGACGTGCGCGGCGACCGCGTGTCCGTGGTGATCGACCGGGCCGAACGCACCGCGCGTACCGAGACGTTCGTGCGCCGCATGGAGCAACTCGGGCGCGTGGTCCACCTCACCTCGACCTCCGATGCCCCGCGGCAGCAGCAGGGCAGTGTCGTCGGGGGCGAGAAGTGGACACCCGGGAGCGAAAGCCCGTGCTCCATAGGGTTCTCCGTCACAGGGGCCGCCGGAGCCAAGGGGTTCCTCACCGCCGGGCACTGCACCAACGACGTGAACCAGGCGGCCTACGGCAAGGACGGCAGCCGCCTCGGTACGTCGAACGTCGGCGGCACCCACAGCATCAACGCCCGCGAAGGCGACTTCGGTCTGGTGGACGTCGACCAGAGCGGATGGAACGTGTCCCCGACGGTCGCGGGCTACGGGAGCGGGGACGTGAGCGTCACCGGGTCCGCCGAGGGACTCGTCGGGCAGACCGTGTGCCACTCGGGACAGACCAGCGGCTGGCACTGCGGTGAGATCACCAAGGTCAACCAGACCGTCGACTACGGCAACGTCGTCATCGACGGCCTGTCCTGGACCAACACCTGCTCGGCGGGCGGGGATTCCGGCGGTTCCTACGTGACGGCCACCGGCGGCAAGGCCGTCGGACTGCACTCGGGCGGCGGCAGCGTCGTCTGCGGACAGAGCGGCGAGACCAACACCATCTTCCAGCCGGTCGGTGAGGCCCTGCAGAAGTGGGGGCTGAGTCTGGCCACCGGCGATCCGCAGCCCGGCGCCGTCACGGTCACCGCCGTCGGCCCGCAGAGCAGCACCGTCGGGCAGCACGTCTCCCTGCCCAACAGCGCTCAGGGAGGCACCGCTCCCTATGCGTGGACGGCGAGCTCCCTGCCCGCGGGGCTGTCGATCGACAAGACGTCAGGGACCATCAGCGGCACCACGACGACCGCCGGGACGAACAACGTCACCGTCACGGCGACGGACGCGGCGGGCAAGTCGGGCAGCACCGGCTTCAGTTGGACCGTCGGGGACAGCGGCGGGGGAACCCTGGCGCTCACCGACCCCGGGACGCAGACCGTGTACATCGGCAAGGCCGTCTCCCTCGCACTGCGCGCCACCGGCGGAACCGGAGCACGTACCTTCTCGGCGACGGGCCTGCCCGCGGGCCTCGCCATCGACGCGTCGAGCGGCGTGATCTCCGGGACGCCCCGCACCTGGGGGCTGGCCAACAGCCGCATCACCGTCACCGACGCGGCGGGCAAGAGCGCCTCGGTACAGGTCACTTGGAGCGTGTTCAGCTGACCGGATGCCGCCGTCGTCCGCACTGATACGGCGGGCGTACTGATACGGCGGGCGAGAGACGCCTCTCCCCAGGCCTCTCTCGCCCGCCTCGCCTGTCACGCGCGCACCCGCTCACGCGGGGCGCAGCAGCGCGGCCAGCTGGCTGCGCGAACGCACGTCGAGCTTGCGGTACAGGCGGCTGAGCGTGGCCTCGACCGTCTTCACCGAGACGAACAGCTCCTGGGCGATCTCCTTGTTGGACGCCCCGCGCAGGACCGCGTCCGCCATCACGGTCTCCGCCTCGGTCAGCGACCCTTCAGCTCCTCGCTCGTCCGGGGCCGGACGCGTGGGGACGCACAGGGCCGCCCAGTGCGCGGCCCCACCCGCGTCGAACAGTCCGGCGGCCCGCTCGGCCGTCCGGCGGGCGGCCGCGTAGTGCCGGCAGGCCCGCTGTGTGCGGGACAGCGCCAGATACGTCCGGGCCCGGTCCAGGGTGAGACCGAGCCCGCCGAACTGCTCCGCGGCCCGCTCCAGGAGTTCGGCCGCCCGCCGATGGTCCTTCGTCTGCGCGTGCAGCACCGCCTCGGCGCGCAGCAGTCCGGCTCCCCAGCCGGTGGCCAGCTCCCGCGGACCCGCCGCGTCGCGGTGGCGGACCAGCGTCTCCTGCGCCTGTGCGCCGTGGCCCGCCAGGGCAAGTGCCTCCACGAGTTCCGGATGCCAGCGCAGCATGCAGACGTCGCGAACGCCCTGCCGCTGTTCCAGGTCCGCCACCCGGTGCAGTTGATCGACGGCTCGTGCGGGACGTCCCGTGACCAGGTCCACCAGGCCCTGCACGAAGACGTTGCGGGAGGTGAACACCTGGTCGTCCACCTCGCGCGACGCGGCCTCGCCCAGGCGGGCGAAGCGCGCGGCCTCCGTGAACGACGTGCCGCACAGCGCGGCGAGGGCCCGGCTGTACCAGGCGGGGCCGAGCGACAGGCCCACGTCACGGCTCACCTCGAGCGCCCGCTCACCGAAGTGCACGGCGCGCGGGCCGACGCCGCGCCGCGCATTCAACTCGGCCAGGCTGCGCAGGACTTCCTGCAGGTCCTCGGCCGATCCTGACGCCTCCGCGGCCACGAGCAGTTCGTGCAGCGTGGTCTCCGCCACGTCGAGACGGTCGTCGTAGAACGCATGCCGGCAGGCCAGGTACTGAGGCGTCTCGCGCACAGCCAGATGTGCCTGACCCGTGGCGAGGGCGAGGGCCTCGTGCAGCGTGCCGGACGCCGAGGGGTGGGCGGTGATGCGCTCGATGCGGGCCTGCATGGTCAGGGCCGCGGCCGCGAGATCCGGCCGGTGTGCCTGCCGGGCCGCGCGGACCGCGCGCTGTGCGTCCTGCCGGGCCTGTCGCGGCCGGCCCGCGAGATTGTGGCGGATGGCGCTGCGCATGTCGATCGCGGCGAGCAGGGCAGGTCTTGAGCGGGCCAAGTGGCGTGCACGCACCAGGAGTTGATCCATCGCGGCGAGGTCCTGGCCGCTGGCGTCGACGGCGGCGAGCAGCGCGACGACCTCTTCGGTGCCGGCCCGGGCCTCCGCCAGCGCACGGGCGGCGCCGAGCGCCAGGTCGGCCCGGCCGGCGGCGCCCGCGTCCAGGGCCGCCGAGGTCAACCTGCCCAGGTGGCGGCCCCGTTGGGCGGACGGCGTGCGCCGCGCCGCGGCCAGCAGGATGTCGGCGGCCAGCGCCGGATCGCCACCCTCGCGCGCGGTGCGGGCCGCGTCGTCGGCCCGGTTCAGCTGCTGTGGCGTGGGCCGGTCGGCGGACAGCAGTTCGTGCCGTGCCGCGAGTACGGGGTCCGTGGCCGTGGCGGCCAGAGCGCGGTGCGCGGCGGCGCGTTCATCCCCGGAGATCGCCGCCGCGGCATGGCGGCGCACCAGGTCGGCGGCGAAGCCGACGCGGTCGCCCGGCAGCGGGCGCAGCAGTCCGGCCGCGAGGGCGTCGGCGATGTGCCGTTCGTCGAGAGCCGGCCAGGTGCGGCGGATGTGGAGGCGGGTCGGCTGCTCTGCCAGGGCGAGCGGCGTCAGCGCCGTACGGACGGGCCGCGGCACCGAGGCCAGCCAGGACTCGCACAACTCACCCACGTCCGGAGGGAGTTCACCGGTCAGCCCGGTGAGCGGCGCCGTTCCCGCCCGGCCGTCGACGAGTGCGCGTACGAGCAACGGATGACCGCCGCAGGCCCGATGGATCGCCGGGCCCCGGCCGACGCGAACGCCGCGGTCCTGCACGAAGGCGATCGTCTCCTCCAGCGTGAGCAGGCCCAGACGCACCCTCGGGACGTGGTCGAACGCGCCGCCGTCCCGGCTCGCCCCCGCCCACGCCGTCTGCCGCGCGACCGCCGTCTGCACCCGTCCGGCGTCGACGGCCCGCACCGCGCCGAACAGCACCGCCGCGCTCACCTCGTCGAGCCACTGCGCGTCGTCCACCGTGACCAGCCACGTCCCCGGCCCCGCCCCGAACAACTCGGCGAGCGCCGTACGCAGCGCCGGCCGGTCGGCGGGCGCGGTGCCGGGACGGTCCACCACCTCGCGCAACCGCGCGGCATGCGCGGTCGGCAGGGAGTCCACCGCGCGCGCCAGCGGCGCGAGCAACTGGGCCAGCGCGCCCAGCGGATACCGCTCGTCACCAGGGCCGGGCGTCAGCCGCAGCACGCGTACCGACGGCGGGGCCGACCGCGCGACCGCGGCGAGCAGGGTGCTGCGCCCGCTGCCCCACGTGCCGGAGATCGCGACGTGGCCGCACCCCGCCAGAGCGTCGTTCACCTCCCGCAGACGCGTGGTGAACGACGGCCACAACAACGCGTCCCCGGTGCCGTCCGAGCGTGCTCTGTCTGCCGACATCCAGCGAATGTACGAATCCGGGGGAGCGGCATCAACCCCGCGCAGCCGGGACGCCTCAGCCGGTGGTGCGCAGTGGCCCCCCGTCCGGGACGCTGTCCAGCAGCAGCCGGGTGTAGGCGTGCCGCGGGGCGGTGAACAAGGCGTCCCGTGCGGCGACTTCGACCAGCGTGCCGTGCTGGAGCACCGCCACGTCGTCACAGACGTACCGGACCACGGCCAGGTCGTGGGAGATGAAGAGCATCGTCAGGTCGAGTTCGCGGCGCAATTCCCGCAGCACGCCCAGCACTTCGGCCTGTACGGAGGTGTCCAGGGCCGAGGTCACCTCGTCGGCGATGATCAGCGCGGGCCGGACCGCGAGAGCACGCGCCACGGCGATCCGCTGGCGCTGCCCGCCGGAGAATGCCTGCGGGTAGCGGGAGGCGGCCTCGCCGTCGAGTGCCACGCGGTTGAGCAGGGCCTCGATCTCCGGCCGGTGCGCCCTGACGTCCGCGCGCCGCGGGTCGAGCGCCTCGGCCAGGGTCTCGCCGATGGTCATGCGCGGGTTCAGCGACGCGTACGGGTCCTGGGGGATCAGCTGCACCCGGCGGCGCTGCGCCACGGACCGCTTGGCGTGGGCGAGGTCCACCCCGTCCAGCAGGATCTGCCCGCCCACCGGCCTGACCAGGCCGACGACGGCCTTGGCGAGCGTCGACTTGCCCGAGCCCGACTCGCCCACCAGACCGAGGGTGCGCCCACGGGGCACCCGCAGGCTGACCTGCTTCAGCACGTGGTGCTTGCCGAACGCGACGTCCAGGTCCCGTACTTCCAGTACCGGGGCGGTCATGCGACACCCTCCTCGTCCCAGTCGAGCGCGTGGCAGGCGGCGGCGCTCGCGCCCGTGGTGGTCGTCAGGTCCGGCCGCGTGTCGTGGCACTGCTGCCGGGCCAGCGGGCAGCGCGGTGCGAAGGCGCAGCCCGCCGGGCGGTTCGCCGGGGCGGGCGGCCGCCCGGGTATCGAGGCCAGGGGTTCGTCGACGGGGGAGTGGAGCGTGGTCGTCGCGGCGAGCAGGGCCCGGGTGTAGGGGTGGTCGGCGTCACCGGCGCGCAGCCGCTCGATGGGCAGCGTCTCGACGATCCGGCCCGCGTACATGACGACGACCCGGTCGCAGACGGCGGAGATGACGCCGACGTCGTGCGAGATGAGCAGGAGGGAGGTGCCGTCCCGCTCGTTGGCCTCGCGGAGCAGACCGAGGACCTCCGCCTGGACCGTGACGTCCAGCGCGGTGGTGGGCTCGTCCGCGATGAGCAGCTTGGGCGAGGTCAGCAGCGCGGAGGCGGTCATGGCGCGCTGGCGCATGCCGCCGGACAGCTCGTGCGGGTATTGCTTGAGGCGTTGCTCGGGCAACGTGACCCGGGCCGCGGCGAGTTGGGCCGCGGCCTGCTGCGCGGCAGCTCTGCCGGACGTACGCCCATGGGTGCGCAGCACCTCGGTGAGCTGGCCGCCGAGCTTGAGCGTCGGATTGAACGACACCGACGGGTCCTGGTAGACGATGCCGATCTCGGTGGCCAGACGTCCTGCCGGTGGTGTGCCGGTGAGGTCGAGGTCGCCGACCCGGAGCGCGGCGGCCTGCGCGGTGAGCTCCTCGGGCAGCAACTGGGCCAGGGCCATCGCGGTGAGGCTCTTGCCCGAGCCCGACTCGCCCACCAGGCCGAGGACTTCGCCCGGTGCGATGGTGAAGGACACGTCGTCGACCAGACGGGTGCCGTCCGGCAGCAGCACGCTCAGCCGGTCCGCGACGGCGAGCGCGTCGCCACTTCGGGGAGCCGCGGTGAGCGCCTCGACCTTCGCCCGGTAGCCGCGTCGGCCACGGGCCTCGGGCGTGACCGTGGCGGCGAGCCCGTCGCCGACGAGCCCGCCCGCGAGCCCGGCGAGAAGGATCACGAGGGAGGGGCCGAGCGCCGGCCACGGGTTGAGGTAGATGCCCTCCAGGCCCTTGTTGAGGACCGATCCCCAGTCGTAGTCCGGGGGTTGGACACCGACGCCGAGGAACGACAGGCCGGACAGTGCCTTGAGGGAGATGGTGAAGGCAACGGAGAGGAGGACGAGCAGCGGCTCCGCGATGTTGGGCAGGACGTGGCGGCGCAGCAGCCGGCCGGGGGAGACCCCGAGCAGTCGGGCGGTCGAGACGAAGTCCCGCCCCGCGACGGACGCCGCGAGGTTCGTGGTGAGCCGGGCGAACGCCGGGCACGTCGCCAGTCCGATCGCGACGATCGACGTACGCACTCCAGGGCCGAGGACGGCGACGAGGGCCAGGGCGAAGATGACGCTCGGGTAGGAGATCAGGACGTCGATGAGCCGCTGTCCGAGCGCGCGGACCCGCGGCCCGGCCACCCAGATCGCGGCACCGAACCCGATGCCGCCGACCGCGGCGACGGCCGTCGTGGCCACGCACATCAGCAGCGTCAGCCGGGTCGCGACCATCGTCCGCGCGAAGATGTCCCGGCCGAGCGCGTCGGTGCCGAACCAGTGCGCGCCCGAGGCCGTCAAGTGGGTCTGGCCGGTGAGGGTTTCGGCGCGGTCGCCCCAGACGAACGGGGCGACGACACCGATCACCACGAAGAGCGCGAGGCCTGCGAGGCCGAGCATCAGCGCCGGGGACCGGCGCACCTGCTGCATCATGCGTCGCCCGCCTTTCCGCGGAGGCTGCGGGGGTCTAGGAGGCCGAGCACGACGTCCACGAGGAGGTTGAGGAGGGTGGCGAGGATGCCGAGGACCAGCACGACGCCCTGGATCACCGGGTAGTCGCGCTTGCCGATGGCGTCGAGGACACCCGTGCCGAGGCCCGGCCAGGCGAAGACGAACTCCACGATGACGGCGCCGCCGAGCAGACCGGTGAGCACCAGGCCGCCCAGCGTCAGCGTGCTCGTCATCAGATTGGGCAGGGCGTGCCGTGCGTACAGGCGCAGCGCGGTGAGGCGGTGGCCGCGGGCGGTGCGCATGTAGTCCATGGCGAGGACGGTCGCGGTCTCGCGCCGGACCACGCGGGCCAGGGTGCAGATCGGGGCGATCGTCAGCGCGAGGACCGGCAGGACCATCGAGTCGAGGGTGGCGGCGCCCGACGGCGGGAACATCCGGAGCTTGATCGCGAAGAGCATGATGAGCAGGGTCGCGAGGACGAACTCGGGGATCGAGCCCAGGACCGAGGTCACCGTGGTGAACGCGGTGTCCAGCGCCCTGCGGCGCTCGCCCCGGCAGGCCACCGCGACCGCCATCCCCAGCGGGATGCTCACGAGCAGCGCGATCAGCACCGCCAGGAACGCGATCTGCGCGGTGAACGGAAGCCGGTCGGCGATGACCTCCGAGACGGGCTGCCCGCTGCTGAACGAGGTGCCGAGATCACCGTGCAGCAGCCCGCCCGCGTAGTCCGCGAACTGGGTCAACAATGGCTTGTCCAGGCCCAGTTGGTGCCGGGTCAGGGCGATCTGGGACGGGGCGGCGTCGGGTCCGGCCATCACCTGGGCCGGGTCGCCCGGGATCAGCTGGACGATCAGGAACGTGCCGACGACCAGCAGGACGAGAACAGCCGCGAGACCGGCAAGGCGGCCGAGCAGGAACCGTGGCCAGGGGGAGGCGGCTGTTTGGGGCGCAGCCGCCCGGGGCGTTGCGATCAGAGTCTCCACGACTCTCCTCACCTGGGAGAAGAAGCCGGCCGGGGCGTCGTCGCCCCGGCCGGCCGGGGGTGCTACTTGACGATGCGGACGGTCTCCGGAGCGAGCAGACCGTCGGGCGAGGCGATGGCGATCCGGGCGGAGGTGGTGTAGTTGATGTTCACCGTCGCCAGCGGGACCACGTCGACCTTGCCGAGCAGCGCCTTCTGGGCGTCGCCCCAGGCGGCGCACTTCGCGGTGGGGTCGGTGGTGGCCATCGCGGCGGCGAAGCCCTTGGCGAAGCCCGCGTTGTCGACACCGGGGAAGTTGCGTCCGCCCTTCGCCGGGTCCGCGCCCAGGAAGAGGCTGGCCGGGGTCGTCAGCAGGTTCGTCAGGTTGAGGTTCGGCAGGACGGTGATGTCCCAGTCGCCCTGGTTGCTGATGACGTCCTTGCCCCAGGTCGCGGCGTCGGCGTTGCGCAGGGACACCTGGGCGCCCGCGGACTTGAGCGCCGCCTGCACGTACTCGTTGCCCGCGCCGCTCGCGACGTTGTTGGTGCCGACCAGCTTGATCTTCACGTTCTTGAGCACGCCCTTGGCGGCGGCCGGGTCGGCCTTGACCAGCAGCGACTCGTCCTGGTTGGCGCACGGCACCTTGCCGTCGGTGATGCTGGTCATGAGCGTGCCGCTGCCGCCGGTGACGGCCTTGTTGAACGCCGTGCGGTCCAGGCTCTGGGCGATCGCCCGGCGGATCTTCTCGTCGGCGCCGGGGTGACCCTTGCGCTCGTTGAAGACGACCATCATGCGGACGATGGGCGCCGGGGTGATGTGGAACTTGTTGTTCCCGACGAACCTGGCGGTCTCCGGACCGGTGAAGCCCGTGTAGTCGAGCGTGCCCGCGACGAGGTTGTTGGCCATCGTGGACTCGGACTGGATGACCGGCATCTCCACGACGTCGGGCACGGTGCCCTGCGGCATCTTCTTGTACGCGGCCCAGCCCTTGTAGCCCTTGACCGCGGTCAGCGTGTACCCGGTGCCGGGCTTGGCGGACGTGACGTAGTACGCGCCGGTGCCCGCGCCCTTCTTGCCGCTCTTGAGCAGTGCCGGGTTGTCGAGCGCCGACGGGCAGACGATGCCGGCCTGCGGCAGCGCCAGACCGTAGAGCAGGTCGGACCAGGGCTTGTCGAGCGTGACCTTCACCTTGCGGGAGGCGTCGTCGCCGGTGGCGGTGACCTTGTTGTTCGCGCCGAAGACCTGGCTCGCCGCGGTCGCCCTGGTCGCCGGGTCGGCGAACCGGGTCAGCACCTTGGCCACCCCGGAAGCGGTGACCTTCGTGCCGTCGGTGCAGGTGGCGTCCGGGCGGAGGGTGAACTCGGCGGACTTCGGGCCCGACGTCCACTCCGAGGCGATACCGGCGATGATCCTGCCGTTGTCGTCGCGGCGCACCAGTTGGTCGTTGAGCATGCGGGCGAAGACGAAGTCGGCCGCCACCGTGCCCAGGTTGGGGTCAAGGGTGGTCGGGTCGGAGGACGTCGCGATGGTGGCCTTGAGGGTCTTGTCGCCGCTCTTGCCGCCGCCGGAGTCGGTCGACGTCGTACAGCCCGTGACGGCGAGGCCGAGCACCACGCCGGTGACGCCGAGAACGAGAGGAACACGTGCCATGTTGGAGCCTCCTGGACTGCGCGAACGCGCGACCACTGGATCGGGGATGACAGGGCGGTGCGGTACGTGATGTGCGGTGGGTGACCTGCGTGAGGTGACCTGCGTGATGTGACCTGCGTGATGTGACCTGCGGTACGTGACGGTGGGGTCGGACGCGGGTGCGTCAGAGGTCGGGCCGGCGTCCTGCCCACGGGCGGGCCGCCTCCAGTTGTGCGCACAGCGAGAGCAACTGCGCGTCCTCGCCGAGCCGGCCGGTCAGCATGACGCCGATCGGCAGGCCGTCCTTCGACCAGTGCAACGGCACGTTCGCCGAGGGCTGGCCGGTGACGTTCTGGACCGCCGGATAGGGGAAGGCCAGGAACTGGCGTTTCAGGTCGGTCTCCGCGCCGAGCTCCTTGAACCACTCGGGCCGCTGCGGGGGCAGGGCTCCGGTGGGGGACAGGACGGCGTCGAACCGGTGGGTGGTGACCATCGCCTGTGCGCCGCGGAGTTGGATGTCCTGCAGTGCGTTGAGGAACCGCTCCGAGTCGACGGCCCGTCCGCGCGCCCGCCAGTGCCGGGTCAGCGGCAGCAGGAGTTCCTCGTCCGCCACGGGGATGCGCAGCGCGCGTACGGACCACACGTCCGTGAACTCCTCGACCATGGCCGGGCCGAAGGGCGCGGCGATGTCCTCGACGTCGTGGCCGAGGGCGACCAGGAGCCCGGTCGCCTGCTCGTACGCCTCCCGGACCTCCGGGTGTACGTCGACCTCGGAGCTTCCCGGGTCGATGAACCGCCCGATGCGCAGCTTCCCCGGCTCGCGCCCCGCCCGGTCGAGGAAGGTCTCGCCGGCCGGGAGCGGCGGCGCCCAGAACAGGTCGCCCGGCACCGGACCCGCCATCGCGTCGAGCAGCGCCGCGGCGTCGGCGACGGTCCGCGACAGCGGGCCCTGGCAGAGCTGGATGACCGGGTCGTGGGCGAGGGGCCCGTTGCTGACGCGGCCCCGGGAGGGCTTGAACCCGAAGACCCCGCAGACGCTCGCCGGGATCCGGATGGACCCGCCGGCGTCGTTGCCGTGGGCGAAGGGGACCAGACCGGCGGCGACCGCCGCACCCGAGCCGCCGCTGGATCCGCCCGCACTGCGGGTGAGGTCCCAGGGCGTACGGGACGATCCGGCGTACGTGTCCGAGTACGCGGAGAGCCCGAACTCGGCGGAGTTGAGCTTGCCGAGGCTGATCGTGCCCGCCTCGCGCAGCAGCCGGACCAGATGGGCCTCGACCGGCGGCGTGAAGTCCTTGAAGGCGGCCGAGCCGAAGCTCGTCGGCATGTCGCTCGTGCCGGTGATGTCCTTGATCGCGGTGGGCACGCCGAACAGGGGCGGCAGATCGGGCTCGCCGATCCGCTTCTGTGCGGCGGCGGCAGCGGCCCGGGCCCGGTCGGCGGCGACGTGGGAGAACGCCCCGACCCGGCCGTTGAGCCGCTCGATGCGGTCGAGGTAGTGCTCGACCAGTTCCACCGGGCCCAGTTCACCGGCGCGGATCGCGGCGGCCTGTTGCAGCGCGCTCAGCCCGTGCATCACAAGGCCCCGTCCGGCAGGTCCATCAGGTGGTTGTCGGTCTGCTCGAGGACGGCACGGCGGGCGGCCAGTTCGGGCAGGACCGTCGTGGTGAAGAAGCGGGCGGCGGCGACCTTGCCGGTGTAGAAGCCGGTTTCCGCCGAGCCGCCGTCGAGGGCGGCCAGGGCCACCGACGCCTGGCGCAGCAGCAGATGGCCGATGAGCAGGTCGCCGACGCTCAGCAGGAGCCGCGTGGTGTTCTGGCCGATCTTGTAGACCTCGTCGGGGCGCTCGCCCGCGTCGAGCTGCCAGGCCAGCATCACGTCGACCATGGAGCGGACCTCGGCGAGGGCGGCGCGGACCTGGGACCGTTCGGTCTTGAGGCGGCCCTCCGACGCGATCGAGTCGAGGAACTCCTCGATCTCCCGGGTCAGGAGGGCGAGCGTCGCTCCGCCGTCCCTGGATATCTTCCGGAAGAAGAAGTCCAGGCCCTGGATGCCGGTCGTGCCCTCGTACAGCGAGTCGATCTTGACGTCCCGCACGTACTGCTCCAGCGGGTGGTCCTGCAGATAGCCGGAGCCGCCGAACGTCTGCAGGGACAGGGCGAGTTGCTCGTAGGACCGCTCGGAGCCGACGCCCTTGACGATCGGCAGCAGCAGGTCGTTCATGCCCGCCGCGGCCTTCGGGTCCCGGCCCCGGTCGAGCTGGTCGGCGGTGTAGAGGTAGACCGCGCGCAGACCCTCCGCGTACGCCTTCTGTAGCATCAGCATGCGGCGCACGTCCGGGTGTTGGTCGATGGTGACCCGGGGTGCGGTCTTGTCGCCGGACCGGGTGAGATCAGGGCCCTGGACCCGGGTGCGGGCGTGGTCGAGCGCGTGCAGATAGCCGGTGGAGAGCGTGGCGATGGCCTTGACGCCGACCTGCATGCGGGCCGATTCGATCACGTGGAACATCTGGGCGATGCCGTCGTGCGCGCCGCCCAGCAGCACGCCGACGGCCGGTGCGTCCGCGCCGAACGTCAGCTCGCACGTGGTGGAGACCTTCAGGCCCATCTTCTTCTCGACGTTGGTCGCGAACACCCCGTTGCGCGCGCCGAGTTCACCGCTGTCGGGGTCGAAGTGGAACTTGGGCACCAGGAACAGCGACAGGCCCTTCGTGCCGGCTGCCGCACCCTGGGGCCTGGCCAGCACGAAGTGCACGATGTTCTCGGCCATGTCGTGCTCGCCCGAGGTGATGAAGCGCTTGACGCCCTCGATGTGCCAGCTGCCGTCGGGCTGTTGCACCGCCCTCGTGCGGCCCGCGCCGACGTCGGACCCGGCGTCCGGCTCGGTCAGCACCATCGAGGCGCCCCAGCGGCGTTCGATCATGAGGTCGCCGATCCGTGTCTGCTCGGGCGTCCCGAGCCGGTGCAGCAGACCGGCGAACCCGGGGCCGCTGCCGTACATGTACACCGGGGCGTGCGCGCCCTGGATCAGCTCGATGACGGCCCACCACAGCGAGCGCGGCGCCCGGGTGCCGCCGGCCTCGACGGGCAGGTCGAGGCGCCACCACTCGGCGTCCATGTAGGCCTCGTAGCTGCGGCGGAACGCCTCCGGCATGGTGACCGAGCAGGTCTTCGGGTCGTAGACCGGCGGATTGCGGTCCCCGTCGGTGAACGACGCGGCCACCGGCCCGACGGCCAGCTGCTCGACCTGGGCGAGGATCGCACGGGCCGTGTCGCCGTCGATGTCCTCGAACGGCTCGGCGCCGAGGCGGCCGTCCAGGCCGAGCACCTCGAACAGGTTGAACTGAAGATCGCGCAGGTTGCTGCGGTAGTGGCTCAAGGGGATCCCCGTCGATGTGGGTCGGTGGCAGGCGCGTGGGCGGGAGGCGTGGGCGGACGTGCAGACGGAGGTACAGGCGTGGGCGGGAGGCGTGGCGGCTCAGGCCGGATAGTGCGGGTACGACTCCTTGAAGACGCCCTGGTGGAGCAGGACTTCGGCGACCGGCGACCCGGTCGCCCCGCCGGTGACGGTGGTGCGCACCCACGCGGTCTCGGTGCGGCGGGTCTCGCCGAGGGCGACCACCTCGCGCTCCAGGACGTACGGCTCGTCCACGAACACCGGGCCGCCGAGCAACTTGATCTGCAGGTCGAGGAAGAGCCCGACGGACGGCTCCGCCTTGGTGAGCCCCGACTCGGCCCACGTCGCCATCGACAGCACGCTGATCATCTCGATCGGCACGATCGGCCTGCCCCACGGATTGTCCGAGCCGGTGTACCAGGGGCTGGTCTCGGTGATCGTCTCCAGCTTGTCGCGGAGCGTGAACGGATAGAGGTCGCCCATGTGCGTGTCGAAGCCCATGCGGACGTGCTCGGGCGCGGCGCCCCTGCGGCCGGGTGTCCACCCCTCGAAGATCACGGGCTCGTCCAACGGGCGTAGACGCGCGAGCCGTTCGTCCAGCGCCGTGGGTGCGTCCCCGAGGGTCGCGGTGCCCGACAGGACCTGCGTCCCGTCCTCCTTCACGGTCCTGATCCGCGCGCTGTTCCCGATGGTGTTCCCCGGGGAGTTCCCGGTGAAGACGGCACTCGCCCGGGTCTGCTCGCCCTCCAGGCAGATCGCCTCGAAGTGCGCGCTCAGACAGCCGGACGTGAACCAGTCCTCGCCCCACGCCCGCGCCGCCAGCGGATCGAACTGGCTGAAGTGCGTCGGGCCCTCCACGGCCGCGCCCGACACACCCAACTGCCGTGCCGTGGCCGGGTCGTGGATGCTCGCGTGATCCCCGTAGGTCTGGTCGAGCAGCAGGTTGCGCGGGGAGCGGAGCGGGCCCGAGAGTTCGAGCGGCGTGGTGAACATGGCCCGTTTTCTAGCACGTGTTCATTCCAATACCAACCGGTCGGCATTGACAAATCTTCGGGGAACGGGCTGTGATGTGCGTCGCGGAATCTGCCCCAAGAGCGCACCCGGAGGACAGCGATGGCCAGGCCCAAAGCCCCCAACCCTGAGGTGCGCAGGCGCATCCTCGACGTGGCCCTCGACCTGTTCGCCACGAAGGGCTTCGCCGCCACCGGCGTGCAGGAGATCGTGACGAAGGCGGGCGTGACCAAGGGCGCCCTGTACCACTACTTCTCGTCCAAGGACGAGATCCTCTTCGAGATCTACGGGAAGGTCTTCGGCCACGAACTGGAGTCCCTGGAACGGATCGTGGCCGAGGGGCACGACCCGGAGCGGACGCTGCGCGAGATCATCGTCGACCTCGTCGGGCACACCGCGGTCAGCGCCAGGGAGTCGGCCGTCTTCGCCAAGGGCAGCCGCTCCGACTCCCCGCACTGGCAGGCGATGGAGGAGCAGTGGCGGCGCTACCAGGAGGGCTTCCGCGACGTCATCCGCGACGGGCAGAAGGCCGGCGTCTTCTCCACCCGGGCCTCGCCGGAAGTCGTGTCCTGGTCGGTCTTCGGGTTCACCAACTCGCTGCACACCTGGTACCGGCCGGGGGGAAGCAAGAGCCCGGCGGAGATCGGCGGCGAACTCGCCGATGTGATCGTGACCGGGCTCAAGCCCTGACGGGTTCGAGCGAGTGGCGCAGCGAGCGACGTGAGGTGAGTCAGGTGAGCGAGGCGAGCCAGGTGGGTGAGGTGAGCGAGGTGAGCGTGATGCAGTCCGTCCTGAACTCGGCGCTGGAGTGCGTGGTCGGCGCCGTCGAGACCACCGCCGACGCGGCGGGCGTGGTCTTCCACCGGGTGCCGGCCGCGGCCCGCGCGCGCCTGGGGGACCCCGCCCTGGACTTCATGAGCTCGGTGCCCTCGGGCGTACGCATCGAGGCGTTCACCGACGCGGCCGTCCTGGAACTCGACGTCGAGTTGACCCACTTGGTGCTGGAGGGCATGGAGTCGCCGGGTACGGCCCTGGACCTGGTGGTCGACGGCACGTTGCGCGAACCGGTCCGCACGACGCGGGAGTCGGTCGTCGTCGTCGACCTGCGCACCCGCGACATGCAGTGGCACCCGGCCGGTCCTGCGACCCTGCGCCTCGAACTCGGCACGGCCGCGGCGGAGCGGCGGATCGAGGTGTGGTTCCCGGTCGCCTCGGCGATGAAGCTGCTCGACGTACGCATCCCCGAGGGCACCGACCTGCGACCGGCGCTGGACAGCGGACCGCTCTGGGTCCACCACGGCAGCTCGATCAGCCAGTGCTCCGAAGCCGACCGCCCCACGGGAGCCTGGCCGACGATCGTGGCGCGCGCGGCCGGCCGCTCACTTCTCAACCTCGGCATCGGCGGTCAGTGCCAGCTCGACCAGTTCATGGCGCGGACCATCCGGGACCTGCCCGCGACGGCGATCAGCCTGGAGCTGGGCATCAACGTCGTCAACCACGACAGCATGCGCGAACGCGCCTTCGTCTCGGCCTTCCACGGCTTCCTCGACACGGTCCGCGACGGGCATCCCGACACCCCGATCCTGATCCTCACGCCGATCACCTGCCCGACCGCCGAGGACCGGCCGGGCCCCACGCCCTACGGCACCGACGGCCGCTTCCACGCCGCCGACCGCCCCGCACACCTCTCCACGGGCTCGCTGTCCCTCACCCGCGTCCGCGAACTCCTGCGCCAACAGGTCGACGCCCGACGCCAGGAAGGCGACAAGTCCCTCCACCTCCTGGACGGCACCACCCTGTTCGGCCCACAGGACACCCCCGACCTGCCCGACGGCCTGCACCCCAACCCGGCGGGCTACCGCCGCATGGCGGACCGCTTCCTGCCGGTCGCGTTCGGGGAGGAGGGAGCACTGCTGGGTGGGTGAGGGGGGCGGCCGCGTTCCACGGAATGGCCAATCGGCGTTCCTCACTCCAACGGAACCGGACGCCCGCCAGGGTGCACGTGCCCGAGGTCGAGACCGGTCGGCGGGGGCAGCGGCGGGCGCACCGCATCGGCCCGGCACGCGTCGAGGAGCAGGGCGACGAGCCTCCGGGAGGCGGCCGCGGGGTCGGGCGTGGTGGTCAGCGCACTGTTCGCGAGCAGCAGCACCGTCAGGTCCGACGGATGGAAGTCGGCCCGAAGCGACCCTGCTTCCTGCGCCCGCCGGACGAGAGCCGCGAAGCCGCGCTCCCCGCGCAATCTGTGCCGGGAATGGTCGGCGGCCGCATCCGGGAAGGTGTCCAGGAAGGCGGCGGTGAAGCCCCGCTCGGCCGCCTGCAGGGCACAGACCTGCTCGATCACGTGGCAGAAGCCGCGCCACGGGTCGGGATCGTCGAGCGCCTCGCCGAGCACGGCGCTGCAGGTCTCGATGCGCTCGGCGAACACCTCCCTGACCAGGTCGCGGCGGGTCGGGAAGCGCCGGTAGAGCGTGGCCACCCCCACGCCGGCCTGGCGGGCGACGGCCGACATGGGCACGTCCACGCCGCTGTGCGTGAAGACCTCGCGGGCCGCGTCGAGGATGCGCTGCCGATTGCGCTGGGCGTCGCCGCGCAACCGAGATGACTTCCCGTCGATCCTTCTCACCTCCGGCTCAAGTGGACGAGACCGTCCACTTACCACCGTACGTTCGACGGCAGAAGGCCACGACGGACGACGAGGTGCGGGACATGACAGAGACGATGCGAGCCGCGATGTACGACCGCTTCGGCGGCCCCGAGGTGCTGTACGTCGGCGAGCTGCCCAGGCCCACTCCCGGATCCGGCGAAGTCCTGGTGCGCGTACGGGCGTTGAGCATCAACGGCGGTGAACTCCTGGCCCGCGCTGGACGCGTACGCCTGGTGACGGGCCGGAAGTTCCCCCAGCGCACGGGCATCGACTTCACGGGAGAGATCGCCGCGCTCGGCTCACCCGCCGCAGGTCTCGCCGTGGGCGACCACGTCTGGGGCGTCCTGCCGCGCAGCTCCGGCTCCGGCAGCGCGGCCGAGTACGTGGTCGTCCGCCCGCAGCAGTTCGCGCGGATCCCGAAGGGCCTCGACCCCGTCGAAGCGGCCGCGCTGCCCGTGGGCACCACGGCGATCACCGCCCTGCGCGACAAGGCACGCCTGCGCCCCGGCGAACGCCTCCTCGTACGGGGAGCGGCGGGCGGCGTGGGCAACGTCGCCGTCCAATTGGGCAGGGCGATGGGCGCCCACGTCACCGCCCTCGCCCGCGCGGACAACCTCGACCTCGTCCGCGACCTCGGCGCCGACGAGGCCCTCGACCACCGGGCCACAGCCCCGGCCGACCTCGGCCGTTACGACGTGGTCCTCGACACCGTGGGCAAAGACCTCCCCGCCCACCGCCGACTCCTCACCCCAGCGGGCCGCATGGTGACCATCGCCTTCGACAGCGACCGCATCGCCGCATCCCTCGGCCACATCCTGGCCGGCACCGTGCACGGCCGCCGCCGCATCCGGTTCTTCAGCGGCAACCCGAAGAGCGACCTGTTCACCGACCTCGCGACCTACGTGGAGGAGGGCGCCGTCCGTCCCGTCGTGGACAGGGTCTTCCCGCTGGCCGAGATCGCCGAGGCGCATCGCGCACTGGAGGCGGGGGGAGTGCGGGGCAAGTACGTCGTGCGGATCGACCAGTCGATCGCCCGGGACGGGTCCGGCGAACATCGACGGGGTTGCTGTGCCGAAGGCTCTGCACCCTGACCCTCGGACCCCCAGTGCCAACACCCCGATCGTTAGGGCCAGTTGACACCGGCTTGCATGGCAGACTGCCCTCGACGCCAGCCACTCGCCGACCTCTCCCGCCGCCCCCGCCCACCACGCGCCCGCCTCCCCGCGACGATGGAGTCCGCCCATGACGGCACCCTCTCCCCGCACCGCCATCGACACCAGCCAGGCACACCCCGCACGGGTCTACGACTGGCTGCTCGGCGGCAAGGACAACTACCCCGTCGACGAGGCGACGGGCGAGAAGCTGCCGCCCGAGGTGCGCATCGGCGCCCTGCAGAACCGCGCGTTCATGAACCGGGCCGTGGCCCATCTCGCGGGCCTCGGCGTCGACCAGTTCCTCGACATCGGCACCGGCATCCCCACCGCGCCCAACCTGCACCAGATCGTGCAGCGCATCGTGCCGTCCGCGAGAGTCGTCTACACCGACAACGACCCCATCGTGCTGCGCCACGCGGAGGCCCTGCTGATCAGCAGCCCCGAAGGCGCGACGGACTACATCCAGGCCGATGTGCGGACGCCGCAGGCGATCCTCGAACACGCCCGCACCGTCCTGGACTTCGACCGTCCCGTCGCCCTTTCGCTGATCGCGCTCATGCACTTCGTCGCGGACGAGCAGGACCCGTACGGCATCGTCGCCACCCTGGTCGCGGCGCTGCCCTCCGGCAGCCACCTGGTGCTCTCGCACGCCTCGAACGACATCTTCCCGGAGGTGGCGGAGGAGGCGACCGCGCAGTACGCGAGGAGCGGCATGACCCTCGCACTCCGCTCCCGCACGGAGGTGGCTCGCTTCATCGAGGGCCTGGAGCCCGTCGCACCCGGCCTGGTGACGGCCCCCGAGTGGCACGGCGAGCAGCCCGAGCCGAGCGGGATGTACGCGGTGGTGGCACGGGTGCCCTGAACTGCCCGCGCCGATCGGACGCACATCGCCGGCCGGATAGCGTGACCGCATGAACCAGGACCTCCCCGCCGACGTGGCGGACGCACTGGCGACCCTGTTGAGCGCGGACACCCCGGTCAATGTCGCGCTGCGCAGACAGGTCCCGCACCTCGGCGTACTGGAGCGCTGCACCTGCGGATGCGGCACCGCCTACTTCGATCTCGACACCGGAAAGGTGGAGCCCGCGCCCACCGGCCCCGGCACACTCGTGGCGGCCGAAGCGCAGCTCCTCACCGAGGCAGGCGAGTGTCCCGGGGAGGTCCTGGTATTCACGCAGGGCGGCTACCTGTCGTGGCTGGAAGTCTGCTCATGGAGTGACGACATCGACGTGACACTGTCCGTCGCGCGTGACTGGATGCAGCCGCGCTCCACTCCCGAACGGCCCGCGTCCGGCTGACTCTCCGTACGGCGGGCGGGGGCGCGAAGGCCGCCTGCGATCCGGTCCGGCCCTGCGTCCGCCACCATGAACGTCACGTCACGTCGCCGCGTCGGCCCTGTCCTGTGTCGCGTCGTCCTCGGAACGCGGTTCGACGACACCCCGTCCCCGCCCCCGGTCCATCTCGCGCCATTCCGGCCGCAGCCCCGCCAGAGTCGTGGCGAGGAAGTACGTGATGCCGCAGGCGACCAGCACCGGTACGAGTCCGGCCGTGGTGACCGCTGCCCCGGCGAGCAGTCCGCCGAGAGGGATGCCGGCCCAGGCCAGTGCGTCGCCGAGCGCGTTGACGCGGCCCAGCATCCGGCGTGGGATGCGTTCGACCTGCACGGCCCCCAGGACGGGGTTGACGAAGCCGACGCCGAAACCGCTGACCGCGAACACGGCGAGTACGACCCCCAACGGGACGTCGAAGGCGAGGATCAGGAACCTCGGCGCACCGGCCAGCAGGAACCCGCCGAGGACCACCACCCGCCGCCGCAGCCGGTGCGCGACCACCGCGGCGATCAGGCTCCCGCAGACGGCCGCCGCCCCCAGCACGCTGCCCATCAGCCCGATCGCGGCCGGCCCGTGGCCCGACTCGCTGGCCCAGACAGGGCGGAGCACCGAGGCGAACGCCGTGTCCAGCAGGTTGGTGATGGTGATCAGCACGATGACGGTGAGCAGCAGCTGCTGGCCGCGCAGGAAGGCGAAGCCCTCGCCGAAGCGCCGCCAGTAGCCCGGTCCCGCCTCTGGTCCCGGCTCAGTCTTCCCGGCCTGTGAAGGGGCTGCGTCGACCGTGTGCCCCATGCCGCGAGGCAGCGCGAGTTTGGTGATCACCGATCCGAGGGCGAAGCAGCCCGCGTTGACCGCGAGCCCGGTCAAGGGGCCGAGCAGCGCCACCAGGGATCCGCCGACCGCAAGGCCGACGGTGGTGGAGAGTCGTTCGATCACGCCGGACAGGCCGGTGGCCCGCTCCAGCGGCACCCGGCCGCGCTCGGCCGCTTCCGGGACCATCACCTCCTTGGCCAGGTCGCCAGGGCTGCGGGCCGCGCCGATCAGCGCGACCAGAACCAGCAGCAGGGGAAAGGAGAGCAGGCCCAGGGCGTGCAGCAGGGGAATCGCGGCGGCGGCGGTCGCACTGGCGAGATCGGTGGTCCAGGAGACGGTCCGCGGGCCGATCCCGTCCACCAGCGGTCCGGTGAGGGCCTTGATCACCACGTAAGGAGTCATCTCGCAGAAGGCGACCAGCCCGGTCTGCGTGGCGTTGCCGGTCGTGACGAGGACGAACCAGGGCAGTGCCACGGCGGAGATCCGCGTGCCGGTCAGCGAGACGGCCATGGCCGCCAGCACACCGCCGAGCGGCCGCAAGGATCTCTTGCCGGGTATGCCGTCGGCCTCCGTGGTCTCTGCGCTCATCAGGCCGGATCTCCTTCCTCCGCCTGAGCCTCTTCCTGAGCGTCGGCGGGGAACGGCGACGCGGCACGGATGTCCGGCTCGGGCAGGATCTGCGTGATCACGCCGACCCGTTCGGCGCCCTCGGGCGCGCTTGCCGCCGCCTCCGGCCCGTCGCGCCGGTAGCGTGCGACGACGGCCGCCAACTCCCCGTACAGGGCGGTGGTTTCCTCGGGCGTGAGCCGCAGGGCCCAGTCGCTCATGTCGAACGCGTTCCGCCAGGCGCGGGGCATCGTCCGCAGCCCGTTCAGGGCCTGCTGCGTGCGCAGCGTGTAATGGGCGGCGACGGACTGCTGGTACGCCAGCGCGGCCTCGGGCTCCCGCTCGGCCAGCTCCGGATCGTTGAACCAGGTCGTCCGGTGCACCGAACGCCACCAGCGCTCCCGCGCATTGCCGCGCTCGGTGTCCTCCTCGACGAAACCGGCTGCGCCGAGCTGTCGGAGGTGGTAGCTCGCCGTACCGGAGTTCACCCCCAGCCGCTCCGCGAGGCGGGTGGCCGTCGACGGTCCGTACTTCCGCAGCAGCCCGACCAGTTGTATGCGTACCGGATGGGCCAGGGCGCGCAGGCCCTTGGCGTCCAGGACGATGGAATCCTCTTCACCAGCCATGCGGCACACGGTAGTTCGCAAAGATTTCTTTGCGAAGAGATTTTTGCGAAGAACTCTTTGCGGTTCAAGTCGCCTACGAGGTGGGCCGGTTCATCTCGAGGTGGTGCGCAACCTGCCCAAGAGGGCCCTTTCAGAACACCACCGCGGCAGCGTCAAGGCGCGGGAACAGGCGCTGAGTTGAGTCCCGCGGCGATGCTCATGGCGGCCCGCCACCCGCGACCAGTGCCCCGAGCGCCGTGCGCCGGTGCGTGACCGAGCGGCCCGTGCGGGTCGTGGTCGCCATGCCTGCCGATCTGAGTGCCGTCGCATGCGCGGAGGCCGTCGCGTTGCTGACGTGGAGGGCGCGGGCCAGGGAGGTCGTGGTGTGCGGTTCCGCGAGGAGGCGCAGCGCGTCGAGGCGGGTGCGGCCCAGGACCGAGGCCAGGGCTTCGGCCGGGACGTACGGGCCCTCCGCGGCGGGCGGGAGCCCGGGGCCCGCCGGGTAGGTCAGGACAAGGGGACGGCCCGGGGCGTCCTGGAGGAGGGGGCCCGACGGGTGGTGGAACGTCGGCAGCAGGACCAGGCCGCGACCGTTGAGGCGCACGTCCCGCGTCGGCGTCGCGCCGGGCCATTCCCACCCGCTGTCGCGGAGTCGGCTGCCGGGTGCCAGGCCGGTCAGTGCCGCGGCGACCCCGTGCTCGGCAACAGCCAGGGCGTAGCGGATGAACTCCTCGCGGTGCAGGTCCTGTACGACGGGCCAGACCGGGGCGAGGACCGTTTCGTACGCGGCCTGTTGGGCGCGCCGCACGGTGCGCCAGGCCGTCTCGTCACCCGCGTGCAGGCTGCGGATCCAAGCAGGCGCGGGCACCGGCCCGTAGGCCCGTTCCAGCTCGGAGCGGATGACGGCGGGGTTCGCCGCGCGGATCCGGGCGAAGCCGTCGTCCAGGGTGTCGCCGAGGACGTCGAGGAAGGAGGGCGGGCGTGCCGGCGCGGGAACCAGGTCGGCGAGCGGGGCCGCGGCGGCCGGCAGGGAGCGCAGGACGCGACCTCGCCACTGTGCGAGCAGCGGTCCGCACCGCGGGGCCACCGCTGTCGTCAGGGCGGCGTGCAACTCCTGGAGCGGCGCCGGGTATTGAGCGAAGCGGATCCGGGTGAAGTCCCGCGCGGTGAAGTGGATTCGCAGCACCCGCACAGCTCCTCGTCCTGGGCCAGGCTTTCGGTCAGGGCCTGAACCTTCGCGTCAAGTCGGCCCCGCCTCAAGAGTGTTGGCATGACCTCTCGACGCACTCTCCTGAAAGGCACCCTATGCGGGAGCGCCGCCGCCCTGCTGCCCACGGTCGCGTCCGCCACCCCAGGCGGCCCGGCCCTCGAGCTGCCCGCACCCGCCGGCCCGTACCCCGTGGGAATGCGGACCGTCCATCTGACCGACCCCGCCCGCAGTGACCCATGGGTGGGCGGCGTACGGGAGTTGATGCTGACCGTCCTGTACCCGGCCCGATCGGTACGCGGCTTCTCCCGGGCCCCGCAGCTCACGCCCGGGGAGGCCGTGGTGTTCGCCGCGTACGCGCCGCACGTCCACCCGGGGCTGCCCGGACCGGGGGCCGTGGACTGGGGCGCGATCCGCACGCACGGGTACGTGGGCGCACCGCCCCTGCCCGGGCGGCGCCCGGTGCTCGTGTACTCGCCGGGCGGCGGCGACTCCCGCACGCTCGGCACCGGACTCGCCGAGGACCTGGCGAGCCACGGCCGGGTGGTCGTCCTCGTCGACCACCCCGGTGACGCCTCCCAGGTGGAACTGCCCACCGGGATGCGGACGACCGTCCTCACCGGACCGCCGGACCCCGCGACCTTCCGCACGATGATCGACACGCGCATCGCGGACCTCCGCCTGGTCCTCGACCGGCTCGGCGACCTGCCCCTCGCCCCCGTCATCGACTCGCGCCGGGTCGGCCTGTACGGACACTCCGCAGGCGGCACGGCCGCGGTGTACGCGGCCTGCGGCGACCGCCGGGTCGGCGCGGTGGCCAACCTCGAGGGCTATCTCGACCTGTACGCGATGCCGTCCGGCGCCGACCGGCCGCTGCTGCTGTTCCGCACCGACGGGTTCGACGGCGCCGCCCGCATCGACTCCTCCTGGGCCGGTCTGCCCGGCCGCCGGTCGCTGCTCGCCGACGCGAACCACTGGGCGTTCACCGACTACGGCTCGCTCGTCCCGCAGCTGAGGACGGCCGGCCTCGTGACGGCCGACGCGCGCGCCGCGCTCGTCGGCACCGGCAACCCCGAGGCGACACTCGCTCGCGTACGGCGAGGCGTGGGGACCTTCTTCGCCCGCCAGGGCACGTACCGCCGCCGGGGTGCCTCGCCCCGGTACTTCGACGTGAACCTGGCCCCGGGCGCGGCCACGCTGGTCCGCCTCGGCGCGCGCTGAGGCGGACAGGGAAGCGGACCGGGCACGTCACGCCCGGTCCGCGATGCGGTGCGCCAACCAGGCGAGAGCGGGTGGCATCCGGTACTCGACGGCGTGATGACCCCCGTCGAACAACTCGAAGTGCACGCGGTCGTCGGCCACTTCGGCCTTTTCGAGCGCATCGCGGAACGCCAGCGCCCCCAGGTCGAGGAACCACTCGTCGCGGGTGCCCGCGTCGATCCAGATGCCGTGCTGGGAGCGCAGGGCGTCGGCGTGCCCGGCGGCCATCCGTACCGGGTCCCAGGCCAGCCAGCGCTGCCACTCGTCCTCGCGCACGGCACCGGTGCGGGGGTCGAAGGGCAGGGTGGGGGTGCCGTCGGGGCCGGGGGAGAAGCAGGCGGAGACGCCGAGGATCTCCAGGAGGTTCAGGTCCTCCTCCTTGGTGAAGGCGGTACGCGAGCGGAAGTCGTCCCACCAGCGGAAGATGTCGCCGCCGTAGGCCCGCAGTTGACGGGCCGCGGTGAAGAAGTGCGGCTGGTACTGGGCCTCGGACAGGGAGTCGCCGGAGTGGGTGGCGAAGGCGCCGAACAGATCGGGGCGGAGCATCGAGGTGACCGCGGCGCCGAGTCCGCCGCTCGACTTGCCCGCGATGGCCCGGTGTTCGCGCGCGGGCAGCGTGCGGTAGTGGGCGTCGACGTACGGCACGACCTCCTCGCACAGGTAGGAGTGGTAGCGGCCGGTGCCGGGCGAGTCGATGAACTGGCTGCCGCCGTAGGCGGTCCAGGCGTCCACGAACACCAGCAGCATCGCCGGCGCCTCACCGCGGGCGAAGAGCGCGTCGGCGAGCTCGGGCACCGGCCGGCGGAAGGCGGTGCGGTTGCCCCAGACCGGGAGCGTGCCCGTGTAGCCGAGCAGCAGATACGTGACGGGGTAGCGGCGCCCGGGTGCGTCGTCGTAGCCGGGCGGGGTGTAGACCCACAGCGGTCGTCGCGCCGGGTCGTCGAGGGGATTGCCGCGGAGCAGCGCGCTGTCGACGACGTGTTCGTCGATGCGGCCGGCAAGCGTGAAGGTCGACATGCGCCGGGACAGTACTACGAATTCAAAATATCTGGATACGTAATTTCTGGATGCGTAGTTTCTGGACGGTAGGGTGAGGCCGTGACGTCACAGCAGCCGCAGGACTCGATCGACCGGCACATCGCCCACTGGGGGCGCGAAGTCCCGGGGCTGGTACCGGAGTTGGAGGGTGCCGTCACGCGTATGCAGATGCTGGTGCGGCACCTGCAGCACAAGAAGGAGGCCGCCCTGGCGCGGCACGGCCTGAAGCTGTGGGAGTACGAGATCCTGTGGCGCCTGCGCTCGGTCGGCGAGCCCTACCGCATGTCGCCCACGCGCCTCGCGCAGGGCCTCGGCGTCCACCCCGCCACCTTGACGAACCGCCTTGACCGACTGCAGTCGGCGGGCCTGATCGCGCGCGAGCACGCACCCGAGGACCGGCGCAGCCTCCTCGTCGGGCTGACTCCGCAGGGCTCCGCGACGTGGGCGTCGGTGATCGACGACCAGCGGGAGGCCGAGGCCGCGCTGCTCGCGCCCCTGGCGGACGGGGAGTTGGGTCATCTGGCCGCTCTGCTGCGGACCGTGGCCCTCGCCGTCGAGAAGGATGCGCCGCCCCTCATGCCGCACGTCGACTGAACCCCAAGTCGCCCTCGTTTCACGGCTGATGCCGCCAGGTAAACCCTCCAGAATTTCATGCTGCCCTCTTGCCAGGCAGAGATAGTACGTGTTCGGATTAATTTCATCGGCCGGGCGCCGCGTCATCGACGCCGACGCGGCTGCCGCCTTCCCCTGTCCCCTCGTCTGGAGCAGAGACATGCCCGCTCTCGCATCCGTAGACCTGCTCGACGCCTTCACCCGTGAACTCAGGCTGTGCAAACTCCGCCCCGGCGAGCACGTGGTGGTCCTGTCCGAGCCGACCAGCCGCGACGACTACATCGCGGCGGCCTTCGGCGCCGCCAAGGCCTGCGACGCCCACGTCATCGCCGCCACCGTGCCCGGCGGCAGCCCCGCCCCCGCGGACAGCACGCGCACCGGCGCCGGACCCGGGCTGACCTCGGTGCTGCGCGACACCACCGCCCAGGAACTGCTCAAGGCCGCCGACCTGGTCGTCGACCTGACGCGCGAGGGCTTCATCCACGCACCGCTGCAACAGGAGATCCTCCGCGCCGGCACGCGCATCATCTTCGTCTGCGACGCCCCGGACGTGCTCATCCGCAACCTGCCCAAGGAGGAGGACAAGGCCCGGGTCCTCACCGGTGTCGAGCTGCTCAAGAACGCCGCCACGATGCGCGTGACCTCCGCGGCCGGCACCGACCTCACCGTCCAACTCGCCGGCTCCGCACCGGAGTTCCAGGTCGGCTTCGCCGACGACCCGGGCCGCTGGGACCACTGGCCGAGCACCATGGTGCTGTGCTGGCCCCGGCTGTCCGACGGCCGCATCGTCCTGGCGGAGGGCGACATCCTCCTGCCGTTCAAGGAGTACGTACGCCATCCGGTGACCCTGGAGATCGCGGGCGGCACCATCGAGAAGGTGTCGGGCGGCGCCGAGGCGCACCTGCTGAACACGTACTTCGAGGACGCCGGTGACCAGTGGGCCCGCAGCCTGTCCCACATGGGCTGGGGTCTGATGCGGACCGCCGACTGGTTCGCCACGGCCCTGTACGGCAAGGACGAGCTGATGGGCATGGACGCGCGCGCCTTCGCGGGCAACTTCCTGTGGTCCACGGGACCGCACCCCGTGCTCGGCCGCGAGTCGTACGCCCACATCGACGTCGCCATGCGGGACTGCACCGTCGCCGTGGACGGGACGGACGTCGTCACGTCGGGCCGGCTCGTCGGGGACTGACGGTCCGCCGCGACCTGCCGCCCCGTCACCACCCGCGCGCACCCCTCCTGGAGAACCCATGGCACCTTCCCAATCGTTCGAAGTCGTCATCGCCGGCGGTGGGCTCGGCGGGGTCACCGCCGCGCTGGCCCTGCGGCACCGCGGCATCCGGGTCACCGTGCTGGAACAGGCGCCGCGGTTCGGCGAGATCGGCGCGGGCATCCAGACGGCGCCCAACGCCAGCCGCGTCCTGCTCGGCCTCGGCCTGCGAAGGCAGCTCGAAGCCATCCACACCGAGCCGCTCGACCAGGTGCGGCGCCGGTGGAAGGACGGCAGCGTCGTCGGGCTCACGCAGCTCGGCGAGCGCTGCACACGGGAGTTCAACGCCCCGTACTGGCACTACCACCGCGCCGACCTGCACCGCGTGATCCTGGACGCCTGCGTGGACCCGGCCGGTCCCGGGCCCGTCGTCGAACTGCACACCGACAGCCGTGTCGACGGCCTGGACCGGACCGACCCCCGCAGGCCGGCCGCGCTCACCGCGGACGGGCGGCGCTTCGAGGGCGACGCGGTGGTCGGCGCCGACGGCATCCGGTCACGGGTGCGCGACCTCATGGGCCTGGCCGACACCCTGGAGTTCTCGGGCGAGATGGCCTTCCGGGCGCTCATCCCCGGGGACCTGATCGCGGCCGACCCCGCCACCCGCTTCCTCGTCGACCGGTTCCAGAGCACCATCTGGTACGGACCCGACCGGCACCTCGTGCACTACATGATCCGCGGCGGCGAGTACCTCAACGTCGTCGCCTGCGTCCCGTGCACCGACGAGGTCGCCGAGAAGTGGACCGTCGCCTCCGACGCCGACGCGCTCGTCGACGCCTTCCCCGGCTGGGACGACCGCGTCGCCGCGATGCTGTCCAAGGCCAAGGAGGACGTCTCCTGCTTCGCCCTGTACCGCAGGCGCCGTGACCCGGTCTGGACCGACGGCCGTCTGACGCTGCTCGGCGACGCCTGCCACGCCATGCTGCCCTACCAGGCGCAGGGCGCCTCCCAGGCGATGGAGGACGCCGCCGTGCTCGCCGCCGAGCTCGGCCGGGTCAACGCCGACGGCATCCCCGCAGCCCTGCGCCGCTACACCGACCGCCGGGCCGAGCACGCCGGGATGGTCCAGGACGCCTCGCTGCGGAACAAGACCTTCTACCACTTCCCCGACGGGCCCGTGCAGGAGGCCAGGGACGCCGAGTTGGGGCGCGGCTTCGGCGGCGAGTCGGACGTCTCCTACCGGTGGCTGTGGAGCGGAACACCGCTGAACGATCCCGATCTCGAGGCGTTCGCCTACCCGTTCGCACGCTGAGCGCCGCCCGCCCGAACCGTACGCGCCCGAACCGTACGCGCCCGAGCCGCACGCGCCCGAGCCGCACGCGCCCGAGCCGCACCTGATGAAGCGTGCCCGTTGAGGCGCACTCACTGAGCCACACCCGCTGAGCCACACCCGCTGAGCCGCACCCGCACCGCCCACTCACCGTCCCCGACGTCTCCGTGGAGCGAACGTGAAAACAGGCGATCAGATCGTGCAGGACCTGCCCTGGCGTTGGCCGGTCCAGGGAAAGATCTTCATCATCGGCGGTCTCGGTTACCTCTTCGACGCCTACGACATCGCCCTCAACGGCTTCCTCATGCCTCTGCTCGGCGACCACTTCGACCTCACCCTGGGGGAGCGCGGCCTGGTCGCCACCGCGAACCTCGTCGGCATGGCCGTCGGCGCCGTCGCCTGGGGCGCGGTCGCCGACCGGATCGGACGCAAACAGGCGTTCAGCGTCACGCTGCTGATCTTCGCCGCATTCTCCGTGCTCGGCGCGCTCGCGCCCAGCTACCCGGTCTTCCTGCTGCTGCGCTTCCTCGCGGGAGTCGGCCTGGGCGGCTGCATCCCCGTCGACTACGCGCTGGTGGGCGAGTTCTCCCCGCGCAAGTACCGGGGTCGGGTCCTCACCGCGCTCGACCTGTGGTGGCCGATCGGCGTCACCCTGTGCGGGCTCGTCGCCACCGGCCTGGTCGGGGTGGCGGGGGACTGGCGGTGGATGCTCGCCACGATGGTCCTGCCCGCCCTGCTGCTGTTCTGGGCGCGGCGCGGCATCCCCGAGTCGCCCGTCTACCTCACCCAGAAGGGCCGAGAGGCGGAGGCCCGCCGCGTCATCGACGACCTCGTGGCCCGTACGGGCGCCCCGGTCGAGCCGTACACCGTCCCCGCACCACGGCCCGGGACCGGCCCGCGCGGCGTGGCCGCGGCCTGGCACCAGCTCGTCGGCGTCTGGAGGTTCAGCCCGCGCATCACGTCGGTGGCCTGGCTCCTCTTCGCGACGATCATGCTGGTGTACTACGCGGCACTCAGCTGGATGCCGTCCATCCTCAAGGAGGAAGGGCAGGGCGACACCGCCGCGTTCATGAGCACCACGGTCATGAGCTCCGTCGGCATCGTCGGCGTCCTGATCTCCACGGCGCTCGTCGACCTGGTCGGCCGCAAGTGGCTGATCGGCGTCTCGGCGCCCCTGGCCGCCGCCGCCCTGGTGGTCTTCGCGGTCGTCCGGCAGATGCCGACACCGGCCGTCGTCGCCATCGCCGTCTTCGGTCTGCTGGCCCAACTCGCCATTCCCGTGCTCTACGCGTACGCCTCCGAGCTCTACCCCACCCACCTGCGGGCCAGCGGCTTCGGCTGGGCCTCGTCGGTCAGCCGGGCGCTGACGGGCTTCGCCCCGCTGCTCTTCGGCTCGGTCCTGTGGCCGCTGCTCGGGCTGCCGGTCACCTTCACCGTCCTGGGCGCGGCCGTGCTGGCCGCCGTCGTCTGGATGGCGATCGCCGCGCCCGAGACCAAGGGCACCGCGCTGGACGCCACCGCCGACGAACCCGCGCCCGAGACACACCCCGTGCCCGAAACCGCCGCTCACTGACCCGCCACGGGGGCGACCCCCGATGCGTGGCCGTACCCGCTCGTACCCGCTCGTATCCGTATCTGTATCCGTATCCGTATCCGTATTCGTCTCGTACCGGAGGAATCCGATGAAGCCCGCCCCCTTCGCCTACCACCGGGCGCGAGACGTCGACGGCGCGGTCCGGCTGCTGGCCGGCCTCGGTGACGACGCCAAGGCCGTCGCCGGGGGCCAGAGCCTCGTCGCGATGATGAACTACCGGCTCGCCCGCCCGCGCCACCTGGTCGACATCGCCCGCATACGGGAACTCGACCGGATGCAGCGGGACGCCTCCGGAGGGCTGCGCATCGGGGCCCTCACCACGCACCACACCGTGGAACGCGACGAACAGGCCCTGCTGGGGCGGGAGTTCGCCGTGCTCCGCCGGGCGATGGAGTGGGTGGGGCACCTGCCGATCAGGACCCGGGGCACCGTCGGAGGGAGCCTCGCGCACGCCGACGCCACCGCCGAATGGTGCCTGCTCGCGCTCGTGCTCCGCGCCGAACTGCTGGTGCGGGGCCCGCGCGGCACGCGCTCCGTCCCCGCCGCGGACTTCTTCCACGGCTACTACACCAGTGATCTGGCACCCGACGAACTCCTCGTCGAGATCCACTTCCCCCGTCCGGCGCCGCACGCCGCCCTCACCGAATTCGCCGAGCGGCGAGGCGACTTCGGCCTCGTCGTCGCCGCCGTGGACCTCGACGTGGTCGACGGAACGGTCCACGGCGGCCGGGTGGGTCTCGGCGGCGTCGCGGCCGCCGTCGTGCGCGTCCCGGAGGCCGAGGACGTACTCGCCGCCGGCGGCTCGTTCGCCGACTGCGCGGCGGCAGCGGCCGCCGCCGTGGATCCGCCCGACGACCCCGCCTACCGCAGGCACCTGGTCCGCACCCTCGTACGGCGCGCCTGTGAGGAGGCCGTCACCGCATGAGCTCCACCGTCAACTCCGGGCGTCTCGTGGGCCGTTCCGTCCCCCGCCGTGAGGATCCGCGCCTCTTGACGGGGCGCGGACGCTTCGTCGACGACATCGCACTGCCCGGGATGCTCCACGCGCAGTTCGTCCGCAGCACCGTCGCCCACGCCGAGATCGCGTCCGTGGACCTGTCCGCCGTACGCCACATTCCGGGCGTGGTCGCGGCGTTCACCGCGCAGGACCTTCAACTCGGTGACATCGTCGCCGAGTTGGCGCGCCCCCTCAGCGAGTACGTGCCGACCGCGATGCCGATCCTCGCCCACGACCGCGTCCGCTACGTCGGCGAGCCGCTCGCCGTCGTCGTGGCCCGCGATCCCTACGCGGCCGAGGACGGCATCGAGGCGGCCAAGGTCACCTACTCGACCCTGCCGCCCCTCACCTGCGAGGCCGACGCGCTCGCCCCCGACGCGCCCCGGCTGCACGAGGCGGCGGCCCGCAACACCCTCGTCGACGTGGCGCTGTTCGCGACGGACGGCATCGACGACGTCTTCGCCCGCGCCCACCGGGTCGTGGACGTCGAGACCCGCACCGGCCGGCAGAACGCCCTCCCGCTGGAGACCCGCGGCGCCGTCGCACACTGGGACGAGCGGGAGGAACAGCTCGTCGTCCACACCTGCACCCAAGTGCCGCACCAGGTCCGCACGGTGGCCGCACGCAGCCTGCGCCTGGACGAGCGGGCGGTCCGCGTGATCGTCCCCGACATGGGCGGCGGCTTCGGGCAGAAGTGCGTGGTGGGCCGCGAGGAGATCGCCGCCGCGGCCGCCGCCCTGCGCCTGCGCCGCCCCGTGAAGTGGATCGAGGACCGCAAGGACGCGCTGACCGCGTCCTTCCTCGCCCGCGAACAGCACTACCGGGCCCGCGCCGCCTTCGACGCCGACGGCCGCATCCTCGCCCTGGACGCCGACGTGGTGTGCGACATGGGCGCGTACTCCTGCCACCCGTTCACCGCGGGCATCGAGCCGCTGATGGCCTGCGCCGAGATGCCCGGCGTCTACCGGATCCCCGCCTACCGGGCCAGGGGCCGCGCGATCACCACCAACAAGGCGCCCACCGGCCCCTACCGCGGAGTGAGCCGCCCCCAGTACGTCATGGTCCTCGAGCGCCTCTTCGAGCGCGCGGCCCGCGAACTCGGCCTGGATCCGGTCGAGATCCGCCGCCGCAACGTCATCACCGACTTCCCGTACACCGGCGTCAACCACATCACCTACGACCCGGGCTCCTACCGGGAATCCCTCGACCTGTGCGAACAGCAGCTCAAGGAGGAGGGCTGGTACGAGAAGCAGGCCGAGGCGGCACGCGACGGCCGGTACCTCGGCATCGGCTACTCCTGCTTCAGCGAACGCACCGGCTACGGCTCCGCCGCCTTCGCCCAGCGCAAGATGCAGGTCGTGCCGGGCTTCGACATCGCCGAGGTCCGCATGGACACCAGCGGAGCCGTCACCGTCACCACCGGCACCCTCAGCCACGGGCAGAGCCACGAGACGACCATGGCCCAGATCGTCGCCGACGAACTCGGCCTCGACCTCGCCAAGGTGAAACTCCACCAGGGCGACACCGACCGCATCACCTACGGCTTCGGCACCTTCGCCAGCCGGTCCATCGCCATCGGCGGCAGCGCCGTCCGGATCGCCACGGGCCGCCTCGGCGACAAACTGCGCCGCATCGCGGCCGCCCGCTGGGACACCGACCCCGACGACGTCGAACTGACCGGCGCGGGCGCCCGACGCCGGGGCGCGGACGGGGACTTCACGACGGACTTCACGACGGACTTCGTTTCGTACGAGGAACTTGCCGACACCGCCTACCTGAAGGCACACCTGCTGCCCCACGACATCGAACCCGGCCTCACCGCGACCGCCACCTTCGACGTCTTCACCGACGGCACCTTCTCCAACGCCACGCACGGCGTCGTCGTCGAACTCCACCCGGGCACCGGACAGGTGGAGATCCTGCGGTACGTGTGCGTCGAGGACTGCGGCGTCGCCATCAACCCCAAGGTCGTCGAGGGACAGTGCCGCGGCGGCATCGCCCAGGGCATCGCGGGCGCCCTCTTCGAGCAGATCACGTACGACGCCCAGGGCGAACCGTCGGCGACCGGCTTCATGGACTACAAGGTGCCCACCGCCCACGAGATCCCCGACGTCCACATCCGCCACCTCGAGACGCCCTCCGCCCTCACCGGGACCGGCGCCAAGGGAGCGGGCGAGGGCGGCACCATCGGCGCTCCCGCCGCCGTGCTCAACGCGGTCAACGACGCCCTGCGCCCCACGGGCGTGGAGCTCGACAACACCCCCATCACACCCCCGACGGTCCACCGCGCCCTGAACCAGGAGCTGTTCGCATGACCGACCCCGGCCGCACGCACGATCCGCAACTCCTCGCCCTCGACGTCAACGGCGTACGCCACGAGGTGATCACCGAGTCCCGCCGCACCCTCGTCGACGTGCTCCGCCACGACCTGCACCTCACCGGCACGCACGTGGGCTGCGAGCACGGCATCTGCGGCGCCTGCACCGTCCTCGTCGACGGCCGGCCCGCCCGCGCCTGCCTGATGTTCGCGGCGCAGGCCGAAGGGGCGGAGATCCGCACCGTCGAATCCTTGAGCGGCGACGGCGGACTCACGGACCTGCAAGAGGCGTTCCGCGAGCACCACGGCCTGCAGTGCGGCTTCTGCACCCCCGGCTTCCTCATGCTCGCCGAAGGGTTCCTCGCCGAACGCCCCGAAGCGACCAAGGAGGAGATCCGGGACGTGGTCGCCGCCAACCTGTGCCGGTGCACCGGCTACCAGACCATCGTCGAGGCCGTCGACGCCTGCGCGACCGCCCGCCGCACCGCCTGCGCCCAGGGCCGCAAGGAGGCGACAGGATGCAACTGACCAACAGCGTTGCCGTGCAGGCCGCGCCCGACGACGTGTTCGCCCTCGTCAGCGACGTGCGGCGGGTCGCCTCCTGCATGCCGGGAGCCGCCCTGGACGGCCGGGACGGCGACGCGTGGCGCGGCGCCGTCACCGTGAAGGTGGGCCCGATCACCGCCGCCTACACCGGCACCGTCCGCTTCCTCGAGGTCGACGGCGACAAGCGGCGGCTGCGCGTCCAGGCCACCGGCGCCGACACCCACGGCAGCGGCGACGCCGAGGCCGAGGTCACGCTCGACGTCGTCCCCGCACCCGGCGGCGCCCGGCTCGACCTCGTCACCGACCTGGTCGTCCGCGGGAAGATCGCCCAGTTCGGCAAGGGCGCCATCGCCACCGTGTCCGGGCGCATCCTGGAGCAGTTCGCGCGCAACCTCGGCGACCTGCTGGCCGCTCCCGCACCGGAGGACATCTGCGCACCGTCGGCCCCCGCGCCCGCCGCCGCGGAACTCGACGGCCTGTCCCTGGTCGCCGGGCCGCTCCTGAACAAGTACGGACCCGTGACCGCCGCCTTCGCGGCCGGACTTCTCCAGGGCTGGCTGCTGGGCAGGCTGAGGGACCGGTCCGCCCAGCTGCGGGACCTCAGGAGGAGCGCATGAACAGCGGACTCCACGGACGTACGACCGACGACACCTACGCGCGGGCCGGCTTCGGCGCCCCGGTCCGGCGCGGCCGGCGGCCCGCCCTCCTCGTCGTCGACCTCACCCGGGGCTTCACCGAGGACGGCTTCGCCACGGGCAGCGACCTCACCGGCGTGGTCGAGTCGACCGCCCGGCTGATCGATGCGGGCCGCCCCGCAGGTGTCCCCGTCGTCTTCACGGCCATCTCCTACACCCCGGCAGAAGCGGCCGGCGACGCGGTCACGTGGCTGGGCAAAGCACCGGGACTGCGCGCCCTGGTGGACGGCAGCGACGCCGTGGCCCTCGACCCCCGGCTGCCCCGGCAGCCGGGCCGGGACCACCTCGTCGTCAAGAAGGGAGCCTCCGCGTTCTTCGGCACCGGGCTCGCCGCCACCCTGACCGGCCTCGGCTGCGACACCGTCGTGGTGTGCGGCGCCACGACGAGCGGCTGCGTCCGGGCCAGCGCGGTGGACGCCGTCCAGTGCGGCTTCCCGGTCCTGGTGCCGCGCGACTGCGCCGGGGACCGGGCCGAAGGCCCCGCGCGGGCGGCGCTCTTCGACATCCAGGCGAAGTACGGCGACGTCATCGGCCTCGACGACGCGATCGGCTACCTCACCTCCCTGCCCGCGCCCCGCCGCGCACACCCCTGAGGACGAACTCCCGTGACACAGCGCTCCCTTCCGCAATCCGCGCTCGCCGACCTCGCCGACGTGCCCGCCACCAGCCGCTGGTTCCGCTCGGGACCGGTGCGCCTGCACGCCCTCGACTACGGCGGCCCGCTTCCCCCGCTCGTCGTCCTCCCCGGCATCACCAGCCCCGCCGTCACCATGGACTTCATCGCCCGTGAACTGACCGACCTGGTACGGCCGGTGGTCCTCGACGTGCGCGGCCGCGGCCTGTCCGACGACGCCGCCGGACACACGACGCAGGAGTACGCCGAGGACGTAGAGGCACTGATCACCGCACTCCATCTCCCACAGCCCCTGCTGTTCGGGCACTCCATGGGCGCCCGCATCGCCGCCGCCACCGCCGTACGCGCCAAGGTGCCCCTGAGGGGTGCCGTCCTCGCCGATCCGCCGATGAGCGGCCCCGGCAGAGGCACGTACCCGACGACCCTCGAGACGTTCCTGCGACAGCTCGACGAGGCCCGGCGCGGCACGGACGCCGACGCGGTCGCAGGACACTGGCCCAGCTGGCCCCGTCGCGAACAGGTACTGCGCGCACGCTGGCTCGCCAGCTGCAGCCGCGAGGCGATCGCGGGCACCCACCACGGCTTCGAGCACGAGGACTTCTTCACCTGGTGGCCGCACGTGCGCACGCCGGTCGCCCTGCTCCACGGTGCGGACAGCGCGGTCGTGACCCCCGAAGGCGCCGCCGAGGCCCAACGGGCCAACAGATCCGCCTCGTTGCACCGCGTACCCGGCGCAGGGCACATGATCTTCTGGGACGCGCCGGACGCCGCCCTCGCCGCGCTGCGCACGGCCCTGAGCGGGATGCTCACCACCGTCGAACCCGGCTGTGAGGCCGTGGTTAAGTGTGGACATGCCTGATGAGACCCGACCGGCCGAGACCACCCCCAGGCCCCCCGCCGCGCTGACCGCCGCACCCGGCTACCAGGTCCGGCGCCTGTACCAGGCCTACCTCGCCGTGTGGCTGAGGGAGGTGGACCCGGTCCTCACGGGACCGCAGTTCGCCGTGCTCCAGACGATCCAGGCCCACCCCGGACGCGATCAGCGCTCCCTCGCCTCGGCGGTGGCCCTCGACACCTCGACGATGGCCGACGTCGCCAAGCGCCTGGAGAACCGCGGCCTGATCACGCGGCAGACCGCGGCGGACGACGGACGGCGCAAGCTGCTCCACCTCACCGAGGACGGCGAGAACGTCCTGCGCGAGGCCGACCAGCGCGCCCGGTCCCTGGACAAGCTCCTGCTGGAGCCGTTCGGCGAGGCCGAGCGCAGCACGTACCTGCACATGCTCACGTCCCTCGCCGATCACTGGGTGGGACTGGCCGAGGGGCCCCAGCCGCCCCCCTCCCGGTAGCCGGTCCACGGTGCTCCGGGCAGGGCGGCGAGCGCCCCGCCACCACCGGAGGACGAACCACCGTGACGGACCATCACATCGGTCTCATCGTGCCCAGCTCCAACCTGACCATGGAGACCGAACTGCCCCGGATGCTCGCCGCCCGGGAGGCCGTCGAGCCCGGCGACCGCTTCGTGTTCCACAGCAGCAGGATGCGGATGAAGCACGTCACCCCCGAGGAACTGCGCGGGATGAACGCGCAGACGGGACGGGCCGCGGGCGAACTCGCCGACGCCAGGCCCGACGTCGTCGCCACCGCCTGCCTGGTCGCCATCATGGCCCAGGGGCCAGGACATCACTGCACCGCCGAGGCCGAGATCACCGACGCGCTGCGCGCCGAAGGAGCCACCGCGCCCGTCGTCTCCAGCGCGGGCGCCCTCCTCAGCGGCATCCGGGCACTCGGCGCCCGGCGGGTCGCCGTCGTCACGCCGTACATGAAGCCGCTCACCGCCCAGGTCGTCGCCTGCATCGAGGACGCGGGGACCGAGGTCGTGGATTCCTTGAGCCTCGAGGTCCCCGACAACCTGGCCGTCGCCCGCCTCGACCCGGCGGACCTGCGCGAGCACTGGCGCCGCCTCGACCTGAGCCGCGCCGACGCACTGGTGCTCTCGGCCTGCGTACAGATGCCGTCCCTCGCCGCCGTCCAGGCGGTCGAGGACGAAGCGGGCCTGCCGGTGCTCACCGCGGCGACCGCGACGGCGTACCGCATCCTGCAGGAACTCGGCCTGCCGCCGGTGGTACCGGACGCCGGTAGCCTCCTCGCCGAACGGGCGCTGGTGCCGGGGGAGTTGGGCGGCCGACCGTCGCTCTACGGGGGCGGCTTGAGGTAGTTGAGCGCGAGCACGGTGAGCTCGTCGAGGAACTGCTCGCGGGAGATGGCCGGTTGGTCGAGTAGATAGCGAACCGTGAGGTGCTCGACCGTGCGCACCAGCATCCACGCCACCGTGTCGAGCGGCGCGTCGTCGCGCAGGCTCGCACGGTGGGTCGTCAGATAGGCGAGCAGCAGCTCCGCGATGCGGTGCTCGAAGGCGCGCAGCGTGCGGCCGTCGTCGAGCCGCGGGCCCTGCTCGACCGCGGCGTGCAGGAACGCCGGTTCGACATCGAGTCCGTCGAGGAGCGCGGCCAGCGTGGTGCGGGTGACCACGGGCGCCGGCTGGTCGAACTGGCCGGAGAGACGGGCCGTGACGCTGGAGACGAGCGCGTCGCTGTAGTCCTGCAGGACGGCCGAGACGATGGCGTCCTTGTGCGGAAAGTACTGGTAGAGCGAGCCGGGGCTGATCCCGGCCGCCGTCGCGATCCGATGGGTGGAGGCCCCCTCGTACCCGTACGCGGCGAGCGTCTGCCGCCCGGCGTCGAGAATCCGCGCCACCATCGCCCGCGACCGGTCCTGGCGCGGCACTTTGCGCGGCGAAACGCGAGCGGTGCGGTCGCGGGACGCGCCGCGGCGAGGCCCTGGCACGGCGGTCAGAACGCGAATTGAATGCGAGTACGAGCGACTGTCAGCATCCGTTCATGGTCGCACAGAAGCCTCCGTCACGTGATGTCCGAAGCACGCCAACTCCCGTGCCGCACAAGCCGGTTGCGTATCCGCGGCGCTTTCGCGAGACCGAAGCCGTGAACCTGCGCATCGGCCGCCCGCTGCGGCTGCTGATCGGCCGGCGCGCCCCCGATCCCCAGGTGTTGGACACCATAGGGCGGCGGCTCATGACGCGCGACGAACCGGGGGCCGCCCTCGCGCGCGCCCTGCGGATCACCGACGCCACGGATCCGGACCGGGTGACCATGCGCCAGTTCCGGCGCGCGCTCGACGAGGGAATCGGCGCGCTGCCCGATGCCCCGAAGTCGCTGCGGGACTTCTTCGCCGTCGTCGAGGAGGTGCCGGACTGGGTGGACTTCGACCTGGTCGACGAGGGCGGCCGGGTGGCACGGCGGTTCGGCCGCAACTCCGCCGACGTGCTGCTGCAGTTGGCGCTGGTCGGCTCCTACCGGTTCGGCGGCCCGCCCGAGGTGCTCGTCGAGACCGGCGGCCTGACCGGAGGCTCCGCACTGCGCCGGCTCGCCGAGACACAGCAGTGGGCGACCGCCGTCAGCGGTGAGGGCGCGATGCGGCGCGACGGTGAGGGCTTCCGGCTCACCGTGCACGTACGACTCATGCACGCCCTGGTCAACCAGCAGGTGGAGCAGAACGGCCGCTGGGACAGCGGCCGCCTGGGACTTCCGGTGAACCAGTCGGACCTCGCGGCCACCCTCGGCCTGTTCAGCGGGGTGCAGCTGCTGGGCGTCCGGCTGCTCGGGGTGCGGGTCATCCGCGCCGACGCCCGGGCCCTGATGCACCTGTGGAAGTACGTCGGCCGGGTGATGGGCGTGGACGAGGACTGGCTGTACGACAGTGAGCGCCTCCAACACCACTTCAACTACCACCAGTTGATGACGCAGAGCTACGGCAGCGCGGCCGGTCCCGCACTGGCCGGAGCCGTCGTCGACGCCCAGGGCGCCCTGCACTTCGCGCACTTCGCCCGAGTGCGCCGCGCCTGCGCACGCGCCCGGCTGCTGAGCATGCTCCGCTACTTCATCGGCCGGCAGGGGATGCGGGACCTGCGGCTGCCGGTGGCGCTGCCCTGGGCCGTACCGCCCGTGGTGGCCGCCAACATCCTTCGCCACCACGTCCTGGGGCGTACGGCCGCGGGCCGCGAGCGACTCCTGCGCAGCGGTGACAAGTTCATCGCCCGGCACCTGCGGCAGTACTTCGGCGACTGAGTCGCGCGCCGCCACGCGAAGAAAGTTTCGGCGTATCGGAACGGTTTCCGCAGCCCAACCGGGTGGTGAGTGGTCTAGACCGCTAACGAGTCGCGGGACGGTTTACCGCGCCCGCGCGCCTGTGGCTCACTATGTCGTGTCCGTGTCAACGGACTCGGTGTCTCTCTCCCCCCACGACGCAGGAGGAAGCCGTGTTCTCCCACCGCCTGTCCCGCAGATCCACCCAGCGAAGACTCACCGCCGCAGGTGTCCTCGGTACGAGCGCCGCACTGCTGCTCAGCCTGATGTCCGGCACCGCCTCCTCGACACCGCTGCCGTCGAGCTCCGTCGTCCCGCTGGGCCAGGGCTACATGGGCGTGGGCTACGTCCAGGACAGCAAGGACTTCAAGGCGGACACCCGGCGGCTGGACCTCGACGCGAAGACCGACGCGAACCTGCTGGCCAACCCCGTGGGCATCGACGTCTCCAAGTGGCAGGGCGGCATCAACTGGAGCGCGGTCCGCGGCGCGGGCATCGAGTTCGCCTGGATGAAGGCCACCGAGGGCACCACGTACCGGGACCCCAACTTCAGCGCCAACTACCTGGGCGCCTACAACGCGGGCGTGATCCGCGGCGCGTACCACTTCGCCCGGCCCGACCTGTCCGGCGGCGCGGCGCAGGCCAACTACTTCGCCGACCACGGGGGCGCCTGGTCCCGCGACAACCTGACGCTGCCCGGCGTCCTGGACATCGAGGGCAGCTGCTACAGCAAGACGGCCGCGGCGATGCAGTCCTGGATCCTCGACTTCTACACCACGTACAAGGCCCGCACCGGCCGCGACGTCGTGATCTACACCAGCGCCAGTTGGTGGAACTCCTGCACCGGCGGCTGGAGCGGCATGTCCGCCAGGAGCCCCCTGTGGGTGGCCCACTGGACCTCGGCCGCCGCCCCCACCATCCCGCGCGGCTTCCCGTTCTGGACCGTCTGGCAGTACACGTCCACGGGTTCGGTCAGCGGCATCTCCGGGAACGTCGACCGCGACCGCTTCAGCGGCGACCGCTCGCGTCTGCTGGCCCTCGCCAACAACACTCCGTGACCGCAGGTACCACGACAGGGGCCGCGCCCCCGGCATGATCACCACCGCGGGTCGGAGCGGACCGACCGGCCTGCTTCGACCCGCAGTTCGTGAAGGAGCGCACCATGACGTCGAGTTCGACCCCCCAGCCCTTCAGCAGGCGCGGCGCTCTGCTCGCCGCGACGGCCGCACTCGCCGCCGGGCTGCGGCCGACGGGCCGGGCGGCCGCGGCCGAGCGCACGTCCGACGGGCCGACCGCCCTGACCCCGCAACAGCGAGCGGGGCAGCGCGTCATCCACTCCTACCCCGGACTCACGCCACCGGCCCACCTGTTGGACGCGATCAGCCAGGGACGTACGGCAGGGGTGATCTTCTTCGGGGAGAACATCCAGAGCCTCAGCCAGATCGCGGACGTCGTCCAGCAGTTGAAGGAAGCCCACGCCGCGGCTCCCGCGGGGGCGCCGCTGCTCCTGATGACGGACCAGGAGGGCGGCAAGGTGCGCCGCCTGCCCGGCGATCCGGTGCTGTCCGCGAAGGCCGTCGGGGCCTCCGCCGACCCGCGGGCCGCTGCCACGTCCGCCGGAACCGGTGCGGGCCTCAACCTCGCGGGCGTCGGCATGAACGTCAATCTGGCGCCCGTGCTCGACGTGTACCGCACGGCCGGGGACTTCACCGACCGCTACGAGCGCTCGTTCAGCAAGGATCCGGCGACCGTCAGCACGTGCGGCTCCGCCTTCATCACCGCACAGCAGGACCTCGGCGTGGCGGCCACCGCCAAGCACTTTCCCGGGCTCGGCCCCGCCACCACGAACCAGAACACCGACCTGGGGCCCGTCACCCTCACCACCTCCTCGTCCACCCTGCGCAGCGTGGACGAGGCGCCCTACCGGGCGGCGATCGCGGCAGGCACCGAACTCGTCATGCTGTCCTGGGCCGTCTACCGGTCACTGGACGCCACCCGGCCCGCGGGCCTGTCCCCGACCGTGGTCGCGGAGCTGCGCAACCGCCTCGGCTTCACGGGCGTGACGATCACCGACGCCCTGGAGGCCGGCGCCCTCCAGGCCTACGGCAGTACGGCGCAACGGGCGGTCCTGGCCGCGGCCGCCGGCATGGACCTGATCCTGTGCTCGGCCCGCGACACCGCCCAGGGCGACGAGGCGGTGACCGCACTGGGCGAGGCCCTCACGGCGGGAACGCTCGACGCCGCCGCCTTCGACGCGGCGGCCGCACGCATCAACTCCCTGCGGAGCGGCCTGTCCTGACAGGGCACCGGGCTTGCGGAACCGGTTCCTCCGGATTGTCAGTGGTGGGCGGCAGGATGGTGGGCATGACGACACCTTCTGCCGGTGCTGCCGGTTCCTTCGTGCTGCCCGATGCCACCGCGTACGCGAGCGCGGTGGAGCAGGCGCGGGCCGCGGCAGCCGCGTACTACGAGGGCGGGACCTCCGTGCTCGACGACGACGCGTACGACCGCCTGGTGCGGGCGATCACCGCGTACGAGGGCGAGCACCCCGACGAGGTGCTCGCCGACTCGCCCTCGGGGAAGGTCGCCGGGGGAGCGGTGGTGGGCGACGTGCCGCACACCGTACCGATGCTGAGCCTGGACAACGTGTTCTCCGACGAGGAGTTCACCACCTGGGCGGCCTCGCTGGAGCGGCGGATCGGACGGGCGGTGGCGAGCTGGAACGTACAGCCCAAGCTGGACGGCCTGGCGATCGCCGCCCGCTACGAGGACGGACGCCTCGCCCGGCTCGTCACGCGCGGCGACGGGACGGCCGGGGAGGACGTCTCGCACGCGATCGGCACCATCGAGGGCCTGCCCACCGCGCTCAGCCGGCCGGTCACCCTCGAGGTCCGCGGTGAGGTCCTGATGACCCACGCACAGTTCGAGTACGCCAACACCGTGCGCACCGAGCACGGAGGCGCCCCGTTCGCCAACCCGCGCAACGCCGCGGCCGGCACCCTGCGCGCCAAGGACCGCGCCTACACCGTGCCGATGACCTTCTTCTGCTACGGACTCCTGCCGCTGCCCGGCACCGACCAGGACCTGGCCGACGAGTTCGAGGCGGCCGCGCACGGCGCCGTCATGGACCGCGCGGCCGGGCTCGGCATCAACACCCCGGCCTCAACGGCCGTGCCCGGCACGGTGGTTGCGTCGGTCGACGAGGTGCACGCGCGCGTGAAGGAGATCGCCGCGCTCCGCGCCGAGCTGCCCTTCGGCATCGACGGGATCGTCGTCAAGGCCGACCTCGCCGCCGACCAGCAGCAGGCGGGCTCCGGTTCGCGGGCCCCGCGCTGGGCGGTCGCCTTCAAACTCCCGGCCGTCGAGAAGATCACCAAGCTGCTGGCGGTGGAGTGGAACGTGGGCCGCACCGGCATCGTCGCGCCGCGCGCCGTCCTGCAGCCGGTGGACATCGACGGGTCCACCGTGACCTTCGCGACCCTCCACAACCCCGCCGACATCACCCGCCGCGACCTGCGGCTCGGGGACCACGTCATGGTCTACAAGGCCGGTGACATCATCCCCCGCATCGAGGCACCCGTCGCCCACCTGCGGACCGGCGAGGAGACCGCGATCGTCTTCCCCGCAGAGTGCCCGCAGTGCGGCTCCGGCATCGACACGTCCGAGCAGCGCTGGCGGTGCGAACGCGGCCGCAACTGCCACCTGGTCGCCGCCCTCGCCTACGCGGCCGGACGCGACCAGCTCGACATCGAGGGACTCGGCCACTCCCGCGTCGTCCAACTCGTCGACGCCGGACTGGTCGAGAGCCTGCCCGACCTGTTCGACCGCCTCACCCGGGACCAACTCCTGGGCCTGGAACGCATGGGGGAGACCAGCACCGACAACCTGCTCGCCGCGCTCGACCGGGCGAGGAGACAGCCGCTGTCACGGGTGCTGTGCGCACTGGGCGTCCGCGGCACCGGCCGCTCCATGTCGCGGCGGATCGCCCGCCACTTCGCCACCATGGACGCGATCCGGGCCGCGGACGCCGAGGCCATGCAGCAGGTCGAGGGCATCGGCGTGGAGAAGGCCCCGGTCATCGTCGCCGAACTCGCCGAACTCGCCGGGCAGATCGACCGCCTCGCCGCGGCCGGACTGTCCATGACCGAGCCCGGCGCGACCCCGCCCGCCGCGCCCGCCGAGGACGCGGACACCCCCGAAGACGCCGCGGCGACCGGCCCGTTGGCGGGGATGAAGGTGGTGGTGACGGGGGCGATGACCGGCCCGCTGGAGAGCCTGTCCCGCAACCAGATGAACGAATTGGTCGAGCGCGCCGGCGGCAAGTCGTCCGGAAGCGTCTCGAAGAACACCAGCCTCGTCGTCGCCGGCGAGGGCGCGGGAGCGAAGCGGGCCAAGGCGGAGGCGCTGGGCGTCCGCCTGATGACACCGGACGAGTTCGCCGAGCTCGTGTCCGATCTGCTCGGCTGACCGTGGACGGCTGGTCGACGCGCGTGCGCGCGCACGCGCGTCCGCGCTCCGGCAAGCCGGTGACTTCCGTTCGAGCGCGCCGGTGAGCACGGCGATGAGGGCCTCGCGCAGACGATCGTGGACGACCAAACCGCGACGTGATCCTGCCATGACGATGGTGTGGCTCCGGGCGCGCTGCTGGCCTCGGTCGCGGCGGACGAGGCCTGGCGGCGTTTCCTGCCCGGGTCCTGCCCGGGTACGCCCCGCCGCCCGTACCGGAGGTCCGTGCTGCTCTGGAACCGGTGGAGACGCACGAGGCGGCCGCGTTCCTGGCGCGGCTCGCGGCCGTCGACCTGCTGTGGCCGAGCCATCGGCACCTGCCCATCGAGACCGCCGAGCGAGCGGCGGAGCAGGCGGTCTCCCCGCTCGGACCGGAGGCCGGCTGGCGGACCAGCCACGACATCGCATGCGGCGCGGTGAACGAAGTCACCCCACTGTTCGACAGCTTGTCGGCCGGGACGGACGGTGAACCCTCCGCGCCGGCCCTTCAGGCCGCCGACGATCGAGGTCAGCAGGGCCGATTCGGCCGCACGCTGACGCTGAGACGGGCACGGCACCGGCTGGCCTACTGCAAGGCCTTGCGTTCTTCGGCCGTCAGGCCGCGGAGCGTCCACAGCCCGTACAGCGCCAGCAACGGCTTGCCCGCCATCCACTCGCCGGGGCGGTAGTCGTCCGCTCGTACGAGCTTCTCCGCGAGATCAGGGCGCTGCCGCCGCAAGTACGCCCGGGCCTTGAGCGCGTGGGCCGGCTGCGAGGCGATCTTGATGCGGTCCACGTCCTCCAGGAGCGGGATCACGTTCGTGATGTTCTCCCACGTCGTCGCGCTCCGGTCCTCGACGAGCACCTTGCCGTCGAACTCCAGCACCGACTTCGCGTAGTCGGCCATCAGCCGGGCCTCTGCGACGGCGCCACCGGTCTTGCCACCGCTGAAGATCACGCGCGTGTCACGTGCACGGTCGGCGACAACGGACCTGATTCCGGCACGGACTCGCCAGCGGTTGATGAAGTTCGCCGTCGGCCGGGGATTTCGATACCCGAGGACGACCACGGCTTCGGACGCGCCCACCCGGCTTCCCAAAAGGGCGCGGGACCAACGCCAGTTCACCCACTCGCCCCAGGCCAGCGCCGCAGCCGCAGCCATGGCAAGTCCCGTCCTTCGTCGCATGCCGTGACTGTAGGGCACCGCTGCGCCTGTGGAAGGACTCGTCCGCCGGGAGCCCTTCGCCCGCGTCCTCGGCGTGGCCCTCTCCGGCCGCGGACGGTGGTGCGAAGGCGGACGACGGTGGTTCGGCTTCCGGCGGGGACGCCAAGGGCGGGGCAACCGCGAACGGGGCGAGGGGGACCGGCGTCAAGGTCACGCAAGGACGCCGACAACACCTCGAACCCCGTCGAGCGCGGCCCCGCTCAACCGCGAGTCACCGTCCTGAAGCCGGGCGACGGCCTGAGCGCGACGCCACATCCCCCTTCGGCGAGGTCTATTGACCGGAGCCGGAGGGGGCCGTACGCACGGCCCGGTGCGGTCCGGTGTCGACCTGGTGCGTGATGAAGGCGTCGATGGCCCGCACCGAACGCATGTCCTCCGCGTCGAGGACGTACCCGTAGTGGTCCACCCCGTACCGCTCGGTGATCCACGAGACGAGCTGCATGACGCCGATGCTGTCGAGCATCCCGTGCTCCAGGAGGTCCAGGTCCGGATCGAGTGCTGTCGCCGGCGTCTTGCCCAAGGTGGCCAGAAAATCTGTGATCGCGTCGGCGTATCGCACCGGGACTCCTCCGTGTACCTGGATCGCTCCGGGAACCGGCCGCACGCAGGGTGCTGCCCATTTTCCCGGCACCTTCGGCAAGGCTATTCCGGCCTCCTCGATTCTGAGTTGAATCCGAATTGAGTTCAGGTTGATTAAGTTCTCGCTGGAAGTCTTCTGGAGCATGGATGTAGGCCAGGGTTTCACTCTCTTGCGGCCGTGTAGGTGGTGCGCCAAAGTGTTCGGCGGGCCGAATTCCATTCCGGGATAATCGGCATTGATTCCCAAAGGAGTTTCTCATGTCCGAGAGCGCGGGAAAGGGTACTGCGATGGACGGCTGGGACGGCGAGATCGCCGAGAACATCGCGGCCGACTGGGACGGTGAGGTGGCTGCGGACGTATCGGCCGACTGGGACGGCGAAGTGGCCGCGAACGTCTCGGCCGACTGGGACAGCGAGGCCGACCTGGCCGCGCAAGCGGCGCTCAAGAGCGACCTGAACAGCGATGGGACCCTCGCGGAGTGAGTCAGCGCTGGGGCGCGGGAGTGCCTCGCGTTCCAGCCTCCCGCAACGCGAAATGATGTCCGCCTCCGCGTATTTGAACACGCGCGATATCGGTGGAATTCGCCTGCCCGGCGGGCTCCATATCGCTCCCGGCGCAGTATTTCGAACGGCTGCCGAGGAATCCGTACTTCCTGAAGTCGTCCTGGACCTGGCCCGGGACATCGAGGGGGAACGGCTCGCGGACGGTGGGGCCGGCACTCCTCGACACGTGCACTTCCTCGATCTGCGGTCACCGTCGGAGCGGAACGGGCGTTCGCCCCGCACGCCGCGCGACACGGTAAGGGTGCACCGACTGCCGCTCCGTGACCCCGACGACCGCCGCGTCCCACCCTCGGACCGCGGCCCTGAGTACTTCGCCGAGCAGTACGTACGCATGCTGCCGGCGGCCGGGACGGTGGTGGCAAGGGTGCTCGAACTGGTGGCCTCGGACACGGGACCGGTCGTCGTCGGCTGCCGCCTAGGCAAGGACCGGACCGGACTGGTCGTGCTCGTGCTGCTGTCCGTGCTGGGTGCCTCGGACCGCGACAACCGTGCGGAGTTCGGGCGCACCGGCCAGGCGCTCGCCCGGCGCCGTGACTGGCTCGACCGCTACGCCGCGCGCCGCGGGGAGACACCCGCCGACGTGCTGCGCCGCTGCCACCTGCCACCCGGCGTTCCCCAGCACGTGCTGGACGTCCTGCACCTGCGCGCCGCATGGAACCCGGCAGCGCCCACTTCCTGGCCGGCCATCGACGCGACGGTGCTGCGACGAGCGCACGACCGGCTCACGCAACCGAGAGGTGAACGTACGTGAAGGTCCTAGTCATGTGGCCGCCGCACGTCCCGAGCTACTTCAACGCGGGGCACCACATCAGCACGTTCCTGACGGCCGGCCATCTGCGCACGCTGCCCGAGGTCGACCAGGTGCGCGCCGTCGACGCGGGCGCGTTGAACCACACCTGGAAAGAGATCGGCGACCTGCTCTACCAGGAGCAGGCGGACGTGCTCGCCGTCATCAACGACTTCGACAACGTCGACGACCTGCCGCGGCTGCTGAACTACGTGCGCACACTGTCCCCCGGCACCCGGGTGGTCACCGCCGGACGGCTGAGCACCCAGGCACCCCGCTCCTTCGACGCCTACGACCTGGACGCGATCGTCGTCAGCGGCGACCCCGAGGCGGGCGTCGCCGCGTACGTCCGCCACCTCGCGGGCACGCGGGAGGCACCGCTGCCCGGTGTTGTGCTGCGCGGCCAGGACCCCCACGAGGTGCCGGCCGGAGTGTTCCTGCCGGCGTCCGAGTGGGTCCTGCCCGACGTCGAGGAGATCCCGTACGACGCCTACGAGCGCATGTACCAGCGCGACCAGAACAAGTTCTGCGGCATCCCGCAGCGGCGCGAACTGGTGGTCCCGGCGTCCCGCGGCTGCCCGGTGAACTGCTCGTTCTGCGAAGTGCCCACGTTCCAGGGGCTGCGGGACCGCAGGCTGACCGTGGAGCGGACCGTCGCCTACATCCGTGACAGCTTCGCCGCGCACCCCTTCGAGTACGTGGCGTTCTACGCGCCCACCTTCACGCTCGACCGCAAATGGACCGAGCAGCTGTGCCGTGAACTGATCGAGCTGGGCAGCCCCTACCCGTGGAAGTGCGCCACCACCATGGCCCACCTCAGCGAGCCGCTGCTCGAAGCCATGGCCGCGTCGGGGTGCGTACGCGTCAGCGTCGGGGTGGAGACCCTCGATCCGGCAGGCCACGCGTCGCTGCCCCGGCTCAAGCGGATGGAGCAGGAACGCTACGACCGGTTCGCCGCGGCCTGTTCGCGGCTCGGCATCGAACTGAACTGCTTCGTCATCGTGGGGCTCCCCGGGACGACGGCCGAGGGCACCGAGGACACCGTGCGCACCATTCGCGAGGCCGCGGGCCGGGTCCGGCCGACGGTGTACTCCTCGATGGACCGGCTGCGCGCGGCGACGAGCCCCGCGGCGGCGTCGGCGTTCAACCGGCAGCTCCTGCACCCGGACGAGGCCCCGGACCAGCAGGCCGCGCACCGTCTGTACGGCCTGGTCTACGGCCGGGAGGACTGGGTCACCCCGGTCGCCGACCGCATCCCGCAGCGACTGGAGCAGGTGCGATGAGCGTCGCGAGCGGAACCCGACTGCGGTGGCCCGAGGCGGTGGTGCGCGACCGGCGCAGCGCCGACCCGCGCGTGAACCTGAGCTCCAACGAGCTCAACCACCCGTGGACCGCGGCGTTGGTGGGGGAGATGGTCGACGGGTTCGACCCGGCCGCGCTCACCCCGTACCCGGTGCAGGAACCCGCGGCGACGGCAGCGGGCCGACTGCTCGGGTTCCCCGCGCACCAACTGCTGCTGTCCGCCGGTTCCGACGCCGCGATCCGGCTCCTGCTGACCGCGCTGCGCGGCGCGTTCCCCGGAGGCCTGCTGCTGCAGGAGCCCAACTACGAGGCGTGGACGCAGGCCGTGGACGCCGCGCTGTGGCCGCTGCGCAGGGTGGCCTCGGCGGACGGCAGCGCCGAGGGATCCTTGGCGGCGCTCCTGGACGCCGCCGCGGCCGCGGAACCCTCCCTGGTCGTGGTGTCCTGGCCCAACGGCCCCGCCGGCTACACCCCGGAACCGGAACACCTCGCCCACCTGTCGGCGCTGTGCCGCAGCCGAGGCCATCTGCTCGTCGTGGACGGCTGCTACGCCGGGTTCGCCGGCAGCCCCCTGGACCTGGCCCGGCTGGCCGACGAGCACTGCCTGGTGCTGCTGAGCTGGTCGAAGATGTTCGGCTTCGCCGGAGGCCGGCTCGCCGTCGCGTGCGGCGGCACCGACCTGGTGCACTGGCTCCGTGCGGCCCGCCAGGAGGACCACGTCGGCGCCCTCGCCCTGCACGCCCTGTCCCGTACCGACCGGGTGTACGACCGCTTCACCCACGTGTGGCAGGACATCGCCACCACACGGGAGTCGATTCGCCTCCGGCTGGCCGCTCGCGGCCATCACACGCCGGAATCCGGCGGGAACTTCCTGCACCTGCCGCGCCCCACCGCCGCATCCGCCGCGGCGCTGACGGCCGGCCTCGACCGCAGCGGCTACCGCGTACGCGACATGGGGCTCACCACCGGCCTGCACCACCACGTGCGGTTCACCGTGGCGCACGGACCGGTCGGCCGGCAGTTCGTCGACTGCCTGATGCGGCACCTCGCAGAGATCGGCACGGCATGACCGACGTCAGCACCGGCCCGGCCGCCGTCCGTACGGGCCACCACTGGTCGCAGGTGGCCGAGCGGTACGGCCTCGACCCCGTGCCCGCACCGTCCGCCGCCCCGGCGGTCCTGCCGATGCTCTGCCCCGCATCGGCGCCGGAACCCGACTGCGCGCCGGGCGACCTCAACGGTCTCTACCGGATGTTGCAGGCCCACGTCGACGGAGACCTCGGCCTCGGCGCGGAAGGAGTCCGCTTCGTCCGCGCCAAGGGCCGGCACGCACACGCAGCCCAGTGGGTCCACGACACGCTGCTCATCGACGCGCTGCACTCCACCGTCGTGCTGGACGGCGAGGACCTCGCACCGGACCGCGCCACCCTGCGCCGTGTACTGACCGAGGGGGTGCGCCGGCTCCTCGTCGTCGCCCACGGCGACGGCGGCCACCTCGCCCTCGGACCCCTCGTCGTGTGCGGCCTGTACACCCCGGTCGAACGGGACCTGGTGTCCGGAGCGCCGCTCGAACGCGGCTGCCGGGCAGGCATCTCGTGCAAGCGGGCACGCCACCACGACGACGTGCTGCTGTGCCGGGACATCAAGGCGGGCAGCGTCGTCCTCGTTGCCTGCAAGGCCGGATCGATCATCGATCCCGCCTTTCCCTCCACCACCAACGTCGTCGTCGGATTCCTCGACGGGTACGCCGCCACGGTCGTGGCACCGCCGGGCAACGCAGCCGCCTCACCGGCCATCACCCAGGGCCTGCACGCGATGCTGCGGGACGCCCCGTTGAGTGACGTCCGCGACTACCTCGACGACGTCTCGGGCCGCGGCCGCGTCCACTACCGGCTCTTCGGCAGCGCCCCGGACGCCCCCGCCGACACCGCCGCCACCGCCGACCGCGCCACCGCGTACGCCGGTCGAGGCGTGGCGGTGCACCGCCTGCCCCAACCCCCGGACGGCACACGCCACTTCGCCCTGCGCAGGTCGGACGACACGCCCCTGCGCCCCGGTGTCGACAGCGCCTACGGCGGCAGCCACCTCGTGCTGCCCGACGGCCTTCCGAGCGACGTCGTGGACCTCGTCTCCGCCTGGGAGCCGCGCGCCGCCGACCTGGACGGCCACCGCGCGGACCTGGAACGGATGCGCCTCGTGTACGGGCAACTGACGGCCGCGCTCATCTCGTCGCCCGCCCGCCGCCAGGCACTCGAACTGGGTGAACGCCTGGCCGGGCTGCGCCATCGGCACGAGGCCTCCCGCCTGACCGCGATACGCCGCCTGGCGGGTGGATCCGCCCACGGACTCGTCACGCATCCCGGCGGTCACGAGGCGACCCGCCAACTGCTCGACGACTGGGGCGAGTCCGTCGCCGAGACCCTGCACCTGCTCCTCACCCAGCAGGACCCGGCCGACCTGCTGACCTCCGCCATGTGGGCCCAGCACGAGCGGCACGGGCAGGAGGCCTGCGAGGTGTGCGGCCGGCGCATGCACGTCCTCGCCTTCCGCGACCTGCTCGGCAGCACGGGCAGCCTGCGCCACGACTGCCCGCACTGCGGAAGCCGCCGGGTCACCCCGGACAGCACGGACTCCTTCGTCACCTTCCGCCTCATCACCGGTCGCGATGCGGCCCTCGAGGTCAACCCGGAGACGGCGCACGGCTCCTGCCACGTCATCTGGCAGGCCACGTTCAAGAACAGCGCCGCGGCCGCACCCGTGCGCCGCGCCAGGCTCGGCAACACCCCGGAGCGGCTGCCCCTGGAGGTGCCCGAGGACGTCACCGACCAACTGCACACGATCAAGGCCGCCGTGGTCAGCGGCAGCCAGATGTGGTCCTGGCGCACCCGTTGGAGGGTCCGGTGAACCGTCTTCCCGCGGCTCCTCCCGTACCGGCCCCCGCACCCGGGGAACGGCACACATTTCCTTACCCCCACGTCGAGTTCGGCCCCGGAACCCTGCTCGGCGCCGACACCACGGCCCGCCTCACGGCCACGTACCCCGCGCACCTGCTGACCACCGCCACGCATCGCAGCGGCGGGTCCAAGACGTACACGGTCAACGCCCTGAACCTGCACCACCGCGGCACGACCACCCCCGAACTGGACCGTCTCGACCCCGTCTGGCGTGCCGTGGTGGACCGCCTGACCGACCCCGGGTACAGCCGGCACATGCTGCGCCTGCTCGGCCTTCCCGCCGTGCCGGTCGACATGGAGGTGCGCCTGACCGAGTACCGCCGCGGCGGCTGGATGTCCCGCCACACCGATCGCACCGACAAGGCGTTCTCGCAGAACGTCTATCTCTGCCCCGGCTGGCAGCCGCACTGGGGCGGCGGCCTCGGCCTGTACGCGACGGCCACCGCGGCCGAGCCCGTGAAGACGTTCGTCCCCGCCCACGGCAACTCCCTGGCCTTCGCCCGCTCCGACGCGTCCTGGCACGAGGTGTTCCCCGTCGACGCCCGGGCCGCGGCGCCGCGCCGCGCCCTGCTCCTGCACGCCTACTGGGCCGACGGCCGGGAGGCGCCGTGCGGGTCGTGATCGTCGGCCCGCCGGGCGCAGGCAAGAGCCGCCTGGCCGCCGCACTCGCGGCCCGCTCCGCGCTGCCCCTCCACGACCTCGACGACCTGTACTGGGGCAGCGACTGGACCCGCCCGACCGCCGGCGAGTGGCGTGCACGCCAGCGGCGGGTCACCGGCGGGGACAGCTGGATCATCGCCGGGAACTTCCAGCCGACCCTGGACCTCCGGCTGCGCCGCGCCACCCACGTCGTCGTCGTCGACCCCGGCCCCGCCGTGTGCCTGTGGCGTCTGATGCGCCGCACGCTCGGCATCTACCTCGGCCGGACGCAGGACCTGCCCCGGCAACTGCGTGCCGCAGGCCGCATGAAGGCCGGCCGGGGCATCACGAAGATCGCCCGGACCGCGCTGCGCTACCGGCGCATCGACCTGCCCGCCACCCGCCGTCTGGCCGACACCCACCGACTGCACCCGCTGGTCGTCGGGCGCGCCCCGGACCTGGCCACCCTCCTCTCCCACCTCGCCCCCCAGGAGCACGGCATGCCCTCGACCGCGCGGACGGGAAGCCGTCCGAGCCCCCCGGCCACCACAACTCCCGAGCCCGCCACGGCACTTGTGCCTCCGCGCGCCGTGGCGTTCGACTTCTTCGGCACCCTGGGCCGCTGGCAGCCCGGCACCGTCGGCAGCCCGGCCCAGGTGCTGTACGACTTGGCTCCCGACCGCGCGGGAATGGACACCCGGCACCTGGTCAGCCTGGTGGAGGGGCAGAACGGCACGGCCCAGAGCGATGCTCCGGTCACCGCCGAGGCCTACGCCCAGTGGGAGGAGCAGAGCTGGCGTGCCGCCGCCGACTACGCCCAAGTGCCCCTCACCCAGGACCTGTTGGCGAGACTGCGCGCCGTCATCGACGACCGCAGGCTCGAACTCTTCCCCGACGTGCTCCCGGCCCTGCGCGCCCTGCACGACCAGGGCATCCCGTGGGTCCTGTGCTCCAACGCGTCTCCCGACGTGGAGGGCAAGCTCCACGACCTGCTCGAGCCTCAACTGCGGCCGCTGGCCTGCGTGGTGTCCTGGCGGGTCGGCGCCCGCAAGCCGCACCCGAACATGTTCACCGCCGCCCTGCGCTCGCTCGCCCCGCTCGCCGCGGCGGAGGTTCTCTTCGTCGGCGACCGCTACGACTGCGACGTCGCCGGACCACGCGAACACGGCTTTCGGACCGCGTTCCTGGACCGCGCCGGAGACACGCCGCTCACCGACGCCGACCGTGCCCGCACCGCGGTGTGGAGCGATCTGAACTCCCTGGCCGAACTCGTGCGCCGGCCCACCCACACCTCGACGAAAGGCGGAGAACACCGTGAGCACTGACGTCTTCTCGCTTTCCCCCACGCCGGCTCAGGACCGCCTCACGGTGCGCGGCGGCAACCCCGTACACGGTCGCGTACAGGTCTCCGGCTTCAAGCACGTCATGGTGCTCGCCGTCGCCTACGCCATCGGCTCCGAGCGGCGCACCGTCCTCACCAACGTGCCGGACATCCTGGAAACCCACACGTACCTGGAGCTGCTGCCCCAACTGGGCGTCAGCACCTCGCAGGCGGGATCCAGCCTGGTCCTCGCGCCCGGCGCCGCGCCGTCCGCCGACGACCCGACCGCATCCGGCGGCGCCATGCTGCCGCAGGCGGCGGAGGGCATCCACGGCAGCCTGTACCTGTTGCCCCCGCTCCTCGCCCGCCGGGGCAGGGTCGGCTTCTCCGGATTCGGCGGCTGTCCCATCGGCAGCGCACGCGACCGCGGAGCCCGGCCCTGGCGCCACATCGTCCGCGTACTGGAACGGTTCGGAGCCCGCTTCGACGCCGCGCTCAGCGAGCTGACCCTGCCCGAACGCGGCTACCGCGCCACCGAGTTGGACCTCGGCCACTTCGCCGACGACCAGACGCGGCTGACCGGGCCCGAGTACTCCGGAGCGACCAAGGCCGCCGTGCTCGCCGCCGCGTTCGCCGACGGAACCACCGTGCTGCGCCGCCCGTACCGGAAGGCGGAAGTGGAGTCGCTGCTGCGCCTGCTGGAACAGGACGGCGTGCACGTCCTGCGGGCCGACGACCGCATCGAGATCACCCCGCGGCCTGCGCACCGTCAGGACCTGCTCACCTACGACCTGCCGCCGGACCTGCTCGAAGTGGTCACGTGGGCCACCGTCGCCGCCGTCACCGGCGGCGAGATCCACCTGTCCAACGTGTCCGGCGACACCCTGCGCGACGGGCTGAACCCGGAGTACGAGCTGTGGCGAAGCGCCGGCCTGGAGTTCACCGAGACGGCGGGCGGCATCACCGTGAGCGCCCCGCGCGACGGCGCCTTCGGCCCGCTGCCCGAGATCCGGGTCGACCCCGCGTCCATCTACAGCGACTCCCAGCCCCTGTTCACCGTCCTCGCCACCCGGTGCCCCGGGCCCACCCGGATCGTCGACGGGGTGTGGAAGGGCCGCTACAACCACCTCGACGGACTCGCGGCGCTGGGCGCGGACGTCCACGGCACGTCCGACGGGATCGTCGTCGGCGCCGCACCACTGGAGGTTCCCGCCGGGGGAGTGCAGGTCCACGCCACCGACCTGCGCTGTGCCGCGGCCCTCGTGGTGGCGGCCCTGGCCGCGGACGGCGGACCGGTTCGGATCACCGGCACGCACCACCTCAACCGCGGTTACGACCACCTGCCGCAGAAGCTCGCCGACTGCCTCGTGGACGCGCCGCTGCTTCCGTCGGTCCGCTGAACCCAGGAGCCCGTATGCCCACCGAAGTCCAGCACCCCACCCTCGTCGACGCGCTCGCCGACGCCCACCTGCGGACCCGGCCCTGGCCGCACGCCTGGCTGGACCAGGCACTGGTCCCCGCGCTGGCCGGAGAACTCGCCCGGTCCTTCGACGACGCCTCCCTGACCCCCTGCGAACAGCGCGAGGGCGACAAGACGTACCGCATGGCCACCCGCCCCGTCGACACCGATGCCCCGGACACCTGGCCCGGCGGACCGTGGCCCGAACTGATCCGCACCCTGGCCTCGCCCGCCTACCGCGCACAGATCGCCCGCCTGACCGGAGTCCCCCTGGACACCGCGCGCCTCTCGCTGAACCTGTGGGAGTACGCCGGCGGCGACTGGCTGTCCCCCCATGTCGACAAGCCCGAGAAGCTCGTCACGCAGATCTTCTACCTGAGCGACGGCTGGACCCCGGCCGACGGCGGACAACTGCTCGTCCTCGACGGCCCCGACGTCACGCACACCGTCGCCGCCCACACGCCGCTGCTCGGCACGAGCGCCGTCCTCGTCAGGTCGGACGACTCCTGGCACGCGGTCCGGAGCCCGGCGTCCACGGCCCCCGGCCGACGCTCCCTGACCGCCACCTTCCTGCGGTGACCGCCGTGGAGGACCCCCGGCGGGGCACCGCCACGGACACGGCCGCACGGCCCGGTCCGCCGCGGGGCGACTTCACCCTGCTGTGGTGCAGCGAGACGATCTCCCTCCTCGGCACCCAGATCACCCTGGTCGCGCTGCCCCTGACAGCGGTGCTGACCCTGCACGCGTCCGGCCCGCAGATGGGTCTGATCAACGCCGCCGGATGGCTCCCGATCGTGGTGCTCGGCCTCGTCGCGGGCGCCTGGTCCGACCGCCACGACCAGCGCCGCACCATGCTGGTCTGCCACGTGTGCCGGGCCCTACTCGTCGGGGCGATCCCACTGCTGTCCGCCGCCGACATGCTCACGGTCCCCGCACTGCTCCTGCTGGCCTTCGCCATCGGCTGCTTCAGCGTCTTCTTCGACGTCGCCTATCAGACGCTGGTCCCGTTCACCGTCGCGCAGGAAGGCCTCGCGCGGGCCAACAGCCGCCTGGAGATGAGCCGTTCGTTCGCCCAACTGCTGGGACCGACGTGCGCGGGCTTCCTGGTGGTGCAGTTCTCCCCGGCAGGCGCCCTCACCCTCGACGCCGCCTCCTACGCCGTCTCGGCGGCCTGCGTCCTTGGCATCGCGGCCCGACGCGCCCCACGCGCGGCTGCTGCGCACCCCGGCGGCCGCTCCACCGCACGGGGGCTCCGCGGCGACCTGGCCGAGGGACTGCGCTTCATACGCAAGCACCGCCAGGTCCAACTGGTGATCCTGGCCGGGGCCACCTCCAACCTGTTCACCGCGGGCCTGATGGCCCTGCAAGTGCTCTACGCCACACGGGAGTTGGGCCTGTCACCGCGCACGATCGGCGTCTGCCTCGCCGCGGAGGGGGTCGCGGCCCTGATCGGATCGGCGCTGGTGGCCCGCATGATCGGCCGCGGGGGAGAACCCCGGACCGTCCTCATCGGCCTGGCGCTGCTCACCGGCGGCGGCGTCGTCCTGGCCGCCACCACCCGCGACTGGTCCTGGATCGGCTTCGCCGCAGCCCAGTTCGCCTTCGGCTTCAGCTCGCCCCTGATCAACGTGTCCCTGGTGACCCTGCGCCAGCGCCTCACCCCGGAACACATCCTGGGCCGCGTCAACGCGGCGGCCCGCGTCGGCATCATGTCGAGCCTCCCGCTGGGCTCGCTCCTCGCGGGCCTGGCGGCGGGCGCCCTGGGCAACCAGGGAGCGTTGTGGACGTGCGCGCTCGGACTCACCGCGGTCCTCGTGACAACGGCCCTGCCGCTGCTGCGCGTACAGACCGCGCACGACGGATGAATCCGCGCGGCGTCTGTGGTGGACTGCGCCCCACACAGCCGTACGCGACGATGGGTGACCGCGATGCCGCTTGAGGGCGAGTACGAGCCGAGTCCGGCGCAGTGGGTGCGCGAACAGGTCGAGTTGTACGAGAGCTCGGACGGCACGCGAGGGGGGACGCTGTGGGACACGGGCCTGCCCGTGGTCATCCTCACGACGCGCGGCGCGAAGAGCGGCAGGATCCGCAAGATCCCGCTGATGCGCGTGGAGCACGAAGGGCGGTACGCGGCGGTGGCCTCGAAGGGCGGCTTCCCGCGACACCCGGTCTGGTACTTCAACGTCAGGGCCGACCCGCACGTGGAGCTCCAGGACGGGCCCGTGCGTCAGGACATGACGGCCCGTGAGGTCACCGGGGACGAGAAGGCCCAGTGGTGGGAGCGCGCGGTCGCCGCGTATCCGCCGTACGCCGAGTACCAGGAGAAGACCGACCGCGTGATCCCCGTCTTCGTACTGGAACCCAGCTGACGGGCACCGGCGCGAGGTCGCGGCCGGCCGAGCAGGCAGGGCCGGCCGCCCTCCGCGCGTTCCTCGACCTCAGGCCGGTTCGGGTTGTGGCTCCGCACGCCGGGGCAGGCCCACTTCCTTCGCGGGCGCGGTCGTCAGCTCCCACAGGCGGGTGGTCCGTACGTAGAAGTAGATCACCGAGGCCATCGCCAGGAGCATCAGTGGTCCGAACGCCCAGGGCAGGGCGGCCATGCGTCCCGGCAGATAGCGGTACGCGAGCAGGAGGGCGGTGAAGACGGCCGTCCCGTAGCAGACGAGGAGGGTCGCCGACCGGTCCCAGCCACGGGCGACGGCGCGCATGGACGCCTCGATCGTGAGGGCGAAGACCACACCGGCGACGAGGTCCGCGCCGTAGTGGTATCCGAAGCCCAGCGTCGCGGTGAGGGTGGCGGCCAGCCAGAACGCGCCCAGCCAGCGCATGGGCCGTGAGCCCTTGCGGGAGTGGACGAAGAGCGTGACCGCCCACGCCGTGTGCAGGCTGGGCATGCAGTTGCGGGGCGTGAGCTGGTCGAACGGCACCGCTCGGGTACTGATGGGCGGCACCGTGTCCGGCCATACGTTGGCCAGCGCCCACTGCCCGCCCTCGGCTCCGTAGGCGAACACCGGTCCGACCACCGGGAAGAGCATGTAGAAGACCGGCCCGACCAGCCCGATGGCCAGGAAGGTGCGCACGAGGTGGTGGGCCGGGAAGCGCCGCTCGGCCGCCACGTTGCGCAGTTGGTAGAGCCCGATGAGCGCGGCACCGAGCGGCAGTTGGGAGTAGATCAGGTGGAGTACGTGCCAGCTGACGGGCGAGGTGGCCTCGACGGCCCTGCCGACCAGCCACGACGGGTTTCCCAGGGCGTGATCGGCGGTGGCGACGTACGCATCGAGCACCTCCGGCCGGGTCATCCACGTGATCAGCAGCCAGGTGTCACCGGCCTTGTGGCCGATCAGCAGCAGCAGTCCGAGGCCGGCGCCCTTGAGGAGCAGGACGCGTTCCTCGCCGGTCCGGCGCGCGACGGCGAAGACCGCACACCCCACCACCACCCACAGCGCGCCGTTGCCGAAGCTCAACTCGGCGCCTGCCGCCCACCGCACCAGCAGGACGAGCACATCGATGCCGAGGGCGACGCCGAGCGCGACCAGCCGCTGCCGCCAGGTGAGCACCACCATGGTCAACGCCAGTCCGGCGTACAGCAACGGCCCCGATCGGGGCGCGAATATCAGCTCCCGCGCTTGAGCGGTGACCGGTCCCACTTCGCCGTAGTGCCGCGCCTGGATCTCCAGCGCGACGAGGAAGGCGAGCGTGAGCGCACCTGCCGCTGCCCACAACATCGGCCCTCGCCGATGCCGACCGGTCAACGTGAGGAGCCTGCCCGAGGGTATTCGTGGTGGTGTGGTGTTCAAGTGTCCGACTCATTGGATGAATTAGGCCAACCAGTCACTTTTGCCCTGGTCGGTATGGTTTTCCGGTGAAGAACGAGTGATCGGGGTGTCCATCACAAGTTCGGGCATGATAGCGACCCGTGGAGATTCCCGACAGGTGCATCGGCTGAGACGCGGCTGGCAGGGCGAAGGGCGCCGGAATGCATCGGCCCGGGGGCGTAGGTCTGCGGGCTGGTGCTCGCGGGCCTGATGAGCCGGTGGACCGATGCTGCGGGGGAGGGGTGCGTGACAGCGTCGAGCTGTGCCCACGGACTGGCCGTTGCGGCACGGCTGACGAACCGTCACCCCGGGAGGGCCCATGACCACCGCGTCGTTCATCACCCACAAGGGCATGACGCGCCGCCGCATGTTGGGAACCGCGCTGGCCGCGGGCGTGGCCGCGCCGATCGCCGCAGGTGCGGACCCCGCGTGGGCGGGCCCGGCAGCGGCCGGGCCCACGGCCGAGCGCCTCACGCTGCCCGCGCCGACCGGTCCGCACCCGGTGGGCACGGTCCAGCTGCACCTCGTCGACCGGTCGCGTCCGGACGCTCTCGCGGGCGCCGGGCACTTCCGTGAGCTGATGGCCACCGTCTGGTACCCCGCCAGGGACGTCGACCGGTACCCGGTGGCGCCCTGGATGCCGGCCGGTGCACTTCAGGCGTTCCTCGACGACGCGGGATTCGGTGATCTCGCCCCACTGGCGCCGCTCACCGCCGGCCACGTCGGCGCTCCGGTACGGCGTACGGGCGGGCGCCTGCCCGTCGTCGTGTTCTCGCACGGCGCGCACAGCCACCAGGGCGACCACACCGTCGTGGTCCAGGAACTCGCCAGCCACGGCTACGCGGTGGTGACGGTGGCCCACCAGTACGACAGCTACACCGTTTTCCCCGACGGCCGCATCGCCGTGCCCCTCCGCGATCCGCAGGCGCCGACACTGCCCGGGGACTTCGCCGCCGACCTGCGTTTCGTTCTCGGCTGCGTCGAGCAACTGGCCGCCGGGTGCAATCCGGACGCCGACCGCAGAGAGCTGCCCGCCGGGCTGCTCGGCTGCCTCGACCCGCGGCGCATCGGCGCGTTCGGCTGGTCGAAGGGCGGGACGGCCACCGCCTGCGCCGCGCTCGCCGACGAACGCATCCGGGCCGGGCTGAGCCTCGACGGCCCGATGCAGATGAACCCGCCGCTGGCCGGCCGCCTGGACCGGCCGTTCATGATGGTGTCCGCCGAGTTCACCCGCGCCACGGATCCCGAGGCCGACGCCTTCTGGTCCCGCCTGCGGGGCTGGCGGCGCAACATTCGGGCCGAGGGCGCCGTCCACGTCTCGTACGGCGACAACGAGGCACTGTTCCCACAGGTGGCGAAGGTGTACGGATGGAGCGCGCAACAGCTCCAGGACGTGATCGGCACCCTCGACCCCGACCAGGCGGTGCGGATCCAGCAGGCCTACCCGCTCGCGTTCTTCGACGAGCACCTGCGCCACCACCACAGCCGCCTGCTCGACGGACCGTCCCCAGCCTTCCCGGCCGTGACGTTCCTGCCCTGAGCACGAGGGGCTCGTACCACCGGCAGCACTCTCCCCGGCCGCCCGACGCACACGTGTCTCGCTGGACACGTCAACGGGCCCCGGGGGAGGCCTGGGCGTCGATGAACCGGCTCAACCACCCTGCCGCAGCGGCCTGGTACGCGGCACGGTCCGATCGCGCCGTGTCGTGCGTCTCGACCCGGGACACGTCCTCGACCAGGGCGGCAACATCGGAGTTGCTGAGGTCCCGGCACGCCCTGATCCGGTCGACCGCGGTCCGCGCCAGGTCGCCGTGCTCGTCCCGCCGCCGCCACCCGGCGACCTTGGCGCTCGCGTGGGCGGCCCGGGCCGCGCCGGCCGGTCCGGGAGGGCCCCAGCGCTGCTCGGCCTCCTCCGCGTCGGCCATCCGGCGGCAGGCCCGCCACGCGGGCCCGTGCAGGAGCGCGGCGCGGATCTGGAGTCGGCAGGCGAGCAGCACCTGATGCGCGAGTTCGCCCATGGCCTGCGGCCCCTCGCGGTGCACGGCGGCCAAGGCCTGGTGCAGCGCGTCCTCGGCGTCGGCGAGTTGCTCGGGGACCTCGCGTTCGTATGCGGTGTCGACGGCGCGCCAGCAGGAGCGGGTCGCTGCCACGAACCGGTCGTACGCGACACCGCGACGCTCCCGCAGCCCGCTCGCGCCGTCCCCATGGAGAGTGAGGTTCTCGATCACGTTGGCCTGGACGACGGGACCGTCCACGTCGAAGGCCTGATTGTGGACCACCGGCCCCCTATGAGGTTCGCTCCTCATACGCCCACCCTCGCTGTTTCGCCCAGCGCCGTGTCATCACCGTGTGCCGAGCGTATCGAGTGCGGCGCGGAGCCCCGGCTGCCAAGTGCGGCCGGGGCTCGGGCAGTTGGTCAGCCGCTGTGTGCGACGGTGAGGCCGTAGAAGGCGACCCGGGCGCCGTTCGTCGTGCTGTCGGACGAGGACTGGTTGTAGGAACCGGCCTTGAAGTACTGCTTGTACGGGTTGAACGACGACGGGATCGAGTAGTGCGTCGTCGTGCCGTTGACCGTCAGGTCGATGGTGTGGCCGCCGGAGGGCGAGTTCTCGGTGCCGAGGGCGATGTCACCGTTGGAGTGGTAGTACAGCTCCAGGAGCGGCTTGGTCGACGAGCCGCCCGAGCCCAGGTGTATCTGGCCCACGCAGACGTTCTTCGTCACCGAGACCACGCGCAGGGTGGCCTTCATGGTGACTACGCCCGCTCCGAGCTCCGCGAGATGAACCGCAGCGGCAGCGCCGCGGACTGGTCACTCAGCGGCACGCAGGGAGTTGGGGGTGGTGACGCCCTTCTCCGGAGCCCAGAAGGTCATGGCTCCGTCGCGGGTGTCCGTGTAGAAGTACGCGTCCTGGTAGCCGTTCGCGCCCTGGAGCCGCGACGAGGGGATGGTGGTCGGGGGTCCTCCTGGCGGGCAACGGGGGGTGGGGTTCACGTACCGCTAGGGTGCGGTTCAAATACGTGAATCAAGTGCCGTTTTGTGAACCGTGCGACCAGAAAGGTACGAACCATGGCGTGAGTGCGTCAATGAGATGGACTCAAGTTCCTGTACGTGAACACTCGCGGCGGGGTCGAGTCCCCTGCGGCGCGTGGACGTGTCCCCATCACCTCGCGGTGTGGCTCGCGCCACCCTGATTCCGCCGTGGTCCTTATCTTCGCAGGTCAGAGGGTATTTCGAGGTGTGCTTCCGCTGGCGCGCGTGAACGGTGTCACGTTCGCGTAAGCGGGGGCAGGACGTCCCACACGCAGGCGTGGAGAGTGGCCGGAGAGCCCACGGGAAGAGCAAGGGCACCAGAGTCGAAGGTCCCGGCTCCCGCACTGTCCGATCCGGGACTTTCGGCCCGGGCGGTCGGCCGGAAGTCCCTTCGAGAAGGCCGCCCGGGTCGCCATGGTGGAGAGGTCGCTCCGGCACTGCCCGGGGCGACAGCCGCGCTCAGGGCCCCGCCCCGACCGCGACCGCCACGTCCCCGAACAAAGGCTTCCTACGTGCTCTCCATGGTTCGCAACGCCGCCCGCTCCACCCGCACCCGTCACTTCGTCGCCGCCACCGCCCTCGCCGGCGTCGCCGGCACCATGGTGATCGCGGGCACGGGCACCGCGTCCGCCGCCCCCCAGGGTGCGTGGGACGCCGTCGCGCAGTGCGAGTCGGGCGGGAACTGGGCGGCGAACACCGGCAACGGTTTCACCGGCGGTCTGCAGTTCACGTCGTCCACCTGGGCCGCGTACGGCGGCACCGCCTACGCCTCCAGCGCCCACCTGGCATCGAAGGGCGAGCAGATCGCCGTCGCCAACAAGGTCCTGGCCAGCCAGGGCAAGGGCGCCTGGCCGCACTGCGGCGTCAACCTCTGATCTCCGAGGTACCCGAACTCTCTCGAGCGGGGTCCGGATCCGTCCCCAGACGGCGTCCGGGCCCCGCTCGCGTGTCTGCGCCCCGGGTTCCGTGTCGGCGGCGCGGTCACTGACGCCGGTCGTCAGGAACGCTCCGACGCCCCGTGACGGTCCGTGCCTCTCGGCGCGCCCGGCCCTGGATTGCTCCCTGGCCGGGAGCGCTTCGGCGGCACCTGGTTCGGCAGATCTCCGGCGTCGTTCGCGCTCACGTGGACGGCCGCTTCCGGCGCGCGTCCGCACGACTCGCACCATGGTGAGAGATCACCACGCCCTGCCTACACGGCGTTCTTGAGCAGGAAGTCCTCGAGCCGTTGCGCGAACCCCGGTGCTGCGGCGACGAAATGACCGGCGCCCGGATGCACGCTGCGCTCGCCGCCGAGCGCCGCCGCGAGTGCGTCGCAGATCCGCTCGTGCGCGGCCGCGTGTCCTCCGGATGCGACGAGCACCGGGATTCCGGCGTCCCGGATTGCGTCGAGCCGTGGGCGTGCCTCGCTGGTCAGCCGGGCGCCGTGCGCCCGTCGGACGCCGGCGATCACCTCCGCGGGGAGCGGGCCGTCACCGATGGGGGCACCCGCAAGACGGAGGAACTCGCGCAACTCGGCCTGGTCCGTGGCCATTCCGTGAGTGAGGACGGCATCGCCGATGCGTTCGAGCCGGGCGACTTCCGGATCGTCGGGGACGAGGTGGTTCAGTGGAGGCTCGATCAGGGTGAGCGAGCGGACGCTGTCCGGTTCGGCAGCGGCCGCGATCAACGTTCCGAGGACACCGTAGGAGTGGGCGACCACGTGCGGGCGGTCGACGAGCAGCGGTGCCAGGTCCCGGGCGTCCACCTCGAAGTCCTGTCCCTGCTGCGGTGGAGGGCTCGGCGGATAGCCACGGCGATGGGCGCGGACCAGCGTCCACCGCTCGGCAAGCGGGGCGAGCGCGCCCCACGTCGTCCGCGGGCCGGCACCGCCGTGCACCAGCAGGACACCCGGCCCGGAGCCGTCGGAAACCGCCACGATCTCGCTCACGCGGCGAGCGTAGTGGCTCGAGGTGACGCACGTTGCCGGAGCGGGACGGACGTAAGCTCGCTCCGATGAACAGGCGTTGGAGGGCCCTGGGGGGGCGCGGTGGTGACCGTCGCGGCCGGACTCGCCGTCCGGGCGTGGACCACCGGCGATTTCGCGAAGTACGCCGGGGACGCTCTCTACACCGTGCTGGCGTGTTGCGTCGTGGCCTTGGCGGCGCCCCGGCTGAGGCCCGTTGTCGTCGCCGGCATCGCGCTCGCGTTCAGCGTGTCGGTGGAGTTCCTGCAGATCGCGGGGATCCCGGCCCTGCTCCAGCCGCTCCTCGGGGCGACGTTCAACCCGCCGGACCTGCTCTGGTACGCCGCGGGAGCGGGCCTGTACTGGTGTCTCGTAGCCCCGTGGTCGGCGGATGCGGTCGCCTCAACGGCGTGACGGATCACGGCACTTGTGGCGACCGCAGTCTCAGGACGGGTCCCCGGGGACGGCGGACAACAGGCTGTGCAGGATGGGACCGGCCGAGCCGCCGCCCGTGACGCCCTGTTCGACGACGCACGCCACGGCGACGTTGCCGCGCCGGGCGACCAGCCAGCCGTTGTTGGGCTCGCTCTCCGAGACCTCGGCGGTGCCGGTCTTCGCGCCGATGTCACCGGGCAGGTCGGCGAGCACGCGCGCGGTCCCGTCGGTGACCGTCGCCCGCATCAGGGTGCGCAGCTGAGCGACCACCGACTTCGGGAGCGGCGTCGTGGTCGTCGCATCCGTGGCGCCGGGCACGATCGTCGGCTGGTGGAAGCGGCCGGACGTCGCCGTCGCCGTGACGGACGCCATGATCAGCGGGTTCGCCTGGATCCGGCCCTGCCCTATCATCGAGGCCGCCTTCTCCGTCTCGTCCTTGGGCGCGGGCACCGAGCCGTCGTACGAGGGGATTCCGACCCGCCACTCCTGGCCGATCCCGAAGTACTTGTGGGCCACGTCCCCGAGTTCGGTGTCGCCGAGCTTGCCGCGCAGGCTGATGAAGGCGGTGTTGCAGGACTCCGTGAAGTCCTTGCGGAAGGTCGCGTTCGGGAACGAGGAGGTCTCCACGTTGTGGAACTCCTTGCCGACGGTGAGGTACTTGGGGCAGTCCACGATGTCGTCGGGTGCCACGGCGTTCTTCATCAGGAGCGCGCTGCTCGTGACGAGCTTGAACGTGGAGCCGGGCGCGTAGGTGCCGGACATGGCGCGGTTGAAGCCGGTGGCGGGGGAGTTGGCCATGGCGAGGATCTCGCCGTTGTCGACCCGGAGGGCGACGAGTGCGGCGTTCTTGCCGTCGGCCTGCTCTGTCATGGCCTTGTCCGCGGCGGCCTGCCAGGTCGCGTCGAGAGTCGTGGTCACCGGCCCGTCGGCCGGCTGCTTGCGCGGCTTCCCGAAGGTGGCCTCCGTGCCCTCGACCTCGCCGGTGGCCCGGTCCACGAGCCGGATCGTGCCGCGCGGTCCTGCGCCGCCGCCCGCCAATTGGGCCAGGACCGGCCGCAAGGACGGATGGGCGTCGCCCGTCAGGGACGCGCCGTTGCGGTCGGTGACCTTCGGCGGCGTGGTGTCCGCCCGCTCCAGGCGGAACTTCGCGGTGTCGCTGAGATGGGGATGGACGAGCGACAGGGACCAGTCGACCTTCCAGGTGCCGTCCTTCTGTTCCTGTACGGGCAGGTGGGACCGGTACGTCCAGGTGCCCAGGTCCGTGACGGGCATCTTCGCGGTGAAGGCGACCCGGACCGTGCCGTCGCCCGCCCGCTCGGCGGTGCCCGCGGTGAGCTGCGGCTTGCTGATGTCGAGGCCCGCGGTGAAGTTGCGCAGCACCTCCTGTGCCCGCGCCGGGCTGGTCGTTCGCGAGCCCGCGCTGTCGAGGCGGCCGCCCGCCCAGTCCGCGAGGAACGCCCGCGCCTGAGCGGTCGCCGCGGGATCGGGCGCCTCGTCGTGGGCGAAGGGGCCGAGTCCGACGGCGTACGCGCCGCCCGCGGCGACGGCCGTCACGACGGTCACGGCGACCGCGGCCCGCAGTCCGCGACGACGGCCCCGGTTGCGGTGGGTGGTGGCGTGCCCGAAGCCCGCGTCGGGCGGTGAAGGAAGGTGCGTCATACCGCGAGGAGAGCAAGACTGCCTACCATCTGTCCAAGCACGATATCGATCGACCATTCATCAATATTGGATATGATTGCTGATCATGGACCTGATCCGGCACCTCGAGTGCTTTGTGACTGTTGCAGAGGAGTCACATTTCGGACGAGCCGCGGCCCGCCTCGGGATGGCCCAGCCGCCCTTGTCGCAGCGCATCCAGCGGCTCGAGCGCGAGCTCGAGGTGCGGCTCTTCGACCGCACCAGCCGACAGGTGACCATCACGAAGGCGGGCACCCTGCTGCTGCCCGAGGCGCGCGAACTGCTGGCCAGGTCCGAGGCGCTGCGCGCGGCCGCGCGCCGGATCCGTGACGGCGAGAGCGGACTCCTGCGCGCGGGGCTGCCGCCCGACATCGCGGGCGGCACCGTCGCCGCGCTCCTGACCGGGTTCCAGGACCGGCGCTCCGGAGTGGAACTGGAACTGCACGAACTGTCGACCGCCGACCAGCTCGCCCGCTTCGCCGCCCACGAACTCGACGTGGGACTCATCCACCACCCCTGCGACGTGAGCGGCCTCGAACTCGGACCGGTGCTCCGCCGCGACCTCGGCGTGCTGCTGCCGCGGGACGCCGAGGCCGCCGCCCACGCCGAGGTCCCGCTCGCCGCACTCGCCGGGTCCGACCTGATCCTCTTCCCGCGGGCGGGCGCCCCCGCGCTCTACGACGACCTGCTCACCACCTGCGCACGCGGCGGCTACACGCCACCTGCCGTACGGCACGGGCAGGGCGCCAGCTTCGTCCGCGGCCTGGTGCTCTCGGCACGGGCCGTGGCCTTCGGCCCGCGCGACGCCGAAGCCGCCGAGCCCGACGCCGCCCTGGTGTGGCGGCCCTTGGTCGGCGCCCCGCTGGCCTGGCGCCATTCCGTCGCCTGGCCGCGCGGGCACGGCGACACAGCGGTCCACGCCTTCGCCGACGCGGCCACGCACGCGCTGCGCACCACCGCCGACGCCCACCCCGACACCCCCACCCGCCCCATGCACCTGCGACCGGCAGCGGAGTACTGGTTGTGACCCGCACTGACACCCTGTCCGAGACGCCCGACCGGATCCGCGCGGCCTTCGCCGACGCTGGGGTCGGCGGGCGACTGCACGCGCTCGACATCGACTCCGGCGCCGGGCTCGGCGTCGACGCCGACGAGTCGGTCCCCACGGCGAGCGTGCACAAGCTGTGCCTGCTCGTGGCCCTGCACGACCGTGCGTCGAACGGCGAACTCGACCTCACCGAACCGGTCGACTGCCCGCCGCAGGGCCGCACGCCGGGACCCACCGGGATCGCGGCGATGCTGGACACCGCCCGGCTCTCCCTGCGCGACCTCGCCTATCTGATGATGGCCGTCAGCGACAACGCCGCCGCCGATCTGCTGCTGGCACGCGTCGGCCTCGACGCCGTCAACCGCACCACGGCCCGCCTCGGCCTCGACGCGACGCGGGCCGTGCACTCCTTCGGCGCCATGCTCGCCACCGTCAAGGAGGACGCGGGACCGGCCGGCGCCGGGGCCCTGGCCGATCCGCACGTCGTCGCACGGCTGCGCGCCCTCGACCCGGCCCGCACCAACCACAGCACTGCGCGCGACATGACCCGGCTGCTGCGGGCCGTCTGGCGCGACGAGGCGTGCCCGCCCGAACACGGCGCGGCGATCCGGCGCGTGATGGGCCTTCAGGTGTGGCCGCACCGCCTGGCTTCCGGCTTTCCCTTCGACGACGTGCACGTCGCAGGGAAGACCGGGTCGCTGCCGACGCTGCGCAACGAGGTGGGGGTCGTCGAATACCCCGACGGCGGCCGGTACGCCGTCGCCGTCTTCACCCGCACCGCACAGACCGCGGGCACCCTCCCCGCCGCTGACGCCGTCATCGGCACGGCGGCCCGGATCGCGGTGGACGCGCTGCGCGCGGGCCGGGCGTGAAGCACGGGACGGCTCACCAGCATCACTGGCGGAAACCTCGGCTCCAGTTCGGTGATGGCCCAACAGGTATTCACTACAAGGGGGTTGAACGCGTCGAACGCCGCTCGCCATCGAGCGAGCTCGACGAAACTTTCTGCCGTGGTGAGTGGAATTCCCGAAGAGACGAACATCCTGGTGGGCCGAGAGGCCGAGTTGCGCCGTATCGACGAAGCGCTCGGTTCCCACCGACTGGTGACCATGACCGGACCGGGCGGCGTCGGCAAGACCCGGGTGGCCATGCGTGCCGCCGCGGCACACCGCACCCGTTACCGGGACGGGTCATCCTGGGTCTCGCTCTGGCCGCTCATGGACGGCCGACTGCTGAGCGTCACCGTCAGCGACGCCGTGGGTCTGACCGACCATACGTCGCGGGCACCTGTCGAGGCGCTGTGCGCATGGCTCGCCGGGACCGAGAAACTGCTGGCCTCGACTCCTGCGAGCACCTGGTCGACGAATGCCGCCTCCTGATCAGTGATCTTCTTACGGCTGTCCCCGCCCTCACCGTCCTGGCGACCAGCAGGCAAACGCTGCAGCTGCGTGACGAGTGCGTCGTCGAGATCGGGCCGTTGTCGTTCGCCGACGGAGACCCGAAACGAAGCGACGCCATGCGGCTGTTCACGTCCCGGGCGGCCGAGGTCGCACCCGGCACTGATCTGAGTTCACCGTCCGCACAGGCCGCAGCCGTCGCGGTCTGCCGTCGCCTGGTGGCCCATGCCGAGGCCCGGTGGGCGGGGTCCGAGCAGGTCCTGGCCTACCGGCACGTCAATGACGCGTTCCCGGACATCTGCGCCGCTCTCGATCATCTGCTGGCAGTGGCTCCCGCGGAGGGACTCGACCTGGCCGCCCGTGTCGGGTTCTTCTGGAGCTGCTGCGGTCATCTGCACGAAGCGCGCGCGTACTTGGAACGAGGGCTCGCCCTGCACGGCGTCCCGCAGTCGGTGCGAGGACGTGGACTGTGGGCGCTGGGCGTCGTTCTGGTGCTGCAGGGAGAGTACGACCAGGCCGAGCAGTTGGGCACGGTCTGCACGCGGCTGGCCCAGCAGGGCGAGGACGACGAGGCCGCGCTTGCCGCGGCCTACCTCCTCGGGATCACCTACTTGATGACCGGTCGGCCGCTTGCTGCGCACACTGCGGCCGAACGGGCGCTGAGCGACACCCAGGCGGACGTGGGCTCCGCGGCGAGACTGCGCTGTCGCCTGGTCGCGGTGTTCGCCTGCACCGCCCTGGGTGCCCTGAGCGAGGCGGAAACCCTGGCACGTCGGCTGCTCGCCGACTGCGATCGGACCGGCGAGGTCTGGGCACGCTCGTACCTGGACTACCAACTTGCCCTGCTCGCCCTCCTCCAGGACCGGCCCCGCGATGCGGCGGTGCACGCACGGGCCATGCTGCAGGGCAAACAGCTCCTGGGCGACCGCTTCGGCACGGCTCTGGGCATCGACGTCCTGGCCGCGGCCCTCGCCGAGGACGGCCGGGAAGAGGACGCCGCCCTGCTGTCCGGAGTCGGCCAGGCCTACTGGCATGCGGTGGGGCACGTGCAACGAGGAACGCCCGAACTCGCCCCCGTACGCGAGCGAACCCGGCAGCTCGCTCTCGCCGCACTGGGCGAGGACGTGTACGCGCTGGCCCGGCGACGGGGCGCACAGGACACCGAAGGCGGATTGGTCCTCGCACTCGACGACGGTTGCTGAAGCCGCTGTGGACGAGGGCGCACCGCTACGACCGGAGACGCAGTGACACGGGCGGACCCGGTCGGGCACCCGCTGTTTCATGCCGAGCGGATGGGTACTCGAACGGCGGCAGCCTGATCGAGCTCAACATCGAGCTCAACAGGGCCGCCAGGCCTGAGCAGCCGGGTCGGCGCACGCCGGTCCGGCCGAGATTCGGGGAACCGAAAGAAGAGGGGGGCTCGACATGTACATAGGCATCGGAACCGTCGTTCTCATTCTGGTCATCGTGCTCGTCGTCATGTTCCTACGCAGGCGCTGAGGCGCGTACGGCACGCGCCTCCTCAGTCGACGGTGACGACGACCGAATGCCGGCCGGAGGCGCCGTCGGGGTCGGTCGGAGTCCGCTTGTCCGTCTGGGTCCGGCCGGTGTTGTCGGTGGCTCGGACGGTCAGGGTGTGGCCGCCCCTGGTTGCTTGCCAGGGGTAGTACCACTGGCGCCAGGTGTCGTGGGTGTCCTCGGCGGCGAGTCGGGCCTCTTCCCAGGGGCCGTCGTCGACGCGGATCTCGACCTTGGCGATGCCGCGGTGCTGGGCCCAGGCGACTCCGGCCACCATGACGGTGCCCGCCCGGAGGCGGCCGAAGGGTTGGGGCGTGTCGATGCGCGACTGGGTCTTGATCGGGGCCCGCTGCGCCCAGTCCCGCTGGACCCAGTACGAGTCGTAGGAGTCGAAGGTGGTCAGTTCGATGTCCCGGATCCATTTGCAGGCCGACACGTAGCCGTACAAGCCGGGGACCACCATGCGTACGGGAAAGCCGTGTGCGAAGGGAAGCGGCCGGCCGTTCATGCCGACGGCGAGCATGGCGTCGCGCCCGTCCATGACATCCTCCACGGGACTGCCGATCGTCATGCCGTCCACGGAGCGCGCCACCAACTGGTCGGCGGGACCGCCCCGGGACGGCGGCTTCACTCCGCATCGCCGCAGCAGATCGGCCAGGCGGACACCGATCCAGCGGGCGTTGCCCACGTAGGGGCCGCCGACCTCGTTGGAGACGCAGGTGAGGGTGATGTTCCGTTCGATGAGCGGCATCGCCAGCAAGTCGTCGAAGGACAGGGTCAGTTCGCGCCGCACGCCTTGGCCGTGAATGCGCAGGCGCCAGGTGGTGGCGTCGACCCTGGGAACGACCAGCGCCGTGTCGACGCGGTAGAAGTCGCTGGTGGGCGTCACATACGGGCTGATGCCCTCGATGCTCAGGCCGGCTCCCCGAGGAGTGGGGGAGGCGGCCGACGACGGCTTGGGAAGGACCACGTTCTTGCGGGAAGCGACGGCGTCCTGTCCTCGCGAGCCGTTGAGGGAGCGGCCGGCCAGGCCTGCCGCGGTCGATGCCGCGGCTGCTGCGGTCGCGGCGAGGACGAACCCTCGCCGGTCCCAACTGCCTGTGCCCTCCTTGCTGTTGCGGTCCGCGGATGCCGTGTCCGGTTCTTCGCCGTCGGAGTCGGCGGCCGGAACTTCGTGTCCCGTCGTGGCCTTGGAGGCCGGCGGTCCCGCCGCAGTGGGGCGGGGGAGGCGCCCGATGAGGTAGGCGAGCAGAGCGGCGCCAACGACCGCGCCTGCCGCCGAGGGCAGGGCGTCGTGCACGCCGGTGGAGTCCGGACGTCCGGTCGCGGCCAGGGCGCCGATGGCCCCGAAGGCCAGGACACCGAGCGAGCCCGCGGTGCGCCGGCGGGTCGCCAGCATGCCGAGGGCCAGGGCGAGAACGGCCAGTACGGCGAGGATGCCGAGCTGGAGGACGAGTTTGTCGTTGGTGCCGAAGTGGCGGATCGCCCAGTTTTTGACCGCCGTCGGCGTGCGGTCGATGGCGGCCCCGCCGACCGCGATGACCGGCCCTGATTCCGGTCTGACGGCGGCGGAGACCAGCTCCGCGACCGCGATCGCCGCGTAGCCGGAGAGCAGGCCGCTCAGGGCGCCCCGGGCAAGGCGCTCGAACCGTGGTGCCTCGTGCCGTGGTGCCCTGTGCCGTGTCGCGTCATCGTCCATGCGGGGAATCCGTCCTCGACGCGCACACGGATTGGTCGTTCACGCCATCGAGGGACACCGCGCCGTCGGTCCTGCGGAACGCGGCGACAAGGGTCCGGTGGGCGTAGATCACTCTTTCGTGTGCAGGACCAATCCGTGGGGCGCGCCGTGCCGGATTAGCGGCGATGAGAGCACAGGGCTCTCACGAACCCGATCGCTGAGGGATTGCCATGCAGACTCGAGTCCGTCGTGTCGCCGTTGCCGTCGCTGCCGCCGCCGTGCTGCCGCTTGCCCTGACCGCCTGCTCCGACAGTGACTCCAAGGACAAGGCGGGCGCCGGCTCCTCGTCCGCCGCGTCGAAGGGCTCCGACACGGCCAGCTCCGCCGGCGACACGGGCACGATGAGCAAGCCGTTCGGGCCCGCGTGTGCGTCCGTGCCCAAGGACGGCGCCGGTTCCTTCGACGGGATGGCCCAGGACCCGGTCGCCACCGCCGCCTCGCACAACCCGGCGCTGTCGACCCTGGTCACGGCCGTGAAGAAGGCCGGCCTCGTGGACACCCTGAACAACGCGCAGGGCATCACCGTCTTCGCGCCCACCAACGACGCCTTCGCGAAGATCCCGAAGGCGGACCTGGACAAGGTCCTCAACGACAAGGAGCAGCTGACCAAGATCCTGACCTACCACGTCGTCGGCCAGAAGCTCGCCCCCAAGGACCTGGAGAGCGGCTCGTTCGACACACTGGAGAAGTCGAAGGTGACCACCTCCGGATCCGGTGAGTCCTACAAGGTCAACGACTCGGCCGACGTGGTCTGCGGCGACGTCAGGACCGCCAACGCCAACGTCTACATCATCGACACCGTCCTCATGCCCAAGAGCTGACCCGGAGGGGTCGCGCCGGGCAACTGCCCTGGGGCGTAAGGGGGTTGGGGGACCGGGAGTCGGCGCTCACGGTCCCCCGACCCCGGCCCTGACCCCGGCCGTGACCCCGGCCGTGACCCCGTCGCCGGCAAGCCTGCCGGCCCCACCCCTCCCCGTTCGGTGCGGAAGGTCGGACCATCCGTCTCCAATCCGCCTCCCGACCGGCTCCGGATTACCTGTGAGACCGCGTGCGTCAGCAGGGTGTGAGGAGAGGCGATGTCGTTGGCACAAAGGGGCGTCCCGAAGGAGTCCGACCGAACGGCCGGGCCGGGCGCAGGACGCCGGCGGCGCACTGCGGTGATCGGCAGCGGGGTGGCGGGACTCACCGCCGCGTACGTGCTGGCCCGCACTCAGGAAGTGACGCTGTACGAGGCCGACGACCGGCTCGGCGGACATGCCCACACCCATGACCTGACCGCATCCGACGGCACCCGGCACGGGGTCGACTCGGGCTTCATCGTGCACAACCGCCGCACCTACCCGTACCTGCTGAGGCTGTTCGCCGAACTCGGCGTCGCCACGCAGGAGTCGGAGATGAGCATGTCGGTGCGGTGCGAGGGCTGCGGCCTTGAGTACGCCGGTGCGCGCGGCGCCGCGGGACTGTTCGCCCGGCCCCGCAGCGCACTGCGCCCGCAGTACCTGCGGCTGCTCGCCCAGGTGCCCGCCTTCCACCGGGCCGCACGGCGGCTGCTCGCGCGGGGCGGGGAGGAGGAGCTCACGCTCGGTGGGTTCCTGGACCGCGAAGGCTTCTCGACGTACTTCCGTGCACACTTCACGACGCCGCTGGTGTCGGCCGTCTGGTCCTGCGACGCGGCCACCGCGCAGCGGTACCCGGCCGGGTACTTGTTCCGCTTCCTGGAACACCACGGGATGCTCGCAGTGGGCGGGTCGCCGACCTGGCGCACCGTCACCGGAGGCTCCGGCACCTACGTCGGACGGATCGCCCGGCACCTGCACGCGGTCCACGTGGCGGCGCCGGTGCGCGCCGTGCGGCGGCACGCGGACGGTGTCGGTCTCGTCGCCGCCGACGGCACCACGCACGCGTACGACTCCGTGGTCATCGCCACGCACCCGGCGCAGGCCCTGGAGTTCCTGGCCGACGCCACGCCGCTGGAGAAGGAGGTCCTCGGCGCCTTCCGGTACGCGCGCAACACCACGCTGCTGCACACCGACACCGGTGTGCTGCCGCGCTCCCCGGGCGCCCGCGCCTCGTGGAACTATCTGATGCCGTCCTGCACCGCGGCCGCAGACCGGGTGCGCGTCAGCTACGACATGAACCGGCTCCAGCGTCTGACCGCACCCGAGACGTACGTGGTGACGCTCGGCGGCGAGGACCGCGTCGACCCCGCCCGTGTCCTGGCCCGCATGGTCTACGAACATCCCGTCTACACCCCGGAGTCGGTGGCCGCCCAGCGCCGGCTGCCCGAACTGCGCACCGCCGTGACGGCGTTCGCCGGCGCCTACCACGGCTGGGGCTTCCACGAGGACGGCTGCCGGTCCGGGGTCGAGGCCGCCGCCGCCCTGGGGGTGCGCTGGTGATGAGCGCGGCTCCTGCCCTGTACCGCGTCGCGATCACCCACGTACGCAGCGCACCGAAGAAGTACGCGTTGCGGCACCGGACGTACATGTGGCTCATCGATCCCGACCATCCGCCCGAACTGCCCCTGCCGCTCAGGCCGTTGGCGCGCTTCGAACCGCGTGACCACTTCACCGGCGACCACCGCTCCCTGCGCGCGGGCCTGGAAGCCTTCCTCGGCGAGTGCGGCGTCGACCTGTCCGGTGGGCCGGTCGTGATGCTCACCCACGCCCGCGTCCTCGGGTACGTGTTCAACCCGCTCACCCTCTACTGGTGCCTCGACCCCGGCGGAGCCCCGCGCTGCATCGTCGCCGAGGTCCACAACACCTACGGCGGGCGCCACCACTACCTACTGCGTCCCGACAGCTCGGGTACGGCGGTGACCGACAAGGAGTTCTACGTCTCGCCGTTCTTCCCGGTCGACGGCCGCTACCGCATGCGGCTGCCGGCCCCCGGCGACCGCGTCGACCTCACCGTGCACCTGGAGCGCGACGGCACCCGGCCCTTCACCGCGACCGTCCGCGGCAGCCGGCACGACGCCCGTACGGCCACCCTGCTGCGCCTGGCCCTGGGCAGGCCCTGGTCCACGCTCGCCGTGGCCGCGGCCATCCGCCTGCACGGCATCCGTCTGTACCTGCGAGGGCTGCCCGTCCACCCCCGCCCCGACCTCCCCGCTCGCCCCCACGGCCCCGAACACAGGACACCGGAGAACGGCTCATGACAACGTGCGAACCCCACTTCGGCCCGGCGCGCCCGGACTCGACGCCCCGGGCTGCCGGGGACCGGGGGCGCCGGCCCGACGTCGCCGCGGCACCGACCGCCTCCCGCGCCCGCACCGCCATCACCGAGGCCGTCGTCCGGCGAGCCCTGCACAAGCTGCCGCTGCGCGTGCAGTTCGCCGACGGCCCCGTGCTGGGCCGGGGCGGCCCGGCGCTGACCGTCCACCGGCCGGACGACTTTCACCGCCGCATCGGACGTCACGGACTCATCGGGTTCGGCGAGTCGTACATGGCCGGCGAGTGGGACGCCCCCGACCTGGTGGCCGCGCTCACGGTGCTCGCCGCACACGCCGCCGAGCTGGTCCCCGCACCGCTGCAGCGGCTGCGCGGCCTGTGGGCGCTGCGCCGTCCGTACGAGCAGCGCAACACTCCGGGTGGCTCGCGGACCAACATCAGTCGTCATTACGACCTGTCCAACGACCTGTTCGCGCTCTTCCTCGACGACACCCTCACCTACTCGTCCGGCATCTTCCGCGCGCTGCCCGCCACGTGGGACCTGCTGGCCGACGCCCAGCGTCGCAAGATCGACCGCCTGCTCGACCTCGCCGAAGTACGGGACGGCAGCCGGGTGTTGGAGATCGGTACCGGGTGGGGTGAACTCGCGATCCGTGCCGCCGGCCGCGGTGCGCACGTCACGTCGCTCACCCTCTCCCACGAGCAGCGCGACCTCGCCCGCACCCGGATCGAAGCGGCCGGACTGGCCGACCGGGTCCGCGTCGAGCTGAGCGACTACCGGGAAGCGCGCGGCACCTACGACGCGGTCGTCAGCGTCGAGATGATCGAGGCGGTCGGCGCCGAGTTCTGGCCCGTCTACTTCCGCACCCTCGACGAGCGCCTCGCCCCGGGCGGACGGGCCGCCCTGCAGGCCATCACCATGCCCAACGACCGGATGCTCGCGGCCCGTTCGACCTACACATGGATCCAGAAGTACATCTTCCCCGGAGGCGCGCTGCCGTCGGTCGAGGCGGTCGCCGGGACCGTGCGCGACCGCACCGGGCTCACCATCGGCCGCCGGGACGGCTTCGGCGCCCACTACGCCGAGACGCTGCGCCTGTGGCGCGAGCGGTTCACCGAACGCGCCGAGGAGGTCGCCGCGCTCGGCTTCGACGACACGTTCCGCCGCATGTGGACGTTCTACCTCGCCTACTCCGAAGCCGGTTTCCGCTCCGGATACATCGACGTGCAGCAGTACCTGCTCACCAAGGAGGACACCCACCGATGACCGCCACCCGTCCCGCCCGTCCCGCCCGTACCGGTGCGGCCCACCGCCTCGCCGCCCTGGCCGAGACCGCGCTCGGCGGTCCGCTGCCGGTCCGCCTGCGCGCCTGGGACGGCACCGAGACGGGCCCTGCCGGCGCACCCGTCGTGGTCGTACGTTCCCGGCGCGCCCTGCGCCGACTGCTGTGGCGGCCAGGCGAGTTGGGCCTCGCGCAGGCGTACGTCACCGGCGAGATCGACGTGGAGGGAGAGCTGGCTGCCGGACTGCGCGCCATCTGGTCGGCGGCCCGGCAGCGCGGCCCGCACCCGCCCTGGCTCAGCCTCGGCGACCGGGCCCGCGCCGCCGCCGTCGCCGCCCGGCTGGGTGCCGTGGGACCCTCGCCGGCACCGCCCGGCTCACAGGCGCGGCTGCGCGGCGCCCGGCACACCAAGGCCCGCGACCGGGCGGCCATCAGCCACCACTACGACCTGTCCAACGCCTTCTACCGGCTGCTCCTCGACGAGACGATGGCGTACTCGTGCGGCTACTGGGCCAGCGATGGACCGGAGTTCACCGCGGCCGACGCCCAGCGCGCGAAGCTGGAACTGGTCTGCCGCAAGCTCGGCGTCGTACCCGGCGCGCGGCTCCTCGACATCGGGTGCGGCTGGGGCTCGCTGACCCTGTACGCGGCGCAGCGGCACAAGGTGCTGGTCACCGCGGTGACCGTGTCCCGCGAGCAGGCCGCGTACGTGCGCGAACAGGTCGGTGAACGGGGCCTGGCCGACCGTGTGGACGTGGTGTGCCAGGACTACCGGGACATCGCGGGCGGCGGCTTCGACGCCGTCGCGAGCGTCGAGATGGGCGAGCACGTCGGCGATGCCGAGTACCCCGCGTTCGCCGCCGCACTTCACCGGCTGGCCCGCCCACTGGGGCGGGTGTTCGTGCAGCAGATGTCGCGCGGCGCGGCGGCGCCGGGCGGCGGCGCCTTCATCGAGGCGTTCATCGCGCCCGACATGCACATGCGCCCCATGGGCGAGACCGTGCACCTCCTGGAAGCGGCGGGTCTGGAGGTCAGATCCGTGGAGTCGCTGCGCGAGCACTACGTACGTACCGTCGATGCCTGGCACCGCACCCTGGAGGACCGCTGGGCGGACGTCGTGCGGCTCGTCGGCGAGCAGACGGCTCGCGTCTGGCGCCTGTACCTGGTCGGCGGCGCCCTGGCCTTCGCCGAGCGACGCATGGGCGTCGACCAGATCATCGCCGTGTGCCCGGCGGACACCGGGCACAGCGGTCTGCCCGCCACCCCGAGGGACTGGTACGCCGGACTGGAGCAGCTGTGAACGGTTTCCCCTGGAGGGACTTCGCGACGGGCCTCGGCCCGTCGGCTGCCGCGGCACTGGCCGTCATGCTGGTCACGTTCGCGGTCGCCGTGTACCGGGGCACGCATCGGATCGTCGACATCGCCTGGGGCGTCGGCTTCACCACGGTCGCCGTGGTGGGCTTCCTGGCCTCGGACGGCGCGGGCGATCAGGGGCGGCGCCTCTTGATCACCGTACTGACGGCGGTGTGGGGGCTGCGGCTCGCCGGGCACATCGCCCGGCGGGGCCGCGGGCAGGGCGAGGACCCGCGCTACGAACGGATGCTCGCCAAGGCGCCCGGCCACCGGAACCTGTACGCACTGCGCATGGTCTATCTGCTCCAGTCAGCCCTGGTGTGGCTGGTGTCGCTGCCGGTGCAGGCCGCGCAGTACGTGCCGGGTCCGATGTCCGCGTTCGCCCTGGCCGGCACCGCGCTGTGGGCCGTCGGGCTGTTCTTCGAGACGGTCGGCGACGCGCAACTCGCCCGGTTCAAGTCCGACCCCGCGGCCAAGGGCCGGATCATGGACCGCGGGCTGTGGCGCTACACCCGGCACCCGAACTACTTCGGGGACTGCTGCGTGTGGTGGGGCTTGTTCCTGATCACCTGCGACGCGCTCGGCGCGGCGGCCGTCAGCGTCGTCTCGCCCCTGGTGATGACCTTCCTGCTGACCCGGGGCAGCGGTCAGCGGCTGCTGGAGCAGCACATGGCCGAGCGGCCAGGCTTCGCCGAGTACGCTGCCCGCACCAGCGGATTCTTTCCACTGCCACCGCGCAAGTGAGGGGTGTGCGGCCCCGTCGCGGGCCGGGGCCGCACACCCCTCACGCCGGGAAACGCATGAGGGCCACAGGCGCGGACGTCGGGTGGGAGGAGCCGCCCGCGGGCTCCACCGTGATGCCCATGCCCGACGCCCCGTCGACGGCGCCGTTCAACAGCACCGCCTGGTCGCTTCGTCCGGCGTCCATGAGCCCGGCCGCGCGCATCGTCCCACCGTCGTCGAACCACAGTTGGTAGACCTTGCCCCGCGGCGGTTGCGCCATCCCCGAGACGACGAAGACGGCGCGGTCCTGGCGCGCGGAGACGACGACGGTGCCGGTGGCGCCGCCGGCCAGCCTTGCCGAGCCGGTCCTGGCGTCGGGAGCGGCGAGGACTGCTGCGATGTGCTCGGTGCCCTGTTCGGCCTGGCGGGCCTGTTGCCTGGCAGCCGTGGCCTGTTGGTGCTGCCACACCGCAGTACCGCCCAGGGCGGCGGCCGCCGCGAGACATGCGGCCAGGGCCCAGCGCGACAGCAGGCGGCGCCGCGCAGCCCTCGTCCGGCCCGCGCGCGCCGTTACAGCCGCGCCGGGCGCCTCCTGGCGCACCGTCGTGATCTGCCGCAGCACCTGCTCCCGCAGTGAGGCAGGGGGGACGAGGGAGACGGCCAGGCCCAACCGGCCTGCCGTTGCTGTGAGTTCGGCGGTCTCCTGGGCGCACGCCGCACAGTCCGCGAGGTGCCGCTCGAACGCGGCGCGCTCCTCGTCGGACAGGGCGTGCACGGCGTAGGCACCGGTCAGGGTGTGCAGATCGGCGGTGTTCACGCGGTCACCCCCAGACAGTCGCGCAGCCGGATGAGCCCGTCGCGCAGCCGGGTCTTGACCGTACCCAGCGGCAGGGACAGGGCCTCTGCCACTTGACGGTAGGTCAGCCCACGGTAGTAGGCGAGCGTGACGGCCTGCCGCTGGATCTCGGTCAGCGTGCGCAGACAGCGCCGCACCTGCTCCCGCTCCAACCGCGCCTCCACCTGCTCGGTGACCTGGTCGAAGTCGGGTGTGTGGGCCAGCAGCGCCGCCTTGTGGTCACGGGCCGCCGCGGCTTCCACCGAGCGCACCCGGTCGATCGCACGCCGGTGCGCCACGGTGAGGATCCAGTTCATCGCCGTCCCCAGCTCACGGCGGTACCGGGGGGCCGTGCGCCAGACCTCCACCAGTACCTCCTGCGCCACCTCCTCCGACTGCGCCTGGTCCCGCAGGACGGCGCGCACGGTGCCCAGAACGGGGCCGGCCACCATGTCGTAGACCGAGGCGAACGCCTCCTCCTCGCCGAGCGCGGCACGACCCACCAGCTCTTCCAGGTCCGGCTCGGCGGATGGATGTCTGCCGATGTGTACGGCTTCTTTCACGCGTCCCTCCGTGGTCAGGTGTCTGCAGCCGTAATCCGGAGCCCGAGCGTCCATGGATTGGTCCGGCCGACCAAACCTTTCCGTGCCCGGTGACGAATGATCAGTATCCGGAGCGCACAGCGGCACCACAGCAGAACCGAGGAGGCCGGATGATCCCGAACGGGCGGCGAGTACGCCTGGCGGCGAGGAGCTCGGGCGGCGCGCTGATTGCGCTGCGGACACCGCCCGGGGCGCGGGCCGCCGTGCTGTACCTGCACGGTGGCCGCGCCGACAGCCGCTCCCCGTCACGGCCGTGGCACCTCGCAGCGCTGCGGATGAGGCCCTTCGTACGGGCCGTCGCCGCGATCCTGCCGGAGGATGACGTCCTGCTGGGGCAGGTGCGCTACCGCGTGCGGGGCTGGAACGGCACCGACGCCGACGCCCTGCACGACGCCTGCCGAGCACTGGACGAACTGACGCGCCTCGCCGGCGATGTGCCGGTGGTGCTCGTGGGCCACTCGATGGGAGGGCGGGCCGCACTGGGCGCCGCACGCGTGGCCCAGGTCAAGGCCGTGGTGGCGCTGGCCCCCTGGATTCCCGAGGACGAACCCGTGGCACACCTGCGGGGCAAGGATGTCGTGGTGGTCCACGGCGACCACGACCGGGTCACCGATCCACACGCGTCGGCGCGGTTCGTGCGGCGCGCCCGCGCGGCCGGTGCGAGAGCACGGATACACCTCGTGCCCGGCGGAGACCATGCGATGCTGCGCGGCAGCGCGCGCTGGCACCGCACCACCGCCTCGACCGTCGCCGGCCTGCTGCGGCCGTGAACCGGCGCGCTCGATGCCGAAGACTCCTGCCGGCGAGAACCCCTACTTCCTCCAGCACCGGTCTCACCTCGTGATCACCAACGGAACACGGACGGTGCCGGGGGAGGATGCGGCGTCGGGCAGCCGGGCGTCACGTCGGCGGCGTTGCTCAGCGGCAGGAATCGGTCAGGTCTGCATCTCCCACTGCTGGGAGTTGCCGCCTGAGCACGGGACGAGCTTGACGAGGCGTCTGGCATCCGCGTCGCTGGACGAGCAGGGCTTCATCGTCGCCTGGCCGTTGCGGGCCACCAAACAGAGCCGGTCGCCCGCGTTCTGCCGCATCGCGGACAGCTCGAAGGCCGTGTTGTTGACCACCCAGGTCTGGTAGCCGCTCCCGTTGCAGCCGGTCGCGCAGGGACCGTAGTCGGCCCGGTAGTCCAGGCAATGGCCCGTCGCCCTGTTCTTGAAGTGCACATAGACGGATGCGGCGTTCGCCGTCGTCCTACTCAGGCCCCAGGCCAGCACCGCAGCACCGCACACCGCGGTCGAGCGACATCGAGTCGGTCCGGCACCGGGCGAAGTGGCGGCACTCAGTCCTGCGTGGGCCAGGTCGGTCCCTCGTCGGTCCAGACGACACCCTTGTTGCGGCACAGGCAGAAGGGGTGGCCGATCGGGTCGGTGTAGATCCGCCAGCCGTAGCCGTTGGGGCCGATGAAGTCCTGCTTCAGCGTCGCGCCGAGGTCGAGGATGCGTCGCTGCTCGGACTCGATGTCGTCCACTTCGAAGTCGAGGTGGAACTGCTTGGGGTGCTCGGTGTCGGGCCACTGCGGAGCGCGATAGCCGTCCACCTGGATGAAGGCCAGCTCGATCTCGCCGAACCGGATGCCGGCCCAGTGCTCGGAGCTGCCTTCCTTGACGGGACGGCCTGTCACCTCGGAGTAGAAGGCCGCCAGCTTCATCGTGTCCGGGCAGTCGATGATGAAATCGGTGAGTCGCAGCATTCCGCGATCTTGCCACACGCTCGTACACGACTTCGACCAGGTATTTCGGCGTCCGGCGGAGCTGCCCAACAGGCCGCCGGCACCGGCGGGTCGGTATGAGCTCAGGTCTTCCCTGGGACGTCGTCGGTCGTACAGGCTACGGTGGGCGCGCTGCTGGTGATGGCAGGTCGGCAGTCGCCAATGTGTCTGCCGCGTGGACCTCTTGGAGCGAAGTGCCTCGTCATCTCGAGCATGGGGTTGCAAGGGCGATGGCCGTTGCCAAGAGGGTCCGGATCACGAAGAAGGTCCGGCTGATGTCGGTGCCGCCTTCCCTCGGTGGACCATGGCCGAGGGGCGGCATGCACCGCGGTGTTGCCGTATCGCCCGAACTCTCCGCGTATGGGATGACCCGGCGGTGCATCGAGCCGTCCTTACCGGGCAGCGACGCAGCCGACGCGGCAGGTGCCCTGCGCCCGGGCACCGCACGGCACGCTGCCTGAGTCCGCGGCCAAGAAGGCGTTTGCCTGGCGGCCGTTGATCAACCTGGTGTACACAGCCGTACAGGTCACTGAAGAAACCGTTCCTCGAGGAGGGAACCCGGACCCGTCGTCTTGGCCCTGGTGCCCGCAGGGCGGACCGTCGTCCACGGCAAGGACAACGAGCAGGCCTTCCTCACTCACACCCGGATCACATCAGCGAGAGCTGGCTGGACGCGTGCCCGAAGTGCCTGCTCGACGCCCTGGGTGACCTGAGCTCCTGAGAATGCCCACCGTGAAGATGCCCACCGAACCACGCAATGAACGGAAGGCCCAACCGAGTGAGTACCGACCGAGAGCACGTCATCGCGACCGCGGCCGACCCGGTGGTCCGCGACTTCCTGCGCATGGGCGACGACAGCATCGTCGCCGTCCTGCCGTACGCGCTGTCCGTCGCCGCACACCTGGGCGTCGCGGACGAATTCGCCGACTCGGAAAGGAAGGTGGAGGACCTGGCCGCGTCGCTCGGCGTAGCGTCCGGGGCGCTGGAACGGCTGCTGCGGACCCTTGCCAGCTGCGGCTTCTTCACCGACCAGGGGGAGGGGCTGTTCGCCCTCACGCGGCTGGGGCAACTGCTCCTGACCGACTCGCCCGTCTCGATGCGGGCGACCCTGTCCAACGTCGACTCCTACCGCGCCTGGCTCGGGGCGGTCGACACCATAGCCACCGGCCGGCCCGCCTTCGAGAGCGAGTTCGGCGCCGGGTTCTTCACCCACAAGGACAGCGACAGCCAGGTCGGCGCCACCTTCGACCAGCGCATGCGGGAGCGGGCGGGCCGCCTCTACTCGGGCCTCGCCACCCTCCCCGCGTGGAACGACACCCGCTGCCTCCTCGACATCGGCGGCGGCAAGGGCGCCGTACTCGCCTCCATCCTCACGGCCAACCCGCACGTCAGGGGAGTCCTCTTCGACCGGCACAGCGTCGTCGAACGGGCCGAGGGCTCCGGAGATCTCGCCGCGTTGGGAGACCGCTGCCGGGCCGCATCGGGCGACTTCTTCGTCGAGATCCCCACCGGGGCCGACGCCCACCTCATGTGCAGCGTCCTCCATGACTGGGAGGACGAGGACGCCGTCACCATCCTGCGCCGCAGCCGCGAGGCACTCTCCGCGGACGGCCGCCTGTTCATCTGCGAGATGCTCCTTCCCGAACCGGGCGAACCCCACCCGGCCTGGTGGAGCGACCTCGGCATGATGGTCGTGCTCGGTGGCCGCGAGCGCACCCTGGACCAGTACCGGTCCCTGCTCCGGCAGGCAGGGCTGCACCTCTCGAACGTCACCCCGCTCCCGGACTCGTACTTCAGCGTCCTCGAGGCGAAGGCACACGCCGGCTGATCGACGCCCCGTCGAGCGCGCCGGGCAGGCCCGGCATGCTCACCCACCGCACGCCTTCGGGCCCACCCGCATGCCCAAGTGCGTGCCACTGCGCACCGCAACGTCATCCACCTGCTTCTCGTCACAAAGGAGAACTGAAGTTCCATGACGTCTTCCGAGGCCAACACGATCGTCGACAACTTTGAGCTGGACTACGTGGAGTTGTACGTCCGCGACATGGACGAGCAGGTCGCCGTGTGGCGTGACTCCTTCGGGTTCGTGGACGTCGCACTCGGCGGTTCCCCGGAGCAGGGCTTCCGGGCCACGGTGATGAGCCAGGGGGCGATGAAGCTCGTTCTGACGGAGGGGACGTCGCCGCGGCATCCCGCTTCCGACTACGTACGCGCTCACGGTGACGGCGTCGCCAACATCGCCCTGCGCACGCAGGACGTGCGCACCGCGTTTCGCCAGGCGGTCGAGAACGGCGCCCGGGCGCTGGCCGAACCCGTGGCGCACGCGGGGGACGACGTGGAGGTCAGTGCGACCGTCTCCGGATTCGGCGACGTCGTGCACACTCTGGTCCAGCGGCATGCCGGCAAGGAGGCCGGACTGCCTGCCGGGTTCCGTCGGATTCCCGGTGCGCAGGCGCCGACCGCCCCAGCCGCGGACGGGCTCGAACTCCTGGAGATCGACCACTTCGCCGTGTGCGTGAACGCCGGCGGCCTCGACGCGATGGTGGAGCTGTACCGGAAGGCGTTCGGGTTCGACGAGATCTTCGCGGAGCGCATCGTCGTCGGTACCCAGGCGTTGCTGTCCAAGGTGGTGCAGAGCAGGTCGGGCGAGGTGACCTTCACCATCCTCCAGCCCGACCCCACGGCGGACCCCGGTCAGATCGACGAGTTCCTCGCGCGCCACGGCGGGTCCGGCGTGCAGCACGTGGCCTTCGCCGCCGACGACGCGGTGCGGTCCGTCGGGGCACTGAACGGCCGCGGAGTGGAGTTCCTGACCACCCCGGACGCGTACTACAGCCTGCTCAAGGAGCGCATCCGCCTGAGCAAGCACTCCCTGGAGAGCCTGCACGAGCTGAGCATCCTCGTCGACGAGGACCACGCCGGGCAGCTGTTCCAGATATTCGCGCGCTCCATGCACCCGAGAAGCACCTTCTTCGTCGAGGTGATCGAGCGGTGCGGGGCGGAGACCTTCGGCAGCTCCAACATCAAGGCCCTGTACGAAGCGGTGGAGATGGAGCGCCTCGCGAACCGGAGCACGTCGCGGTGAGCCCCTCCGCGTCGGCCACGGGACCGTGGGACGTCGAGCGGGACGCGCACTGCCTGGACGATGTGGAGCGGGCGGCACGGGAGGTGCTGCCCGCGGACGTGTGGGACTTCGTCTCCGGCGGCAGCGGTGGCGAGGTCACGCTGGCCGCCAACCGTGCGGCACTGCAGCGGATCGCCCTCGTGCCGCGGGTCCTTCGGGACGTGGCGCACTGCGACCCGAAGACGTCGCTGTTCGGGGTCCCGCATGCCATGCCGGTGGCCGTCGCACCCGTCGCGTACCACCAACTTCTCCATCCGGAAGGGGAGTTGGCGGCTGCGCGGGCGGCCAAGGAGGCGGGAGTGCCGTTCACCGCCAGCACCTTGAGCAGTTTCCCGATCGAGGCGATCACGGGAGTCGGTGGCACTGTCTGGTTCCAGTTGTACTGGCTGCGTGACCGCGAGAAGACCTTCGAGTTGGTCGAACGCGCGGAGGCGGCGCGGTGCGCGGCGCTGATGCCGACCGTCGACGTGCCCTGGATGGGACGCCGGCTCAGGGACGTCCGCAACCGGTTCCGGCTGCCCGCCGGGGTGGAGGCGGCCAACCTGACCTGGGGGTCGGGCTCCGAGGCCCATCGGGCGCCGGCGTCCGGATCCGCGGTGGCCGCCCACACGGAAGCAGCCTTCACTCCCTCCCTGACCTGGGCGGACATCGAGGAACTGCGGCGCCGTACGCGGCTGCCGATGATTCTGAAGGGGGTACTCGACCCCCGGGACGCCGCCCGCGCCGTGGACGTCGGCGCGGACGGCATCGTCGTGTCCAACCACGGTGGCCGCCAACTGGACGGCGCGGTGGCCGGAGTCGACGCCCTCGAGGAGATCGTCGCGGAGGTCGGCGGCGGCTGCCGGGTGCTGCTGGACAGCGGAATCCGCAGCGGTACCGACGTCCTGCGCGCGCTCGCTCTGGGGGCCGACGGCGTGCTTGTGGGACGTCCGGTCCTGTGGGGGCTCGCCGCGGCCGGAGAGCGGGGCGTCGGCCGCGTTCTGACCCTCCTGGCGGAGGAATTGCGTGACGCCCTCGGCCTCGCGGGGTGCGACTCGGTGACGGCCGCCCGGGCCGTCCGCACGGTGACCAGGGACCGGCCGCGGCACTGACTCGGCAGTCGGGGGCGGCGAGTCGACGGCGGCCTGCACGTGCGACGTGCAGGCCGCGACGGTTCAGGGGCGGAGGTCTCGCTCCTGATGAGGGGCAGAGGCCTCGCTCCTGATGAAACGTGCGAGACGCGTGACCCCGTCGGCGATCTCCGACCGGGTCAGGTAACTGACGGACAGGCGGATGCTGCGGGCTCCGCCGCCCTGGGGGTAGAAGTAGGACATGGGCGTCCAGATGACGCCGAACTCCTCTGCCGAGCGTTCCAGCGCGGCGTTGTCCGCGCGGAACGGGACGTCCAAGGTCAGGAAGAAGCCGCCGGTGGGCCGGTTCCAGCGCACGCCGAGCTCCGTGCGCTCCTCCTCGGGGAAGGCCTCGTCCAGTTCCTTCAGGATGGCCTGCATCGCGTCGCCGTAGTAGCGAGCCGTCTCGACGTTGATGTCGGCGGTGCGGCCGTCGGCCGCCAACAGCATCCCGCCGACAGCCGCTTGGGCGAGCGGGGACGTGTTCACCGACACCATGCTCTTGATCTTGGTGATCTCGTCCACCAGCAGACCGGTGGTGCCGTCCCGGTCGACGACGACCTGGTCCGCGACGGCGAAGCCCACCCGCGCGCCCGGGAAGAGCGTCTTGGAGTACGAGCCGAGGTGGACGACACGGCGGTCACGGTCGAGGGACTTGAGAGTGGGGACCTGAGGGCCGGGGCTGACCATCCGGTACGGGCTGTCCTCCAGGAGGAGCAGGTCCTCGCGGGCAGCGAGTTCGAGGAGTCCCGTGCGCGCTTCGGGGGAGAGGGTGACACCGGACGGATTCGAGTGGTCCGGGACCACATAGAGCGCCCGCGGGCGACGTCCCCGGGCCCGCTCGGCCCGGACCGCGGTCGCCACGTCGTCGCAGTGCAGACCGTCGGCCCGCTCCTCGACGGGAGTGACCGCGATGTCGAGCAGGCGGGCCGCGCCGGTGATGCCCACGTAGCAGGGGCTCGCCACGAGGAGCACGTCGTCCCGGCTCGCCATGAGGGCGCGCAGGGTCAGCAGCATGGCTTCCTGGCAGCCGACGGTGACCACGATGGCCTCGGGCGGCACGTCGATGTTCTCGTCCTTGCGGAGCGAGTCGGCGATGAGTTCCCTGATCTGGCCCTGGGTCGGTCCGTACTGGAAGATCGCGGCGCGTACCTCCTCGGGCGTGTACCCGGTCTTCGCGAGGTGGTCCAGGTAGCGGCGGATGTGCTCGAAGACGTCTTCCGTGTCGAAGAAGCCGTCGTACGGGCGGCCGGGGGCGAAGGAGACCGCCTGCGGATAGCGGTGCGTGATCCCGTTGAGGAAGTTCATCGTGTCGAGAACCGGATCGGAGACGCTGGCGTGCAGCTCCTCCTTCAACAGGGGGTTGGCTGGCACGAGGCACCTCCCGCGGGCAGGTCCGTGGACCGGCCGCCCGCCCATGATCTCGTTGAAACAAGATTTTTCGGCACGCTACCAGCAGCTCACCCGGTGGCATAGACCCTTCTGAACAGGGTGGGCAGCCGTCCGCCGATCACGCCCTGCCGACCTGCCCCGCATCGGGCCCACTCTCATGAACTGTCGTCAATTGCCCTGTTTGGCGCGGTGGTTGATGGCGTCGCGGTTCTGTGGAATCCGAGGGAAGGCCGTGACCTGCGCCCATGCGACGAAGGTGTGATCCATGTCACTGCTCCTGCGTGATCGAATCACGCTTTGGCGTGTCCGCACCGTGCGATTCCGTGTAAGGATGCCGCCGTGCCGTCCTCGGTCAGGTAAAACGTTCAACCGGTCCATTGGTCGTCTGAATCAAACGCGGGGGGCGAATATGCCGAGAATGATTGTCATGGGTTACCGGGGCGATCTCGACCAGGCGCTGCGACGTCGCGGTCTGGATCCTTTCTACGTGGTCCAGGACCCCATGGGGGCGCCCGACGATCGGGAATCCTGCTGGGTCGCTGATTTCGAAAACGTCAATGAAGTGCTGCGTGCGGTGCTCGCACGCCGGCTCGACGACGTGGTCGGGGCCATGTCCCTCCATGAAATGGGAGTGTTCACCGCGGCCTATCTACGGCAGCAGTTGAACCTTCCTGGGAACAGGGATTCACGCGGGGTTCTCTTTTTCCGTGACAAGTACCTTCAGAAGAGCGGACTTCCCTCCGAGGTGCGGACCGCGCGCTGTCGGCATGTGCCGAGAGGTACTGCCCATCAGGAACTCGTCGATGAACTCGGCGAGGTTTTCGTGGTCAAGCCCGCGAACGGCGCCGGCGCCCAGCGCACGAGGGTCATCCGTTCCGCCGAGGAGTACGACCAGGCCCTCGCGCTCTTCTCCGGGGCGTCGGACGTGGAGATCGTGGCCGAGTCGTTCATCGACGCGCCGGAGGTCTTCATCAACGGCATGTGGCTCGGCGGTGAGCTCCGGTGGTCCTCGATGAGCCGCTATCACGACGCGCCGATCGACGCCGCGCAGGACGGCACCCTCGCGACATGGACCCTGGACAGGAGGCTCCACACCGAGCTGTTCCAGCAGGCCGAGACGATCGCCGAGCAGGTCCTCGGGAGTCTCGATGCCCCCGATTGCGTCTTCCACTTGGAGATTTTCGAGGAAGAGGACGGGCTCACCTTCGGTGAGTGCGCCATCAGGATTCCCGGTGGGCTGGGGCCGCAGATGGAAGCGCACACGTACGGCGTCGACCTGTTCGACGCCGAGATCGGTCTCGCGCTCGGTGAGACGCCCACCCAGTTGGGGCGCGACGGAGCGCCCGAGCGCTTGTACGGATGCGTCCTGCTCCGGCGTCCCGAAAGCGGTCACCTGACCCAGGAGGATTTCGAGCGTGCCTTTGAATTCGACGAGATTTCCTACGACTCGTCACCCGATGCACCGGTCGGCCCGTACGGCCTCATCGGTAAGGCGCTCGTGTCCGATCCGGACGAATCCACATTGGAGAAAAAGATTCGCGAGATCGTCCGATTCAATGTGACCGGCGGAGCGTAATGCGCCGACGGTGGATCCCGGTCTCTTCCGGATCGATCAGGCGACCCGTCGGCCGCCGCGAAGCCGGCGCTGCTTGTGATCCACGTCACAGGCTGTGGTCGACTGGGACTGTGTAATGATGCACCGGTGCCGGACGAGTTCCGGTTGCACCACGATAAGACCGCAATAAATTTCTCCCTGGCTCGGCAAGTCGTAACACTGGAGACGGCACATGCCCATGTTGGTGGTCATTGAATATCGGGGCGATCTCTCCGTCGTTCCGGCTGCGAATTTATCGACGCCTCAGACGCCTCAGACGCCTCGGATCTCGGATTCTTCGCGTCGGTCTTTTCGTGCCGGCGGTTGAATTTTCCCGAGGGCCTGGGAAGAAATCGGCCTTCTGGCCATCGAGATCGGCCGGTCCCCGAGCCCACTGAAAAACGCCGGTGAAAAGTCCGGTGAAAAGCCCGGTGGAAGCCCGGTGAAAAGTTCGTTCATTCCGCTTGCCCGGACACGCCTCCGGTCCCCGACCGGACGCCTCGTCATGCCCGAGGCCGTTCTCGGGCGGACCTCACCCATCCCTCCTCCAGTACGTGCGCGCTGATCCACCCAGTTCAGTCCCACCACGATCGGGGGTCTTCACTGTCATGTCGGACATACGTCACGCCACAAGCGTCACGACACTTCCGTATCTGCTCGAACGCGCCGCACAGGACACATCGCGCGGTGTCACGTTCGACGATGGACCGTTCGTCTCCTACGCCGAACTGCGCGACGGCGCCCTGCGCATCGCCCAGGGCCTGCGCAGCCGCGGCATCGCTCCAGGGGCCCGCGTGCTGGTCGCGGCCGGCGTCCCCGAGCGCTTCTTCCGCGCCTTCTGGGGCTGCCTGTACGCGGGCGTCGTGCCCTGCCCGATCGTCCCGCCCGCCGACGCCTCCCGCTCGCGCCGGCAACTGACGCACCTGCGAGACCTTCTCGGCGATCCGCTGCTCGTCGTACCGAAGTCACAGGACGAGCTGCCCGACGTCGGGCTCGCCACGGTGATCCTGGAGGAGCTGGACGCCGACCCGGCCGAGCCCCTGCACGAGGCCGCGCCGGACGACCTCGCCCTGCTGATGCTCACCTCCGGGTCGACCGGATCGAGCAAGGCCGTCGCGCTCACCCACGCCAACCTCCTCGCGGCGCAGGCCGGGAAGTCGGGGGCGCTGGACCTGGGGCCCGACGACACCATGCTGAACTGGATATCCGCCGACCACATCGCGGCCATCGAGGCGCACCTGCTGCCGATGCGCAACGGCGCGAGCCAGATCATCGCGGGCCCGGCCACCGTGCTGGCCGAACCGGTGGAATTCCTCCGGCTTCTGACGCTGCATCAGGTGCGGGTGACGTTCACCCCCAACTTCCTCTTCGGCCAGATCAACCAGGCCCTCGCGCGGACGGCCGAGACGGTGCCCGGCATCGACCTCTCGCGGATCCGGCACATCATCTCCGGCGGCGAGGCGACCGTGACCGCTACCGTGCGGTCGTTCCTGGACGCCCTGGCCCCCTACGGCCTGCGGTCCGACGTGGTGGTGCCCGCGTTCGGGATGACCGAGACCTGCGCGGGCAGCGTGTTCAACCGGGACTTCGCCGACCGCGACCTCGACCAGGAGTTCCCGCCGCTGGGCCACCCGGTGGAGGGACTGCACATCCGGATCGTCGACGGCGGCGGCACGGTGCTCTCGTCCAGCGACCGTCCCTCCTCGGCCGAGTCCGGCGAGGTGCAGCTGCGCGGAACCATGGTCACCGGCGGGTACTTCGGCAACCCCACGGCCACCGCCGAGGCGTTCACCGACGACGGCTGGTTCCGCACCGGTGACCTGGGCCGGCTCGACGCCGACGGGCGGCTGACCCTCATCGGCCGCACCAAGGACTCCATCATCGTCAACGGGGTCAACTACTACAGCCACGACCTCGAAGCGGTCCTCGACGAACTCGACGGCGTCCGCCGCGGACAGATCGCCGCCTTCGCGATCCGCCCCGAGGGTGCCGACTCCGAACAACTCGCGGTCGCCTTCGTGCCGGACAGCGACCCGGCCGACGAGGCGAGCCTCTACCGCACGCTCGTCGCGGTACGCAGCTCGACGGTGATGCACTGGGGATTCCGCCCCCAGCTGATCCTGCCCGTCGCCGAGGCGCAGATCCCGCGCGGCAACCTCGGCAAGGTCCAGCGCTCCCGACTGCGCACGTCCGTCGAGTCCGGGGAGCTGGACGCGGAGGCCAGGCGCGCCCAGCAGGTGACCGCCCGCTTCCTCGGCGACCACGTGGAGCCGGCCGACGAGGCGGAGTCCACCCTGGCCCGGGTGTTCGCGGAGGTCCTGAACATCGAGCAGGTCCCGGTCACCGCGAGCTTCTTCGACCTGGGCGGCACCTCGCTCGACGTCCTGCGGCTCAAGCTCCGGGTGCAGACCGCCTTCGGCCTCGACGACCTGCCCATGGCCACCCTTCTGCAGGCCCCGAGCGTACGGGCGCTCGCGACCCGCATCGTCTCGACGTCCGGCGCGGGCGGCGACGCCGCGTACGACCCGCTGGTGCCGCTCCAGGTCACCGGTGAGGGGACCCCGCTGTTCTGCGTTCACCCGGGCCTCGGCGAGGTGCTGGTCTTCGTGAACCTCGCCAAGTACTTCACGGGGGAGCGGCCGTTCCACGCGCTGCGGGCCCGCGGCTTCGGGCAGGGGGAATCGCACTTCGCCACCTTCGACGAGATGGTCGGCGCCTATGTCGCGGCGATCCGGCGGACCCGCCCGAACGGGCCGTACGCGGTGGCGGGTTACTCCTACGGCGGGGCCGTGGCGTTCGAGATCGCCAAGCGTCTGGAGGCCGAGGGGGAGAAGGTCGACTTCGTCGGCATCTTCAACCTTCCCCCGCGCATCTCCGGCCGGATGAACGAGATCACGTTCACCGACGGCGCCATCAACCTGGCCCTGTTCCTCGAACTCATCCACCCCGCCGACATCCCCGAACTGACCACCACCCTGCGCGCGTTGCCGGAGGCGGACCAGCTGGCCCACCTCGTCGAGCAGGCCCCGCCCCGGCGGCTGGTCGAACTCGACCTGAACGTCGAGCGGTTCGGCGCGTGGGTGAACCTGGCGCAGAGCATGGTGCACCTGGGACGCGACTACGAGCCGTCCGGCACGGTCGAACGGGTGCGGGTCTTCTACTGCACCCCGCTCAAGGGCACCAAACAGGAGTGGCTGGACGGTCAGTTGCGGGAGTGGGACGAGTTCACGCGTGAGCCGAACAGCTACATCGAGGTGGACGGCGAGCACTACACCCTGATGAGTCCCCAGCACGTCCAGAGCTTCCAGGCGACCCTGCGCGGGGAACTGACCCGCGCGCTGGACCGATGACCCACCGGGCCGACTCCGACACGACCAGGAGCCACTGACCATGCAAGGCAAGAAGATCCTTGTCACCGGCGCCACCGGGCAGGTGGCGCGACCCGTCGCCGAGGCGCTCGCCGCGGACAACGAGGTGTGGTGCCTCGGCCGGTTCGGCGACGCCGACGCCCGCAAGGCACTGGAGAGCGCCGGCGCACGCACCGTCGTCTGGGACATGGCAGCCGACGAACTCGGCGGCCTGCCCCAGGACTTCACCCACGTCCTGCACTCGGCCGTCCATCGCGGCGACGGCCACGACTTCGACGAAACGGCCCGCGTCAACGCGGTGAGCACCGCGCGCCTGATGACACACTGCGCCGACGCCGAGGCCTTCCTCTACGTGTCCTCCGGAGTCGTCTACAACCGGGCCGACGCGACCCACCGCTACCGGGAGAGCGACCCGCTCGGCGGCGCGGCCCCCTGGCTGCCCACGTACCCCGTCGCCAAGCTCACGGCCGAGGGCGTGGCCCGCGGCCTCGCCGAAAGCCTGGGCCTGCCGACGGTGATCGCCCGGCTGAACATCGCCTACGGCCCCTACGGGCACGGCGGCGTCCCGATGATCCTCTTCGAGCAGCTGCGCAGCGGCCGGGCCTGCGCCGTGCCGCGCGAGGGCCAGAACTACTGCAACCTGCTCCACACCGACGACGTCGTCCGCCAGGTACCGCTGCTGTGGGCGGCCGCCACGACGCGCGCCCAGGTGGTGAACTGGGGCGGGGACGAAGAAGTCGGCATGACCGACCTCATCGCGTACATGTCCGCGCTCACCGGCGTCGAGGCCCGGCTCGACCGCGAGTCGCCCAGCCGCGAGACGGCGATCTTCGACCACCGCGTGCGCCGCGAACTCATCGGCGACTGCACCGTCGACTGGCGCGTGGGCATCGCCCGCACGCTGGCCGAGATGTTCGAGGAGTACCGCGACCGCATCGAGGCGCACCTCGCCGCCGGAACGGAGGGCGTCGATGCGTAGGGACACGGATGTCGCCGCACTCCAGCGCGTCCTGTGCGCCGCGCTGGGCTCCGACGGGCCCATCGGTGCTCCGGATCAACTGGGGCTGCCTCACCAGGAGTTCGCGCGGGACGCGGCCGCCTCGCAGCGCCCCACCCTGATCGGGGGAACACCCCACGGACCGAGCAGCCCCGCCCCCGGCCCGCTCGCGGTGGACGAGCTGCTGGCCCGGGCGAAGGAGGCCGGGCTCGAACAGATCCTCGTGCCGTACGTGCGCCGTACCGACGACGCCGGGCCGCTGCGCGCGGCCGGGTTCGCCGCCGACGCCGCGGGAAGCGAGGGACTCGTACGGCTGCCAGGCGACGTGGCCGACGTACTGCGCGGCCGGGTGGGCGAGCAGCGGCTCGCCGAGCTGCGCGCCCACCATGCCGAACACCGGGAACTGAGCTGGGAGTTGGTCCCGCTCGGTGACCTGCCCCGGCAGCCCGCGGCGCGCGAGGCGTTCGCCACCCTCCACCGACAGGAGGACGGCCGCGGCGCACTCTGGACCGCAGAGGCCCTCGATGCCCTGGCCCAGAGCACCCTGGCGGACCGCACCGATCTGCTCGTGCGCCGACGCGGCGACGACGTCGTACAAGCAGAGCTCCTGGTCCGCTCGCACAACGGGCGCGGCATCTACCACCTCGCACAAGCCCCGGCCCCGGACGCTTCGCCTGCACGGCAGTCCCGGTACGAGGCATCCCTGTACGAGCTGTATCTGCACGCCCGGCGCACCGGCCTGGAATGGGTCCACCTGGGGCCGGGCGACGCCGAGCGGCTACGGGCCCTGGGCGCCGACCAGGTGATCCCGCTCGACCACTGGCTGCGCGCCCCCGGCGTGGCCGCCGAGCCCGAACCGCCCGCGGAGACCGAGGTGTCGGCCTTCGCCACCGAACCGGTCGCCGCCGTACCGGTCCCGGGTCCTGCACGCTTCCGCGGCCGCCCCAAGTTCGACCTGCTCGACCTCTCCGGGAACACCAACCCCTTCCTCGGAGCGGACGGGCGCTACCCCGAACTCGACACGGCCGAGCTCGCGCGGACGTATCTGACGACCGTCGGACGCCTGCCCGGACATGAAGGACTCGGCGAACTCGGCGCCGAACACGCCCTGTTCACCAGCGGTGCCGTCGACGCCGTGATGCTGCTCCTCACCGCGCTGGCCGCACCCGGCGACGCGGTCTGCGTCACCCCGCCGACCTTCGAGCTGTACGCGCACTTCGCCCGCGTGCTGAGGCTGCCCGTCGTCGAGTCGCCGCTGCTCGGCGACGACCTGTCGCGCCTCGACGTCGAACAGATCCTCAGCGCCGACCCGCGCGTGACGTTCCTGTGCGACCCCAACAACCCGGTCGGCACCCGGCTCGACCCGGAGCAGGTGCTCGAACTGGTCACCCGCAGCAGGGGACTGGTCGTGATCGACGAGGCGTACGTGGAGTTCAGCGCGGGCCGCTCCTACGCCCCGCTCATCGCCCGGCACCACAACCTCATCGTGCTCAGGACGCTCTCCAAGGCCTGGGGTCTTGCCGGAGCGCGCTGCGGTGTCGCCCTCGCCCAGCCGGGGATCGTCGACGCCCTGCGCCGGGTCCAGGTGCCCTTCGGCTTCACCAACGCCTCGCAGTGGGCGGTGCGCGACCGGCTCACCGACTCCGCCCGGATGCAGGGCAGCGTCCGGCGCATCCTGGCGGAGCGTGACCGGATGGCCGAAGCGCTCGCCGGGCACCCGGCCGTGGAGCGGGTGTTCCCCTCCGAGGCCAACTTCCTCCTGGTCCGCCTGCACGAGCACGAACGCGTCACCGAGCAGCTGCGCGGCGCCGGAATCATGGTCGCCGACACCGCCCGCCTGGTCCCCGGCACCTGCCGGATCTCCATCGCCGACGAGCGCGCCGGCGACACCCTGCTCGACGCCCTGTCCTCCGTGCGGTGAACCGCGGCCGACCGTCGCGCCACCAGCATCCCGACACCGAAAGGACCGGCCCGTGGGTCACCGCCCCCCGACCGACCACCCGGCGCCCGACCGCCCGCTGACCAGCGAGGTCGTCGCCGAGAACTACGACCGCTGGAGCCCGCCACTGCACGCGGACTTCGCCGCAGGCGAGCACAACGGCACGGTCGGGCACACCCTGTTGGCCGACACCGACCTCGTGCGCGTCTGGGAGACGCGCCTCGAGCCGGGCGAACGCCTCCCCGTCCACCGCCACGTCCTCGACTACCACTGGATCGCCCTCACCGACGGCCACGCCCGCCAGCACATGAGCGACGGCACGAGCCGGGAGGTCTCCTACGCGCGCGGACAGACGAAGTACTTCACCGTCGCCGCGGGCGGACATCACCTGCACGACCTGAAGAACATCGGCGACGAGGTGCTGTCCTTCCTGACCATCGAGTCCAAGGGCGGCCCGAACAAGCCGATCGACCTGTCGCAGGGCCGGTGACGGCCCCCGTGGGGCCGTGTCGCAACGATCGTCGCCAGGGAGGCTGAACCACCGTGATCGTGCTCGGATACAACGGATTCACCAGAGGCGCCGAGATCTTCGGGCGCCTGTTCGGGGCGACCGGCGTCGCCCGCAACCTGCTCGTGGGCCACGACGCGTCGGCGGCCCTCGTGGTCGACGGCGAGCTGGTCGCCGCGGTCGAGGAGGAACGGCTCAGCCGCGTCAAGAAGACCCCGGACTTCCCCGCCCGGGCGATCCAGTGGTGCCTGGACTTCGCCGGCGTCCCCCTCGACCGCGTGGACGTGGTCGCCTTCCCCTGGCGCTTCTCGTCCGAGGTGGCCGCCGAGATGATCGCCGAGGTGGCCGCAGGAGGCGGGTCGCCCGCCGAGAAGTTCGACGTCCTGCGGCGCATCGGCGAGTTCTACACCGACATGGTCAGCCGCGAGGCGGTCCACGACGACTTCGTCCGGCGCACCGGCCACGAACTCGACCCCAACAAGCTGGTCCTGGTGCCCCATCACCTGGCCCACATGAGCTGCGGCGCGTATCTCGCCGGGGGAGGGGACGCGGCGTTCCTGGTGAGCGACGGCCGGGCCGAGACCCTGTCCTCGGTCATGGGCGAAGTGCGCGACGGAGTGGTGAACGTCTTCGACGACCGCACCATCCCCATGAGCAGCTCGCTCGGCGTGGCCTACGGACGGATCACCCGCTACCTCGGCTTCGTCCCCAACAACGACGAGTACAAGGTGATGGGCCTCGCCGCCTACGGCCCGACGCCGCGGCGCAACCCTCTGCTGGAGCGCTGCGTACGGCTCCACGAGAACGGCACGTACACCCTCTCCATCCCCATGGACGTGACGGCGTACTACGCGCTGTTCGACGACCTCTTCGACGGGGACAGCGAGAAGCGCGAGGAGTTCGACTTCCGGGTGAAGGTCGCCGCCATGGCCCAGCACATGGTGGAGGCCGTCACCGCGCACCAAGTGCGGGCGCTCACGGCCGCCACCGGCCTGGACACCCTCCTCTTCGAGGGCGGCCTCGCACTGAACTGCGTGGCGAACACCAAGATGCTGGAACGCTCGTCGTTCACCGGCATGGAGGTCAGCTTCGGCGCCAGCGACCCGGGGGTCTCCATCGGCGCGGCCGTGTACACGGCAGGGCTCAGGAACCGCCCCGCCGATACCGCCACCACGCCCTACCTCGGCCCCTCCTACGACGACCCGCACATCCTGGAAGCACTCGAGGAGTACGCCGACCGCGTCGAGTGGCAGGAGGAGGCCGACGTCGAGGCGGCCACCGAGCGCACGGCGGAGCTGCTGACCGAGCAGAACGTCGTGGCCTGGTTCCAGGGGCGCACCGAGTACGGGCCGCGCGCCCTGGGCAACCGCAGCATCCTCGCCAACCCGGCCTTCCCCGAGATCAAGGACATCATCAATATCCGGGTCAAGCACCGCGAGCCGTTCCGCCCCTTCGCCCCGGTCGTCCTGGAGTCCGAAGCACCCCGGGTCTTCGACATGGGCAAGAAGACCTCGTCGCCGTACATGACGTTCGTCTTCCCCGTCCGGGAGGAGTACCGCGAGCGGATACCCGGAGCGTGCCACGTCGACGGCACCGCACGCGTGCAGACCGTCGCCGACCACCAGAACCCGGTGCTGGCCCGCCTCCTGCGCGCCTTCACGGACCGGACCGGCGTGCCCTGCCTGCTCAACACGTCCTTCAACGTGGCCGGCGAGCCCGTCGTCTGCTCGCCGCGCGACGCCCTCGAGTGCCTCCTCGCCACGGAGATCGACTACTTGGTCATCGACCGCTTCGTGATCACCAAGAAGTCGTGAACGACGGTGACTCCGGTGCAGGCCGCGATTCCGCGTACGGCGCTACGTACGAGTGGCGGTACGGAACTGGCCAGGATCTGCACCGGAGTTGCCGTTCTCCGCGCGGACGGAGGAGCTTCGGTCCGAGGGCGAGCGGGTTCCTGCTGAACTCACCTTGGGGGAGGCGGTGTTGGAGCCGAGGGAGAGCGTGGTGATCGTGCAGCCCCCTCGCCCGGGGCCCATGGGCTCAGACGGCGCCGCAGGCGGACCGGCCCGGTCGATCGGGTGCGGCATGCGCCTGACACCCGGACACCCGGACACCGGTAGGGCGACAGGTTGCCCGCCGGTTGGCCCTTCCAGCAGGCGGCCCGGCGGCCGCCCGGTGAGATTCGAGAGCACGATCCGGATCTCACGAAAGGTCTCCCGTGTCCGCCAGAACCTTCGCCAGAATCCCCGTCCGCCATGCCCTGACCGCCTGCACGGCGGTCCTCGCCGCCCTGCTGCCGGCCCACGCCGCCGGTGCGGCCGTGCCCGAGCCCGACCCGACCGTGCCCCGCTTCACCCAGTTCGCGCCCGCGTTCGCGTACACGGTCCTGAAGCCGGGCGCCTACCCGCCGGACGTCAACGACTGGAACTGCAGGCCGAGTCCCGAGCACCCGAGACCCGTCGTCCTCGTGCACGGAACCGCCGCGAACTCGCTGTCCAGCTGGAGCGCGCTCGCCCCGGTCCTGCGCAAGGAGGGCTACTGCGCCTACGCCAAGCACATCGGCGGCAAGCCCAATGACCCGATGCAGGCGATGGAGGCGGTGGACAAGACCTCCAAGCAGCTCGCCGCCTTCGTCGACGAGGTCCTCGCGAAGACCCGTACGAAGCAGGTCGACATGGTCGGCTACTCGCAGGGCGGCGGCGTGCTTCCGCGCTACTACCTGAAGTACGACGGCGGCACCGACGCCACCGACCCCTCCCGCAACAAGGTCGGCAAGCTGATCGGCATCTCGCCGAGCAACCACGGCACCTCGGCCACCGGTTTCGCGACGCTCGCCCGGATGCTCAACCTGATCAACCCGGTCGGCAAGCTCCTCGGCCAGGCCATCCCCGACCAGACCGAGTGCTCCGATCTGAACGCCAAGCTCGACGAGGGCGGTGACACCCTGCCCGGCGTCACCTACACGAATGTAACGACCGTCGCCGACAACGTGGTGACCCCGTACACCAACCAGTTCCTGCGGGAGAAGGCCGCGCCCGACGCCTCGCTCAACCAGGGCCGCGAGCGCTGCAGGGGCAAGAAGATGCCGCCGCTCGCGCCGCCGGTGATCTCGAAGCCCGAGGGCGGCATCGTCGCCCCGGCCGCCCACTCGCAGATCACCAACATCCTGCTCCAGGACGTCTGCCCGACCGACCGCTCGGGCCATCTGCGCCACCCCTACTCGCCCACCACGATCCAGCTGACCCTCAACGCCCTCGACCCGGCCCATGCCAAGCCCGCTCCGTGCAGGATCGTCCTCCCGGTGCCGCTGCTCGGCTGATCCCGCGGCCGGGGGCCGGAGACGTGGATCGTCTGCCGGTCGCCGTACCGTCCGACCGGCCGCCCCGGCCTTCGAGCCGGGCCGCGGCCGGTGAGGACGGCGCCGTTGCCGCAGAGGCGGTAGTCGATGTCGGCGGGGTCGACGTGGCCGTCGAACACGTCGAGGATCCTGGCGTCGAAGTACTGCTTGGCCATCGGGAGGAGCTTGGGCAGGGCGTCGCTGACGTATCCGAATGCCTGTTGCTCGATTGCACTTCGATTCCCGCTCCGGACTCCGGAAGCCCTTGGAGCGTACGAAGTTCAGCAGGTCCGCGTCGACGCTGCCGTCCTGCCGCACGAACACCGGATCACCCGGCTCCAGCCGGATCCGGGCCACCCGCGTCCTCCCGGTGGCTCAGTGCAACACGATGTCCCCCGACCGGGGCGGAACGGCGTCCAGCGCGGCCAGCGTCCGCGCGTCCGGCACGAGCGCTCCGGCCGCCACGTTCGCCTCCAGGTGCGCGAGGTCGGCCGTGCCGGGAATCAGCAGGACGTGCGGGCCGTGGTGGAGCAGCCAGGCGAGACCGACCTGGGCGGGCGTGCTGCCCAGGGCGTCGGCGGCAGCGATCACCGCGGGTTCCTCCGTCACCTTCGGCAGGCCGTCGAAGGCGCTGCCGAGCGGGAAGTACGGGACCCAGGCGATGCCTTCGTCGCGGCACAGGCGGAGCATGTCCTCGTCGTCGCGGGCCAGGAGGCTGTACGCGTTCTGCACACAGGCGATTCCCGCGGGCAGGGCGCTGCGCAGCACGTCGAGGGAGACGCTGCTGAGGCCGATCGCGCCGATCTTGCCCTCGTCGCGCAGGGCGGTCAGCACGGCGAGCTGGTCGTCGAGCGGGACGATCTGGTCCCCTTCGGCGCGCAGCCCGGGTCCGGTGTCCGTACGGCGGAGGTTGACCAGGGGGATCCGGTCGAGGCCGAGGGTCGCGAGGTTGTCCTCGACGGCGGCCCGCAGCTGTTCGGGGCGCTGCGCGAGACGGAGCGGGAGGGGGCCGTGCGGGTCGGGCTCGGCGCCGACCTTGCTGACGACCAGGACGTCGTCCTCGGGCGTGAGGGCCTCACGGATCACGTCGTTCACGAAGCCGTGTCCGTAGAACTGGGCGGTGTCGACGTGGTCGATCCCCAGCTCCACGCAGCGGCGCAGCAGCGCGACCGCCGCCTTGCGGTCGCCGCTCAGGCGCTCCAGCTGCATGGCGCCGAAGCCGATCCGGGAGACGGTGCGGCCCGCGAGCCGACCGGATCCACCGGGGCGCGGGGCGCCGGAGGCGGTGGCATCGAGGGAACGGGCAGGAGAAGTCATGGTCTGTCTCCTTCACAGGGGCCCATGGACCGCACGGGGTCACGCGTGGGATACGCGGATCACGTGGGAGCATGGGCGAAGCGGAGTTGCTCCGTTTCATCAACGTACCACTAACCGGAGGGTCTCCGTTTTGCCTGGGACCGAATCCGCGGCCACCGGCCGCGACGCCGCCGCGCCCGCGCGGGCGGCCCGCTCCGACGCCCGGCGCAACCGCGACCGGCTGCTGAGCGCCGCCCGGGAGGCCTTCGCCGCCTCGCCGGACGCCGTGCGCCTGGACGCGGTCGCCAAGGCGGCCGGGGTCGGGATCGGCACGCTCTACCGGCACTTCCCGACCCGGGAGGCGCTGGTGGAGGCGGTGTACTCCGCCGAACTCGACGCCGTCGTCGCCAGCGCCCCGCCGCTGCTCGAAGAACACCGGTCGGCAGCCGCTGCGCTGCGCGCCTGGATGTCCCGGTACGCCGAGTTCTTCAAGGTCAAGCGCGGCATGACCGACACGCTGCGGGCCGGCTGGGCGTCGGGCGCCATCGCCACCCCCGCGACACGGGAGCGCATCACGGCCACCATCGCCACGATGCTGCGCCACGGCACCGAGGACGGCTCGCTGCGCTCCGACGTGGACCCCGGGAACGTCACCGTGATGCTCCTCGGCATCTTCCTGTCGACCACCTCGATCGACGCCGTGGACACGGTGGACCAGCTCCTCGACCTGGTCGTCGACGCGCTGCGCCCGGCCGGGCCGACGGACGGCTGACCGCACGGCGCGGGCCGCCCCGGCGTCCTCCGGAAGATCCACACGACTGCTTGATCGTCGCGCCGACCGGGTACCAGGGCGGCATGGCTCCCGACACCACCAACGCCCAGACCACCACCGCCCCCGGCATCGACGTACCCGCGCTGACCCGGGTGCTCGACGGTGCGTACGCCGATCTGCGCGACCTGGTCCGCGCCGACCTCGCCGAGCGCGCGGCCGTCCTCGAAGAGGCCGAGGAGCTCGGCATCGACGCCTTCCGCGAGCGGGTGCGCGACGTCGTCGTCGAGCTGGCCGCGACGGGCCGGACCGGCATGGGCTTCCCGAAGGAGTACGGGGGAGGGGGCGACATCGGCGCCTCCATCGCCGCCTTCGAGACCCTGGCCTACGGGGACCTGTCGGTGCTGGTGAAGTCCGGTGTGCAGTTCGGTCTCTTCGGCGGCGCGATCCTGCACCTGGGCACCCGGCGCCACCACGAGAAGTACCTGCCGGACCTGATCGCGGGACGGCTGATGGGCTGCTTCGCGATGACCGAGACCGGACACGGCTCGAACGTCCAGGCGCTGGGCACCACGGCACGCTACGACGCCGAGCGCCAGGAGTTCGTCCTCGCCACCGGGGACGACGCGGCCCGCAAGGACTACATCGGCAACGCCGCCCGGCACGGTGAACTCGCCGTGGTCTTCGCCCAGTTGGAGGTCGGCGGGCAGGCCCGTGGGGTGCACGCGTTCGTCGTCCCGATCCGGGCCGGCGCCACCCCGGCCCCCGGCGTCCACATCGAGGACGACGGCCGCAAGATGGGCCTCAACGGCGTGGACAACGGCCGCATCCGGTTCGACGACGTCCGCGTGCCGCGCGAGGCCCTGCTCGACCGGTTCGCCACCGTCACGCCCGAGGGCACGTACGAGAGCCCGATCGAGAACCCGAACCGCCGCTTCTTCACGATGCTCGGCACTCTCGTGCAGGGCCGCGTCAGCGTCGGCGGCGCGGGCGTCGGCGCTGCCAAGGTGGCCCTCACCATCGCCGTCAAGTACGGGGCGCACCGCCGCCAGTTCGAGGCGGCGTCGGACACCGAGGAGCAGGTGCTGCTCGACTACGGGATGCACCAGCGACGGCTGCTCCCGCCGCTCGCCCGCACCTACGCCCTGCACTTCGCCCAGGACGTCGTCCGGGCACAGCTCCACGACGTCTTCTCCGGAATCCGCGACGACGAACTCAGCCGGCGCGAGCTGGAGTCACGGGCCGCCGGCACGAAGGCCGTCGCGACCTGGCACGCCACGCGGACGATCCAGGAGTGCCGCGAGGCGTGCGGCGGCGCGGGCTATCTCGCGGTCAACCGGTTCGCCGCGCTCAAGGCCGACAGCGACGTCTTCACCACCTTCGAGGGCGACAACCACGTGCTGCTCCAGCTGGTGGCGAAGGGGCTGCTCACCGACTACGCGGGCGAGTTCGAGGACATGGACCAGCTCGGCATGGTCCGCTTCGTCGCCGGCCGCGCCGTCGAGACCGTCCTGGAGAAGACGTCCGCCCACAAACTCCTGGAGCGCGTACGGGACTTGCTGCCCGGCGGCAACGAATGGCACCAGGAGGCGGGTCTGCGCGACGCGGAGTACCACCTCGCCATGCTTCGCTTCCGCGAGGAGCACATGCTGGCCGCGGTGGCCCGCCGCCTCAAGGGCGGCACGGACCAGGGGCGCCACCCGGGCGACGTCTTCTCGCAGGTGCAGGACCACGTCATCGCCGTGGCCCGGGCACACGTCGAACGGCTGGTGCTCGAGGCGTTCGTCGAGGCGGTGCGGGCCCTGCCCGAGGGCACGGAACCCGAGCGGGCGAACAAGGCAGCGCTGACGCTGCTGCGCGACCTGTTCGCCCTGTCGACGATCGAGGCGGACCGCGCCTGGTTCATGGAGCACGGCCGGCTCACCGTGCAGCGCTCCAAGGCGATCACCGCGGAGGTGAACGACCTGTGCCGCCGGATCCGGCCGCTCGCGGTCCCCCTCGTCGACGCCTTCGGCATCCCGGCCCCGCTGCTGCGCGCACCGGGTCTGCTGGGCTGACCTGCCCACGGTCACGGTGCGTGCCCCTTCGTGTAGCAGGGTGCAGCGGGCGGTCGTAGCCTGTTCGAGTGGCAGCAGATGATCACTGGCTGCCACCGGTGCGCGGGGACTCCCGCGAGAAGCCGGGACGCGAGGTGAGAACGAACGATGAACGCCCTGCACCTGCCCGTGTTCCTCGTCCTGATCTGCGCGGTGCTCTTCCTGCTCCGCAAGGGCGACGGCAAGCTCTCCCACATCTTCGTGGGCGCGGCATTCGGCTTCTACCTGGCGGGCACGTCGGTGGCCGCGGCCGTGCACTCCACACTCGACTCCGCGGTCACCGCCATCAGCGCCCTCATGTGACCTCGGTGACACGCCCTAGGGGAGCGTGTGCCCGGCCGTGCGGAACAGGCGGTACCACTCCTCCCGGGTCAGCGCGAGCTCCGAGCCCGCCGCGGATTCGGCGACCCGGCCGGGGTTGGTGGTACCGAGCACCACCTGCATGTTCGCCGGGTGGCGGGTGATCCAGGCGACGGCGATGCCGGTCGGCGTGACGCCGTACTTCTGCGCCAGCTCGTCGAGCGCGGTGTTCAACTCCGGGTAGTTCTCGCGGTCGCCGATGAAGACGCCGTCGAAGAACCCCTTCTGGAACGGCGACCACGCCTGCAGGGTCATGCCGTTCAGGCGGGAGTAGTCGAGCAGGCCGTTGTCGCGGTCGACCGACTGGTCGAGACCGGCCATGTTCGCGGCGATGCCCGAGGCGATCAGCGGGCAGTGCGTGATGCTCAGCTGCACCTGGTTGGCGACGAGCGGGCGGCGCACCGCGGTCTTGAGCAGCTCGATCTGGCCCGGCGTGTGGTTGGAGACGCCGAAGGAGACGACCTTGCCGGCCGCGTGCAGCTCGTCGAAGGCCGCGGCCACCTCCTCCGGCTCGACGAGGGTGTCGGGGCGGTGCAGCAGCAGCATGTCCAGGTAGTCGGTGCGCAGGGCGGCCAGCGACTCGTCGACGGTGCGCAGGATGTGTTCTTTGGAGAAGTCGAAGAAGCCGGGCCGGATGCCGACCTTGCTCTGGATGACGATCGACTCGCGCTCCGCGCCGGTGAGTTTGACGGCCTGCCCGAACCGCTCCTCGCACGCGTGGCGCGAGGGACCGTAGATGTCGGCGTGGTCGAAAGTGTTGATCCCGGCGTCACGGGCGCTGCCGTACAGGGTCCGGATGTCCTCGTCGCCGAGTTGGGCGATGCGCATGAGCCCCAGGACGACGTTCGAGGCCCGGGCTTCGGTATGGGGAATGGAGAGCATCTTCACGGGCCCATCCTCGCCCGGCCCGGGGCGCCGCCGCCAGGGGAGGCCCGCACTGAAGAGCACCGAGGAGCGCCGAAGAGCACCGAAGGCGCCGGTTCTGCGCCCGTGGCGTCACCGGCGGTACGCGACCGTCGCGCTCTCCACGAACGAGCGGATCAACGGGTTGGTGTCCCGCTCGTTCCACGCCGCCACCATGCGGCTCGGAGCCATGTCGACGAGCGGCACCACCGCCAGGTCCGCGGGCAGGTCGTGGCCGAGGGGCGCGAGGCCCACGGTGCCGCTCCACAGCACGGCCTGCAGGCACTCCTGGACGACGCGCACGACCGGGCCCTCACGCGGCTCACCTGCGTTCCAGTACGCCTGCCACAGCGGGTCGGTGCCCTGCGGGAACTGGAACCAGCGGCGGTCGCGCAGTTCCGCCACCCGCAGCGTGCCGCGCCGGGCCAGGGGATCGTCGGCGCGCAGGACCACCCCCACCGGGTCGGCCCGCAGCTCACGCACCGTCAGGGCGGTCTCGTCGAACGGCGCCCGGGTCAGCGCCACGTCGACCACTCCGGCGCGCAGCCCGCACGTCGGATCGGTCAGGTCGGTGTCGCGGATCCGGATGTCGATGCCGGGGTGACGCTGCCGGAACGCGGCGGCCAGCCGGTTCGCCCCGGGATCCGTGCCGTCGCCCAGGATCCCGACGGTGAGGGTCGCCGCACCGGCCGCCGCACGCACCCGTACGCGGAGGCGCTCGGCCTGGTCGAGCAGGGCCCGCGCCTCGTCGAGCAGCACGGCACCCACCGGGGTCAGCGCGACGCCGGCCGGCGAGCGGACGAACAGCAGGGCACCGACCTCGGCCTCGAGCTGCTGCACGGCCCGGCTCAGCGGCGGCTGGCTCATGTGCAGGCGGGCGGCGGCCCGGCCGAAGTGGAGTTCCTCGGCGACCGCCACGAAATAGCGCAGGGTACGTAGCTCCACGCTGCAACGATACCCATGAGGTATCGGCCGTGCGGAAGCGGTCTTGGACAGGCGCGGGGCCGCGGCGGTCCACTCGGACCATGAACATCGCGTACTGGGTCGTCGCCGGACTGCTGGCCCTCTTCTACCTCTACGCGGGTGCGATGAAGGCGACCCGCACCCGTGATCAGCTGCGCCCGATGATGGCCTGGGTCGACCGCGTGCCCCTGCCCGCCGTCCGCACCCTCGGGGCGGTCGAACTGCTCGGCGCGGCCGGGCTGGTCCTGCCGCCGCTGACCAGCATCGCGCCCGGCCTCGCCCTGGCCGCGGCCATCGGGTTCGTCGTCCTGCAGATCGGCGCGATCGGCGTCCATCTGACCGGCGATGACCGGCGGATCGCCCTCAACATCGGGCTCGTCACCACCGCAGCCGTGACCTGCTGGCTCGCCACGACCTGGCTGTGACGGGGGTGCGAGGGCGGGCTCTCAGGCGGGCTGCCACAGCTCGATGCGATTCCCCTCGGGATCGGTGACCCAGCCGAACCGGCCCACGCCCGCCATGTCCTGCACCTCATCGGCCACGTCCGCGCCCTTGGCGCGCAGCTGGGCGAGCATGGCGTCCAGGTCGCGCACGCGGAAGTTGAGCATGGTCTGCTGGGCCCGGCACCCGAAGTAGTCGGTCCCGGACTCGAAGGCCGCGAACACCGTCGGCCCGGCGTCCTGCTGCCACAGCCCGTTCGCGTCGGCGTCCAGGCCGAGACGGTCGCGGTACCACGCACCCAGGGCGACCGGGTCGCCGGAGCGCAGGAAATACCCGCCGATCCCTTGCACACGTTCCATGCCGCCATCCTGGCAGCACGCCCGCCGCGCTTCGACCGGACCGGCGCTCAGAACCAGTGCAGGCAGTGCGGCGCGCGCTCGACGCGGAACAGGGCGTCGGCGACCGCGGCCGCTCCGGGCCGGTGGGCCCGGAGGTGACCGGCGCGCACGAGGGTGCTCGGCGCGGTGCCGCCGAGGTACAGGGAGCCCAAGTCGCGTACGTCCAGGGACAGATCGGGCTCCCGCCCCGTCGGGACGCACTCGGCCTTCCCGTCGCGGACGGTCAGCAGGTGACGCTCGTGCTCGCCGAGGAACGGATCGTCCACGTCGAGGACGAGCTCGCCGTCCGCTTCCCAGCCGCGCGCGGTCAGCGCACGCGGTACGTCGAGCAGCCGCACCCAGAGCCAGTCGGTGTCGCCGGACACCTCGCCCCCGCGGAAGTCCGTGAACTGCCGGCGCAGCGGATGCTCGCGCGGGACGTGCTTGAACACGACCTGCGTGACGAGGTCGTGGCCGAGCACGAACCGGGCCAGCGCCGTGAAGACGGCGTCGTCCCCGGCAATGGTCTCGTCGACGGTCAGCGTGGTGCCTGGCTCGCCGAGCGCGTAACTGGCGTACCCGTCAGGGACACCGTCGGCGTCGCGGTGGACGGCGACGTAGCGCGGGGCCGGGGCGATCGGCGGCTGTCCCGCGCCCGAGGCCCACCAGCGGTGCGGCCGGGACAGCGCGCCCGGCTGCGCGCGGCGGTACCGGTCGTAGACGGCCTCCAGGACCTCGCCGCACTCGGCACGCCGCAGCACCTCGACGGAGCCGCTGTCCGTGACGTCGGCCGTTCCCCGGGCCCGGGGCGGGGCGAAACCCGCCTTGTGGCGCGGCACCGTCAGCCGCGTCGTGTACGTCGCGGGGCCGTAGCCGAACCTGCCGTAGATCGTGGCCTCGGAGGCCAGCAGCACGGACAGGAACTCCCCACGGGCCCGCAGTCCGGTGAGCTGATGCCGCATCATCGCGCCGAGCACGCCCCGGCGTCGGTGCGAGGGCAGCACACCGACACAGCTCACCCCGGCCACCGGGGCCAAGTCCCCGCCGGGCAGCGTCAGTTCGAAGGAGTACGCGGCGGCGGTGCCGACGGGCCGCCCGTCCGCCGCCACGGCGAACAGGCCACGGTCCATCTCCAGCGCCGACCACCAGACCCCGCTCCCGTCCGCGGCCGGGGTCTCGGGAAAACGCCCGAACGCGGCATGGAGCGTATCGACGAAGACGTCGAGGTCCTGGTCGGTCGTCGGACGGATCTCCATGGCTGCCGCTGCCTCTCCACGCCGGGTGGCACCACGCGTCGTGGCCCCGCCACAGTGCAGCCGCGCGGCCCGACAGGGTCAAGCGAATTGCGGCAGGCCGGAAGGCACTTCACCGCGCGACTGGAAGGGGCGGGCGCGGCTGGCCGGGAACGGCGCTGCCCGCAGAGGTCACGTCCGGCAAGCTCGTCCTCGTAGGACATCCGCCCGGTCGTGAGTCATCCGCACGCCGCCGCGTTCCCCCGACCCACCACGGAGAGTCATGGCTGCCGACAGCCCGCCCCCGCGCGCCGCCGCCTCCCGGGCGACCGCTTCCGTGCTCCTGCGCCGCCCCGCCCTGTGGCTGGCCCCCACGCTCCTCAGTGGAGTCCTCGCGCTGCTGCTGTCGCTGCTCTACATGGGCGGCATCGTCGACCCGAACCGCGATCTGCACGACCTGCCCATCGCGCTCGTCAACGCCGACACCGGCAAGCCACTGCCCGGGCAGCAGCAGAACCTGGGCACGCAGATCACCCGGTCCATCACCGCCGATACCGCCGACACCTCGGGTGACAAGGTCGAGTGGCGCCTGCTCGCCCGGGCCGCGGCACAGGACGAGCTGGACTCCGGAAAGGTCTACGGCGCCCTGGTGATCCCGGCCGGCTTCACCGACGCCGTCGGCGCGCTCACCACCGCCGACGCGACAGTCGGGCCGACTCTGACCGTGCTCACCAACCCCGGTACGGGCAGCCTCGGTTCCTCCCTCGCGAGCAGGATCACCACCGCTGCCGCACAACAGGCCTCGACGACCATCGGCAAGCAACTCGCCACGGCCGCCGCACCCGGCGCGAACGCCACCACGAAACTGCTGCTGGCGGACCCCGTGCGCATCACCACGCAGGTCGGCCACCCCATCGGCGACAACACCGGACTCGGGCTCAGCGCCTTCTACTACACACTGCTGCTCGTCCTGGCCGGATTCCTGGGCGCCAACCTCATCAGCACCGGGGTCGACACCGCGCTCGGCTACGCGGACAACGAGATCGGACCGTGGCACACCCGCCGCCCGACCGTGCCGATCACCCGGACCCAGACCCTGCTCCTGAAGATGGGCATGACCGCGGGCATCACCGCCGTCACCGTCTGCCTCGTCATGCTCGCCACCGTCGGCATCCTGCACATGGACGCCTCCCACCTGCCCCTGCTGTGGATCTACTCCTACTGCGCGGCGCTCGCGGTCGGCCTCGGCGTGCAGGCCATCAACGCGGCGTTCGGCGGGATCGGCCAGCTCGTCTCGATGTTCGTGTTCATCGTCCTCGGCCTGCCCTCCTCGGGTGCCACCGTCCCGCTGCACGCCGTCCCCGCCTTCTACCGGTTCCTGGGTGTCTTCGAACCCATGCGACAACTCGGCGAGGGCGTCCGGGCGGTGCTGTTCTTCGACGCCCGCGCCGACGCGGGCCTGACCCGCGCCTGGACCATGATCGCCATCGGCACCGCGCTCGCTCTGCTCTTCGGGTTCGCGATGACCCGCTACTACGACCGCAAGGGCCACAAGCGCCTTGCCCCGCACCCTGCTTGAGGCATCTCCCCGCCTTCCCCGGAGCGGGTTGCGTCCCGCGTCTTGTCCCTTCGACGTGGGCGTGTTTCACTGCGCGGCGTGACTGACGAACCATCAGATTTTGAGGCCGACTACGTCGTTGTGGGTGCGGGCAGCGCGGGCTGCATCGTGGCGCGCAGGCTCGCGGACACCGGGGCGAGCGTGATCCTGGTGGAAGCGGGCGCGGCACGGCTCGAGCGGTCGCGGATCATCCGGGTGCCCGGCATGATCTCGGTGATGCACTCCGTGCCCCAGGTCAAGAAGCGCTTCGACTGGGGCTATTACACGGTGCCGCAGAAGCACGCGGCCGACCGGCGCATCCCGTTCACGCGCGGCAAGCTGCTCGGCGGCTCGAGCGCCATCAACGGGATGCTGTTCGTTCGCGGCCATCGCCGCAACTACGACGACTGGGCCGCGGCGGGCTGCACCGGCTGGTCCTACGACGACATCCTGCCCTCCTACAAGCGCATGGAGGACTGGGAGGGCGGCGCCAGCGAGGTGCGCGGCTCCGGCGGCCCGGTCGCGGTCACCCGGCAGAGCGGTCTCGCCCCCGCCTCCCACGCCCTGGTGGACGCGCTCGGCGAGGCCCTGCAGACACCCCGTAACGACGACTACAACGGCGTGGAGCAGACAGGCGTCGGCATCGTCCAGATGAGTGCGCGCGACGGCGTCCGCTTCAGCGCCTCGCACGCCTACCTGGGCGGCGACCGACCCGCCAACCTGCGGATACGCTCCGCCGCCCAGGTCACCCGCGTCGTCCTCGAAGGCAACCGGGCGGTGGGCGTGGAGATCGCCGACGGAGCCCGCCGTCAGGTGCTGCGCGCCGGACGCGAAGTCGTGCTGTCCGCCGGTGTGGTGGGCTCGGCGCAGCTCCTGCTGTTGTCCGGGATCGGCCCGGCCGAGCACCTGCGCGCACTCGGCATCGACGTGGCGAGCGACCTGCCGGTCGGCCGGAACCTGCACGACCACCTCTTCGTGCCCATGACGTTCCTCGCTCCGAGTGCTCAACACCGGGGCACCGCCGGGCACTTCTTCGCCGGGATGCTCGCGGAGACGCTGCGCGGCGGCAGTTGGCTCGGCCGCACCGTGTTCGAGGCGATGGGCTTCGTGCGCACCGCCGACGCCACCACCCCCGCCGACCAGCCCGACCTGCAACTGCACGCCCTGCCCTGGTCCTACCCGAGCCCGAACCAGGACGCGCCGATCCGGCACTCGGTCGACAAGCGGCCCGCGCTGACCGTGATGCCGACGCTCATCTACCCGCAGAGCCGGGGCGAGTTGCGCCTGGCCTCCGCCGACCCGACCGCCGCGCCGCTGATCGACCCGGGCTACCTCTCCGACCCGGCCGATGCCCGCTTCCTGATCGAGGGCATGAAACTCGTCCGGGAAGCCATGGCGCACAAGCGCCTCGACGAGGTCGTCACCGGCGAGCTGCACCCGGGCCCGGCCCTGGCCACCGATGCGGACCTCGCTCGCGAACTGCCCGAGCGCATCCACTCCGTCTACCACCCGGTCGGCACCTGCAAGATGGGCGCGGCCGACGACCCGGACGCGGTCGTCGACCCGGAGCTCAAGGTCCGCGGCATCGAGGGCCTGCGCGTCGCGGACGCCGCGGTGATGCCGACCATCACGGGGGGCAACACGAACGCCCCCGCGATGCTCATCGGCGAGCGCTGCGCGGAGCTGATGACGCGGGCGGGCTGACGGTCTGACGGGACGAGGGGGCGATGGCCTGACGGGACGAGGGGCCGACGGTCTGAGGGGACGAGGGGGGCGGGGCTGGCGCGAGGGCGCCGGACCCGTCCCCCTCCCGCGTGCCGTCACGGATGATCAGGGCATCAAGGGCAAACGCGGGTGTTACGGAATCTTCACGTCATCTGCCCAATGAGGCCCGATGAGCAGAGCCGCGCGGGGCACCCGAACAGGGATGCTGCCGAGAGGACGCTGCTCATGATTGTCGTGGCTCTTCTGCTCCTGCCGGCCATGGTCCTGCTGCTGTTCGGCATGGATCGCCTCGAGACCCGCATCGATCCGGACACGCCCCCGCGCGCGAGGTTCCCGGGTCGTCACGGAGGCCACCTTCGTCTGCTGCGCGGGGGCGCGCACGGGACCCACCGGGCGCGGCCCGATCCGGAACAGCACGGCAAGGCTGCCTGATTCCCTCGCAACGTCCCGTGCGCACAGCGCTCGACCGAGCGGATTCCTGTTTGCCGTGTCCGGTTCGGGCTAACCGCACACCATGGCCAACACACCGGAGAACAAAGAGAAGACGAGCGGCGCCACCACGACGGGCCCTGCCAGGTCCGCGACGGCGAAGGCCGCACAGAAGACGGCAGCGAAGACGGAATCGGCGGGCACCCAAGGGGCCCGGGCCGTGACGGACGTGGGCGACACCCTCGTGGAGGCGCAGGGCAGGGCGGTGTCAGCGGCTCGCCGGGCGACGTCGGCGGTGACGACGGCATGGGCCCTCCTGAGCCGTCGGGGGCTGATCGCCGGGAGCGCGGCCGCGGGCGCGGTCGCTGTCGCGGCGACGTCGTTCGTGGCAGGTCGGCGCGTGGAGCGCCGCGGCCACGGACCACTGACCCGGCTCACGGGCGGCCGCGTCTGAGACCGGCGCTCCGCACGGAGGCAGTTCGGGGCGTCTGCGCTCGGCACCGTTGCGGCGTGGGTGGTGCGAGGACGCGAAGGCGGACCGCGCCACGACGTACGCACCCCGGTGACGACGGAGAGAGGAGCCGTGATGGACGACCCCGCGCTCAAGGCGGTGGGCTGGGCGCGTTCGCTGCCGATCGGCAGCGAGGTGAAGTCGGCCCGGGACTGGTCGCGCGCGCGACTGCGCGAACTGGGCTGGACGGAGAGCGCTCCGGACACGGCCGACGCCGTCCTGCTGACCGTCTCCGAACTCGTCACCAACGCGCATGTGCACGCGCGCAGCAACGCCCAGCTCGTTCTGACCTGGGACGGTGAGTGCCTGCACGTGACCGTGCACGACTCGTCGCCGCTGCCGCCGCAAGCGCGGCGGCCGGGCGACGACGCGCTCGGCGGCCGCGGTCTGCTGCTGGTCGACGCGCTCGCCGACACCTGGAGCGCGCACCCGTGCCCCAAGGGCAAGGACGTCACGGCCTGCTTCCGTCCGGCCGCGGCGTAGACGCCGCCCGGCGGGCGGACCGGACTCCTCAGAACCTCAGAACCTCAGAACCCGATGCTCTCGCGGACCAAGAGGACCGTGCCGCGCCCGGGCTGGTGCTCGGCGTTGAGGACGAGCAGCCGGTTGACGGCGCTCGGCCACCCGTACGCCTCCTGGGTGCGGGCGCTCTCCAGGGGCAGGCAGTGGTCCTCGATCCGCCGCAGTGCGGTGGTCAGATCGGGTACGACCTTCTGCGCCCCGACGACCCAGATCGCGCGCCCGGCGCCGCCCGCGCTGCCGGGCAGCTGGCTCCCGCTGCCCGAGGCGATCACCAGGGACCCGGTCTCGGTGACGGCGTGGACGCTGCTCACGATGACGTCGGGGGTGGCGGTCAGCATCCGCATCTCGTCCCTCTGCGTCGCGCGGTCCATGGCGAGGACGCGCGGCTTGACGGCGTCGTAGCGCCCTGTGTCGTTGATGTCGTCGGCGATGCCGGACAGGCGGAGCGTCTCGCTGGCCCCGGTGAACACGCCGGCGCCGTCCGGGATCAGGTCGCTCACGCGCGCCCGGGCCGCGGCGACGTCGTCGAGGATCTCCACGGTGAACCCGTGCGCCGTCAGCGCGGCGGCCGCCCGCTCCAGGCGGTGGGCGGGGGCCGGGTCCGTGAACGGCGTTGCCGATGTCGAGGTGGTCATGGTGAGCTCCCTGTTCGCCGGGCGATGTGTCGGGCGTGGTGTGGTGTCGGTCGTGGTGTGTCGGTCTCAGCGGTTCGACAGGACAGCGCTTCGGAATGTGAGGCCGTCGCGTCGCCTCACATTCCGAAGCGCTGTCCTGTCGAAGTGGTTGAAGTAGTCGAAGTGGTCGAAGGCGTCGAGCGGGTGAGAGCCGTCAGACGCGACGAGGGGAGCCGTCGGCACCATGAGCACACGACCGGAACCAGGACACGACCGGCCCGATCGGGTACGCGACCGACCCGATCCGGGACTCGACGCGGTCATGCGCGAGCGCCGTGGGCTGATCAATCTCGCGTACCGGCTGCTCGGCTCCGTCGCCGAGGCAGAGGACGCCGTCCAGGAGACCTACACCCGCTGGTACGCCCTGTCGCGGGAGCAGCAGGACGCCATCGACAACCCCGGCGCCTGGCTGACGACGGTCGCGGGCCGCGTCTGCCTCAACGTGCTCGGTTCGGCGCGGGCCAGGCGGGAGACGTACGTCGGTGAATGGATCCCCGAGCCGCTGCCCACGCACGCGGAGTGGCTCGGCGGGCGCACGGGCGGCGCGGCCGTCGACCCGGCGGACCGGGTGACCCTGGACGAGTCGGTCGATCTGGCCTTCCTGGTCGTGCTCGAGACGATGACCCCGGCCGAACGCGTCGCGTTCATCCTGCACGACGTCTTCTGCCACTCCTTCGCCGAAGTGGCCGAGATCGTCGGCCGCAGCCCGGCGGCCTGCCGCCAACTCGCCTCCTCCGCCCGCCGCCGGATCAGGGCGTCCCGGCCCTCCCTGACTCCGACAGCCCAACGGGCCGGTGTCATCAGGGAGTTCAAGCAGGCGTGGGAGGCCAAGGACATCGACGCCCTGATCGGCCTGCTCGACCCCGACGCCACGGCGATCGCCGACGGCGGCGGCCGCGCCGTCACCTTCCTGGAGCCCATCGAAGGCGGTGAGCGGATTGCGCGGGCCTGGCTCGAGATCGCCCGCCGCAGGCCGGATACCATGACGTTGCTGGAACGTACGGTCAACGGCCGGCCCGGCCTCGTGGCGCAGCAGGACGGCGTCGTCGTGACGGTGTTCGCCTTCGACGTCGAGGACGACCGGATCAAGCACATCTGGGTCGTGCGCAACCCGGAGAAGCTCCGGAGCTGGACGACGGGCTGACGGACCGCCCGCCGGTCACGTCCGTCCGCTGCGTCCTCCCGGTCACGTCCGCCCGCTCGCGTCCTTCGCCTACGTCCTCTTCGGGGCCGGGGACACCGGCCAGGCCGCGCCCCGGTGCGGGCCCAACTCGCCGAGCGTCGCGGCCAGTTGATCGGGCGTGAGCGCCGGGGAGGGGAGCGGGGGCGCGGCCGGTGCGGGGCGCAGGCCGTCGAGGAACAGCGCGAGCGGGCGGCGCCAGGCGTCGGCCGCGGACACGGCCGTCATCAGGGCGGGGACGGCACGTCCGAGCGCCGCCAGCGCGAACAGGACGTCCTCGGCGGTGACATCGGGCCGCACGGAGCCCTCCGCCCGGCCGCGCTCCAGGAGTTCCTCCAGCGTCCGGCGGTTGTGCGCGTGCACGGTCTCCAGGGCGTCGACGCCCTTCAGGCTCGTCGTCATGAGGTCGTTGGTGCCGCGGTCGGTGGCGAGCACCGTGAAGACGGCGTCGAGATAGCCCGTGAGCCCGGTCCACGCGTCGGGCGCCGTACGCGCCTGCTCCCCGGCGCTCATCGTGCCGGTCAGCTGGTCGTGGAAGACGGCGTCGACGAGGGCGACCCGGGTGGGGAAGTGCCGGTACAGCGTCGCGTTGCCCACGCCCGCCCTGCGGGCGATGACGTCGAGCGGCGCGTCGAGGCCCAGTTCGCCGAAGACCTCGTGCGCCGCCTCGACGAGCAGCTCGCGATTGCGGCGGGCGTCGCGCCTTCGCGGCGGGGGCGTCGCATCGTGTGCGCCGGCCGTCATCTCGTACTCCGTCCGCTGTCCGGTGGCGGCTGTCCGATGTGCGCTGTCAGCTGCCCCCGAGGGGAACCGGGGAGTGCTCCCCGGTAGTGATGCTATCGTCCCGACAAGAAATGGGGAGTACTCCCCATTTCACTCGACGGGAGGACCGATGGACGGAACGGCACTGGTACTCGGTGGCGGAGGCCCCGTCGGCGGCGCGTGGCTCGTCGGCGTGCTCGCGGGTCTGGCGGACACGGGCGTCGACCTGGACGGGATCGACCTGATCGCCGGTGCGTCGGCGGGTGCGATCTTCGGCGCACGACTCGCGGCGGGGGAGTCGCCGCACGAGCTGTACGAGCGTCAACTCGCGGGCGCCGACCGCGTGGAGCTCGGTGTCACGACGGCCCGGACGCTCCGGTTCCTGTGGGCGGCGCTGGGCTCGAGGGATCCCGAGCGCTCCGTGCGACGCCTCGGGCGGGCCGCGCGCAGCGCACGGACCGGCCCGGAGGCGGACGTCCTCGACACCGTGGGCACCCTGCTGCACGGCGTGCGGGACTGGCCCGAGCGCCCCCTGCGTATCGCGGCCGTGGACGCGACGACCGGCGAACGGGGCGTCTTCGACCGTCACACAGGAGTCCCTCTCCGCGACGCGGTCGCCGCCAGCTGCGCCGTCCCCGTCGTCTGGCCCCCGATCACGGTCGCGGGCCGCCGGTGGATGGACGGCGGCAGTCGCTCGACCGCGCCGCTGGAACTGGCCCGCGGTCATCGGCGCGTCCTCGCCGTCGTCCCGGTTCCGTCCGCCGTGGGGCCGCACCCGCACGCACGCAGCCAGGCGGCGGGGCTGACGGCCGACGGGAGCGCCGTCACGCTGCTGACACCCGACGCGGCCTCGCGTCTTGCCATGGGCCGGAACATGACCGCGAACCACCGCAGGGCGGATGCCGCGCGAGCCGGCCGCGCCCAGGCGATCGCCGCGGCCGGCACGCTCTCCGATCTCCTCAACCGCTGACGCGAACCACCGGCAGCAGCCAATGGCGTCCACCACTGACGCCCACCACTGGCGCTCACCACGGACATCGAACGCTGACACCGGCACACCACCGTCGATCACCACGCCTCGAGGAGACCCCCAGTGACACAGGCGCCGACCATCGAAGAACTGGCCCCCGGCTGCGGCGACTTGGCCGCCGACCCCTACCCCGCGTACGCGGCACTGCGCGAGCGCGGACCCGTCCACCGCGTCCACGTGCCCGACAGCGGCGAGAGCTGGCTCGTCGTGACGCGCGACGCCGCACGCCAGGCCCTGACCGACCCCCGCCTGAGCAACGACATCCGCCACTCGGCGACCTGGGAGACGGACGGCGGCCACGCCATCGGCCGCAACATGCTCCAGAGCGACCCGCCCCAGCACACACGCCTGCGCAGACTGGTCGCGGGCCACTTCACCCCCGGCAGGATCGCCGCACTGCAGCCGCGCATCGAGGCCGTCGCCGACCAGTTGCTCGCCGCGCTGCCCGGCCGGGGAACCGCCGACCTGGTGAGCGCCTACGCGCTTCCGCTTCCCGTCACGGTGATCTGCGAGCTCCTCGGAGTGCCGGAAGCGGACCGTACGACCTTCCACGCCTGGTCGAACGAGCTGGTCATGCCCACCTCGCCGCAGGCCGGCGCCGCGGCGTCGGCCCAACTGGCCTCAGTGCTCGGCGACTTGATCGCACGCAAGGCCGCGGACCCGGACGGCACGCTGCTCGGCGACCTGGCTGCGGCGGGACCGGACGAGCTCGCCGGCGAGGAACTGATGGGCATGGTCTTCCTCCTGCTCGTCGCCGGTCACGAGACGACGGTCAACCTGATCTCCGCCACCCTGCACAGCCTCCTCTCCCACCCGGACCAACTCGCCCTGGTGCGGGCCGAACCCGCGCTCCAGGCCGCCGCCGTCGAGGAGTCGCTGCGCTACCACACCCCGGTCCACGCGAGCGCGTTCCGCTTCGCCGCGGAGCCGCTCGACCTCGCGGGCACCGCCGTCGCCGCGGGTGACGCGGTCCAGGTTTCCCTGGCCGCGGCCTCCCGTGACCCGCTGCACTTCCCCGACCCCGACCGCTTCGACCTCCACCGCGAGGGCCCGACCCACCTCGCGTTCGGCCACGGCCTGCACCACTGCCTGGGCGCCCCGCTGGCCCGCGCGGAGGCCGTGATCGCCCTGCGGCGCTTCCTGGCGCACCACCCCGAGGTCTCCTTCGCCGAGGATCCGGCACGGCTGACGTGGCGAACGAGCGCCCTGTTGCGGGGACTTGAGGAGCTGCCCGTGCGGCTGGGGTGAACCGGGGCCGGACGCCACCGTTCCGGCCGGACCCACCGACCTCACCGGACCCGTGGGCCCCATCAGAACGAACCCATATCCGATTTTCCGTACAACCCTCGCCCCACATCGGGGGTCTCCTGTGTAGCGACCGCCGCGCGACAGCACGGCGAACAGACGGCAAACACCGGTGAACACCGGTGAAATCCACCGCTGCCCTTATCCAGGAGGCTCGATGCACAGGCACGTCCGGACCACGCTCGCCACGGCCGCCGCGGCCGCCCTCACCGGCGGTCTCCTCGTCGCCACGGCGGGCGGCGCCATCGCCGCAGAACCGTCCGGAATCCAGGGCGACTTCAACGGTGACGGATACCGCGACCTGGCCGTCGGAGCACCGAACGCCACCATCGACGGCAAGGCCCGGGCCGGCGCCGTCGGCATCGTCTATGGCACGAAGAACGGCCTCGACACCACCAAGCGCGCGGTCTTCAGCCAGGCCACCACGGGGATCCCGGGAACGCCCGAGAAGGACGACGCGTTCGGCGAGCAGCTCGTGTCCGGCGACCTCGACGGCGATGGCTACGCCGACCTCGTCGTCGGCATTCCCCACGAGGTCAACGGCCCCCTCACCGACTGGCCGAGCACCGGCCGGCTGACCGTCCTGTGGGGCGGCGCGCAGGGCCTCGCCTCCGCCACCGACATCACCTCGCCGCTCGGGGGAATCTCGAGCCTCGCCCGTTCCCTCGTGGCCGGTGACTTCGACGGCGACGGCCACGTGGACCTGGCCGTCAACAGCGAGACGGGGCAGGAGCTTTACCGCTACTTCGACATCGATGTCCTCAAGGGGCCCTTCACCCGGACCGGCTCCGGCGCGGCGCGCATCCATCTCGACCCGCTCGAGGAGACCGGCACGGACGCGAAGCAACTCGTCGCCGGAGACGTCAACGGGGACGACAAGACAGACCTCCTCGTCATGGGCACCGGCGGCTACCCGTACCCCGAGGACTCCATGCCCAGCCGGCTCTACCTGGGCGACTCCGCAGGCCTCAAACTGTCCGGCACCCTCGCCCATGCGGGGAACGACTTCGCCGACCGCCAGGCAGGCGCGATCGCCGACGTCGACCACGACGGCTACGGCGACCTGATCACCACCAACCCCACGGACTGGGCGGACGACGGCCCGGTGCTCGGCGGCTCGGTGCTGGTCACCTACGGCAGCGCCACCGGCCTGTCGGAGCGTGCCCCGGTCCGCATCACCCAGGACACCGAGGGCGTGCCCGGAACAGCCGAACAGGCCGACCGATTCGGCCAGAACGTGGCCGCCGGCGACACCGACGGCGACGGCTACGCGGACCTCGTCGTAGGGGTTCCCGGTGAGGACCTCGGCGACAAGGCCGACGCCGGCATGACCGTCGTACTGAGAGGCTCCGCGAGCGGCCTCACCGGCACGGGCGCCGTCGACTTCACCCAGGGCTCGGGCGGCACGACCGGCTCCTCCGAGGCCGGTGACAAGTTCGGCTCCGCCGTCCGGCTCACCGACTTCAACGGCGACGGACGGGCCGACCTGGCGATCGGGGCGGTCGGCGAGGACAGCGGCGCGGGCCGCGTCTGGCAGTTGAAGGGCAGCGCGACCGGCATCACCACGACCGGCTCGACCGCCTTCGCGAGCCCCGCACTCGGCGGCCCCTCGGGCCCGGTGGCCTTCGGCTCGTCCTTCTCCGACTGACCCTCCCACTGATTCCCGGACCGACCACCCACGCGCCACCGCAGGAGTTCCTTCATGCACAGACACCGCCTCACCGCCCTCGCCGCCTCCGTCGCCCTGGGCGCGGGACTGCTCGCCGCCACCGGAGCGACGCCGGTCGCGGCCGCACCCGGGCACGCCCCGAACACCTCCACGGGCACCAAGGAGTCCACCGGTGGTAAGTCCGACGCGGACTTCGACGGCGACGGACATCGCGACCTGGTCATGCTCGGCGGCGACGACGGCGCGGACGGCCGGGTGACCGTCGTCTACGGCGGATCCGGCGGCCCCGACACCACCCGCAAGCAGGTCATCAGCCAGAACTCTCCCGGCATCCCGGGCAACGTGGAGAAGGGCGACGGCTGGGGCACCTCCGCCACCAGCGCCGACCTCGACGGCGACGGCTACACCGACCTCGTCGTCTCCTCGCCCGGCGAGGACACGGACACGGCCGTCGACCAGGGCGGGCTCACCGTCATCTGGGGCGGCCCCTCGGGCCTCGGCGAGGGCAAGGTGTACTACTCGCCGCTCGCGGGTGACTCCTTCGGCGAACACGTCGTGGCGGGCGACTTCGACGCCGACGGCGACCAGGACCTGGCCGGGTCCACGACGCAGGCCGGCGGAGTGGTCGTGCTCCAGGGCCCCTTCACCCGCGACGGTTCGCACGACGCCACCGCGTTCCTCACCACCGAGCGCGCCGACAGCCGCGTGACCGATCTCGTGGCGGGCGACATCGACGGCACCGACGAGGGCACCGACCTCTACGTCATCAGGAGCAACTACCCGAGCGACAAGGACGGCGGCGGCTACGCCGTCTTCTATTCCGGTGCCTCCACGGACGCCTTCCGCGACCCGGACGGCTACGTGTACATCCCCGACGGTGCCGACCTGTCCGGCTTCGATCTGCACGGCGCCGTGGGCGACTTCGACAACGACGGCTTCGACGACCTCGCGGTCGGCGACGACTTCGCGGGCACGCGCGGCGCGGTGCACGTCCTGTACGGCAGCAAGAACGGCCCGGACACCTTCCGCCCGCTCGGGCTCATCACCCAGAACACCCCGGGCGTCCCCGGCAACGAGGAGGCGGGCGACTACTTCGGCCGGGCCCTCGGCGCGGGTGATACGGACGGCGACGGCTATGACGACCTGGCCGTCGGAGCGGCCGGCGAGGACCTGGGCACCACCACCGACGCGGGCACCGTCGTCGTGCTGCGCGGCGGCGCGGGCGGTCTGTCCGGCACGGGCGCGACGGCGTACGACCAGGACACCCCGGACATCACCGGCGCACCCGAGAAGGGCGACGCGTTCGGCAGCTCGGTGAAGCTGACCGACCTGAACGGCGACGGCCGGGCCGACCTCCTGGTCAGTGCGGACGGAGAACAGCTGGGGGCGACCCCCGGCGCCAAGGTGGGCCTGGTCCACCTGCTGTGGTCGGGCGGCCCGGGCGGAATCACCCCCACCGGCTCCACCTCGTACAGCACGGTGAATCTCCAGCTCCCGTACAAGCGCCTGTCGGGCCCGTTCCTCAAGTGAGGCCGTAGCAGTGCCCGTTGCGGCAGAGGTGTCCGGGCCGGCCCCCGCACGGCCCGGACACGTCGGGCTAGCCCGAGGTGCGCACCGCGTACACGTAGCGCGCACCCTCGATCTCGGTCAGGTTCCACAGCACGTCCGCGCCGTACGACCAGCCGCTCGCGCTTCCCGCGTGCAGGCTCAGGTCCTCGGGCGCGACCGGCAGACCGGTGACGGCGGAGGGCGTGGTCGCCGGTGGGGTGACCGTGCGCAGATAGCCCTTGCTGGAGGGCCCGTTGCTCACCGAGAGGTAGTGCTTTCCGAGCACGCAGGCGGAGCCCTGGATCTTCGCCTGCTTGACGGTGACCGCCTCCTTCGCGGCGGACGCCTTGAGCAGGCGCGTCGCACTGTCCACCTCCCAGCGCACGAGCTTGGGGGTGCGCACCGTGGTGCCGTTCCCGGCGAAGGGGCCGTCGGTGTAGGTGACGGAGGGGTCGGTGGCGTCGACCTTGTCGGGGGAGTACTCGCCGACCACCAGGGAGTCGGGCGTGCTGGAGCGGTCCAGGGCGACGGCCGAGTAGCGCAGGTAGGTGCCGGTGTTGTCGTAGGCGTGGCTCTGCGAGAGGACGTACTGGTAGTTGTACGCGTAGTACTTGCCGTCGGCGTCGTTCAGTCCGCACAGGGTTTCGTCCCCGGTGGCGACCTCGAACATCTCGTTGAGGTCGAAGACCCGCAACCCGTAGAAGGTGTCGACGACGTACAGGCGGTTGCCGTACCAGGTGATGCCGCCCGCGTGCTTGCGTATCGGGGCGAACGAGGGGGCGCCCGACGCGGTGAGCACGGGTTCCACCAGGAGCACGTGCCGGTACATGGGGGCCGACTTGTTCGTGTAGTCGACGAAGCTGACCCGCATCCCCTTGTCGATGGCGCCGATGTCGTAGTACCAGGAGACCAGGACGATCCGCTTGCCGCCCGCGGGGTACACGCCGTTGCCCAGCGCGTCCGCGCTCGTCGTGATCCCCTGGGGCACCCACTCGGTGGTGTCGCTGTCGCCGGACTTCCAGGTGAACGCGTCCGCGAGCGCGGCGGACGACACCCCGGGCACCGAAGTGGCGTGCGTGGCGGGCCGGTTGGCGCTGGCGACGACCGTCTCGAACGTCGCGCGCCCGCCCAGCTTCGCCGCCAGCGCGGAGTTCACGGAGGCGAACGCGTCTCCGTCGCGGTTGTCGGTGCGCACGGCGAGCGTGAACTGCCCCGCGTCGATGGGGGAGGCCTGAGCGGTCGAGGGGGCGAGCGCGGCCTCCGTCGCCAGGGCGAGGGGTGCGGCGGCGAGGCCCGCTATGAGCGATCTTCGTGTCATGTGCATGCGGTGAAGGTAAGGCGCATCGCCTTCACAAGCTTGGGGTTTCCTGTGAGACGTTCGTTACGTGTGTGACTGCGGACGGGGGCGGTGCGGCGCGTTCCGGGACGCCGCACCGCCGGGGTGCCCGAGGTCAGGCGGTGTGCAGGGTCAGGCCGTAGCGGCCGAGTATCTCGTTGATGGGCTGGTACCAGGTCTCGCCGCCGCTGCTGCAGTTGCCCCAGCCGCCGGAGGTGACGCCCTGGGCCTGGTCGCCGCTGATGAACGAGCCGCCGGAGTCGCCGGGTTCGGCGCACACGTTCGTCTTGGTCATCTCGTGGACCGCTCCCTGGCTGTAGTTGACGGTCTCGTTCTTGGCGAGCACCGTGCCGCAGTGCCAGTGGGAGGTCGATCCCGACCGGCAGATCGAGGCGCCGACGGGCGCCTCCGCCGAGCCCCGCACCAACTGGTCGGAGACGGTGCCCCAGCCGAGGACGACCGGCACGGTCCACCAGCCGCTGCCCACGTTCACCCAGGCGTAGTCGTTGTCGGGGAACGACGAGCCCTGGATGGCGCCGACGTACGAGCCGTCCCACCCGTTGACGCCCTGCCCCGGGCCTCCGCAGTGACCGGCGGTGACGAAACCGCCGTACACCGAGAAGCCGATGGAGCAGCGGACGTTGCCGGTGTAGAAGGGGTCGCCGCCGACCGTGCCCGCGGCCAGCGTGGTGGGCGCGTGGTCCGTCGGACGCACCGTCAGGGGCGCGACGCGGCCGGCCTGCGCGAGGAACCGTTGGACATCGTTGTCATCCTGCCGGTCGGCGAGCACCTCCACGACGACCCGGTTGGACTGCCAGTCCACTCGCCAACTCGCCACCCCGGAAGGCGCCTTGAGGGCGTCGACCCGCTTCTTGGCCGAGTCGAGCCGGGCCGCACTCCGGGTGACGACAGTGACATCGGCGCCGGTGGCGCGTACCGCGTCGGCCTTGGCGCGGTCGGCGACGGCGACGGTCAGCGCACCGCTGCGCGGCGTGAACCACGAACCCGCGTAGGCGGATCCGGCCGCGCGCCGGGCCTTCCGCTCGGTGGCTCCGGCCCGCTGCTCGGCGGCGAGCCGCGCCTTCGCCTGCTGTCGCGTGAGGCCGAAGTCGTGCTGCATGGCGGCGAGCAGCCCGGCGGAGGCGGGTGCTTCGGCCTTGGGAGCGGCGCCCGCCTGCGAAGCGGGCAGGAACCCGGCGGTCGCACAGGCCGCGGTGACCAGCAGGGCGGACAGGACGGTGCGGACAGGTCGGTGACGTCTCATGGAGTGGCCCTTCGTCGTTCCCGTGTGGTGGGGGTGGAACAGCGATGCCTGGGAGCGCTCCCGTGGCATGTCGGGGCGGAGCCTAGTGACGGATCATGAACAGGTCCATGCCAATGAGGGGCGGGATTCGGACAGGGTCGACCGCGTCGCGGGGAGCAAGAATCTGATGTAATCGCGCATGAGACAGACGAGTTGAAGGAAAATCGCCATTCCTCCCTTGTGGGTGCGGCTTGCGGCGCCCTACTGTCGCGGCACCCGCGAGAGAAACGAGGACCTCATGTCGTGGATACGAAGACCCGCGCGCCTCGCCGCCGTGCTGGCAGCGGCCGGTACGGGCATCACGTTCGCGCTGGTCCTTCCGGCGGGGGCCTCGACGACCGCCCCGGACGGACCGGCCGCCCGGCCCGCTGTGACGCGCGCGGCCCTCGACCCGGCCCTCGTCGCGGGGCGCGGCGCCGACGTGCCCTTCGTCGAGCAGGAGGCGGAGAAGGCGGTGACCGACGGAACCGTCATCGGCCCCGACCGCACCACCTACACCCTTGCCTCCGAGGCGTCGGGTCGCTCGGCGGTGAAGCTGCGCCCCGGCCAGTACGTCGAGTTCACGCTGCCCCGCGCGGCGAACGCCGTCACGGTGCGCTACAGCATTCCGGACGCGGCCGACGGCGGTGGCATCACTGCCCCGTTGGACGTCGCGGTCAACGGACAACGCCGCGCGTCCACGACCCTGACCTCGCAGTACTCCTGGCTCTACAACCAGTACCCCTTCACGAACGACCCGCAGGCCGAACTGCTGCACCCGGACTGGTGGATCACCGAGTGCGGGTGCGTGCCCAGTGCCACCACCCCGGCGCCCGTCATCGACAAGCCCTTCCGCCCGAGCCACTTCTACGACGAGCAACGCCTGCTGCTCGGCAAGCGCTACCGCGCGGGCGACACCGTCCGGCTGACCGCGCCGACCGGATCCGCTGCCGCCTGGACGGTCGTCGACCTCCTCGACTCGGAACTCGTGGGAGCACCGCACGTCGAGCGGGCCGCGGCGAACGTGCTCGCCTTCGGCGCCGACCCCACGGGGCACCGCGACGCCGCCCCGGCCCTCGACAGGGCCATCGCGTTCGCCCAGCGGCACCACCTCAAGGTCTATGTCCCGCCGGGCACTTACCAGGTGAACCGGCACGTGATCGTGGACGACGTGACGATCGTCGGCGCGGGCAGCTGGTACACGGTCTTCAAGGGGCGCCAGGTCACGCTCTCGACACCCGCCCCCGACGGCTCGGTGCACACCGGCGTCGGCTTCTACGGCAGGAGCGCGGCGGACGGCGGCAGTCACCGTGTCCACCTGTCGGGCTTCGCCATCGAGGGAGACGTACGGGAGCGCATCGACACCGACCAGGTCAACGGCGTCGGCGGCGCCCTCACCGACTCCACCGTCGACGGCCTGTACGTGCACCACACCAAGGTCGGCATGTGGTTCGACGGCCCGATGAGCCGGCTGCGCGTCACCCGCAACGTCGTCGCCGACCAGATCGCCGACGGCCTGAACCTCCACACCGGCGTCACCGATTCCACGGTGTCGCACAACTTCTTCCGCAACACCGGGGACGACGCCCTCGCCCTGTGGTCGGAGAAGAGCGCCGACGCCCGCAACGTCGTCGCCCACAACACCGTGCAGACCCCGGTCCTCGCCAACGGCATCGCCGTGTACGGAGGCACCGACAACACCGTCACCGGCAATCTGATCGCGGACCCGGTCAGGGAGGGAAGCGGCCTGCACGCCGGCTCCCGGTTCGGCGCCGAACCGTTCACCGGTAATTTGCGCCTGACGGACAACACGACGGTCCGCGCGGGCACGTTCGAGCTCAACTGGCGGATCGGCCTGGGAGCCGTCTGGTTCTATGCGCTCGACCGGGACATCGACGCCGACATCCAGGTCACCGGCGACCACTTCCTCGACTCCACGTACAACGCGATCATGCTGGTGTCCGACTACCCCGTGAAGGACAAGTACGCGATCCGCGGCGTCCACTTCAAGGACATCCGCGTGGACGGGACGGGCACCTCGGTGCTCAGCGCCCGCTCGGCCGGCTCCGCGTCCTTCGAGAACGTCGACGCACGCAACGTGGGAGCCGTCGGCATCAACAACTGCGGATCGTTCAACTTCCCCGCCTCCGGTGCCGAGTTCACCGTCCAGGACCTCGGCGGCAACGACGGTGGCGGCACGACCGGCCCCTGGCTGGCCCCGTGGGAACTCCCGAACACCCTCACCTGCGACGACCGCCCGGCCGTCGTCCCGCCGCCGGCCCCCGGGCCCTGGTGAACCGAGGGGGCATCGTCCTGGCGCCGCGTCACTCGTACATGACGTACGACGGCCGCGGCGTCAGGCCCATCACCTCGTCGGGCGTCATGAGACGGCCGCCGTCCTCGGTGTCCTCGTCGAAGAACAGCTTGAAGCCGGTGTGCAGCTGATCCGGCATGCCGGTCACCAGCCGGTCCCACGCACGGCGCTTGAGGTGGGGCGAGCCGATGCCGTCGGTGCACTTGACGACGGCCACGCCCCGGGGCACCCGCAGCCGGTGCTCGTCGCGGACGACCGACTGGGCCACCTGGTGGAAGACGAGCACCTTCTCCGGCAGATCGTGCTCCTCCACGAGCGAGGCGAGATAGGCGGCGATCCGGGTGAGTTCGCCGCCGCTGGTGTGGCCGTAGGTGTCACCCGGCTTCTCCCCGGGGCCCATCTCCCACTCCGGATCAAGGGCGATGCCGACGTCGGGGTGGACGAGCCACTTGCGCAGTGCGGCGACCTCGTCGAGCGGGGCGGCCCGGCCGGGCTGGATGTTGAGCAGCAGCAGTGCCTTGTGGCGACGGGCCGCCTCGTGGAAGGTGCGCACCGTCGCGTCGGGCATCCGGCTGCGGTACGTGCCGTCGGCGCCGGGCGAGGCGTTCGCGACGACGGCGAGCAGTTCGAGCACCGGCAGGACGCGCCGGCCGTCCGCGAAGGCGCGGCCCCGCCGCTCGATCTCCCTGACCCGGTCGTCCAGGTCCCCGGTGCCGAGCCGGCCGAGCGCGGCCTCGCCCGGGAACCCGCAGTAGCCGACGAGCCGGTGCTCGGGGAAGACCCGGCGGCCGCCGCGGGGGAGTTCGGGGCTGCGGTGCGTGGGGCGGGGCGGGGCCGAGGGCGACGTGTGCGCGGCGGTGCGGGGCGACGCCGTGCCGGTGTCGGCCACGCCCCCGTCCCCGGACGAGCCGCAGCCGGTCGCGAGGGCGACCGCCCCCGCGACCCCCGCGGTGAGCACCTCGCGCCGGTACGGGCGGACGGTCCCGCCGCTCGTGCGGTCGCCGTGGCTGCCTGTGTGCACTGTGCCTCCCGTCCGCCGCCGCGCCGGTCGGCGCGATCTGTCGTCGTGATCAGTTTCGGCGGGACGCCTTGCCGTCGCGCGTCGAGCGAAACCCCCGTGTCACCCCGGCGTCGGATCGGTTCTGCGCGCGTGCAGCACATGCCCTTCGAGCGGCAGCGGCTCGTGTCCGACGAGGGTGAGGCCCGCGTCGCGCAGCAGCCGGGCGTAGTGGTCCGCGGTGCGTTCGCGGCCGCCGACGTTGCACCGCATGTGCAGATCCCAGGCGGTCGCGAGCGAGGGCGAGCTGTCGGTGGGCAGCAGCCGTTCGACCAGCAGCAGATCGGCGTCGGCGGACATCGCCCGAGCGCAGTGCCCGAGGATCTCCCGGCACCGGTCGTCGTCCCAGTCGTGCAGGATGCGGGAGAGCAGATAGACGTCGCCGCCGGACGGCACGTCCGCGAAGTCCCCCGCGACGAAGGCGCACCGCTCGCCGTCGAGCCGCTGCCGGGCGGCCTCGACGACGTGCGGCCGTTCCACCAGCACACCGCGCAGGCCGGGGTGGACGGCGAGGACGCGGCCGAGCAGTTCGCCGTTGCCGCCCGCGACGTCGACGACCGTCGCCCCGTGCGGCGCGCGGGCCGCCGCGGAGAGGACGGGATGGGCGGGCAGCGGTTCGAACATGCGGCGGCTGGCCGCCATGGACCGGTCGAAGAGCCCGGCCAGGTCCGGATCGCCCGCGAAGTGGTCGAAGTGATGCGCGCCGAAGACGTGCTCGAAGGCGACCTGCCCGGTGCGCACGGTGTGCGCGAGCGCGCCGAACGACCGGTAGAACGGCCCGCCGTACATCAACGCCAGCGACCGCATCGAATCCGCGTCACCGCCGCGCAACAGCGCCCCTGAAGGGGCGAGGCGGAAGCGGCCCGGGCCGTCCTCGACGACGACGCCCAGCATGGCGAGATAGCGCAACAGCACCGTCAGTGTGTCCGCGTCGGCATCCACCGCCTCGGCCAGCGCTCCCGCCTCGACCGCCCGCCCGGTGTCCATGGCATCGGCCACCCGCAGCTGCGCGAACACGTTCAGCGCCTGCGTCGTCCAGGCGCCCGTGAGCAGCCGCAGCATCGTTTCCGCAGGTTGCAGGCGACGGAACTCCCGCACATGGAGCGCGAGTTGGTCCCGGTGGTCCCCGGGTGCGTACAACTCGATGCGCCGGTACGCGGCCTTGGCCGTGGCCGGGGCGGCGAAGTAGAACACCGTGCCGTTCTCGTGCGGGTTGTAGCCGCCGCCGTCGGGCACCGCCCCGTAGCGGTCGAAGCACGCCCGCAGCCCCCGCAGCACCAGGGGATCCGGAGCCGGTACCTCGAAGGCGACGTGCGCCTCGTCGTGCCGGGCGCGCTCCAGCGCCGCGATCGCCTCCAGGCCGGAACCCGGCGGCACCGTCAGGGCGAACACCTCGACCATCCGGGGGCTGCCGTCGCGGCCCGGCACCACCGGGCGCAGGATGCCGACGTCGAGATCGGCCGCGGCACGCCCGTGCCGGACCGCCAGGCGCTCGCGCACCACCACGCTCGGCTGCGGCGGCGCGTCCACGCTCAGGCCGCATTCGGCCAGTACGGCGTCCAACTCGCCCTGGTGGCTGGGGAAGACGAGCAGCGCGGCGTGCGCGAAGCGGCACCGCTCCACGAGGGCGCGCAGTTCGGGGCCGTCGAGCCCGGGCAGCAGCAGCGGCAGCAGGGACTCGCTGTCCTGCTCGACGACGAAGTCGACCGTCGCGCGCAGGCGCGCCGTGTCGTCAGACAACACCGTGATCATTACGGGGCGTCCTCATTCCGGTATTCAGGTTGTTTCAGTGGGGGAGAGGGGGCGGGACGGTCCTCACACGCCGATGTACCGCTCGGCGAACCAGTCCTGCTGGCTGCGCGAGGTGCGCAGCGCGTTCATGCGGGCGCGCCGCAGCCGGTTGTGGAACTGCGCGGCCTCGTCCGTGCCGGACGGGCCGTGCAGCAGGTCGATCATCCAGCGCGAGAACTCCTGCGCCGGCCAGATCCGTTCCAGGCAGCGTGCCGAATACGTGGCGAGGCCCGAGCGGTCGCCGCGCACGAGGTCGTCGATGAGGGCGAGGGCGAGCAACTCGGCTTCCAGGACTGCCAGATTGGCGCCCTTCGCGGCGGACGGACTGATCAGACTCGCGGCGTCCCCGGCCAGGAACAGCGCGCCGTGGGACAGCGGTTCCAGCACGTCCGACTCGAAGTCGACGATGCCGCGCTGCACGATCGGCCCCCGGCGCAGCGGCCCGTACTCCTTGGCCCGCATCCGCAGGTCCAGCTCGTCCCAGATCCGCTCCTGCGACCACGACTCGGCCGGAGTGCCCCGCTCGACCTGCACGTAGTAGCGGGTGATGTCGGCGCTGCGCGCCATGTGCCCGGCGAACCCGCGCTCGTGCACCGCGTAGCCCACCGCGTCCAGACTCGGCGGCGCCTCGGCGAGCAGCCCCAGCCACGTCACCCGGTGGTCGCGGTGGTAGCGCCGCACCGCCCCGTCCGGCAACGACCCGCGCGCCGCGCCGTGCCGCCCGTCGCACCCGGCGACGTAGCGGGCCCGCCAGCGCCCGGGCCGCCCGTCCTGCGCGCGGACGCTCACCCACGGCCGATCGAGGTCGGCGTCGTGCACGGCGACGACCTCGGTCTCGAACAGGGCCCGCCCGCCGGCCGCGAGGAAGGACCCCAACAGGTCGGTCACCAGGTTCTGTTGGGGATAGACGGTGTGCAGCTCACCGAGGCCCAGGCCACCGTAGTCCAGGCGGAAGCGGCCGTCATCGGTACGGAACTCGCACGTGCCGTGGGTCTGCCCGTACCGGTGGAGCCCCTCCGACAGGCCGTGCCGGTCCAGGACCCGCACGGTGTGGTCGGCGAGGAATCCCGCACGCGCCCGGGTCCGGACATGGTGACGGCTTGCCCGCTCGAGGACGACGCAGTCGATGCCGCGGGCCTGGAGCAGATTGGCGACGACGAGCCCGGCGGGCCCCGCACCGAGGATGACCACGTCGGCCGCGCCGTCGGCGGATGACGTGAACTGACGATCTGTCACGGACGGGAGTTTATGCACCGAATCTCCACCTTCCCGACGCAAATCACCTGAATGCGCGCACGGGTTCTCCGTAACCGGAGGGCGGCTCGGAAGTGCCCCTGGTGAAGGAGGAGATGAAGGAGAGCCCGTGCGCGTTGGCCAAGAGGCCTGTCCGGCAGCTCGGATACTGCCGGACAGGCCCGAGGCTCAGCTTGTGAAAATCCGAACCGTGCGGTGATCAGTCGCAGCGCGCGCACAGGTGGGCGCGCCGGTCGGCGGCCAGGGACCGGCCCACCCCCGGCTCGGGGGCCCACCGGCCGCGGTGCGTCCGGTGCGACGGCGGGCCGTACGGCGACTGCCAGGCAGGCCGGTCGGTCCGCAGCCGGCGGATCGCCGTGTGACGCCGCGCGGCCGGGTCCTGGAACAGGCGGGCCGCAGCGCCGGGAGCGAGACGTACGTGCATCGCCTCCACGGTGAGGCGTGGAGCGGCAACTGCGCTCTCGTTCAATGCGCGGAGCCAGGCGTCGAAGGGCCTGTGGTGCACACGGGCACGGAGCGGGCCGTGTGCCCGGCAGCGCCCGGAGGCACACCGGTGGCAACGGCGGAGAACGATCGGCAGGCATGTGGGCGTGACCGCCCAGGTCGTGGACATGGAGAGACACCGATTTCAGTGAGAAGACCGCAGCGAAAAGGAGCGCGGCGCACACCTGCGTCGCGCGACGGATCAGCGTTCGGGGGTTCTCACTTGGTGTACATCGGCACGTCCTTGACGGGGTGACTGCGGGCGGCAGCACGCTAACGGCCTCTCGCCCCTCGCAGCCACTGAATTTACGGGCGGAGCACCGGTCCGCGCCCGCGAACTCGTAGACTCCGGCGGCAAAGAGCTCGGGGGGGGGCACATGATCCGGTCACTGCTGCGTCGCGGGCGAGCGGCTCCCAGGCTTCCGCGGCCCGGCCCCTGCGGAGGAGGACGGCACACGCTCCGCACGGAGCGCCTGCTGCTCTACACCCCGGCGACCATGCTGGACCTCGCCGTCGCCACGGCCTGCGGCTCGGACCCCGAGGCCCGGCGCTGGCTCGGCTGGGCGGACGGGCAGATCGTCACGGACGCGCGCGTGCGCGAGGCGCTGCTGGCGCTGCACCCGGGCGACCTCGACACCCGTCGATTCACCCCGCAGGTGCGGAAGTCGCTGGCACGGCCCTTCGAACCCGCCGCCGACCAGGTGGAGTTGCTGATCGGCGTACGTCTGGACGACGGCCGGTACGCCGGGAGCGTGATGCTGGACGCGGGCTCGGGCGAACTCGGCGGTCAACTGGCCCCGCACGCGCGCGGCCAGGGCCTCGGCGCGGAGCTGTTCGGAGCCGCCGTGCTCCTCGGCCACGCCCACCTGGGACTTCGTACCGTGCGAGCAGGGCACGAGTCGGCGAACGCCGCGTCCGCGGGCGCCCTGGCCCGCGCCGGGTTCGTCGCCGACGACGGACCCCCGCTCCACACCCTGCCGAACGGCCGCGAGGTCGACTCGTGCTGGCTGCGGCACACCTCCACGACCCCGCCCACGCGCTGCCCCGGCCGTGACGCATAGACCGCGCTCGGCCCTGCGCACCCTTTGAACTCAGGAGCAACACCGCCTAACGCTGCCTATCCGGCCATTCCGCACAAAGGCTCACCGACTACTCATCGCCGTGCCCCCGGGCGGAGGAGTCTCATCGGCGTCGACGTCGGAAGCCTTGCGGGACCGGAGCAACCCGGGCCCGCCGGAAGGGAGTTCGGACATGGCCTCTCGTGGGCAGGAACAGGCGCAGGGACGGCAACCGATCGGTCTCTATCCGGAGCTGGACGAGGCCGCGCTCCTCCGGTTCGTGAGCTCGCTCGAGAGCGGGGACACCGCCGGGCTGTCCGCCACCCGCGCGGAAGAGGCCGGCGAAGCACGGGCCCTGCTGCAGATGGGCCGGGTGCGCGTACCGGGAAGCGGCGGCATCGAGCTCGCCGGGTACCTGTGGAAGCACCAGGACGCACGGCCCCGCCCGGCGATCGTGATGCCGTCCCCGTGGACGGACCTGGGCTGGCTGGCGTACGCGGTGCAAGGAACCCTCTTCGCGCTGAGCGGGTACCACGTCCTCGCCTACACGGCCCGTGGCTTCGGCCAGTCGGGAGGCGAGGTGGAGGTCGCGGGGGAGGCCGACGTGAACGACGGCAGGGCCGCCATCGACTTCCTCCAAGAGGCCGCCTCCACGTCCGACATCGGGTTCCTCGGGGACTCCTACGGCTCCGGCATCAGCCAGCTCGTCGGTGCGCACGACGAGCGCGTGAAGGCCGTGGCCGCCCTGAGCACCTGGGGCGATCTGGGAGAGGCCTTCTACGAGAACGAGACCCGGCACGTCGGCTCGGTGACCGCGCTGCTCAACGCCGCGGCCAACGCCCGCCTCAGCGCCACCACCCAGCAGGTCTTCGACGACGTCCTCGCCGGGCAGAACATCGAGGGGACGCTCCAGTGGGCCGAGGGCAGGTCCCCGTACACGCACCGGGAGCTGCTGAACGACCGGCAGGTGCCCGTGTTCTTCGCCCAGGCCTGGCACGAGACGCTCTTCCCGAACAACCAGACCCTGCGGATGTTCAACGCCCTCACCGGGCCCAAGCGGCTCGACTTCTCCATCGGCGACCACTCCAGCCCCGAGATGAGCGGCATCCTCGGCCTGCCGAACCGCATCTGGCAGGACGCCCACCGCTGGCTGAACCACCACCTCAAGGGCGACGCCAACGGGATCGACAAGGAAGGGGAGTTGGTCACCCAGATCATGTGGGGCAGCGCGCTCGAAGCCGCCGCCGACTGGGAGGAGTACATCGGTGCGCCCCAGCGGCTGTATCTCGCCAGCACGGGCGCCGACACCGGTGACGGTGCCCTCACCGACAAGCCCGAGAACGGCTGGACCCGCACCATCGCCACGGACCACGACACCCTGGCCACCGTCGCCGAATTCATCATCAAGTCCGGCTACGCGGAGATGGCGGGCAACCCCAAGGTCTACGCGACCCGGGACATCAGCCGCAGCGACGCCGGTGTGTGGGTGGGCGCACCCCTCACCCGCACCGCCCGGCTGCGCGGCACCCCGGTGCTCCGGCTCACCTGTGCGTCCGACAGCGCGACGTCGAGCTTCGTCGCCCACCTCTTCGACGTCGGCCCGGACGACAACGCGCACATCATCACCCACGCCCCCGCCACCCGCACGGGCGAGGAGGGCTCTGTGCAGATCGAGCTGCAGGCCACCGGCTACGACGTGCCGGCCGGGCACCGCCTGATGCTGGTCATCGACAGCCAGGACCCGTTCTACGCCGACGCCAACGCGAAGGGCGCTTCCCTCACCGTGTCCTCGCCGGACGCGCACCCGTCCTACCTGGACATCCCGCTGGCCTGACCGACCGTCCGGCCGAGTGCGGTGCCGGGGCGGTCCGCCCCGGCACCGCCCCTGGCCTCCTCGTGCTCATCCCCACGCTTCCAGCAGGGCGCGTTCGCGCTCGCCGCTCAGGCCGGCCCGGCGGGGCCGGTCCAGACCCTGCTCCCGCTCCCAGCGCAGAACGTCCGCAAGCAGCTCGGTCCTCGGCCGGTGCCGAAGGCCCGCCGCGGCGGCCGCGGAACCGTCGCGGGCGCTGAAACCGGCCCATTCCGGGTCGGCCATCCACATGGCGAGCGACTCCGGACCCATGAACTGCCCCACCTTCTGCTCGAGGAGCCACTCGGTGCCGGCCTCCACCAGGGGCCCGGTGTGACCACCGATCTGCCGCGACAGCGCGAGCCACTCTGCGAACGGCACGATCGGGCCGACCGCGTCGTACGTGCCGGTCGTCCCGTTCCCGGCACAGTCGAGGAGCCACGCGGCCAGGTCCCGTGCGTCGACCGCCTGCGTCGCCACGTCGGTCCAGGCGGGCACCAGCAGGGGCGCCAGCGGCTCGCGTGCCGCGCGTCCCACCCAGTACCCGGTGCGCCCGGTGTGGTCACCGGGACCGCCGATCAGTCCGGCGCGCGCGACGAGGAGCCGGTCGCCCACCGCGGCCGCCGACGCCTGCTCGCAGGTCACCTTCGCGTGCCCGTACTCCTCACGGTCGACCTCGTCCCCCTCGGCCGCCGACAGGAGCTGAGCCGACTCGTCCGCGCCCACCTGCGCGTGCGAGGCGTACGCGCTGATCGACGACACGTACGACCAGTGGGCCGTCCGCTCGCCGAGGGCCGCCAGCGCCCCGCGCACGAAACCCGGCTGCCAGGACACCTCGACCACGGCGTCCCAGTCCCGGTCCGCCAGCCCCTCGTACGCCGAAGGGTCGCGCCGGTCCGCGACGACCAATGACGCGCCGTCGGCCACCGCGCCGCTCTCGCCGCGCGCCAGACACGTCACCCGATGCCCGCGCTCCAGTGCCTGCCGCGCGATCTCGCGGCCCACCCACGCCGTCCCGCCCAGTACCAAGATCTCCATCAGCAGACTCAAACACACCGGCGTGCGGTTGCGGGACCCTGCTTCGCCGAGGGCATAGGAGAGGTGCCGTCCGACGGCCCGGCTGATATGGGCCTCCCCGTGCGGGGCAGAAGACTCGGCGCGAGGGGGTAGGGGCCTGGGGGAAGCGGGAGTTGGGGCCGGATCCTGGAGGGAGTACGCGGGTGGGCGTCGAGGGAGTGCGGCGGCGGGCGCGGGTCGCCGTCATCGGCGTGGGCATGCTCGGAGTCTGCGTGGGCTGGAACCTGGCGCGGCTCGGTGCCGAGGTGGTGCTCGTCGACGCGGGCCGGCCGGGCGAAGGCGTCACCGACTGGTCGTTCTCGTGGGTCAATGCCGCCAACAAGACTGCGCGCAGGTCGTACTTCGAGCTGAACGTCGCGGGCATGGCGGAGCACCGGAACCTGGCGGCGGACATCGGGCCGGACGGCTGGTGGTTTCCCAGCGGCCACCTGCGCTGGGCGGACGATCCCGCGGGACAGGAGAATCTGCTGAACTCGGCCGCACTGCTGGCCGGTTGGGGCTACACGGTCGAGGTGTGCACGGGGGCCGAGGTGCGCCGCCGCCTCGAACCCGCCCTCACCGTGCCGGACAGCACGCCGGTGCTGTACTGCGCCGACGAGGCGTGGGTGCACGGACGTCGTCTCGTCGGCCGGCTGGTCCGCCGAGCCGTCGCGGCCGGGGCCGAACTGCGCACCGGCACCCGGGTCCGCGCCATCGGAACCGGCCCCGGGCGAACCGTCAGGACCGTGACGCTGTCGGACGGGAGCCGCCTCGACGTCGACGCCGTCGTGAACGCGGCGGGACCCGACGCGGCCGACGTCGCCGGGCTCGTCGCACGGCACCTGCCGATGCGGCGCGAACCCGGCTTCGTCGCCCGGATCGACTGCGCCCGGGTGCCGGTCCACCGGGCCATGCACGCGCCGCACGTCGAGCTCCGCCCGGACGGACCGGGCACGGTGCTCCTCCACAGCCGCGAGATCGACGCACTCGTCGACACCGGTGCACAGCCCGCGGAACTGGCACGCCTGCTCCACACCTCGGCCGGGCACGTCGTCGCGGAACTCGGCACCGCCCGTGTCGCACGGACACGGGTGGCCCACCGGCCCGTCCCAGGCGACGGCTTCCCTTCGGTGGGAGCCGTGCCCTCGGTGCCCGGCTACTACGAGGCGGTCACCCACAGCGGCATCACCCTCGGCCCCGTGATCGGCCGGCTCCTCGCCGCGGAGGTCCTCGGCGGGAAGAGGGCCGGGATGCCGGCGGACTTCCGCCCGGAGCGGTTCACCTGACCGGCCCCGGACAGGACGTGCGGAGGCCGGACGCCAGGCGCTCCGGTGCGTTGCCGCATAGCGTCGGTTCATGGGCAGCAGCGAGCAGGGCGTTCTCATCGGCCGTGACGGAGGCCGTGACGAGCCCGCGCTGCCCAACGGGAACGCGCCGTACGCGAGCCTGCGGCCCCGCCCCGGCGACCGCGCCCTGAAGCTGCTGTGCCGGGCGGTGCCACCGCTGTGGGCGGCACTCGGCTGGCGTACCGCGGCCGACGCCTTCGGGCACTACCTGCGCGGCACGGGCACACCGTTCGCGCTCGACGCCCACGCCCTGCTCGCCGTCCCCGTCGTCCGCGACGCCGTCGATGCACAGCTCGCCCACTGGCGGGAGGAGGCGCGCACCCTGCCGCCGGGAACGTACCCCGCCGACAGCGGGTGGCGCGGGGTGCTGATCACCCGGTCTGCGAGCCGCGACCTGTGGCTCGCGCTGCGCGGGGTGCAGTTCCGGGTCGTCGGCAGCGCCGAGGTCGGGCCGGACGGGACCGTGCGAACGCCGTACCGCTTCTCGGTGCACAAGACCTGGAACTTCGACCGCGGCGAGTCCGAGTACGGCATCCCGTTCACACCCTTCGCGCGGCTCCACGAGACGGGCCTGGCAAGGGAGTTCACGGCGGAGGGCGAGACCGACGGGCCCGTCGGGCCGGGCGCAGGGCCGAGGTGATGCGCGTCGACGCGCGGTCGGCCGCCGGTCACTGCTGCATCCTCGGGTCCTGCGTGGGGTCGGCATACATGCGCGGGCAGCCGTGGGCGACGGCTTCGCTGCGCAGTTCGAAGTGCCAGGGCTCGTTCCGGTAGATCTGACAGAGCCCGTACGCGGCGCCGTGTTCCGACAGCCAGGTCGCCGCGTTCGTACGCCCGATGTCGACGGCGTCCCCCGAGACGTGGGAGGACGTCTTCGCGGTGGCCACCCAACGGGCGGCCTCTTCCTCGGACCCGTACTCGGCGACGGCCCGGCGCAGCAGCTGGTCCTGGTACCGCGGGGAGCGCCAGCCACTGTTCACGTAGAACGCGACGCCGCCGCCGGAGGCATCGGTCGCCGCCCGGCGCAACGCCTTCAGCAGCTCGGGGGTGAGGTGGGACACGGCCGGAACCCCGTCGTCGAAGACCGTCGTGCCGTCGGGGACGACACCGTCGGTCTTGCCCACCGCGCCACGGGGCTCGCCGCGGGAGTCCCGTGGCGGCGCGGGGGACTGTTCGAGCGAAGGCGACGAGTCGGGGGAAGGCGACGGTGACGCGGTCCGGGAAGGCGGGGACGCCGCGGCTTCGGAAGAATCGGAATGATCAGAAGAATCGGAAGAATCGGAAGAAGAGGAATGCAGTGCCTGATATCCGAGAGGTGCGGCGATCGCCGCGATGACGGCTATCAAGCCGATCATGAGACGCCGGTGAGTCCGACGCCTCGGATTCCGGACCGATGACGGGATGCGATGCATGTACGCCAGTCAAGACAGCGCGGCGTTGTCGGCCCGTATGGGGTTTTTGCTACAGGGACGATATGTGCCGGGCCGCATGGCTGCCCGAGGACGCCGGGGAGAAGGTCTCCCCGGCGCTGGCCTCAGGCCGTGGCCGCGCCGCGCATGACCGACGCCAACTCGCCCCGCAGCGAGGAGAATTCGGCCGTCGACCTGAGATCCGCGACGGCGGCCGCACCCGCGCCGCGCGCCAGGCCGATCGGCACCTCGGACACGATGCGCCCGGGCTCCGCGGCCATCACCAGGACCCGGGAGCCGAGCAGGACCGCCTCCTCGGCGGAGTGCGTCACGAACAGCACGGTCGTGCCCGTGGTGTCGGCCAGCGAACGTACCTCCTCCTGAAGCCGCTCCCGCGTGAGGGCGTCGAGCGCCGCGAACGGTTCGTCCATCAGCAGGACGTGCGGTTCGGTGGCCAGGGCACGGGCGATGGCCACGCGCTGCTGCTGACCGCCCGACAGTTCCCAGGTGCGGCGGCCCGCCATCCCGGCGAGACCGACCCGCTCCAGCAACTGCTGTGTGCGGTCCGCGCGTTGACGGCGGGGCACGCCGTGCCGGGCCAGGGCGTAGGCGATGTTGCCGCCGACGGTGCGCCAGGGGAACAGCCGGGGCTGCTGGAACACGACACCGACGGAGCGACGTACGCCGACGCTGCCCCGGGCCGGGGTCTCGAACCCGGCGATCAGCCGCAGCAGCGTCGTCTTGCCGCATCCGGACGGCCCCACCAGCACGACGAACTCGCCCGCGCCGACGGTCAGGGAGACGGCGTCGACGGCCGTGACGGGAGCCTTCGCGGAGCCGTAGCGGACGCTGACCGCCTCCAGCGTGATGTCGTCGACGTCCGTGGCGGTGGAAGCGGTCGTGGTGGCGGTCGTCTCAGCGGGTGGCACGGGCGAGCTCCTTGACGGCGAGCGCCTCGGTGAAGACCGAGCGGGCGGGAACCGCGTCGACGGCCTTCTGTCCCTTGAGGAACACGGCGGCGTCACGCAGATTGTCGGCGAGCTCGCCGGGCGCGGCCGGGGTGCCGAGGTAGGCGGCGCCCTGCTGCTGCTTGGCGCTGAGCAGGACCAGCTGCTTCAACTGGGCCTGCGCCTCAGGCGTGGAGATACCGAGTTCGGCGCCGATGGAGGCAGCGGCCTCGGCCGGGTCGGACTTGGCCTGGGCGACCGCCTTGTCCTCCGCCTTGAGCCACGCGGTGACGATCGACGGGTGCTTCGCGGCGAAGTCGTCGGTGACGACGCCCAGGTCGGCCGTCGGCTTCCCGGACTTGGCGATGTCGCGGCTGGTGGTGAGGACCGTGCCGTCCTTGTGGAGTTCGCCCAGGGTGGGCGTCCACACGTACGCGGCGTCGATGTCCCCGCGCTGCCAGGCGGCCAGCGCGTCCTGCGGCTGCAGGTCGATGAGGGTGACGTCGGACTGCTTGAGCCCCGCCGCCTGCAGCGCGGCGAGCAGCGAGTAGTGCGACGTGGAGCCGAACGGGGTGGCGATCTTCTTCCCCTTCAGGCGCGCCACCGTGGTGATGCCGGTGCTCTTCCTCGCGACGAGGGCTTCGTTGTCGCCGATGACGTCATGGATCCACAGCACCTTGTACGGGATGTTCAAGGGCGCGGACAGGCCCTTGGTGACCGGGCTGGAGCCGGCGAGTCCGAGGTCGACCGCCCCGGCGATCACGGCGGTGTTGACGTCACCGCCCGAGTCGAACTTCACCCACTTCACATCGACGTCCGGCAGGGCCTTCTCCAACAGGTGCTGGTGTTTGACGACGAGGTCGGCATTGGGTATCGCCTGGTAGGCGATGCGCACCTGGACACGGCTCGAGGCGGTGTCCGAGGCGCCGGTGCCGCAGGCGGTCGCCGCGAGGGCGAGGGACAGGGCGGTGGCGGTCACCAGCGGCGTGCGACGGGCAGGACGTGCGGGCACGGCAGAAGGCATGGCGGAACTCCTGGACTGTTGAAGCGGGTTGACGGGGAGTCAGGCGCGGCCGCGCCACGGGACGGCGATCCGTTCGACGCCCTTGAGGAGGGCGTCGAGGACGATCCCGGAGATGCCGATGGCGAGAATGCCGACCACGACGACCGCGGTCTGGTTGTAGCGCTGGGCGTCACGGATCATTCCGCCGATGCCGGGCACGCCGTTGATGGTCTCGGCCGCGACGACCGAGGTGTAGGCGACGCCGACGGCGATCCGGATGCCGGTGAGGATCTCGGGGAGCGCGGCGGGCAGCCGCACCGACAGCAGCAGGGACAGCGGCCCGGAGCCCAACGCCTTTGCCGCTTCGACGAGTTCGGCCGGTACGTCGCGGACGGCGGCGGCCGTCGCGGCGGCGATCGGCGGCAGCGCGGCGATGACGAGCAGCCAGATCTTCGGGGACTCGTCGATGCCGAACCAGATGACGAGCAGCGACAGGTACGCCAGCGGAGGCAGCGTCCGCAGAAAGGTGACCGCCGGTTCGAGGACGACGGCGACCGGCTTCACGGCACCGATGAGCAGTCCGAGCGGCACACCGACCAGAGCGGCGTAGCCGGTGCCGATCCCGATCCGCCGCAGGCTGACGCCGAGATGCTCGACGAGCAGGTGGTTGCTGAAGCCCCGTACGCCGTCGTGCACGGAGTTGGCCTGGACGAACGCGTGCCACACGTCGCCGGGGGAGGGGACGAGGACGCGGGGCCACAGCTGAGCGGCCACCGCGGCCTGCCAAGCGGCCAGCAGAACGGCAAGCGCCACGGCGCGCAGGGCCAGCCAGCGCAGGGCCGGCAGGTAACCGCGCAGGCGTGCCGCCGCCCCGGCCGGTGCCGGACCGTGCGACACCGGACCGTCGAGACCGGGCCGGTCCGCCGTCTGCAGCGCGCTCATCGGGCATCGCCCGCGGCCAGGCGGCGCAGCCGCGGGGCGACTTCCTCGCCGACCCGGAAGGCCTCCTCCAGATGCGGATAGCCGGAGAGGATGAACTCGCAGATGCCCAGCCTGCGGTACTCGTCGAGCCGCTCGGCGACCTCGTCGTGGCTGCCCACCAGCGCGGTGCCCGCCCCTTCCCGGACGAGCCCGATTCCGGCCCACAGGTTCGGCGCGATGGTCAGACCGTCCGTCGAACCGCCGTGCAGCGACGTCATCCGGGCCTGCCCCGCGGAGTCCATGCGGGCGAAACGCGCCTGGCTCGCCGCGACCGCCTCGGGGTCCATGCCCGCCAGGATCCGGTCCGCCTCGGCCCACGCCTCGTCGGCCGTGTCGCGGCTGATCACGTGCAGACGCAGCCCGAAGCGCAGCCCGGGGCTGCGCTCGCGGAGCCGGCGCACCCGCTCGGCGACGGCGTGCGGCGGCTCGCCCCACAGGAGTTGTACGTCGGCACGCCGCGCGGCCACCTTCTCGGCGGCCGCCGATGCGCCGCCGAAGTAGAACGGGACGTGGTGCTCGACGGCCGGATCGGTGAGCTGAGCGCCCTCGATCCTGACGTGCTCGCCGTGGAAGTCGACGCGTTTGCCGTCCAGCAGATCACGCAGCACGGCCATCACCTCGTCGGTGCGCTCGTACCGCTGGTCGTGCGCGAGCCGGTCCCCGTAGGCGCGCTGCTCGGCCGGGTCGCCGCCGGTGACGATGTTCAGACGCAGCCGTCCTGCGGTGAACCGCCGGAAGGCGTCGGCCTGTTGGGCCAGCAGCGTCGGGCTGGCGAATCCCGTGCGGAAGGCGACGAGGAAGCCGATGCGCTCCGTGTGCTGCGCCAGCGCGGACGTGAGGATCCACGGATCCACACAGCCGAGCCCGACCGGAGTGAGCAGGGACGTGAACCCCACCTGCTCGGCGGCGCGCGCGACTTGGGACAGATACCCGACATCGGCGGGCCGCCGGGTCGCCGCACCACTGCGCGCCTGTACGGAAGTGACGCCGCCGGGGTCGCGCCCGTCACCTCCGGTGGGCAGGAACCAGTGCAGCAAGGGACGGGATTCGGGCATGACGACACCTCGACAGACAAGCAGAAGGCAACACAGGGCCCGCGCCCCGGAGTTCACGAAGGTGCGGGGCGCGTCAGAACGAGAAGGAAGCCGTCCACGGACGGCGTGGCGCTACCGGGGCCGAGCCACTGCGAGGCTGTACGGAGAGCTTCAGCAGTGCGGCGCGGGGCGCTGCGAGAAGGCCCGACAGAGCATCGTGGAGACACGCAGAAGATCTACGTGACGACGCGAGACGAGAACGAGGGCCATGTGCGCATCCTCTACGTGGGCATGCCACCGGAACAACACCGTTCCGTATCGCGGACATTGACGTCTCGCATACCGGGATCGGTGGGAGGGCGTCCCGGGCCCCGATCGCCGTTCCACCGGAAATCGGTCCCGGCCCGCGTGGATCTTCTGTTAGGAAGTCGGAATGCCTTCTCAGCGCACGCTGCTTCCACGCTCGGCACCGGCTGACTCGGGGATGTCGTCCCGTGCGATCGCCGCGCTCGTCGACCGGCTCGAAGCGCGATCCGGCACGTGTCACTCGCTCATGATCGTGCACCACGGTCACGTCGTCGCCGAAGGATGGTGGGCGCCGTACTCGGCCGAACGCCCCCATCTCCTCTACTCGTTGACCAAGTCGTTCACGTCGATCGCCGTGGGCCTCGCGATCGACGACGGGCTGCTCTCCCTGGACGACCGCATCGTGGACGTGCTGCCCGACCACGTCCCGGCCGACGCCTCGGAACAGGGACGCCGCATCACCGTTCACCACCTGCTGTCCATGACGGTCGGACATCCGGCGGACAGTCTCGAAGAGGCGTGGCAGAGGGAACCCGGCGACCTGGTGAAGGGCTTCCTGCGCCTGCCGTTCGGCATTGAGGAGGGAACACGGCACACCTACGACAACACGACCACCTTCGTCCTGGCCCGGATGGTGGAACGGGTCACCGGCCTCGGCCTTCCGGAATTCCTCGACGAGCGCCTCTTCACGCCGATGGGCGTCGAGCACGCCGAGTGGGACCGGGTGGCGAGCGGTGCCGCCTTCGGATTCCACGGCCTGCACCTCACGACCGAAGCCGTCGCCGCCTTCGGTCAACTGCTGCTGCGCGGCGGCCTGTGGGGCGATGAGCAACTCGTGTCGCGGGGCTGGGTGGAGCTCGCCACCGCACGGCACGTCGACTGCGAGTGGGTCCTCGACGGGGCGGACCAGTTGGACTTCGCCCGCGGGTACGGCTACCAGTTCTGGCGGTCGCGGCACGGCTACCACGGGCAGGGCGCCTTCGGGCAGCAGTGCGTGGTGGTCCCCTCGCACGATCTCGTAGTCGCCATCACCGCCGAAGGCGAGTCCCAGGAGGTGTTCGACGCCCTGTGGGAGTGCCTGCTGCCCGGCATCGGAGTGCGGGACAGCGCCCGCGACGACGCACTCCTGGCCGACCGGCTGCGGCGCCTCGCGCTCCCCTTGGTGACCGGCGCGGCCGATCCGGAGCGTTCGGTCAGCGCGAAGATCGACGCCTCCGCCGAGGACGCGGCCCTGCCCGACGGCACGACGGTCGTCGTCGAACCCACCGCCCGCGGCTGGCTCGTACGCGTCGAGTCGCTCTTCGACATCGAGGTCGGCCACCACACGTGGCGGGAAAGCTCCCCGCTCGGCCGCCCCGTCGTCGCGGCCGGAGCCTGGCAGGGCGACACGTTCGTCGCCGACCTCTTCGTCATCACCAGCGCGCACCGGGTCCGCCTGGCCGTCGACGCCGACGCGGGTACGGCGACGGCGGCGTGGAGCGCCGTGCCCCTCACCGGGCCGAGGATGGAACTGCACCTGAGGGACCCGCTGAGCACACGGCCCGACGTCGCGTAGAGGGCTGCCCGGGGCCTACGCGTCCGGCCCGGATCCGTCGCCCGCCATCGCCCGCTCCAGGATCGCCGCGACGACCTCGGACTTGGCGTCGGCGTAGTTCTGCACGTACTCCCAGGTCTGCCGGGACAGCGACCGCTTGGCATCCGCGTACAGCTTGCGGTCACCGTCGTCCGTGCGCAGCCGGTCGCGGAAGCGCAGCATGCGGACGACTTCCTCGCAGCCCTCGGGCAGGACGTGCAGGTTGGCCGACTCGCTGCTCGGGTCGAGGTCGTACTTGCGCAGCAGGCGGTGCTCGTACCACTCGGGCTCACGGATGACGAGCGTGTAGCCGAGCTCCTCCAGGGCCGGTACGTAGCTCGCTTCGTCGCCGGCGTCCGGGACGATCAGGAGCACGTCGATGACCGGCTTGGCGGGCAGGCCGGGCACGGACGTGGAGCCGACGTGCTCGATCCGGTGCTCGACGTGCCCGAGGAGCTCCCGCATGCGGGCGGCCTCGCGATCGAAGACCACCGGCCACCGGGGGTCGTACTCCCGCAGCGTGACCCGGCCGTTGAGCTTGGGCGGCGCGGCCACGTGGGCCGCCTCGATCTCCTCGGTGGTCATGGCGGTGCGCGGCTCTTGCGCTTCGGGTCGTTCGGACATGGGAGCTCCTGTAAGCACTGTGCGGCGATCGTGGCAACACCGCACATCCAACGCTACGCACACCAACCCGGGGAACTCCGGCGTCAGTTGCGGGCCGGGACGAGGTCCTGGTCCCGGTCGGTGCGGGGCTCGGGCGGCGCGACGCGTCGGCTCCCGCGCAGCACGGTGAGCGCGATGACGGCGGCCGCCAGCAGCAGCGCCGCGCCGAGGGCAAGCCCCAGGGCGTAGCCGCTGTTGAGGGCCTCGATGGTGGTGGCGGTGCCGGTGCGGTGCTGGGCCGCGGTGCCCAGTGCGGCGAGGCCGAGCGAGGCGCCGATCTGGCGCGAACTGTTGAGCAGGCCGGAGGCGGTGCCGCTCTCGTGCGCGGCCACACCCGCGGTGGCCAGTGAGACGACCGGGCCGAGGCAGAGCCCGAAGCCGACGCTCGCGACGATGGAGGGCCCGAGCACGTCGACGACGAACGACCCGTCGGCGCTGATCAGCCCGAACCAGCCGAATCCGACGGCGGTGAGCAGCGCGCCGACGACCAGCAGCGTGCGCGGCGCGAACCGGTGGCCCAGCTTCACGGCCAGCACCGAACCGGCCACCACACCGAGCGCGAAGGGCAGGAACATCAGCCCGGTCATCGCCGGTCCCGTGCCGAGGACGCGCTGCACGTAGAGGGACACGAAGTAGAACGTGGGCGTCATGGCGGCGCCGACCAGCAGGTTGTACGTGTTCGCGCCGGCGACCGAGCGGTGGGCGAACAGGCCGAGCCGCAGGAGCGGTTCACGGGTCGTGGTGCGCTCGACGTACAGGAACGCGGCCAGCAGCAGGGCGGCGGCCGCGAGCGTGGTGAGGGTGGTCGCGGACGTCCACGCGTGGCGGTCCGTACGGACCACGCCGAACACGAGCAGGGCGATGCCGGAGGTGGCGAGCACCGCGCCGACCACGTCGGGACGTCCGCCGCGTACGGCCGAGGGTCCGTCGGCGGCCCCGCGTCGCGCCAGCACCAGGGCTCCCGCGGCCATCGGTACGTTCACGAACATCACCCAGCGCCAGCCCGCGTACTGCGTGAGCAGACCGCCGACGAGCACCCCGAGCGCACCGCCCGCGGCGTTCATCGCGCTCCACACGCCGAAGGCCTTCACCCGGGCCCTGCCCGTGGGGAACGTCGAGGTCAGCAGGGCGAGTGCGGCCGGGGCGAGCAGCGCCGCCCCGACACCCTGGGCGGCGCGGGCCGCGACGAGCTGGCCGGGTGCCTGCGCGCACCCGCCGACGAGCGAGGCGAGCCCGAACAGGCCGAGCCCGGCCAGCAGTACGCGCCTTCGCCCGTACCGGTCCGCGGCCTTGCCGCCCAGCAGGAGCAGCCCGCCGAACGTCAGGGCGTACGCATGGATCACCCAGGTCAGTCCCGCTGCGTCGAAGCCGAGGCCGGCCGCGATCCGGGGAAGTCCCACGTTCACGACCGACAGGTCGAGGGAGACCATGAACTGCACGACGGCCACGGCGGCGAGCGTGCGCCCCGGCCGGATTTCCACATGACTGGTCATCGTTTGCTCCGCATCTCACGGGCTGACGGCGGCTTCAGGAACGTACTGAAACGTGCTGACACACTTTAGGAACGCGTTCCGAAAGTAGCATCGCGCGCAGTGCCTCGTGAAGTACTTTCGGAACGCGTTCTGAAAGTGATGCGCACGCGCCGGTGCGGGCGGCATGATGGGAACCGTGTCCCGATCACCCGCATCGCGCGGCCGCACCGGCCGCCCGCCCGTCACCTCCCGCGCCGAGATCCTCGGGGCGGCCCGCCGGCTCATCGACCGTGACGGCTGGGAGAAGCTGACCGTCCGGCGGCTCGCCGCGGAGCTCGGGGTCGGGTCGACGACGCTCTACCACCACCTGCGCAACAAGGAGGACCTCCTGGTCCTCCTCCTCAACGACCACGCGACGCGCATCGAACGCCCCGCGCTGCCGGCCGATCCGGCCGAGCGCATCGTCGCGGCCGCGGTCGCGATGCACGACGCCCTCGCCGACTGGCCCTGGGCCGCGGAGGTCCTGACCGTCGACGGGTTCGTGGGCCTCCTCGACGCCTCGGCGCTGTGGATGGTCGAAGCGATCGTGGCCGGGGCCGAGGACGCCGGATGCACTCCCGAGCGGGCCGTCGACGTCTTCCGTGCCGTCTGGTACCTCACCGTGGGCGAGATCCTCGTCCGGATCCGCTCGACGCACCACCCGCGCGACGTCCAACTCCCCGCGCGCGAGGGCGCGTTCACCGACTTCGACGCCGACACCCTTCCCCGCCTGGCCGCGATCGGCCCCCGGTGGCCGGAGCTGGCCGCCCACGACGTCTACCCGCAGGCGCTGCACGCCCTCGTCACCGGCTTGCTCGCCGTCACACACTCGTGAGGTTCTTGAAGAGCTGACGGGCGCCCTCAGGCGGAGAGGACCACGCCGATCGTGCTCGCCGCCTTGAGCGCGGCCAGACTCGGGAGCCAGGCGTCGGGCACGCCCAGCTCGGTCATGCTCGCGGTGATCGCTTCGTTTCCGGTGAACGTCAGGAAGGCCGATGCGGCCAGGGCCGGGGCGAGCACGGCGCCGACGACGGCACAGGTGACGAACATGAGGGCTCCCGGGGTTGTGGGCCGGTGACCCAGAAGGTGCTCGCGGAGGCGCTCCAGGTCGACCCGAGCGTCCTCGTCTGCCGCGCTCTACGCGGTGGAGCGGGAGCTCTTCGCCGGCCTCTCCGAGTGCGAGCGCCGCGCGCTGCGCACCGCGCTGGGCAAGTTGCGCGCGTCGCCGGAGGGCTTCACTGCACGGGCGAGGACGCCGGTCAGCAGGCCGCGTTCCCATTTGTGCGCGAGGTTGTGCGAGGCGTTGTGTGAGGCTTCGTGTGCGGCGGGAACAGTTCGTGCGTCCGTCACTGTTGCAACGGCCGGAGGCCGGGCGCCGTGGGGCGGGGGAACGCGCACGTGACAGAGCGTCCCGACGGACCCGGACCGAGGCCTTTTCACACAGGAGGAATGTTTTCATGAACGACCGGCCCAGGAACGACCGCCCCTTGACGCTCATGGCTGTGCACGCGCACCCCGACGATGAGGCCACCAGCACGGGAGGCGTCCTCGCGAAGTACGCGGCGGAGGGCGTCCGCACGGTCCTCGTGACGTGTACCGACGGCGGCTGCGGTGACGGTCCAGGGGGTGTCAAGCCGGGCGATCCCGGCCACGACCCGGCGGCCGTCGCCGTGATGCGACGTCAGGAACTCGAGGCGAGCTGCGGCATTTTGAAGATCAGTCACCTGGAGACGTTGGGCTACGCCGACTCCGGGATGATGGGCTGGCCGGCCAACGACGCCCCGGGTTCCTTCTGGCGGACGCCCGTCGAGGAGGGGGCCGCCCGCCTCGCCGAGCTGATCCGGCACTACGAACCCGATGTCGTCGTCACGTATGACGAGAACGGCTTCTACGGCCACCCCGACCACATCCAGGCCAACCGCATCACCATGGCGGCGCTGGAGATGACTGAGCTGTCGCCGAAGGTGTACTGGACGACGATGCCGCACTCGGCGATGCAGCGGTTCGGGGAGACCGTGCGTGAGTTCCACGAGGACATGCCGGAGCCGGATCCGGCCGAGGCCGCCGCGATGGCCGAGCTGGGCCTGCCCGACGAGGAGGTCACCACCTGGGTCGACACCGCGGCGTTCGGCGCCCAGAAGTTCGACTCGCTGGCCGCACACGCCAGTCAGGGGGAGAACATCTTCTTCCTCAAGATGGGCCTGGAGAGGTTCACCGAGTTGATGGGCGTCGAGACCTTCGTGCGCGTCCAGGACACCACCGATGCGCCGCTGCCGGAGGACGACCTCTTCGCCGGACTGCGCTGATCCGCCGACCGTGCGCAGATGACCTGACCGTGCTCAAGAAGTGGCGCGGCGCCCGGCGCACAGGGCACGGTCGACGAGGGCGGAGGCCGCGATCACCTGCTCCGTGACGTGCTCCGAGGTGTCGCCGCGTGCCTCGGACATGGAGACTACGGCGCTTCGCCCGCCGTCGCCGCCCTCGTGGCTCCAGTAGGTTCCCCCGCAGCTCACGGGACGTTCGACCAGGCCGAGCCCGTACCGGCCGCCGGGCCACTGCTGTTGGGCGTCCGCGCTCACGGGGACGGTCCGCCTCATCTCGGCGAGTTGCCGCGCCGGCAGCAGGCGGCCCGTGAGCAGCGCGCGGAAGAAGCGGTTCTCGTCCCGCGTGGTCGTGGCGAACGCCAGGATCGAGTGGTCCACCGAGATCTGGTCGGTGACGTCGCCTCGGGAACCGGGGCCGAAGAGCTGGCAGGCGCAGAGCACCACCTACGTCGCCCCCGTACCGGCCGTTCCCGCGGGCGGCACCCACACGCGCGAACCGACCCTGGAGAACCTCACCCACCAGGCCCCGCGCTACGCCCAGGCCAGTGTCAGGACCTCGATCCCCGGCGACACGAACCCGTCGGACAACTCCGGCTACGCCGACCTCACGTTCCGCGGGTAGCGGTAGCCCGCATCCCCAGAGATCCCCAGAGATACCCGGATATGCCCTGAGGTGCCCGGAGATCCCCAGAGGGTTCCGGGGGACGGTTTGTCACCGTTCTGTGCCAAGCCCGGCCGCCGTACAACGCAGACGACCGTTGCCATGTCTACCTGGTCACAACCGTGATCGGCAGTGGGCGACGTGCCCACGCTCAGCCGGTCGCACGGTGGGGATCGGGAGAGAGGAACTGCCATGGGGGACATACGCAGACGGGCCGTGGCCGCAGTCGGTGTCACCGCGTTGGCCGCACCGCTGCTCGTGGCGCTGGGAACTGTCCCGGCGCAGGCGGCGAGCAGTTGCACCACGCAGAGCGGGCCGTACCAGAAGAAGGTCGAGAAGTTCCTCGGCCGACCGGTCGACGGCAAGCAGTCCGCCGCCGACTGCAAGGCCATCAAGGCCTTCCAGAGCAAGCACGGCATCACGCCGACGATCGGCTACGCCGGGCCCGTCACCTGGGGCGTGATGGACCTGATGAACCAGCAGAAGGCCATCGGCAAGACCCCGAACAAGGCCGGAAAGTGCCCCGTCAACAAGGGGCGGATCGCCTGCGTCGATCTCACGCACCAGCTCAGCTGGATCCAGGACGGGAAGAAGCTCGTGTACGGGCCGGTCCCGGTGCGGACCGGTCGCAACGGGTACGAGACGCGCACCGGCCTGAAGAAGATCTACTGGCGCCACATCAACCACGTGTCGAGCATCTACCACGTGGCCATGCCCTACAGCCAGTTCTTCGACGGCGGTGAGGCCTTCCACTCGGTGGGCGTGAGCATGTGGAACCCGCCGGGCTCGCACGGCTGCGTCAACATGACGTCGGCCACCGCGAAGAAGTACTGGTCCCTGCTGCGCACCGGCGACGACGTCTTCGTCTACGGCCGCAAGCCGGGCACCTGACGGGACCACGGTCCGTCCGTCCATCATCCGTACGGATCGTGAGTGACGGGGCGTCAACCATGGCGCCCCGCCGCATGGTTGACGCCGCTTCAGCCGCTTCAGCCGCTTCAGCCGCTTCAGCCGATTCAGACGATGAGCCGGAGCCGCTCGGCGCAGACGCCGACGCGGATCGTCTGTCCCCAGGTCAGCTCCAGCGAGTCCGCCTCCATGCCGTCGCCGAACGCGACCAGGCGCTCCGACTCCACGGTCAGGGACAGGCGGGCCGTGGCCGCGAGTTCCCCCGCGCTCAGTCGCGTCCCTGTGACCGGTGAGGGCCACGCCTCCCGGACGAACCACAGCAGCCGCTCGTCCGTCGGCCCCGGCAGCCGTCCGGCCCCGCCCCGCTCCTGCCACACCGACCGGATCCAACCGGTCGCCCCGGTACCCGTGCCGATGAGCACCCCGGAGGAGGCCTGGGCCTCGACGGCACCCCCGTCGCCGTCGAGGCCCAGGAGATAGCGGGCGGTGCGATGCCCGGCGGCGCCGACATAGATCTCGTTGAGCGCCACCAGCCGCTGGGCGTCGTCGGTGACGGCTTCCACCATGGTCAGTTCGTCGGCGTCCGCCCGGGCGTCGAGCGTCACCGACAGCAGGCGCGCGACGTCGGCCGGCCGGTGGCGCACCAGGACACCGGGATGGCGGCCGGGGTCCGTGTCGACCCCGATCACGGGCCGCGCTCCGACGTACTGGGCGACGTTGGCGACGAGCCCGTCCTGTCCGACCGCGATCACCACGTCCTGCGGTGCGAACAGGAACCGGTCCAGATCCGCCCGTTCCACCTGCGCGCGCCGCCAGTTGAGGGGCACGGCGGCGGCGACCTCGGCCAGGGCCCGCCGCATGCGGTGGTGCCGCTCCGCGACCTCGGCGATGTCGCGGCCGCGCGAGGCGAGGAAGAACGCGGCCTGGCCGTGCGTGCCGTGCCGCGCCACCAACTCCTCGTACTCCGTGGTGCGATGGACCACGACCGCGCGCGGCGCGAGGCTCATGCCGACGACCCGTCGTGCGGACCGAGCCGCGCGAGGAGGCCGGTGAGGACGTCCGGGGACACGGTCACGCTCTCGATGCGCGGCAGGTTCTCGGCCAGTCGCGTGCCGGTCAGGGCGTGCAGCGTCGCGACGTCCGCTTCGCCGTGCACCCGCAGCCAGGCCGCCTGCGCCTGGGCCCGCGCCTCGCCGACCTCCCGCGCGCCCTCGGCCTCCGCACGGGCCAGCCGCACCGCGCGCTCGGCCTCGGCCCCGACCCGTACGGCATCGGCGGCGGCCTGTTCCTCGGCCTCGCGGCGGGTGTTGGCACCCCGCTGCTCGACCAACTGCTGCTCCCTGCGGGCGAGTTCGATCTGGCTGTCCAACTCGTTCTCGGCGATGGCGCGTTCCCGCTCGACGGCGACCGCGCGCCGCTCGTACGTCGCCCGGTCCGCCTCCTGCTGGATGCGTTCGCGCGCCGGAGTGCGCAGGGCACGTTCGACATCGGGCTCGGGGCGCAGCGCCATCACCCGCACCGCCACCACCTCGATCCCGGTGGCGGGCAGCCGCGGCTCCTCGCGCAGCCCCGCCGTGACGGCGTCGCGGACCGCGGGCACCCCGTCGACGAGGGCCGACGCCAAGGTCGTACGCGTGAGGACGTCCAGGGCGTGCTGCTGCGCGGTCTCCGTCAGGAGCGTCGCCAACTGCTCCAGCGGCGAACCGCGCCAGACACCGGAGTCGGGGTCGACGGAGAAGTCCAGGTGCGCGGCCGCGACACCCGGGTCCCCGATGCGATACGTCACGGTCGCCTGCACGGCCACGTCCTGGAAGTCCGCGGTCCGCGCGTGGAACGTCATCGCCAACTCCCGGTCGTCGACCGGGACTTCGGAGAGAGCGGCGGACAACGGGCGGAACCAGAAGCTCAACCCGGCGCCGTCGTGGGCCAGTCGGCCCGAACGGTGGTGCCGTACGTGGGCGGTCGGTGCGGCACGCAGATGACGCCAGCCGAGGCGTCGGGTGATGTCGACCATGGAGAGCCCCCTTATTAGAGTCAGTAGGACTCTAAATGGGGAGTGTGTTGTCGTCAAGGAGATGAAAAGGGTGGGGCCGGTGAAGTCACTTCCGTCCCACCCGTTGACGTGGGCCACTGTGGACGTCAACCATGGGGCCGCTCCAGTTGACAACGTTGTCTTGCGCGAGAGGACCCCCTGTGCCACCCCTGAACGCCCCCATCGACCGTAGGCACCTTCTCCAACTGCTCGGCCTCACCGGGGCAGTTGCCCTGCTGCCGACCGCACTCGGGGAGACCGGCGCGCATGCGGCGAGCGGCGCGGTCGCCAGGGGTGCGGCCACGCCGCCGGACGACATCGCCGCCGTGTACCACCGCGTCCTGCTGCAGCACACCCGCTGGTCGGAGACGCAGTGGGACGCGGCCCAGGGGCACTACACGGCCAAGGACTTCGGCTTCGCCGTGGTGCTCGGCAACGCCCTGCTGCTGACCCACGGCGACTACGACGAGGACCTCGCGGGCGTCAGCCGGGACGAGCTGGCCCGGCGCACGCTGGCCACCCTGCGGCACTTCGCCGCCTCGAACCGGCTCACCGGCGGCACCGAATGGGGCCGCACCCTCTTCTTCGACACGACGTTCCAGCTGTACTTCGTCCTCGCCGCCCGGCTGCTGTGGGACGACCTCGACGCCACCACGCGGGCGAACGTCGACACGATCACCCGTGAACAGGCCGCCCACACACAGGCGTTGGGAACCGGCAACGACCCCGCCTCCGGTTCCTGGACGCCCAACGGCCTCGCCGGCGGCTTCCAGGGAGACACCAAGCTGGAGGAGATGGGGGTCTACGCCCAGTCCCTCGCGCCCGCGCTCGCCTGGGCGTCCGACGACCCGCGCGCCGCCGGCTGGGCCGACGCGTACGGACTGTGGTCGCGCAACGAGACGGGCCTGCCGCCCGCCGACCGAGCCAACCCGGCCACGGTCGACGGCGTGCCCGTCTCGGGCAACAGGGCACGCAACCTGTACGACACGTTCATCGTGGAGAACCACGGCTCCTTCGGCCCCCACTACCAGGAGGAGCTGTGGCGCACCTCGGGGCGGAACGCGGCCCACTTCCTGACCGCGGGCCGCCCGCTGCCCGAGGTCCTCACGCACCAGCCCAACGCGGCGCCGCTGTGGCGGACCCTGCTCGGTGTCATGAGCGACGCGGGCGAACCGCTCATGCCGATGGTCGCCGACCGCGAGCACCTCTACGGCCGGGACGTGATCCCCCTGGCGTTCCTGTCGCAGGTCCTCGGCGACCGCGCCGCGGCCCGCGCCGAACAGGAACTGGCGCAGCGCCTGGACGCGTACCAGAAGTATCCGCCGCAGTACCGCCTCGCGAAGTTCTCCGGCGAACCGAAGTACGAGCCCGAGGCCCGCGCCGAGATCGCCATCAGTTACCTCCTGCACGTGTGGGCCGCGGCCGACCACCGCCAGGTGACACCCCTCTCACGCGCCGAACTCTTCGCCCACGCCGCCTCGGTCACCGACTTCGGGACCGGCCCGGGGCTCGTCTCCCACCAGTCACCCGCGGCCTGGGCAGGATCGGTCTCCAAGCCCGGCTTCGTGAAGTTCACCTGGCAGCCCGCCCACGACGACTGGCTGTTCCGGCTCAGCGGGGCCACCCCGATGTTCCTGCCCGCGACGAACGGCAAGGTCGGCGCGCGCACGGTGCGCGTGTACGAGGACGTGCGCGACGGCTTCGACGGCAGCGCCACCCTGCTGCACCTGGACAGCGGCTACGCCGGATACACCACCCTGCCCACCGGCTCCGTCGTCTACGCGAGCACGGGAACGGCCCCGGGGGAGGGGCGCTTGGAGGTGCACAACCTCACGATGCCCGGCGTCGCGGGGCTCGACGGCTCCCGCACCTATCGCTTCGAGGAGGGCGAGGTCGCGGTGCCCGCGGCCGACGCGTCCCCCGCACCGGCCGCCGCGGACGGACGCGTGGACCGGGTGACGTTCCCGCGCACCACCGTCCGCCGGCTGCGCGTGCTGGGCGTGCACCCCGACCCGGCCTACGGATACTCGCTCTACGCCTTCGAGGCCCGGGCCGACGCCGACGGCGCCGACCTCGCGCGCGGCGGGGCGGCGACCGCGTCCTCCTTCGACCCGGGCAAGGAAGCCACGAAGGCGGTGGACGGCGACAGCGCGACCCGCTGGGCCGTGGCCAAGGCCGAACGCCCGCGCGCGGACAGCTGGTTGGCCGTCGACCTGGGCACGGACCAGGAGGTCACGGAGGTCACCCTGCGCTGGGAGGCCGCCGCGGGGCGCGCCTACCGCGTCCAGGGCTCGACGGACGGCGAGACCTGGAACGACCTGGCCACCTGGCCGAAGCCCGAGGCCGCCAGCCGCGGCGGCTGGCTCGACGTCGACGGACGGGCCGGTCTGGTCGTGCGCGGCACCGAGCATCCACTGGCCGTGTACGGAGACACGATCGTGCTGTCCGACGGCCCCGCCGCGCCGCTCGTCGTCGAGGGGTACGCCGACGCGTCCGCCGCCGAGCTGCGCGCCCTGGCCCGCGCGAGCGCTCCGACGACGGACCACGCCGCCGTGCGCGCGGCGCTGACGGACGGCCACCTGAGCCTGTTCAACCTCTCCGGCGACGCGGTCGCGACCCGGGTCGACGTCCCGCAACCGGGCACGCGCATCGCGGTCTTCGAAGGCACGCAGACCGTGACCGGCGACGGCACGACGTTCGAGGCGCGTCTCGACGCGGCCGACGCGCGTCTGCTGCCGACCCGGTTCACCCTCACCCCGGCCTCGGCGAAGGGCGGGACGCTGCCGTCGGGCCTGCGCGTCGAGGTGGAGAACGGGGCCCGGCTCCGTCTGTCCGGCGCCGATGCGCGGGTTCGCATCGAGGGACAGGGACGCACCACGACCGTGACCGTCCGCGCCCGCCGGGAGACCCGGGTCGAGCTGCGCGGCGCCGCGGCCCACCCGCACTCGGACCTGGCCCTGGGACGCACCGTCTTCCCCAACAGCCCGCTGCCGGAAGGGATGTCGGACCCGTCCGCGGCGGTCGACGGCGACGCGACCACCGCGTGGCGCCCGGGCCGCGACGGGCGCCTGGTCGTGGACCTCGGCGCGATCCGGCAGATCCGTACGGTGGAGGCACAGTGGACGACCGGCGCACCACCGGCCGGGCGGGTGGAGTTCAGCGACGACGGCATCGGCTACCGCGCCGCCGGACGCCTCACGGGCCGCGCCGCCATGCAGCGGGTCTCCACCCCGGGGTCGGCGCGCTATGTGGCCTTCCGGGTCGAGGGGACGGTGCCCGACCGGTCCCGGCTGATCAGGCTCTCCATAGGCTGAGGCGCTGAGGCGCTGAGGCGTTGAGGAGCTGAAACGGTCCTGGCCTGCGGGGGCCGCCCCGCAGGCCAGGCCGACCGACCGGGAGCCCGTTCGCTCACCCGTAGAGCGAACGGGCTCCCGGGCTGTCGGCCGCGAAGCGCTGGCCGGCAGCGATCTCCTCACCGATCACCGTCCAGGCGGTCTCGTCGTCCTGGAAGGGGAGCGGGTCGATGCGGCTCGTCTCGTGGCGGATGCGTTCGACTGCCCGCTCGAGGCGCTCGAAGCCGGCCTCCTCGTCGCCGTCTTGCCTGTCTTCCCCGTCTTCTTCGTCTGCTCCGTCGGCGCCGCTGAAGGTGAACTCCTCGAGCAGGCGCTGGAATTGGAGGGTGACGTGGACGAGAGAGGAGACGTCCGCGTGGAGTTCCCGCACGCTCTCCTCGTCGGCGTCGAAGGCGTACACCTTGCCGGAGCCGGGATCGAGGGCGAGGTGAGCATGGAGCAGCCAGCCGATGACGGGCCAGGCGCCCGCGTCCTGCGAGGCGCCCTCGAAGCCCTCGGCGTCGACGACGTCCTGGACGAGCGCGACCCGCCCGGTGTCCGCGTCGGGCTCACGCAGGTGCAGCGTCCCGGTGGGAACGCCGACGGTCCGCAGCAGCCGGGCGCCCTCGGTCTCCGCGACGGAGGGCGGGAGCGCACCGGCGGGCAGGGTCGCGAGCCGTTCCTCGCCGAAGACTTCGGCGAGGGCGCTGCGGGTGACGTCGAAAAGCACTTCCTGAACTCCGAACTAGACGGCCTGGTCCCATGGGTGCTGACGAGTGAACCAGCAACGCGCGGAACCGACGAATCACGGAGCAGTCGGCTACGGCCGGACGACCACCGAGTTCATGGGCGAGAGGTTCATCCACACAGCACCTCCCGGCGGGATCGGGGCCTCACAGTCGGCGCCATTGCTTCCCCAACACTCCATAGCGGTCGCCCGCCGACTGCATGGCCGACGCGGGGCTCACGGTGGCGGTCAGTGGACGGTTGCCCTGCGCCGGAAAGCCACAACGGGCGTGCCGCCCGACAGTCCCGAGGACAACGAGTACGGCGACACCCGCCTCGCCGACGGACACGTCACCGTCCCCGCCGTCGAGTACGAGGTCCCGATTGACACCGGCGGCTTCGAGGTTGGCCGCGCGGCACCTCGCAGCCGACCTCTGCGGCGGCGGGCACTCGCGAGTCCACCACGCGACACCCCGGAGCCATCGTGACCAGCGACCGGGCGACCTACCCGTCAGCATCCCGGGTGCTGAGCCTGCAGCGTTGGACGGCAGGACGACGGCGAACTCCCGGGCGGGCTAGCCGGCCGCTCCCGCTGGATGGAGCAGCTCGGACAGAGTCGCGTAGGAGCGGTCCCAGGTCCATTCCGTGCGGACCCAGTGGCGCCCCTTCTCGCCCATCCCGTGGGCGAGTTCGGGGTTGCGGAGGAGCCTGGTCAGCCGGTCCGCGGTAGCTGCCACCGAGCGGCCGTCGACGACATGGCCCGTCTCTCCGTCGCGTACCGCGTCGGGAGCACCGCCCGAGTCGCCCGCAAGGACGGGGAGTCCGGACGCGGCGGCCTCCAGATAGACGATGCCCAGACCCTCCACCTCCAGGCCCCGTCTGCGGGTGCGGCAGGGCATGGCAAAGGCGTCGGCGGCGGCGTAGAACGAGGGGAGCGCGCGATGGGGGTGGCCGCCCGCGAAGACGACCGAGTCCAAGATGCCCTCGGCCAGGGCCAGTTGACGCAGTGCCGGGGCGTACGGGCCGTCGCCGACCAGCAGGAGCATGGCGTCGGGAACTGCCCTGCGGATCCAGGGCAGCGCCCTGATCAGCGTGTCCTGGCCCTTGCGCGGGACCAGCCGGGCCGCGCACAGGATCACCGGGCGGCGTCCCAGGCCGTACCGTGTTCTGACCGGGGCCGCGTCGACGCCGGGGCGAAAGGCGGTGGTGTCCACGCCGGGGACGAGACGTGCGGTCCGGGTCCCGGGGGTGAGGGCCGCCTCGATCGGGCGGCGGGTGCTCGTACCCAGCCAGGTCAGTACATCCACCTGGTTCCCGATACGGCGCAGCAGGCCGCGGGCGCCGACGGTGCGGGCCCACCACACCTCATGGCCGTGCGTGGTGGCGACGGCGGTACGGATGTCCGTCGTCGCCCGCAGCCGTGCCGCCATCAGTCCGAGGGGCGCCGCGGCTGCGAACCACACCCGGTCGCAGCCGTACCGGCGGGCCACGGCCTCGGCGTGTGCGGTGGTCCGCGGGGTGGGCAGCAGGGTGCGTGCCCGATGGCGGATCACCGGGTACGGGAAGGCCCCGCGGACGTCGGCCGCGGGCGTGTCCGTAGCGGGAGAGGAGGTGAAGACGACGACCTCGCCGGGCGGGAAGCGGTCGGCCAGTTCCCGCGCGAAGGTCTCGATGCCACCTTGCCGTGGCGGGAAGTCGTTGGTGACGATCAGCGTGCGCGGCCTGCGAGTGGGACGAGTGGTGCGAGTCATGTCGTTCATGGGGGTCATGCGAGGGCCCTCTCCCTGAAGTTGAGCGGGGGTGTGCGGTGCGACGGCGGCCGGAGCGCCAACGCCCCGAGCACCAGCGGATAGACGAGGTAGCCGAAGCGCGTGGCCGGGAGCAGGGTCATGGCCAGGCCCAGACCGGCCGCGATCCGGATGCCCGCCCCGCGTGCCGTGCCCGGGGGCCGCGCCACCACGGACACGGCGATCACCACCGCGCTCGCCGCGAGGAGCGTGAGCGCGATCACGGTTCCGCCGGGAACGTACGTCGCGAGCAGATGACCGGGCAGCGGGCTCGAGGCCGGTGACGTCGTGCTGGTGAGACCCAGCGGGAAGGCGATGACGTTCCGACAGAAGCCCGCGGGATCGGCCAGGGCGAAGGGCAGCACCGCCACCGTCACGACACCCAGGGCCACGACGGCACACCGCAGCGCGTGCCGACGGCCTTGGCGCACCGCTGTCAGGGCCAGCACCACCGGAAGCGCGGGCCAGGCCGTCCACTTGAGGGCGGCGGCCACCCCGAGCACCAGTCCGGCCCCGCTCGACCGCCCCCGCCCGGCGAGCACGATCCCGAGGCACATCAACCCGACCACCGGCAGATCGATCCCGCCCACCGCGAGCGGCAGCGCGACCAGCGGACAGGCGAGCAACCGGGCCCGGAGCAGACCCGCGGCGGCGAGGGCCGCGACGAACACGCCGCCCGACCACCAGCGTGCGTCCCCCGGCAGCACGCCGAAGAGCGCCATCCCGGGGAGGTAGGGGTTGAAGTCCGCGACGGCCGCCGGGTCGGAGACGTAGGGGCTCCCGGTCGTGAGCAGCAACTGCCCCGACCGCTCGACGACCGAGACCTCCAACTGCCGTTCCCCCGCCGCCACGAGCCCGACGAGCGGGAGGACGACGGCCCCGGCCACCGCGACCGCACGGCCCGCCCGGCGCGGATACGACGGGGACGTCACGAGCGCCGCGACCGCGTACCCCGAGCCCGCCACCACGCCCCACACCCGGTGCGGGCCGAGGTGCGACACCAGGGCGAGCCCCAGCGCGACGGCGGCGCAGCCGGCCCACGCACACCGCTCGACACGGCTCCGCCGGCACGTCCCCCAGGCCGTCCCGCTGAGCCTCCGGACGCTCTGATCAAGGCTGTTCCTCATGTCCGTCGACGCTACGAATCCGCAGGTCGGACGGCGTCAACCGAGGCTCCGCACCTGGGACTCAACCCGTGGCATGACCCAAGCGCGCAGCCTCAACCCGTACGGTGACGCGCGCCGCCGCCCGAGCCGGGACCATGGACCCATGCGTACGTCCCTTCACCAGCGGTTCCGTGCCTGGATCGCCGCGCCTTCCTACCCCTGGGCCACCGGCGGTGCCCTGACCGTCGCAGCCGTGGCGGAACTGATCGCCTTTCCGGGGTCCGTGACGACCACCGTCGGGGTGCTGGTCTCCTCGGCCTCGCTGATGTGGCGACGGTCCTTCCCGCCCCTCGCGATGCTCACCGTCGCCGCGGGACTCATCGGGTTCGCGGGCGACGTCAACCTCTACCTCTCGATCATGGCGAGCGGGCTGATCGGCTGCTACACCCTGGGCCGCAACCGGGTACTGCACCCCGCGCTGACCGTCGCGGGCGGCGCGCTCGGGGCACTGTGCGTGAACCTCGTACACATCAACACCTGGTCGCGGATGGACCTGCCGGTGCCCGCGCTGTGGGAGAAGGGCTCCCTCAGCCTGTTCGCCGAGTCGTTCCTGCTGACCGTGGTCATCTTCGGGGCCGTGATGATGGGAGACGCGGTACGTTCCCGGGAGGAGACCCGCAACGAACGGAACCTGGCGCAGGCCCAGTTGATCGCCATGGAGCGACAGCAGGCCGCCGAGGCCGAACGGGCCGCCATCGCCCGGGAGTTGCACGACATCGTCTCGCACTCGGTGTCGATGATCGCCGTCCAGGCGGAGAGTGCCACGTACACCACCCCCGGCCTCACCGCCGAGGCCCGCGACGGCTTCCAGCAGATCGCCGGCACCGCCCGCTCCTCCATGGCCGAACTGCGCCGTCTCCTCGGCGTCCTGCGCGCTCCGCAGGGCCGGAGTGACGCGGTCCTCACCGCCCCGCAGCCGACCCTCGACCACCTCGCCGAACTGGTCGACCAGCACCGGGCGGTGAGCGGCACGACCGACCTGCTGGTCACCGGGGAGCGGGTGCCGCTGCCCGCCGCGTGGGAGCTGTCCGCCTACCGGATCGCCCAGGAGGCGCTGACCAACGTACGCAAACACGCGCCCGGCGCCCGTACGGTGGTGGAGATCGACTACGGTGCCGACCGCCTGCTCACGCTGCGCATCCACGACGACGGACCGGGCCCGCATCCCGGTCCGGCCTCCGGCGCGAGCCACGGCCTGACCGGAATGCGGGAACGGGCGGCCCTGGTCGGCGGCCGGCTGAGCGCGGGCGCGGGCCCGGACGGTGGCTTCCTGGTGGAGGCGGAACTGCCCTGGGGGACCGGGTGAACGACACGGAGAAGGAGCGCGGTGTGATCAGGGCGCTGGTCGCCGACGATCAGGCGGTCGTCCGCACGGGGTTCGTGAACCTCCTGGGCACGCAGGAGGACATCGAGGTCGTGGGCGAGGCCGAGGACGGGGTCCAGGCGGTGCGCATCGCCGCCGAGACCCGGCCCGACCTCGCGCTCCTCGACATCCGGATGCCGCACAAGAACGGCATCGAAGCGGCCCGCGAGATCCTGGCCGCATCCGGCGGAGCGACGAAGGTCCTGATGCTGACGACGTTCGGGCTCGACGAGTACGTGTACGACGCGCTCGCGGCCGGGGCGGGCGGCTTCCTCCTGAAGGACGCCACCTTTCCCGAACTGCTGCACGCGGTACGCGTGGTGGCGGCCGGGAACGCGCTGCTCTCGCCCGAGATCACCAAGCGGGTGATCGGCGCGTTCGTCCACGCGCGAGCGTCGCGCCTGCCGGCGCACGCCGTCGGGGAGCTCACGGCACGCGAGGCGGAGGTCCTCACCCTGATCGCGCGAGGGCTGTCCAACGCGGAGATCGCGAGCCGCCTCACGATCACGGATCACACCGTGAAGACCCACATCAACCGCCTGTTCGCGAAGCTGGAACTGCGGGACCGGGCGCAGGCCGTCATCGTGGCCTACGAGTTCGGCCTGGTGCGGGTGGGAGGCGCCGGCGGCTGACAGGGCGCCGATGGCACGGCGACCAGGCCCCGCGTCATGTCGGGCCGATGACCTTCCGGCGCATGTGCGCGTAGACCACCGAGGTCCGTACGTCGGCCAGTTCCGGGCGCTTGGTCAGCTTGTCGAGGACGACGGCGTGCAGGTGGTCGGTGTCGCGGACGGCGACGTGCACGAGGAAGTCGTCGTTCCCGGTGAGGACGAAGAGCGAGATCACCTCGGGCATCTGCTCCAGGAAGGTCTGGAAGGACTCGATCACCGCGCGCGTCGGCGGCCGGACCCGGACGGCGATCATCGCCTGCAGCCCGCGGTCGATCGCCGCGAGGTCCACCTCCGCGTGGAAGCCGGTCAGAACACCGCTGCGGCGCAGCGCCCGGATGCGCTCCAGACAGGTGGAGGGGGCGATGCCGAGTTCCTGGGCCATGTCCCGGTTCGTGCGCCGACCATCCGCCTGGAGCATGCGCACCAACGCCGAATCAAGTTCGTCCACGAGTTCCCCATCTCACTGGATTCCGAAGGTAGTTCGGACTCTTCGCGTCACTCTCGATGATGTTGTTAGCCTCCAGCGTAATCAGCTGACGTTTGTTCGGTGACGGCGCGGTGGGCGTCGACTGGGCGCGGAGAGGGGCGACGTGAGATGCGGGAACGCGGACCGACGGCGGGAGCGGTGTGTGCCGTCATGGCGGCCGCGCTGCTGTGGAGCAGTTCGTACGCGGTGACCAAGCGGGTCCTCGACGACGTCGGGCCGCTCAGCATCGGCGCCGTCAGATTCACGCTCGCGGCGGTGCTCCTCGGCGTCCTGGTCCGGCTGGGCAGGCGGCGGCGCCCGGTGCGCCGACCGGACGCCCGGCAGCGGCGGCAGCTCTACGTGAGCGGATTCCTCGGCATCACCGTCTACTTCGTCCTGGAGAACGTCGGCGTCGACCTGTCCACGGCCTCCGACGCGTCGCTGATCGTGGCGACGTATCCGCTGATGACGATGCTGGTGGAACTGGTCGCCTTCCGGGCCCGGATGCCGCTGCCGAGGGTGGCCGGGGTGCTCCTCGCCACGCTCGGCGCCTTCCTCGTCGTGCGCAACGGGGCCGAGGTGGGCGGGAGTTCGCGCTGGCTCGGCGACGTACTGCTGCTGCTCGGCGGTCTGGCCTGGGCCGGCTACAACGTGCTGGGCAAACGCGCGAGCGCCGGCCAGGACGCCGCGAGCGTCACGTACTACCAGACCCTGGCGGGCGCGGCCGGGTTCCTGCTCGCCTCGCTGCTGGAGGCGGGCGACTGGCGGATGCCGGGCGCGACGGCCTCGCTGCTCCTGGCCCACCTGGCCGTGGCCTGCTCGGTCGGCGGTTTCCTGCTCTACAACTACGGCCTGCGCAGGATGGCTTCGAGCGTCGCGGTGAACATCCTCAACCTGGTCCCGGTCTTCGGGGTCCTCGGCGCGATCGTGATCAACGGGGAGTCGGTCCGGCTCGCCCAGGTCGCAGGTGGCGTGATCATCATCGGCGGAGTGGTGCTGGGCATGATCGAACGGAAACAGGCGACCGTGCTCCGGCCTGCCGTCGTGAATGCCCTCACCAGGCAAGGGAGTTCACGGTAGGAGACTGGGTCGCCGGGCTCGCGGGACGGTAGTGCACAAGGGCGGCGGCCCGGTGGCGTCGGAGTGGCGCCGCCGGGCCGCGCGGGCTTGTTCAACAGGCGCCCTCGTCCTGCCACGGGCCCCACTCGGCGGCGCCGGGCCGCTCGTTCTGCGTCCACCACTTGGCTTTCCAGTTGTGGCTGTTGTAGCTCACCTCGTTGCCCTGGGTGTACACCGCCGTCGCGCTCCACGCGGTCTTGCACCCGGTGGACGGCGGCGTCGTGGGCGGTGTGGTCGGCGGGTCGGTGGGCGGTGTCGCGCCGGCGAACTTCACGGAGAACTTGGCGAAGTCCCACGCGTTCTGGGCGACGCTGGAGCACGTACCGGAGGTACGGCCGCCGTTGTCGGGCGGGGTGCACTGGCGGTCGCGGTTGAGGGACCAGAAGGTGAACCGGTCCATGTGGTGGCTCGTCGCGTAGTCGAGGACCGTCTGGAAGTCGGCCTGCGAGAACATCTCGCCGGTGTCGCTGCGGCCGTTCATGCCGGAGAAGCCCTCGTGGGCGTAGGCCGTCGCCTGGTCCCAGCCGAAGGTCGACTGCAGGATCTGGTTGAAGTTGGTCAGCGCGCCGGTCTGCGCCGCGGCGCCGTTGAAGCCGCCGTCGAAGGGCATGATCGAGAAGTTGTTGGGGGTGAACCCCTGCGACTTGGCCTCCAGCAGCATCTGCTTGCCGAACCAGCCCGTGCCGTCCGCCGTACCCGCCGTGGTGACCGAGACGTACAGGCCGGGGTTGTTCTGCTGCAGGATCTTCGCGGCGCCGATCTCGTTCCTGATCGCCGCCGTGTTCTCGTACTCGGGCTCCTCCAGGTCGAAGTCGATCGCGCGCAGCCCGTACTTGGTGATCACCTGCTGGTACGCGGCCGCGGTCGACGCGGCGTCGGAGCAGGCCTGGCCCAGCTTGGTGCCGTTGTAGCCGCCGATGGACACCGACACGTCGCCGCCCTTGGCGCGGATCGCGTCGATCTTCGCCTTGACCGCGGTGTCGGCCGACACCGGGGCGGTCCCGTCCCACGTGGGCGAACAGCCACCGCCGTTGGGCGCCAGGACGAAGGCCAGCTGGAACGCCTTGAGCCCGGTGGCGTCCATGATGGCCGTCGCGTCCGGCGGGTCGTTGTCCAACGGCATCAGATAGGGAGCGGCGGCGTACCAGCGATTGCTCAGGTCGGTCGAGGCGCCCGAGGCGCTGCTCGCCACGAAGGCCGTGGCGCCGACCGCGATCGTGGTGACGGCGGTGGCGGCGCCCAGGCATGCGCGAAGTCGTCTCACTCTGTGCCTCCTGTCCGGGGAGTCGAGTCGAGACAGCTTGTTGAGCGTGATAAGGACACGTCAATGGAGTGGACTGGACCAAAAGACTCTTTGGACTAGACCATGCCGAAAACTTTGCCGAGGGTCCCGCCTGCCGGAAGCCCCCGCGTCACTTGCGCCAGAACAGGTGGTGCGTCACGCCACTGGCGCTGGGCACGACCTCCAGGTGGAACCGGTCGAGCAGTTCGTCGGGCGACTCCCAGAGCCGGAGCCCCTCGCCGAGCTTCAGCGGTGAGACCGCCACGTGCAGGGTGTCGACCAGGTCGGCGTCCAGGAACTGCCGGATGGTGGTGACTCCGCCGCCGAGCCGGACGTCCTTGCCCTGCGCCGCCTCCCGCGCCTGCTCGAGCACGGTGGCCGGATCGGCGTCGACGAAGTGGAACGTGGTGTCGGAGAGCGTGAACGACGGGCGCTCGTGGTGGGTCATGACGAACACCGGGGTGCCGAACGGGGGCTCCTGTCCCCACCAGCCGAGCCAGTCGTGGTCCTGCCAAGGCCCGCGCTGGTACCCGAACTTGTTGCGGCCCATGATCTCGGCACCGATGTTGTGCGCGAAGTCCCGGGTGAAGTAGTCGTCGAGGCCCCGGCTCCCGCCGGGCGCCGTGCGCATGGGCCAGCTCGCCGTGGCCCCGGCCCAGCTGAACAGCCTCTCGGGTCGGTCGAGGCCGAACGGCTGCTCGAGGCTCTGGTGCTCGCCGGCAGCGACGCCGTCGCGCGAGACGTTGAAGTTCATGACTTTCAGCAGCTGGCTCATGCGTGCCCTCATCAGGTTCTGTCGCGTCAGTGTGCGGCGGGGTACCGCACATCAGGACGTCGAACAGGACGCGGCCGGATCGACACGGACCGAGAATTTCTTTCGGCAGGAATCGTCAGTACGAAGCCGAGGGCGCTTTCCGCGAGGAGTCCTGAGCGTCGATCGGTGCGGCCGACCTGGCGGCCTGCTCGATCCTCGCCCAGTGGGCCGCTCGGGCTTCCTCGTCGATCCGCGCCTCGAGGCCGGCGCGCAACCCGGTCCGGCCGTCGAGGCCTTCGCGCAGGATGTCGGCGTGCCCGGCATGCCGGATGGTCTCGCTGAGGACGTGGACCATGACGGCGAACAGGTTCGTGTTGGGGGAGGGCTCCGCCCACCACGGCACGTGGCCGGGGGCGTCGAGGGGGAGCTCGTCGATCGTCGCGTCCGCGTGCTCCCACGTGCGCCGGTAGAACGCGATGATCTGGTCGCGGGTCTCGTCCTCGCTCGCCCACTGATCACTGCCGTCGTGGTCCTGCCAGCGGGGCAGCGGTTCCGGGGAAGGGCGGTCGAAGACCTCGCCGAAGTACCTGGCCTCGACGGTGGCCACGTGTTTGACCAGGCCCAGCAGGTTGGTCCCGGTCGCCGTCAGAGGCCGACGGGCGTCGTACTCGGACAAGCCGTCGAGCTTCCAGAGCAGCGCCTCGCGGTCCCGCCGCAGTCTCCAGTGCAGGCTGTCCTTCGCGAATGAGTCGATCATGCGGCACGACCCTGCCACGGGCCGCTCGTGGTCTCAAGATCCGGTACGGGGTCCGCGACGACCCGCAGAGCCGGGGCCCTGCCGCTCAGTTGATGATCTCGGCACGGTCGTCCCGGCGGATGGCGGCCAGCCGGTCCCGCCACATCTGGAGCGCCTCGGGCGTCAGCCGTGTCCAGTCGGTGACTTCGCCGACGATCCGGAGCGGTTCCCTGCTGCGGTAGGAACGGGTGGGATTGCCGGGAAACTTCTTGTCGGTGACGTTCGGGTCGTTCTCGAACTCCCCGGTCGGCTCGACGGCGTACACGCGCGGGGCCCCGCTGCCGGATGCGAGTTCGGCGGCGAGGCCCGCGCCGTCGCGCAACGCGGTGAAATAGATGTGGTTCATCACGATTTCGGGCCGGTAATTCGACCGGAATCCTGCGGTGAGGTGATCCCCGACCTGCAGCTCGGCCTTCGTGCCGTGAAAGAACGGCCCCTCGTCCAACACCTCGTCCATGGCCACAAGGTATCAAGAGGCCTGTTCCGCCCCGCTTCGAGCGCAGGTCAGCAGCTCAGGTTCGCGCCCGGGTCGACGCCGAGGATCTGCGTGAACTTCTTGTAGTTGTCGACCCTGCTCCGGACCTGGCCCGGGTTGGCGCCGTTGCATTACCACAGGCCGGTCTTCCAGGAGACCGCCGCGTCGTTCTGCATGAGATCGGGGTTGTGCAGCAGGTCTATTCCGAGGGCGTCACCGGCGGCCTTGTAGTTGAAGTTCCAGCTGAGCTGTATCGGCCCGCGACCGTAGTACTTGTCGGTGCCCGCCGGGCAGCCGTAGGGCTGTGAAGTGTCGCAATAGTGCGGATAGTTGGCGGTGTTCTGCTCGACGACGTAGACGAGCCCGCCCGTCTCGCGACCCACGTTCGCGAGGAACGCGGCCGCTTCCTGTTTGCGCACGGTGTCGCTGCCCGTCCCGGTGAATTCCGGATAGGCACCGAGTGCGGCAGTGAGTCCGTCGTACGTGTAGAAGGAATTCCTGTTCGGGAACATCTGGTCGAACTGTGCCTCGCTCACCACGAAGGCGTCCTGCACGGGGACCTCCTGCGCAGAGACTTTGGCGGCGGACGCGGGGTCCGTCAGTGTCAGCGTGCCGAGGGCGGCCGCGGCGGTGGTGGCGCAGAGCAGTCCGAGGGTACGACGGCGCATCGCAGCGCTCCGTTCGGTGGGGGGGGAGGGGGTGCGGCGCCGCACCCCGTGGCGCGTGGGGCACGCCGTGGGGGAGAGGGGCGCGGCGCCGTCGTTCGGGCAGTACGCGGATCAGCCGCCGACGTTCACGTCGATGCAGGCGTAGAAGGCGTTGCTGGTGTCGGCGATGTTCCAGACGGCCAGGACCTTCTGCCGGCCGGTGAGCGAACCGAAGTCGACCTGGTGGGTGACGGTGGCGCCGGGCTTGGCGCCGTTGTCGTCGAATTCGGCGATCTTCTGGCCGCCCGCGAAGTACTGCCAGGTGCTGGTGGCGTGCTGCGCGGTGAGCTTCCACTCGAACCGGGCGGAGCGCTGCACCGGGGTGGCGGTCCAGCCCTTGGAGTCGTCGTCGAGCTCGGCGAACCGGCTGTTCCCGCCGCTGCAGCTCGTCAGGCCCTTGGGGCCTTCGACGCTCTGCGGTTCGTAGGTGATGTCGCCGCAGGAGACGGTGCCCGCCGCGCACTGGGCCTGGCGGCTCGGCGGCGAGGAGATGTATCCGTGGGCGCTTGCGGGGGATGCCGGGAGGGCGAGCGCGAGGATCGGGGCCAGTGCGGCGCCGGTCAGGGCAGCGGCTTTCCTTCTGGCGTGCATGCGTACTCCTTCACTGCAGGTCTTCCCGAACGCGCGCGAATCTGTGGGGACGCACGGACGGGTCGGCCTCTCGAGGGTGGGGCCAAGAGGCGCGAAGGGGGCAGGGGAGCGCGCACGTGCGAGACAGCGCGAACTCCCTTGAGCGGAACGGCCGTTGACGCTTGGCCTAGACCATACAAGTGGTCGTGATCCTGTCAAGGCACCCGTCGAGGGGCGGCCACTCGCCTCCCGCCCGCCCGAGGAGGGCTCCGACCCACGAGTACCGCCCCCCCGTGGGCATGCGGCAGCCTGACTGCTGACGGGCGACGCCCACCTCGCCGAGGACCTGCTCAGACGGTGTTCGCCCGGGCGCCCGGGTGTGGCCGATGTGGCACAAGATCGCGGACGGTGAGCCGGAGGCGTACATCCGCAAGGCCCTCGTCCACACGCACGCCTCTTGGTGGCGGCGGCGCTGGCGGGGCGGGGTGCCGCACGGCGAACTGCTCGACCGGGCGGCCTCGTTCGACGCCTACGAGGGCGCGGAACCGGAGCCGTCCCTCGCGCTGGCCGTACGGGTGCTGCCGGTGCGGCAGCGGGCGGAGGTCGTGCTGCGATACTTCGAGCACCTCGGCGTCGAGGAGACCGCCGAGGTGCTCGGCTGCGCGCCCGGCACCGTCAAGGGCCAGGCGTCCAAGGCCCTGCCAGCGCTGCGGGCGCTGGCGCCGCAGCCGGTGGGGGTGCCCGATGAGGGAATGCCTCGCCCGGCACGAGCCCCCGGACCTGGCCGAACAGGAGCGCGCGCGGCGGGAGTTCCTGGAGCGCGGAGTGCCGCGTCTGGCGACGCCCGAGGGGAGGATGCGGGGCGTGCGTGACCGGATCCGGCGGCGCCGCCGCCGGCGTACGGCCGTGGTGGCGGGTGCCGCGCTGGTCGCGGGCGTCACCGCCGCCGGCATCCTGCTGCCCGGCGAACGGCCCGACGAGCCTTCCGCGTTCGCACCGCCCGCGGCAGCGCCCGGCGGCACGCTCTTCCGCCATGCCGACCTGGACGGCCTGCCCGAAGGCCGGACGCGCGCACTGCTGCGCCGGCTGGACAGGGCGAGCAGGCCGGTCGTGGTGATGGGGGAAAGGGCGGCACTCGAGCGCCGAGCCCCGGCCGCACGGCCGCACGGCCGCACGTCCACCGTGCCCGGCCCGCGCCGCTCAGGCATCCTCCTCCGGGCCGTGCTCCTCGACGGTGCGGGAGTCGGTGAGGGCCAGGGCGCCGCCAGCCGTGATCAGTCCGACGACGACCGCGAGCAGGGCGTAGGTGACCCGCTCGCCGTGGAAGAACGACGCGACCAGGTCGCTGCTCCAGACACCGGCCGGGAGCTGTGTGGTGACCAGGGCGGCGATCAGGGTGCCGACCACGGCCGTGCCGACGCTGGAACCGACCTCCTGGGCCGTGTCGTTGAGGGCGGCACCCATCGAGGTGCGGTTGCTCGGCATGGCCTCGACGAGGGCGACCGCGCAGATCGTCATGACGGTGCGCAGGCCCACGGTCATGAGCACCATGCACACCGCGATGACCGCGTACCCGTGGTCGACGCCCCACGAGAGTCCGGCGAGCGAGCCGGCCAGACAGGCCGCGCCCACCAGGCAGGCGATGCGGTGGCCGAATCGGCGCGCGAGCCATTCGGACAGCGGGGTCGCGACGAGCATCGTCACGATGATCGGCAGGTTGGCCAGACCGGCGCGCACCGGGCTCCAGCCGTAGGCGTACTGGAAGTGGAGGATCAGCCCGAACATCACGCTGGCCATCGCGATGGACGTGCCGATCTGTGCGAGGGCGGCGCCGCGGACGGTGCCGTTGGAGAACAGACCGAGGTCCAGCATGGGGGCGGCGCTGCGGCGCTCGTGCCGGACGAAGGCGAACCCGGCCACGAGCGCGCCCACGATCGACGCGAGGGTGATCGCGGAGAGCCAGCCGTGGTCGACGCCGCTGGTCAGCGAGTAGCAGGCGAGGCCGATGGTGGCGACGCTCAGGGCGGCGCCCGGCAGGTCGAGCCGGTCCTTGGTCAGGTCCTCGGGCCGGTCGGCCGGAACGCCGAGCCGTACGCCGATGCACGCGACGAGCGCGATCGGGGCGTTGACGACCAGCAGCCATTCCCAGCGCACATGGGCCAGCGCGGTGCCGCCGAGCAGCGGGCCGAGGACGAAACCGGACATGCCGACGACGATCATCACCGTCATCGCGCGCATGCGCAGCGCCTTGTCGTCGAAGAGCCGGAACACCAGCGAGTTCGTGATCGGCGCCATGGCCGCGGCGGCCACGCCGAGCGCGGCGCGCAGGGTGATCAGCTGACCTGCCGTGCTGACGAAGACGACGCACAGGCTCAGTGCGCCGAACACGGCGAGTCCGACCAGCAGGACCCGGCGGCGGCCGAGCCGGTCCGCCATCGACCCCGCGGTGAGCAGCAGGCCGCCGAAGGTCAGTGAGTACGCGCCGGTGACCCACTGCAGCGCGGTGGTCCCGCTGCCGAGATCGCGGCCGATCGTGGGCAGGGCGATCGACAGCAGCGTGTTGTCGACCATCTCGACGAAGAAGGCGAGGCAGAGCGCGGCCATGGGGATCCACGCCGCGCGCAGTGACGTGTAGGCGCGTGAGGGAGGCGCGGACGAGCCGGGGGCCGCGGGCGGGGCGGTGGTCATGGAGATCCTTCCGATCGAACGACGTTCGGGTATCGAACGGCGTACGATACGGTACGATAGAACAACGTTCGGTTCAGTGCAAAAATCGGGATGGGATGACGCCATGGCAGGCCAGCAGACCCGCGCCGGCGCGGGGCGCCGACGGGCTTCGCACTCGATGGAGTCGGTGCTCACCGAGGCGGTGGCCCTGCTCGACGAGGCCGGGGCGTCGGCCCTGACGTTCCGGGCGCTGGCGCAGCGCCTCGGCGGCGGCGTCGCGAGCATCTACTGGTATGTCGCGAGCAAGGACGAACTGCTCGACCGTGCCACCGACCACGTCATGGGCACGGTGCTGGCCGACGTCGAGAAGCTCGCGGACAGCGGCGACCCGATCGACGATCTGCGCGCGATGGCCGTGACCCTGTTCGACGCGATCGTGGAACGGCCGTGGCTGGGTGCCTACTTCATGCGCAACACGGACGTGCAGAGCAACTCCCTGCGGCTGTACGACCTGCTCGGCCGTCAGACCCTCCGCCTGAACCTCAGCGCTCGGCAGCGCTTCCACGCCGTGTCCGCGATCGTGGGCGTCGTCGTCGGCTCCGCCGTGGACATGGGACAGGAACCGCCCGAGGAGGTCCTCGACGGCGCGGTCGACCGCGAGGAGTACCTCGGCCGCTTCGCCCGGGCCTGGCGGGAGCTCGACCCGGAGGAATTCCCGTTCGTGCACGAGATCGTCGACGAGTTCGACGGCCACGACGACGCCGACCAGTTCCGCTCGGCCCTCGACCTGACCCTCACCGGCCTGCGTCTGCAGGCCGGGGTCTGAGGGCGCGGGGGGATGCGCCGGTGGTGGCCGTGACCGTGGTCGTGGCGGACCCGGCGGGCCGGTAGAGGTTGGCTGGATCGTCGGCATGCCACCAGTCGCGCAGGTGCGGCTGCGGGGGCGTCAGCAACAGTTCTTCGATCGCCGTGACTTCGGCCGGGGCGAACGACGTCGGTCGGCATTCGCTCTTCTCGATGCCTCGAGCAGCGAGCTTCGAGCAGCGGGTGATTCGGGCCAAATCGATCTGAGAAAAGGCCAGTTGGGGGTATGCGGACCTACCCTCCTGCGTTGGTGCGACCTGTGAAGCCCCGGCAGAGGGCCAGTTCGCGCGCGGGAGGAACCTGCAATGAACTTGAGAAAGGTCATGGCTGTACCGCTGGCGGTGCTGGCTCTCGGTGGCGTCGCGGTCTCGGCCACGCCTGCGGAGGCCAGCCCGTCCGGCGGCATCGTCCACGGCACCTCCGACCCGTTGGATGACTGGTTCGACGAGGCGGTCTCGGCTTCCGCCTACTCGCACAGCAACGTCGCGGCGCTGTGGCAGGGCATCTTGTGGGCTGACAGCGATGATGGCTGATGGCGCCGAGCACCGAGTGCGCGGCGTCGTGCGCCTCGCGCACAGGGGACTTAAGTCCACCCCTCACTCGGAGGACAGCCTCATCCTCCCGCGGTTCCGGATCCGGTTGGCTGGTCGACGTCACCGATCAGGAACACAGGGCGGGGGATGGGAACATGCAGATGCTGTTGTCGAAGAAGGCCAAGGCGGCTGTGCTGGGTGCGGCGTTGTTCGCGCTGAGTTCTCCCGCGGCCGTGGCCGCGAGCGCCGGGCACGCGCCCGCGCGGCCCACCTATGACGAGCGCGTGCTCCAGCAGGACCTGGCGGCCGTACGGAAGGCCGGTGGCGGCCAGGTGAACGTACTGGCCAGGGTCGACGGAGCGAACGGCGCGCCCCTCATGGCACGCATCGGCACGCGGACGGCGGACTCCGCGGACCCGATCCCGTGGAACGCGCACTTCCGCGCGGCCAGCACGACGAAGGCGTTCATGGCGACCGTGGTCCTCCAACTCGCCGCCGAGAAGCGGCTGTCGCTCGACGACACCGTCGAACACTGGCTGCCGGGCGTCGTCACCGGCCACGGCAACGACGGCAGCCGCATCACCGTCCGCGACCTGCTCCGCCAGACCAGCGGCCTGTACGACTACATCGACGACCCGGAGCTCCAGGACCTGCTGATCCACCACTTCGACGAACACCGCTACGACACCACCCCGGCGGCCGACCTGGTCGCGGTGGCGATGAAACACCCTCCCGTGTTCGTGCCACGGCCCGGCCACGCCACCCGGTGGGCGTACTCGAACACCAACTACCTGCTGGCCGCGATGATCGCCGAGAAGGCCGGCGGCGCGAGCTGGCCGGAGCTGATCGGGCAGCGGGTGATCGACAGGCTGGGGCTGCGGGACACCTCCGTCCCCGGACTCGACCCCCGCCTGCCCGACCCGCACGTGCGCGCGTACCTCACCGCCGAGGACGGCACGCGCCTCGACGTCACCGAGCACAGCCTCCAGCACACCGCGGACTCCGGCGTGGTGAGCACCACCGCCGACCTGAACACCTTCTTCCGCGCCCTGGCCGACGGCAGACTGCTCCCCGCCGAGCAGTGGCGCGAGATGCGGCACACCGTCCGGCGCACCGATGACCCGGACGACGTGGCCGAAATGCCCGAGGGCACCTACGGCCTCGGGCTGCGCAGGATCCCGCTCTCCTGCGGCGGTTTCTACTACACCCACGAGGGTGACGGGATGGGCGCCCACACCCGACCTGCCGTGAGCGCGGACGGCAAACGAGCGGTGACCGTCTCGATCACCACCACCACGGCACCCCCCGACCTGGCCGCCCTCAACCGCGCCACGGGCACCCTCGTCGACCATGCCCTGTGCGACAGGTCCGCCAAGAGCTGACCGAAGGGCAGAGGGCAGAGGCAACTCGTCGAGGCGCCACCACCGGCCTGCGCGCAGTCTCAAGTGTGCTGGGGAGCAAGGGCAGTTCAGTCCGCACCGCCCGGCGTCGAGCTCCTTGGCAGGCCCCGCCTCCACTTCTGAAATCACCGGAAGCGCGCAGAGTTGGCGGTCCCTGCCGAGTGTCCGCACGGCGGCCGGCGCCGACGCCGGCGGTCCGGTCGACGCGACGGTCGTCGCCGATCCCGAGGCCGCCCGTCAGCAGTACTCCGGTATCGGCTTCTCCCTGGACGAGACGAGCGTCTCCAACCTGTGGAAGCTGACCCCGGCCAAGCGGCGTGCGGCGATCCGGCTCCTCGTCGACCCGGTGCACGGGGCGGGGCTCGACCGGTTCCGGCTGACGATCGGCAGCCCGGACCTCATCGAGCACCTGCCGTTCTGGTCCGAGGGCGACCTGCCCGCCGGAGTGAAGGACGCCGGTGAGGTCGCGCTCAAGCCCGGCAGCAGCACCGAGTACTACCAGGTGGGCACGTTGCGCGACGACTGCATCGACGTCTTCGCGCGCTACTGCGTCACGTTCGTCCAGGCGTACGCGAATTCGTCCAGGCGTACGCGAAGCACGGCATCCGCGTCGACGCGCTGACGCTGCTCAACGAGCCCGGCATGGACGTCGTCTGCCCCGCCATGCACATCAGCGTCGCCCAGCAGCAGAATCTGACGCTCGCCGTCAAGCGCGAGTTCAGGGCCGTGCGGCTCGACACCCAGCTGTACGTGCACGACTTCAACTTCTGGGACTGGCGCGACCCGAACAGCACCGTGACCAAGAACTACCACCGCTTCTTCGAGGATGCTCCCGACGGCTCGGTCACCGGTGAGCAGGTCCGCAAGGCCGCGGACGCCGTCGCCTTCCACCCGTACTGGGGCGAGCCGGGCGTGATGCGGGACGCGTACGAACATACGGGCAAGCCGGTCCACCTGACCGAGACGAGCGACCTGTCTCCCTCGACGATCCTCGACCAACTCCTGCGTCGCCGTCCTCGGCAACGATTCCGACGCCGACCGCCGGGTCCGCGTCGTCGTCGGCGGCCGGCGGAGGCTCGGAGCAGTGTTGGTGCGACGTGTCGGCGCGGTCGAATTGACCCGTCCTTCAAGCCGTCAAATGCACCTCTCCTGAGGTCTATTGGCTCCATAGAGTTGTCTTTGCGAGGCGCCGGGAAGGCCGGAGGCCGCAGCTCGTGGACAGGACGTACGTTGATGAACGCGCAGACCGCTCCCAAGGCAGTGCTCACCCGTGCGGCGACCGCCGAGACCACCGCGGACCCGAGCAGCGTGATGACCCTGCTCGCGGACTACGGCACGGACGGCAGTGGCCTCACCAGCTACCGCTCGACCTTCGCCGAGGGGGCGGTCGGTGCTCCCGCGCACTTCCACACCAAGGCGTCCGAGCTGTTCTTCGTCGTGGACGGTGCCCTGCGGGTGCTGGTCGACGACGAGGTGAAGGAGCTGGGCAAGGGCGACTTCCTGCTGGTGCCGCCGCACACCCCGCACGCCTTCGCCGCGGCCCCGGGGCGCGAGGCGGACGTGCTGTTCGTCTTCAGCCCGGGCATGCCGCGCTTCGACTACCTGCGTCTGCTGGGCCGTGTGATGCGCGGCGAGGCGGGCTTCGAGGAGATCAAGAACTCTTCGGAGCTGTACGACAACCACTACGTCGACAGCCCGGTGTGGCAGGCGGCCCTCGACGCGGCCAAGTAGCCGCGCGCAGGCCTGGCATCGAGAGGCCGGCATCGCGAGCCGGTGTCGAGAGCCAGTGGGGAACCCTCCAAGTCCGGGCAGGCATCGTTGTGGCAGGCAAGATCACTGTGCTGCCGCGTGCGGTCGCAGACTTGCCGGACGGGGTGGCCGCTGCGGCCACCGCGTTCCTGTCCGTGACGACACCTGGGGCACCACACCGTGAGCGAACGCGTCATTGCGCCCAAGAGCCGGGGCTTCCTGTTCCTCGATTCTCATCCTGGTGGCTGCAGGCGGCTGGTGGACGAGATGTGGCGGGCGGTTCCCGCCCTGCACGCCACCGGAGGCGAAGGACCGGTGGCCCTGGTCATCGGTTCGTCCGCCGGATACGGCTTGGCCGCGACGATCGCGGGCCTGGCCCGGGTCGGCATCCGTGGCATCGGCGTCTGCTTCGAGAAGGGGCCCGCGCGGCGCACCGCAACGGCCGGCTGGTACCGCACCGCCGCCACCGCCCGGCTCGCCCAGCAGCACGGGCGGGACATGGTCTTCGTCAACGGCGATGCGTTCAGCGATGCGGTGAAGGAGCAGGTCGCCGACCTGATCGTCGAACGGTTCGGGGGACACCTGGACCACCTCGTCTACTCGGTGGCCGCACCTCGCCGCACCGACCCGGACACCGGCAGCGTGTACGCGTCGGTCCTCAAGCCGGTCGGCTCGCCCTACACCACCAAGACGCTCGTCTTCGACGAGTCCGGTGCCCCGGAGATCAAGGAGGTCACCACCGCGCCGGCGGAGGGCGACGACGTCGAGCAGACCGTGGCGGTGATGGGCGGCGCCGACTGGGAGCGGTGGATCACGTTCCTGGCCGACCGGTCGCTGCTCGCCGACGGCTTCACCACCGCGGCGCTCTCCTACATCGGCTCACCGCTGACCGCGGCGATCTACCGGCAGGGCACCATCGGCGCCGCAAAGGCCCATCTGGAGTCCACCGCCCGCACGTTGGACGCGCGCCTCGGCGCCACCCTGGGCGGCCGGGCCGTCACCTCGGTCAACGCCGCCGCCGTCACCCAGTCCTCCACCGCCATCCCCGGCATCGCCCTGTACGTCGGGCTGCTGCGCGGCGTGCTCGGTGACGCCATGGTGGCGCCGGTGGGGCAACTGGTGGACCTCTGGGACCAGTTGACCGGGCTCCGCCCGCTCGACCTCGACGGCGAGGGGCGGGTGCGCCTCGACGCCTGGGAACTCGACCCCGCCGTGCAGGACGCCGTCGCCGAACGCTGGTCCGCCGCCACCAGCCACACCATCACCGGCCTCGCCGACCTCGGCTGGTTCAGCGACGAGGTCCGCCGCCTCTACGGCTTCTCCGTCCCCGGCGTCGACTACACGGCCCCTGTCGAAGTCGACGTCCCGTGGCCCACCCCGGCCACCTGACCCGCGCCTCGTCACCCCCTGGATGCCACCTCGGTGAGTGAGGCGTCGAGGTGGCCGACGAGGAAGCGGGCGGCACGGTCGAGCGCGGCGTCCGCCTCGTCCAGACGTCCGTGCTCGCTCTGGTAGACGTGCGGGAGGCCCGGCCCGATCTCGAGCGTGGCCTCGACGTCGGCGGCGCCTGCGCGGGCGGCCAGGCGGACCGCGTCGTCGAGCAGCACCTCGTTCGCCCCGACCTGCACGAGCAGCGGGGGCAGGCCGGACAGATCGGCGAACACCGGGCTCGCCAGGGGGTGACTCCGGTCGCCCGCACCGACGTACAGATCCGCGTACCCGCGCACGTCGGCCTCGGTGAAGATCGGGTCGGCGTCCTCCTTGGTCCGCATGCTCTCCCCGGAGAGCGTGAGGTCGACCCAGGGGGAGAAGACGACCGCGGCGGCCGGCTGCGGCAGTCCCGCCTCGCGTGCGGCAAGCAGTGTGGCGATGGTCAGGCCGCCGCCGGCCGAGTCACCGGCGACGACGATCTCTCGCGGGTCGGCTCCGGTGGCCAACAGGTCGCGGTAGGCGGCGAGTCCGTCGTCGACCGCGGCGGGGAAGAGGTGCTCGGGCGCCAGCCGGTAGTCCACCGACGTCGCCCGCAGCCCGGTGCGGGTGGCGAGTTCGCCGACCAGGCCGACGTGGGTGTCCGGTGAGCCGATGACGTATCCGCCGCCGTGGAAGTAGAGCAGCCGGCCGCGGTCCGCCGCTCCGGCCGGCTCCAGGTCCAGCGCGGGACGCCCGCCCAGGACGGTGCTGCGGGTGGTCACGCCGGACGGTGCAGGTCGGGTCATCACCGTGGCGAACGCGGTGCGTTGCTGCTCGGGGGTGGGGCGCGTCTCGCTGCGCGGGGCGGAGCGGAGCAGGGCGTCCAGGGCTTGGCGCTGCTGTCGGGACATGACGGGCCTCCATCGGGTCGGGATGCGAGGATGGATTCCCAGGAATCCATCTGGTCGTGTCCAACCGGCTTCCGGGGAAGATGATTCCCAGGAATCTATGGGAGGTTTTGTGAGCCACGTCACTCCGGTCTTCCTCGATCTCGTGCGCGTGGAGACCCGTCTCTACAACGCGGTCGGCGCCCGACTGCGTGCCGAACAGGGCCTGACGCTGGGCCAGTTCGAGTTCCTGCAGATCATCGACCGGGTGGACGGCTGCCGGGTGCTCGACATCGTGGGCGAGCTGGCGATCACCGTGGGGGCCGTGAGCAAGGCGGTCGACCGGCTGGTGGCCGCGGGCTGGTGCGTGCGGGTCGCGCACCCGCAGGACCGCCGCTCTTCCGTGCTGCGCCTCACGCCCGAGGGTGAGCAGGTGCTGGCGGCCTCCCGGCCCGTGGTGGAAAGCTCGCTCGCCGCGCTGACCCAGGGGATTCCCGCCGCCGACCTCAGGAGCCTCGCCGCCACCCTGGCCACCCTCCGGGCGAGGCTCGAGGCGGACGGCCAGGGCCGGTCCGGCTGAAGGAACGGCGGCGCGAAAGCTCTACTTCCTGACGGTGTGGCCGGGGTCGCGGATGCCTGTGTGCGTGATTCATGCAGGTGGGGTGGCTGTGTGCGTCACGCGTGATGATCGCTCCGTTCAGGTTCTGAAGATGGTTCGGAAAACAGACCGCTCCCGAGGTCTTGCCGAACCGTTGCCTCGACCCTTAAATCAAAGCTCGAACTAAGCCGTTTCATATAGCCGTTCATCCCTTCCGCTCGCGGTCGGGGTGCGCTCCACAGCGCCCGTCGGTCCAGACGTGCGCTCACTTGGTGAAGGCTTCCTTCGGGCCGCATCACCCTCACCCCCGCACGGAGTGACACGTATGAGACACAGATCCTTGGGGATCGCGCTCGCCACGGCGGCGGCGCTGCTGACCATCCCCGCCCAGGCCTCGGCGGCGGCCGCCGCCGAGGCGCCGCTCTCCCAGGGCAAGGCCGCCACGGCCTCCTCCACCGAGAACGGCGGGACGCCCGCGGCGTACGCCGTCGACGGGGACACGGGCACCCGCTGGTCGTCCGCCGCCAGTGACGCGCAGTGGTTCCAGGTCGACCTCGGTGCGTCGGCGAACCTCAGCAAGGTCGTCCTCAACTGGGAGACCGCCTACGCCAAGGACTACAAGATCCAGGTCTCCGACAACGGAAGCACCTGGTCCGACCTCAAGTCCGTCACCGGCTCCGACGGCGGCACGGACACCCTCGACGTCTCCGGCTCGGGCCGGTACGTGCGCATGACCGGCGTCACCCGCGCCACCCAGTACGGCTACTCCCTCTGGGAGTTCCAGGTCTTCGGCGACTCCGGGAGCACCCCGCCGGCCGACGGCTGCGCGGCCGCGAACGCCGCCAAGGGCCGCCCCGCGACCGCGTCCTCCACGGAGAACGGCGGCACCCCGGCCTCGGCCGCCTTCGACGGCGACACCGGCACCCGCTGGTCAAGCGCCGCGTCCGACCCGCAGTGGGTCCAGGTCGACCTCGGCTCGTCGCAGAGCATCTGCAAGGTGGACCTCAACTGGGAGGCCGCGTACGCCAAGGCCTTCAAGATCCAGGCCTCCGCGGACGGCCAGAACTGGACGACCCTGAAGGACGTCACCGGCGCCACCGGCGGCACTACCTCGTACGACGTCAGCGGCTCGGGCCGCTACCTGCGGATCTACGGGACCACCCGCGCCACCGGCTACGGCTACTCGCTGTGGGAGGTCGCGGTGCACACCGGCTCCGGCAGCACCACACCGCCCGTCGAGGGCGGCGGCGACCTCGGCCCGAACGTGATCGTCGTCGACCCGAACACGGCGAACCTGCAAGCAAAGTTCGACCAGGTCTTCGCGCAGCAGGAGTCCAACCAGTTCGGCCCGCAGCGCTACCAGTTCCTGCTGAAGCCGGGCACGTACAACAACATCAACGCCCAACTCGGCTTCTACACCTCGATCTCGGGGCTCGGCCTCAACCCGGACGACACGAAGATCAACGGTGACGTCACCGTCGACGCGGGCTGGTTCAACGGCAACGCCACGCAGAACTTCTGGCGCTCCGCCGAGAACCTCTCCCTCAACCCCGTCAACGGCACCGACCGCTGGGCCGTCGCGCAGGCCGCGCCGTTCCGCCGCATCCACGTCACCGGCGGCCTCAACCTCGCGCCCAACGGCTACGGCTGGGCGTCCGGCGGCTACATCGCCGACTCCAAGATCGACGGCACCGTCGGCCCGTACTCGCAGCAGCAGTGGTACACCCGCGACAGCTCGGTGGGCGGCTGGACCAACGGCGTGTGGAACATGACGTTCAGCGGTGTCCAGGGCGCCCCCGCCACCGACTTCGACACCGGCCCGTACACCACGCTCGACACGACGCCCGTCTCGCGGGAGAAGCCGTTCCTGTACCTGGACGGCAACGACTACAAGGTCTTCGTCCCGGCCAAGCGCACCAACGCGCGCGGCGTTTCCTGGCCCGCCAACGCCGGTACGTCACTGCCGCTGAACCAGTTCTACGTCGTCAAGCCCGGCGCGACCGCGGCCACCATCAACCAGGCGCTCTCGCAGGGCCTGAACCTGCTGTTCACGCCCGGCGTCTACCACCTCGACCAGACCATCAACGTGAACCGCGCCAACACGGTCGTGCTCGGCCTCGGGCTCGCCACGATCGTCCCGGACAACGGCATCGACGCGATGCACGTCGCCGACGTCGACGGCGTGAAGCTGGCCGGGTTCCTGATCGACGCCGGTTCCCAGAAGTCCGACACGCTGCTCCAGATCGGCGGGGCGGGCGCGAGCGCCGACCACGCGGCGAACCCGACCTCCATGCAGGACGTGTTCATCCGGATCGGCGGCGCGGGTCCCGGCCTCGCCACCAACTCCGTGGTCGTCAACAGCGACGACGTGATCGTCGACCACACCTGGATCTGGCGCGCCGACCACGGCGACGGCGTCGGCTGGGAGACCAACCGAGCCGACTACGGACTCGTCGTGAACGGCGACGACGTCCTCGCGACGGGGCTGTTCGTGGAGCACTTCAACAAGTACGACGTGCTCTGGAACGGCGAGCGCGGCCGCACGATCTTCTTCCAGAACGAGAAGGCGTACGACGCGCCGAACGCCGCCGCCATCACGCACGACGGCATCGTCGGATACGCGGCCTACAAGGTCGCCGATGGCGTCACCACCCATGAGGCGTGGGGCCTCGGCAGCTACTGCAACTACACCTCGGACCCGAGCATCGTGCAGCAGCACGGCTTCCAGGTCCCGGTGAAGCCAGGCGTCAAGCTGCACGACATCCAGGTCATCTCGCTCGGCGGCAAGGGCCAGTACGCCCACGTCGTGAACAACACCGGCGCCCCGACCTCGGGCACCGGCACCGTCCCGTCCAAGATCACGTCCTTCCCGTGATCCCGCGGCGCTGACACCAGGTGTGCGGGGGCGGTCCGGTCACGGGCCGCCCCCGCTCTGCCGTCGCGTGGCGTCGTCCCGCGCTGCCGCCCCGACGGCGTCGCTGCGTACGACGCTCGACAGTCCTTCCGGCCGGTCCTAGCATCCTGGGCGAGCCGCCGGGGTTGCGTCGGCGGCCTCCGGGAGGGGGAGTGGCCATGGGTGCTTTCGACGGGGCGCTGTCCGCGAGCCGGTACTCGCTCACGACCGACGGGGTGGAGATCGCGTCGTTCGGGCAGTTGGGCGAGTTGCGCTCGGCGGAGATCGTTCTCGATGCGGCGGGAAAGCCGGTGGCCGGAGCCCCGCGGCCGCGGGTGGTGCTGCTGCGCGGGTGGAGCGCGGCGACCGAGTTGTGGTCGTGGCACCAGGCGGCGGTCAGCGGCAGTCCGGCCGGGCGCAGGAGCTGCACGCTGGTGGGGTACGGCTCGGACGGCAAGCCGGTGGCCAAGTACTGGCTGGAGAAGGCGTTCCCGGTACGGCTGGACATGGGCGCCGTCACGGGCACGAGCCCCCAGCAGCTGGCGGAGACGCTCACGCTCAGCTGCGACACGCTGCAGCGCCTCGCTCCATGATCGTCCGCCGCGCGCGGATCCGATGAGTCATTTGGTGCAGCGTACTAAATTGGTACGCTGCACCAAATCGTGTCACCATGGATGCCATGACGACGCGAGCACGCCGGCCACAACGGCGTAACCAGGTGCTCTCCCGCGAGCAGATCATCGAGGCCGCGGTCGAGCTGCTCGACGCGGGCGGCGAGGGCGCGCTGACCGTCCGGGCGCTGGTCGAGCGCCTGTCGACCGGGTCCGGCGCGATCTCGTACCACGTGGGGAAGCGGGACGATCTGCTGGACGCGGCGACCGAGACGGTCGTGACCGCCGCTCTGGAAACGAAGCCCGGCGGGGTCCCGGCCACGCCCGCGGACGAGATCCGCACCGTCGCGCTGGCCCTGTTCGACGCGATCGCCGATCACCCGTGGCTCGCCACGCGGCTGACCCGCCAGATCGTCCGCAACCCGGTCGGGCCGGTGACGGTGGGGATCTTCGAGCGGATCGGCCGACAGGTGGGTGCCCTGGGCGTGCCGCGAGCCCGCTGGTTCGACGCGGCCTCGACGCTCGTGCACTACATCCTCGGAGCGGTCGGCCAGAACGCGCGCATCGAGGGGGACCCGTCCGGGCTCGACACCGAGGCGGACCGCGAAGCGTTCTTCGACGCGGCTTCGGCGGCGTGGGAGGAACTCGCCGCCGAGGACTACCCGTTCATGCACGCCATCGTCGGCCAGATGAAGGACCACGACGACCGCGAGCAGTTCCTCACCGGCATCGCCGTCGTCCTCGACGGCCTCACCCACCTGCGCTGACGCGCCTTCTCCGGCCGGGACAGCCCCACGTACGTATGGGTTCGAGGAAGGACCGTCTCATGCATGACGCAGTACATGACGCAGTACATGACGCAATACACGACGTAGTCATCGCGGGCGCCGGACCCGTCGGCCTGTTCCTGGCCAACGAGCTGGCCCTGTCCGGCTGTTCGGTCCTCGTACTCGAACGGGACCAGGACGCCCACGCGGCGGGGAAGGCCTATCCGCTCGGGTTGAGGGGACTGAACGCCGGGTCCGCCGAGACGTTCCACCGCCGCGGGCTGCTGGAGGCGATGGCAAAGGCTTCCGGCGTCGACGCGGAGCAGGTCGGCGCCGACCCCGAAGCCACCGAGGCCCCTGCGCCGCGTGAGGTGAGCCATTTCGCGGGCATTGCGCTCGATGCGGCCGACATCGGCCCGGCCGCCCTCTCGTTCCGGCTGCCCGGTCCGGCGATGGAAGGCTTCATGACGAGCCTGGAAGCGGTCGGGACGGTGCTGGCCGAACAGGCCTCCGTGCTCGGCGTGGAGATCGTCCGGGGCGCTCCCGTCACCGCGGTGCGCCAGGACGACGAGGGCGTCGTCGCCACGGCCGGCGGGCAGCAGTACCGGGCGCGCTGGCTGGTGGGATGCGACGGCGGGCGCAGCGCGGTGCGCGAACTCGCGGGCTTCGCATTCGTCGGCACCGAGCCGCTGTTCACCGGCTACGCGGCCAAGGTCACCTTCGCCGACCCCGGGCAACTGCCCATCGGATTCCATCCGACGCCGAACGGCATGTACATGCGTACGCCGTTCGAAGGGCACCTGGGCATGATGGACTTCGACGGCGGCACCTTCGACCGCTCCCGGCCGCTGACCCGCGACCACCTCCAGACGGTGCTGCGCCGCATCTCCGGCACCGACGTGACACTGGACGCGGTCCACCTCGCCTCCAGCTTCACCGACCGCGCGATGCAGGTGACGACCTACCGCGAGGGCCGGGTCCTGCTCGCCGGCGACGCCGCGCACATCCACTCGCCGCTGGGCGGCCAGGGGCTCAACCTCGGCATCGGCGACGCCATGAACCTCGGCTGGAAGCTCGCCGCCACCGTGCACGGACACGCGGCCGAGGGCCTGCTCGACAGCTACACGAGCGAGCGACACCCCGTCGGTGCCGCCGTGCTCGACTGGTCGCGGGCCCAGGTGGCGACCATGAAGCCGGGCCCCCACGCCCCCGCCCTGCGCCGGCTGGTACGCGACCTGATGAGCACCCCCGACGGGACGACCCACGTGTACCGCAGGACATCGGGCCTGTTCCACCGCTACGACCTGGGCGATGAACACCCGCTGGTCGGCCGCAGCGCCCCGGACTTCCGCTTTGGCGACGGCACGCGGCTCGGTGAACTGCTGCGCCAGGGCCGGGGCGTCGCCCTCGACTTCACCGCGGACGGCGCGCTGCGGGATGCGGCCCAGCGCTGGACGGACCGCATCCGGTACGTCGCCGGTGCAGTGCACGACGGCCTCGGACTGGCGGCCGTACTGGTGCGGCCCGACGGCGTCGTGGCCTGGGCGGGCGACACCCCCGATCGCGAAGCGTTCGAACGGGCCGCTGCGCGGTGCTTCGCCCCCGCGGACGCGGACAACCAGAGGGCGGCGACACCGACTTCTCGCACCGCCCGGTGTGAAGGCGGTTACGGCCGCCACTCCTCGCGGTAGCCAGGACGGTCCGCGTAGGGTGCCGCGAGCAGGCGCAGGTGACGGCACGGACAGCCGTCGAAGCAGCCAGTGCAACGCGGCGGGACGCGCTCGTCCGGCTCGTGCCCCTCGACGAGTTGTCGCTTGGCGCCGATCTCGCGGAGTACGCGGGCCGGAATCCCGCAGTCGCAGACCGCGCCCGGAGCGTCGTGGAACATCGCCATGGCCGCCTTGACGGAGTCGAGGTCGCCTTGCAGATAGGCGTGGATGTCGCACTCGAGGGCGTGCCAGCTGCTCGCCTGGCGTGTGTCCTCGTCGAGCTGTCGGCCGAGCCATGCCACGAGTTCGTCCACCGCTGCGCCTCCGCGTCGCTCTTCATCTGTCGCGTCGTCCCGACCCCGGTCCTGTACCCGGCCTCGTGAACACCGCCTGCACCATCAGTAGATGCGGGGCGCAGCCTCACATCAGGGATCTCAGCACGTCGACCTCACAGCCCGGTGCGAACGGGTCGAAGCCGTGCTCGGCCAGCCAGCGAACTGCCAGCAGGCTGCGCAACGACCACCACGCGTGGATCACGTCGAGGTCGACGTCGGTGCCATAGCCGGCGATGACGTCGTCGAAGTGCTCCTCGTGCCCGAGCGTGAAAGTGGCGAGGTCGTACAGGGCATCGCCCTGGCCCGCCTCGGACCAGTCGATGATGCCGGTGACCTGGTCGTCGCCGTCGACGAAGACGTGCGCGATCTGCAGGTCGCCGTGCGTGAACGCCGCGGTCCACGGCCGCAGCGCGGCCTCGGCGACCCGGCGGTTGCGGGTGACCAGGTCGGCGGGCAGGAGGCCGTCGGCCACGAGGAGTTCGCACTCGGCGTCGAGCTCCGCCGCCAGCGCGGCGGTGCTCCGGCCCGCCCGCCCGGGCCGGGGCGGCAGCGGTGCCTGGTGCAGCGTGCGGATGGCGGCGCCCGCCGCGGCCCACGCCGCCGGTGAGCCGGTCGACGGCCCGCCGAGGCGCCCGAGCGTCGTCCCCGGAAGAGCGGCGATCGCGAGCACGGGCGGCCTGCGCCACAGGACCTTCGGGGTCGGGACCGGCGCCAGAGCCATCGCCTCGACCTCGGCGTCGATGCGCGCCTGATCGGCGTCCACCTTCAAGAACACGTCGCCGACGCGCAGGGTCGCGCGCTCGGAATGGGCGACGACGACTTCGACCTCATCCATGGGCGACCAGTATCCCGGGGATGATCGCCGACGTCGCCCGGTTTTGTCGCGCGCGACGGCGCGGCCGACCGCGTCCTGCTGCCCCGGCCAGGTCAACCACTGCCGTCGGCGGTCAGCTGCCCCAGCCAGTGCTGGGCCTCGACGAGGGACGTGTCGGCGCCACCGATGGGCTCGAACGACAGCTTCCGTTTTCCCTTGGCCTCGCTCTCCTGGAAGGTCAGCGAGGGGGCGCTCTCGGCGCAGAGCGACGGCTGCTTGCTGTCGGCGAGCTGCGCGGGCGCGGTGCGGAGCAGGGCCGATTCCTGGGAGAACACCTGAGCCTTGTAGGCGCACCTGTCCCCGGTCCCGCTGATGGACACGAGCCGGATGTCGCGTTTCGTCGCCTCCTGGCCCATGGTGACTTCGAAGCGGTAGGTGCCGTCCTGCCCGCGGCCGCTCCACGAGCCCCGATGGCTTTCCGGCAGCGCGCCCTTGGCGGACGATGCCTTCACGAACGTGTCGGGGTGGTACTCGGTGTGCCCGTCGTCGCCGTAGTCGAAGTACCCCGGGTCGTCCGCCCACTTGAACGTCCCGTCCCACACGGCCACGAACGCCCCCGCGCCGTCCGGGGCAGGGGATCCGTAGTCGTCGGAGTTCTCCTTGCAGCGGTCCGTCTCGGACTTGGGGATCGCGCTCTTCAGACGGCTCGTGCCGAACTTGATCGCGTCGTTCTGGGAGCCGCTGGCAGAGGCCTTCTTGACCTCGGTGATGGTGCTCTCCCAGACGCACAGCCGGTTCTCGTCCAACAGGGAGTACTCGGCGGTGCCCTGCGCGCCGACGACCAGGCGTGCGGTCATCCCCTCGATGCTGAGGCCGTCGCTGTCCTTCCGGTCGGGGGTCGCCTCCCAGCTTCCTTGCAGCGCCTTCGGAGCGCTCAGCGAGGCGGATCCTCCCGCCCCGTGCTCGGCGTCCTGCCACGGGCGGAGCGCGAGCAGTCCGCCGACCGCCACGAGCACCACGACGGCTGCCGTCCCCGCCACGACGGCGGGGCGGCGCCGCCGGTCCGGTGCCTGCGCCGGACCGAAGGAGGGTGGCGTTGCGTCGAGTCCCGGCCCGACCGTGGGCGCGTACGCGAGGCCCTCAGGCGGGGGAGCGGCAGGCGCGTGCACGGGCTGAGGTGTGGCGGGTGCTTGCCCCGGGCGCGGTGGGGCGGGCGCGGGTCGGGAGGGTGCCGGTGGCGTGGGATCCGGGCCCGGCACGAGGGCCGTGTGCGGGCGCAGCGGGTCGAAGTCCAGCAACTGTGCGGCGCGGCGCCCCAGTTGACCCAGCATCGCGCCCGGCAGCCATTCGTCGGCGCCTTCTGTCGCGGTGCGGGCGGCGACCTGCTCCGGCGTGGGGCGTTGCGCCGGGTCCTTCCGCAGGCATTCCCGTACGAGTCCGAGGAGGGCCTGCGGCATCCCGTCCAGGTCGGGTTCTTCCTCGGCGACCCGGAACAACTGGGCGTGCAGCCCGTTGCCGGTCGCCCCGAAGGGCTGGCGCCCCGTGGCGGCGTAGGCGAGGACCGAGCCCAGGCAGAACACGTCGGAGGCGGCGGTGACGTGCAGCCCCCGCACCTGCTCCGGCGACATGAAGCCGGGCGAGCCGATCACCATGCCCGTGCGGGTCTGCAGGCTGTCCCCGCTGATGCTGTCCAGCGCCCGGGCGATCCCGAAGTCGATGACCCGGGGCCCGTCCACGGTGACCAGGACGTTGGACGGTTTGAGGTCGCGGTGGACGAGGCCCGCCCCGTGGATGGCCTGCAGGGCGAGCGCGAGCCGGTTGGCCAGGACCCGGACCGAATGCTCGGGCAACGGCCCGTGCTGCTCGGCCACGACGGCGTGCAGATCGGGCCCGGGAACGTACTGCGTCGCGACCCAGGGCGTCTCCGCGTCCGTGTCCGCGTCGAGCACGGCCGCGGTCCAGGCCCCGCCGACGCGCCGCGCAGCGGTCACCTCGCGCGCGAACCGCGAGCGGAATTCGGCGTGTTGGGCGAACTCGGCCTGCACGACCTTGACCGCGACGGTGCGTCCGCCTTCGGAGCGGGCGAGGTAGACCCGGCCCATGCCGCCGGCGCCCAGGCGGGCGATGAGGCGGTAGGGGCCTATGTGAGGCGGGTCTTCGGCGATCAACGGGTCCACGAGGAAGGAGGGTAGCTCAACTGTCCGGCGGAGACGGGTCGTTGAGCGGGGACGGGCAGCCCCCCGTAGCCGTGCCGCCGGATGGGAGACGTCCTGAGCTCTCAACAGGTGTGTCGGTAGGGGACGTTCGGCAGGTACGTCCTCCAGTCGCGCGCAGAGAGGCCCGAGCCGACGCGTTCGCAGACCCGGGCGGCCAGGTGCGCGGGCGTGATGTCGTACTTCTGCACGGGTACGTTGGTGCCGGACGCGTACAGCGTGCCGTCGTCGGAGCCGAACGACAGGGCGAGAACAGGGTCGCCCGGGGTCGGCAGGGCAGTGCCGAAGAGGCGTTGGGAGGGGACGTCCCACAGCTGCAGGGGCCCCGTCTCGCTCGCCACCGCCAGGGTGTGGCCGTCGTGGGAGAAGGCCAGGGCCGACACGGGGCCGGTGAAGTCCGTGCCGATCTGGGGCAGGGAGCCGTCCAGTACGCCGATGCGCGTGCGGGACTCGCCGTCCCAGAGGGTGACCCGGCCGAGCGCGTCCCCGACGGCCAGGCGCGTGCCGTCGGGGCTGAACGCCGCGAAGCTGATCATCTCGTCGCCGAGCACCCGCGGCTCCATGTTTCCCTTGCGCAGGTCGGCGACCAGGCCTTCCTCCGTCACCATGCGGCCGTTGTCGGAGCGCAGCGCCAGGCGGGCGGAATCCGATTCGGTGACCCCGTCGTCGGCGCGGCTGCTGCGCACCGTCTTCACGTGCCTCTCCCGGCGTACGTCCCACACCTCGACCGTCGGCCGGAGCGCCGGCCGATAGACCAGCAGGGTGTGGGCATGGGTGTCGAGGGCGAGCGCGGTCACCGTGTAGGAGTCCTCGCGGTCGGGCCGGATGCTCATGGTGGCGTACACGCGTCCGGTCCTGACGTCCCACACCGCGACACGGGTACGGCCCGGGCTGCTCTTCCGGTGGCTGTCCTCCCTCTGGATGCGCGCGAGGTATCTGCCGTCCCCGCTGAGTGCGATGGGGGCGGTGCAGATGGTCTCGTCCTCCTCGCCCGGGCAGGTCACTGCCTCGGGCGCAAAGACGACTCGGCCGTCACGGGTGTCCAGGACCTGCACCCGCTTGCTGTTCTCCGTTCCCGTCACGCGGGCCAGCACCCGGCCGTCACCGGAGAGTTCCGCCCGCTGCGCCATGTGCGGAGACCAGGCCTTCGTCAGCGTTCTGCCGAGGGACAGCGAGCGGACGACGGTCCCCGAAGCGTTGAGGTAACGGACGGTTCCCGCGGCGCGGTCGAGGGCGACGTCGGTTCCGTCGCCTTCGGTGAGCGGCTGCTGCAGCACGGGGATGTACGGGAACGAGGCCCGCCACACGAGGAGTTGTCCGGGTCCCGTGGTCACCAGGAACTCGCCGCGGGAATCGAACCGCACCTGGGTCAGCCCCTCCGCCTTGAGGGTGAGGGTCTCGCGCCCGGTGCGCAGATCCCACCCGCGGATTCCGCCGTCCACGACGACCGCGAGGGACCTGCTGTCGGGGGCGAAGGCGAGCGCATGCGCGGAAGAGCAGTCGCCGGTCCGTGCCTTCGCTGCCCAGGGCGCGGACGTCTTGCGGTGGTGTGCGAGATCCCAGACCCCCAGGTGTCCTGCCGCGCACCGGGCGAGCCACCGGCCGTCGGGGCTGACGGCCAGCACCGCCCCGATCTCCTCGGACGCGGCCATGCGCGATGTCCGGCGTCCGCTGGGCAGGTCCCAGACGTTGATGTCGCCGTTCTCTGCGTCCGTCGCGGCCAGGACGTGCTCGTCGAAGGCGACCTCGTCCTCCCACTGCTCGGCCCGGCTGAGCGTCCTCGTGACCCGCGCGGACCGGACGTCCCACAGCTTGACTCCCACCTCCGCGATCGGCAGCGCGAGGGTCCGGCCGTCCGCGCCGACCACTGGCGAGGTGCCGTCGTCCATCAGCTTGCCCGGTCCCGGCGCGGAGAGCGTGAGGCGTCGCGTGCGCAGGTCCCAGATCCGGACCCGGTCCCGGGTGACGGACACCACCGATCTGCCGTCCGCCGTCAACCGGCGCGCCTCGTTGCCGGAACGGTCGAACCCGACGTCGGCCCCCGGCACCGCGAACACGTCCTGTTCCCGTTGCGCCATCGCCCCGATCAGCGCCGACCGGGTCTCGGTCGTGTCGGCCAGCCGCCACGCGGCCACGCTGAGCCGCATCGCGGTGACCGGGTCGGAGAACCGCATGCTGTCGGCGACCCCGGCGCCACGGCGGGCCTCCGCCTCCACCCGGCGGCGGTCACTGGTGCGGCCCTGCTGCCAGGCCACGGCTCCGGCGACAAGGGCGAGCACGACCAGCACCGCGAGGGTGCCGAGGAGCCCGCGCCTGCGCCGCCGTTCGCCCTGGAGTGCGGCACTGCTCGCGTCGAGGAAGGCCCGTTCCAGCGGTGTGAGCGAGGCCCCGGACAGCTGCTCACGGGCCGCGGCGAGCCGAGTGCCCCGGTACAGGGCTCCCGCGTCGCGACCGAGTTCGTCCCAGGTACGCGCCGCTTCGGTCAACCGGCGGTGCACCCGCAGCTGTTCGCGATCCTCGTCGATCCAGCCGGACAGCCGCGGCCAGGCGGTGATCAGCGCCTCGTGGGCGAGGTCGACGGTGCCGTGGTCGAGGCTGATCAGCCTCGCGCGGGCCAGCCGGTCGACGACCGAGGAGACGTCCGCCGCCGCGAACGGGGCGGGCGCGTCGCTCGTGGCAGCGGGTGCGCCTGGTGTGAAGTCGAGCTCGGAGCGGTCGACCGGGCGCCGGGTGTCCTGCGCCCCCTCACCAGGAACGATCAACCGCAGCAGGACGAGCCGGGCGAGCCGGGCGTGCTCGGCGGTGAGCCCGGCGTAGACGTCCTCGGCGGTCTGCGCGATGGCGCCGTGCAGGCCGCCCGCGGCCTCGTACGCCTCCTCGGTCAGCGCCCGACCACGACGGCGCCGCCAGGTCTCGCGCAGTACGTGCGACAGCAGGGGCAGGCCGCCGGGTTCCCCCGCGGTCTCGGCCACGAGGCGTGCGGTCAGGGCACGTTCGACGATGAGACCTTCCGCCTGGGCCGGTTTGACGATCACCTCGCGCAGTTCGTCAGGGTCCATCGGGCCGACCAGCAGCCCTGCCTCCCCGAGGGCGTCGGCGAGGCCGCGGTGTTCGGCGCAGCGGCCGTAGAAGTCCGCGCGCACGGCGAGGACCACCCGCAGCCCGGACGACGGGGCGCGCGCGGTGAGCAGCAGGTCGATGAACTTCCGGCGCTCGTCGGCGTCCCGGCAGAGGGTGAAGACCTCCTCGAACTGGTCGACCACGACCACGGTGTCGCCCGCCGGCCCGGGCCGCAGCGCGGCGGCGTGCGTGCGGGCCGGGTGCTCGCCCGGGGTGAGGATGCGGATCGCGGCCACTTCGCGCTCGGCGCGCAGGGCAGGGACGAGTCCGGCCCGCAGGAGCGAGGACTTGCCGCTGCCGGACGGGCCGAACAGCGCGCTGAAGGCGTGGTCCCGCACCTGCTGCCGCAACGTGGCGACGAGGCGGTCGCGGCCGAAGTAGCGCTCGTGGTCGCCGGGTTCGAAGCGGGCGAGACCCTGGTACGGCGCCTCTGCGTCGTCGCCCTCGTGGACCGCCGAGTTGCGGACCTCGCAGTCCGCTTCCTGCCAGCGCTCCTCCCACTCCTGCTCGTCCGCGCCGCAGGCACGTGCGTAGGCCAGGGTGACCTGGAGTGAGGGCAGTTGCTCGCCGGCGGCGGCCTGGGAGAGCGCGGTCACCGAGTAGTGCGCCCGGCGGGCGAGTTCGCGGTACGTGACGCCGCCGGCCTCCTGCCGGAGCTTGCGCAGTTCGTACGCGAAGCGCTGCACGGGTCCCGCGCTCGGATCGACAGGAGTCTCCCGACGGCCCATGTTGTCCTACCCCCCGGTCACGGTCACCCGTCCGTGCGCTTGTGGCACTGACGCCCCCTCGGCCGCGGCCACCCTAAAAAGCGGCCGGGGCCCTCTGCAAGGCGGCTGGCGGCCAACTACCAGGCCTCTTCGGATTGTTCAGTGTGGCGGCGGGGGGCTGCTGAACAATCCGCCGGCCGCTGAACTCGTTCTGGCGGGCCTCGCTCTCGAGGCATCGAGGGCCGCACCGCACACGCTGCGGATCCCGAACACGGACACCAGGAGAGGGCAATCATGACGATCACCACGCGGACGGCCACCCGGGCCGGAGTGCTCATGGCGACGGCGGCGCTGGCGCTGGGCACCATGGCCGGGCACGCCGACGCCCGCAGCGCGAACATCTCCGGATGGAACAGCAAGTCCGACTGCGACGCGGGGAGCCCGTACACCTTCTGCCTGTACTACTCGCCCAACGCCAAGAACGCGCCGTACCGCAGCACGTCGACGAAGATCGGCGACCTGAACTCCAAGAAGTTCACCGGCAGCAAGCCCGGCCACGGCCTCAAGGTCCGCAACCACGCCGCCTCCGCCCAGAACGGCAGCGGGTGCAACGTGGGCATCTGGTACTCGCCGAACTTCCGCGGGGACTCCAACTGGCTGTCGCCGTACAAGGGAGGAAACTTCAAGAGCTGGCTGCGCAACAACGAGGCGTCCATCGCCATCTCGGACCACACCCGCTGCCCCGGCATCGGCCACTGACCCGGTCCCTTCCGTGAGCGTGCGGTGCCCCGCCGGGGGGCGGGGCACCGCCTCCGGACCTGCGAGACCCGAATTCCGAGGAAGCGACGGCCATGGCGTACGTCTCCACACCTGCCTCCGAACCACCAGTACGGCGAGTACGGCTCGTACGGCGCGCGGCGCTCGTCGGCGGCGCGCTGACATTGGCGGCCCTGACCGCCTGCTCGTCCCAGAGTCCAGGGCCGGCTCAGCCGTCCGCGCCGGCCGAGCCGCCCGCGCTGGACGCGATTCCGCGCACGGTCGCGGTGGAGCACTTCCATCTGCCGGTGGAGCGCTACATGTTGACGCCCCGTCAGGCACTGGACCTCGACGAGGCGAACGACGCGACCGTACGCGCGTGCATGCGGCGGCTCGCCGCGCCCTATCCGGCCGCGACCCGCCTGCGGACCGGATCGGCGGAGGAGCGTCGGGCGCTGGACACGTACACCGTGCTCTACCGGCGGTACGGACTCACCGACGCTTCGGAAGCCCGCACTTGGGGCTACCACGCCCCCACCACGCACTCGCCGGGGACGACGGCATCGACGCCGGCGAATCCGAAGTCCCTGTCAGCGACGACCAGAAGCGTCCTCACGGGAGTCAACTCCTTGGGAAAGCCGCTCACTTCCTTGCATGGCCGGCGGGTCCCGCAGGGCGGGTGTCTGGGCGAGGCCGAGCGGCTCCTCGGAGCCCGCGGCCCTCAGGGGCCGGGCACCGACCCGGAGGGAATCGTCGTCGCCATCAAGGCCGACAGCTTCGAGCAGTCCATGGCCGACACCCGCGTCACGAAGGTCTTCTCCGCCTGGTCGGCGTGCATGAAGTCCCGCGGCTTCGGGATGTCCACCCCCATGGACGAGGTGCCTTCGTCGAACGGCGCGACCCCGTCCCGCAGTGAGATCGCCCAGGCACGGGCGGACGTCGCCTGCAAGGCGCGCACCAATCTCGTGGGCGTCTGGTTCGCGGTCGAATCGGCCTACCAGAAGGCCGCGATCGACCAGCACCACGCGGAACTGGACGAGGTGACCACGGCGCGCGACGCCACGCTCCGCATGATCGACCGGCAGTCGCACGGCCGCGGCACAACCCGGTCGTGACGACGCCACCCCGGGGCGCTTTCGCCGTCGCGTCCCCGATGAGGGGGCCGACCGCGCACACAGACCCAGAAGAACGGGGGACCCCACCATGAATACACGCCACCACACTGACCAGGCGCGGGAGTTCGAGGAGTACGTCCGCACGCGGCAACCCTCCCTCCTGCGCAGCGCCCGACGCCTGGTCGCCGACCCGGTCGACGCCCAGGACCTGTTGCAGACCGCGCTGTTGCGCACGTACCGCGGATGGGACCGCATCGGCGACAAGCGGCTCGCCGACGCCTACTTGCGCCGCGTCATGATCAACACGCGGACCGAGTGGTGGCGGGCCCGGAATCTGCGGGAACTCCCCACCGGGCAACTGCCGGACGTGCCGGTCGAGGACTCCACCGAGCAACACGCCGACCGCGCCCTGCTGTTGGACGCCATGAAGGTGCTGTCGCCCAAACAGCGCGCGGTCATCGTCCTGAGGCACTGGGAGCAGATGTCGACCCGCGAGACGGCCCTCGCCCTCGGCATCGAGACGGGCACGGTCAAGAGCACGCTGCACCGGGCGCTCGTCCGGCTTCGTGAGGAGCTGGAGGCCCAAGCCCTCGATTCCGGTGCGGCGGCGCCGACGGACCGGTCCTGAGACTCGGCCGCTCCTGCCGCTCCTGCCGAGGCCCGGCAGTTTTCTATACGCCCGTCATAGACAAGCGTATAGATCGAGGCTACGGTGAAGCCATGACCAACGAAACCGCCATCGCGCGCCACACCCTCACCCTCGCCGAACGCACCTTGTCCTACGTGGACTTCGGCGGCCCGGGCCGCCCGCTGATCGCCCTGCACGGCCACATGTCCGAGGGCATGTCCTACGCCGACCTCGCGCAGCGCCTCGCTCCCGACTGGCGGGTGATCGCGCCCGACCAGCGGGGTCACGGCGCCTCCGACCGGGCGGCCGACTACAGCCGGGACGGCTATCTGGCCGACCTGGAAGCCCTCATGAACCACCTCGGCCTCGACCGCGCAGCCCTGCTCGGGCACTCGCTCGGCGCGATCAACGCCTACCAGTTCGCCGCCCGGCACCCCGAGCGCGTCACCGCGCTCGTCAATGCCGAGGGCTGCGCCGCACTCGGCCTGGACGGCGCAAACCCGCTCGCGTTCGTCCTGAACCTGCCCACCGCCACCACGCCCACCAAAGAGCTGTACCTCGTCCAACTGGGCCCGTTCGCACCGCACTTCACGTCAACGGTCCGTCAACTGTCGGACGGCACCTGGGGCCTGCCCTTCCATCCGCAGGACATCTACGACTCCGAGGAGCAGGTCCACGGCGACCACTGGGCCGACTGGACCGCCTCCTCCTGCCCCGCCCTGCTCATCCGCGGATCCGAGGGCGGCGTACTCCCGGCCGGCCAGGCCCACGAGATGACCACCCGCCGCCCCGGCACCCGCCTGGTCGAACTGCCGACGGACCACTTCGTGTACGCCAACGACCCTGCGGGATTCGCAGAGGCGGTGCGCGATTTCCTGGCAACGACCTGACGGCGCGAGGCACGTCGAGCCCCTCCGGTCCCGCCGAGGCCCCGTGGAGCCGTTCATCTAGGCTGGCGAGGTGACTGACAAGCAGGGGCAGGAGCAGGAGCAGGTGCAGGCGTCACCGTCGGGCGTATGGGCCACGGCGGTAGGGGTGGCCAAGGTGCGAGCGCGGGAGACCGCGAGGGAGGACGCGCTCTTCCGCGACCCGCTGGCACAGGCCTTCGCCACCGCGGGCGGCCTGTGGCCCTCCTCCCCGCCGCTGCCCGACGACGAGCCGGCCCGACGCCGCCGGTCGGCCGTCGCGTTCTCCATCGTCATCCGGACGAAGTTCCTCGACGACCTGCTGCGGCAGGCCGCCGACTCCGGGATCCGGCAGGTCGTGCTGCTCGGCGCCGGTATGGACAGCCGGGCCTTCCGCATGGAATGGCCCGAGGGCACCCGGATGTTCGAGGTCGACACCTCTGCACCACTGGACTTCAAGGCGTCGGTGCTGCGCCAGGAGCGGGCCGTCGCGCGCTGCGAGCGGATCCCCGTCGCGGTGGACCTGCGGGAGGACTGGCCGGCCGCGCTGGCGGCGGCAGGACACGACTTGACCGTGCCGACCGTCTGGATCGCCGAAGGGCTGCTGATCTACCTGCCCGAGGACGCGGTGGACCTGCTGCTGGCCCGGATCGGCGCGCAGTCGGTGCCGGGCAGTCGGATGGGGCTGACCCTGGGCTCCCGCGGTGTGATCGAGCGGTTCGGCGCGGACGCGGCGCCGGGATCGGCGGCGTCCATGTGGGTCTCGGAGATGCCCGACAATCCGGTGGGCTGGCTGGCGGAGCACGGCTGGGACGCCGACAGCCGCACCCTGCGCGAGTGCGCTGCCGCCTACGGCCGCCCGATCGACACCCCGCCGCAGCGCGAGGAGCGGCCCGGCGGACTGATCTCGGCGGTCCGCCGGTAGGGCTGCTCTCCCGATCCACGCCCGCGGGAACGAAGTCGAGAGCCCGGACGGGATCGACCCTCGTTCCCGAAGTCAGCCCGGGGCGACGCCCGAGGCGACGTCCGGAGTGTCGCCCGGTGTATCGCCCGGAAGGTCGCCCGGAGTGTCGTCCGGCAGGCTGAGCACGGCGACGGCACCGCCCTCCGAGGAGTTCCTCAACTCCAGCCGCGCACCGACCACTTGGGCCTGCCCGAACGCGATCGTCAGCCCCAGGCCGTGCCCGTGACCCCGCTCGGCCGCGCCCGTGCGGAACCGCTGCGGCCCGTGCCGCAGCAGGTCCGCGGGGAACCCCGGCCCGTGGTCCCGCACCGTCACGGTGGACGCGTCCACGGTGACCTGCACCGGGGGAGCGCCGTGCCGGTGGGCGTTGACGATCAGGTTCGTGACGATCCGGTCCAGCCGGCGCGGGTCCGTGCGCAGCACCGGGTCGCCGATCACGTCCACCTTCGTGGGCAGGCCCATGCGCCGTACGGCATCGGTCACCAACTCGCCGAGCGGCACCGGCTGCGCGTCGGCCTCCTCGACGCCCGAGTCCAGACGCGAGATCTCCAGCAGGTCGTCGACCAGGCCGCGCAGCACCCGTACCCGGTCCCGTACCAGGTCGGTGGCTTCGCTCTCCGGCAGCAGCGCGGCCGCCGTGACCAGGCCGGTGAGCGGGGTGCGCAGTTCGTGCGCGACATCGGCGGTGAACCTCTGCTCGCCGTGCAGCCGCTCCTGGAGCGCGTCCGCCATGTGGTCGACCGCCAGGGAGATCTCGCCGATCTCGTCGTGGCCGGCCCGCCCGCTGCGCGCGTCCAGTTCCCCGTGCCGGATACGGCGCGCGGTGCCCGCGACCCTGCGCAGCCGGCGCAGCGTCAGCTCGGCGGCGAGCAGGGTGAGCGGCACGACGACGGCGAGCATGGCGAGCGCCGCGTAACGCATGTGCCGGTCGAGCGCCGCACGGCCCAGCTGATCGCCGGTCATGTTCACCGCGACGGCGAGCACGGTCCCGTCGGTGCGGGCCGCCGCCCACATGGTGGGTCCCTGAAGCGGTTTGCGGGTGTCGTACCAGGTGACAGGAGCTGTGCCGGATCCGAGGCGGTCGCGAAGCTGTTCCGGTACCTCGTCGCCCTCGTGGTAGGTGGGCTCCTGCGGCGGGCTCTGCCGCTGCGTCGTCGCATCGCGGAACTCGGCCGTGGCGGATTGCAGGTCGGCCAGGGCCTTGGCGCGGCCGATGGACAGCGAACGGTCCTCGGTGGTGCGGTGCACCAGGACGCCCATGCCCAGGGCCATCGCGACGGCGGCGGCCGCGACGGCCGCGGCGACCTTCCAGCGCAGGGAGCGGAGGTCGGCCAGGCGCAGCACGGCACGGGCCGCGCGCGACAGCTCGAGGCCGTCGTCCCCGGTCCCCGTGCGCGCCGTGTCAGCGGCCCCAGCGGTCCCAGCGGTCCCAGAGGTCTTAGTGGTCTTCGTACGGGTCATCTCAGCGCCGGAACCGGTAGCCGTGCCCGCGGACCGTGTCGATGTGGTCGGCGCCGATCTTCTTGCGCAGCCGCTGCACCGCCAGGTCCACCACCCGGCTGTCCCCGTCCCAGCCGTAGTCCCACACCCTGCGCAGCAACGCCTGCCGGGACAGGGCCACGCCCGGCTCGGCCACGAACTCGAGGAGCAGCCGCAGCTCGGTCGGAGTGAGCGCGACGGTCGTCCCGGCGCGGCGCACCTCAAGGCCGAGCGTGTCCACGGTCAGGTCGCGAAAGACCCGGAGCCGCTCGTCGGCGGGCGGCGCCCCGTCACCCGCGACGGGCGCGGCGGTGAACTCGGCGCGGCGCAGCAGAGTGCGGATACGCGCCACCAGGACGGTCGTGTCGACGGGCTTGACCACGTAGTCGTCGGCGCCCGCTTCCAGGCCCGCGACCACGTCGGGCGAGTCTCCGCGTGCGGACATCATCAGGATCGGCGCCTGGCTGGTCTCGCGGATGCGGCGGCACAGCCCGATGCCGTCCAGGTGCGGCAGCATGATGTCGAGGACGAGGACGTCGTGCCCGCCCTCCCGGAACACCTCCAGGCCGGTGAGGCCGTCCGGCGCGGCCGACACCCGGTAGCCGTACCGCTCCAGGGCCATGCCGACGGACCGGCGGATGGCCTCGTCGTCCTCGACGAGAAGGACGTGAACGGGCGTGGCGCCCCCGTGTTCGTGCTCGTGCATGAACTCGACGGTAACCGCCACGGGCAGCTCCCGGGACCGAGGGCGGGTCGTCACAGCCGCACCGACGCCGCGACCGGGAGGTGGTCGCTGCCCGTGCGCGGCAGTGTCCAGGCGGAGACCGGAGCGATGCCCTTGACCAGGATCTGGTCGATCCGGGCCACGGGGAACGCGGCCGGCCAGCTGAAGCCGAAGCCCGCGCCCGCCTCGTCCTGCGCCGAGCGCAGGCCGTCGGTCACGCCCGCGAGAGCCCGGTCGCCGGTGGTGCCGTTGAAGTCGCCGAGCACCAAAACCCGGGGCAGCCGCTCGGCGTGCACCGCGGAGGCCAGTGCGGCCGCCGCCTCATTGCGCCGGTCCGTGCCGAATCCCGAGTTCAGGTGGACCCGTACCGAGGCGAGGTGCGCGACATAGACGGCCAGCGGACCCTTCGGGGTGTCGACGGTGGCCCGCAGGGCACGGGGCCACGGCATGATGGGGAGCTCCCGGACGTCCTTCAGCGGGTAGCGGCTCCACAGCCCGACCGTCCCCTCCACGTCGTGGTACGGGTACGCGCCGGCCAGCATCCGCTCGTACACCGGGGCCGAGCGCGAGGACAGCTCTTCCAGGGCGATGAGCCCGGCGCCCGAGGCGGCCAGGTCGCGGGCGGTGTCCGCCGGGTCGGGGTTGCCCTCGTCGACGTTGTGGCTGACCACGGTCAGATCACCGCCCCCCGACCCCTTGTCCACGAGCGTGGTGGCGAACAGGGAGGCCCAGACCAGAGCCGGAATCAGCACGGCCAGCGCGGCCGTCGCGGAACGGCGCACCACGGCGAGGGCCAGCAGCACCGGCACGCTGAGCCCGAGCCACGGCAGGAAGGTCTCCAGGAGACTGCCGACGCGGCCGAACACGTTCGGCACCAGGGAGTGCCCCACCATGAGCGCCGCGCTGCACACGGCGAGCGCGGCGAGGATCCGCCCGCGCCACCAGATGCCGTCCCGGCGCCGGCCGGGGGAGTCCTCCTGCTCCAGCGCGCTGTGCGTGTCGAGTTGAGCGGTCACGGCCGTGCCCCCTTCCCGGAACCCACCGCACCGGGCAGCTCGCGGCGCAGGGCGTCGATGAGTGCGCCGCTGCGGTCCAGGGCGGCGGCCAGGCCCTCGGTGGGCGTGGTGTTCACGCGCTGGGCGAGCGTGACGCCGAGCACCAGCCGGCGCTCGCCGCCCGCGACCACCTCGGCGGCCCACACGAGATTGCCGCCCGCGGGCGTGGTCGACCCGGTCTTGAGGCCGACGACCCCGGGCCGCTCCAGGAGCCGGTTCGTGTTGGCGATCTTGCCGGGTATGCCGGGCACGGCCGTCTCCGGCAGCCGGACGACGGCGCGCAGCACCGGCTGCTTCATGGCAGCCCGCGCCAACTTCAGCTGGTCATCGGCAGTACTGCGGGTGCTCTCCTCGAATCCGCTCGCTCCCGTGTACGTCGTACGGGTCATCCCGAGGTCCCGCGCCGCCCGGTTCATCTTCCCGGTGAACGCCTGCTGGCTGCCGGAGTCCCAGCGGGCCAGGAGCCGCGCCACGTTGTTGCCCGACGGCAGCAGGAGCAGCTCCAGCATCTGGCGCTCGGTGAAGCTCCCGCCCTCGGGCAGCGGCGCCGTGGACTCGCTCAGCGACTGCGACTCCCGGGCGGCCGCGGCATCGACGTCGATCCGCGGCCCCTGTTCACCGTCCTTCAAGGGGTGTTCCCTGAGGATCACGTACGCGGTCATCACCTTGGCCACGCTCGCGATCGGCACCGGCCGGGAACCGCCCCTGCTGCCCAGCGAACCGAGCCCCTCGACGGCGACGCTCGTCTGCCCCTCACCGGGCCACGGCAGCTTCAGCCGGTCGGCGAACTCCGCGACCCCCATGGACTCGGCAGCCGGCGCGGACGCCTGTGCCCCGCCGTCCCCGAGCAGCCCGAGACCCGCGTACGTACCGCCTCCCACGACGGCCACCAGCGCCAGCGCGCCACACGCCGCCTGACGCCCGGAGGCCCGAGCCACCGTCGCGTTCCACACACCCATCAAGATCACCACTCCCACCGCCCGGTGCGCGAAGGAGCCGCGCACACCTCGGAGTCTGGGAGGGCGCTGCATCCGCCTGATCATGACTGTGCAGCCGCTGGCGCACGGAATTGTGTCGATGGGATGTCAGCGGCTCGGTGGCGCTGCGGCGACGGAGACGGGGGTGGACAGGGTCCGGCACGTGATCCTCAGTGGGCTGCCCCGCGAAGCCGGCGGCCCGCGCCGGTTCGGCCAGTGCCCAGTGACCTGCAGCCGTCGACGGCGCCGCAGCATCCGCGGCGCCGGTACAACTCGGCCGCGGCCGGGGTGACCCACCCGCTGCATGACCCTGGCCCGCGGAACGCCACGCACGGTTACGTCATGTCTGACGCCGTCCGATGGCCGCCCTGCTTCTGCGAGTGACCCTGGCGCTGCCGCGGGCGCCTCGGAGGCCATCTCGACGCACCCGGCGGCGGCTCCGCGGCGCGGCACTCATATGCTGCCGCGCATGTCACAGCCGATACAGCTCGTCATCCTGATCACTACTCGTCCGGGCCTGGGCGGGGAACAGGTCGCCCTCTTCGAACGCCTCGCACCGATCGTGCGCGCCGAACCGGGTTGCCTGCAGTACGACATGCACCAGGTGAGCGACGATCCAGACCGCTTCGTACTCGTCGAGCGGTGGGCATCGAAGGAGGCACTCGCCGCGCACGACGCCACGCCTCACATGATCGACGCCGACGCCGCCAGCCCCTCATTCCGAGCCGGACCCGCGGAAGTCATCCGCCTCGACCCCGAACCCCTGGCCTGATCGCGGCACGCCGAGCCCTCGTCCATGGTCCTCGGGATTTCTCAAGCCCCGCTGCTCTGCGACTGATCGGCGAGAGCGTGCTGTGGCAGGGGGATTCGCCTCAAGCGGAGACTCCGTGCAGGGCACGGAGTGCGGGCGAGGGGCGCAGTTCCTCGGATGCAGTCCCTGACATCAGGCCCAAGCCTCAATGGCGTACTTGCTTGGCTTCGAAACGTCCGTGCCCCAGGTGAAGGATGAAGGTGACCTGCTGGTCGGCGGAGAGGTTCTTGCAGTCGCCCTCGAGATCGTCGCGGTGGACGTAGACGGGCTGGTTCCCGCCGAGGGGAACGATGAAGCCGTACCCCCGACCACGGTCCCAGAATTCGACGAATCCCGTACTCCTGTCGCTCATGGCGACCTCCTCATGTCGACTCGCTGCTGAACGGGGCCGCGGCGATCCGGCTGTCGGGGTGGTGGACGGCGCGGCGCCCGATCAAGGGCTTGGTCCGCTCCTTGCCCGTCTGGGAGTGCGTATGGCTGAAACCGCCCGTATGGAGCGAGTGGAAGCTGAGTGGCGCCGTAGAGCGCGCTCGGACGACAGCGCCGTACGCCGGATCCGCCGTGCGCGGTGCGCGGTGCGGGCAGCGAGCGTCACGTCTTGGATGGTGCGGCTCGGTGATCGCATTGCGACTGGGGCATGCGCTGAGCAAGGCGTGGATCTCGGGATGGCGTGGGTGGTCACCAGGATCGCGCGGGTCGTCCGGGCCGCGGACGAGGGGGGAGAGCCGGTCGGGCCTCGAGCACGCCGGGGTGGTGGCCGCGCGCGGTGAGGAGGCGACCTCCCGGCTGGACCGACGCCGCCGCACCTGCCGGACGGCCGTCCTCACCGGACACGACGCCCAGGTCACACAGGAGGGCTTCACGGCAGGCCAGAGCACGCTGGTTCTGGGCGCCACCACCGCGGTCGGGTGTCGACATCGACGTCATGCTCGCCAAGCGGAAGACGTCCGTGGGCGACCCCCCTGTGCCGGCACCGGCGGGATCCTGACGTCGGCTGTGACCCGGTCGGGGCCCGGGCGTTGAGCAGATGACGTCCTGTTGCCCATGAGCGGGGAGAGCACCCCATGTCCATCCGTACCGTCATCGCCGGCGCCGTCCTGGCCCTGACCGCGCCCGTCGCCTGGTCCGGTTCGGCGCAGGCCGTCGAGCCGGAACCCGGCACTGGCACGGTCGTGCTGTCGAACGAGGCGTACGACGGCTTCGTCCGCACAGACAAAGGCGAACAGGAGCTGATCGTGCGGGACCCGTCCTACCGGGAGGCGTGGCTCGCCTGTCTCGGCTCAAAGGAGCCGAGCCACGTCGAACCGAACGGCTGGGGCCCCGGCTACGTGTGCCTCCCGGACGGCGCGGTGCAGTGAAGGAGGCCTACGACCCGATCAGGGGTCGTGTGCCTGCAGCCCGCTGCCGCGGCACCTGCGCCAGCCGTTCCAGTCACCGGTCCTGAAGTTGGTTGCTCGTGCCCGCCGCCGTCCCCATCGGTGACCAGGCACCTGCTGTTGCACTTGTACTCGCCCTGCTGGTGGCAGCGGACGATCTCGCAGTGGCGCGTGCGTCGCTGGACCGGGCGATCGGCGCCGACGTGCGCTGTGCGGCTGCGTTGCCCGGGACCGACACCGCGATCGGAACGGTGGCCGCGACGACCGCGATGAGCACGGACGCGTGGGCGAATCGGCGACCGTCACGACACCAAAGCCGTCGAGCCGCACTTCGACCAGGACGCACGGCACAGTGAACCCTGCCAATCAGTGCCAGGGAGGAACACGTGCTCGGTCTGGAACTTGTCGTGCTGTTGGGGATCGCCGTGCTGGTCGGTTCCGCCCTGGGCGACCGGCTGCGCATCGCCCCGCCCGTGGTCCTCATGGCCATGGGCGTGCTGATCGGTCTGATCCCCGCACTGAGCAAGGTCGAACTGCCCTCCGAGGTGGTGCTGCTGCTGTTCCTGCCCGCACTTTTGGCATGGGAGAGCCTCAACACCTCCCTGCGTGAGATCCGCCGCCACCTCACCGACGTCGCCCTGGCCGCCACGTTGCTGGTCATCGCCTCGGCGGCGTCGGTGGCGTGCGTCGCGCACGCGCTCGGCATCGACTGGGGTCCCGCCTGGGCACTGGGTGCGGCGGTCGCACCGACCGACGCGACCGCGGTGAACGTCGTGGCGCGTCTCCTGCCCCGCCGGGACATCACGCTCCTGCGTGCCGAGAGCCTGCTCAACGACGGTACGGCGTTGGTCGTCTACGGCATCGCGGTCGGCGTCACCGTCGGCACCGAGGACGTCACCGTCCCGCACGTCGGATGGCTCTTCGTGCTCGGTTACGGAGGTGGCGCGCTGATCGGCTTCGTCACGGGCACCGTGGTGCAGTGGATCCGGGTCCGGATGACGCAGACGGACGCACTGCGCGGCCAGGTGCTGATGCTGCTCGCCCCGTTCTCCTCGTACCTGCTCGCGGAGGACATCGACGCCTCCGGGGTGGTCGCCGTCGTGGTGTGCGGACTGATGCTCAGTCAGAGCGGGCCGCGTACGGTGCGTGCCGAAGTGAGGGTCCAGGCGCAGAACTTCTGGATGGTCGCCACCTATCTCCTCAACGGCTCCCTCTTCGTGCTCATCGGTGTCGAACTCGACTTCTCCGTGCGCACGATGGGCGACGACGGGATCCCCCGAGCGCTGGGCACCGGATTCGCCGTGGCCGGCACGCTCATCGCCGTGCGGTTCGCCTACTACTTCGGCGTCGCCGCCTTCTTCCGGATCGCCCGCAGGGGTACGGCCCGGGCATCGGGCACGACGTACTCGCAGCGGCGTTTGACCGTCAGCGCCCTGTCCGGATTCCGCGGGGCCATCTCCCTGGCCGCGGCTCTGGGCATCCCCTCCCACCTCGACAACGGCGATGCGTTCCCCTCCCGCCAGCTCATCGTCTTCGTCACCGGTGTGGTGATCGTCGTGACGATGGCGCAGGCGCTGGTCCTGCCGCGGGTGGTGCGGTGGGCGAGGATCCCGCACGACAAGTCCGTGGCCCGGGAGGAGTGGCTCGCCGAGTCGGCCGCGTTCGAGACGGCGCTCGCCGCGCTGCCCGACCTGGCCGAGCGCCTAAGGACGGCGCCCGACGTGCGTGCGGCGATCCTGCGCTCCCACCAACTGCAGGCGGACACCCTGGCCCAGCGCTGCGCCGCGATCCCGGATGACCCGGACGAACTCGCCCTCCACCCCAGGCGCCTGACCGACGACCACACGGCTCTCAGCCTCGCTCTGCTCGCGGAGCGCCGCGCCGTGGTGGTCCGGTTGCGGGACACGGGCGACATCGACGACACGGTGCTGCGACGTATCCAGGGCCGCCTGGACACCGAGGAACTCCACCTGCTGGGGCACGCACCGGTGGAGTGAGACACACGGGTGTCGACGGTCGGGCGTGCGCCGGCCCTTTACACCCTCCCAGAGCGTTGGCATGGTCATGCCCCTATATGCGCATCAGCCGCACATGTCGGGGGGACATCATGCTGACCCGCCTGCTCCACTCCTTGGCGCACCACAGACTCAGATCCACCGGACTCATAGCCGTCGCGCTCGCCGCCGTCGTCGCCGCGCTGCTCCCGCTGACGGGAAGCAGCCCGGCCACCGCGGCCATCGGCCCCGCCGCCGCTGGAAGCGTCGACCCGCGGCACCCCATGGCGGCGCCCCACGAACCGGTGGTGCCGGCCGACGCGATGGAACCGACCGCTCCCGTACTTCCGCGCAACGGCTGGACCGTCTCCGCGAGCGACGAGGAGACGGCGTCCGAGAACGGACGCGCCGTGAACGTGCTCGACGGCAGCACCGCCACCATCTGGCACAGCAAGTGGAGCGGCACCGCCGCACCGCTGCCGCACACCCTCACCCTCGACATGCACCGCAGTGCCGTCGTGTCCGCACTCGTCTACCAGCCGCGTACCAACAGCGCCAACGGCAGGGTGGGTTCGTACACCATCCAGTTGAGCGCCGACGGCACGAGCTGGGGTTCCGCCGTCGCCTCGGGCACGCTCGGCGACGACGCCACGGCCAAGACGCTGAGCTTCGCCGCGCAGGGCACCCGCTATGTGCGGCTCACCGCGACGAGCGAGGCCGGGAACCGCGGCCCCTGGTCATCGGCGGCCGAGATCAACCTCCTCGGCGATCCCGGCTCACCGGCCGCCGTCGTCGACCTGTCGCGTACGGGGTGGACGGCCTCGGCGAGCGACGAGGAGACCGCCGCCTCGGGGAACGCCGCCGCCCAGGTCCTCGACGGCGATCCGGACACCATCTGGCACAGCCGCTACTCAGGCACCGCGCAGCCCCTGCCGCACAGCATCACCATCGACATGAAGAGCGTCCGCGACGTCTCGGCCCTGACCTACCAGCCGCGCAGGTCCGGAGCGAACGGCCGGATCGGCGCCTACACCGTGACGGCCAGCACGGACGGCACCACCTTCGGGACGCCCGTCGCCAGAGGCACGTGGAAGGACGACGACACCGTGAAGGGCGCCACCTTCTTGCGCACCGTCAGCGCGCGTTACGTCCGTCTGACGGCCACCACGGAGGCGGGCGGGCGCGGGCCGTGGTCGTCGGCGGCGGAGATCCGGCTCAGCGCTCCGGCGAACCCGGCGACCGCCGGCTCCTGGGGCCGGATCACCGGGTTCCCGCTGGTCCCCGTGGCCACCGCCCTGTTGCCGAACAACAAGCTGCTTGCCTGGTCCGCGTACGGTGTCGACCGCTTCGGGGGGAGCAACGGCTACACGCAGACCGCGATCATGGACCTCGGCACCGGAGCCGTCACACAGCGGCGCGTCGACAACACGCACCACGACATGTTCTGCCCCGGCATCGCGCTCCTCAGGGACGGCCGGGTCCTGGTCACCGGCGGGAGCAACGCCGAGCGGGCGAGCCTCTACGATCCGGCCACCGACACCTGGTCCGCCACCGAGGACATGCACATCGCCCGCGGTTACCAGGCCATGACCCTGCTCTCCACCGGCGACGCCTTCGTCCTCGGCGGCTCCTGGAGCGGCGGGCAGGGCGGCAAGGACGGAGAGGTCTGGTCGGCGTCCACCGGCAGTTGGCGCACCCTGCCCGGCGTGCCGGTGACCGACACCATGACCGCCGACCCTGCGGGCCCCTACCGGGCCGACAACCACCAATGGCTGCACGCGACTTCAGACGGCCGCGTCCTCCAACTGGGGCCGAGCAAGCAGATGAACTGGATCTCGACGCAGGGGGACGGCTCCGTCACCGCCGCCGGAACGCGAGCCGACAGCGCGGACGCCATGAACGGCAACGCCGTCGCGTACGACATCGGCAAACTCCTCACGCTGGGCGGCGCCCCCGCCTACGACAACGCGACGGCCACGCGGCGCGCCTACACGGTCGACCTCGGCACGGGCGGGCAGCCGCAGGCCGCGCGGACCGGCGACATGGCCTTCGCCCGTTCCTTCAGCAATAGCGTGGTCCTGCCGGACGGCAAGGTCGCCGTGTTCGGAGGTCAGTCCTATCCCGTGCCGTTCAGCGACGCGACCTCCACGCTCACGCCCGAGATCTGGGACCCGGCGACAGGGCGCTTCACCGAGATGGCGAGCATGGCCGTACCGCGCAATTACCACAGCGTGGCCAACCTGCTGCCCGACGGGCGCATCTTCTCCGGCGGCGGCGGCCTGTGCGGCGACTGCGCCACGAACCACGCAGACGGAGCCGTCTTCACACCGCCCTACCTGCTCAACGCCGACGGCACCGAACGCACCCGGCCGGTCATCACCGGCACCGTGCCCGCCCACGTGGCGGGAGGGGCGGCGCTTCCCGTGACCACGGATTCGGCGGTCACCTCGTTCGCCCTGGTGAGGGCCGGCGCGGCGACCCACTCCACGGACAACGACCAGCGACGCGTACCGCTCACGTTCACCCGTCACAGCACGACGTCGTACACCCTCAGCGTCCCCTCGGACCCCGGGGTGGTGCTGCCCGGCAGTTACCTGCTGTTCGCGCTGAACTCGGCCGGGGTCCCGAGCCGAGCCCGGATGGTGAACGTGGGCTGACCGCGCATGGGGCCGTGCATCCACGAGACCTCGGCGACGTTCATGTCGGTGCCCGCCGGTCACTCGTACGGCAGTGAAGTGACGCTGTCGTGCGGGTGGTTGGCGGTGTCGGTCCTTTCGTGTCCACTCCTTGCCGTCCTGTTGCAGCCGATGTGCGACCACAGGCGCAGGCTGATCGACCCGGCCCTTCGGCTCGCGAGACCACGTGGTGGGCCGGGTGTGGTGAGTGGAGATCATTCCGACCAGATCGCCGGTCAGGGAGATGACCGGCAGAGAGGCCACCGCCGACACTCCCGCGTCCTGGAGGACCTCCAACGCCGTGGTCCCCACGAACGTCGAGGCGCGCGAATGTCCGCGGCGAAGACGGACCGTTGCCGCTGAGCCGCCGCGCCGCAGCTGCTTGCGTGACCGGTGGCCTCGACGCGGCGAAAGAACGACAAGAACGGCTGGTGGAAACCCCGTTGCACGGAAATGCGCAGATTTCCAGAGACGGGGTCGAAGAGCTGGGAATTTCCCATCGGCGCCCCGGTCACACGCAATGCCGTTGCCAACGCCTCCCTCGGCACCCGCTCATTGCGCTCCTGGGCCCTGGCGGCCGATCCGGCACGGCGGTCCTCGTGACGTACAAAGCCCGTAGCCCGCCGTTGAGACGGAGCGCCCGCAGCCTGGGATCACCGGTTCCCGCACTTGAAGTTCCCGGCCTGCGGCTCGCACCAGCTTTTCCAGCGCCACGACCATTTCCACTGCGGCTAAGCCCAGAAACGAGACGCCACTGAGATCGAGCACCATACGGCAGCCGTGGTCCGGGAGTCGTTGAGACGTCGATACCGGCCACTGACAAAGATTGGGTCATGCGCATCACGTCCGTCCCAACCCAAGGGCGCGAGGAACAAGCAAGGCTAGCGAGAGGAGGTGCCAACACGTCCTGGCCGCAGGGGAGTTCAGGTGGGTGACCGATACGGGTCGACTAACGTGAACGGTGGATGACATCGCGGGCCGCGGCGAGCGTCGTACCAGGGCCGAGTTCGACCAGCCACCACGTCGCACCGGCTGCCACGTAGGGGGCCGGATCGGTGTCCGGCGGGAGAACCGCGGCGATGTCTCCCGTCTCGTCGCCACGCAGTTCCCTCAACGTCTCGGCGATCGCAGCGAGTTGACCAGGATGCTCCAGATTGACCGGCACGAAGCCGTCGTGTCGTGCCGCCCGCCGCAACGGCGCGACTTTGCCGGGGAAACCCGCCACCCAGACCGGCACGCCGGGACGCTGTACGGGGCGCGGCAGGAACCGGATGCCGTCGACCACGTAGTGCGTACCGAGCAGATGCACCGGTTCGCCGCTCCACGCCTGCGTGAGTACGTCGAGGGACTCGTCGAGCATGCGAGCCCGCGTCCGGGCATCGAGCTCCTCGCCCGTGCGCGACCATTCCTCGCCGAATCGGTCGTCCCCGAGACCGACACCGAGTGTGAGGCGTCCGCCGGACAACCGGTCGAGGGTGGCCGTCTCGCGAGCCACCTTGACGGGACGCCTGCGTGCCAGCGGTGTCACCATCGGCCCGAGCCGGATCCGGCTCGTCGCAGTGGCCACCGCCGCCAAGGACACCCACGGGTCGGCCAACTCCCGGACCGGCGGCCGCCACTGCACGTGGTCCCAGAGGAAGAAGCCGTCCCATCCGGCCTCCTCCGCTTCGACCGCCAGGTCCGCGACGATCCGCGGATCCGCAAGCTCGTCGAACGGGGCCAAGAAGAGTGCCGATCTCATCGCATCACCCCAGGATCGTCGACGTACGCGTCGCAAGTGACAGTGCCACAGCGCTTCTCGCGGCGCACCGGTCCGACAAGCAACTCTCGCGGCGGCGACGTCGACGTCGACCCTCAGATGCCGCGGGGCGGGATCGCGTACGGCGAGGCTGTCTCCCACGAACAGTCCTGGCGGGCCAGGCCGGTGCCTGAACCGATTGATGTTTCTCCGACCTGGCCGAGAACCTGACCTGACAGGAGACGCAGACGCAGCACAGTGGACGGCGATCCAGAAGTCCTGCTGGGACCCTTCTCCTCCCCGGGTCCGAACGCGAACAGGCGGCCGCGGACCTCGACCGGAAGCCCGGCGCCCACCTGATCGGTCCTGAGGAAGGTGACGGACGCCGAGTATCACCTGGTTTGAGTAGGATCGTCGTCATGAGTGGCGAGACTGACCTGCGGAAGTTGCTGAACGGCATGAGCCCCGAGCTGCGGCCGGGCCGCTATGTGTTCACCGTCGTCGAGGGCGATGTCCCGCCAGGCCTCACCCCCGTGGTCACCGTTGCCGAGCAGGAGGGGCTCACCCTGGTGCTCCGGCGTGAGGACGCCGACGCGGCCGGGCTTCCCTACGACTACGTGGCCGCCTGGATCACGCTGCGCGTCCATTCCGCCCTGGATGCCGTCGGACTCACCGCCGCAGTTGCCCAGGAGCTCGCCGCGGCGGGCCTGAGCTGCAACGTCGTGGCCGGATTCCATCACGACCACCTCTTCATCCCCTACGAGCGTGGAGCCGAGGCGGTCACGTTGCTGACAGACCTCGCACAACGGTCCGTCTGACCCGGCCAACTGACCTGACCGCAGGCATTCGTTGACGGCCAGGCCGGTACTCCGGCACGTCGCACTGCCGCGTGCGACACAGTGACGCCTAGAGGCTGATGCCGATGTGGATTCCGCTCCTTTTCGGGAGGACGGGGTAGTCGTCGAATCCCGGCAGGACGCCCCGGTAGGGGTGGCGCGAGCCGGCCTGGGCCTCGGGCACACACACTCCCGAACAGTCGGCGCCGCCGGCGGCCGGGTCGCAACTGTCGCGGGGATCGTCGAGGCAGGCGTAGCCCTCGGGGCACGGAAGACCTGCGAACCCGGCGCACATCTGGCCTTCGGGGCATCGTGTGGCTACGGGTGAGGCGTGGACGGCAGGGACTGCCAGGCCGAAGCCGGACAGGGCGAGGACGCCGGTCAGGACAGCGGCGCGCAGGTTGATCATCGGGGGCCTCCAGGGTTGGTCGGCGGATTGTCGTATGACTTCCAGCGAGGGCGCTCGGGTGCGTCCGGCGCGGTGGCCAGGGGGTCCCTACGTGTGCCGCCATCTGGTCGATGGCTGGGCGGGAACGACAGTGCTCGTGCTGCTGCTCGGTCGTGCGGTCGCCGCACCGATGCCCGCGCCCGCGCCGCCGAGAAGGGCCGTCCGGAGGTCGGGCTGATGGCGAACGCGTATCTGGTGGGCAGTGCCTTCGCCTCCCTGTCGGAACCGGTAGACCCCGCCGACCAGGTTCGCTGTCCGGGCGGCGGGCGGCGGGCGGCGGGCGGCGGGCGGGAGGAGCGCGGGGGAGTCGTCGGTGCCGGTGCGCCGCGGCTCAGTGGTGTGGGTGTGCCGTCGGGCGCGACGTCCTCGAACCGCACCCCCGCTCGCCGTCGCTGGTGCTGGCCTTCGCGCCGGCAGCAGCAATTCCTACGCGACTTGCGGTGCATCCACAGCGCAGTCGTCGCCGCGATTGGGCCGGCCGATCAGCAGCCCCGACGTTGGTCATCACCAACGTGTACTTGGCTGTTGTGATCAGTGCCGTTGGAATGCCAGATCTCGTGGCCGCAAGTGCTCGCGTGGCCCCGCCGCTTGCAGGACCACGTCCAGTACCCGTGCCGGATCGGCTGCGTAGGCATGCGAGAACCACGCCATGTTGGCCTCCACCACGGCCCAGCGGCGGCCTGGGCGGTACGGGTCCAGCAACTGCCCGACATCCACGACGACGGCACTCGGCAGTGTGTGCCCGGCTGCGGCGGTCAGCCGGTCGGTGAACTCCGTGATCTGGTCGGCGACCGCCCGGTCCGCGCGGTCCGCGCCGAGCGGGCAGGGGTCGAGCCGGCCGAACACTGCGTACCGGCTCGCCGTGGCGATCCGTCCGTCCAGCAGGAACAGCCGGTACTCGGCCGCGAAGGTCACCACATCGGACAGCAGCACCGGTGTTGCCGGGTCCAGGCCGGAGGACAGCCGCGAGCCGTCGGTGTAGACATCGGCCGGGAAGGACTTGTCACGGGGCGGCTTGACGAACGTCGGCCGGTCGATCGCCCGTGCGTCCGCGATGGTCCCCGCCCGTACCCGGCGGCCGGTGAACTCTTCCGGCAACCCGGTGAGCCAGCCGTCTGCCGGCTCCAGCAACGCGAACCCGAGTCGACCGGCCAGCCGCGCGCCCGCGACCGGTCCGCCGTACCAGTACGCGGGGCCGGTCAGGCCGGGCTCCTCCGCCGCCCTGACCGACATGCCTCGGCCCGCCGCCTCGACGGCCAACAGTTCCATCGTCGACGTCCGCCGCCCAGGCATGACCAGCACCGCGAGTCCCTCCAGTACTCCGCGAAACCGCCACGCCAACCCCACCGGGCCCACCACCGCAGCGGAGAATCCTCCGCCGCAGGCCCGGACGAGCGGTCCTCAAGGTCCTCAACGACACGGGGCGCCGCGACACTTGGCGACTCCGGAGCGGGAGGCCGGTGCGACGCCTCCACTTCGCGCCGGCCGAGCACGAGTTCGCCGTCACCGCGGGAATTGTCACAGAGACCGCGCGTGCTGCCCACGCCGGACCCCAGCATGGGCAGCGGCGGATGTGGCGTCATGTCAGTCGACGGCAGTGCCCTCGAGCTCGACCATCTGGCCGGGGATCGCCAGACGCGTCACGCCGAGCATGGTGGTGGTCGGCGCGACCTCGGCCGCGCCGAGTCGGCCCGCCAATACACCGTAGTGCTGGAAGAGAAGGTCGACGTCGGTCGTGTAGACGTTGAGCCGGACGAGGTTCGCGAGGGTCATGCCGGCCTCGGCGAGCACCGCCTCGATGTTGTCGACGCTCAGCGCCAACTGCGCTGCCATGTCCCCGTCGTGCTCGGGCCTGCCCTCTTTGCTCATCGCGGTCTGCCCCGAGAGGTACAGGGTCCGCGAGTGCCCGGAGACGACCTCACCCTGGTTGAAACCCATCTCGACCGACCACGTCACTGGGTTGACCGCGTTACGTTCCATTACCGACTCGCTCCGTCCATTCGGTCCGCTGAACTGCGTACGGTCAACAACGCGGCATTCGCCGGGCGTTGACGTCACACACAGCAGCGTTCCATCAATACGTGACACCCTTGGTCATGTATTTGGTTAGGGTTTTCGTATGCGCGCGGACCGGCTGGTTTCCCTGGTGCTCCTGCTGCGGCAGCGCGGTCGGATGACCGCGGAGACACTGGCTCTTGAGCTGGAGGTGTCCACCCGCACTGTGCTGCGCGACATAGAGGCACTGTCCACGGCGGGCGTCCCGGTCTATGCCGAGCGTGGTCGCAACGGCGGCTTCGCGCTCCTGCCCGACTTCCGGACAGCGCTCACCGGACTGAATCACAACGAGGCGCTCGCCCTGCTCGTGGCGGGATCGCGCCGCGGAGCCCAGTTGTTCGGCCTCGGTTCGGCCCTTGCCTCGGCCATGCTCAAGGTGGTCGACGCGCTGCCCGAGGGGCTTCGGGACACCGCAGCCGATGCGGCACAGCGATTACTCATCGACCCGGAGACCGACCTCCTCTCGCGTCCCGTGGCGGCCGAGGACGTACCCGACGCCATCGTGGCGGAGGTCCGGTGCGCGGTGCTCGCCGGCCACAAGTTGCGCATTCACTATGCGGCGGTGGACCAGGACCCGAAGTGGCGCACGGTGGACCCGATCGGCCTGGTCACCGTACGAGGACAGGGCTACCTGCTGGCCGAGAGAGCAGGCGAGGACCGCACGTACCGCTTGTCCCGGGTGCTGGCCGCCAAGGAACTCGACGAGCCCGCGCAGCGACCGGACACGATCGACCTGGACCGGGCCTGGCAGGAACGCAACGCGCGGTTCCGGTCCGGCGGCGACAAGGTTGCCGTGCTGGTCCGGGTGGACCCGAAAGGTAGGGACCACTTGGTCGGCACCGCCTTGGCCGTCTACGCGGAGGAAGCGGAGGAAGCGGAGGAAGCGGAGGAAGCCGACACGGACGGCCGGCTGCGGCTCAACGTGATCTTCCAAGACGCGAGGCACGCCGAGTGGGCTCTGTGGCAGCACGCAACCGACGCGGAGGTCCTGGCCCCGCAGTGGCTGCGCACCTCCCTGTACAACCGCGCCGTCACGGTCGCCGCCCGCTACGGGCCGTCCGACTGAGCCAATGGTTCGGGTGGGGCCGGTCACGAGGTCGGTGCCCGGGGAGCCACCGTCGCGAGCATGCTCTTCCATTCAGGATGTGTGTCGGACATTCAGGATGTGTGTCGGACCAACTTCGTCGGCCATCGGACTTCGCCGTACTGACCGAGGGGCAATCGGGCGGGGATTTCGCGGGACCCGGCAGCGCTGTGGAATCCGGTCCAACTACGTGCACCTGCAGGCCAGTTGGAGCAAGCAACCGAACCCCGCTCGCTGAGGCTCTCGCTACCCGTGGCCGCGCGTCAGCGGTCTGGTCCACCGACGGCCCGGTTGCCAGTCAGCGGGTCGCGCTCGTGTTCCGCACAGTACGTTCGTTGTTGTGCAGGCCATGGTCCATGCCCTGCTCCCGTTCCAGGCGGATCATGTCTGCCGATCGGTAGTTGAGGATGTACGCGCGCCGGTGTCGCTCGGTGCTGTTTCCGCGCGAATAGTGCAGGGTTCCGCCGCCGTGGGCGGCGCCCTCGCCCGGTGCGAGCGGTACCGGTACCGCACCTGGTTCCGCTTCCGAACAAGGACACTCGAGTGCCCCACCGCCGCTGCCGGCCGGGCGGTGCGGACGAAGAGGAGCGCGGTGCGAGCCGCGTAGGTACCACATGCAGCCGTTGTCCGGGGTGGCCGCATCCAGGGCCACCCAGATCGAGACGGCCCGGGTGTCGGGCAGGTCGACCCAGTAGGCGGCGTCCTGGTGCCACGGAGTGGGAGTGGCGGTGTGCGGCGCCTTGTCGATCAGCATGTCGAAGTCCAGAACCAGGTCGTCACCGGCCAGTTCCCTGGCCACGTTCAGGGCCCGTTCGTGCAGCGGCAGGTTCGCCAGTTCGGGGCAGAGGGCGGAGGGCCACATGATCTGGGTGATGGACTCCGGCGCCTTGCCCTGGGCTCCGGACACCTGGGTGGCGGTGCGTCCTTCCGCGCCGGCTCCCAGGTCCGAGCGTTTGGCGCCGCAGTCGATCTCGCCGCTGAGGAAGCGGTCGTAGATGTTGCGGTAGACATCGACCTCTTCGTCGGACAGGAGGGATCCCACGGGGGTGAACCCGTCGGTGCGGAACCGTTCGGACCGGGTGGTTTCGGTCTCGGTCTCGGTGTCGCCGATGGAGGGGGAGGGGGAGGGAGTACTCGAGCGAGTCGTCATGGCGGGAACCCTAGGAGCGCCTCCGGCACCTTGGCGTTGCCGTTCCTCCACCGTAAATTCTGCTCATGCCCCTGCTCACGCCCGTGCCGCCGAGCGACGCCATCGACGTGATCTCCACCGACGAGCGCACCATTGTCGACCTCGCCGATCGGATACCGGAACCGTTCATGGCGCTGGGCCGGTACCGCTACTTGCAGGCCCGCGATCCATTGCCCGTCCAGAGGCACCACGAACTGCTGGTTCTGGCCGTGCCGGTCCGTGGTGCGTTCGCCTTCGACATCGACGGAGTCGAGCACCGGGTGCACCCCGGACAGTGGCTGCGCATACCCCCGGGGCGGGCGTACCGGACCGGTGCGGGTGCAGAGCCCCGCGGCGAACTGATGTGGCTCATCGTCCGCGCGGTGACGGAGCCCGCCGGCGCCGTGCACCGAGCCGTGGAGCTGCTCGCGCAGAACACGGGGCCAGTGATCCGGACCCTTCCGCACCAGACGGAGTCGGACCTGCGGCGGGTCTTCGGTGTTTGCGCGGCCGAACGGTCCTGGATCAACGACGCGCTGACTCATCACCTGCTCAGTACCGTGGTCCTCGGCCTGGCCGCCGGCACCACTCCGGCCGGCGCGGAGGGGCGCACCTGGCCGCACCGCGCCATCGCCCACACACTCACCTGGATCGAGGACCATCTGACGGAGCCGATGGACGCGGCGGGGCTCGCCGCCCTGTCCGGCCTGTCGACCAGTCACTTCTACGAGGAGTTCCGCGCCGCCACCGGTACCAGCCCCAAGGACTACATCCTGAGGTGCAAGGCCGACCGGGCGAGGGACTGGTTGGCCGAGGGGTCGGCCATGAGCGTCACCGAGATCGCGCAGGCGCTCGGCTTCTCCTCGTCTCAGCAATTCGCCCGCGTATTTCGCCGCTACCAGCACTGCGCACCGTCCGCGATGCGCAGTGCTGGCGAGGGTGCTGGACGTTCCGCCAGGAGAATCGACCCGCAGTCAGCGGGTGCCGGCCTTGAGCAGCGGAGGCAGGAGGCACATTCCCGGTGAGGTTCGGGTGAGGAAGCTGCACCTGTTAACCGGTGTGGTCCCCGAAACCACCTTCCCGCACAGTTGCATCCGCGACTGGTGCGGGTCGATGTAGTCGAGGGTGCCGACTGCGTACGCGGCGTCGTACGGTTCGGTCTCCCGCAGGTGGCGGACGACGTCGCCGAGAAGGAAGTTCACGCCGGGTTCGTCGCCGAAGTGCTGGATGGCGCGGCGGTGCTGGGTGGGCGACTGCTCGATGCCGGTCACGCGGGCACCGTGAGCGCGGGCGACGTGGACGGCGTGGTGGCCGGGGCCGCAGCCGATGTCCAGGACGCGTTGGCTGGTGAGATCGCCGAGTACTTCGGATCCCGGTCCGACGCCTTCCCAAGGGCCCCATTGGAGGCGCTCCGGAACGGGTGGCATGTAGGCGTGGCCGAGCTGTCGCTGCCCGTACGTGTTCCAGTCCTCGGCGTTGATCTCGTGGGTGTGCATGCGGGATCCCTCCCCTTTCGGCTGGTCGTGTTACGGGCGGAGCGCGAAGCAGCAGTAGGCGTCGTCGAGTTGCGTCACGTCGGCGCGCGACCACGTGCAGGTGAGCAGTTCCTCATCGGCGGCCGTGATCTCCCAGTCGTGGGGATCGCGGTCCCGGCTGCGGTGAACGGACGTCGCCACCCAGAACGTCCCGCCCGGGACGAGGAGTTGGCGGACCCGGGCGAGGAACGCCGCCTTGTCCGGCGCCCACCGGTAGACCAGGCGGCAGGTGATCAAGGCGAAGGCGGGTGCGGGCAGGCCGGTGGGGTCGTCGTGGTCGAAGTCGTGGAGCCGGAAGTCCAAGCCGGGGTGGCCACGGCGTGCGAGGGCCAGGGCCTCGGGCGCGCAGTCGATTCCGGTGGGCCGGTGGCCGAGGTCGGCAAGGGCGTGGACGAGGGCGCCGTCCCCGGAGCCGATGTCGAGTGCGGGTCTGCCGTGTCCGACCCCGACCTGTCGGCGCAGTGCTTCGCGTTCCGGGCCGTCGATGCTCCGGTAGCGGCGGCCCGACTGCCACAGGCGTTCCCAGTAGGCACCCGCCTCGTGTCCTTCGTACGCCCGTCTCGGCGCGGCAGGGGATGAGTCGATCACAGGATTCCCTTTCGACCGGAGGCCGGATCAGACGGATTCTGGGGCGCTCGGCCCCTGGGGCAGCGGGAGTTCGGGCTGCTGGGTGTCGGCGGGAGTCAGGTCGCGATCGATGATGCGCTGAACATGCCGGGCGAAGACGGCCTCGCCGTCGGCGTTGAGGCGCATCAGCGCGACCATGCCGGTCACGATGACGTCGCAGACCTCGGCCTCCACGTCCTGCCAGGTGTGCGAGTAGCCCTTGCGGGGGTTCTGCCCCGCCGCGCCGATGGCGGCTTCCGCGACTTCCCCTGCCTCCTCTTGGATCTTGAGCAGTTGGAACAGGATGCGTTGGTCGTGCGGGAGATCGGAGTGGTCGTCGAGCAGGCCGACGAGCTGCCTGATGGCCTGCCAGGCGTTGGTCATGTTGGTCATGTTGGTCTCGTCTCGTTTCGTTTCGTCTCGGGAAGTGAGGAGAAGGTCAGCGGTCCTTGGCGAGCGCGACGAGGTCGGCGAAGTGACCGCCTGCGTGGACGAGTTCGTCGTACGTGCCGTGCTCGATCACGCGCCCCTTGTCCATCACCAGGACACGGTCGGCGAGCCTGGTGTTCTCCAGTTGGTGGGTGACGACGATCGTCATGCGTTCCGCGGCGAGGCGCTTGATCTGCATGAAGATCGCGTGTTCACCGCGGGCGTCCATCTGCGACGTCGGCTCGTCCAGGACGATCAGGGGAGTGCGCCGGTACAGGGCGCGGCCGCACACGAGGCGCTGCCACTGACCTCCCGAGAGCTCGGCGCCGCCCCACAACTCCCGGGCCAGCAGTGTGTCGAGCCGGTGGGGCAGCTTCTCGATCTCGTCGCGCATCCCGACGGCGTCGATGACGTCCCACACCGGGCCGTCGTCGTAGGTCTTGGGCTGACCGAGCGTGATGTTCTCGCGGACTCGCAGGGGCCAGGCGGCGAAGTTCTGCGGCACCAGCGCCGTGCGGCTCCACACGGAGTCCGGTGCGGCCTGCGCGAGGTCGATGCCGTCCCACAGGACCCGGCCCTTGTCCGCGAGCAGGATTCCGGAGATGGCCTTCACCAGGGTCGACTTGCCGGAGCCGTTCTCCCCGACGACGGCCAGGATCTCGCCGCGCCGGAGCGTGAGCGAGACCCCGTCGACCGCCGGTTCGTCCTTGCCGGGGTACTGGTAGACGACTTCGTCCAGACGGATCTCCTCAACGGTGTCCGGGATGGTCAACTCGCCACGCTTGGGTGCGCGTTCGCGGGCCATGTCCAGGAAGTTCTGCATGTCGGCGAGGTAGAGCGAGGTGTGGAACATCGCGGCACCGTGGATGACGAACTGGGACAGGGCCGCCAGGGTGGTCTGCACGGCCACCACCGCGGTGGCCGCGACCGGCAGCGCGATGCGGTGGGCGGAGGCCAGCCAGGCGAGCGTTGCCCAGGTGCTGAGCAGGAAGACGCCGCCCAGCGCACTGGTGACGAGGACGATCCGCAGCATTCGGGGGGCCGCGGTCAGGATGCGCTCGTCGATCCGCTCGGACAGTGCCCGGTACCAGTACGTGAGGTAGCCGGTCATGCCGTTGGCACGGACTTCGTCGCCGTAGCGGGAGTAGGTCGCCACCCAGCGCATCATCGAACGGACGTTGCGGTCACCGACGTTGAGGTAGTGGGTCTCGTAGTCGACGCGCGCGGACAGTACGGCGCCCGCGCCGGCCGGGATCACGGCGAGCAGGAGCAGCGGCAGCAGGACGGGGTGCAGCGCGGTGATGACGCTGCTCGCTGCGACCATGCGGAGCAGGGCGGACATGAACCGCTGGGCGTCCTGCACCATGAGACGGGTGCGGGTCACTCCGACCTCCGCGGCCTCCTGCCGGTCCGCGAACCCGTCCTCGGCGTACACGGCCGACTCCACGCGGCACACGGCCTCGACGAGCGCGACGTCCGCCTCCGTCAGGAGCACCGGCGTGATGCGGCCGTCGGCGTAGGAGGACAGAGCACTACTGATTCGGCCAACGAGGGCGGCCGCCGTCACCACGATCAGAGCGGGCAGGGCGGCGTGCAGCCGTTCGGACACATCTCCCGTTCCGAGCAGGTGCTTCATGGCGAGCGCGGTGAACGCGAGCAGCACGGCGGCGGCGATGCCGGTGAGCACCTGGCAGGCGAGCAGCAGGAGCACGCCGGTCCTGTCGACGGCCCAGGCCATCCGCGCGCTCTGGGCGAGCACGGTGGGAAGGCGTCGGCACATCGCCCCGAAACTGGCATCTGCCAGCGGGTTTTGGCCGTGCTTGCCCTCGAAGGTGATGGCGGCCGGGGGTGGAGGGGGTGGTGTTTCGGGGGTTGATGTCGAGGCGTCAGTCACTGTTACCTGGTCCCTCCTCGGGCCTGGGGTGCCGCACCTGAATGGCTCGGCAGTGCACGGCATAACGACGCGGCCGGAGATTCGAACGCGCTCGATTCCGGACGCTGTTGAGCCCTTGGAGCGCAGGGGATCCGGGCCGGGGAACCTGCTGCACGGCCTCTGAGAGGTGGCGCGGTGTGGCCGAAACGCCGAGGATTGAAACCCCTGTGTCGGATGGGGCTTTTGAGGTTCCGGGGCGCACCGCGTACCTGACCTGACCTGACCTGACGCGAACTCGGCGAGCCCGCCACGATGGACGGAGATCAGCCGCTGGCGCGGCGAGGCGCGGCGCGGCGCGGCGGGAGCGCGGGCGACAGCTCCCGGGCCCAGCGGCGCAACCGCGGGCCCAACGCCGAGCCTGCGGGCCGGCAGGAAGAAGGTTCAACTGGGTGGTCGAGCCTCTTCGCCGCGATGCAAGTCGGCGATCCGAAGCACCCTGCGTACGTGCTCATCACATGTGATCCCGTTGGGGGATCGGGACCGAGGACTGCCGAGTGCCTGACGAGCCGGCGTCGAAGGGATACCGGGCCTCGCAGGACTGATGACTGGGCGTCGATCCAGCGGACGCGGCTGTCGTGACCGTGCCCGTGAACCCGTGAACCCGTGAACCCGTGAACCCGTGAACCCGTGAACCCGTGAACCCGTGAACCCGTGAACCCGTGAACCCGTGAACGACCATCGCCGTCTCCAGGTCCGAGACCAGATCGGGCTGCGGCCTGAATGCGGGCCTCGAGCCGACCACGCACTGGCTGCCTCGCCGATGCGGCGAGTGCAGAGGCGGCGGTCAAACGTGCGGGGTCCTGTATCGGCTGGCGGTGCTGGCGGCATCGCCCGACAGGCTGGCCATCGAGCGCGCCACACGCCGCGTGTGGACTACGAGTTGGCGAAGATTTCCTCATTGGTCTCGAAGAGGTGCTCGTCCAGGGGAAGGTCGGGGAAGTACTCGGACTCGATCTCCCCGGTCATCAGCGCCAGCAGGAAGGTGGTGCAGGGGCCGGTGTGCCGTTCCCATTCCGGTCCGCGGCCCTCGTTGATGAGGATGGGCCAGTTCTCCGGCTTCTGTCCCGGCGTGGACAGGAAGTAGAGGATCTCACCACCCTCATCTTCGTAGGCCCAGGGAATGAGGCGGGCGCCGTCTTGGTCGAGTTCGGTGGGGCGGGGCTCGCCGCGGTCCCACAGGAGCTGGAGCGCCTCGCGGCTCTGCGTGTCCATGGAGATCAGGTCGTAGCGCGGGCGGGGACAGCCAGGGACGAGCAGCCAGACGTTCTCGTCGAAGAGGCCGCCGCCGTAGGTGTCGACCAGTTCCTTGTAGTCCTCGGGCAGTTCAGTGCCCAACTGCTCCTGCACGGCGGCCCAGTCGTGAGGGGCCACGTTGTGGGGTGGCAGAAGCTCGGTGAGACGGGTGAGCGCGGGGTTCATCAACGTTCCTCAGGGGCGAGCATGCGGGCCTTCACACGAGCTGCCCTCCGCGTGCGTCCGTGCGGGGTGCTCGTCGGCTTGTGCCGGATGCTGTCGGGTGTCGATCGTGGTTGTCCAGTGTGACCGTCGCGGCCGTCGAGGCCGTCGCGGCCGTCGCGGCCGTCGCGGTCGGATCCCTGCGAGCGATGTCCCTCCGGACAGCGGTTGGTTGTGGGGTGTCGGATGACGGAGGCATTTCGACGAGGTCGTCCTGGTAGACGATCGCGACGGCCCGCATGCCGAGCGCTTCGTAGAAGGCCTGGCCGTCCCGGTTCCTGGGTGAGCAGTGCACCAAGAGTGTTCGTCGGGGCCGGCGAGGACGTAGCCGTGATCGGTCCGGTGCTTCATGCCACCGGGGGTGCGGAACGTTCGGGGTCGAAGGGCATCGGTCAGGCTTCCTTTCAGGGCAAGCGCGGGGTCGGCCGGGCCAGACCCCACCGCCGTGATGCCCAGCGCGCCACGGTATCGGCGAGGTGGCGTTGACAGCGGTCGCGGAGACGATGCGCGGCCGTTTCGCAGCCGGGACAGTCCACCGCGCGGTCGTCAGGAGTACGCGCGGTGACGTGCACCGTGACGAGCTGTTGGACATCGTGTTTCCGCACCCGAAGGCGGTGCTGGTGGAGCAGGTGTTTGTGGAGGGTTGGCGAACGGGAGCTTGATGTGGAGTGCAAAGTCCGTAGCCGGTAGTCCGCCTTCAGGGCGGTGGCGGGCAGTACGGACGTGCGAGGCTGCACCCCGCCCTTCATGCACGACAGGTCAAAGGCCGGGCCCGCCCGCCCTCCGGAGCACGTGGCCGGGCCCCGTCGATCCGTGACACCTGAGTGTCAGTGTCGCGGAGCGGGCCCCGTGCTGCGGCGGGTGATGAGGTGGACGGGGACGACCGTCTTGGTGTCGGCCGTGGCAGGGCCGTCGATGCGGTTCAAGAGCAGGTGCAGCGCGCGTGTGCCGATCTCGGCGAAGTCGGTGCGGACGGAGGTGAGCGGGGGCAGCAGATGGGCGGCCTCGGGGATGTCGTCGTAGCCGACCACGCTGACGTCGTCGGGTACGCGGCGGCCGGCTTCGTGGAACGCCCGCAGCGCGCCGAGGGCCATCTGGTCGTTCGAGGCGAACACCGCGGTGACGTCGGCGCGTTCGGCCAGCAGGCGGCCGAGGTCATAGCCGGAGTCGGCGCTCCAGTTGCCGACCAGAGGGGTGGGGACGGTCGCGCCGGCCGCTTCCAGCGTGGCGCGCCAGCTTGCCACGCGGCGGTCGGCGGAGATCCAGCCGGTCGGCCCGGCGATGTGGTGGACCGTGGCGTGGCCGAGGTTCAGCAGGTGTTCGGTGGCCATGCGCGCGCCTGCGCAGGAGTCGGCGGTGACGAACGGAGTGCCGTCCTCGAGGTCGCTCTCCAGGACGACGAGCGGAGTGTCGAGGCGGGCTTCGGCCAACGCCTTGCCGACGTGCTGCTGAGGGGCGATGGCGATGACGCCGTCGGCGCCTTCGGCCGTGAGCCGGGCGGCGGCGCGGACGACGGTGTCGCGGTCCGCGGTCTCGACGGCGATCGAGCTGACCAGGTAACCGGCCTCCTGCGCCGCCGTGTTGATGGCGGTGAGGGTCGATGCCGGACCGAAGCGGGCCGCGTCGAAGGAGATCACGCCGAGCATGCGGGTACGGCCGCTGGCCAGGGATCGTGCGCTGCGGCTGGGGCGGTAGCCCAGGGTGCGCATCGCCGCTCGGACCGCCTCGCGGGTCTCGGGGCGGACCGCCGGGTGGTCGTTCAGGACGCGGGAGACCGTCTGCTTGGAGACCCCGGCCAGCTGTGCCACGTCGTCCATCACGGGGCGGGTGCCCGCGAAACTGCGCCGACTGCGCCCCTTGGGGGCAGGGACGTCGGCGGGGTGTGGCGGCATGGCGGGGGTTCCTCCGGCTGGCGTGGGTCGGGACACGGCCTCGGCCCGCCCGGCTGGCACACAGGATAGGCCGGGCGGGCCGGGGCGTTCGCGGGGGTGGTTGGGTCAGCGGCGGATCACCCAGGTGCGGGTCGTTGTTGCCGCGGCGCTGTGGACCGCTGCCTGCCGTCCGTCCCCGGCGCCCTCGGGCACGTACACGGGAGCGCCGGCGGCCCGGGGCAGCACCCGTACCTGCAGACCGTGCGTGCGCAGCGTCTCGGCGGGGAGCCGGTCCAGGGCGATGTCCCAGGCGGGCTGTCCGGCGTGGAACTGGTCGGCCACCAGGGTGTCGCCCACGTAGGCGCGGGCGATGTCACCGCTCCAGTGCAGGTGCAGGAGTGTGCCGTGCGGGTCGGACAGCAGGTCCTCGGGGAGGTCGATGCGGTACTCGGCGGCCGCGGACTCGAAGTACTTGTCCTCGGGAGCGCTTGCCCGGTCCAGAACTCCTGTGACGGGCACGGGGGCGGTACCCGAAGCCCGTACGAGAGTCACGGGGAGCGCGCCGTCGCGGACCGCGAGGGGTCGTTCGGGTTCGACCGTGTAGCGGGTGAGGACGCCGTCGGTGCCCGTGCGCAGCCGTGCCCCTGCGACCATCGGCGTGTGCCGGGGCGCGGGCAGGACGGCGAACGACGGTCGCGGGGCCGTGCTGTGGACGCGCACCTCGTCCGCCTCCTGGTCGAAGACGACCGAGTCGGTGGACAGCACCAGGCGTTCGGCTCCCCAGGCCCGGCCCCGGTAGGCCGTGCGCGCTGTCGTCGCGTCCAGGACGAGGAGCGCGACGCGGCCGCCGTCCGCGGTGCGTACCTCGACCAGGGCGTCGGTGCCGGGGCGCAGTCCCGACACCAGGACGCGGCCGTCGACGTGGGTGATGTCGGCGAAGGGCGCGCTGACGGAATCCACCGTGGCCGCGTCCAGGGCGAGTTCGGGGAGGATGCCGTCGGTGGCGGCGAGGACGAGGAGGGGACGCCCGTCGTCGTCGAGCCGGCACACCGGCTGGGCAGTGGCCCAGTCCAGACGCAGGCCCCCGATGTCCAGGCGCAGTGGCCAGCAGAAGTACGCGCCGGTGGGGACGGTGACGGGTGTGCTGGGCAGGGACAGCGCGTTCGCACCCTCGAACTCGACCGTGAACGCCGTGCCGGGGCGCTCCGGCAGCGGTTCGTGCGGCTGGTGGTTGTTGACGAACAGGAAGCCCGAGCCGTCGCTGTCCGCGCGGACCGCCCAGCGCAGCGTGGACCGGTCGGCCTGTCCGCTCGGCTGCTCCTCGGGCAGCACCGACTCCATGGGCGCGATGCGATGCCCGAAGTCTGCCAACAGCAGGTGTTGCAGGCGCAGTTCGTCGTACGAGGGACGGACCTGGCCGTACTCGCCGAGCGGGGCCTGGAAGTCGTAGGTGAGGACGGGCATGTCGTTGGGGTAGTCGGTGGCGTGCGATTCCTGCAGGGTGGTGAGCTCGCCGGCCGGGTTGGTGCCGCCGTGGAACATGTAGTAGCCCTGCCACACCGAACCGCAGCCGATCTTGGTGAGGCCGAGTGCGCCGATGTCGGCGGCGTCCACGCGCGGGCGCCGGTGGTAGGCGAGCGCCATGCCGCCGCCCAACTCGCAGGTGGCCCACGGGAATCGGTCCGTGGGCAGTGGGTCGCCGCCGCGTACGGTCGTGGGCCGCAGGTCGGCGCCGATGCCCTCGTCGTCGCGCTGGTGGGTGAAGAAGAAGTGCTTGCGGCAGGTGTCGGACCAGCCGGCGTCCCACTCGGTCCAGAACGTCTCGGTGTAGCCGCCGTACAACGGCAGCAGTTCGTCGGGCGGCAACTGGACCCCGCCCCACGCCGTCGACGTCCACACCGGGGCCGACAGGCCCGCCTCCTCGGCCATCCGCTTCAGGGTCAGCAGATGGCCGGGCTGGTCGTAGAGCTCGTTCTCGATCTGGATCGCGACGATCGGCCCGCCGTGGGCCCGGTCCAGGCCGCGCAGTTGCCCGGCGAGCGCCTCGAACCAGGTGCGCACGGCGTCCAGGTAGCCCGGGTCGTCGGTGCGGGGCGTCACCTCGCGGGCGAGCAGCCAGTCGGGCAGTCCTCCGTTGCGGACCTCGGCGTGTGACCACGGGCCGACGCGGGGGATGAAGTCCAGGCCGTGGCGGGCGCAGAGTTCGGCGAAGCGCCGCACGTCGCGGTCGCCGTCGAAGCGGATGCGGCCCTCGGTCTCCTCGTGGTGGATCCAGATGATGTAGCTCGCGACGGCGGTGATGCCGCCGGCCTTCATCTTCAGCAGTTCCTCCTCCCACTGCCCGGCCGGGAAGCGGCTGTAGTGGAACTCGCCGGAGACCGGGAACCAGGGGCGGCCGCCGCGCATCAGGTAGCGGCTGGTCACCTCGATCGGGTCGGGCACGCCGGGGGCGTCCGCGAACGGCAGATGGCCGGTGAGCGTGGGCGTGGTCGGCGAGGTGACGCGCAGGTGGTGACGGTTCATCAGGCGGCCTTCTCCGGTCCGAGGTCCGGGGTGGTGGTGAGCTGGGCGCGTGCGGTGGTGGTCCCGTGCAGCTCCAGCAGGACGAGGTCGTTGCGGCCGGCGCGCAGCACGGGCGCGGGGACGTACAGGGTGTGCTGGGGGCCTCGGTTCCAGTAACGGCCGAGGTGGAATCCGTTGATCCAGGCCTGGCCCTTGGTCCAGCCGGGCAGGGCGAGGAAGGTGTCGGCGGGGGTGTCCACGTCGAAGGTGCCGCGGTGGAACGCGGGGCCGGCGGCGTCGTGCGAGCCGCGCGGTATCCCGTCCACGTCGTCGAGGGGCAGCGGATGGCAGTCCCAGCCCCGCAGCGGCGTCGTGTCGAAGGTGACCGGGCCGAGCAGGCCCTTGGGCGCGCCGATGCGCGGACCGTAGTTGACGCCGCCCATGTTCTCCACCAGGACGTCGAGGGTCGCGCCGGCCCGCGGAACGCGTACGGGCAGGGTCTCCTCGTGGCGTTCGCGCTCCAGTACGCCGACGGGGGCGCCGTCGACGAACACCTGGGCCCGGTCGCCCACCCCGCCCGTGAAGTGGAGCAGGCCGTCACCTTCGGTGGGCAGGCAGGTGCGGTACAGCACGTACCCGGAGCGCAGTCCGAGCTCGTCCATGGTCGGCGGCTGCTCGGCGTACGCGAGCTCGGCCAGCGTGTCGACGTGTGCGAGGAGTGGCGTCCGGCAGGTCAACTCCACGTCGGTGGGCGGGAGTTTGGGTCCGGGAGCGGGGGCCGGCTCGTCGGGTACGGGGGCGTGGCGGGCGATGACCTCGCGGAAGGCGTGGTACTTCGGGCCGGGGTCGCCCGACTCGGTGAGCGGTGCGTCGTAGTCGTAGGACGTGACCGTGGGGGAGTAGGCGTGGTCGTGGTTGGCGCCGTTGGTGAAGCCGAAGTTGGTGCCGCCGTGGAACATGTAGATGTTCACGGAGGCGCCCGCCGAAAGCAGCCGGTCGAGGTCGGCGGCGGCGTTGGCGGCGTCGCGCACATGGTGCGGCTCGCCCCAGTGGTCGAACCAGCCGATCCAGAACTCCGCGCACATCAGGGGGCCTTCGGGCTGGTGGGCGCTCAGCTGGTCGAGGGCGTCGGTGACCCTGCTGCCGAACGTCGCGGTGGCGAGCACGCCGGGCAGGCCGCCGGCCGCGAGATGTTCGGCGTTGGCCTGGTCGCAGGTGAACAGGAGTTCCTCGACGCCGCGGGCGCGCAGCCCGTCCGCGAGGTGGCGCAGATAGGCGGTGTCGTCACCGTAGGCCCCGTACTCGTTCTCCACCTGTACGGCGATCACAGGACCCCCGGACGAGGCCATGTGAGGCAGTAGCGGGGGCAGCAGGAGGTCGAGGAAGCGGTCCACGGCTCCGGTGAACCTCGGGTCGCTGGAGCGCAGTTGGATCTCCGGATCGCTGGTGAGCCAGGACGGCAGGCCGCCGCCGTCCCACTCGGCGCAGATGTACGGGCCGGGCCGCAGCAGTACGTGCAGGCCCTCGGCGTGGGCCAGGCTCAGATAGCGCGGCAGGTCGAGCAGGCCGTCGAGGGCGAGGGGGCCGTCCGCCGCGGGCTGGTGCAGGTTCCACGGGACGTACGTCTCGACGGTGTTGAGGCCCATCAGACGGGCCTTGCGCAACCGGTCCGCCCACTGGTCGGGGTGGATGCGGAAGTAGTGCATCGCGCCGGAGATGATCCGGAAGGGGGCGCCGTGCAGCAGGAAACCGTCGGACGTCGTCGTCAGAGCGGACATGGAGAACCGTTCCTTTCGCAGAGTGAGGGGAGTGAGGGGAGTGAGAGGAGTGCGTAGAGCGCAGGACAGCAGCCGCAGAGCGTGGTGCGGTGCGGGGGGCACGGTCAGTAGGCGCGTGTGCGGGTGGCGTGGATCAGCCAGAGCGTGGCGGCCAGGCACAGCGCCGAGACACCGCACAGCAGCAGCGGCACCGCCCGGATCCCCGACCACTCGATGGCCTTGCCCAGGGCCGGACCCGCCACGACGCCGCCGATCATGGACGCGGCGATGACGACGGCGCCGGCCCGGCGGGCCTGCGGTGCCGCCCTGCCCAGCCACGGCAGCCCCGTCGGGAAGATCGGCGCGATGAACAGGCCGACCCCGGCGTACGCGTAGGGCGCCAGACCCGGCACGGCGGCCAGCAGCAGGCACACCGTCATGCCCGCGCAGGAGACCGTGATGATGGCCTGGGCCGAGTACCGCAGCGCGATCGGTGCGACCAGGAACCGGCCCACCGTCATCATCAGCCAGTACACGGATGTGGCGGTCGCGGCCGCTCCCGCGGAGAAGCCGACCGTCTCCAGGTGTGTGGGCTCCCAGCCGCCGACGCCCGCCTCGATGCCGACGTGCAGTACGTACAGGGTCACGAATATGGTGAGCACCGAGGCCAGACTGCGGGTGAGCGCGCCGGTGGACGACGCGTCCCGCTCCGTTCCGGCGGGCTCCGGCGCCTTGTCGCGTACGCCCCTGAGGCACAGCAGGAGCGGCAGGTTGGCCACGGCGAAGCCCAGGAAGACAGCCGGGTAGTGGGCGGAGCCGACCGCGCCGATCAGTACCGGGCCGAGAATCGCGCCGACCCCGAAGTGCGCGTTGAGGATGTTCAGCATGGCGGTCGAGCGGCGGCCGAAGCCGACCGCGAAGAGCTGGTTGAGGCCGTAGTCGATGCCACCGAAGCCGAGTCCCGCGAGCAGCGCGGCGGCCAGGGCCAGGGGCCAGGCCGGTGCGAGCGCGACGCCCGCGGCGCCGACCGCCATCAGTACGTACGAACTGGCGAGGATCTGCCGGTTGCCGAGCCGGCCGAAGAGCCGGTCGAAGAGCAGCACCCCGGCGACACCGCCGACGAAGTGGGCGCTCAGACCGAGCCCCGCACCCGAGGGGGAGAGCCCGAACTCGTCGCGGAAGGCAGGGATCGCCGGACCGTACAGGGCCTGCAGCGCGCCGATGAGGACGAAGCCGACGCAGGAGGCGACGACGGCGGATGTGCTGAACAGCGGTGCGGGGGAGGTCGGTTGGGCCGCCTCGGCCCGCTCGACGGTGTGGTCGCTCACGCGGACTCCAGATGACGGCCCACTATCTCGTGGGCATAGGACATGATCGTTCCCTGTGGGCTGATGCCGGGCGCGCCGGGCAGCACGCTGGCGTCGCACACGTACAGGTTCGTGAAACCGTGCGGTCGTCCCTCCTCGTCGCACACCCCGCCGCGTTCGGGCCGTGCCATGGGGCAGCTGGCCATGCCGTGCACGGACACCAACTCCCAGTCGGACAGGCGCACGTGGGCGAGGTAGACGTCCACATCGGCCATGTCGCGCAGTGGCCCGGCCGCCGACGTGGGCGGCAGCAGCTCGACGGCGCCCGCGGCGAACAGCAGCCGCGCGGTCCTGCGGAACGCCAGCCGCAGCGCGTGCTGGTCCGCACCGGTCATGGAGTGCCGCAGCAGCGGCGCGCCACCGACCGTCGCCGCGATGCCCGCAGCCCCCTGCATCCGGACCTGCGTGGTGAACATGCCCAAGTAGGCCCGGGAATCGAGGAGTTCGTCGACCTGACGCGGGTCGCGCCCGGCCAGCGCCGCACCCAGGCCGCCCGCCGTGAGGTTGGACGGCATGACGAGGATGCCCAGCCCGGAGTGCTCCTGGACCTGCGCGGTGAACATGGTGCCGCGCACCGCGTCGACGACCCGGGGAAAGCGGGCCACGGTCCGCAGATTGAGGTGCAGCGCGAGGCGGCGGCCCGCCGTGCGCCGGTGGATCGAGCTGCGGCGCAGGAGCACGGGCGTGCCGATGGGCCCGGCCGCGGTGAACACGGTGCGCGGGCGATAGAGCACGGATCGCCCGTTGCTGTCCGTGGCCTCCACGCCGGTGACCACGCCTCGCCGGTGGATCAGACGCCGTACCCGCACCCCGTCGCGGATCTGCGCGCCGAGTTCCTCCGCCTGCGGCAGATAGCTGACCGCCATGCTCTGCTTGGCGCCGCTGGGGCAGCCGGTGGCGCACTGGTTGCGGTGCGCGCAGCCGCGCACCACGCGTTGCGGATGCTGCCAGCGCCAGCCGAGCGAGTCGGCGGCACGGGCCAGGAGCCGGGAGTCCTCGTTGCCCTCCCCGTGCTCCTGGACGATCATTCCGAGGCGTCGCTGGACGTCGGCGAAGTGGGCGCCGATGACGGGGGAGCGGTAGCCGCCGTAACCGGACCAGGCCGCCCAGCGGTCCAGGACCGTCGCGGACGGTTCCCACAGCAGGCCACCGTTGACGACGGTGGTGCCGCCGACCGCGCGGGCCTCACCGTAGGCGATGGTCGGCGTGCCGAACACTGCGGTCGCCCCGCCGCCCCGGTAGAGGCGGCGCATCGAATCCGCCGGACTCGCCGCCGCGAGTTCGGCGGTGGTGACGCGGGGGCCCTCCTCCAGGACGGTCACCTGCCGCCCGGCGCGGGCGAGTTCGAGCGCCGCGACGCTGCCGCCCGCGCCGGACCCGATCACCAGGGCGTCGCACGCGATGCCGTACGCAGCGCGGCTCATCGCACGGCCTCCCCGAGCTGGAGCGCGGCCCGTGGGGCCGTGCCGTCCAGGGCGCCGTACAGCGCCAACGCCGTGGTGGCGCGCAGTATGTCGCTGTAGCCGGGCCAGGTGCGCAACCGCGCGAGTCCGAGGCGCAGCCGCTCGGGCGCGGCCCGGTGCGGGCCGGCCTGTGCCGCCGCACGGAACGCGGCCGGGAACAGGCGCAGCGCCGCGAGCGTGCCCCACCTGTAGGCGGCGGGCATCAGAGCGAGGGTCGCCGCGGTGTGGCGGACCGCCCGTTCCAGCGCGTGCGCATCGCGCAGCGCCGCGTAGGACCCGGCCCAACAGGTGGGCAGCGCGCTGTCGTACAGGGCACGCTCGATCGCCCGCGCCCTCGGCGTACGGTCGTCGCTCACGCGGTCACCTTCTCCCGCACCAGACCGGCCAGCAGCTTCGGGGCGCCCTGCCCGAGCACGTCGTCCAGGGCCTTCAGGAACAGGTCCACCTCGTCGTCCTGCGCCACCAGCGGCGGCGAGACGATCAGCGCGATGAGCCGGTTGGAGCCGAAGAAGGTGAGGATGCCGTGGTCGCGGTAGAGCGCGGCGACCACGGCACCGGTCAGCAGCTTGGAGACGGTCTGCGGGTCCTTGGCCAGCGACGTCGGCAGCAACTCGCGCAGCCCGGCCGGGACGTCGGGCCCGGGCGTGAGGAACACACCGTGCAGCGCGCCGCGCCCTTTCACCTGCTTCACCAGGCGCGGATGCCGGGCGGCCACTTCCGCGAGGCCCTTTTCGAGGCGCTCTCCGAGCGTGCGGGCGCGGCCGGGAAAGTCCTCCTCGACGGCGATGGCCACCGCTTCCAGAGCGGTCGCGGTTTCCTCGCCGAAGCCGTAGTACGTGGTGCTGTGCAGCGTCGCATCGGACAGGTTGTCGTAGGCGGCGCGGAAGACGGGCTCCCGGGCGATGTAGCCGGAGATCGACGCCTTGCCGCCGCCGAACGACTTCGACGTCGTCACGATGTCGGGCACCAGGCCCGGGTGGTGCATGAAGTGGAAGAGGGCGCCCGTCTTTCCCCAGCCGGTGTACACCTCGTCGAAGACCAGCACGATGTCCCGCTCGGTGCACAGCCGACGCACCTGGTGCAGGAACTCGGGCGAGCACGCACGCAGACTCGAAGCGCTGAACGGCTCCAGCACGACGGCGTACACATCGCTCTCCCCCGAGGAGGAGGTGTGCCGGTCCAGCGCGAGCAGGAAGGACGACAGGTCGTCGTACGCGAACGTGTCCGTGCCCGGGATCTGCGGATACGGGAAGTGGATCTCGGGAGAGGCGGTCAGGCTGCCCGCGCCCAGGAGCTTTCCGTGGAAGGCGATGTCCGTGTGCAGGACGGTGCCGCGCCGCCCCCGGTGGTACTTGTAGGCGAGCTTCACCGCGCCTTCCACCGCCTCCGCACCGGAGTTGGGGAAGTAGCTGATGTTGAGATCGCCCGGCAGCAACTGGGCGAGATTGTGGCTGAGCGCCGCGACGTACGGCGAGAAGTAGTTCTTGTGCACCTCCATACGGCGCTGCTCCTGGAAGCGGCGGCGCGCGGCGAGGATGCGCGGATGGTTGTGGCCGTGGCTCAGCACACCGACGCCGCCGGTGAAGTCGAGGATCCGGCGCCCGTCACGCAGATGGACCCAGGCACCCTCGGCGTGGTCGACGAGGTCGCGGCCGAAGCCGAACGAGCCGATGAGGGAGACCTGGCTGCGGGACACGTACCGCCGGTACAGGTCGTGCACCTGCTCGGTGGTCAGTTCCTCCGCCTGGTCCAGGGTGATCAGCTCAGACACGTGCGCCCCCGCTCGCGGCCGCGGCACGGAGCCGGTCGGCGATCAGACGCCCGGCGCGCCGGCCGTCGCGCACCGCGTAGTTGGTGCCGCGGTCCTCGGGGAACACCTGCGCCATGCTCGCCAGGTACAGGCCCCGCACCCGCGACTCCAGCGCGGGCATGACCCGGGTGTAGTGCGGCGTGATGACGGGCTGTGCGTGCTCGGCCCGCCAGACGTGGAACCGCTCGACCCAACTGCGGTCGAAGCCGGGGAACATGCGCTGGATGTGCGGGAGGCTGTACGCGAAGACCTCCTCGTCCGACATCCGGTACAGCTCGGCGTCGGTCGGCAGGTACTTCGACAGATAGACGACGTGCTTGCCGTCGTAGCGCTCGGGCCGGTCGAGATTGGTGTGCTCGATGACGCCGACGAACGGGAACTCGGGGTCGTTGACGTTCAGCCAGTACGTGTCGGAGAGCCTGCGGTTGTTCTCCAGGACCAGGCACACATTCCCGAGGTAGTCGACGGCCGACCAGCGCCGCTGGAGCTCGGGCACGGCCGGGTGATCGGCATCGGCGTGGTCGAGCAGCCCGGCGGCCAGCTGCGGGGCGAGGGTCACGAGGACCTGGCCGGCGGGGTGGAACACACCACCGGCGCTCACTCCGCTCACCCCGGGACCTTCGGTGTGCACGGCGTCGACCGCAACGCCGGTGAGGAACTCGACGCCCAAGGACTCGAGCCGCCGCCGCAGCGCGCCGAGCAGCGCCTCGCTGCCTCCCTTGATGTAGTAGAGGGTCTCCTTGCCCGAGCGGGTGCGGCTGCCGCCGCGCAGGTGCAGCTTCGTCCACATCCAGGTGGCGCCGACCTGGTCGGCGTACTTGCCGAACTTGCCCTCGAGGAGCGGCCGCCACACCACCTCGTAGACCCGCCGCCCACCCAGCGACATCAGCCACTCGCGGGCCGTCAGCGACTCCAACTCCCGCCAGTGCTTGACCCGTTGTGCGCGGAGCGCGAGCACACCGAGCCGGATCCGGTCGCGCAGCGGCAGCGGTGCGAAGCGCAGCACGTCCAGCGGTGCGGACAGCCGGTAGACCGAGTTGGCGTAGTAGACGCCCGTACGGGTCTCGTGCGCCTCCAGGAGATGGGAGATCCCGAGGCTCTCGCACAGCCGGATCATCTCCGTGTCGGAGGAGAACCAGTGGTGGTAGAAGCGCTCGAGCCGCTTGTCGTCGCCGATGTCGAAACTGGAGGCGAGGCCGCCGACCGTCTCCTCGCGTTCGATGACGCGCACGCTGCGGCCCTGGAGGGCGAGTTCGAGGGCCGCCGACAGGCCGGTGAATCCGGCGCCGACGATGACGACGTCCACGGGATCCGCTGCCGTGGCCGACGACGCGGGTCTGATCTCGGTGCTCACAGGGCGACACGCTCCTTGAGGGTCTGTCGGGATGGGGAGGACGAAGAAGAGGGGGAGGCGAGGGGCGGGGGGAGGTCCGCTCCACCGAGCCGGTCCTGGACGACGTAGTCGGGACGGCCCTGCACCTGGCGGAAGACGGCGTGCAGGTACTCACCGACGACGCCGAGCGCGAGGGCGTGCGCGCCGAAGGCTCCCGGCCGGGCGAGCAGCCGGGCGTCCCGCTGCACCGCGGCGGCGGCAACGCCCGCTGCCAGTACGGCTGTTCCGATGTACGTGGACAGCCGCAGCGGCGCCACCGATCCGGCCAGCAGGCCGCGCCGGGACAGGTCGAGCATCTTGCGCAGGGTGTACTTCGTCTCGCCGCCCTGCCGGGCGTCGCGGTCGAACGTCACGCTGGTCTCGGGCAGTCCGAACCAGCTGACTGCGCCGCGCAGGAACAGGTTCTTGTCCGGTACGCCGGTCAGCAGCGCCACCACCTCCCGGTCCAGGAGCCGGAAGTCACCGGTGTCGAGGGCGAGCGCGTGGTCGGACAGGGAGTTCAGCAGGCGGTAGAAGGCGTAGGCGCTGGCCTTCTTGAACAGCGTTTCGCCGTCGCGGCTGCGGCGTCGCGCGGACACCACGGACCAGCCGTCCCGCCACAGTGCGGCGAGCTCCGGGATCAACTCCGGCGGGTCCTGGAGGTCCGCGTCGATGACGACGGTCGCGTCGCCCGCTGACTCGCGCAGCCCGGCGAGGCAGGCGGCCTGATGCCCGAAGTTCCGGCTGAGCCGCACGGCCCGTACGGAACGGCACGTAGCAGCAAGGGAGTTGATGATGTCCCAGGTGTCGTCGGCGCTGCCGTCGTCCACGTAGATCAGCTCGTACTCGAATCCGGCGAGTCCTTCGAGTACCCGGACCAAGCGGGCATGGGTGCGGGCCAGTACCTCCGCTTCGTTGTAACAGGGGACGACGACCCCGAGCACGGGTCGCCGCTGGTTGTCGACGCGTCTTTCCCTCGGCACGGCACACCTTTCGCATGTGGAACACGGAGGGGGAAATGGGCTGGTGGTACGCGGATCGCGGGCGCGACTGAGCCGGCACGAACGGTGACGGCCCGGGTGAGCGGCGCCCCGACGGGCAGAAGTGTTACCGGTAACATTCGCTGAGTCAAGATCCTTACGTCCACCCGGGGCGCCGGGCCTTGAGCGGCCAACTGCCAGGGAGGGTTCACTGATTGGAGGATCGGACGGCGAGCGAAGCGGGCTCGGCCGACCCCGGGGCTTCCGCCTGCTCGACCCGCGCCAGGGGCCGGCCTGCCTTGCGGCTCGGAACGCCGATCCGGTGGTGCAGTGCGCCGAAGCGCTCTGGTGGCCGGGTGGCGCTCCAGATGGCCCAGGCAATGTGCTGGACGCCGTCGGCGGTGTTGCGGAGGGCGTTCGCGCTCGCGCTGTCGGCGAGGGCGAGGAGGCGTTCTCCGGCCTGACGGGCGCGGTCGGTCCCGGCGCGCAGATGAACGGCGGAGGGCGGCCGGATCGTCCGCCGTATGACCCCGCCCGATTCCGTGATCGTCTCCGATCTGGATGCCCTGGACCAACATGCGGCTGCACTCGGCGCGTGCGGATCCCGGACCTGCTCGAGCAGCGCACCGCTGGCGTCTGCGCCCTGGAACCCGGGAAGATGTCCGACGAGGACTTGCTGGACCTGGCAGTTCAGGTGGGCGCGCGTATCGTCTACGCCGACCTCGACCTCGTCGACAGGGAGAACCTGCTCCAGGTCCTCGGGGACTTCGGCGGCGCAGGTTTGCAGGGGTGGGACGGATCGGCTGGGGACCGCATGGTCCGCAGGCAGGTAGGGGTGGGTTGTAGGCCGCCTTCACCGGCTCGAGACACGGGGCGAGGTGCGTGCCGGTCGGGGTACCGCGGCGTCCGGATCAAACCTGGAACGGTTCGCTGCGCTCCGCGTCAGCTCACGACGGCGGTCGGTGGCCTTCGTGAACCTCCCGGTCCCAGGTCGAGGGGCGCTTGTGCAACACGTCTGCGATCGGGACGTTCTCGGCACCCAGCCAGTTGAACGTCCATCCACGCTCCTCTGCGAAAGCGGCGATCTGGGTGGCGAGCAGGTCGTTGGCGAGCGTGAGTGCCTGAAGCGCGTCGATGCCGTAGATCATCCATACCCGGGAGTCGTCCAGTCCCCGGATGCGGCACGGGCAGATCCAGTCCTTGTCGGGCGCGGGGCGTGGGGTCCCGAGCTCCAGCGCGAGGTCGATGACGCGTCCGTCTGGTTCCACGGCTTGGAAGGCGCGGCCGGCCACGACCACCCCAAGAGTGGACGGATGTTCGTCTGCAATTTCGGTGCTCATCCGTAGCCTCTCCGTGTCTCCGCCTGCCCGAACGGCGGCGCGATCTTGAGCGTACGTCGCCGGTGCCCGCCCGAGGCGTCGGCGCGCAGGGAGCCGCTGAGCTGCGGCGCCCTCCCGCGAAGGCCGAAGATGCGTGTTTCACCTACGCCCGGTGGCGCAACGGGAAGCTGCTCCGTGCTGCCGGTGCCGATGAACTCGTCGTCCGGACGGCCGGATTGGTCAGGTGCCGTGCCCGGCCAGTTCCTGCCCGACCCGGGCGGCGGTCTCGCGCAGCCAGATGTGTCCGGCGTCGTGCGTGTGGACGGGATGCCACCACAGCGCTTCCTGCAACGGCACGGCCTCGTAGGGCGGTTCCAGTACGCGGACGGCAGCGATCGGCGCCAGGAGGCGGGCGAGGCGGGCCTGGATCAGGGCGATGCGCCGGGTGCCTGCGACCAGCAGCGGCAGCAACTGGAAGTTGTCGACGGAGACTTCGACCTGCGGCTCGATGCCGAGCATGCCGAGCTGGCGGACGGCCGGGGCGTCGTAGGTGCGCTGGTAGGTGACCCAGGGGAGGGCGGCCAGGTCGGCGCGGGTGAGTCGGTCGGCGACGTCGGGGTGGTCGTCGGCGACGAGGAAGACCCAGCGGTCGTCGTAGAGATCGGTGGCGGGGAAGTCGCTGATGACACCGTGCGGCATGAGCAGTCCGTCGACGGCGCTGAGCAGGGTGGCCGTGCCGTCGACCACGGCGGGCGGGGTCTGGGTGAAGCGCAGTCGGATACCGGGGGCCTGTGCGTGGACGACGCGGGCGAGTTCGGCGCCGAAGACGGAGACGGCGTAGTCGGAGGCCACCAGCTTGAACTCACGGCTCTCCCCGGCCGGGTCGAAGACGGCCTGGCTGGCGAAGAGGCGCTCCAGGACGTCGTAGGCGGTGGAGGTGCGGTCGAGGAGGACCTGGCCGAGGGCGGTGAGCTCGTAGTGGCCGCCGACCCGGGCGAGCAGGTCGTCGTCGAAGTGGCGGCGCAGCCGGGCGAGGGCGGCGCTCATGGCGGGCTGGCTCAGCCCGACGCGCTGTCCGGCGCGGGTGACGTTGCGCTCCTCGAGCAGGGCGCGCAGCGCGACGACGAGGTTGAGGTCAAGCCGGGCCAGGTTCACGGAATTCCCTCGGTGCAGGCGCCGGGCGGCGCTGACGCTGACCAGCCGAAATCGATCCGGTGGATGACGGTCATCCACACGATCTATTTCCCTGATCGCGATGGGCGGGTCCAGATTAGTCCCACCGCTATCAGGAGGACATGTCCGTGAAGCCTGCTCCCGCGTCCGCGCCCTTCGCCGGCCCCTTCGCCCTCGCGACCCTCTCGACCGTGGACGGCCCGCCGTTTCCCGCCCTGGTCACTTCCGAGCGGGGCGTCGTCGATCTGCGCGAGGCCCTGGGCGACGGGCGGTTGACCGTCCTGCACCTCCTCGAGGACTGGCCCGCCGTGCTGCCGCGACTGCGGGCCCTGGCCGCGGACGCCTCAGTGGAGCGCAGGCCGCTGGCGGAATTCCGGACGCATGCTCCGCTCCAGCCGCGCCAGGTGTTCCAGTCCGGTGCCAACTACCGGCAGCACGTGATCGATCTGCATGTCGCCCACCGTGCGCCCGGCGACGACCGCCCGGCGCACGAGCGGCGCGCCGAGGCCGCCGCGCTCATGGACCGGCGGACCGCCGAGGACCTGCCGTACGTGTTCATCGGGCTGCCGAGCGCGATCACCGGACCGCACGACGATGTCGTACTGCCCGCGTGGGCCGCACAGCCGGACTGGGAGCTGGAGTTGGCGGCCGTCATCGGCCGCCCGGCGTACCGGGTGTCCGTCGCGGAGGCACTGGAGCACGTCGCCGGGTACACGATCGCCAACGACCTCACCGACCGCGCCACCGTCTTCCGCCGCGACATGCCGCAGATCGGCACCGACTGGCTGCGCAGCAAGAACGCGCCCGGCTTCACGCCGCTCGGCCCGTGGATCGTGCCGGCTGAGTCGGTCGGCGACCCCGGCGATCTGCGGCTGGTCCTCAAGCTGAACGGCGAGACCATGCAGGACGAGTCCACCAAGGACATGGTCTTCGACGTGGCGCGGATGGTGTCCTACGCCTCGCAGTCCGCCCAACTCCTGCCCGGAGACCTGGTGTTGACGGGTTCCCCGGCCGGGAACGGCATCCACCGGGGCCGACTGCTGCGCGACGGCGACGTGATGGACGGCTCGATCAGCGGACTCGGCGCGCAGCGCACCCGGTGCGTGGCGGAGGCGACGGCGTGAGGGCGCCGGACCGCACCGACCCCGAAGGCGCGATCGCCGAGGCCGCGAAGGCGTACTCGAACTGGGGGCGTTGGGGCGCCGGCGACGTGCTCGGCACGCTGAACTTCCTCGACGAGGCCAAGCGACGCGAGGGCGCCGCGCTCGTCCGCAGGGGCGTCACCTTCTCGCTGTCCCAGCGTTTCGACATGGACGGTCCGCAGAAGGGATGGCGGCGGCGCACCAACCCCGTCCACACGATGCTCGACACCGGCACCGACGCGGCCCTCGGCAACCAGGACTTCCCGCACGGCCTGGGCGGCGCCGACGACGTGATCGCGATGCCGCTGCAGTGCTCCACCCAGTGGGACGGCCTCGGCCACATCTTCGACCACGGCAAGGCGTGGAACGGCCGCGACGCGGCGACCACGGTCACCTCCGACGGTGACCTGGTCACCGGCATCGAGCACATGGCCCCGCACGTCGCCGGGCGGGGCGTCCTGCTGGACGTGGGCCGCGTCATCGGCGAGCACGGCGAACTCCCCGACGGCTTCGCGATCACCGAGGCGCATCTGACCGCCACCGCGCGGGCGCACGGCGTGCGCGTCGGCCGCGGCGACATCGCCCTCGTACGCACCGGACGCCTCACGCGGGCCCGGCGCGAGGGCTGGGGCGATTACGCGGGCGGCCCCGCGCCCGGCCTGTCGTTCACCACGGCGAGCTGGCTGCACCGCACGGAGATCGCCGCGATCGCCACCGACACCTGGGGCTTCGAAGTCCGCCCGAACGAGTTCGAGCACGCCTTCCAGCCGCTCCACCAGGTCGCGATCCCCAACATGGGGCTGCTCATCGGCGAGATGTGGGACCTGGACGCACTCGCCGAGGACTGCGCGGCCGACGGCGTGTACGACGTCTGGCTCACGGCCGCTCCCTTGCCGATCACCGGCGCCGTGGGCTCCCCGGTCAGTCCCATCGCCGTCAAGTAGTCCTCAACCATCCAGCGGAACAAGGGAGTTCACTTCATGGCCACACCCCGCACGGTCCTTGTCATAGGCGGCGGCGCGGCCGGCAACGCCGCCACGATCCTGCTGCGCCGCGCCGGGATCACCGTCGATCTGATCGAGGCGCAGGCCGATGGGAACGCCACCGCGGGCTCCGGCATCACCCTCCAGGGCAACGCCCTGCGCGTGCTGCGCGAACTCGGCGTCTGGGACCAGGTCGAGAAGTCCGGGTACGGCTTCGACGCGGTCGGCATCACCGCCCCCGACGGCACCGTCCTGCACGTCGCGGACGACCTGCGGACGGGCGGCGACGACCTGCCCGCCACCGTCGGCATGCAGCGCCCGCGGCTTCAGCGCATCCTCAGCGACGCGGTCCGCGCCAGTGGCGCCGGCATCCGCCTCGGCGTGCGCGCCGTGTCCCTGGCCCAGCCGCCCGACGACCCAGGCGTCACCGTCCGCTTCACCGACGGCACCGAGGGCCGCTACGACCTCGTGATCGCCGCCGACGGACTGGGCTCCGCCACCCGCGCGGCCATCGGCATCACGGACAGGCCCGAGCCCACCGGCATGGCCGTCTGGCGGATCGCGGCGCCCCGCCCTGCCGGAGTGACCCGCACCGACCTCGCCTTCGGCGGCCCCGCCTACATCGCCGGATACTGCCCCACCGGTGACGACACGCTCTACGCGTACGTCGTCGAGGCGAACCGCGACCGGGCCGCCCTCCCACGCGCGTCGTACGCCGACGAGATGCGCGCGCTCGCCCGGCACTACGGCGGCAACTGGCCGGAGATCACCGCGCACATCACGGACCCGTCCCAGGTCAACTACACCTGGTGCGACCGGATGCTGGTCGAGGGCTCCTGGCATCGCGGCCGTGTCGTGCTCACCGGGGACGCCGCCCACTGCTGCCCGCCCACGCTGGCCCAGGGCGCAGCCCTGTCCCTGGAGGACTCCTGGGTGCTCGCACAGCTCCTGACCTCCACCGACACGTGGGACGACGCCCTGCTCCAGGCGTACTACGAGCGCCGGATCACCCGCGTACGCCCGGTCGTCGAGGCCTCCGTCCAGATCGGCCAGTGGCAGATCGACGGCGTCCGCGACGCCGACGTACCCGGTCTGATGGGCCGCACCATGACCATGCTGCGGGAACTGCCGTGACGACGACCCCGCCCACCGTCGACGTGCACGCGCACGTCCTGCTCCTCGAAGTCGACGCGCTGGTCGAGGGCCTGCCGGGCCATGCCGAGGCGAAGGCCCTGGATGCCCGCCGCAACGGGCCGGACGCGCTGCGGGTCAACGGCCCGATGGTCGGTGAACGCATCCCCCGCCTCACCGACCCCTTTGCCCGGCTCGCCGCGATGGACGGCCAGGGTGTGGACGTACAGCTGGTCAGTCCGTCTCCCTCGCACTACCACTACTGGGCGGACGAGGAGACGGCGGAGCAGGTCCACCGGCTGGCCGCCGAAGCCACCGCCGCGCACTGTTCGACCGCCCCCGACCGGCTGCGCGGCCTCGGCCTCGTCCCGCTGCAACACCCCGCTCTGACGGTGCGGGTGCTCGACCACGCGCTGAGCCTGGGCCTGCGCGGAGTGGAGATCTCCAGCCACGCCCCCGGACGCGAACTGTCCGACCCGGCCTACGAACCGTTCTGGTCGAGGGTCGAGGAGACGGGTGCGCTCGTCTTCCTGCACCCCTTCGGCTGCACGCTCGACGAGCGGCTCGACCGCTGGTACCTGGCCAACTCCGTCGGCCAGCCCACCGAGAACGCCGTCGCCCTCTCGCACCTGATCTTCTCCGGTGTCCTGGACCGCTTCCCGGGCCTGCGGATCATCGCCGCGCACGGCGGCGGATATCTGCCCACGCACATCGGCCGCGCCGACCACGCCTGGTCCGTTCGGCCCGACGCGCGGTCCGGCTGCGCCCACCTGCCGAGCAGCTACCTCCAACGGATCTACTTCGACTCGCTGGTCCACGACCCGTACGTACTGCGGGAGTTGGTGCGCGTGGCGGGCGCGGACCGCGTGCTGCTCGGCTCCGACTTCCCGTTCGACATGGGCGCCGGGGACCCGGTGGCCGCGTTGCGCGCCGCCGGCCTGTCCGACGCCGACTTCGCAGCGGTGCGCGGCGGCACCGCGGCCGCCCTCCTCCGGAAGGACTGACCCCTCATGGGCAACCGTCTGCTCACTCACCTGCGGCACGTCGACCTCGCCGTGCCCGACTACGACAAGCAGCTCGACTTCTACTCCGGCGTCTGGGGCCTGACCAAGGTGGCCGAGGACTCCGGCCTTTCCTTCCTCGCCGCCGAAGGCAGCCCGGAGAACTACGTCATCCGGCTGCGCAAGGCCGAGGACAAGCGCCTCGACCTCGTCTCCTACGGAGCAGCCGGCGCCGCCGACGTGGACACCCTCGCCGAGCAACTCCTCTCCCAAGGCGTGCAGTTGATCTGCCGGCCAGGGAAGGTCGACACCCCGGGCGGCGGGTACGGCTTCCGCTTCTTCGACGTCGACGGCCGCACCATCGAGGTCTCCTCCGACGTGGAGGCCAGGCGGCACCGCAAGATCGAGGAGAAGGAGGCCATCCCGGTCAAGCTCTCCCACGTCGTCCTCAATTCCCCCGACCTGAACCGGACCCGGGAGTGGTACGAGCGCCACCTGGGCTTCGCCCTGTCGGACACGCTGTCCTCGCCGCACATGGGCGAGGTCATGCACTTCATGCGGATCTCCACCCAGCACCACTCGATGGCGATCGCCCAGGGCCCGCACACGGCACTGCACCACGTCTCGTTCGAGATGCGGGGTCTGGACGAGTACATGCGGGGTTCCGGCCGGGTGATGCGCGCCGGGTTCCGCAAGATCTGGGGTCCGGGCCGGCACATGGCGGGCGACAACACGTTCACCTACTTCCTCGATCCGCACGGCAACACCGTGGAGTACACGACCGAGTTGGAGTGCCTGGACGAGGACACCTGGCACCCGCACGTCTACGACTTCTCGCAGCCCGAGGTCACCGACCAATGGGGCACGGCGAACCCGATGAACGAACTGGTCGCCAAGGAGTCCTTCAACGACCCCGACCACGGCGTGTTCACCGCCCCGCCGGTCTGACCCCACCCCGAGTTCCGGGGGAGCGGCGGCCCTGTGCATGCCCTGCTGCCACCTGCCGCGCCCGCGGCCCTGCCCGCGCCAGGAGCCCGAATGCGATTCGCCACCTACGAGCACCGACACCGCACCCGCGTCGCCGTCGTCGAGACCGACGGCACGCTCCACCAACTGCCCACTCCGGCCTCGCTCACCGATCTGCTGCGCTCCACCGACGGTCTGCCCGCCCTGCTCGACGCGGGGACCACCGCACTCGACGGTCCGCCCGGCCCGCACGTCTCCCAGGTACGCCTGCTGCCCCCGCTCCAGCCCACGTCCGTAAGGGACTTCGTCACTTTCGAGGAGCACGTGGAGGGCGTACGCCGATCGATCGACGGCGTCGGCGGCGTGCCCGAACAGTGGTACGCCGCCCCCACCTTCTACTTCACCAATCCACACGCGATCTACGGACCCGGCGACGACATCCCGATGCCGCCCGGATCCACGGTCCTCGACTACGAGCTCGAAGTCGCCGCCGTCATCGGCCGCGAGGGCCAGGACCTCACGCCTGAGCGGGCCCGCGACCACATCGTCGGCTACACCGTCCTCAACGACTGGTCGGCCCGCGACCTCCAGTCGGCCGAGATGAAGGTGGGCCTGGGCCCCTGCAAGGGCAAGGACACCGCCACCACGCTCGGCCCCTACCTGGTCACCGCCGACGAACTGGACCCGTACCGCGACGGCGAGGGCTTCCTCCGCCTGGCGCTGACCGCCGAGGTCAACGGCCAGGTGATCGGCAAGGACCTGCTGTCCAACATGAGCTGGACCTTCGAGGAGATGGTCGCCCACGCCTCGCGCGGCACCCGTGTCGTACCCGGTGACGTCCTCGGCTCCGGCACCTGCGGCAACGGCGGCTGCCTCGCCGAACTGTGGGGCCTGCGCGGCGAACAGACTCCAGCGCCACTGAAACCCGGAGACACCGTCACCCTCACCGTCGAGGGCATCGGCTCCGTCTCCAACACAGTGGTCACCGGCACTGCCCCTGTCCCCCTCGCCGCGGCCCGACGCCGCTCCCGGGAAAGACCGTGAGAGCCCTGTGCCTCAAGGGGCCTTTCGACAAAGGTTCTGATCTGCGCACGGCATGACAGGGCCCGCACTGCTTCGTCGGTTTCCTCGGTGCGGGCCCTGCACATATGCGTACGCAGATTCTCTACGCGGTCGTGAGCAGTCCGCTGCGGAGCTTGTTCAGGATGCGGCCGAGGAGGCGGGAGACGTGCATCTGCGAGAGGCCGAGCTCGTCGGCGATCTGCTGCTGCGTGCGCTCTTCGACGAAGCGGAGATGGACGATGGTGCGGCTGCGTTCGTCGAGTTCAGCGATGAGAGGGGCCAGGGACCGGTAGTTCTCGATGAGTTCGTACGAGTTCTCCTCGATGCCGATGAAGTCGACCAGCGCGGTATCGGACTCGTCGCCGTGCGCCAGGACCGCGGCGTCGAGAGAGACGGTGTTGTACCCGTTGACCGCCTTCTGGGCCTCCGAGACCTCCGCCGGCTCCAGCTGCATGAGCTCGGCGAGTTCCTGCGTCGTGGGGAGCCGACCCAGCCGGGTCTGCAGTTCCTCGGTGGCCTTGGACAACTCGACACGGGCTTCCTGGAGGCGGCGCGGCACGTGGACGGCCCAAGTGGTGTCGCGGAAGAAGCGCTTGATCTCACCGGTGATGTAGGGGACGGCGAACGAGGTGAATTCGACCTCGCGGGAGAGTTCGAACCGGTCGATGGCCTTGATGAGTCCGATGGTGCCGACCTGGACGATGTCCTCCATCTCCTGGGGCCCGCGGTGCTTGAAGCGGGAGGCGGCGTACTGGACCAGGGAGAGGTTCATCTCGATGAGCACGTTGCGGACGTACTGGTGCTCATGCGTGCCTTCTTCGAGGTGGGCGAGCCGGTTGAAGAAGTGCCTGCCCACGTCGCGGGCGTCGCGAGGAGCGATGGAGGCCGGATCGGCGTAGGCGCGCTCGATCAGGTCGTGCTGGGTCCGTGAGGCTGAGTGATGTGAACGCTCGGTTGCCGTCACGGTGTTCATGAGGTTGCCCCCTTGGCAGTAGTGATGCTGGCGGGTTGCGGTGGGGTGTTACGCGGACTGCGCCTGGGCCGTCTGCCCGTGCGGGCTGCTTGAAGGTGCCGTCCGTGCGCGGGAGTTGGCCGGAGGCGGGGTGACAGGGAGCTGTGTGGGCATGGCGCGTTCGCGGGGCGCGTGGTCTGTTGCCGTCTCAGTGGCGGTCGCCGCGTTGAACAGGGTGTCGGTGCGGGTGATGCGCAGCAGTCGAGCGAGGGGAGGGCCGGCCGAGCAGATGTGCACGGTTTTGCCCGCCTGCAATGCCGCCCGACGGACCTGTAACAGCACCCTGAGACCGGCGCAGTCGCAGAACCGCAAGGGCTCGAGTTCCAGATCCAGCCCTGTCGCCGATCGGTCCAGGGCTGCGTTCAGCGCCTCGTGCAAGGCGGCGGTGACATCGATGTCGACCTCTCCGTGCACCACCACACAAGTGCGTTCGCCGCGCTCGTACGTTTCGATGAGCGGCGCCGAGGGAGCAATGCAGATGGACTGTGGACCGCCGTTCATGCGCAGTGCGGTCCAGACTGCTGGCTGCGTACCGTCGAGCACCGTTCCACCTCCCGCTGTCTCCGTTGGGCGACCCACAGCTTGGTACGAACTTTGAATCACGTCAACTGAGACCGGAAATCTGTTTCGTGTTTCAGATGGCTGGGATGGTTCTAGACTGGGCGCATGCAGGAACAGAACGAGTCGCGCACCGGGTGGACGTTCTTGACCAACCACGCCCGGGTCCTTGCGGCGATCGCCGACAACCGGCAGGCCCGCATGCGGGACCTGGCCGCGCATTGCCGCCTGACCGAGCGGGCCGTGCAGCGCATCATCACCGACCTCGAAGAAGCCGGTTACCTCTCCCACATGCGTGAGGGCCGCGGCAACGTGTACGCGATCGATCCTTCCAAGATCCTGCGTCACCCCGCGGAGGCCGACGTGAGCGTGGCCTCCTTGCTGACCTTGCTCGTGCGGGACGAGGTCGACCGCACCACACCCGTCCCGCACATGTCCTGAAGTCCCGTCGCTTCGCGGGGTGAGCCGGGCCGCGGGCGTGGTCCTGCGTGCGCGGCCCGGGATGGCGACGTGACCGTGGTGTCCATCGCAAAGATCACCATGCGCGGTGGACGTCTTTCCGCTGAATCGGTCAGGCGGCGGGTGTCCAGTCGTCGGCGTGTGCGGTGTCTGCTGCCCGGTCGCGTTGCAGGAGGCGCCTTTCGTACGCGCGGGCTGTGGCCCAGAGCAGGGCGGTGAGGGGCAGGGCGGCCCAGGTGACGTACAGGCCGGTGCGGTGGGTGCGGATCCCGGTGAGGGCGAATCCGGCTGCCCCGGACATGGCGAGGGTCAGGTGCCAGCCGAGGGCGCGGCCGAGGCGGCGGGTGAGGGCGGTGGCGGTGTGGGTGGTGTTCACCAGTACTCCTGGGCTGAATGCCGGTGGTGACGCGGCGGATGACGGTGCCGAGCAGGAGTGGGGGGAAGTGGTGCGGGTCGTGCGGGTGGTGCGCGGGGGTGGTCTCACAGTGCCCGTTGTGCGGGATGCGATGCCTGTCCGATATGGCCTTTCCTGAAAACGCCTGATTTCGGGGCAGAGTGGTGGCCAAAATGGCGTAGACCATGACGGAAAGCGGCGATCCGGCGGTGTGGCCATGGCGTGAATGCGACACTCCGTTCGCGCGCGGGCTGCGGTCGTGTGTCGATCCGTCGGTTACCTGTCGGTTTCCCGTCGCTATTCAGTCGGCGTTGTGCGCGTGTAGGGCTGCTTGATGACGGGTGGACGTCGATCTGTGCATGTACGCGCGGTACTTGCCCTGGTAGGGGAGGGGCTGATTCCGGCCTATGCGATGCGTGTGTTCGACGGCAGCGCGCGGCGATTCGTGTGGCTTCTGCGTCAGGTTGTGGGCTCCTCGCGACCATTGGGGGTCTGCGGTATGGAACCGGTACAGCACCGCAAAGGCGCGCACACTCCTCGACTGGCAGCCGCGCCCCGCCGGCCAGTCCGTCCCGGACTGCGCCAACAACATGCTCGCCCATAACGCGATCTGACTGGGCACACTGGTTGGCCCGCCCCCTGACCAAGCCCGACGCCGAGCTTTCACGAGCGATCAGCGAAGCCAGATCGGCTCCTTCGCAACCGCACATCGGCAGCGTCCGCTCCGGGCAACCAGAACACCACCGGACTTCGAGGAACGCACCGCCCTCACCCCGGCTCTCATCACCCTGACGGCCATGACCACCGGCCGCCCGCCGGGCCGAGACGGGATCATCGCAGGCTCGAGCCCTCCTGATGCTCATGGACAGCAGCCTGCGGCGGTTTCGGATCGGGATGACTGTGCCCAGTGACCAGGGGCCATGAGTCGATGTCGCGATACCGCCGTGCGCTCGACTGGCTTCTTACCGTGCTGCCCACCAGATGGAGGCGTTCGGTCTGCCAAGGGCGTCCGGTGAAGCCGTCGAGGCCGGCGGCCGCCGCTGGTACGGACACGTTGTCGTAGCGGCGAGCGCGGGCCAGCGTGAGATGGGGGCGCAGCGGACGTTCGACGAAGGTCACGCCGCAGTCCCTGACCTGGGCGCGTACTGCTTCAGCCAACTCGTGCAGTTGGTCGAGATCGCCGTCGATGCCGCTCCAAAGCACTCGCTCGTCGAAGTGTCCACCACCGAGCAGCGCCAGTTCGAGAGCGGGTCGGGCAGTGGCCAGGTCGGCGAGGGGCGAACGAAGCCGCTGGACAGTCCGCACCGGCAGCTCGCCCAGGAACGCGAGGGTGATGTGCCAGTCCTCGATGCGGTTCCAGCGCAAGTCGGGATAGGCGGCACAGGCCGGTCCCAGCGCGTGCGCCAGCTCGTCCTTCGCACTGTCGGGCGGCGCAAGGGCAATGAACGCGTGCTGGGTGGCGGCGGTCTGGGGTGGCTCGGTCACGGACGTCTTCCTACCTGATGCGTCCGCGGAACCGAAGCCTGACGTCCGGGCAGGGAGCGCGCGCCTCTGCCAGGCACCCGGCGATGACTTCCGCGCGATCCAGGGAGGGATCAGCCGGAGGCTTCGGTCGCGGACGGGTCACTCCTCCGCCCGCCGCGTCGACACCTCGGTGACCCGCGAACTCACCAACTACCGGTACAGGTGCGGGTCATGCGGATGGGTGACCGGCGCAGGATGCTTCCTGCACCATTCCACGAGACGGTCCGTCAGACGATCGAACGGCGTGTCATCGGCGGGATTCTCCGGATCGCTGATCAGGGTCAGGTCATCAGCGATCGCTTGGGACGCTGATGCGTCGAAGACCAGTGGGGTCGCGCAGAGTGCGCTGAAGGAACAGGACCAGCCGTTCGAAGCCGTCGTCCCAGTTGATGTTGCCGTTGCGACCCGCCTCGTCGCGGCGCTCAGCCCGCACCGCGGAGACGACGTGCTGCGCCTCGGCGACTACGGCGCTGCCACCCATCACATCCCGCGGCCCCTGCGACAGCGCGCTTCGCCTTCCAGCGGACGGCCTCTGACGATGTTCTCTTGTGAGCGACAGTCAAGGTGAGCGGAAACCCTGTGGAGCCCGCCTGTGGGGCGTGGAATGATCTTGGGTGGCTGTGCCGAAGGAAGGGAAGGTCAAGAGGTGTACGTCCCGTCATCTGTACGAGCTCTCGATGATGATGAGCGTGAGCTCGTGGAGCTGGCACGCCGCACCGTAGACGCGCATACCGACGCCGGGCCCGATGAAGAGGGGATCCACACAGTGGGCGCCGCGGTCATGGCCGCCGACTACCGGATGTTCGCCGGCGTGAACCTCTACCACTTCACCGGCGGGCCCTGCGCCGAACTCGTAGCTCTGGGAGCTGCCCGGGCCCAGGGCGCCCGCCAGATGCGCTGCATCGTCGCCGTGGGGAACCATGGGCGCGGGGTCATCGGCCCGTGCGGACGCGATCGGCAGGTCTTCGTGGACTACTACCCCGCCATGCGTGTCATCGTTCCCACCCCCGCAGGGCTCAGGTCCGTGCTTGCCGCCGACCTGATGCCGCTGGCCCAGCGATGGACCCCGGAGTCGGGCATGAACGGTCTCGACCCCTTGCTCTACCAAGACCCCGAGACGGCCGGACCCCCGATCATTCGGTTCAACCCCCGCTACCTCGAAGTCGTCTCCTCCGGCGCCAAGACCAAGACCACCCGCTTCCGGGATCCTGCGCAGCTTGGCCCGGCACGACTGGTGTTTGAGAGCGACCCTGAAGTCGTCCTGTCGGCAGAGGTGACCGGCATCAGGCACTGCCTGGTCCGTGACCTCACCGACCGGGACGCCCAAGCTGAAGGGCTGACGACCGCAGCCGAACTCCGGGAAGCTCTCGAAGGCCACTACCCAGGTCTGGCGGCAACCGACGAGGTCGATGTCATCACCTTCCGGATCGACGACTAGAGGGGCGCCGCCTCATCCGTGGATGCGCCAACGACGGCTGGGCCGCAAGGCGACGATGAGCACCCAGGAAACCGAGATCACCGCGCAGCCTTTCGGCCTGCCTCGGTGCTGGACCACGCATATTGACGGCATCGCACCGCACCGCATTGCTCAGCGGGCCTTCCCGCAGACGCCCGCGCGCACTCTGTTCCGGCCCCGCGTGAGGAAGAGGAACAGGTGCGGGTTCTGCGCGAGGTCAGCTTGCGCCGCGCTGCACTCGCAGGTCCCGGCACAAGGGTGACCGGACCCCGAGTACGCCGAGGGCCGTCATGACATGGGTGGCCGCGGCCGGTAGAAGTGGACGAACATGCGCTGCGTCGGGCCGCGCTGATCATCTGTGGGGAGCCGTGGCGAGCACTGCATCACCGCACCAGTCCGCCGACACCGTCGACTGGCAGGGACTCAAAGGACTGCGGGTCGTCCTCGAGACCCGCTGGATGCAGGACGACGATGAGCGCCCTGGACGAGAAGCCAAACACCAGGGCGTGGTGACCGACGTCCAAGAAGGCACCGGCCAGGTCGAGTTGACGCTGACCCGCTATGACGGACGCTCCCTCGTGCTGCGCCCACTGGGCCGGTTCACCGTCACCGACGACGCCACCGGCACGGCGCTCTACACGCCCGCGGTGCCCGTCACCCGGCGCATCCCGGCGGACTTTCTCGCCGCGGTGCGGCAGGTGGCGCCCGAACGCCGCGACGACCTGGACTGGATGAGGCGAGGCCCGGTTGGCGAACTGCCCGCGCACAAGGCCCTGGAATTCGTCGAGCTCGCCGGGCAGGTGGAGTGGGAGTGCACCCGGGAAGGCGACCTGCTCGCGGACGCCGATTCACCGGCCGCCCGGTGGGCCGAGGCGGCCCGATTCGTTGCACAAACCTGGGCCTCTGACGCCGGACTCCAGCCCGCCGAGTGAGGGAGCCGGGGGCAGGGCGACCGGTCGAAGGTCACGCTCCGAGACACCAGGGGGCACGATCGGAGGGGCGCGAGCAGGTGGACGCTCGTAGCGATCGTGTCGGTGGGAAGCGGCAACGCGTGAACGCGCGAGATAGGTGTGCAAAGTGTGGCCGGCGTGGACCCAGCTGACTTCCACACAGGCATCGTCGCAGAGCTCTATGGACCGCTGAAGTCCTTCCCCCCCCCAGGACCCCGAGCCCTATGCGGCCTTCATTCAGCAAACCGGCATGCCGGCACTGGAGCAGGGATGCGGGGACGGTGACCCTCTGCTGCGTATGGAGGTCCTGGACCTGCCCCGCCGATACCGGGCGATCTTCCTCGCCGGGCCCGCCTTCACCCTGCTCCCCGACGGCGCCGAGCTTCGGGTGTCCGTCGTCGACGAACATCGCGATGAGGCAGCTCGGACACAGACGACGCTTCTGCGCTATGAACGCCACCACGGCTCAGACAGCAGCGTTGTGGAGAGGCCGTGGGTTCTTGCACTGGTATACCCGCGATGGGTTCGAGGAACTGGCCACGGCCGCTGGCCTGGCCGTGACAGCGGTCACCGATCAGCACGGAAAATCCGCTTCCTCCAGCGCTGCCGCCGTGCACTTCCGGCTCCAGGCTGCCGCCTGACCACCTCCTTTGAGTAGGGGTGGGGACGCGACACCGGGCATCGCCCGCCGTGCTGGTTCCAGCCCTCCTCAGATCATGGTGGCCCGTTCGTCCTTGGCCCGGGACTGGGCAGGACGAGAGGAGTCGGTGCCGGTCTCGATGAACATGGTGGGCCTTCTTGAGGCGTCGCCGACAGATGAAGCTCCGCCTGCCGTTCGCGAAGTTCAGGGGGTGGGGCGTGCTTGCTACCGATTGGCCGCGAGGAAGTCTTCCAGGATCTCGACGAACCGTGCCGGCTGCTCCTCGGCCGGGTAATGGCCGCAGTCGTCGAGGACGACCTCCGTGACGTCGTCGGCCGCCAGCCGCATCGTCCGGGCGGCACCGTCACCGCTCCACAGCGCGCCGCCGACGGCGAGCACCGGCAGCGTCAGCCGGGTCTTGCTGCGCTGCTCGTTCTGCGCGATCGTCTCGTCCAGCGCCCGGTAGTACGCGAAACTCGCCCGCAGCGCGCGAGGATCCGCGGTGATCGCGTCGACGTAGACGTCGACGGCGTACGTGGGAATCGCGGTCGGCGTGGCGGCCTTGGTGGCGAACTGCCAGCCGAAGAAGAGCCGTTCCCGTCCCCGGACCAGTTCCTCGTTGAGGTCGGTGAGCCGGTTGAAGCCGAACTGCCAGAGCTTCAGGTTGGCCGCGGCCGGGCCGAAGAACGGCGGGGACGGCGTGAGACCGGGGATCAGTGCTTCGAGGATGGCGAGCCGTCCCACCCGCTCGGGGTGATCGGCGGCAAGGGCGTATCCGGTCCAGGTACCGATGTCGTGGCCGACCACGTCGAACCGGTCGTGCCCGAGCGCGGCCATCAGCGCGACCAGATCGGCGGCGAGTGTGCCGGCGTCGTACCCGTCGTCGGGCTTGTCGGAGAGCCCTGCGCCGCGCGAGTCGACGGCGACGACGGTGTGCCGGCGGGCGAGCGCGGGCATCACTTCCCGCCAGGCGTACCAGGTCTGGGGCCACCCGCCGACCAGCAGCAGTGCCGGGCCGTCCCCGCCGGTGACCGCATGCAGCCGCAGCCCGTTCACCTCCACGAGCCGGCTGGTGAAGACGTCAAGGAATCCGTCGGGCAGGCGCAGCGAACGCAAGCTTGTCATGCCGTCGACCCTACCCATCTTTGAACGATCGGTACAAGATGTGTAGGCTGACGAACCATGGCAGGCCGCAAGCAATTCGACGTGGACGAGGCGCTACGACGTGCGATGCACGTCTTCTGGCGCTGGGGGTATTCGGAGGCCTCGATCGATCGCCTCACCGAGGGCACGGGACTGGGCCGGGGCTCGCTCTACGGCACCTTCGGCGACAAGGGTGCTCTCTTCCGCAAAAGCCTCCAACGGTACGGGCAGACTTACCAACCGCTGTACGAGCAGGCACTGTCCGGCCCCCACTCGAGCCCGAGCGCCGTGGTGACCGCCTTCCTGCAGGTCGCCCTGAACCGCATCGCCGACCCGACGGTCCCGGATGGTTGCTTGCTCACGGTATCGGCAACGCAGTTCCCGGCCCTCGACGCGGAGGGCCGGGCGATGGTCCGGGCCATGATTGAGGGATTGCGGGCAAGGCTGGAGCAGGCGTTGCTGGCGGCGGGGGCCAGTGAACAGGAGGCGGCAGAGCTGGCGTTGTGCACGCTGGCGACGAACAAGTCTCTGGCGGTGCTGAGCCGCGCCGGCTTCTCGGGCGAAGACCTGGCGACCGTCGCGGCAGCCGCCGCCAAGAATGCCTAGGCTCTGCCGGATCGACCGGCCGAACCGTCGGGGCCGCGATAGGCGGGAACGGCTCCGTCGCCAATGGGTCAGCAGAGACCTTGGGACAGCCGGCGGTGGGTCTGTCGAACGTTCGGTGCAACGAGGCACTTGAGGTTAACGAGGCACTTGAGGTTACTGGCAGGCCGCCGACAGGCGGCCGTCGAAGGTGGTGTCGAAGGCGTTCAACGTGGTCTTTCACCGCATGGTCCAGCGGCCCTGTCCCTTGCCGGTCAGCTGAAGGCGCTTTGCGTCTCCTGCCGCGGCTGGGGCAAGGAGGCCCGCCCCGGACACGACGAGGGGGAGGTGCGGTGGGAGGACGAGACCCGGTTCAACGACGCGATCGCCCACGCGCACCAGGCCTGGACCACGAACGGCCTGAACCAGGTCAAGGTGAAACCCGACAACGCCACCTCGATCGCCGACCTGCAGTGGCACGACAAGAACAACACCGGACCCGGCTGAAAGAACGTCTACGGCCGCTACGCACCCGCGCCCGGCGCGGACACCATCTACCTCAACCGAGCCTGCCTCGACTCCGGCAAAGCGCACGGCCACACCAGCTCCCGGCGCCGGGTCGCCGCCCACGAGATGGGGCACGCGCTCGGCTTCTGCCACAAGAAGGCCGACTGGTACCGCACGCTGATGGCAGCCGACTTCGCCTGGCTGCCCGAAAACGGGATGCCCAAACTCTGGGGCTGAAGGCGTGAACCGCACCCGCACCATGGCGCTGGCCGTCCTCACCGTTGGTCTTACCCTGACCGGCGCCGGCTGGTACGCCTCCCAGCACACGAGCGCACCCGCACCCACCGAGGCAGTCACCGGCTACGACCCCGCCGATCCCGGCCAGGTCGCCGCGACCGCCGATGACGTTTTCACCGCCACCGTCCTCACCGACGGCACCCCCGGCACATCAGCGACCTCGACTGGACGCAGTACCGCGGCCGCGTCCGCCACCGCCGGGGTCACTTGCTCAGCGAGTGGATCCGGCAGGCCGAACAGTGTGACGTCGCGCCGATCCGTTCCCTCGCCAGTTTCCTGCGCCAGGACATCGACGCCGTCACTGCCGGACTTACCATGCCGTAAAGCTCTGGCGCCGTCGAAGACCACGTCTGCCGGATCAAACTGCTCAAGAGGAGCATGTACGGCCGAGCGTCGTTCTCGCTCTTGAGAGCGAGGATCCTCACTATCGCCAGGACATCGACGCCGTCACTGCCGGACTTACCATGCCGTAAAGCTCTGGCGCCGTCGAAGACCACGTCTGCCGGATCAAACTGCTCAAGAGGAGCATGTACGGCCGAGCGTCGTTCTCGCTCTTGAGAGCGAGGATCCTCACTATGCCGTGATCTCTCTTTGCGCTGGTCAGGGGGTCAGGTATCCCGCTGGTCTGCATGGCGCTGATCGAGCCATCGGCGACTAATGTCGGTCCACACCTCCTGTGCTCTTTGGAAGAACGGGTCGACGTCCTCGATGCGTATGAGGTCAGGCGCTGTCCTTACGAGGAGGTAGTCCAGCTCGTCTCTGATTCGGCGCAACCTGACCTCCGATTCCTCCATGAGGACCCAACGGGCCCTCCAGTTGAAGAAGGGTTCGACCGCATTGACGGCAACCCCGACGGCCCCGAGGGAAAAGGCGAGACTGGCCCAGAAGTTGAGGTCCTGAAGCCCCAAGATCACTGTCGAGGCAACGGAGAATGCCAGGGATAGCAACTTGACCAGCGAGGCGGACCGGCGGAAACGCGCTCTGCGGCTCTCGGACCACACCATCCCGGCCGTGAGCTGCCCCTGAACCCAGCGGGCCAACTCCGCCGGTGGTAGCCCAGCCGGAGGTTGTGGGTTCTCAGCCATCTCACTGTCCTCATGTCGACAACTCGCGCCCGATCCACACTGATGTTCATCTTCCCGCCCCTGGGCTCCGGCTATCGCCTGGTCGCTCCATGCGGCTTCACGCAACTACTGACAGAACCAAGTTCCACGAGCCCCATCACGAATTGGCCAGGCAGGTGTACTGACCGCTGCTGTACAACGATCGCTATGAGCTGGGTGGCGAACGTGATGATTTCGGCTGATGTGGCGGACAGCGCAAGCGTGGAGGCATTGAGCGAGTGGTTGCGCACTGACGCCCCTCGTCGTGCTCATTCAGAGTCCCACGGGGTCGGCTTCTTGAAGCTGCTCACGAGTCCCAAGACGCACGGCTGGGGCGGGTGGAAGAACCCGGAGTGCGAGGTGTGGGCGGGTGCGTTGAACCATGCCGATCTTGAAGCTCTCAAGCAGCGCGTGTTCGAGATGCCGTGGCGTGAGCCGAATCTGGTGCAGCTCCTGGTGATGGACCAGGAGGAGGAGTTCTTCCGCATGTGGATGATCAGGGGCGGCAGACTGCGACAGTTCGCACCGCTGGAGCCGAACGAGGAAGACGGCGACTTCCATCGAGGCCGGTGAGGTGGGCTCGTAGCGGCGCAGCGTGGCGGTGCGTTGGGTGTTGGGGGAGGGCGTCGCCCCACCCCAGCCCGCAGGACTCGCCACGGAAGCTGTCCACCCTGCCGCCCGCCCCAGAACCTGCCTCCGCCAGCAGAACGTACCCGCCCAACGGCGCGCCACCACCAGCAGAACGCTGCTCGGGCCGGATACGCCCTCTGTCCGCGGCTGCTGTTCTCGGCGACGATCGGGGCATGCGCCTGGAGGGCATCCTGTATGCGGACCGCTACGGAACGATGCTGCAGGACCTGGTGCGCGCTCACCGAGGCGTCTCCCGCTGCTACTACCTCCACGTCCCCTTCGAGGAGACGCTGGTGCGGCACGCGACGAAGCGCGATGCCGAGTAGCGCAAGCACGTCATCGGGGTCCACTTGCGCGACTGGTACGAGGAGATGGATCTGCTGCCCGGTGACCTGGCGGCTGTCATCGACGAGGCCGGCACCCTGGACGACACGGTCCAGCAGATCCTGCGCGAGAGCGGCCTGGACCGGGTCTCCCCGATCGACCGCTGACGTGAGTGATCAGCGGTTAGAACCCCTAACAGAATGGTCAGCACGGTGCTGTTCGGGTCACGGCCGTAGAGCGCATCATGTGATCGAGGTGGGGAGACGGCCATGGGGAAGTGGAAGATCCGGCAGACCCGAATTCTGACGGGCCAGAGCAAGTGGCCCTTCTACGTGTTCACTCGGGTTACTGACCCTGTCGCGCTGGAGGCCCTGCACACGCATCTCCATGAGGATCATGGTGCGTTGTGGTGGCCGGATCGGTTGTGGGAGGGCATGGTGGCCGACCACTGCGCCCGGCATGACCGGGAAGGTTGGGACGCGCATTCCCATGCCCATATCCCGGAGACCAGCTGGGAGTGAAGGCGCCACCCGCGGTGGCCGGTCAACCCCGCTGGAGCCGCGATACGAACCGCCGCCAGCAGAGACCAGTACCGGCGCAGCAGCGGCTGCGGTGGGAGAGGGGGAACCGGCCACGCGAGGGCGCTTGCGGAATGCGCTCGCGGGGTCGGCGCGCGGGTGTTACGGGGTGCGGGCCCGGTGGGTCAGTTGAAGGTGACGTCGCTGCACAGGAAGTACTTCTGGCCCATGTGGCCTGCGATGCCTTCCAGATGGCGACCACGACATGGCGTCCGCTGTAGCCGGAGGTGGCGACGTCGGTGACGCAGTGCGCCTGGGAGGGGTAGCGGCAGGTCTTCTTCACCAGCTCCAGACCGCCCCGATTGAGGAACTGGTACTCGGGGTTGAAGCCCTGCTCGGTGACGTAGATCTCCAGCCGGTCCGCGCCGTGCCGGGCCTTCCTCGTGTTCGTGACGCCGATCCTGTGGGCCTGGAATTCGGAGTGCGTGTTCAAGTACAAGGACGCTGGGTCCGCCGTGCTTCTTGCGTTTCCCGGAGTGGAACGGGCGGTCGGCGGCGATACGGTCGATCGGCAGCAGCGTGCCGTCGAGGATCACGAACGCCTTGCGTGCAGCGATCTTCATCGCGGCAGCCAAGTCCGGGTCGAGGGCAGCCAGAACCTCGACGGTCTCGGCGATGTACCGGTAGACGGTAGGTGCCGACACCGAACCCGGCCGCGAGCTGAGCACAGGTGCGCCCGCACCACAGATGGGCCAGCGCCAGCAGAGCCTGGCGGTCGGCGCTCAAACACCGTCGGCGTGTGCCACGACGCCAGCGGTGCGCCCGCAACTGAGCCGACAGGAAGCGCAGGGCGGGAGCCTACACGTCGATCCCGGACGGGTAGGCAAGCATGCGAAGCCTCTGGTGGAGATAGTTCTCTTGGCCGAAACCTGACCTATCAGGGCTTCACTGTGCTGTCAGCCAAACCACCTGTCCTGGGCACGAAGTTGCAACAGGCTCAGTGAACCGGGGGTTATCCCCCTGCCGATCCGGTTGATCACCCCATCGCGGTGTCCTCACACTTCGAAGATGCTGAACCTGCGTGCACAGAGCGGAAGTTGCTGCCTCTGTGACACGCAGGCCGCTGTAACCGCCGTGGCCTCGGCAGCCATTCAGGAGGAACTCGTGATCAAGCACAAGCAGGCGCTGGGTGGGGCACTCGCGCTGACCGTGGCGGTCGGTGTGGCGGCAGGCGCGCTGCCGGCGAGCGCCAACACGGTGCCGACGGCCCGATCCGGCGCCGCCCGCCCTGCCGCCACCACGGACACTGCGCAACTGCGTGCGCTGATGCAGCGGCTGACCACCGCCGACGGTGCACCCGGCGCGCTCCTGCAAACCCGGGACCAGCACGGCAGCACCGTGCTGACCAGCGGTGTCGCGGACGTGAACAGCCAGCTACCGATGGCTGGCGGCAGCAGATTCCGGATCGGCAGCATGACGAAGCCGTTCGTGGCCACGGTTGTGCTGCAACTAGTGGGGGAGCATCGCATCGGCCTTGATGTCCCGGTGGAGCACTACCTGCCCGGCCTCTTCCACGGCCACGGTCATGAGGAAGACGACCGTGAGATCACCGTTCGTCAGCTGCTGCAGCACACCAGTGGCCTGCCCGACTACCTTGCCGTCCTCGGTCCGCAAGCCATCCTCGAGGACCCACTCGCCCATCACGACACCCGCGACTCAGTCAACCTCGCGCTGGCCCGGCCGAGGACGTTCAAGCCTGACGGCGGCTGGCGCTACTCCAACACCAACTACCTGATCGCGGGGATGCTCATCGAGAAGGTGACGGGCCACCCGTACGGAGAGGAGATCCTTCGGCGCATCATCAAGCCCATACACCTGCGGCAGACCTCCGTACCGGGTGACGACAGCGCGATCGCCGGCCCGCACCCGCGCGGCTACGTACGCCCCGGCGAGGACGCGCCGCTGATGGACCTCACTGCGATCAACCCGTCGGTCGCGGGAGCCTCCGGCGAGATGATCTCCAGCGCCGGTGATCTCAACCGCTTCCTCAGTGCCCTCGTCGGCGGCAGGCTGCTGCGCCCGGCCCAGCTCAAGGAGATGATGCACACCAAGGAGACCGGCGACGAAGGCCGCACCTACGGCCTCGGCCTGGAACGCAGAGAGCCCACCAACGGCAGCGGTTGCGTGTATTGGGGGCACGGCGGCGACATCTTCGGCTACCAGACCGCGGTCGGCGCCACCACCGACGGCCACCAGGTCACGGTGATGGCCAACGTCGACCCTGGCGGCACCGACATGCAGGACGACGACATCGAGGCTGCCGTCCAGACCGCGTTGTGCGAAGAACGGCCGGGCTCCAAGCCCCCGATCGATCTCGCTGCCCCTCGCCACAGGTGAGGGGCAGCGAGCAGATGCCGAGATGGACCAATGCCGCTCGCCGCTCGCTGGTGAGCTTCCCGGCGCCGAGGTCAGGAGGGGTCCGATCGGGGCGGCAGTCACTAGCCGAACATCGGAAGCTCGCGCTGTTCCATGGACGGTTGCACCCGGTGAGTGGGTGGCCGCCGGTGGCGCAGCTGGTCCGGTCTTCATCGGATCAACCCGCTACTTGACGGCCCTCGGACAGGCACCGCCCCCGGCTCTACCGAGCGTTCAGGAACAGGCTTGCAGGTCGAATGGGGCAAGGCTGGCCTGATGGGCTTGCCCCAGAACGCCCGCGACGTATACGTCGCGGGCACACTGTCACCGCGTCCAAGTCGCGGACCCACACGACGAATTCGTCCGCGTCCGTCGTACGGGGGACGCTGCGTGCTGGATGAGTCCGTTGGGGGAGTTTTGTAGGTCAGAGGCACGGTGGCCGGTAGCCGTGGATGCGCAGTCCGCGGAAGTTGAGTTCGTTCGCGGTCTTGCCGACGAAAACCAGACCTCGTGCCTCGGTGAGTGCCGAAGCGAACGAGTACGTGGGCGTGCCCAGTTCAGGTAGCGTCGTCCAGTTGTCGGGGGAGAAGCTGAAGAATTTCTTCATGACCTTGCCGCCTGTGGAGGGCACTCGTGTGAGCCACTTGTCGCCGCCGCTCCAGTGTGACGCCGGCCGTAGCTGGACGTAGAGGTCGTCGGTCGCGCTGTAGGTCATCCAGAAGCCACGCGACCGGGAAAGGTCGCTCTGAGCCTCGAACTGGTTACCGAGCCAGACGACGACCACGTGCCATTCGGCGTTGAGGAAGGTCACCTTGGCTGCATACCTGCCGCGTTCGCGAACGAGCAGACTGCCAGTTGCCGGAACGGTGGAGCCCTCGCCGCTGGCGATCCACTGTTGCAGCCGATCGATCGAGGGGGTTGCGCACTCGCGGTTCGGCGAACCGGACTTGGCCCCGCTGGCGACCGCCGCCGGGCCGATGAGGGAGAGCGGCAGCGCGACCATGAAGGCCGCGAGCGTCCTCAGTACAGCGTGCATCCCACGACCGTGCGTCGACCGTATGCGCATGCGAGGGAAGCTAACACAAATCGCGAAAGGTCTAAACCTATCTGGGGCATGCTCACCTTTCGGGGCAGCAAGATGAGGCAGTTCTGACCTCCAGTGGTGGTGGGTTGATCCAGTCAGAAGCGCCCGTGTTCGCGGTTGAGTAGTTTGCCGACAGGAAAGATCGGGGAGTGTTCTCGCTCAGTATGCGAACCAGCCGAATGTTAAAGGGAATTGACGGGCAGTCAATTCCCTGAACCGGGAAGCTCTCGAGGAGCCCTGTCTTGCAGTCAGCCCCAGAAATTCGCGGAGCGAATTTCTGTAGGCCGAATTGCGGAGCAATTCGAGCCGCGGGCAACGGAGTTGTCCGTACCGGACGGCGGAGCCGGCCGGTGGGCCACGCGGAGCGTGGCCGTCTTTCCGCCACGTAGTGGCGGCGCGTCGTGTCTGCGGAGCAGACCGCGCGC
>NZ_JBITJZ010000005.1:79450-745296 GCF_044460595.1 Streptomyces sp. NPDC050085 | reverse complement strand
GTTGTTCGAGAGCTTGGGGGCGCGTGCCAGGCGTCGTGAGGCTGGGGGCACCTCCCAGCGTTAGCTGGGGGAGGGAGTTTGAAGACACGCCCTAGAGGTCTTCCTCGCGCTCCGGCCGTCCCATGAACCAGTACGAGCCGGCCACGAGCAGGCCTCCACCGACGATGTTGCCGGGCACGGTGAACAGCAGGTTCCGCGCCAGGTCGCCGAAGCCCGCGCTGCCGTCCAGGATCGCCAGCGAGAACAGGGCCATGTTGGCCACGCAGTGCTCGAACCCGACCGCCACGAACACCAGGACCGGGATCCACAGCACGAAGATCTTCGCGCCGTCGCCCTTGGCCCGGTAGAACATCCAGATCGCGAGGCAGACCAGCAGGTTGCACAGCACGGCCCGCCAGAACAACTGGCCCCCGCCGAGCGCTTCCTTGCCGTGCACCATCCCGGCGAGCATGGCACGCGCGGACGGCGTGGACGTGACCCCGGACGCGTGCACCATCGCGCCGAACAGGAACGCCCCCACGAAGTTCCCGACCAGCGACAGCGCCCAGCTGCCCGCCAGGTCCCTGGCCCCGGTGCGTCCGGTGAGCGCGCCGATCAGCATCACCATCACGTTGCTGGTGAACAGCTGCGCCCCCGCGAACATCACGATGGTCAGCGCGATCGGGAAGACGAGGCCCTCGAGCAGCTTGGTCGCGGCGGACCCGGCGGCGACGAAGGGCGAGATCGCGACGAGCAGCAGCACCTCGCCGACCCCGATGTACGCGCCCGCGAGCACGGCCGAGACGAAGTAGCGCGGAGTCCGCCGGAGGTCGTGCGCCTTGTGGGCGGCCTGCTCGGACGTTTCCTCTACGTTCTCCGCAATGCTGGTCACATATCGACGCTAGGCCCGTCCCGGACCGCCGATGACCGGAAAAGGTCACCGGTGTACGGACCTGCCGACCCGGCGCCCCGGGACCTGCGACCCGCTCCTAGACTTGCCCACCATGCGAACCGAGCCTGTCGTCCACGTCACCGGACTGGTGAAGCGGTACGGAAACAAGACCGCGGTCGACGGTCTCGACCTCACGGCAGCCCCCGGGATCACCGCCGTCCTCGGCCCCAACGGTGCGGGCAAGACCACCACGATCGAGACCTGCGAGGGCTACCGCAGGCCGGACTCCGGCACCGTCCGCGTCCTCGGCCTCGACCCGGTCAGGCAGGCCTCGGCGCTGCGCCCCCGGATCGGGGTCATGCTGCAGTCCGGCGGCGTCTACTCGGGCGCCCGCGCCGACGAGATGCTCCGCCACGTGGCCAAGCTGCACGCCGACCCGCTCGACGTGGACGCCCTCATCGAGCGCCTGGGGCTCGGCAGTTGCGGCCGTACGACGTACCGGCGGCTGTCCGGCGGACAGCAGCAGCGGCTCGCGCTCGCGATGGCCGTGGTCGGCCGCCCCGAGCTGGTCTTCCTCGACGAGCCGACCGCGGGGCTCGACCCGCAGGCCCGCCGCGCCACGTGGGACCTGGTCCGCGACCTGCGTACCGACGGCGTCTCGGTCATCCTGACCACGCACCACATGGACGAGGCCGAGCAGCTCTCCGACGACGTCGCCATCGTCGACGCGGGCAAGGTCATCGCCCAGGGCTCCCCGGAGCAGCTGTGCCGCGGCGGCGCCGAGAACACGCTGCGCTTCACCGGCCGCCCCGGCCTGGACGTGGCCTCGCTCCTGAAGGCCCTGCCCGCGGACTCCGCTGCCGCCGAACTCACCCCGGGCTCCTACCGCGTGGCCGGCAAGGTCGACCCACAGCTGCTCGCGACGGTCACGTCCTGGTGCGCCCAGCACGGCGTGATGCCGGACCGGATCTCCGTCGAGCGGCACACCCTCGAAGACGTCTTCCTCGAACTGACCGGCAAGGAGCTGCGCGGATGAGCACGACGGATCCGACCTCCCGGCCGGGGGTCCGGGGGTTGCCCCCGGAAAGACACAGCCTCGAACTGACCGGCAAGGAGCTGCGCGGATGAGCGCCGGTACGTACGCCCCCGCCCCCGGAGCGGCACCGCTCCCCCGCATGATCGCCGCGCAGGCCGCGTTCGAGACGAAGATGCTGCTGCGCAACGGCGAACAGCTCCTGCTCACGGTGGTCATCCCGACGCTGCTGCTGGTCCTGTTCTCGGCGGTGGACATCGTCGACACGGGCTCGGGCAAGGCGGTCGACTTCCTGACGCCGGGCATCCTCGCGCTCGCGGTGATGTCGACGGCGTTCACCGGGCAGGCCATCGCGACGGGCTTCGAGCGCCGCTACGGCGTCCTCAAGAGGCTCGGCGCCTCGCCGCTCCCCCGCTGGGGCCTGATGACCGCCAAGACGATCTCCGTGCTGGTCACGGAGGTGCTCCAGGTCGTCCTCCTCACAGTCATCGCGTTCGCCCTCGGCTGGTCCCCGCACGGGAACCCCTTCGCCGTTCTCCTCCTCCTGGTCCTCGGTACCGCCGCGTTCTCCGGTCTGGGGCTCCTCATGGCCGGCACGCTCAAGGCCGAGGCGACGCTGGCCGCGGCCAACCTGGTCTTCCTGCTCCTCCTGGTCGGCGGCGGCGTCATCGTGCCGCTCGACAAGTTCCCCGACGCCGCGCAGTCGGTGCTCGGCCTGCTGCCCATCTCCGCGCTCTCCGACGGCCTGCGCGACGTCCTGCAGCACGGGGCCTCGATGCCCTGGGGCGACCTCGGCATCCTCGCGGTGTGGGCGGTCGTGGGCCTCGGCGCGGCGGGCCGCTTCTTCCGCTGGGAGTAGGGGTCCCGCGCCGGAAACGACGTAACGGGCATCACAATTGGCCCAGTTACGTCCCCCTCGTGAAGGCGTGCACAAGCGGCCCCCTACGATGGGCCCGTGCCAAAGCTGACCCGCGCCGACGCCGTCCAGGCCATGCGCAACCCGCTCGCCTTCATCGCCGAGCGCTGGACCCCCACGCAGCGAACCGTCCAGCGCGCGGCGCTCTCCGCCGTCGTGATGACGGTGGTCATCGTCGTGACCGGCGGCGCGGTGCGCCTGACCGGGTCGGGCCTCGGCTGCCCGACCTGGCCCAAGTGCACCGACCAGTCGCTGACCGCGACGAGCGAGATGGGCTTCCACGGAGCCATCGAGTTCGGCAACCGCATGCTCACGTACGTGCTGTGCGCCGCGGTCGGCTGGGCGATCATCGCCGCGCGTGCGCAGAAGCCGTGGCGGCGCTCGGTGACCCGGCTCGGCTGGACCCAGTTCTGGCTCGTGATGGGCAACGCGGTGCTCGGCGGCATCGTCGTCCTGGTCGGCCTCAACCCGTACACGGTCGCGGCCCACTTCATGCTGACCACGGCCCTGCTGACGGTCGCCGTGGTGATGTGGCAGCGCACCCGCGAGGGCGACGCCGAACCGCGTCCGCTGGTCGGCAAGGCGATCAAGCAGCTGGTCTGGTTCCTGGTCGTGGCGTCGGCGCTGCTCATCGCCGTCGGCACCGTGGTGACCGGCGCGGGTCCGCACGCCGGTGACTCCAGCGACGTCCACCGCATGCCGCTCGACTGGGAGACGGTCGCCAAGGGGCACGCGGTCCTGGCCTGGATCGTGGTGACGCTGACCTTCGCCCTCTGGTTCGTCCTGAAGGCGGTCGACGCCCCCAAGGGCCCGCTGCACCGCACCCGCGACCTGTTCCTGATCCTGCTCGCCCAGGGGATCATCGGCTACGTCCAGTACTTCACGGACCTGCCCGAGGTCCTGGTCGGTCTGCACATGCTCGGCTCGGCCCTCGTCTGGATCGGCGTCCTGCGCGTCGTCCTCTCCCTGCGCGAGCGCCCGCAGGCCGAGGTGGGCGTTCCGGCCCAGACCGGCTCGGAGCTCTCGACCGTCTGACGCCCGCCGCTCAGGCGTTCTCGGCGTCGAGCCCGTAGACCCGCCGCGCCGTCCCCGCCGCGATCATCGTCGCGACCCGCTGCGCGTCGCCGAGGGACCACGCGCCCTCGGCGACCCAGCCGCCGAGCACCCGGCCCAGCGCCTCCCGGAACAGCCGGGCCCCCACGACGTGCAGCTCCGGGATGCCGTGGGCGCCGCTGGAGAACAGCAGCTTGCCGAACGGGGCCAGTTCGAGGATCTCCGCGAACACCGCCGCCGCGCGGGCCCCGGTCCGGGCGAGCGCCGGGCCGAGATCGGCGTAGACGTGCGGGAAGGTCCCCGCCAGGTGGGCGGCGTGCCGGTGGTACGGGTAGCCGTGCAGCAGGATCAGATCGGTGCCGAGGCCCGCCGTGGCGCGGGCGAAGTCGGTGAGCAGCACCGGGTCCGTGCGGTCGGTGCTTCCCCACGTTCTCGAATCCGCTCGAACAGGGGAGACCCCGAGGCCCGGTTCGCCGAGTCCCGCGTGCAGTTGGAGCGGCCGGCCCGAGGCCACCGCGATCCACAGCAGATGACGCAGCAGGACGGGGTCGCTGAGCGGCCCGCCGACCGTCCGCCCCGCCAGCCAGCGCCCGGCCGCGCCCCGCACCTCACCGGGCCCGGGCGGCTGCGGTGCGAGGGCGAGTCCGTGGCGTACGCCCGCGACCGAGGTGAAGGCGACGGCGCTCGCGGCCGCGGCGTGCACCGACTCGGCGAGGTTCGCGAGGAAGGACTCGACGGTCCCCGAGGTGTCCGCGACCTGTTCGGCCAGCAATTCGAGGCGGACGATCTCGTGCGCCTGCGCCTCCCCGGCCCGCGCCAGCTCGGCGGGCCCGGTGAGGTCTCCGGGCAGCCCGGTGTCGACGAGGTACGTGGTGATGCCGCTGCCGCGCAACAGCCGCCGGCCCGATTCCAGGACGCCGAGCTCGCGGCGCCTGGCCAGATAGCGGGCGGGCGGGCAGTGGGGTTCGAGGCCGAGCAGCGGCGGGCACCAGCGGCGTACCGCGAAACCGGTCTGGGTGTCGAAGAACGTGGTGCCGGGGGCGGGCGGGCCCTCACCCCTGCCGAGATGGGCCTCGAACGTGCCGAGGCCCAGTTCCGTGCGCAGCACCCCGTGGCAGTACTGGTCCACCAGGGACGGCGTTTCGATCATCCGGGCTCCCGTGTATGGACCGTGCTCTCACAGTCCTAACGGGTGAACCGGCCCCTGGTATTGCTGCAACACCAGGGCCGTACACACGCCCGATTCAGCCGCCGAGCTGGATGCCCGCCATGCGCTTCCACTCGTACGGGCCGGTCTCGACCTTCGCCGCGAACTCGCCGTCGAAGTCCTCGTGGACCGTGATGCCGGCCTGCTCGACCGCCTTCTGCGCGACCTCGTAGGTGCCGGCCACCAGGTTGCCCCAGCCGCCGTCCTCGCCGACGAGGACGATCCGGGTGCCGCGCTCGCCGATGTACGCGAGCTGTCCCTCTGCGCCGCCGTGCGCCTTGGCGAACGCGCCGATCTCCTTGGCCAGCTTGGCCGCCCGGCGCTCGTCCTTCGCCGCCCGACGGGGCGCCTCAACCGCTTGAGTCTCTGCCATGGACAGGATGCTACCGACGAGTAGCCAAACAAGCGATGGGTGGGGCGCGTGGTCTGGGCCACGCGCCCCACCCATCGGGGAATCAGCGAACGGTCAGCGCAGGAAGGGGTCCACCGCGACCGCGACGAAGAGCAGCGAGACGTAGGTGATGGACCAGTGGAACAGCCGCATCTCCTTGAGCTTGCCGCCCGTCACCTCGGCCTTGGCCCGGTTCTGCAGGCCGTGCGCCTCCCACAGCCAGAAGCCGCCCGCGAGCAGCGCGACCACGGTGTAGAACCAGCCGGTGTAGCCGAGCGGCGTCAGCAGCAGCGAGACGACGACCATCACCCAGCTGTAGAGGACGATCTGCCTGGCCACGACCTTGTTGGAGGCGATGACCGGCAGCATCGGCACGCCCACGCGCGCGTAGTCGTCCTTCACCTTCATGGACAGCGGCCAGTAGTGCGGCGGCGTCCAGAAGAACATGACGAGGAAGAGGATGACCGGCGCCCACGACATCGAGTTCGTGACCGAGGACCAGCCGATGAGGACGGGCAGGCAGCCCGCGATGCCGCCCCACACGATGTTCTGCGACGTACGGCGCTTCAGGATCATCGTGTAGACGACCACATAGAAGAGCAGTGCGCCCAGCGACAGCCACGCGGAGAGCCAGTTGACCGCGAAGCCGAACAGGAGCGTGGAGATCACCGCGAGGGAGATGCCGAAGACCAGGCACTCCTTCGGGCTGACCATCCCCGTCACCAGCGGCCGCTGCGACGTGCGCTCCATGAGGGCGTCGATGTCGCGGTCGTACCACATGTTCAGCGCGTTGGCGCCGCCCGCGGACAGGTAGCCGCCGAGGCAGGTGATCAGCACCAGCTTCAGATTCGGCACACCCTGTTCGGCGAGGAACATCACCGGAACCGTGGTGATGAGCAGAAGCTCGATGATCCGCGGCTTGGTCAGCGCCACGAACGCCTTGACTCGGGCCCCGAACGGCCGCTGGCCCTGGTTGCTGCTGCTCGTCAGCGCTCCCGCTGGACGGGATTCGACGGCCGTCACGCACACCCCTGACAGAGACTCCAGCGAGCCCCCGAAGCAGTCCACTTGGATGTGAAGTCCCGGTAAAGGCTCGCGCGTACCACGCCACTGTAGACGTTGCCTATACCTGGCCCTTCGCGGGGGTGGGGTCGTGTTGGGAGGCATGCCGGGACGGACGCAGCGCGCGCTCCCGATGAGCTCCCGATGAGCTTCTGCCGAGGTTCGGATGAGCTTTCGCCGCCCCGGATGAGCCCCCAGATGAGCGGCTCCGTATTCACGTGACGAACGACGCCGAATCCCTGTCAGGAGGCGGATTTCCCAGAGTCCCGGCAGTCTGGAATGACTCGAAAAAATGCACGTTCCAGCAAGGGTAGGCTCGACAACGGCCGGTGAGACCGACATCACCGGCATTAGCCATGTGGAGAGGAGCCCTGACTCAGGGTGAGCACCAAGCCGACCACCACAGACCTCGAGTGGACCGATGTGGACCAGCGGGCCGTTGACACCGCCCGCGTCCTGGCCGCCGACGCCGTACAGAAGGTCGGCAACGGCCATCCCGGTACGGCGATGAGCCTGGCCCCGGCCGCGTACACCCTCTTCCAGAAGGTGATGCGGCACGACCCGGCGGACGCCGACTGGGTGGGGCGTGACCGTTTCGTCCTGTCCGCGGGCCACTCGTCCCTGACCCTCTACATCCAGCTCTACCTGGCCGGCTTCGGCCTGGAGCTGGACGACCTGAAGGCGTTCCGGACGTGGGGCTCCAAGACCCCCGGCCACCCGGAGTACGGGCACACCACCGGTGTCGAGACGACGACCGGCCCGCTGGGACAGGGTGTCGCCAACGCGGTGGGCATGGCGATGGCCGCCCGCTACGAGCGCGGCCTGTTCGACCCGGAGGCCGCCCCCGGCACCTCCCCGTTCGACCACTTCGTCTACGCGATCGCCGGTGACGGCTGCCTCCAGGAGGGCATCTCCGCCGAGGCGTCCTCCCTGGCCGGGCACCAGCAGCTCGGCAACCTGGTCCTGCTGTGGGACGACAACCACATCTCGATCGAGGGCGACACCGAGACGGCGGTCTCCGAGGACACCTGCAAGCGCTACGAGGCGTACGGCTGGCACGTCCAGCGCGTGGCCCCGAAGCCGGACGGCGACCTGGACCACGAGGCGATCTACAACGCCGTCGAGGCGGCGAAGAAGGTCACGGACAAGCCGTCCTTCATCGCGATGCGCTCGATCATCGCCTGGCCCGCCCCGAACGCGCAGAACACCGAGGCCGCGCACGGCTCGGCGCTCGGCGACGACGAGGTGGCCGCGACCAAGCGCGTCCTCGGCTTCGACCCCGAGAAGACCTTCGAGGTCTCCGACGAGGTCATCGGCCACACCCGCCGGGCCCTCGACCGCGGCGCCCAGGCCAAGGCCGAGTGGGAGAAGTCGTTCCAGGAGTGGCGGACCGCCAACCCGGAGCGCGCCGCCGAGTTCGACCGGATCAACGCGGGCGAGCTGCCGGCCGGCTGGGAGGAGAAGCTCCCGGCCTTCGAGACCGGCAAGGGCGTCGCGACGCGTGCCGCGTCCGGCAAGGTCCTGCAGGCCCTCGGTGCCGTGATCCCCGAGCTGTGGGGCGGCTCCGCCGACCTCGCCGGCTCGAACAACACGACGATCGACAAGACGTCGTCGTTCCTCCCGGCGGGCAACCCGCTGCCGGAGGCGGACCCGTACGGCCGCACGATCCACTTCGGCATCCGCGAGCACTCCATGGCCGCGGAGATGAACGGCATCGCGCTGCACGGCCACACCCGTATCTACGGCGGCACCTTCCTGGTGTTCTCCGACTACATGCGCAACGCGGTACGTCTGTCGGCCCTGATGCACCTTCCGGTGACGTACGTGTGGACGCACGACTCGGTCGGTCTCGGCGAGGACGGCCCCACGCACCAGCCGGTCGAGCACCTCGCCTCGCTGCGCGCGATTCCCGGACTCAACGTCGTGCGCCCGGCCGACGCCAACGAGACGGCCATCGCCTGGCGCGAGGTCCTCAAGCGCGGCAAGAAGGACTACGGCAAGAGCGCCCCGCACGGCCTCGTCCTGACCCGTCAGGGCGTGCCCACGTACGAGGCGAACGAGGGCACCGTCAAGGGCGGCTACGTCCTCGTCGAGGCCTCGAAGGCGACGCCGGACCTGATCCTGATCGCCACCGGTTCCGAGGTGCAGCTCGCCGTCGAGGCGCGCGAGACCCTCGAGGCCGAGGGCGTGGCCACGCGCGTCGTCTCGATGCCGTGTGTCGAGTGGTTCGAGGAGCAGGACCAGGGGTACCGGGACAGCGTCCTGCCGCCGTCGGTCAAGGCGCGCGTCTCGGTCGAGGCCGGGATCGGTCTGACCTGGCACAAGTACGTCGGTGACGCCGGCCGCATCGTTTCGCTGGAGCACTTCGGTGCTTCGGCCGACGGCAAGGTCCTCTTCCGCGAGTTCGGCTTCACTGCCGAGAACGTGGCGGCCAAGGCGCGGGAATCCCTCGCCGCGGCTCAGCGCTGACGCCCCCGTAGACGACATAGGAGATGCAATTTCCATGACAGACGCACTCAAGCGCCTCTCCGAGGAGGGCGTCGCGATCTGGCTGGACGACCTGTCGCGCAAGCGGATCACGTCCGGCAACCTCGCCGAACTGATCGACCAGCAGCACGTCGTGGGCGTCACCACCAACCCCTCGATCTTCCAGAAGGCGATCTCCAGCGGCGACGGTTACGAGCAGCAGCTCACCGACCTCGCCGCCCGCAAGGTCACCGTCGAAGAGGCCATCCGCATGATCACGACGGCGGACGTCCGTGACGCCGCCGACATCCTGCGCCCGGTCTTCGACGCGACCGGCGGCCAGGACGGCCGGGTCTCCATCGAGGTCGACCCGCGGCTCGCCCACAACACGCAGGCCACGGTCGCCGAGGCCAAGCAGCTGGCGTGGCTGGTGGACCGCCCGAACACGCTCATCAAGATCCCGGCGACGAAGGCGGGCCTGCCCGCGATCACCGAGGTCATCGGCAAGGGCATCAGCGTCAACGTCACGCTGATCTTCTCCCTCGCCCGCTACCGCGAGGTCATGGACGCCTACCTGGCCGGTCTGGAGAAGGCCAAGGCCGCCGGCCTGGACCTCTCCAAGATCCACTCGGTGGCGTCCTTCTTCGTGTCCCGCGTGGACACCGAGATCGACAAGCGGATCGACGCGCTCGGCAGCGAAGAGGCGAAGGCCGCGCGCGGCAAGGCCGGTCTGGCCAACGCCCGTCTCGCGTACGAGGCCTTCGAGGAGGTCTTCAGCGGCGACCGCTGGGCCGCCCTGGACAAGGCGCAGGCCAACAAGCAGCGTCCGCTGTGGGCCTCGACCGGCGTGAAGGACAAGGCGTACAAGGACACCCTGTACGTCGACGACCTGGTCGCCCCGGGCACGGTCAACACCATGCCGGAGGCCACGCTCGAGGCGGCGGCCGACCACGGTCAGATCACCGGCAACACGATCTCGGGCACGTACGACCAGTCCCGCAAGGAGATCGAGGCCGTCGAGAAGCTCGGGATCTCGTACGACGAGGTCGTGCAGCTTCTGGAGGACGAGGGCGTCGAGAAGTTCGAGGCGGCCTGGAACGACCTGCTCAAGTCGACCGAGGCGGAGCTCAAGCGCCTCGCCCCTTCGGAGGGCTGATCCCTTGACCGCACACGGAGCGCACCACAATCCGCTCCGTGACGCCGCCGACCGACGGCTCCCGCGCATCGCGGGGCCGTCGGGCCTGGTGATCTTCGGCGTCACGGGTGATTTGTCACGTAAAAAGCTGATGCCTGCCGTGTATGACCTCGCCAACCGGGGGCTGCTGCCGCCGGGCTTCTCGCTGATCGGGTTCGCCCGGCGCGAGTGGCAGGACGAGGACTTCGCGCAGGAAGTGCACGACGCGGTCAAGCAGCACGCGCGGACGCCGTTCCGCGAGGAGGTCTGGCAGCAGCTCATCCAGGGCATGCGTTTCGTCCAGGGCAACTTCGACGACGACGACGCCTTCGAGTCGCTGAAGTCGACGATCCAGGACCTCGACAAGGCGCAGGGCACGGGCGGGAACTTCGCGTTCTACCTCTCCGTACCTCCCAAGTTCTTCCCGCAGGTCGTGCAGCAGCTGAAGAAGCACGGTCTCGCGGACGCCCCCGAGGGGTCCTGGCGCCGGGCCGTCATCGAGAAGCCGTTCGGCCACGACCTCGCGTCGGCGAAGGAGCTGAACGCGATCGTGCACGAGGTGTTCGACCCGGACCAGGTGTTCCGGATCGACCACTACCTCGGCAAGGAGACGGTGCAGAACATCCTGGCGCTGCGCTTCGCGAACCAGATGTTCGAGCCGATCTGGAACCGGTCGTACGTGGACCACGTGCAGATCACGATGGCCGAGGACATCGGCATCGGCGGCCGCGCCGGCTACTACGACGGCATCGGCGCCGCCCGCGACGTCATCCAGAACCACCTGCTCCAGCTGATGGCGCTCACGGCCATGGAGGAGCCCGCCTCCTTCGACGCGGACGCGCTCGTCGCCGAGAAGGCCAAGGTGCTCGGCGCGGTCAGGCTGCCGAAGGACCTGGGCAAGGACACGGTGCGCGGCCAGTACGCGGCCGGGTGGCAGGGCGGCGAGAAGGCCGTCGGATATCTGCAGGAAGACGGGATCGACCCCAAGTCGAAGACCGACACGTACGCGGCCGTCAAGCTGGAGGTGGACAACCGCCGTTGGGCGGGCGTGCCCTTCTACCTGCGGACCGGCAAGCGTCTGGGCCGGCGCGTCACCGAGATCGCCGTCGTCTTCCAGCGCGCCCCGCACTCCCCCTTCGACCACACGGCGACGGAGGAGCTGGGCCAGAACGCGATCGTGATCCGCGTCCAGCCGGACGAGGGCATCACGGTCCGCTTCGGCTCGAAGGTGCCGGGCACGTCGATGGAGATCCGGGACGTCTCGATGGACTTCGCGTACGGCGAGTCCTTCACCGAGTCGAGCCCCGAGGCGTACGAACGGCTCATCCTGGACGTCCTGTTGGGCGACTCCAACCTCTTCCCGCGCACGGAGGAGGTCGAGCTGTCCTGGAACATCCTCGACCCGATCGAGAAGTACTGGGACACGCACGGCAAGCCCGCGCAGTACCCGTCCGGCACGTGGGGGCCCGCCGAGGCGGACGAAATGCTCGCACGAGACGGACGGAGCTGGCGGCGCCCATGAAGATCGACCTTACGGACACCACGTCCAGCAAGATCAACAAGTCGCTCGTGCAGGCGCGCCGGGCCATCGGCACCCCTGCCGTCGGCATGGTGCTGACCCTCGTCATCGTCACGGACGAGGAGAACGCCTACGACGCCCTGAAGGCGGCCAACGACGCGTCGCGCGAGCACCCCTCGCGCAAGCTGGTCGTCATCAAGCGCGTCTCCCGCTCCCCGCGTGACCGGACCAAGTCGCGGCTCGACGCCGAGGTGCGGGTCGGCACCGACGCGGGCACCGGCGAGACCGTCGTCCTGCGCCTGTACGGCGAGGTCGTCAACCACGCCCAGTCGGTCGTCCTGCCGCTGTTGCTGCCGGACGCCCCGACCGTCGTGTGGTGGCCCGTCGACGCGCCGCTCGACCCCGCCCAGGACCCGCTGGGCGCGCTCGCCCAGCGCCGCGTCACGGACACGTACGCGGCCGAGCAGCCGATCCACGAGCTGGAGGCCCGCGCGGCGTCCTACTCCCCCGGCGACACGGACCTGTCCTGGACCCGGATCACGCCGTGGCGCTCCATGCTCGCCGCCGCGCTCGACCAAGTGACCTGTGATGTCACCTCGGTCGAAGTCGAGGGCGAGGAGTTCAACCCGAGCTGCGAGCTGCTCGCCATGTGGCTCGCGGACCGGCTCGACGTGCCGGTGAAGCGCAGCCTGTCGGCGGGCCCCGGCCTGACCGGCGTACGGCTCGACTCCACCTGCGGCCCGATCGTCCTCGACCGGGCCGACGGCACCCTGGCCACGCTCTCCATCCAGGGCCAGCCGGACCGCGCGGTGGCGCTCAAGCGCCGCGAGACGTCCGAGCTGATCGCGGAGGAGCTGCGGCGCCTGGACCCGGACGACACGTACGCGGCCGCGCTCAGGTTCGGCGTGGACCGGCTGGGCGAGCCCGTGGAGCAGTTGACGGCGCCCGCGCCGGAACCGGCTTCGGCGCCCGCGCCCGCCCCGGCGAAGAAGGCGGCCGCCAAGAAGGCGCCCGCGAAGAAGGTCGCGGCCAAGAAGGCCCCGGCCAAAAAGGCAGCAGCGAAGTGAGCGCAGACAAGTGAGTGCAGACAAGTGAGTGCAGCACCCCAACTCGTCGTCCACCGCGACAAGGAGCTGATGGCGCAGGCGGCCGCGGCGCGACTGATCACCAAGATCGTCGACGCCCAGGCCGCCCGCGGCTCCGCCTCCGTCGTCCTCACGGGCGGCCGCAACGGCAACGGGCTGCTCGCGGCCCTCGCCGCCGCGCCCGCCCGGGACGCGATCGACTGGGGCCGGCTCGACCTGTGGTGGGGCGACGAGCGGTTCCTGCCGGACGGGGACCCCGAGCGCAACTACACGCAGGCCAAGGAGGCCCTCCTCGACAGCGTGCCGCTCGACCCCCGGCGCGTGCACCCCATGCCCGCGTCGGACGGCCCGTACGAGCCGGACGCCGCGGCCGAGGTGTACGCGGCCGAGCTCGCCACCGCGGCCGGACCCGAGGACCACGGCCCCGTGCCGACCTTCGACGTCCTGATGCTCGGCGTCGGCCCGGACACGCACGTCGCGTCGCTCTTCCCCGAGCTGCCCGCGGTCCGCGAGACCGAGCGCACGGTGGTCGGCGTGCGCGGCGCCCCGAAGCCGCCGCCCACCCGCATCACGCTCACGCTCCCGGCGATCCGGGCCGCGCGCGAGGTGTGGCTGCTCGCGGCGGGCGAGGACAAGGCGAAGGCTGCGGCGATCGCGCTGTCCGGCGCGGGCGAGATCCAGGCCCCGGCAGCGGGCGCCTACGGCCGCTCGCGCACCCTGTGGCTGCTCGACGCGGCCGCGGCGTCGCAGCTTCCGCCGGAGCTGTACCCGCCGGCGATCGCGTAGCACTGCGTACGTCCGTAAGGCCCCGCTTCCTTAAGGAGGAGGGGCTTTACGCGTGCTGCGGGACCCGGTAGTCGGAGCCGTCCTGTTCCCGTACGAGGAGACCGTCGATGACGCAGTAGCGGCGCAGCGCCGCGGTGTCGTCGTGGACGGTGCGCAGTGCCTCGTTGACCTCGCGCTCGCTGTAGGTGCGGTCGGCGTCGAAGAGGGTGTCCGTGAGGTGCACGAGGAGCTCGTGGCGCACGGCGGGGCGGACCGGGATCGCGGTGAGCCGGCCGCGGGCGAAGAAGCCGGTGAGGTGGCGCGGAACTCCCGTGCCGGGTTCGGGAGTTCGGGCCCGGCGGAACACCTCGGGGCCCGCGCGCAGTGACCCGTCGGCGAGGCGCTCGACGAGCCCCGCGGTGATCAGCCTGCCGAGGTGCTTGCGGGCGGCCGGGGAGTCGGCCTCGCGCGGCGGGAGTTCACCGAGCACGATGCGCGCGTACAGCCTGAGTCGTTCGGGATCGGCGAGGGCCGATATGAGCGGGTCCACTGAGGTGCCTCCCGGCTGGGTCGCGGACCGGCAGTCTGACCCGCCGGGCGGCACCCCCGCATCCGATTAACTCAACGGCCGCGCAGCGAGCGGTACTTGGCGACGAGAGCCGTGGTCGAGCCGTCGAGCCCCGGCACGTCCGCGCCCTCGGTCAGGGCCGGTTCGACGCGCTTGGCGAGGACCTTGCCGAGCTCGACGCCCCACTGGTCGAAGGAGTCGATGTTCCAGACGGCTCCCTGGACGAACACCTTGTGCTCGTAGAGCGCGACCAGCTGGCCGAGCACGGAGGGCGTCAGGGACTTGGCGAGGATCGTCGTCGTCGGGTGGTTGCCCTTGAACGTCTTGTGCGGCACCAGCTCCTCCGGCACGCCCTCCGCGCGCACCTCGTCCGGCGTCTTGCCGAAGGCGAGGGCCTGCGTCTGCGCGAAGAAGTTGGCCATGAGCAGGTCGTGCTGGGCGACGAGCCCGGGCAGCAGATCGGCGACGGGCTCGGCGAAGCCGATGAAGTCCGCCGGGATCAACTTCGTGCCCTGGTGGATGAGTTGGTAGTAGGCGTGCTGCCCGTTGGTGCCCGGGGTGCCCCAGACCACCGGGCCGGTCTGCCACTCCACCTCCTCACCGTTGCGCTGCACGTACTTGCCGTTCGACTCCATGTCGAGCTGCTGCAAGTAGGCGGTGAACTTCGACAGGTAGTGGCTGTAGGGCAGCACGGCGTGCGACTGGGCGTCGTGGAAATTGCCGTACCAGATGCCCAACAGGCCCATCAGGAGCGGCACGTTGGACTCGGCGGGCGCCGTGCGGAAGTGCTCGTCGACGAGGTGGAAGCCGTCGAGCATCTCGCGGAACGCGTCGGGTCCGATCGCGATCATCAGGGACAGGCCGATCGCGGAGTCGTACGAGTAGCGCCCGCCGACCCAGTCCCAGAACTCGAACATGTTGGCCGTGTCGATGCCGAAGTCCGCGACCTTCTCGCTGTTCGTCGACAGCGCCACGAAGTGCTTGGCGACGGCTTCCTGACCGGCCCTCAGCCCGGTGAGCAGCCAGTCGCGCGCGGACGTCGCGTTGGTGATCGTCTCGATGGTGGTGAAGGTCTTCGAGGCGATGATGAACAGCGTCTCGGCCGGGTCCAGGTCCCGTACGGCCTCGTGCAGGTCGGCTCCGTCGACGTTCGACACGAAGCGGACCGTGAGGTCGCGGTCGGTGAAGGAGCGCAGCACCTCGTAGGCCATGGCCGGGCCCAGGTCGGAGCCGCCGATGCCGATGTTGACCACGTTCTTGATGCGCTTGCCGGTGTGCCCGGTCCACTCGCCGGAGCGGACCCGGTCGGCGAACGCGGCCATCTTGTCGAGCACGGCGTGCACGCCCGGCACCACGTTCTCACCGTCGACCTCGATCACGGCGTCCCGCGGGGCGCGCAGGGCGACGTGCAGGACGGCCCGGTCCTCGGTCGTGTTGATCTTCTCGCCGCGGAACATGGCGTCCCGCAGCCCGAAGACATCGGTCGCGGCGGCCAGCTCGCGCAGCAGCCGCAGGGTCTCGTCGGTGACCAGGTGCTTGGAGTGGTCGATGTGCAGATCGCCGACCTCGAGCACCTGGGACGAGCCGCGCGCCGGATCGGCGGCGAACAGCTCGCGCAGCTGGACGTCGCCCAGCTGCTCCCGGTGCTTGACCAGCGCCTGCCACTCGGCCGTCTGGGTGAGCCTCGCGCGGCCCGCCGCGCCTGCTTCGAACGCGTTCATCTCGGACTTCAGCTCTCTCTCGTACGTCCGTACGCACCTTGCCCCCGCTGCTTCGACCAACCTAATTGATCAGCGGCCGGTATGAGAGGTCTGTCCGGAACCGGGTCAGTGGCCGCCGCGGTGCAGGCGCCCCGTGTAGTGATCCTCGAGTCGGCCGTTGCGTTCGAAGCCGCCGGGCAGGTTCGCGGAGACGTAGACGGGCGGCTCGTGGCCCTCGGCGAGCAGCAGGGCGACGGCCTCGGCCACCACCATCTGCACGAGCAGCGCGGAGGTGATGGTGGAGACGCCGCAGAGCCTGCCTCCGTCGGGCAGCGGCAGGATCGCGTCGCCGGTGGGCGCGCAGTTGTCGAGGACGGCGTCGGCGTGGTCGGCGAGGCGGCTGCCGCTCGCGTGCAGGGCGGGGACGGAGCGGGTGTGCTCCAGCGAGGTGAGAGCGATCAGCGCGTGCCCCTTGTCCTTGACCAGGAGGGCCATGTCGACGATCGAGTTGTTGACGCCCGAGTTCGAGATGATCACGAACAGGTCCTGGGGGCGCGGGGTGCTCAGCTCGTAGAGGCGGGCGGCGAGCCCGGGGCGGCGCTCCAGGAGCGGGTCGGCGAGCACCTCGCGGTCCTCGCCGCCGCGCAGCACCAGGTCGTGCAGGGCGATCCGGGTGGTGGGGATGAGGCCGCCCGCGCGCCCGGAGATCTCCAGCGCGGTGGCCTGGGAGTGGCCCGTGCCGAAGGCGTGCACGACACCGTCGGCGGCGACGCAGTCCGCGATCAGCCGGGCCGCGGCCGCGACGCCCTCCTTGTTGGTGGCGACGGCCCGCTCGACGTGCTCGCGCACCTGGTCCGCCAACTCGCCCGCGCCGAGCCGCTGTTCCGTCATGACCCCGACCACCTTCGGTTCAATGATTCAGTTCATCGCGTACGAGATGAAAGACTGAGCCAAGCCGGAGATGCCGTCAAGACGTCCCCGGCGATTCGGTGGCCAGCAGCCGGGCCAGGGCCACCGCGCCGCCGACCCCGTCGGGCACGGCGGAGCAGGCCAGGCCCAACGGCTCCACGGCCTCGAGCAGCCGCTCCCCCAGCGGGCCACCGGGACCGAGCAACCCTCCGGTGACGACCAGCGGTTCACTGGGCACGGGCTCCAACACCCCGACCGTCTCGGCCAGTTGACGAGCCGCCTCGTCGAGCAACTGCCGCGCCCATACGTCCCCCCGATCGGCCGCGGTGACCACGAGAGGGCTCAACTCCGCGAGGACGACGGGGCGTTGCGCATAGGCCCAGGTCGCGATCGCCTGCTTGAGGCGGTGCCGGTCGGTCCAGTCGAGCGACGGGTCGCCGAGGCCCGGCACCACCCGGTCGAGCACCAGCGTCACCAGCGGGCCCCACTCCGCGCGGCCGTCCACCGCCCGCAGCGCGCTGCTCAGCGCCTGCCGGCCGAGCCAGAACCCGCTGCCGGTGTCGCCGAGCAGCCAGCCGTCGCCGTCCACGACCCGCACGGTGCGCCTGCCTGCGATCCGGGCCGCGACCGCGCCGGTGCCCGCGATCAGCACCAGCCCGTCGGCCGGGGCGCCGGGCCCCGCCGCGCAGGCCACCTCGACGTCGCCGTACGTACGCACCGCGGCGTCCACCCCGATCCCGGCCAGCGCCTCGGCCAGACAGTCCTCCGCGACGCCGCCCCCGCCCGCGAACCCGCCGACGACACCGGCCACCGCCCGCCGCAGCGGCTCGGGCACGGCCTGCGCCAGGGCCTGCTCCAGATTCCGTACGAGCGTGGGGCGCCCGACGCTCAGCGCGTTGCCCGGACCACCGTGCCCGGAGCCGACGAGCCGCCCTTCCGCGTCCTCACAGCGGGCCCGCACCCGGGTGCCTCCGGCGTCGATCCCGACGGCGAGCGGAGCGGCGTATTGATCGATGGATTCAGTGAGCACACCGCATGATGATTGATAGATTCAGCGCAGGACAACACCTGGACCGCCGGGAATCCATCCACCCCAGCCGGGAGTCACCCGCATGATCACAGCCCGGATCCGCTCCGAACTGCCCACGCTCAGCGGGTCGTTGCGCAAGGTCGGCGCATACGTGCTGGCCGACCCGGCGGCGGTCGCCGGGACCTCCGCGGCCGACCTGGGGCGCCGCACCGGCACGTCGCAGGCCACCGTCACCCGGTTCTGCCAGGCGCTCGGCCTGGAGACGTACCAGCGGCTGCTGCTCGAACTCGCCAAGGAACAGGGCGAGCAGGAGACCATCGGCCCGGCCGCTCCCGAGGACCGTCCCCTCGGCCCCGACATCGGCCCGGACGACGATCTGGAGCAGCTGATCTCGGTCGTCGCCCACGCGGACCTCCAGGCGCTGCGCAGCACCCGGGACCAGCTCGACCGCACCGCCCTCGAAGCCGCGGCCCAGGCCCTCGCCAGGGCCCGGCGCATCGACGTCTACGGGGTGGGCGGCTCGGGGATCCTCGCGCGCGAGACGGAGGCCAGGCTCTTCGGGATCGGGATGCCGGCCCGCGGCTGGACCGAGGTGCACGCCGCGGAGACCTCGGCGGCGCTGCTGACGCCCGCGGACGCCGCCGTGGCGCTGTCCCACTCGGGCCGCACCCGCGAGGTGCTCGGCCCGCTGCGGCTCGCCGCCGAGCGCGGGGCCACGACGATCGCGGTCACCGGCGACCCGCGCTCCCCCGTCGCCCAGGCCGCCGCGGTGCATCTGACGTGGACGGCGGCCGAGACGAGCTTCAGGCGCGGCAGCTTCGGCGCCCGGCACTCGGCGCTGCTGATCCTGGACTGCCTCTACGCGCGCGTGGCGCAGCTGACGTACGACCGGGCGACCGCGTCGATCGCGCTCACGGCACACATCTCCGAGGAGCACGCGGCCCGCCCGCGCCGCCGCACGTGAAACCCGAACCGGCCGGGCACCCGCAAAGGGCACCCGGCCGGTCCTCGACTTCTAGATCTCGCCCCGCAGTTTCGCGAGCGCCTCGGCGAGGATGGCCTCGCCGTCCGCGTCGCTGCGCCGCTCCCGTACGTACGCGAGGTGCGTCTTGTAGGGCTCGGTGCGCGGCGGGTCCGGCGGATTGTCCCGGTCCTGTCCGGCCGGGAATCCGCAGCGCGGACAGTCCCAGGTCTCCGGCACCTGCGCGTCGGAGGCGAAGCTCGGCTGCGTCTCGTGCCCGTTCGAGCACCAGAAGGAGATGCGCAGGCGTGGCGCGGACTCGCCGCGCTCGGCCTCGCCCATCGGCCCCGCCCCGACCCGACTTCCTCGGATCGCGTTGCCACTTGCCACGGTCGTAACTCCCTGCGTAATGGTGCCGCGAAGCGTGTCGGCGTCTCGCTTCGCCGCGGAGCGCCTCAGTCTACGTAAGGCCCAACGCGCGTCCAGTGATCGGAGTTACATCCCCGCCCCTAGACGCAAGCCCCATGATAGGCCGCGTTGTTGAGCGCGTACCGGACATGGGGCCTTACGTGAGCAATGTGCAGTTGTAACGAGTCGAAGCGACGCTTGGCGGCCGAGGGTCAGTTGTTGACCTTCATAAGGATGCCGAGCACGACGATGCAGGCGAACCAGAGCAGACCGATCACGATCGTGATCCGGTCCAGGTTCCGCTCGGCGACCGAGGAGCCGCCGACGGAGGACTGCATGCCGCCACCGAACATGTCGGAGAGGCCGCCACCCTTTCCCTTGTGCATCAGCACAAGGAGCATCAGCAGCAGGCTGAAGACGATCAGGGCGATCGAGAACCCCATAACCACGGCTGGACCAACTTCCTCGGACTTATTCGGACGACGGGGCCGAAGCTCGAAAGAGCCTCGGCCCCGCAAGGGTACGTCGTATCGCCGCTAGCGCATACTCACAGGTCGCGCCAGCCGACGATCAGTGCTCGATCACTGCTCGTGGAAACGGACGATCTTGACGAACTCGTCCACGTCCAGCGAGGCGCCGCCGATCAGTGCACCGTCGATGTCGGGCTTGGCCATGATCTCCGCGACGTTGCCCGACTTCACCGAACCGCCGTACTGGATGCGGATCTTGTCGGCCACGTCCTGCGAGTACAGCTCGGCGAGCTTGCCGCGGATCGCCGCGCAGACCTCCTGCGCGTCGTCCGAGCCGCACACCTTGCCGGTGCCGATGGCCCACACCGGCTCGTAGGCGATGACGATGGTCTCGGCCTGCTCGGCGGGCAGGTCCTTGAGGCCGCCCTCGACCTGGCTGAGCGTGTGGGAGACGTGGTTGCCCGCCTCGCGCACGTCGAGCTCCTCGCCGACGCACAGGATCGGGGTCAGGCCGTGCTTGTAGGCGGCCTTCACCTTGGCGTTGACGATCTCGTCGGTCTCGTTGTGGTACTGCCGGCGCTCGGAGTGACCGATCGCGACGTACGTGCACTTGAGCTTGGCGAGCATCGGGCCCGAGATCTCGCCGGTGTAGGCACCGGAGTCCTGCGCCGAGACGTCCTGGGCGCCGTACTTGATCTTGAGCTTGTCGCCGTCGACCAGGGTCTGCACGGAGCGCAGGTCGGTGAAGGGCGGCAGAACGGCGACCTCGACGGCCTCGTAGTCCTTGTCCGCGAGGGCGAAGGCGAGCTTCTGGACGTGGGCGATGGCCTCGAGGTGGTTGAGGTTCATCTTCCAGTTGCCCGCCATCAGCGGCGTACGGGTGGTCATTGAGGGTCAGTCCTCCAGTGCGGCGAGGCCGGGGAGCGTCTTGCCCTCGAGGTATTCGAGGGAGGCGCCGCCACCGGTCGAGATGTGGCCGAATGCGTTCTCGTCGAAGCCCAGGGTACGGACCGCCGCGGCGGAGTCGCCGCCGCCCACCACGGTGAAGCCCGGGGCGTCGATGAGGGCCTGGGCGACCGCCTTGGTGCCCTCGGCGTAGTCGGGGTGCTCGAAGACGCCCATCGGCCCGTTCCAGAACACGGTCTGGGCGTCGGCGAGCTTCGAGGCGTACAGCTTGCGGGTCTCCGGACCGATGTCCAGGCCCTCCTGGTCGGCCGGGATGGCATCCGCGGCGACGGTGGAGGGGTTGGCCGGCGTCTTGCCCTTGAGGTCGGGGAACTCCGTCGACACCAGGACGTCCACCGGCAGCACGAGCTCCACGCCGTTCTGCTCGGCGCGCTTCATGTACTCGGTGACGACCGGGACCTGGTCCTCCTGGAGGAGTGAGATGCCGACCTCGTAGCCCTTGGCCTTGAGGAACGTGTACGCCATGCCACCGCCGATGAGGAGGCGGTCGGCCTTGCCGAGCAGCTGGTCGATGACGGCCAGCTTGTCGGAGACCTTGGCGCCGCCGAGCGCGACCACGTAGGGGCGCTTGACGTCGTCGGTGAGCTTCTTCAGGACGCCGACCTCGGTGGCGATGAGGTAGCCGGCGTAGTGCGGCAGCTGCTTCGGAAGGTCGTACACGGAAGCGTGCTTGCGGTGCACCGCACCGAAACCGTCGCCCACGTAGACATCGGCAAGGGCGGCGAGCCGGTCGGCGAACTCGCCGCGCTCGGTGTCGTCCTTGCTCGTCTCACCGGCGTTGAAGCGCAGGTTCTCGATGACGGCGACCTGGCCCGGCTCGAGGCCGTTCACCGCGTCGTGCGCGGCGGGGCCGACCGTGTCCTGGGCGAACGCGACCGGCTTGCCGAGGAGTTCGGCGAGCCGCTCGGCGGCGGGCAGCAGCGAGAACTGCACGTCCGACGCGCTCTTGGGGCGGCCCAGGTGGGAGGCGACGATGACCTTGGCGCCCGCGTCGGCCAGGGCCTTGACGGTGGGCAGGACGGCGCGGATGCGGCCGTCGTCGGTGATCAGGCCGTCGGCCAGCGGCACATTGAGGTCGGCGCGGACGAACACCCGCTTGCCGTCGACCCCTTCGGCGAGAAGTTCCTCAATCGTCTTCATGACTCGACTCCTTGTGAGGCGTAAGGCTTGAGGCTGGCGTGCTCTGACGTGCAAAGGGCCCGGACTGTCGCGCGGCGTCGCGCGGGTCCGGACCCTTCGCTCACATCTGAGTGCCTTGCTGCTCTAAGACTTTAGAGCTGGCCGCCGACGAAGACCGTCAGGTCCACGAGGCGGTTGGAGTAGCCCCACTCGTTGTCGTACCAGCCGAGGATCTTCACCGTCTTGCCCTCCTGGACCATGGTCAGGGAGGAGTCGAAGGTGCAGGAGGCCGGGTCGCTGACGATGTCCGAGGACACGATCGGGTCCTCGGTGTAGAACAGGATGCCCTTGAGGTCGCCACCGTCGGCGGCCTTCTTGAACGCGGCGTTGACCTCGTCCTTGGTGACCTCGCGCTGCAGCTCCACGACCAGGTCGGTGGCCGAGCCGGTGGGAACCGGGACGCGCATGGCGATGCCGTCCAGCTTGCCCTTCAGCTGCGGGAGCACCAGGGCGGTGGCCTTGGCGGCACCCGTCGTGGTCGGGATGATGTTCTCGGCGGCGGCGCGGGCGCGGCGCAGGTCCGAGTGCGGGAAGTCCAGGATGCGCTGGTCGTTCGTGTACGCGTGGACCGTCGTCATCAGGCCCTTGACGATGCCGAAGTTCTCGTCGAGAACCTTGGCCATCGGCGCCACACAGTTGGTGGTGCACGACGCGTTCGAGATGACGTGGTGGTTGGCCGGCTCGTACTTGTCCTGGTTGACGCCCATCACGATGGTGATGTCCTCGTCCTTGGCCGGAGCCGAGATGAGGACCTTCTTGGCGCCACCGGCGATGTGCTTCTCGGCGTCGGCCTTCTTGGTGAAGATGCCGGTCGACTCGATGACGATGTCGACGCCCAGCTGACCCCAGGGGATGTCGGCGGGGTTGCGCTCGGACAGCACCTTGATGGTGTGACCGTCGACGGTGATGGTGTCCTCGGTGTGCGACACCTCGGCCTTGAGACGGCCCAGGATGGTGTCGTACTTCAGGAGGTGCGCGGTGGTCGCGGTGTCACCAAGGTCGTTGACAGCCACGATCTCGATGTCCGCACCCTGCTCCAGCAGCGCGCGGAAGTAGTTACGACCGATGCGGCCAAAGCCGTTGATGCCTACGCGGATCGTCACGAACCGATCTCCTCGTTGGTACGCCGGAGTTTCGACGCCGGCGAGATTTATTGGGATGTCCCCGACCGCCTCCGACCCTACCTCCCATAAGGGCTCGGGGTGACATCGAGCGTCTTTATGCGGGGCACAGCAGGCCTTACTCACCAGTAACGTACGAGGTTCCGCGTATTTCCCGGGTATTTCGAAGCCGATCACTCGCTAATTGAGCGCGGGGTCATTCTGATGAGCGCGGTGAATGGTGCGGCCGGGCGCAGTTCAGACGCAGTTCGGGCGCACTTCGGGCGCAGTGAAAAGCCGGTGGTCACGCCCTGATGGGCACGACCACCGGCTTTCCGGGGCTATTCCGTGGATGCGGGGGGGGCGGCGGGATGCCGGGGCGGGTCAGCCCGCCAAGTTGTCCGCCATCTCTTCGCTGAGGTCCTCCGCAAGGTCCTCGGCCAGGTCCTCGCCGAGGTTCGACTCCGTGCCGGGGATGCCGAGGTCCTGCGCCCGCTTGTCGGCCATGGCCAGCAGACGGCGGATGCGGCCCGCGACCGCGTCCTTGGTCAACGGCGGGTCGGCGAGCGCGCCCAGCTCCTCCAGGGAGGCCTGCTTGTGCTCCATGCGCAGCCGTCCGGCGGCCGCGAGGTGCTCGGGCACCTCGTCGGCGAGGATCTCCAGGGCGCGCTGCACCCGGGCCCCGGCGGCGACCGCCGCGCGGGCCGAGCGGCGCAGGTTCGCGTCGTCGAAATTGGCGAGGCGGTTGGCCGTGGCGCGGACCTCGCGGCGCATCCGCCGCTCCTCCCAGGCCAGTACCGACTCGTGTGCGCCCATCCGGGTGAGCAGGGCGCCGATCGCGTCGCCGTCACGGACGACCACCCGGTCCACGCCGCGCACCTCGCGGGCCTTCGCGGCGATCGAGAGCCGGCGCGCGGCCCCGACCAGGGCGAGCGCGGCCTCCGGGCCCGGGCAGGTCACCTCGAGCGAGCTGGAGCGCCCGGGCTCGGTGAGCGAGCCGTGGGCCAGGAACGCACCGCGCCAGGCCGCCTCGGCGTCGCAGGTGGCCCCCGAGACCACCTGCGGCGGAAGGCCCCGGATCGGGCGGCCGCGGCCGTCCACCAGGCCTGTCTGGCGCGCCAGTTGGTCGCCGCCCGCGACCACGCGGACGACGAAGCGCGAGCCGCGGCGCAGCCCGCCGGGCGCCATCACGATCAGCTCCGAGCTGTGCCCGAAGATCTCAAGAATGTCGCGCTTGAGCCGCCGTGCGGCCATCGCGGTGTCCAGCTCCGCCTCGATCACGATGCGTCCGCTCACCAGGTGAAGGCCGCCCGCAAACCGCAAAATGGCCGAGACCTCGGCCTTTCTGCAGCAGGTCCGGGTGACGGGGAGCCGGGAGATCTCGTCCTTCACCGCTGCCGTCATCGCCATGGGCCGATCCTTCCATGCATCCGAAAAATACGGTCGTACGCGGCGGCCAACAGCTCCGGATCGTGCCTCGGAGTCCCGTCGGGCCTGGCTACCGGCGCCAGCTCGACCGCGGCACCGAAACGCTCCATGGCGGAGTCGACGAGCTCTTCGCGGTCGGGCACGGCGGCCTCGTCGGCCAGCACCACGTCCAGGGCGAGTTTAGGGGCGTGTCGTCCCAAAACCTCCAAATGACGCTGCGGTGAGAACCCTTCGGTTTCTCCGGGTTGCGGGGCGAGGTTGAGCGAGAGGACCCGGCGGGCCTTCGTCTCGACGAGCGCGTCGAGCAGTTCGGGCACGAGCAGGTGCGGGATCACGGACGAGAACCAGGAGCCGGGACCGAGCACCACCCAGTCCGCGTCGAGCACGGCGGCGACCGCCTCGGGGACGGCCGGCGGGTCGTGCGGCACCACGTGGACGGACTGCACCTCACCGGGTGTGAGGGCGACCGTGGCCTGGCCGCGGACCGTGGTGATGGCGTCCGGGTGCGCCGGGTCGTGGCCCCTGACCAGCGCCTGCAGCTCCAGGGGGACCGCGGACATGGGCAGCACGCGGCCGTGGGCGCCGAGCAGCCTGCCGACGAGGTCGAGGGCCTGGACGTGGTCGCCGAGCTGCTCCCACAGGGCGACGATCAGCAGATTGCCGACCGCGTGCTCGTGCAGGTCGCCCTTGGACTGGAAGCGGTGCTGGATGACGCGGGCCCAGGTCTGGCCCCAGTCGTCGTCGCCGCACAGGGCCGCGAGCGCCTTGCGCAGGTCGCCGGGCGGCAGGACGCCCAGCTCGTCGCGGAGGCGGCCGCTGGAGCCGCCGTCGTCGGCGACCGTGACGACCGCCGTGAGGTCGCCCGTGATGCGGCGCAGCGCGGCCAGCGACGCGGACAGGCCCATGCCCCCGCCGAGGGCGACGACCTTGGGGGTCGCGCCCTTGCGGCGGCTCGGCGGTGCGGACCTGCTGCGCAGCCGGCTGGTGAGCCGCAGCGTACGTCCCGTCATTCGCGGCCCATGTCCCGGTGGACGACCACGGTCTCCACGCCCTGCGCGGCGAGCCGGGCGGCCAGCTTCTCGGAGGTCGCCACGGAGCGGTGCTTGCCTCCGGTGCAGCCGACGGCGATGGTCACGTACCGCTTGCCCTCGCGGCGGTAGCCGGCCGCGATCAGCTGGAGCAGCTCGGTGTAGCGGTCGAGGAACTCCTTGGCGCCGGGCTGCGAGTAGACGTAGTTCGCGACTTCTTCGTTCAGGCCGGTGAAGGGGCGCAGCTCCGGGACCCAGTGCGGGTTCGGCAGGAAGCGCATGTCGACGACGAGGTCGGCGTCGACCGGCAGGCCGTACTTGAAGCCGAACGACATGACGGTGGCCCGCAGTTCGGGCTCCTCCTCGCCCGCGAACTGGGCGTCCATCTTGGCGCGCAGCTCGTGCACGTTCAGGCTGGAGGTGTCGATGACGAGGTCGGCGTCGCCGCGCAGTTCGCGCAGCAACTCGCGCTCGGCGGCGATGCCGTCGACGATGCGGCCGTCGCCCTGCAGGGGGTGCGGGCGGCGCACCGACTCGAAGCGGCGCACCAGGGCCTCGTCGGAGGACTCCAGGAAGACGATGCGGCGCGTGACGTGCTTGGACTCGAGGTCGGCGAGCGACTCCCGGAGGTTGTCGAAGAAGCGTCGTCCTCGTACGTCGACGACCACGGCGATCCGTGCGACGTTGCCCTGCGAGCGGGCGCCGAGCTCCACCATGGTGGGGATCAGCGCGGGCGGCAGGTTGTCCACGACGAACCAGCCGAGGTCCTCCAGACACTTCGCTGCCGTGGAGCGGCCCGCGCCCGACATGCCGGAGATGATCACCAATTCGGGGATGACGGCGTCCGGGACGCCCGAGGTCTCGATGGTCGCGCCTGTGCCGGTACTCACCTGTGCTCCGTGCTCCGGTTGTGCGGGGCTGTCCGCCGTGCCGCTGGTGTCGCTGCTGTCCTGCTCGTGCTCGCTCATGGCTCCTGCCCCCGTTGTTCTTCCGCTGTGCCGCCCGTGGTCGCCGGCGGTGCGGTGTCGTCTTCGTCTTCCATGATCTCTCCGGTGGCCGTGTTCACCGCGGGCGCCACGGGGGCCGCCTGCGCGAAGGCCGCCACGATCGTCTCGGCGGTCTTGCGGCCTATGCCGGGAACCTCGCAGATCTGCTCGATTGTGGCGGACCTGAGCCGCTTCACCGAACCGAAGTGCTTGACCAGCGCCTGTTTGCGCGCATCGCCGAGGCCCGGCACCTCGTCCAGGGGGCCCGCCTTGAAGCGCTTGGCCCGCTTGGTGCGCTGATAGGTGATCGCGAAGCGGTGGGCCTCGTCGCGGACGCGCTGCAGGAGGTACAGGCCCTCGCTGGTGCGGGGCAGCACCACCGGGTCGTCCTCCTCGGGCACCCAGACCTCCTCGAGGCGCTTGGCGAGGCCGCACACCGCGATGTCGTCGATGCCGAGGTCGTCCAGGGCGCGCTGGGCGGCGGCCACCTGCGGCTGGCCGCCGTCGACCACCACGAGCTGCGGCGGGTACGCGAACTTCTTGGGGCGCCCGTCGTCCTCGGTGAGCCGGGACTCCTGCTCGGTCTCGTCGTCCGTCTCGCCGTCGGTCCACTCCCCCGACTTCTCCTGGGCGGCGAGGTAGCGCTTGAAGCGGCGCGTGATCACCTCGTGCATGGAGCGGACGTCGTCCTGGCCCTCGAAGCCCTTGATCTGGAAGCGGCGGTACTCGCTCTTGCGGGCGAGGCCGTCCTCGAAGACCACCATGGACGCGACGACGTCGTCGCCCTGGAGGTGCGAGATGTCGTAGCACTCGATGCGCAGCGGGGCGCTGTCCAGGTCGAGGGCCTCGGCGATCTCCTCCAGCGCGCGCGAGCGCGTGGTGAGGTCGGAGGCCCGCTTGGTCTTGTGCAGGGCCAGCGACTGCTGCGCGTTCCTGTGCACCGTCTCCATGAGGGCCTTCTTGTCCCCGCGCTGCGGGATGCGCAGGGACACGCTCGCCCCGCGGCGCTCGGTGAGCCAGGCCTGGACGGGCTCCAGGGGCTCGGGCAGCGCCGGGACGAGGACCTCCTTGGGGACGGAGTCCCCGGTCTCCTCCCCGTAGAGCTGCTGCAGCGCGTGCTCCACGAGGTCGCCGCTGGTGACGGCCTCGACCTTGTCGGTGACCCAGCCGCGCTGGCCGCGCACGCGCCCGCCTCGTACGTGGAAGATCTGGACGGCGGCCTCCAACTCGTCCTCGGCGAGGGCGATGAGGTCCGCGTCGGTGGCGTCGGCGAGGACGACGGCACTCTTCTCCATGGCCTTCTTCAAGGCCTCGATGTCGTCCCGCAGGCGGGCCGCGCGCTCGTACTCCATCTCTTCGGCGGCGGCCGTCATGTCCTTCTCCAGGCGACGGATGTACGTCCCCGTGCGCCCGGCCATGAAGTCGCAGAACTCCTCGGCCAGTTCGCGGTGTTCGTCCGGGGTGACGCGGCCCACGCAGGGGGCCGAGCACTTGCCGATGTAGCCGAGGAGGCAGGGGCGGCCGGTGCGTGCCGCGTTCTTGAACACGCCCGCGGAGCACGTGCGTACGGGAAAGACGCGCAGCAGGAGGTCCACGGTGTCGCGGATCGCCCACGCGTGCCCGTAAGGACCGAAGTAGCGCACGCCCTTCTTCTTCTGACCGCGCATCACCTGGACCCGCGGGTACTCCTCGTTCATCGTCACCGCGAGGTACGGATAGCTCTTGTCGTCGCGGTACTTGACGTTGAACCGGGGGTCGTACTCCTTGATCCAGGAGTACTCCAGCTGCAGCGCCTCGACCTCCGTGGACACCACCGTCCACTCCACGGAGGCGGCCGTGGTGACCATGGTGCGCGTGCGGGGGTGCAGGTTCGCCAGGTCCTGGAAGTAGTTCGCCAGGCGCTGGCGCAGGCTCTTCGCCTTTCCGACGTAGATCACCCGGCGGTGCTCGTCGCGGAACCTGTACACCCCTGGGGAGTCGGGAATCTGTCCCGGCTTGGGGCGGTAGCTGGAGGGGTCGGCCATGTCAGACACCCTACTGGCGGGGTGTGACAGTTCGGGGTGCCCGGCGCAGGTGGGGCCGGGCACCCCGGGACCGCGGCGGGGTCAGATCCGGCTGCGGCGGCGGTACAGGGCGAGGCCGCTCAGGCCCAGGGCCACCGCGGCTCCGGCGCCGGCCACTGCGGAGGCCGCGGTGACGGGGCCGCGTGCCCCTTCGCCCGCGGCCCGGCCCCGGCCGTCACCGGCGGACGGCTGTCCGTAGCCGCCTGCCGCACCCTTCTTGGCGTAGGCGGAGCCGGGCAGCTTGTCGCCGTAGGCCCTGGCGACCCGGGAACGGTAGGCGGTGAGCGAGATGCCGTCGCGGCCGACGGCCCGTACCGCGTCCGCGTCGAGAGGCACTACGCGCGCGTGCCCTGCCACGTACCAGGCGTTGATCTGCGGTTCCTGGAAGACCGTGCCGCCCGGCATCTTCTGCTGCCCGAGTGTCGCGTACCGGATCTCGTCGTCTCCGGAGGCGATGTTGACCACCTTCCAGGTGCCCTGTTGTTCGACGGTCCACAGGGATGCTTTCTGGCCGTCCGAAGACACCGCCTTGGAGGCGAGGAATTCCAGCTCGGCGATATCCGCTCCCTTCTTGCCCGCGACGAAATCGCGAGACAAGTAGTAGACGGGTACGGCGCTTTCGCCTTCTATGCGGGGCGCGGCGGCCGCTCTGGTGACCGCACCGTCGCGGGCGAAGAAGCGGGAGAGCGTGTTCAGTGCGCCCGGTGTCGTCGCCGCGTCGTGGGCCGCCACGCGCGCGTGGGCGGGCACGGGCGGGGGCTCCGCCGCCGCGTACGGGGCCGCGAGGCCGAGCAGGAGGGCCGCGCCGGTGCCGGCGAGCGCGGGGGCAGTGATCCGTCGTCGCATCGCGCTCACGCCCCGATCCGGTACAGCGAGTGGGTCCAGGAGAACGAGTTGTTGCTGATGTACCAGTCGTGGGACGCCCAGTTGTAGCGGTCGTTCGAGGGCCAGGGATCGCCCCAGTAGACCCAGCTGTTCGCGTCGTCGTAGCCGTACAGGACGTGCATGTGGCCACCGCCGCTTGACCATTGGATGCGGGTCTCGACGGGGCGGTTCGCGTTGATCTCCGTCTGTACGGTCGAGTAGCGCAGCCAACCGGTCACGTACGAACCGGGGTTGATGCCCGCCCAGGACAGACCGTCCTGCACATTGCCGAGCGTGGCCTGGTAGTTGGGGCACTCGCTGCCCTGGGAGCGGCCGAAGGCGGCGTTGCAGAACTGGTTCTGCGAATAGCCTCGGCCGAACCAGGTGGCGATGGTGTTGCCGCTGGCGGCCCAGCACCAGTTGGTCTTCTGCTGCGCCTGCATGGTGATGTTCAGGCGCTTGGTGGCGAGGGCCGAGGTGTCGTCGGCGTGCGCGCCGGCGGTCGGCAGGGTCAGGGCCGCCGTCGCCGTGACCGCGAGGGCGGCCAGGCGAAGGCGTCTGCGGCGGGTGGCGCCTGTTCGTGGTCGGGTGTTCGTGCTGCGCATCGCGGTCCTCCCGAAGCGGGGTTCAAAGACAGGCTCTGAGGGGTGGAGGAGCGCGTCCGGACGCGATGACGAGCATTGAGCCTTGTCGAGTGCAGGTCAACACGCTTCAATGCCGGGTGACTTGGAGCGGTGAACGACGTCGTACGGATGTGAACAACTCACGTACAGCGACCAGCCGCCCCACTCCGACCGGCGCGAACGCCGTGGTCCGGCGATGTGAATGTTCACAGCGGCCGCCCACGCGCGGGGCGCGACAAGCAGGAGGCCCGGATGCGGCTCGGCGAACGGCACAAGGAACCCGGCGAACGACACCAGAAGGCGGACCGGACCCCGACCTTGGAAGCGGCCCTGCGCACCGGACCGTTCCACCTCGCCCTGCGGGCCGCGATCGCCGCACGGCGCCTGCCGCTGCACCGGGTGCAGCACCATCTGTCGCGCCAGGGCATCAAGGTCGGTGTGACAAGCCTCAGTTACTGGCAGCAGGGCGCGCGGCGCCCGCAGCGCCCCGAGTCGATGCGGGCCGTACGCGCCCTTGAAGAGATCCTCGAACTGCCCGACGAGTCACTGATCCGGCTGCTCGGCCCGGCCGAGCACACCGCCACGCCGGGACGCCCGGCGGCCCGCTCCTACCGCTCCCTCGTCGAGGCGTCCGGCGTCCTGGAGCGGCTGCTCGGCGAACTGGAGTCGCCGCTGGACGGCGGCCTGCACACCGTCGGCCACCATGAGCGGGTGCGGATCGGCCCGCGCCGGGAGCTGCTCGGCCGGGATTCCCAGCACATCGTGCGAGCGCACCGCGACGGCGTGGACCGCTACGTGGCCATCCACCACGGCGACCCCGGGTGCTCGCCCGGCGAGGTGGCGGTGCACGCCATGGAGAACTGCCGCACGGGGCGGGTGCGTTGGGACGACGGAACCGGCGTCATGGTCGCGGAACTCCTCTTCGACACCCGGCTGCGGGCCGGTGACACCCATCTGTTCCGCTACGGCTTCGAGGACGGCACCGCGGGCGCCTCGACCGAGTACGTCCGCGGGTTCAGCTTCGCCGGTGGGCAGTACGCGCTCCAGGTGCGCTTCGCCGACGACGCCCTGCCCGTGCGCTGCCACCGCTTCGCCCAGCAGTCGACGGCCGCGCCGCGCGCCGGGCGGCAGGAACTGACCCTGAGCGGGCACCACCGGTCGGTGCACGTGGTGGAGCCGCAGGTGCGGGCGGGGCTGCTCGGGATCGGCTGGGACTGGGACTGAGCAGGGTGAGCGCTACTTCTTCGGGCCCGCGACGATCTTGCCGCCCTCGACCTTCACCGACAACTCCTCCAGCGGCACCGTCGCCGGGGCGTGCAGCACCTTGCCCGTGACGGCGTCGAACTTGCTGCCGTGGCAGTTGCACGTCAGCTCCGTGCCCTTCAGCATCGCGATCGGGCAGCCCGCGTGGGTGCAGATCGTGCTGAACGCCTTGTACTGACCGCCCTGGGTGCGGCTGACAACGACGTGCTCGTCCCTGAAGAGCTTCGCCCCGCCCCCGGGCACCTCGTCGGCCGCACCCAGGTCCACCGGGGCAGTGGGCGCCGCGGCCACCTCGCCGGGTCCGGCGGAACAGGCGGTCAGTCCGAGCCCGGCCGTCCCCGCGACGGCTGCGCCGCGCAGGGCGGTGCGACGGGAGATGCGGGACGGGGTCGTGCCGGACATCGGAACTCCAGAGGGGCGCTGCCCCGGGGCAGGGGGCAAAGGGCAGAGGGCAGAGGGCAGAGGGCAGAGGGCAGAGGGCAGAGGGCAGAGGGCAGAGGGCAGAGGGCAGAGGGCAGAGGGCAGAGGGCAGAGGGGCGAGGGGGAACACAGGCGGAACACAGGCGGAACAGGGGTGCAGATCAGACGATACCGGCGAGGAATCGGGCGCCCCGTGGGGCCCCTGCGATCGCGGATACGCTGCCCGGTCCCCCGCCCGACGTGCCCGTGTCGGCGGTATACGTGCCCGCATCGGGGAGGGGTGCTGCTCCGCGAGACCGGACGTTCTAGCCTGCCTTCGGCACTTGCTGGGTCCGCCCGCCGAGCCCTCCGCACGGCCCGCCCGCCCGTCAATCCCGCTCGTCCCGCCTGACCTGCCTGACCCGTCCGTCCCATCCATCCCGTCCATCCCGTCCGCCCCGTCCGAGAGGAAGCACCGTGATCGTCGTCGCCGGAGAGGCCCTGATCGACCTCGTCCCGCAGGTCGTGGTTCCGGGAGACGCGGTCCCCGGGGACGGCGATGATCGTCCCGGTCGGGCCCGCTCCGCCGCCGGCCCACTGCCCGCTCTCGCGCCCCGTCTCGGCGGCGGCCCCTACAACACGGCGGTGGCCCTCGGCCGGCTCGGCTCCCCCGTCGCCTTCTGCTCGCGGGTCTCCCGCGACCCGTTCGGCGAAGCGTTGCTCGACGGGCTGCGCTCGGCGGGCGTGGACGTGTCCCCCGTGCAGCGGGGCGACGAGCCGACGACCCTCGCCGTCGCCTCCATCGGCGCGGACGGCTCGGCCGGCTACTCCTTCTACATGGAGGGAACCGCCGACCGCCTCTTCGCGGTCCCGGACACACTTCCCGCGGCCACGCGTGCGGTGTCGTTCGGCACCTGCTCACTGATCCTTGAGCCGGGGGCAACCGCGTACGAAGAGCTGATGCGCTCGGCCTCCTCCCAGGGCGTGTTCACCGCACTCGACCCGAACATCCGGGCCGGCCTGATCGCCGACGCGGACTCCTACCGCGCCCGCTTCAAGAGCTGGCTGCCGTCCACCACCCTTCTCAAGCTCTCCGAGGAGGATGCCCAGTGGCTCGGTGGTACGCCTCAGGAGTGGCTTGCCTCCGGGCCCGCCGCCGTGGTGGTCACCCGTGGCGGAGAGGGGCTCACCGCCTTCACCAGGGGCGGCGGCGTGTACTCCGTACCGGGCGAGCGGGTGGACGTCGTGGACACGATCGGCGCGGGCGACACCGTCAACGCGGCGCTGCTGCACGGCCTTTCCCAGCAGAACGCCCTGTCCGCCACGGGAGTCGCGGGCCTGGAGGGGGACGGTTGGGCACGGCTGCTGCGGTTCTCGGCGCACGCGGCGGCGATCACCTGCTCGCGGGAGGGCGCGGAGCCCCCGTTCGCCTCCGAGCTCGGGGCCCTGTGACCGGCGCACGCTCGCCCCGGCCGCACCGCCCGGCGCGGCCTCACCCCTGAACTGCGCGCAGCGCCCCCGGCTTTCGGCCGTTGAGCCGGTCCAGGGCCGCCGCCGTGGCATCGTCGGCGGGAAGGTGGACCAGGATCGTCTGGGCGTCCGCGTCGGGCAGGGACAGCGCCTCGTGAGCCAGCCGCAGCGGGCCGACCTCGGGGTGGGCCACCAGGTCGTGCCCTCTGCGCCGGGGCAGGGTGGGCGCGGCGGCCATCCGCTCGGCGAAGGGCGCCCCGGCCGTGACGGTCAACTCGTCCACGAGCGCCGCGACGTGCGGGTCGGGCAGCGGTGCTCCTTGCCGGAACCGGGCGACCTGGTCGTCGGCGACCGCGTCCCAGTCGGGGTAGACCGCGCGGGCGCGCTCGTCCGTGAACAAGTACCGCACGACGTTCGGTCGCTCGGCGTCCAGAATGCCGAGAGGGGCGGCGAACCGGGCGTATCCCTCGGTGTGGGCGAGGATGTCGCCGACCCAGTTCACCAGGACCGCCGGAGTCGGCTCCAGCCGCCGCAGGAGCGCCTGGACCGTGGGCCGCACCGAGTCCGAGGGCGCCGTGGCACCGGAGCAGAACACGGCGTCCGCCCCGCTGGCCTTGGAGAGACGGCGCAGCAGCATGCGCTCGTCCGTGTCGAACCGCAGCGCGTCGGCCAACGCGCCGAGGACCGAGGCCGACGGGTTGCGGTCACGGCCCTGCTCGAGCCGGGTGAGGTACTCCACGCTGATCCCGGCGAGCGTGGCCAGCTCGGAGCGGCGCAGACCGGGGGTGCGGCGGCGCGGCCCGGTGGGCAGGCCCACGTCGGCCGGCGCGACGGCCTCTCGGCGCGTGCGCAGGAAAGCGCCCAACTCGTTGTCGGTCACCTCCTGAACGTACCAATGGGTCAGGCACCGGATCGTGGCCCTGTCACTACCAGTCTTGACTCGGCCTTCCTCGCCCCGCGGCGTGGGCACAGGGTGGAGGCATGACCAACGACAACTCCCTGACCACGACGACCACTTCGACCGCCGCGCTGCCGCTCGCGTCCGGGGCCTGGACGCTGGACCCGCTGCACTCGGCCGTGAACTTCACGATCCGGCACCTGGGCATCGCGAAGGTGCGCGGCCGCTTCGCGGACGTGCAGGCGGATCTGTACGTGGGCGAGGCCTTGGCCGATGTCCGGGTGTCGGCCACCATCGCGCTCGCCTCGATCGACACGGGCAACGCCGATCGTGACGCCCACACCCGCTCCGCGGATCTGCTGGATGTGGAGCGCCGCCCGACCATGACCTTCCGCTCGGTCGGGGTGAGCGGTGCGGCGGAGGACTGGTCGCTGGAAGGCGAGTTGACCATCGGCGAGGTGACCCGTCCGGTGACGCTCGACGTGGAGTTCGGCGGGGTCGTCGATGTGCCGGTGGACGGGAGCCGGCACGCCGGGTTCGAGGCGACGGGGGAGATCCGGCGCAGTGACTTCGGGCTCGATTTCGGCGCGGGCCTGCTCGGTGATGTTGTCAAGATTCAACTGGACATGCAGTTCGTGGAGCCTCGTGAACCGCAGGGCCAGGCTGGCTGATCAGTGAACGCACGGCGCCCCACGGGGAGTTCCCGCGGGGCGCAGATTTTTTCACGGAGCGTGACGGCGCAGTCGCGCCGGACGGCTCGGCCCTGACATGGGCCGAGCCGTCCGCCTGCGTCAGGCCTTGCGGGCCCGGCCGGCCGTCTTCTTGGCGGCGGTCTTCGTCGCCGCGGCCTTGGCGGGCGTCGCCTTCTTCGTCGCCGAAGTGGCCTTCTTCGCGGCCGACTTGGTGGCTGTCGGCTTGGTGGCCGCCGTCTTGGCCGTGGCTGCCGTCTTGGCTGTGGCCGTCTTCTTGGCCGGGGCCTTGGTGGCCGCCACCGTCTTCTTCGCCACGGACTTGCGGCTGCGGGCCGCCGGCACCGCCGCGTCGCTGACCCGGTCGGCGCCGAGGATGTCGCGCAGGAACTTGCCGGTGTGGCTGGCCGGTACGGACGCGACCTGCTCCGGGGTGCCCTCGGCGATGACGAGGCCACCGCCGCTGCCGCCCTCGGGGCCCATGTCGACGACCCAGTCCGCGGTCTTGATGACGTCGAGGTTGTGCTCGATGACGATGACCGAGTTGCCCTTGTCGACCAGGCCGGAGAGCACCGTGATGAGCTTGCTGATGTCCTCGAAGTGCAGACCGGTCGTCGGCTCGTCGAGTACGTAGACGGTGCGTCCCGTGGAACGCTTCTGCAGCTCGCTGGCCAGCTTCACGCGCTGCGCCTCACCGCCGGACAGGGTCGGCGCGGACTGCCCGAGACGGACGTAGCCGAGGCCCACGTCGTTCAGCGTCCGCAAGTGGCGGGCGATGCCGGGAACGGCCTCGAAGAAGGCGAGGGCCTCCTCGATCGGCATGTCCAGGACCTCGGCGATGGACTTGCCCTTGTAGTGGACGTCCAGGGTCTCCCGGTTGTAACGCGCGCCGTGGCAGACCTCGCACGGGACGTACACGTCCGGCAGGAAGTTCATCTCGATCTTGATCGTGCCGTCACCCGAGCAGTTCTCGCAGCGGCCGCCCTTGACGTTGAAGGAGAAGCGGCCCGGCAGATAACCGCGGACCTTCGCCTCGGTGGTCTCGGCGAACAGCTTGCGGACGTGGTCGAAGACTCCGGTGTACGTCGCCGGGTTCGACCGCGGCGTACGGCCGATCGGCGACTGGTCGACGTGCACGACCTTGTCGACCAGGTCGTCGCCCTCCACGCGCGTGTGGCGGCCGGGGACGGAACGCGCCCCGTTCAACTCCCGTGCCAGGTGCGTGTACAGGATGTCGTTGACCAGGGTGGACTTGCCGGATCCCGAGACGCCGGTGACGGCCGTGAGGACGCCGAGCGGGAAGGACACGTCGATGTCCCGCAGGTTGTTCTCCTTGGCGCCGTGCACGGTCAGGCGACGCGTCGGGTCCACCGGGCGCCTGATGTCCGGCAGCGGGATGGCCTTCTTGCCCGACAGGTACTTGCCCGTCATCGACTCGTCGTTGGTCAGCAGCTCCTTCAAGGGGCCGCTGTGCACGACCTTGCCGCCGTGCTCGCCCGCGCCGGGGCCGATGTCGACGACCCAGTCGGCGACCTTGATGGTGTCCTCGTCGTGCTCGACCACGATGAGCGTGTTGCCCATGTCGCGCAGTCGGACGAGGGTCTCGATCAGCCGGTGGTTGTCCCGCTGGTGCAGGCCGATCGACGGCTCGTCGAGGACGTACAGGACGCCGACCAGTCCGGAGCCGATCTGTGTGGCGAGGCGGATGCGCTGGGCCTCGCCGCCGGAGAGGGTGCCCGCCGCCCTGTTCAGCGACAGGTAGTCGAGGCCCACGTCGACGAGGAAGCGGAGCCGCTCGTTGACCTCCTTCAGGACGCGCTCGGCGATCTTCTTGTCGCGCGCGTTCAGCGTGAGCTTGGCCAGGAAGTCGGCGCAGTCGCTGATGGACATGGCCGAGACCTCGGCGATCGACTTCTCCATGACCGTGACGGCCAGGACGATCGGCTTGAGGCGCGTGCCCTCACAGGTGGGGCAGGGCACCTCGCGCATGTAGCCCTCGAAGCGCTCGCGGCTGGCGTCCGACTCGGCCTCGCCGTGGCGGCGCTTCACGAACGGCACGGCGCCCTCGAAGGGCGTCGTGTACACGCGCTCCCGCCCGTACCGGTTGCGGTAGCGGACCTCGATCTGGGTCTTGTGGCCGAAGATCAGCGCCTTCTTGGCGCGCTGCGGCAGACCCGCGAACGGGATGTCCGTACGGAAGCCGAGGGCGTCGGCGAGCGCCCCGATGAGGCGGCCGAAGTAGTCCTTGGTGTGGCCGTGCGACCACGGGTGGATGGCGCCCTCGTCGAGCGACTTGTCCTCGTCCGGGACGATCAGCTCGGGGTCGACCTCCATGCGCGTGCCGATGCCCGAGCAGTCGGGGCAGGCGCCGAAGGGCGAGTTGAACGAGAAGGAGCGGGGCTCCAGCTCTTCGAAGGACAGGTCGTCGTACGCGCAGTACAGGTGCTCCGAGTACATGCGCTCGCGCTCCGGGTCGTCCTCGGGGAGGTCAACGAAGTCGAGCACGACCATGCCGCCGGACAGACCGAGCGCGGTCTCCACCGAGTCGGTCAGGCGGCGCTTGGCGGAGTCCTTCACCGTGAGGCGGTCGATGACCACCTCGATGGTGTGCTTCTCCTGCTTCTTCAGGGTCGGCGGCTCGGACAGTTGGATCGTCTGGCCGTCCACGCGCGCGCGGGAGTAGCCCTTGGTCTGCAGGTCGGCGAAGAGGTCGACGAATTCGCCCTTGCGCTCGCGCACCAGCGGCGAGAGCACCTGGAAGCGGCTGCCCTCGGGCAGCTCCAGGACCTTGTCGACGATGGCCTGCGGCGACTGGCGCGCGATGGGACGGCCGCACTCGGGGCAGTGCGGCTTGCCGATGCGTGCGAAGAGCAGGCGCAGGTAGTCGTAGACCTCGGTGATGGTGCCGACCGTGGAGCGCGGGTTGCGCGAGGTCGACTTCTGGTCGATCGAGACGGCCGGCGAGAGACCCTCGATGAAGTCGACGTCCGGCTTGTCCATCTGGCCGAGGAACTGGCGGGCGTACGAGGACAGCGACTCGACGTACCGGCGCTGCCCCTCGGCGAAGATCGTGTCGAACGCGAGCGAGGACTTGCCGGAGCCGGACAGACCCGTGAAGACGATGAGGGAGTCGCGCGGCAGGTCGAGCGAGACATTCCGGAGATTGTGCTCGCGCGCGCCACGGACGATGAGACGGTCGGCCACGCCGGTCCGCACCTTTCTGGAGAGAAGTGACAGGGGCGGGGCCCCCGTCCCCCGAGGTCTGACCTCCCGAGGGCGACCCTGGAGAAGTCCTGAGAAGACTGCTGTTTCGAAGAGTAGGGGGAGCCACTGACAGCGCCGGTTGGTTTCCCTGGTTGGTAACAAACCCGGACCATCAAGAATGCCCGACGCCGCCATCGACCTTATAGCACGTACATTCGATTTAGGCGCAAGGTCGGCCACCTTCACCCGAACGTGTGGCGGGGATATCGTCGGCGCCATGAGTGATCATGTGCGCGACCTGGTGTCTGTACGCGAAGCGACCGACCGGCTGCTGGCCGCGGTCAGCACCCTGGACAACGCCGCCACGGCCGAGCCGTCACGGCTTCCTGGCTGGAGCCGTGGCCATGTGCTCGCCCACCTCGCCCGCAACGCGGACGCGCTCGTCAACGTCCTCGTCGGCCGCCCCATGTACGTGAGCGCCGAGGCACGCGACGCCGACATCGAGCGGGACGCCCCGCGCGACCTGCGCACGCAGGTCGACGACGTGCACGAGAGCGCGGAGCGCTTCCAGGCCGTGGGGGCCGAGGACGCGGACTGGTCGCGCACGGTGGAGCTGCGCAACGGCGTGAAGGACACCGTCTCCAATGTGCCGTTCCGGCGCTGGATCGAGGTCGAGCTGCACCACGTCGACCTCGGGATCGGCTACGAGCTGGAGGACCTCTCCGAGGAGTTCACCCAGCGGGAGATCAACTTCCTGGCCCGGCGCTTCCGCGACCATCCGGGCCTGCCGCCGCTGCTCATCAAGCAGGACGACGGCCGCATGATCTCCACGGGGGCGGTGCAGTCCCCCTCCGTTGCCGAGATCGAGGACGGCGCGGTCCCTCCGCTCGGCACCGTCGTCACCGGCCGTCAGGCGGACCTCCTGGGCTGGCTCTCGGGCCGCAGGGACGGCGCCGCCCTGTCCACCGACCGAGGCCCTCTGCCCGCCCTGCCCCCTCTGTAGAACGGATTAGGCTGAACCCATGACGTACAGCGGAGCGGTGAAGGTCGGCGGCCCGGCGGACGTGCACGAGTTGCAGGACCTGATGATCTCCAAGGTCGCGGTCGGGGCGATGAACAACAACGCCTATCTGCTGCGATGCCGGGCGACCGACCAGCAGTTGCTCATCGATGCGGCGGCCGAGGCGGGGACGCTGCTCCGCCTCATCGGCGACGACGGCATCGCGGGCGTCGTCACCACGCACCGCCACGGGGACCACTGGCAGGCCCTCGCCGAGGTCGTGGCGGCCACGGGCGCGCGCACGTACGCGGGGCGCTACGACGTCGAGGGAATCCCGGTGGCCACGGACGTCGCCGTCGCCGACGGGGACACGATCGAGGTCGGCCGGATCACGCTCACGGCCCGCCACCTGGTCGGCCACACGCCCGGCTCCATCGCCCTGGTCTACGACGACCCGCACGGGCACCCGCACGTCTTCACCGGCGACTGCCTGTTCCCTGGCGGCGTCGGCAACACGTGGAAGGACCCCGAGGCGTTCGCGAGCCTCATCGACGACGTGGAGTCGAAGATCTTCGGTCCGCTCCCGGACGAGACGTGGGTCTATCCGGGGCACGGCAACGACACGACGCTGGGGGCGGAGCGACCGCACCTTCAGGAGTGGCGCGCTCGGGGCTGGTGACCTACGGGGGCCCGACGTGAACCACAGGCCCTTGTAGGCCAACAACCGGTCCGCGGGCGTCTGTTCACAAGAATGCAACGCCCGTTCCCAGTATGCGGACAGTTGCCGGGCTGACCTCGACAGACGGGCCGAGCGCTGCGAGTCTCCCGCCATGCATCTCGTCCACCGCGCCGCATGTGCCGCCGTCTGCTCCGCCGTCGTTCTCGTCGCCGTCGCGGCCTGCTCCCCCGAGCCCGAGGAGAAGGGTTCGGGGAAGCCCGCCACGGCCGCCTCCTGCGCTCCCGGCAAGCTGTCCACCGTGGCCGCCGGGAAGCTCACCGTGGGCACCGACAAGCCCGCCTACGCGCCCTGGTTCGAGGACGACCAGCCGTCGAACGGCAAGGGGTTCGAGTCGGCGGTCGCGTACGCCGTGGCGAAGCAGCTCGGCTACGGCAAGGACCAAGTGGTCTGGCAGACCGTGCCGTTCAACAGTTCCTTCGCCCCGGGCACGAAGAACTTCGACTTCGACATCAACCAGGTGTCGATCAGCGACGCGCGCAAGAAGGCCGTGGCGTTCTCGTCCGGCTACTACGACGTGCGCCAGGCCGTCGTCGCCCTGAAGACCTCCAAGGCCGCGAAGGCGAAGAGCGTCGCCGACCTGAAGGGCGTGAAGCTGGGCGCCCAAGTGGGCACCACCAGCCTGGACTTCATCAACGACCTCGTGAAGCCGACCCAGAAGCCGGCCGTCTACCAGAAGAACGACTTCGCCAAGTCGGCCCTCAAGAACGGCCAGGTGGACGCCATCGTCGTCGACCTGCCGACCGCGTTCTACATCACCGGTGCCGAGGTGACGGACGCCGAGGTGGTCGGGCAGTTCGAGAACACCACCGGGTCCCCCGAGCAGTTCGGTCTCGTACTCGACAAGGAGAGCGCCCTGACGTCGTGCGTGACGGGCGCGGTGGACGCCCTCCGCAAGGACGGCACGCTCGCCTCCCTGGAGAAGAAGTGGCTCTCGGAGGCGGTCGACGCGCCGGTGCTCAAGTGACCGTCGACAAGCAGCCGTTCCCCGCCGAGGACACGTACGTCCCCTCCGAGCGCCGCCTCGCGCGTGACCGCTACAAGCGGGCCCGCGCGCGGCGGGCAACCGCGATAGCTGCGCTCAGCACCTTGGTGACGGGCGCCGTCCTGGCCGTCGTCGTCATCAACTCCCCCGGCTGGGAACGCACCAAGGAGACCTTCTTCAGTGCGCACTACGCGCGCGTGGCGCTGCCGCAGGTCCTGGAAGGGCTCTGGCTGAACCTGCGCCTTCTCGTGGTGTGCGGCGCGTGCGTGCTCGTCCTCGGTCTGCTGCTCGCCCTCGCGCGCACGCTGCGCGGGCCGGTGTTCTTCCCGGTACGCGCCCTCGCCACGGCGTACACGGACTTCTTCCGTGGACTGCCGCTCATCATCTGCCTGTTGATGGTCATCTTCGGCGTGCCCGCGCTGCGCCTTCAGGGGGTGACCACCGATCCAGTGCTCCTGGGCGGTGCCGCGCTGGTCCTGACGTACTCCGCCTATGTGGCCGAGGTGTTCCGGGCGGGGATCGAATCGGTCCACCCCTCACAGCGGGCGGCCGCACGCTCCCTCGGGCTCAACAACCGCCTGACGCTGCGCTACGTAGTGCTGCCGCAAGCCGTACGCCGTGTGGTGCCGCCCCTGTTGAACGACCTGGTGTCGCTGCAGAAGGACACCGGTCTCGTGTCGATCGGCGGTGCCGTGGACGCCGTGTACGCGGCGCAGATCATCGCCGGCAAGGACTTCAACTACACGCCCTACGTGGTCGCGGGTCTGGTCTTCGTCGCCCTGACCATTCCCATGACGCGCTTCACCGACTGGGTGACGGCCCGTATGGACCGCCGCCGGGCGCAAGGAGGACTCGCATGACCGGGCCCGTGCTGCGGATGGAGTCGGTCCGTAAGACGTTCGGCGACTCCCTGGTCCTGCGCGACGTGGACCTGGAGGTGCCCCCGCACACCGTGACCGCGCTGATCGGTGCGTCCGGCTCCGGGAAGTCGACGCTGCTGCGCTGCGCCAACCTCCTGGAGGAGATCGACGACGGGGCGATCTGGCTGGACGGCGAGGAGATCACCGATCCCCGCACGGACGCGGACGCCGTGCGCCGGCGGATCGGCGTGGTCTTCCAGGCCTACAACCTGTTTCCGCACATGACCGTCCTGGAGAACGTCACGCTCGCACCGCGCCGCGTGCACGGAGTCCCGCGGAAGGAGGCCGAGGAACGGGCCAGGGGGCTGCTGGAGCGCCTCGGACTCGCCGCGAAGGCCCGGGAGTACCCGGACCGGCTCAGCGGCGGCCAGCAGCAGCGTGCGGCGATCGTGCGGGCTCTCGCCGTGCGGCCCCGGCTGTTGCTCCTCGACGAGATCACGGCGGCCCTCGACCCCGAGCTCGTGGGTGAAGTCCTCGATGTCGTACGCGACTTGAAGGGCGAGGGCATGACCATGGTGCTGGCCACCCACGAGATGAGCTTCGCGCGCGAGGTCGCCGACCAGGTCTGCTTCCTCGAAGGCGGTGTCGTGCTCGAACGCGGCTCCCCGGAGGGGGTGTTCGGAAATCCGCAGCAGGAACGTACGCGACAGTTCCTGCGGCGGATCGTGGACGCCGGCCGTCTGTAGGGCGCGGTCTACGCTTCGGCGGTGCCCGGTGCGGCGAGCGCCGCCACGCGCTCCACGCCGAACGCGTACCCCTGCACCCCGCATCCGGCGATCACGCCGTCGGCGCGCAGCGACACGTAGGAGTGGTGCCGGAACTCCTCGCGCTGATGGATGTTGGAGATGTGCACCTCCACCACCGGCAGCCCGTCACAGGTGTTGAGCGCGTCCAGGATCGCCACCGACGTGTGCGAGTACGCGGCCGGGTTGATGACGATGCCGACGTGGTTCTCCCGGGCCTCGTGGATCCAGTCGACCAGCTCGCCCTCGTGGTTGGACTGCCGGAAGTCCACGGTGGCGCCGTGGGCGGCGGCCGCCTTGGCGCACAGGGCCTCGACGTCGGCGAGCGTGTCCCGGCCGTAGATCTCCGGCTGGCGCTTGCCGAGGAGATTCAGGTTCGGGCCGTTCAGGACCATGATCGGCGCGGTGGCGAGGGTGTGCGGCACGAGGACCTCCGTACGTCGGGCAGATGCTCCTTGAGGGTCTATCACGGGCGCCGCTGACGGCGCCCTCGCGCGCCCTCGCGCGCCCCCGTAACCAGCGTCGATCACGGGTAGTTGCCGCGGCATGCACACGAATCACCGTCCGTCGCTCCCCCGGCTCGCGGCGGCCTCTGCGGCCGGGACCGCCGTCGAGTTCTTCGACTTCTTCGTCTACGGGACCGCTGCGGCACTCGTCCTCGGCCCGCTGTTCTTCCCCACGTTCTCGCCGCTCGCGGGAACTCTGGCCGCCTTCGCGACATTCGGGGTGGGTTTCGTGGCGCGGCCCCTCGGGTCCGTCGTGTTCGGGCACATCGGGGACCGGCGCGGGCGTCGGCCGGTCCTGATCGGGTCGCTGGTGCTGACCGGGGTCGCGACCGTGGCGGTCGGCTGCGTGCCTACGTATGCGTCGATCGGGGTGGCCGCTCCCCTGCTCCTCCTTGTGCTGCGCTTTCTGCAGGGGCTCGGGCTCGGCGGTGAATGGGGCGGCGCGGTGCTGCTGACCGCCGAGCACGCTCCGGCCGAGCGCCGCGGCCTGTGGGCGAGCTTTCCGCAGATCGGCCCTTCGGTGGGCTTCCTGCTGGCCAACGGCATCATGCTGGTGCTGTCGACGGCGCTCACGGAGGCGCAGTTCGCGTCCTGGGGATGGCGGGTGCCGTTCTGGGCGGCGGGCGTGCTGGCGCTGATCGGGCTGTGGCTGCGTACGTCGGTGGTGGAGAGCCCCGCGTTCCTCGCGGTGGCCGAGCCCGCGCGCCTGCCGCTGGCCGAAGTGGTGCGCGGGCACGGGCGGTTGGTGCTGCTGACGGCCGGCGCCATGGCCATCGGGTACGCGATCTTCTACTCGGTCACCACCTGGTCGCTCGCCTACGGGGTGGAGCGGCTCGGAGTGAGCCGCAGCGTGATGCTGACCTGCATCATGGCGGCCGTCGTCGTGAAGGGGGCGCTGACGCCGGTGGCGGCGCTGCTCGGCGACCGGTACGGGCGGCGTCCGATGTGTCTGGCGGGAAGCGCGGTGGCGGCGGTGTGGATGGTGCCGATGGTGGCTCTGCTGGCCACGGGAGAACCGCTGTTGATGTTCCTGGGGTTCCTGGTGGCGCTGCTCGCGTTCATCACGATGTTCGCCGTGATCGCCGCGTATCTGCCGGAACTGTACGAACCGCGGGTCCGTTGTACAGGTGCCGCGGTCGGGTACAACGCGGGCGGCGTCCTGGGTGGGGCGCTCACGCCGATCGTGGCGACGGCACTGGCCGGACGGGGAACGGGGGTTCCATGGGGTGTGGGTGTGTATCTGACGGGGGTCGCGGTGCTGAGCCTGGCCTGTTTCGCGCTGCTTCCGGAGACAGCGCCGGGAGCGGTCGCGGAGGATCCCGTCACGGCGTGACGGCGAGCTCCACGTATGCGGCGAGGATCACCAGATGCACGCCGCCCTGCAGCGGGGTGGCACGTCCGGGGACGACGGTGAGGGTGCTGACCACCATGGTCAGCGCGAGCAGCACCATGTGCGTGGCGCCGAGACCGAGCACGAGCGGGCCCGTCAGCCAGTACGAGGCGACGGCGACGGCCGGCACGGTCAGACCGATGCTGGCCATCGCGGAGCCGAGGGCGAGGTTGAGGCTGGTCTGCACCCGGTCCCGGCGGGCCGCGCGCAGTGCGGCGATGGTCTCGGGCAGCAGGACGAGGAGCGCGATGATCACGCCGACCACGGCGTGCGGCATGCCCGCGGCCTCCACGCCCGACTCGATCGTCGGCGAGACGCCCTTGGCGAGACCGACGACGGCGACGAGCGCCAGAGCGAGCAGTCCGAGGCTGGACAGAGCGGCGCGGGAGGTCGGTACGTCCGCGTGGTCGTCGGCGTCGATGACCTCGCCGTGCTTGGTGATCGGCAGGAAGTAGTCGCGGTGGCGCACGGTCTGCGTGGTGACGAAGAGGCCGTACAGGACGACCGCGGCGACGGCCGAGAAGACCAGCTGGGAGGTGGAGAACTCCGGGCCGACCTTGCTCGTGGTGAAGGTCGGCAGGACCAGGCAGAGCGTCGCGAGGGTGGCGACGGTCGCGAGGGCGCCGCCGGTGCCCTCGGACTGGAAGATCGCCACGCGGTGGCGCAGTGAGGCCGCGAGCAGGCTGATGCCGACGACGCCGTTGCAGGTGATCATGACGGCGGCGAACACCGTGTCCCGGGCGAGGGTCGCGCTCTTGTCGCCTCCGTCGGCCATCAGGGTGACGATGAGCGCGACCTCGATGATCGTGACGGCCACGGCGAGCACCAGCGAGCCGAACGGTTCACCGACGCGATGCGCGACGACCTCCGCGTGGTGCACGGCCGCAAGGACGGATCCCGCGAGGATCAGGGAGACGAGGGCCACGACGGCGCCGGGCAGATCGCGCCCCCACGTGCACGCGAGCAGCACGACCGCCAGCACCGGGACGACCACGGTCCACCGAGTGGCCAGTGCCCGGAGCTTGGTGATCATTCCTTGATGGTGCCCGCGGCAGGGTGGGGGCGCGACTTCGAGCGGCCCGGGGCCCGGCGTGCCCCGGTTCGGCTCGCGGGCCTCACTTCAGTTCGCGCGAGTCCCTCACGTCGCAGTTGGTGAAGGTCGGCGGACGCGTGCACAGCGCGGTCAACTGCTCGTTCAGGTGGGCGACCTCGGGGCGTTCGTTGTTGCGCATCGCGTCGTCGGCCGACTCGAACTCAACGATCGCGAGATAGCGTCCGGGCTTGTCGCGGTCCTGCAGCATGATGCGGTGCGTGGGGGCGCCGGGGGTGCCCTGCATCTGCTGCTCGAACCGCTCGATCAGCTCCCGCATCTCCTCGATCCGCTGGGACTCGAAGTCGATGATCTGGGCGAACTTCTGACTCATGGGGTCCTCCCCCGTCCTGCGTCCCGTCGCGGTCCCGGCCGGAACCGCGCTCAGGGCACAAGCAAGCACCGGGAGCGGTGCGCGGCAATCGGCCGCGCGCCCCTCCCGGTGCGTGTCCTTCCTACGCCCGACGTGGTCAGGCTTCGATGCTGTCCTTCTGAGCCGCTTCGGCCGCTTCCCGCTCGGCCTGCTTCTTGGACGCGATGAGGCTGGTGATCGTCGTGATGATCAGCACGCCGCAGATGACGGCCAGCGAGACCGGAATGGAGATCTCCGGCACGTGGACGCCGGACTCGTGCATCGCGTGCAGGACCAGCTTCACGCCGATGAAGCCGAGGATCACCGACAGGCCATAGCTGAGGTGCACCAGCTTCCTGAGCAGGCCGCCGATGAGGAAGTACAGCTGGCGCAGACCCATCAGGGCGAACGCGTTGGCCGTGAAGACGATGTACGGGTCCTGGGTCAGGCCGAAGATCGCGGGGATCGAGTCCATCGCGAACAGCACGTCGGTCATGCCGATGGCGAGCATGACGACCAGCAGCGGCGTCATGACCTTCTTGCCGTGCTCCTGGATGAACAGCTTCGTGCCGTGGTAGCGGTCGGCGACGCCGAACTTCTTCTCGATGGACTTCAGGAGGCGGTTCTCTTCGAAGTCCTCGTCCTCCTCGTCCGCCATGGCCTCCTTGATGAGCTTCCAGGCGGTGTAGATCAGGAAGGCACCGAAGAGGTAGAAGACCCAGGAGAAGCTCGAGATGATCGCCGCGCCGGCCGCGATGAAGATCGCGCGCAGGACCAGGGCGATGAGCACGCCGAACAGCAGCACGCGCTGCTGCAGTTGGGTCGGCACCGAGAACTTCGCCATGATCAGGATGAAGACGAAGAGGTTGTCGACACTGAGCGACTTCTCGGTGATGAAGCCCGCGAAGAACTCGCCGCCCGCCTGGGCGTTGCCCCAGATCATCACGCCGACGCCGAAGAGCGCGGCGAGCACGATCCAGACCACGGTCCAGATTCCGGCTTCCTTGATGGATACGTCGTGGGGCTTGCGCCCGATGAAGAAGTCGACCGCGATCAGGGCACACAGACCAAGAATGGTCAGCACCCAAACGGTCATCGATACGTCCACTGCGCCTCCGGCGTCGTACGGCTACTGATCAGCGTCGTCGCTGCCGGAGGTCTCTTCCACCCGGGCGCCTCAGCGCCCCGGGCCGACGCCCCGGGATCGACGGCCATCGGGCCGGTCGTCCGTATTGACGGGAACGCCGCGTGCACGGGAGTACTCCCCTCCGCGTAAAGGAGAGTACCCGAAAGTCCCATGAGAGGTAAAGGTTTAGGTAAAGAAGACCTCAAGTGTGCAGGTCAAAGGCCTCTTTCCCGACGGGCTTCGGCGACCTCCGCGAGGACGTGCCGCAGCACCGCGCTGCCGTGCGGGACCGGTGGTGGCTCGTACGTCCACGCGTGTCCCACCCAGGGGTCGGCCAGGTGGTCGTCGGGCACCGGCGTCAGACGCAGCAGGGCGCGCCACAGCGGGTCGAGCAGCGGGCCGTACTCGGCGGCGTCCTCCCGGTCGGCGACCAGCATCAGGTGCACACCGACCTGCGGCCCTTCGTCGGCGAGATAGCGCAGGCGGGTCACGGAGCGATCGTCGAAGCCGTGCGGGAAGTCGTGCACGATCAGCAGCTGCTCGGCGACGTCGAGGTCGGCGGGGAGCGCGTCGGCGGCGCCGGCCCGGATCGCCATCTGGACCAGGTCGACCCGCTCGGTCAGCCGGGTCAGCGTCTCGGTGACCCCCGCCGCCCCCCTGGCCACGGGGCTCGCCAGCACCCCGGAGTCGACGAGCGGGGCGAGCGCGCCGGACGCCGTGCCCGCCGGGTCGATGACGTGCACGCTGAACTCGCCCGCCGGATAGGCCGCGAGCAACCGCGCTGCGTGGACGGCCGCGGTGTGCGCGGCGCGGGCCCGCAGCTCGTCGGCGTCCGTGAGGGCGTCCGCGGCCGAGGCGCCCGCGTCGATCCACAGGCCGCGCTCCAGGGGCAGGCGGACGAGCATCGGGACGGACAGGCCGACGCTCTCGCTCTCGGGCAGCCGCAGATCGCCCAGGCGCAGGGCCATCGGCATCTCCATCGGGCTGCGGTACGCGTGCCAGCACGGGTTGTCCCAGCCCGCGTACGCCGCGGGGAGCGCCGGTTCGACGACGTCGGACTCGGCGACGAGCTGTGCCAGGTCACGGTCGAGGGCTTCGCGTGCCCGGTCGACGAGGGCGCCGTGCTTGGCACGGGCGGCCTCGCGGGCGGCGTCGCCCTGGCCGCCGATGCGGCTGCGCGGGTCGGACAGGACCTGATCGAGCTCCTGCTCCATGCGGGAGTCCGCGAAGTCGACGGCGCTGCGGTACGCGGCGGCGCTGCGGGCCAGGTCCTCGAACATGCCCCACACCTGGTTGTAGAGCCGCTCCTCCATGGACCAGCCGGTGGCGTCGCCCGCGACGGGGACGGCGGGCCGGCCCGGCTCGGCGGGCTTCGCGGTGGGCGGGGGCGGCGGGGCCTGGCGGCCGGGGTGGGTGTAGTCGACGACCCCGCTGTCGCCCGCGCCGCCGGTGGGGGCGGCCGGGGCCGGGGGCGGCAGCGCGCCCGAGGCGTGTCCCGCGGTGGCGGTCGCCCGCACCTGGGCCTCGTCCGCCGTGCGCGGCGGGGGCGCCACCGCGCGGGCCAGCCCCTGGGCGACGGCGTCGTGGATGGTGCCCGCCAGGGCGTGCGCGTCGGGCACACCCTGGTCGGTGAAGAGGGCGGCGAGCCCGTCCGCGTACCCCTGGCCGATGGCGCGCACCTTCCAGGCGCCCGCTCTGCGGTACAGCTCGAGGGCGACGACGGCCGACTCGCTGTCGAGGTCGGTGATCGTGTAGCTGACCTCTTCGGTGCCGTCGAGTCCGGTGACGGCGACGAACGGGGCGGCCACCGCGCCGAACCGGGTGGGTCCGCCCGTGCCGAGGGGCAGGGCGAGCAGCACGGTGACGCGGTGCACGTCGTGCGGCATCGCGTCGAGGTCGACGGCGAGGCGGTGGTCGGCCGCCGCCTGGCGCGGCACTTCGAGACCCGGCAGGGCGGGCGCGCCGGGGTGGGCGACGCGCCCGGTGTCGCGCACCGCGCCGCGGTCGTCGGCGAGCGTGGCGCCCGCGACGACCGGACGGCCGGCCGACACCCGGATCTCCAGACGGGTCCGGGTGAGGGGGTGGTTCTGGCCCCTCACCAGTTCGGCCGCCATCGCGGGCCCCGCTACAGGCCGGGCAGGATCGACGGCATCAGGTCCTGGAACGTACGGCCGTTGGCCGCCGTGCCCAGGGCCGTCATCTTCCAGCCCGCGCCGTCCCGGTGGACCTTGGCCATGATCTGCGCCGTGTACTGGCCGCCGCCGTCGAGCGTGTAGCGCGCGAGCTCCTGGCCGGTGGTCTCGTCGACCAGGCGGCAGAACGCGTTCTGCACTTCCTGGAAGGTCTGGCCCGTGAACGAGTTGACCGTGAAGACGATCTGGTCGATGTGGACCGGGACGCGCGCGAGGTCGACGAGGATCGCCTCGTCGTCGCCACCCTGGCCGGCCCCGCCCACCAGGTTGTCCCCGGTGTGCCGCACCGAGCCGTCGTCGCTGACGAGGTGGCGGAAGAAAACGACGTCCACGGGCTGCTTGTCGGCGAAGAGGACCGCGGAGGCGTCGAGGTCGATCTCGCGCGTGCGGGTGCCGAACAGTCCGCGGCGCGGGGCCGCCTGCCAGCCGAGGCCCATCCGTACGGCGGTGAGGGTGCCTCCGCCCTGCTTCTCCAGGCTGATGGCCTGGCCCTTGGTCAAGCTGATGCCGGGGCCTTTGGAAAAACCTGAAGCCGTCACGCGCTGTCCCCTCCTCGAACCGTCCCCTGTTGCCGCGTGTGCACGCGGTTGGTCAAACCCTAGAGGTCGGCACTGACAGCACCGCCACCGCGGGCGGGGTTTTGTGGCGGTCTTGCAACACACCCACACAACCCCGCCCGTTGGGGCAGGTCAGGCGATGCCCGCCTCCTTCATCTGACGCAGTTCCTTCTTCATCTCGGACACCTCGTCTCGCAGGCGCGCCGCGATCTCGAACTGCAGGTCCGCCGCCGCGGCCCGCATCCGCTCCGTCAACTGCTCGATCTGCTCGGAGAGTTCGGCCGCGGGACGGTCGGTGGGCACGGTCGGCTCCGCCTTGCCGCGCTTCTTCTTGCCCGTGTCCGCCGTGCCGAGCGAGGGGACGGGGGCCTTGGCACCCTTTCCGTCCTTGCCGCCCTTGCGGTAGCCGCTGCCGAGCAGCTCCTCGGTGTCGACGTCCTCGCGCGCGATGGACGCCACGATGTCGTTGATCTTCTTGCGCAGGGGCTGCGGGTCGATCCCGTTCGCCTCGTTGTACGCGACCTGCTTCTCACGGCGGCGGTTGGTCTCGTCGATGGCCTTCTCCATCGCCGGGGTGATCTTGTCGGCGTACATGTGGACCTGGCCCGACACGTTACGAGCGGCACGGCCGATCGTCTGGATCAGGGACGTGCCGGAGCGCAGGAAGCCCTCCTTGTCCGCGTCGAGGATCGCAACGAGGGAGACCTCGGGCAGGTCGAGGCCCTCACGCAGCAGGTTGATGCCGACCAGGACGTCGTACTCACCGGCGCGCAGTTCGCGCAGCAGCTCGACGCGGCGCAGGGTGTCGACGTCGCTGTGCAGATAGCGGACCTGGATGCCGAGTTCGAGGAAGTAGTCCGTGAGGTCCTCGGCCATCTTCTTGGTCAGCGTGGTGACCAGGACGCGCTCGTCCTTCTCGGTGCGCGTGCGGATCTCGTGCACCAGGTCGTCGATCTGCCCCTCGGTGGGCTTGACGACGACCTCCGGGTCGATGAGTCCCGTGGGGCGGATGATCTGCTCGACGAAGCCGTCCCCGCGCGCGAGTTCGTAATTTCCCGGTGTCGCCGACAGGTAGACGGTCTGGCCGATGCGCTCCTGGAACTCCTCCCACTTCAGCGGGCGGTTGTCGAGCGCGGACGGCAGCCGGAAGCCGTGGTCGACGAGGGTGCGCTTGCGGGAGGCGTCGCCCTCGTACATGGCGCCGATCTGCGGGACGGTGACGTGCGACTCGTCGATGACGAGCAGGAAGTCGTCCGGGAAGTAGTCGAGCAGCGTGTTCGGCGGGGAGCCGGGCTCGCGGCCGTCGAAGTGCATCGAGTAGTTCTCCACGCCGGAGCAGGAGCCGATCTGGCGGAGCATCTCGAGGTCGTACGTGGTGCGCATGCGCAGGCGCTGGGCCTCGAGCATCTTGCCCTGCTTCTCGAGCGTGGCCAGGCGCTCGCCGAGCTCCTTCTCGATGTCGTTCGCCGCGCGCTCCAGGCGCTCGGGGCCCGCCACGTAGTGCGTCGCCGGGAAGATGTACAGCGAGTCGTCCTCGCTGATGACCTCGCCGGTGAGCGGGTGCAGCGTGGACAGCGACTCGATCTCGTCGCCGAACATCTCGATGCGGACCGCGAGCTCCTCGTAGACCGGGAAGATCTCGATGGTGTCGCCGCGCACCCGGAAGGTGCCGCGCTGGAAGGCCACGTCGTTGCGCGTGTACTGGATGTCGACGAAGCGGCGCAGCAGGTCGTCCCGGTCGATCTCGTCGCCGACCTTGAGCGGGACCATGCGGTCCACGTACTCCTGCGGCGTACCGAGGCCGTAGATGCACGAGACGGAGGCGACCACCACGACGTCACGGCGGGTCAGCAGCGAGTTCGTCGCGGAGTGGCGCAGGCGCTCCACCTCCTCGTTGATCGAGGAGTCCTTCTCAATGTACGTGTCCGACTGCGGGACGTACGCCTCGGGTTGGTAGTAGTCGTAGTACGAGACGAAGTACTCGACCGCATTGTTCGGCAGGAGCTCACGGAACTCGTTGGCCAGCTGGGCGGCCAGCGTCTTGTTCGGCGCCATCACCAGGGTGGGGCGCTGGAGCTTCTCGATCATCCACGCCGTGGTGGCGGACTTGCCGGTGCCGGTCGCGCCGAGCAGGACGACGTCCTTCTCGCCTGCTGTGATGCGCTTCTCCAGCTCGGCGATGGCCGCGGGCTGGTCACCGCTGGGCTGGTACGGGCTGACGACCTCGAAAGGCGCCACCGTGCGTTCGATCTTCGATACGGGCCGCATGGAATCCACCGTACGACCCGCCACTGACAACCGGGTCCGCTCACCAGTCCTGCGGGGTGCGCGGCCGCTGTCCGTCGGGGGCGCGGCGGGGGCGCGGGACGGTGCGGCGCTGGGGGCGGTCGTCCCGGCCCGTGGCCTGCTGGGCCTGCTGGGCGTCGCGCCAGTCGGGGCGGCCCATGACCATCAGCGGGTCGAACATGACGACCACGCCGGCCAGGAGCAGGAAGCACAGGGGGCCGATCAGCATGGGCGCCAGGATGCCGGCGGGCGAGTCCCCTCCGGGGGAACCGGCGATGCCGCCCTGCGTCTGGACGTGGACGGCCGCCATGCCCGTGTAGTGCATGCCGGAGACGGCGAGCCCCATGACGAGACTCGCGCCGAGGCTCCACAGGATGCCGCGCACCTGGACGGCGGCCCACAGGGCGGCGGTCGCGGCCGCCATGGCGATCACCACGGAGGCGGCCACGGTCAGCGTGTTGTACTCGATCGTCCCGTGAAGCCGCATTCCGGCCATTCCCAGGTAGTGCATCGACGCGACCCCGAGGCCGGTGATCGTGCCCCCTGTGAACAGGGCCGGGCCGGTCGCTCCCCGGTAGCCGACGATGAAGACGCCGATGCCGACCATGACGATGGCGACGCCGAGGCTCGCGAACGTCAGGGTCTTGTCGTAGTGGATCGGCACGCCCTTGACGGTGAAGCCCATCATCGCGATGAAGTGCATCGTCCAGATGCCCGAGCCGATCGCCGCGGACCCGAGCGCGAGCCAGCCGGCCCGCCAGGTGTTGGCGACGAGGAGCGATCTGGTCGTGCATCGCAGGCCGAGGGCGCCGCCCAGGCAGGCCATGAAGTACGCCACTACCGGAGTGACCAGCCCGTAACTGAAGCCGTCGACCGTCCCCTGCATGCGTCGCAGCCCTTTCACCATTTTTTGTTGCCCGAGATGTCCCGCTTGTCCCCCGCCAACAGCCGTGGAACCGGCCGTGGTTGAGGCTGAGAGTAAGGCTCCCACGGGAACGCTCGAACGATTTTCCGGCAAAGAATCCCGGCATTGAACGCGGGGTCGGTCGCAGTTGGATAACTACGTTCAACCCGTGACCATCCTTCGCCTGTCTTCTGTTGACTCAGAGCTGCCACTCTCGTGCAGTCCGTGACTTACGACGCACAGGGAGCAGCCGTGTACGCACGCGCAGCAGCCGCACTGGTCTCGGTGACGGGATCCGCCGTCATCGCAGTCCTCGTCCTGCCCACTGCCGCACAAGCCGCCACCGGACACGACAGAACCACCGTCGTCGCCCACCGCGGCGCCTCCGCCTACGCCCCCGAGAACACGCTCGAGGCGGTCGACAGGGCGGACGACCTCGGCATCACCTGGGTCGAGAACGACGTGCAGCGCACCAAGGACGGCGCGCTCGTCGTCATCCACGACACGACCCTCGCGCGCACCACAAACGTCGAGCAGCTCTTCCCCGACCGCGCCCCGTGGAACGTCCGGGACTTCACCGCCGCCGAGATCGCCGAACTGGACGCGGGCAGCTGGAAGGGCGCCGAGTTCGCGGGCGCGCGGATCCCGACGCTGCACCAGTACCTCAGGCGCGTCGACCACAACCACCAGAAGCTGCTCCTGGAGGTCAAGGCGCCCGAGCTGTACCCGGGCATCGAGGACCAGATCCTGCGCCAGCTGCGCCGGGACGGCTGGCTCGGCAAGGAGCACGTGAAGCACCGGCTGGTCGTGCAGAGCTTCAGCGCCGACAGCATGCGGACCGTGCACCAGCGGCGCCCCGACCTCACGACCGGGTTCCTCGGCACACCGGCCGTCGCCGATCTGCCCGCGTACGCGAAGTTCGCCGACCAGATCAATCCGTCGTACTCCACGGTCTCCGCGGACTACGTGAAGGCCGTGCACGCTCTCAAGGGCCCGCACGGCAAGCCGCTCAAGGTCTTCACGTGGACCGTCAACGATGCCGCGACCGCGCTGCGCGTGGCCGGGTTCGGCGTCGACGGGATCATCACCAACACCCCGGACGTGGTGAGCGACGCCCTCGACGACTGAGGCGAGCGGCCTGCGGCGAGGGCGTTGTCAGTGCCCGGTCGTAACGTGGTCGGCATGAACGCCACTGGGCAGAACGAGGACGCGCACCGGCTCGTGTGGGCCGCCGTGGGCAGCGACATCGGGCCGCTGCTGCTCGCCGCGACGGACGAGGGTCTGGTGACCGTGGTCTTCCACGCCACCGAGACGGTGCGCGGCGAGATGCTCGGCCGGCTCGCGTCCCGCTTCGGGACCGAGCCGGTCGAAGCGCCCGACGCGCCCGTGCTCGCCGAGGCGATACGCCAGCTCGCGGAGTACTTCGCCGGGCGGCGCCGCGACTTCGAGCTGCCGCTCGACTGGTCGCTGATCGCCGGGTTCAACCGGGAGGTGCTGCGCGAGCTGGCGGCAGGCGTGCCGTACGGCTCGGTCGTGGGGTACGGGGACCTGGCCCGCCGCGTCGGGCAGCCCGGTGCCGCGCAGGCCGTGGGGGCGGCGATGGGGTCGAATCCGCTGCCTGTCGTGGTGCCGTGCCACCGGGTGGTGGAGAGCGACGGAGGGATCGGCGGGTTCGGGGGCGGGCTGGAGACCAAGCGGCAGCTGCTGGCTCTCGAAGGGGTCCTGCCCGAGCCGCTGTTCTGACGCTCCGAGCGGACCCCCGGGAGTCCCGAGTGGGTCTCGAGCGGTGCTCAAGTGATGGTCTACGAAAGGAAGTTCAGCTCAGCGTGATGTGGTAGGCCTTGCGCAGCGTCTCGTGCACCGTCCACGTCGTGCGATCACCCTCGCGCAGCACGGCGGCCGTGCCGGGGCCGATCTCCAGGGTGTCGCCGCCCTCGACCTCGACGGTGGCGCGGCCGCTGACGACCACGAACAGTTCGTTGGCCTCGGTGTCGGTGACGACGCCCGGCGTGATCTGCCAGATGCCGCGCAGCTGCTTGCCGTCGGCCGACTCCCACAGCACCTTGCCGGTGACGACCGGGGCGCCGGAGACGATCTGGGCCGGGTCGAGCGGCTCCGGCTCCAGCTCGGCGTCCGGGACGTGGACGGCAAAAGAGGGCGCTTCGTTCGTGGTCATGGCCGGTCACCCTAGTTGGCCTGCGCCTCTCCTCTCACTGGACGGCTCGTAGCGTCCGGGGCGCGGCGACTGGACGGCCCGTCTAGGGGAAGACGTCTGTCAGACGCGCAAAGCGATTTGACGACTTGTCCCCTGGAGGCACCACATGGAGATCTCCGGCATCATCAGCGCCATCGTGATCGGCATCATCATCGGTGTGCTCGGCCGGCTCGCCCTGCCCGGCAGGCAGCGCATCGGCATCCTGGCCACGGTCGTCGTCGGCATCGTGGCGGCCCTGCTCGGCTCGGCGATCGCCGCGGGCTTCGACGTGCAGGACACCAAGGGCGTGGACTGGATCGAGTGGCTGATCCAGATCGGTCTTGCGGCACTCGGCGTCGCCCTGCTCGACCGCGGCAGGCTGCGTCGCTGAGACGCCAAGACGCCAAGGCACTGAGGCAACTGAGGCACTGAGGCACTAGCCGCTGAACCGCTGAGAGCGCCCGCCGTTCCCTCTTCAACAACCCTTCCGCCGGGGCTCCTCAGAGCGCCGTTTCGGTAGCAGACTCCGCCGTGCGCACAGCCGGAACATCCGCCGTACGACGAGTCACGAGCCGAAGGGACGGCGATCAGGCATGAGCGGAAACAGGGCAGTCGCGTATCTCAAGCCGGGTGCGGTGGAGGTCAGGACCATCGACCACCCGACGCTTGAACTGAAGGACGGGCCGGGGGTGGCGTCCGCGAACGTCGGCCGGACGTGCCGGCACGGCGTGATCCTCAAGGTGCTCGCCACCAACATCTGCGGCAGCGACCAGCACATGGTGCGCGGCCGCACCACCGCACCCGAGGGCCTCGTCCTCGGGCACGAGATCACCGGCGAGATCGTCGAGAAGGGCCCCGACGTCGAGTTCCTGGACGTCGGGGACATCGTCTCGGTGCCGTTCAACATCGCGTGCGGGCGCTGCCGCAACTGCAAGGAGCGCAAGACCGGCATCTGTCTGAACGTCAACCCCGCACGCCCCGGGGCCGCTTATGGCTATGTCGACATGGGTGGCTGGGTCGGCGGACAGGCCGAGTTCGTCATGGTCCCGTACGCGGACTTCAACGCGCTGCGCTTCCCCGACCCGGAGCAGGCGCGCGAGAAGCTGCTCGACCTGACGATGCTGTCGGACATCTTCCCGACCGGGTTCCACGGGGCGGTGACCGCGGGCACGCAGGTCGGCTCGACGGTGTACGTCGCCGGGGCGGGTCCGGTCGGCCTTGCGGCGGCCGCGTCCGCGCAGCTGCTCGGCGCGGCGGTGGTGATCGTCGGCGACCTGAACGCCGAACGGCTCGCGCAGGCACGGAGTTTCGGCTGCGAGACGGTCGATCTGACGCGCGGCACGGTCGAGGAGCAGATCGCCGAGATCCTCGGGGTGCCCGAGGTGGACGCGGCCGTGGACGCGGTCGGCTTCGAGGCCCGCGCACACGGCCAGGGCTCCCCCGAGGCGCCCGCGACCGTCCTCAACTCGCTGATGGGCGTAACGACGGCCGGTGGCGCGCTCGGCATCCCCGGTCTGTACGTCACCGACGACCCCGGCGGCGTCGACCAGGACGCGCGCACCGGGACGCTGAAGGTGCGGCTCGGGCTCGGCTGGGCGAAGAGCCACCGGTTCACGACCGGGCAGTGCCCCGTCATGACGTACCACCGGGGGCTGATGATGGCGATCCTGCACGAGCGGGTGCACATCGCGAAGGCCGTGAACGCGACGGTGATCGGGATCGAGGACGCGCCGCGCGGCTATGCCGAGTTCGACCAGGGCGCGAGCAGGAAGTACGTACTGGATCCGCACGGTGCGCTGAGTGGCGTACGGCCCGTGTGAGATCGAGGAACGTCGAAAGGACAGAAAAGGACAGAAGAGGTCGGGGAATTCGGGGAGTGGGGCTCCACGCGCGCGTGGAGCCCCACTCCCCTTGTGGTGTTTGACGTCAGTCGGGTCACGCCAGGGATGAGAGGGACGGGTGACGGGACAGGTGTGTCCCAACTGGCGGAGGGCGAGCGCATGTTGGTGGTTTCGGAGGAGATACGGGACGCCGTCGGGGCGGGCCGTCCGGTGGTGGCCCTGGAGTCGACGATCATCGCGCACGGGCTGCCGAGGCCGCGGAACCTGCGCGTCGCCGCGGAGCTGGAAGCGGTCGTACGGGAGCAGGGCGCGGTGCCCGCGACGATCGCCGTTCTCGACGGGCGGCCCCATGTCGGCCTGGACAAGGCGCAGTTGGAGCGGATCGCGAGCGGGGACGGGATCCGCAAGCTGAGCCACCGCGATCTGCCGCTCGCCGTCGCGACGGGGGCGAGCGGCGCGACGACCGTCTCGGCGACCGCGTTCCTCGCGGCGCGTGCCGGTCTGCGGGTCTTCGCGACGGGCGGGCTCGGCGGGGTGCACCGGGGGTGGACGCAGACCCAGGACGAGTCGGCGGACCTGGGGCTGCTGGCGCGGACCCGGATCACCGTGGTGTGCGCGGGGGTGAAGTCGATCCTGGACGTGCCCGCCACGCTGCAGCGCCTGGAGACGCTGGGTGTGGCGGTGGCGGGGTTCGGGACGGAGCGCTTCCCCGGGTTCTATCTCGCCGACTCCGGTGAGCCGGTGGACTGGATGCTGCGGACGCCGCAGGAGGTCGCCGAGGTCATGCGGGCCCAGGACCGCCTGGGCGGGGGCGAGTCGGCGCTGATCGTCGCCAACCCCGTACCGGAAGCGGAGCAGCTCGATCCGGGGTTGCACGCGCGCGTGCTGGAGAGCGGGCTGCGGGCGTGTGCGGAGCAGGGGGTCAGCGGGCAGGCCGTGACCCCGTTCCTGCTGGATCATCTCGCGCGGCACAGCGACGGCGCGTCCCTGGAGGCCAACTTGGCCGCCGTACGCGGAAACGTACGGCTCGCCGGGCGGATCGCGGCGGCCTGGGCCGGGGTGTGACACGGGCGGGCGGGGCGCTGCTCGTGGTCGGTGACGTCGTCACGGACGTCGTCGCGCGGCATCACGGGGCGCTCGCCGAGGGCACGGACACGGTGGCCGAGATCCGTACGGTGCCGGGTGGCGCGGGGGCCAACATGGCGTGCTGGGCGGCGCGTTGGGGCTGCCCCGACGTGACGCTGCTCGGGCGGGTCGGGGCGGATTCCGCATCGTGGCACGAGGAGGCTCTCGTACGGGCAGGGGTGCGGCCGCGGCTCGTGGTGGACCCCGAGGCGCCGACCGGGGCCGTGGTCTGTCTCGTGGACGTACGAGGTGGGGGTGAGCGGACGTTCCTCACGGACAGCGGGGCGTGTCTGCGGATCGGGGCCGAGGACTGGTCGGGCTCGTACCTCGACGGCGTCGGGTGGCTGCACCTGTCCGGGTATCTGTTCTTCTCCGCGTCGGGGCGGGAGTTGGTGGCGGCGGCGGTCGGGGACGCACGCGCGCGTGGGGTGCCGGTGAGCGTGGATCCCGCGTCGGCCGGGTTCTTGCGGGAGTTGGGGGTCGGGCGGTTTCTGGCGCTCGCGGACGGGGTGGAGGTCCTGGTGCCCAGCCGGGACGAGGCGGTGCTCCTCTCCGGAGAGGGGAGCGCGGAGGGGGCGGGGGCGAAGTTGAGCGGGCGGTTTCCTGTGGTGGTGGTGAAGGCGGGGGCGCATGGGGCCCTGGTGGCTCGGGGCGGGGTGGTGCGGGGGCGGGTCGCTGCGCCGGCGGGGGTGGTGGTGCGGGATTCGACGGGCGCCGGCGACGCGTTCACCGGGGCACTTGTCGCTGCGCGGCTCCGGGGAAAGGGGTGGCGGGAGGCTGTGGTGGAGGGGTGTCGGGCCGGGGCGATGGCGGTGGGGGGTGTGGGTGGGCGGCCGCCTGGGACCGGGGTGGGGTGACTGTGCCGGACACACCTGTCGCGGCGCGGCCCACAGGCCCGGGCCGGACGAAGGGGGCGCGGGCCGAACGAGGGGCCAGCGGGAGGTATCAGGCCAAGGCGACGGCAGTGGGAGGTGCGGGCGGGCGGGCGCCTGGGGCCGGGGCGGAGTGACTGTGCCGGACACACCTGTCGCGGCGCGGCCCACAGGCCCGGGCCGGACGAGGGGTGGGCGAGGGCCGTGGTGGACAAGCCTCAGGCCAAGGCGATGGCCGTGGGGCATCAGCGGACAGCCACCCACGGCCAGGATGCGAGGACCGCGCCGGACACACCAGCCGCAACCCACAAGCCCGGGCCGGACGAAGGGTGAGCGGGGGCCACGGTGGACAAGCCTCAGGCCAAGGCGATGGCCGTGAGGCATCAGCGGACAGCCACCCACGGCCAGGATGCGAGGACCGCGCCGGACACACCAGCCGCAACCCACAAGCCCGGGCCGGACGAAGGGTGGGCGGGGGCCACGGTGGACAAGCCTCAGGCCAAGGCGATGGCCGTGAGGAGTACCAGCGGACAGCCACCCACGGCCAGGATGCGATGACCGTGCCGGGTGCAGTGCACCTGTCGCGACCCACTCCCCCCCCCAGCCCGACGGGTGCAGGCGGACGGCCTCCTAAGGCCAAGGGGCCAAGGGGCCAAGGGGTCAAGACCATGCCGGGCACAACCGCCGCTCCCCGGCAACCCCGGGCCGGACAGGCGTGGACGGACGGTCGCCCACAGCCGGGGGGGGGCGTGACCGTGCCGAGTGCACCCGACGCGGCCCACACCCCCTCCCAGACCCCACCCCGCTCCACCGCGACGCCGCTCCTGGGCTGAGGCGTTGTCGTGTTGGGCTACGGCTTTCTGCCCCACGCCGAGATCAGGGGTGACGTCGCCAGGTCCATCGTTCCCTCGGCCACGTTCGCCAAGTGGCGGTCGATGTCCTCGTTCGTGGCCAGGCCCGCTTCCACCAGGGAGGCCCGGACCTGTTCCACCGTCGCCGCCTCCAGGGCCGTACAGGCCGGGGACGTCAGGGGGAAGTACGCGTCGGCCTCCACCTGGCGCAGGCCCGCCTCGCGCAGCAGGCGGGGGAGCTTGCGGCCGTAGGAGAGGTCGGCGCCGCGCTGGGAGAGGAGGGCGCGGAAGCCGTGGCGCAGGCGGTTGGCCAGTTGCTGCTCGGGGCCGTGCTCGTCGGGGCAGAGCAGCGGCTGCAGGGCCGCGTCGGCATCCTCGATCAGGAGGCGGCCGCCGGGGCGCAGGGCGCGGATCATGGACGCCAACGCCCGTTCGCGGTCCGGGACATGGACCAGGACGAGGCGAGCGTGGACCAGGTCGAAGGCCTCGGCCGGGGGCTCGTCGACGCCGACGTCATGGCGGCGCACCTCGACGGGCGTGCGGACCGTCGTGGTCTGCCAGGACGTGTCGATGTCGGTGGCGAGGACGCGGCCGGTCGGGCCGACCTTCCGCGCCAGCCAGGACACCACCGAGGTCCCGCCGGCCCCGACTTCCCAGCAGCGCCAGCCGGAACCGATGCCGAGCCGCTCGATGTGCCGGAACGTCGTGGGGTCGAACAGGGTCGAGAGCGCGTCGAAACGCTGTCCCGCCTCGGGCTGCTGGTTGTCGAGAAGGTACGCATGGCCACCGGATCGCGTCATGCCCCGAATCATCCCAGCCTCCTGACCCGATAGCAGTCATTTGCCCTGCTTCGAGCCCATCTCGGGGGCTGCCGTGATGTCAGCGGGCGCTGGCACACTGGCTCTTCAGGGAATCCCGGTGAGGGGGTTGTGGGGCCGACAAAGAACCCACAGAGAACCCACAGGGACCCACAGAGAACCGACGTACGCGAACGGGCACGACGAGGAGCCGAGCATGTCGATGGCGGGCAACCTGCGAAAGGTCGCGCGGCTGGCGCGCCGCCGGCCCCGGGTCGATCTGAGCCACCCGGCGCGCTCCCCGCTCGGGTCGGCGGTGGTGAACTGCGTGACGTACCGGGACGGCGTGCGCGAGCTCGGCGGCCGCGACCTCGACGAGGCCGTCCGCGCGGTGCGCAAGGCGGACGACGGGTTCGTGTGGCTGGGCCTGCACGAGCCGTCCGAGCTGGAATTCGCGGACATCGCCGAGCTGTTCGACCTGCATCCGCTGGCGGTGGAGGACGCGGTCCACGCACATCAGCGGCCGAAGATCGAGCGGTACGGGGAGACCCTGTTCACGGTCCTGAAGACGGTGTGCTACGTCGAGCACGCGGAGCTCACCGCGACCAGTGAGGTCGTCGACACCGGCGAGATCATGGTGTTCCTGGGGCGGGACTTCGTCATCACGGTGCGGCACGGGCGGCACGGCTCGCTGGGCCCGGTGAGGGAGAACCTGGAGGCGGACCCGCAGCAGCTCGCGAAGGGGCCCGCCGCGGTGCTGCACGCGATCGCGGACAGCGTGGTGGACGACTATCTGACGGTGATCGACGCGGTCCAGTCGGACATCGACGCCGTCGAGGCGGAGGTCTTCGCGCAGAACGGGGCGCGGGTCGACCCGGGCCGCATCTACCAGCTCAAGCGCGAACTCCTCGAGCTGAAGCGGGCGGTGGCGCCGCTGGCCCGTCCGGTGCTTGAGCTGGCCGGGCGCCCGTTCCCCGTGGTGCCGGCCGAGATACAGGCGTACTTCCGTGACGTCTCGGACCACCTGATGCGGGCGGTCGAGCAGATAGCGGCCTTCGACGAACTGCTGAACTCGATCCTTCAGGCCCATCTCGCCCAGGTGACCGTCGCGCAGAACGAGGACATGCGCAAGATCACGGCGTGGGCCGCGATCGTCGCCGTGCCGACGATGGGCTGCGGGATCTACGGCATGAACTTCGACCACATGCCGGAGCTGCACTGGCGCTACGGCTATCCGCTCATGCTGTCCGTCATCGCCGCGATCTGTGTCGGCGTGTACCGGGGGTTCAAGCGCAACGGCTGGCTTTAGCCGCCGCATCGGCCGGCTTTAGCCGCCGCGTCGGCCGGCTTTGGCCGCCGTGTGTACCGCGCGGGGCCGCCGCCCGGCCCGCGGCGGCACTCGACTCAGTTCTTCGCGTAGACGCTCTCCACCCACGCCGCGATCTGGTCCTCGGACAGGTGCGTGGCCAGGTCGGCCTCGCTGATCATGCCGACGAGCCGCTTGTTCTCGATGACCGGCAGGCGGCGGATCTGGTGGTCCTGCATCTCGTGCAGCACCTCGTCGAGCCCGGCGCTCGCGTCGACCCAGCGGGGCGTGCCCTTGGCCATCTCGCCCGCCGTGACCTTGGCGGGGTCGTGGCCCATCGCCACGCAGCCGACGACGATGTCGCGGTCGGTGAGGATGCCGCAGAGCCGCTCGTTCTCGTCGCTGATGGGCAGCGCGCCGACGTTCAGCTCGCGCATCAGCTGGGCGGCCCGGTCCAGGGTCTCGTGGGCGGGGATCCAGCGCGCACCGGGGTGCATGATGTCCGCGGCGGTGGTCATGGTCGTACCTCCCGGAGCCGGGGTGGGGTCCGGCGCCGTCCCTCATTCTCGCCGCGCCCGGTACGGGCCGCATGTCCTCGCGGGCTCACCCCTGTGACCAGGCAGGATGACGCGGATCGTCCGCCCGTACGACGATGTCGGCGCGCTCGGCCGGACCGGTCTCGGTGTCGTAGCGGGCGAAGGCCGGCAGGGTCCAGTGCTCGTCCTGTGGGGTGCGGCGGCGCAGCGCGCCCGGGGACAGGCCGACGTGGACCGTGAGGTCGAACGGGAACCAGTGGTTGAGCAGCAGCGGCCCGTGCAGCAACAGGGCGCCGCCGGGCGGGAGTTGGACGTAGGGGCTGCGGGTGGCGCGGTCGGTTGCCGGGTCCCACAGGTCGGGCAGGACGCGGCCCGTGCCGTCCGGTTCGAGGGGGCCGAACACCTCGCGCCACAGGGCGCCCGTGTCGAACCAGCCGCTGTAGTACGACTCGACGTCCTCGCGCCCGAACTCGTAGCGCAGCGAGGCCGGACGCAGGAAGCCCTCCGTTGCGATGGGCAGGGCGGTGCGGCCGCGGGTGCGCAGGGCCTCGGCGACGCGGGTCGCGAGGTCGCCGGGGCGGGCGGCCGGGGCCCCGTCGATCGCGACCTTCGGCCAGGGGCTCCCGTCGGCCGGCTTCAGGTCGAGCAGGCGCTCGGCGAGGGTGTCGCCGAGCCGTTCCCAGGTGATCGCTTCGAGTCGCACGCCGTCCATGATGCCGGGCGGTGCGCGAGCCCCTTCGGCAGGCCTCTTTGGCAGGCCTCTTTGGCATGCCTCTTCGGCGGGCATGAACCCCGTATGAGCAGCGCAGCCCGGCCGTCCGCCGGTGTTCGAGGTCCGCTCGTCTTCCAGCCGGTCAGGCGCAGGCGGTGCGGGGCCTGCCGCACGGGGCCGCTCACGCTGCTGGCCCTGGAGGACGGGCAGCCGCGCTGTCTGGACTGTGTGGACCTCGGGCATCTGGTGTATCTGCCGCGCGGGGACACGGCGTTGACGCGGCGGGCCCGTGAGGAGAGCGCGCTGTCCGCGGTCGTGGTGCGGTTCCACCGGCGGCGCGGGCGCTACGAGCGGCAGGGCGTGCTCGTCGAGGCGGACGCGCTCGCCCGGGCCGAGGCGCGCTGCCTGGCGGACGCGGAGGTGCGGGCGCGGCGGCGGCAGCGGGACGCGGCGCGGCGGGCGGCGGCGGACGAGCGGTTCGTGGCGGCGTTCGCGGCGGAGATACGGCGGTTGTTCCCCGGGTGTCCTGCCGAGCGGGCGGCGGCGATCGCCGGTCACGCGGGGGCGCGGGGCAGCGGCCGGGTGGGACGCAGCGCGGCGGGGCGGGCCCTGTCGGAGGGGGCCGTGGTGGCGGCGGTGCGGGCGGCGGTGCGGCACGTCGATACGCCGTACGACCGGTGGTTGATGGAGGGGATGGGGTGGAAGGAGGCGCGGACGCGGGTGGCCGGGCCGGTCGCCTCGGTGTTGGCGGTGTGGCGGGAGGAGGCAGGCGCGGAGGGGGGCGCGGCAGGGGGAACTGCGGCATGATCTCCCTGTCGGATGAGGGGGGTTGGGAAATGATCGAGGGGCCGTACTTTGTCCTCGTGGTGCTCGCCGCGTTGTGGTGCGGGGTCAGTGCGGGGGTGTTCGTCGGGTTCTCCACGTTCGTGATGCGGGGGCTCGGCGCGCTGCCCGCCGCGCGCGGGATCGCGGCGATGAACTCCATCAACGTCGCGGCGGTGAACCCGGCGTTCATGGTCGTCTTTCTCGGTGCGGCGGTGCTGTGCGCGGTGATCGCCGTGGTGACGTTCGTGCTCTGGCCCGAGGACGGGACGGTCGAGCTGCTGCTCGGCTGTGCGCTGTACCTGGCGGGGTCGTTCGGGGTCACGATCGTGGCGAACATTCCGCGCAACGACGCGCTCGCCAAGCTGGCCGGTGACGAGGAGTCCGAGAGCAGTGCCGCGTACTGGCGGAGGTACTTGAGCGAGTGGGTGATGTGGAACCACATCCGGGGCGGCGCCTCCATCGCCGCGTCGGCGTCGTTCGTGCTGGCCCTCACCTGACCTGGCTCGCGCCTGACCCGGCCCTCGCCTGACCTGGCGGGTGTGCGGAAGCCATCCGGACCGTCCGGACGTATCGTGACGAAAAGGCACGGTGCCCAGGTAACCGGTGCACAAGCAATGGTGCACAGGCAATGGTGCACAGGCACGGGTAAGGACGCGTAGGGAGACGGCCATGGCCGACCCCAAGGGCTTTCTCACCACGCCCCGGCAGGAGGCCCCGCGCCGCCCTGTCGGAGAGCGGGTCAAGGACTGGGACGAGGTGTACGTCCCCGGCGGGCTGCTGCCCATCGTCGGGGCGCAGGCCGACCGGTGCATGGACTGCGGGATCCCGTTCTGCCACCAGGCGTGTCCGCTGGGGAACCTGATCCCCGAGTGGAACGAGCTGGTGGCGCGGGACGACTGGCGGGCCGCGAGCGAGCGGCTGCACGCCACGAACAACTTCCCCGAGTTCACCGGGCGGTTGTGCCCGGCCCCGTGCGAGGCGGGCTGCGTCCTCGCCATCAACCAACCTGCCGTCACCATCAAGAACGTCGAAGTCGCCATCGCCGACCGCGCCTGGGACGAGGGCTTCGTCTCCGCCCAGCCGCCCGACCGGCTCTCCGGGCGGACCGTCGCCGTCGTCGGCTCGGGGCCCGCCGGGCTCGCCGCCGCGCAGCAGCTGACGCGCGCCGGGCACACGGTGGCCGTGTACGAGCGGGACGACCGGCCGGGCGGTCTGCTGCGCTACGGCATCCCCGCCTTCAAGATGGAGAAGCACCAACTGGACCGCAGGCTGCGGCAGTTGGCGGACGAGGGAGTGCGTTTTCGTACGTCGACGGAGATCGGGCGCGAGGTGACCGCGGCCCGGCTGCGGGCCCGCCACGACGCCGTGGTGATCGCCACCGGAGCGACCGCGTGGCGTGACCTCGACGTGCCGGGACGGGAGTTGGCCGGGATCCACCAGGCGATGGAGTATCTGACACCGGCCAACCGGGTGTGCGAGGGCGACCTGGACGTGTCGCCGCTGAACGCGGCGGGCCGGCACGTCGTCATCGTCGGCGGCGGGGACACCGGGGCCGACTGCCTGGGCACCGCGGTGCGTGAAGGGGCCGCGTCCGTCACGCAGTTGGACATCTACGGCAAGCCCGACGACGTGCGCGACGAGGCGGCCGAGCCCTGGCCGACGTATCCGAAGCTGTACCGGCTGTCCGCCGCGCACGAGGAGGCGGGCGAGCTGGAAACGGCGCCGGCGGCCGACGCGGACGCCCGGCTCTTCGCGGCGTCGACCCTGCGGTTCACCGGGGACGCGGACGGGCACGTACGGGAACTGCACCTGGTCGAGGTGGACGCGGACCGGCAGCCGCGCGACGGGACGGACCGGGCGCTGCCCGCCGATCTGGTGCTGCTGGCGCTCGGCTTCACCGGGGTCGAGCGCCAAGTCGGCGGCCTCGTGGACCAGTTGGGGCTCGGGGTCACCGCGAGGGGCGGCCTCGAACGCGATGCGGCGTTCGCCACGCGGGTGCCGGGCGTGTTCGTCGCCGGGGACGCCGGGCGGGGGCAGTCGCTCGTGGTGTGGGCGATCGCGGAGGGGCGGGCCGCCGCGGCGGCCGTGGACCGGTGGCTGACGGGAGACACCCGGCTCCCCGAGCCGATCAGCGCGCACGACCGGCCCATGACCACCTGAGCCCAGGCCACCTGAGCCCAGGCCATCAGAACCCCGGGCATCAGAGCCCCTGGCATCAGGGTCGGCGCTCGTCCGTGCCCGCCCGCTTGGCCGTCGCCAGGGCGATGCGGTTCCAGGTGTTGATCGTGCAGATCAGGGCGATGACCTGGGCGAGTTCGGCCTCGTCGAAGTGGGCGGCGGCCTCCGCGTAGACGGCGTCGGGGACACCGGCGTCCGCCACCCGCGTCACCGCTTCGGTGAGGGCGAGCGCGGCCTGCTCCTTCGGCGTGAAGAAGTGCCGGGCCTCGCGCCACACCGCGACCAGGTGCAGCCGGTCCTCGCTCTCGCCTGCCTTACGGGCGTCGTTCGTGTGCATGTGGAGGCAGTACGCACAGTTGTTGATCAGCGAGGAGCGGATCTGGACCAGCTCCACCAGGGCCGGGTCGAGGCCGGTGCGCGCCGCGGCGTCGAAGCCGATGAGGGCGCGGAAGGCCTTGGGGGCGGACTTGGCGAAGTCGGTGCGAGGTGCGCGGGTCGTCGTCATGGGAGTAAACCTATGGCGCCGATCGACCCACTGTAGGGTGCACTTCCATGGCTGAATCATGGGTCAATTCGGCGGAGCGGATCGGGGTCGATCTGCATCTGGAGCTGTCCGGGTCGGGCAGTCGGCGGGGTGCGCTCGCCACCGCGCTGCGCGAGGCCGTACGGTCCGGGCGGCTCGCTCCCGGCACCCGGCTGCCGCCCTATCGTGCCCTCGCCGCCGATCTGGGCGTCGCCCGGAACACGGTGGCCGACGCCTACGCCGAGCTGGTCGCCGAGGGCTGGCTCACGGCGCGCCAGGGGTCGGGGACGCGGGTCGCGGAGCGGGCGAAGCCGCTGGGCAGGCCGCAGCGGGTGCCCAAGGAGGCGCCCGTACGCTCCCGGGGACCGCTGCACGATCTGCGGCAGGGCGTCCCGGACGCGTCGGCGTTCCCGCGGGCCGCGTGGTCGGCCGCGTACCGGCGGGCGCTGACCGAGGCGCCGTCCGCCGCGTTCGGGCCGGGCGATCCGCAGGGCCGCATCGAACTGCGCACCGCGCTCACGGAGTACCTGGCGCGCTCGCGCGGGGTGCGCACCGAGCCCGGACGGATCGTGATCTGCTCGGGGTTCGCGCATGCGCTGCGGCTGCTGTACGGGGACGTCGGCGACAGGGTGCTCCGGGGTCCGCTGGCCGTGGAGGCGTACGGGCTCGGGTTCCATCGGGGGATCCTGGAGCGTGCCGGGGTGCGTACCGTCCCGCTGACGGTCGATCAGGACGGCGCGAACATTGGGGAGTTGACGTCCGCAACCGGGATCCGGGGTGTGCTGCTGACGCCCGCGCACCAGTTCCCGACCGGCGGGCCGCTGCACCCCGAGCGGCGGGCGGCCGTCGTGGACTGGGCGCGGATGCGCGGCGGGGTGGTCGTGGAGGACGACTACGACGGGGAGTTCCGCTACGACCGCAAGCCGGTGGGGGCGGTGCAGGGGCTGGATCCCGAACGGGTCGTGTACGTGGGCTCGGTCAGCAAGAGCCTGTCGCCCGCGCTGCGGCTCGGCTGGATGGTGCTGCCGCGGCACCTCGTGGTGGACGTGGTGGCGGCCAAGGGTGAACGGGAGGCGTGGGCCGGGGTGTTGGACCAGTTGGCGCTCGCCGAGTTCCTGCGGTCGGGGGCGTACGACCGGCACGTCCGGCGGATGCGGCAGCGGTACCGCCGGCGCCGGGACCTGCTCGTGGCGGCGCTGGCCGAGCGGGCGCCCGGGCTCGAAGTGAGCGGGATCGCGGCGGGGTTGCACGCCGTCGTGCGGTTGCCTGCCGGCAGTGAGCGGGCCGTGCTGAAGGCGGCGGTCTGGCGCGGGATCGAGGTGGAGGGGCTTGCGGAGTTCCTGCATCCGGGCGCCGAGCCCTCGTTGGGGGACGGGCTGGTCGTGGGGTTCGCGGCGGCGGCCGAGCGGGGTTACGGGGCTGCGGTGGACGCGCTGTGCGGGGTGTTGCCGCCCGGGGTCGAGGGGTAGCCCCGCGCCCCTTGGCCCCACAGGCCGGACGCCTTGACCCCACACGCCGGACGTCGCCCGGCCACGAGAGGTCGTCTGGCTACGAGAGGTCGCCCGGCCACGAGAGGTCGTCTGGCTACGAGAAGTCGTGCGGCTACGAGAGCAGGAAGTCGGCCGCTCCGGCCTTGGCGCCCTCGATGAACGCGGTGATCTCACCCGGCGTGTAGATCAGGGCCGGTCCGTCCGGGTCCGAGGACTGGCGTACGGCGACGCGGCCGTCGGCGAGCTTCATGGCCTCGAGGCAGTTGCCTCCGTTGCCACCGCTCCACGGCTTGTGCCAGCCGTCGGCGCCGAGTTCACGGGCGGGCATGCCGTTGTAGATCGGCTCGCCGTCGACGCCTCGTATGCGGTCCTTGATCCGGTCCATTCACAGCTCCTTGCGGAGATCGCGGAGGATCTCCTTTGTGCGTTGTGCCGTCGCGGCGTGCGCCGCCATGCGGTCCATGACCTCCAGGTGGGTGGCCACCTCGGGCCGCGCGTCCAGGTAGACGGCGCCGGTCAGGTACTCGCTGTAGACCATGTCCGGCAGTTCTGACATGGCAAATCGGAACAGGACGAAGGGGCCGTACGTGCCCGGGTGCGGTCCTGAGGCGAACTCCGCGATCTGCAGCGTCACGTTCGGCCGCTCCGTCGCCTCCAGGAGCCGGTCGATCTGGCCGCGCATCACGTCCGCGTCGCCGACCGGCCTGCGCAGCGCCGTCTCGTCCATGACCGCCCAGAACCGGGGTGCGTCCTCGCGGGTGAGCAGGCTCTGGCGCCGCATGCGCAGGGCGACGTGCCGGTCGATCAGCTCGGGGTCCTCGACGAGGGCGCGGCCGATCGCGCCGGAGCGCAGCACCCCGCGCGCGTAGTCCTCGGTCTGCAGCAGTCCCGGCACGAAGTGCGGCTCGTACGACCGGATGAGCGAGGCGGCGCCCTCCAGGCTGACGTACATCGAGAACCAGCCAGGAAGGATGTCGTGGTACCGCTGCCACCAGCCCGGCTTGTTCGCGTCCTCCGCGAGCTGCACGAAGGTGTCGGCCTCGTCCTCCGTGACGCCGTAGGACTTCAGCAGGAGCTGGAGGTACGGGATCTTGAGCGAGACCTCGGCGGTCTCCATGCGGCGGACCGTCGCGGCGGTGACGCGGAGTACTTTCGCGGCGTCCTCGCGCTTGAGCCCGGCGCTCTCGCGCAGGTCCTGGAGGCGTCGGCCGAGGACCACCTGGCCGACCGTCGGAGCGGACCGCGGTTCGCTCACGCCCCTCACCTCCCGTAGTCCGGCCGTCGCCGACCGCTCGTCCATCTGTCCGGAACCAGCCGTGGAAGGGAGTCCGGAGAGAGTCGTTCACCGGCCATTTCCCGGCGGTCCACCCTCAATGGGCGCCGCGCGACGAGCTGTTGCGAGCAGTGTGCCATGTCCGCTCCGCGCGGCACACTGCACTCTGCACTTTTCAGAGTGGCTCTTGCCAAGTGTTCACGACGGGGAGATAGTGGCATGCGTGACTCCGTCCGCGCCCTTAGGAACAGAAGCCGGCGAGGCTACGCTCGGTGACCTTCCGGGTACCCCTTCAGGGTTCCCGGCATCCCGCCGCAGCAGCTTCGAACTGGCTCCCCACCCGGGCTCCGCCGCACAGGCCCGGCGTATGACGCGCGCCCACCTCACCGGCTGGGGCGCGTGCGAGGACACCTGCGACGCGGCGGCGCTCGTCGTCTCCGAGCTCGTCACGAACGCGATCGTGCACACCGCCAGCCGCCGCATCCACTGCGAGCTGCGCGAGCTGTGCGACGACGCGGGTGAGCGCGTGCGGATAGCCGTGCGCGACGAGGGCTGCATTCCCGGTGACGCCCGCCCTGCGGGCCGGATAGCGCCCGAGGAGGAGCACGGCAGGGGGCTCCTCCTCGTGGCCGCCGTCTCCACCGCGTGGGGCGCCCAGGAGACGGGACCCGGGCTGCTCGTGTGGGCGGAGCTGCCCCGCGACGCCCGGACGATGACGGGTCCCGGCCCTGTGCCCGACCCCGTCGACGGGGCGGCCCTGCCCTGGTGAACCTCCGCCCCGGCCGGGCGGACGCGGAACGACAAGCGTGCTGAACGGGAACGGATGGGCGTGGTGACGACGCGGACGATGCAGCTCGACTCTCTGGTGGGCCTCGCCCGGCGCCTGCGCACCCCGCACCCCGCCGCCCCGGTGCGGCTGTCCGTGCCGGACGGCATGACGGCGCCGCTGGGCTGCGACGCCGTGGCCGTGCCGGAGGCGTTCGCGCGGGCCATGACGCGGCGGCTGCCGCGAATGGGGTGCGTGTACGCGGACGGGGCGCACTGGTGGTGGCTCGTGCCGTCGGACTCGGACGTGGCCCTGGAGTGGCCCGCACCCGCGCGGTACGCGGCGGGCGCCGTGGTCCCGGACGCCGGACGCACGCCCGATCTGATCCACTGCCCCGACGGCTCGGTGCCGTACACCCCGCCGATTCCGTTGTACCTGGCGCTGTGCCGGGTGACGGGGACGACGCCTGCCTGGTCCCGGGCCGCCAGGGCCTCGTAAGGGGCGCGTGGCCTAGGACCTGTCTCTTTGGTCGGTGAGGCGTCTGCGCACAAGCGGGATGCTGCTGGGCTTGTGGGCAGCGATGTCAGTACACAAGCCATTCCCTGTTGGGTAGCTGGCCTTCCCAACTGTCCACGCCCATGTCAGCCCACTCGGGTGCCACCATCACCGGGCGGGTGCGGTTGAAATCGCCGTTCTGTTGGCAACGCATGACCAGGCCGAAGCCGGGGAGTCCAGCCTCTCCGTTCAGACCGAAACGAAGCCTGCCTTCGTGGGTATCTGCGCCCGCTTCCAGCCACGGCGTCAGCTCCGACGGCAGCAGACCTACCAGCCGGACCTCTCCGAAGCAGATCTGAGGACCGTGGCAGGCGTCGATAGCGACTGCGGCCAGCGTCCAGTCTTCCGAGTGGTAATAGGTGTCGACGCCCCTGCTGGAGAAGGGAACCCAACGCTCACGCTGGTTCCGACCACTGATCGGCTCCCGCAATGCGGCAGCGACTTCCTCAACGGTCTGTCCGAACCTCAAGGGCCCTACACCTTCGAGCGGAGTCCAGGTCCACTGCTCCCGGTCTTCATCCGGGACCATCTTGCGCTCCAGCCACATGAACGACTCCTCCTGCAACCCTGATGCATGCGCCATGGATTCTCTCAGGTCCGTTCTTGCTCGCTTCTTGTTCCTCGCGCCCAGATGAGGATGGCGGCGAGGTGAAGAGCGGCGTTGTAGACGATGGCGAGTTTGTCGGTGCGCATGGCCAGGCCGCGCCATTGCTTGATCCGGTTGATGCATCGTTCGACTGTGTTGCGCTGTTTGTACGCCTCGGTGTCGAAACTTGGCGGCCGGCCGCCGGTGCGGCCTCGCCGCAGGCGGTGGCGAACTTGGTCGGAGGGCTGGGGGATGACTGCACGGATGCCGCGTCGGCGGAGGTGACTTCGGATCGCGCGGGACGAATACGCCCTGTCCTCCAGCACGGCATCAGGCCGAGTCCTCGGCCGTCCCAGACCGCTTCGCGGAACTCTGATGCCAGCCATGACCGCCTCGAAGGCCGGCGCGTCCCCTGCCTGTCCCGCCGTGACACGCAGGACCAAGGGCCGTGCGTGGCTGTCACTGGCGAGATGAACCTTCGTACTCAGGCCACCGCGGGAACGGCCAAGCCCATGGTCGTCGGGCTCAGCCAGATCCGGAGCCCCTTTTTCCTGGCTCCGGCGGCGTGCTGGTGGGCTCGACAGACGGTGGAGTCCACCGACACGGTCCAGCCGATGTCGCCAGCGTCGTCGGCCGCTGCCAGAAGTGCGGCAAGGATCCGTCCCCAGGTGCCGTCCATGGCCCACCTGAGCAGCCATTTGTGAGCGGTCTGGAACGCTCCCAACTCGTCCGGCAGGTCCCGCCACGGTGAGCCGGTGCGGCACTTCCACGCAATGGCCTCCAGGGTTCGGCGGTGATCGGCCCATCGCCGCCCACGGACCGGATTGGCCGGCATCAACGGCTCAACCCGGTCCCACATGGCATCAGTGATGACTAATCGAACGGACACACCCGATCAACTGACAAACGAATCAAAGAGACACGCTCTAGGTGCCCATCGCCGCCTCGACGGCCGAGGTCACTTCGGCCGGGGCCTCCATGTGCACCATGTGGCCCGCGGCACCGACCTGCCGCACCTCGATCAACTCCCCTTTCAGTACGACGGACTCGGGCGCCGGAATCACCCGGTCGCCGCTCCCCCACACCACCCGCACCGGAACCGGCGGCGGCTCCTCCCCCGTCAGATCCAGCTCCTCGAGCATCGGCAGCAGAGCCGACAGGGCCGTCGGAACCCCGTCCAGGCGCTTGTACTTCAGCAGGTCGTCCACCAGCTGCCGGGTCACCTTCGTCTCGTCCGCAAACAACTGCAGCAGCTGCGGCTTCAGTTCGCGCCGCGTGCGGGCCGTGGCGAACCCGCGGAGGTACGCCCGGTCGACGGGCGCGCCCAGACCGGCGGGGGCGACCAGCGTCAACGACCGTATCCTGCGCGGCCGTTGGCGGGACGCGACCGCGAGGGCCACCGCGCCGCCGAGCGAATGCCCGACCAGGTGCACCCGGTCGAGGCCGAGCACGTCGAGGAACCCGGAGACCGCGTCCGCGAGGACGTCGAGCGTCCCGGCCCCGACGTCCTTCGTCGAGTCGCCGTGCCCCGGCAGGTCGAGTGCGTACACGGTGTGGCGGGCCGCAAGGAGTTCGTGGACGAACAGCCAGGAGTCCTTGTCGCCGCCGTAGCCGTGCAGCAGCAAGACTGTCTCCGCGCCGTCGCCCTCGGTGGCGTACGCGAGGGAGCGCCCCGCCACCTCGACCGTTCCGGTCACCGGGCCGCCCCCGTCGCCCTCGGCCGGCTCCCCGCGCGCGAGCCGTGAGCGGGCGTCGGCGACGGCCAGGTCGATCGCCGCCTGTGGTACGTCGGCGGGGCCGAGCAGGGCGATGGCGCAGCCGACGGGGGCGGCGGTACCCGACGGGGCGACGATCGCGCGCAGCACGCCCGCGCCCGGTGCTTCCAGCGTCCCGGCGATCTTGTCGGTGTCGATCTCGGCGAGGTCGTCGCCCTCCTCGACCAGGCCCCCTTCGGCGACCAGCCACTCGGTGATCTTCCCGGTCTTCATGGACAGGCCCCACTTGGGCATGGCGACCGGCACGATGCGGTCGCCCGCGTCACCCGCGTCACCAGCTACACGGGTGAGGCCTTCGGGCGGTTCGTCGCTCACGTCACGCCTTCCAGTCCAGGACACTCTTCACGGCCGTCGCGACCTGGGCCGCGTCCGGTATGTAGAGGTCTTCGAGGGGCGGGCTGAAGGGCACGGGGGTGTGCGGTGCGGTGACCGTCCCGATGGGGGCCCGCAGTGCTCCGAACGCCTTCGTCGCGACCAGCGCCGCGATGTCGGCGGCCATGCCGCAGCGCGGACCCGCCTCGTCGACCACCACCAACTTCCCTGTGTGCGCGACCGATTCGAGGATCGTGTCCTCGTCGAGCGGGCTGGTGGTGCGCGGGTCGACGATCTCGCAGCGCACCCCGGAGGCGGCCAGCCCGTCGGCGGCCTCCACGGCCACGGACACCATCCGGCCGAGGGCGACGATCGTGACGTCGTCGCCCTCCCGGACGAGGTTGGCCTCGCCGAAGGGGATCGTGTAGCTCTCGACGGGGACGTCGCCCATGGTGTCGTACAGCGCCTTGTGCTCGCAGAAGATCACCGGGTCGTCGTCCCTGATCGCCTGGATGAGCAGGCCCTTCGCCTCGTACGGGGAGGAGGGCAGCGCCACTTTGAGGCCCGGCACGGAGGTGAACACGGGGTACAGGGACTGGGAGTGCTGGGCGGCGGCGCGCAGTCCTGCCCCGTACATGGTGCGGATGACGACGGGGGTGACGGCCTTGCCGCCGAACATGTAGCGGAACTTCGCGGCCTGGTTGAAGATCTGGTCGAAGCACACGCCCATGAAGTCGATGAACATCAGCTCGGCGACGGGGCGCAGGCCGCGCGTCGCGGCACCGATCGCCGCGCCGATGAACGCGGACTCGGAGATGGGCGTGTCCCACACCCGTCCGGGAAAGCGGGGTTGGAGGCCTTTCGTGACGCCGAGGACACCGCCCCAGGCGTCGGACTCGCCGGGGGCTCCCGCGCCGCCCGCGTTGTCCTCGCCGAGGACGACGACGGAAGGGTCGCGTTCCATCTCCTGCGCCAGGGCCTCGTTGATGGCTTCGCGGTAGGTGATGCTGCTGCTGCGCGTCGCTGCCTTCATCGACTCCATCGACTCCATTGCCTTCATCGACTCCATTGCCTTCATGGTCTTCATGGCCTTCATGGGAGCCCCCGTTCAGTAGGTGACGTAGACGTCGGTGGTGAGATCGGCGGCGGTGGGCAGCGGCGCGGCCTTCGCCTCGGCCACGGCCTCGTCGACGAGCCGGGCCACCTCCGCGTCCACGGCGTCGAGTTGAGCGACCGTCAGGTCACGGCCGGCCGTGACGCGGGCGCGGAAGCGGAGCAGGCAGTCGAGTTCGGCGCGGGCCCGGCGCACCTCGCCGGCCCGGTAGGTCTGCTGGTCTCCCTCGAAGTGGCCGAAATAGCGGGTGAGTCGGACCTCGATGAGGCTGGGGCCGCCGCCGTTCCTGGCCCGGGTGACGGCTTCGGCGGCCGCTTCCCGTACGGCGAAGTAGTCGAACCCGTCGACCGTCAGGCCCGGCATGCCGAAGGCGGCGGCGCGGGCGGCGATGGAGCCGCCGCCGACCGACCACTCGGCGGCCGTAGCCTCCGCGTAGCCGTTGTTCTCGGCGACGAAGACGGCGGGCAGGTTCCATACGGTGGCGAGGTTCAGGGACTCCAGGGTCGTGCCCTGGTTGGAGCCGCCGTCGCCGAAGAAGGCCACGGCCACGCCGCCGTCGCCGCGCACCTTCGAGGCGAGCGCGGCGCCGCAGATCAGGGGCGGTCCGCCGCCGACGATGCCGTTGGCGCCGAGCATGCCGCGACTGAGGTCGGCGATGTGCATCGAGCCGCCCTTGCCGTGGCAGGAGCCGGTGGTGCGGCCGTAGATCTCGGCCATCATCGCCTTCACGTCGACGTGCTTGGCGATGCAGTGGCCGTGGCCGCGGTGGGTGGAGGCGATCACGTCACGCTCGTCGTCGAGCAGCCCGCACACGGCCGTCGCGGAGGCCTCCTCACCCGCGTACAGATGGACGAAGCCGGGGATGTCGCCGGTGGCGAACTCGTCGTGGAGGCGCTCCTCGAAGACCCGGATGGTGCGCATCGTGCGGTAGGCGTCGAGCAGCTCGGCGGCGTCGGGTGCGGCGGCCGGTGGACCCGGGGGTGTCCTGAGTGTGTCGGTCACGGCGTAACTCCCTTGCTCAGAGGGGTACTTCGGACGCTTCGTGGGCACAGCTCATGCCACTGCGGGGGTGGGCACCCGGCAAGGGTTGCCCGGGGTTGCAACGGGGACGGGGGTGGTTCGATGAGCAGGATCAAGCCGGACGCCGCGCGGGGTGCGGCCGAGCCGGTGACGTCGGAGTCGGAGGAGCTGCTGTTCGGCGGGCCGCTGCGCTACGACATCGGCTGGTCGGCGCACGAGGACGCCTTCCTCCAGCTGAGCTTCCGGGCGATGCTGACGCGGCTGCCCGCGCTGCTCGCGTCCAGTTTCCGGCTGGCCAGGGACGCGGACCGGCGCGCGGCCGGGATCGTGCTCGCCGCCGAGACGGGCCGGGGCGTCGCCCAGGCGGTCACCCTGCTCGCGGCCAACAGCGTCCTCGCGCGGCTCGTCACGGGCGGCTCGATGGCGGACCGGCTGCGCGGGGCCGCGCCCGCGCTGATCGCCATGGCGTCCGTGCTGTTCGTGGCGGCGCTGCTGCGCGCGGCGTCGACGTACGCGACGGGCCGCCTGGAGCCGAAGGTCGAACGGCTCGCCACGGAACGGTACTTGGAGCGGGCGGCGGCGGTGGAGCTGTCGGCGATCGAGGACGAGGCGTTCCACAAGCTGCTCGACACGGCGCAGTACGGGGCGTCGTCGGCACGCCGGATGATCTCCATCGCGACGCGCGTGGTGAACGCGATGATCTCGCTGATCGCGGCGGCGAGCGTGCTGACGGTGCTCCACCCGGCGCTGCTCCCCCTCCTGGTCACGATGACGCTGCCGAGCGCGTGGAGCGCGCTGACGATCGCGCGGCGCCGCTACCGCTCGTTCCACGTGTGGGTGCAGCACGCGCGGGCCGGGCGGCTCATCAGCAGCCTGCTCATCGACACGGCGGCCGCGCCGGAGATCCGGGTGCACGGCGTCGGCCCCTTCCTGCTGCGCCACTTCCGCTCGATGTCGCAGACGCAGGAGGCGGAACAGGCACGCCTCGCCCGGCTCGCGGCGCGTACGGGCCTGGTCGCGGCGGCGTGGACGGGCCTGGCGACCGCGGCGACGTACGCGACGCTCGGCCTGCTGCTGCTCACCGGCGCGATGGCGCTCTCGGTGGCGGGCACGGCGGTGATCGCGATCCGCACGGGTTCGTCGAGCCTGGACACGCTGGTCCTGGAGATCAACTCACTGCACGAGGACGCGCTGTTCGTGGGCGATCTGGAGCGCCTCGAGGTGGAGGCGGCCCGCCGCGCCATCCCGCAGGGCGGCACTCGACTCCCCCCGGATCCAAAGGAGATCAGGTTCGAGAACGTCACGTTCTCCTACCCCGGCAGCGCGGCCCGGCCCGCCCTGACCGACGTGACGCTGTCCGTCCCCATGGGCCGCATCGTCGCGCTCGTCGGCGAGAACGGCTCGGGGAAGACGACCCTGGTGAAGCTGCTCGCCGGGCTGTACGCCCCGCAGGGCGGCCGCATCCTGTGGGACGGCGTCGACGCGGCGGGCGCCGACCGGGTCCAACTCGCCGAGCGGGTCGCGATGGTGGCGCAGGACTTCAAGCGCTGGCCGTTCACCGCGCGCGTCAACGTCGGCATCGGGCGCCCGACGTACGAGCCGACGGAGGAGCGCGTCACCGACGCCGTGTCGCAGGCGGGTGCGGGTGATGTCGTACGGGATCTGCCGCGCGGCATCGACACGCTCCTTGCACGCGCGTTCAGCGGCGGGCACGAGCTGTCGGGCGGGCAGTGGCAGCGGATGGGCATCGCGCGGGCCGCCTACCGCCGGGGCCGGATCCTGATCGTCGACGAGCCGACGGCGGCGCTCGACGCGCGGGCCGAGCTCGAAGTCTTCGAGAAGATACGGGCGTTGGCGGGCACCGGCCAGACGGTCATCCTCATCACGCACCGCCTGGCGTCTGTGCGCCACGCCGATCTGGTGCACGTCCTGGAGCAGGGCCGCCTGGTCGAATCGGGCTCACCCGAGGAGCTGCTGACGGCGGGCGGCGTCTACGCGGAGCTGTACCGCCTCCAGGCGGACCAGTTCACCCGACGGGCTCGGCCGCACTCTCCCGCACGATCACCAGGAACGCGTCCGTCGCCAAGTCCATGACCACCTCGGCCGGTTGACCCTCCTGGCGGCGCAGGCGGGCGAACTCCTCCGCGGGCCAGGAGCCGCGGGGCCCGCCGGCCGGGAAACGCTGCAGTACCACTCGTCCATTGATCATCGTTCGTCCTTGCCCCCGTTGTCGTGCCTACATGAGGGAGAACGCTGACAGGGCGGGCAAGGACTCGCAACGTGACGATAATGACACCGAGTTGAGACGTGTTCAGGCCAGGTGGCACGGGCCGGTCACGCCACGTCGCCTTCGGATTCGGGCGTTCGGCCTCAGTCGAGGTACTCGTCGTGGTACCTGATGCGCGCGCTGCCCGCGGGCGCGCCCAGCGCGGACGCGCGGCCTTCGGGACGCTCCCACTCCTCCTGCCGGCCGAGGGCGGTGAGGTCGAGGAGGTTGCTGGTGAACCCGATGTTGTCGAGTCCGCGGTCGAACGTCGCGTACGTGTGGAAGATCCGCTCCCCCTCGCGCAGGAAGCAGTTGAGCGCGGGCCGCTCCTGGAGCCCGTCGTCGGGGGTGTCGACGGTGGCGCCGAAGTCCGCGTTGAACTCGCTCAGATGCGACGAGTACCAGGGCACCGTCCACCCCATCCGGGCCTTGAACGGCAGGATCTTGGTGTACGGCGCGCGGGAGACGGCCGCGAACGCCGTGCCGCGGGCCCGCAGGTGCGCCAGGTGCCCGATCTGGTCGAGGAACCCCGAGCAGCTGCGGCAGCCCGCGTCCCAGTCGGGCGCGAACATGAAGTGGTAGACGACGAGTTGGGGCCGCCCCTCGAACAGGTCGAGGAGTTCGGCCTTGCCGTCCGGGCCCTCGAGGACGTACAGCTTGTCGACCTCGACCATGGGCAGCTCGCGCCGCCGTGTGTTCAGCGCGTCCCTGGCGCGGGTCGCCGCCTTCTCCAGGGCGAGCAGCTCCTCGCGGGCGGCGCGCCACTCCTCGCGCGTGACCACCTTCGGCAGCCCCATGGTTCCTCCTCGGATCGGGTCTCCAGGAGGGGTGACCGGGGCCGCCCGCGGAACTCATCGCTCCCGCCGAAGATTCTTTTCAAAACCTTGGATGCGTCTCGGACTGTGCGTGCGTCCCGGACTTCCGGGCGGCCCTCAGGTGTCGTACTCCTGGATGCGCCTGCCGTGTCCGCGCTCGACGAGTGCGGGCAGCAGCTCGCTCAACTCCCCCGCCACGGACGGCACATCGACGGTGGTGAGCCGCCCGCCGCGCATGAGCACCCGTCCGTCGACGATCGTCGTCCGTACGTCGTGGGAGCGGGCGCTGTGCACGAGGGTCGCGGTGAGATCGTGCACGGGCTGGGTGTGCGGCCCGCTCAGGTCGACGAGGACGAGGTCGGCCCGGCGCCCGGGCGCGAGGGACCCGATGCTCGCGCCGAGGCCGACCGCGCGGGCGCTGTCGAGGGTGGCGTGGCGCAGCGCCTGCCGGGCGGTGAGCCAGCGCGGGTCGCGTTCGGTCCGCTTCTGCACGAGGGCGGTGAGGGTCATCGCCTCCCACACGTCGAGGGTGTTGTTGGAGGCGGCGCCGTCGGTGGCGAGGCCGACGTGCACCCCGGCGTCGACGAGTGCGCGGACGGGTGTCGTGTCCCACCCGAACTTCAGATAGCCGCGGGGCGCGCTGGCGACGCCGATCCGCCCGGTCGCGGCGCGCAGTGCGGGCAGGTCGCGGTCCAGGATCCCGGTGCCGTGGGCGATGAGCAGGTCGACGTCGAGGAGTCCGGTGTCCTTGAGTACGTCGATGGGGGTGCGGCCGTGGCGGGCGAGGCTGGTGTCGGTCTGGGCGCGGTTCTCGGCGGCGTGCAGATGGACCAACAGGCCGTGCTCACGGGCGAGTTCGGCGGTGGCGGTGAGGTCGGCGTCGTCGACGGTGTACGGGGCGTGGGGCGCCAGGGAGGTGGTGATCCGCCCGCCCGCACTGCCCCGCCGGCGCAGCGCGAAGTCGAGCGACCGCTCCCGCCCTTCGGGCCCCTGGGAGGAGAAGAAGGCCTCGCCGAGGTTGGCCCGAAGGCCGGTCTCGGCGACGACGTCGGCCACGGTGTCCATGGCGAAGTAGTGATCGGCGAAGCACGTGACGCCGCCCCGGATCATCTCGGCGCAGGCGAGCCGCGCCCCGAGCTCGACGATCCGCGAGGTCAGATTCGACTCGATCGGCCAGATCCAGTCGTTGAACCACTCCTGCTCCGGCCGGTCCTCGACGAGCCCGCGCAGGGCCACCATCGGGCTGTGCGTATGGCAGTTGACGAACCCGGGGAGAGCGACGAGTCCGCGTGCGTCGATCCGTTCAGCGGCGGCGGGTGCCGACGCGGCGCTGTCGGCGACCTCGGCGATGACGTCTGCGATGACGCCGTCGCGGATGACGAGGGTGACGTTCGGCCTGAACTCGATGGAGTCCGCGGCGAGTTGAGGGTCCGTCTCGTCGGGGTCGGGGTGGATCAGGGCGGTGCAGTTGCTGATGACGAGGTCGGCGGGGGCGGGGTTCATGGGGGAACGGTACGGGGCGCGGTCGGCGCCGTTGGGGGACATCACCGTAGGAGGCAGCGGCGAAGCCGCGCCTTCAGGGGCGCGGGGAACCGCGCGAAGCAGGACCACCGGGCGTCCGCCGCCAACGCAGAAGGACCACCGGGCGTCGGCCGCCAACGAAAGAGGCCCGGCAGACGCAACGGCGCAACCCCGCTCAACCACCCCCAGCGGCCCTCCTCTACGCCCCCCGCCGTACATCCCCACCCCCAACCAGTCGCACCCCGGCCCCACTTGACCCCCACCCCCTGTTCCCCGGCAGGGCCCCGCGGGACGCTGACCGCCCCGGCCCCGCAGCGGCCGCCCCGAGGACGGAGCACGTCATGCTCGTCGGCACCTGGAACCTGGAGAACCTCTACCGCCCCGGAGGCCCCTTCGGCCCCCGCGACAAGGCCGCGTACGAGGCGAAGCTGGCCTCGCTCGCCGCCACGATCAACCAGCTACACCCGACTCTCCTCGGCATCCAGGAGATCGGCGACCCGGAGGCACTCGACGATCTCGTACAACTCCTCGACGGACGCTACTTCGTGACGCTGTCTCAGTTCCCCGACGAGCGCGGCATCCGGGTCGGCGTCCTCAGCGACGTGGCGGTGAGCATCGTCGCGGACACCCCCGCGCTCCCCGCCCCGCTGCACCCGGTGCAGCTCGACGACAGCGGCCGCACGTCGGACCGGACGGGCCGCGGCGTACTGGCCGTCAGCTTCTCGACGCGCGTGACCTGGCTGACGGCGGCCGTCTGTCACCTCAAGTCGAAGCTGCTGAGCTACCCGGGCGGCCGGTTCTCCCCGCGCGACGAGGGTGAGCGGGCGCGCTACGCGACGTACGCGCTGCAGCGCCGGGCGGCGGAGGCCACGGCGGTGCGGACCCTCGCCGACGTGCTGATCGGCGAGGACGGCCGGCGCGAACGCGTCGTCGTGCTCGGCGACTTCAACGACGAGCCGCACGCCGCGACCACCCAGATCCTCCAGGGCCCGCCCGGCTCCGAGATCGGCACGCCCGGCTTCGAACGCCCGGACAAGGGCGACGCGAAGCGCCTGTGGAACGTCGCGCCGCTCATCCCCGAGGACCAGCGGTTCTCGCGCGTGTACGCGGGCCGCCGCGAGCTGATCGACCACGTCTTCGTCACGCACGCACTGACCGGCCGCATCACGCGCGCGGGCACCGGCATCCCGCACGAGGCGGCGGCGGAGCTGCACCCGCTGCCGTCGATCGGCGACACCCCGGCCGAGCGGCGCGACGCACCGGGCTCGGACCACGCGCCGGTCTGGATACAGCTGACCCCGTAGGCCTCTTTCAGCCACTCCCGTCCGCTGAGAACGCACTGTTGTCCGCTGAGCCGTACGCCATCACAATGCTCATGCCAAACACGGTGTTCCACTGAGACCGAGTACTGAGACCGAGTACTGAGACTGAGTACGGGAGAGGACCCCCCACGTGAAGAAGTCCCTCGCCGGCGCGCTCCTCAGCGTCCTGCTTCTCGGCGCGACCGCGGCAACCGCCGCCCCCGCCACGGCACTTGACACCAGCACCCCGACCACCGCGACGGCCGCGGCGACCCCGAAGGTCAGAGCCGTGACCTTCGCCGGAACGGTGGCTCTCAGCAACTGTTCCGGCTCGGTCGTCCGCGTACCGAACTCGCAGCCCACCGACCCGGCCCTGGTCATGTCCAACGGCCACTGCCTGGAGTCCGGCTTCCCCGGCCCGGGCGAAGTGATCGTCAACCAGCCGTCGAGCCGCACCTTCAGCCTGCTCAACTCGGCGGGCAGCAAGGTCGCGACGCTGCGGGCGAGCAAGATCGCGTACGGCACGATGACCGACACGGACGTCTCGCTCTACCAACTCACCAGCACCTACCAGCAGATCCAGAACTCGTACGGCATCAGCGCCCTCGAACTGTCGGCCGCCCACCCCACCCAGGGCACGGCGATCAGCGTGGTGTCCGGCTACTGGAAGCGGACGTACAACTGCGCGATCGACGGTTTCGCGTACCGCCTCAAGGAGGGCGAGTGGACCTGGAAGGACTCGGTCCGCTACACCTCCGCCTGCCAGACGATCGGCGGCACGTCCGGATCGCCGGTGCTCGACCAGGCGACGGGAAAGGTCGTCGCGGTCAACAACACCGGTAACGAGGACGGAGAGCGCTGCACGGACAACAACCCGTGCGAGGTCGACCAGAACGGCAACGTGACGGTCCGTCCGGGCATCAACTACGGGCAGGAGACGTACGGGATCGTGCCGTGCGTCGGCACCGGCAACAAGATCAACCTCTCGGCCCCGGGCTGCACGCTGCCCAAGCCGTAGCCGTCCAGTAGCCACTCAGCAGCCCGTTCCGTAGCTGTTCAGGCGGCGAGTTCCGCGAGCAGCACGCCGATCCGTTCGGCGTGCTGCTCCGGCACCCGCCCGGTGTCGTCGACCTGCACGGCGCACGCGGTGGTCACGTCGACGAGCCGCTCGAGGACGACGGTGACGTGCCGCGACCCGTCCGAGTGCCGGGCGAGGACGGGGAGTTCGGCGGCGGCCACCTCCACGGCAGCCCGCGCCTCGGCCAGCGTCCGGTAGGCCTCGCGCCGCAGCGCCCACCGCGCGGACCTGTCCTCGTCACCGCTCAGCACGTGCCGTACGTAGATCTGGGCGGCCTCGCGCGCGACGGCGATCCGCGCCCGCACCCCGCCCCCGCGGTGCGCACCCGGCCACGGCAGGTGGCCCGCGATCAGTACGAGGGCGCAGGCGAGCAGCGTCTCGCTGATCCGGCTGACGGAGGCCTGCGCCTCGCCTCCGACCATCACGAGCGACAGCACGAGCACGGTGACGACGGCGGTCTGTGCGGCGAAGTGCCGGGTGGCGACGGGTATGAGCGCCCCGCACAGCGCGACGAGCACGACGAGTCCCGCGGGCCGCGGCAGGAAGGCGGCCAGCCCGGCGAAGACGGCGGCCCCCGCGACCGTGCCCGCGGCCCGGCACAGCACGCGCGAGGCGAGCGGCCCCAGATCGGGCTTGACGAGGAAGACGGCGGTGGCGGGCAGCCAGTACCAGTGCTCGGGGTGCAGCGCCTGGGCAACGGCCGCGCTCGCCCCGAAGCAGAGCCCGACGCGGGCCCCGTACTCGCGCCCTCCGCCGCCAACTGCCTTGCGCAGCAAGGGCATCGGGCCGCCGGTGCGACGGCGGGCGGGCCCGGAGACACCACCCCCGTCGAACACCTCGGCGGCCCGCAACAACGCCTCGTCCAGCGCGCGCAGCCCCGCGTCGTACCGGGCCGGAGCGGGCAGCGGCCCCGACGCCGCGCCGGTCCGCACGGCGGCGGCGAGCAGCCGGGGCCCAACGGCTGCCCGGGCGGGCACGGGCCGCCCGGTCCACGCCAGCGCGGTGGCCGCCTCGGCGAGCGGCAACGCGGCGCCGAGCCGGGCCCGCAGCCGCCGCGTCCCCGCCCCGCCCCCGCTCCCGCGCAACGCGTCCTGCGCCTGGTCGAGAGCGGCGGTGAGACCGGCACGGCACCCCCGGGCACCGTCGGTACCGGCGGCCTCTATCAACCGGGCCACGGCGTCGTACACGGCAGCAACGGCAGCACGCTCACCGTCGTACAGATAACCGAGTCCCCTGCCGGCACTGCGCGCGGGCGAAGGCAGTGCGACCCGGAGCACGATCAGCCATCCGGCGCCCGCAGCGAACAACAGCCCCCGCTGCCACCCGGCCTCCGGCAACGGCATCCCCGCGCCGATGGCGACGGTCACCAGCAGCTGCGTACCGCAGGCCGAGGCGACGGGCCCCACAGCGCTGACGGCACCCCCGACGAGTCCGAGCAGGGCAAAGGCACCGACCAGGGCGAACCCTCCCCCGGCGAGCGCACTGCCCACCACCATCCCCACCGCCCCGGCGACCGCGGGCCCACCGAGCCGCGACACCGCGGAGAGCCGCGTCCCCGGCCGGTCGTTGACGCCGGCGAGCATGGCACCGAGGGCGAGCAGCACGCCGCTGGACGGCCGCCCGGCGACGACGGCAACGAGCAACAACGGCCCGGCGGCGAGCGCACCGCGCACGACAGCGGGCCACGGAACGGGAACGCGCTGGGCACGCAGGGCGTGGGCGAGCCAGGGCGGAAGGGAACGCAGGTGAACCATGACGATGTGCCGACCTCTGCCGTCGTACGCGTACACGTGGGTGGCGTGCACGGTGTGGTGCCGGACGACATCGGCCAGACCTGAACTGGTCCCTCCACGGTAAAGGGAGTTCATGGAGGGGAAGGAACGCCCGCATTTCCGCAATGTGACACTTGACCGTGCCCACGAGACAGACATCACTACAGACATCACTGCAGGAGAACAGCTGGCCGGACACCCCCGGCGACACGGCGCTGACGATCCACGTCCCGGAGGCGGACGCCCTGGTCCGCACGGGTTCGCGTGCTCACGTGACGGTGCTCTACCCGTTCCTGCCGCTGCCCCGCATCACCGGCCGACTGGAGCGGGACCTGCGGGCCCTCATCGCGATGAGTCCGGCCTTCACGCTGACGTTCCACGCGACGCAGCGCTGGCCGGGAGTCCTCTACTTGCCACCGACGCCCGCGACCCCGGTCCGCGCCCTCACCGACGCCCTCCGCGCACGCTGGCCGGAGGCGGTCCCGTACCGCGGCATCTTCGGCGAAGAGGGCCTGGCCCCGCACCTGACGCTGGCGAGCGGCGAGGGCACGGACGACATCCCGGCCTCGCCCTTCAGGAACGCCCTGCCCCTCCACACGCAGGTGACGGCAGTCCGCCTGATCACCACGGAGGGCGCGGGCACGGGTTGGCGCGACGCGGCGACCTACCCCTTGGCGCCCTCGACGGCACGGACCATCAACTCCCGCGCACGCTCGACGAGTTCACCCAGCTCCAGGGAGTTGTCCACCAGCAACTGATCAACGCCGCGCAACCCGGCCCGCGCCAACAGCCGCTTCTCATTGGTGACCCACTCCCCACGCGCGGCGAGCACGGCATGCCCGGCCTGCATGGCGGCGATGGCAACAGCACCCACCACCTCGACGCGTCCCCCGAGCGGCACGTTCCCGTGCAGCGCGTACTGCAGGGTCATGTCGGCCCGCCCCCACCAGGCGTCCGGGGCGGCCTTGCGCAGGGCAACCGGATACCCATCAGGAACGGGGGTCTCCCCCCTCAACACCCGATTGACGGCGAGCTCGGCGACGACGAGATAACTCGGGATCCCGGCAAGATGAAACATGAGCGGCTCGACCCGAACCCGCCCGGCTTCAGCCTCGGCAAGCTCATGCTCGACGACATCGAGATCCCGGTAGTGCACATCAACACGCCGCCCATCAACGCTCAACCAGGCCCCACCATTGAACACGCCCCCGCCCCACCCCCCGATCTCGGAGACTTCACCTTCCCACCCGACGTCCCGAAGGTGCCGCGGCTCGAAGCGCCCTTCACTCCCCCGGTAATAGACGGCGGTGTCCCAGTCGCTCTCGGGGGTGTGCGTCCCTTGGGCGCGCGATCCGCCGAGGGTTACGGCGTGCACGCCGGGAAGGGCGTGGAGGCGATCGGCGAGGTGATCGAGGAAGGCGTCATCGGTGTGCTTGGGCATGGGGAAACCGTACGCAACTGCCTTCAGCTGTGCCGCGGCGGCTGCCCCTGGTGCAGGTTCTTCACGACCCCGACCTGCATGACCACGCCGCTGTTCCCGTCCCCGCCCCGCATGTGATTCGTAATGGTGTACGTGTCGCCCTGCCGGGCCTCCGGAGGCGCCAACTCCGCGAGAATCTCCCGCAGATCGTCCGCCGCCTCCGGATTGGCCACCAAGGCCCGCCGCATCCGCCGCTGCCACTCACTCCGCGCCCCGGCGATCTCGTCCTCGTCACCCCTCGCGGCCACGACTTCGTCCCTGGCCTGATCCAACTCGCCCACCACGGCTGCCTCTTCACGCCCCTGTTCCCGCGACAGAACCTGCGCGAAACGATCCCGGATCCGAGTCCAGGCGTCGGTGGTCATCTGCGTGACCAGAGCCGTGGCGCTGGCGGTGGCGAGGGCGGTGAGTTCTGGGTCCATGGGCGAAAAGGTAACCGGACGAACGACACGGCGTCACCCCGCCGCGATCCTTGCCGCTCACCGCCGGGGCAGCGTGCCGACATGGAACAACGTGCTCTCGTGCGCCCATGTGCGCCCTCCCCGCCGCCTGTTCCTCCACCTACCTTCGCCTGTCATGAACCGGCAGAAGATTCTTCCCTATTGGGACTCATCGTTCTCGTCGTCGCTCTCGCAGGCTGGCTCACGTCAGACATCGGCCCCATCGGCCTGACCGCACTGTTCGCCCTGAGCTTCCTGTGGTTCCTGTTACAGGCACCCGTCCCATGTGGCGCCCCCATCCGTAAACAAGGCCAGACCTGCCGCAAGAATGCCCGCGGACTTCTCCGCGGATGCAGCATCGAGCAACACAAGTGGCAGCGCATACGCACTCTCGCCGTCCGCCCCGGTCTGCGCCAGACACGCCGCGAACTGTTCCCCGACCGCAAGACGGGCTTGGCCAGTCTCAGTGCAATCGTCGCGCTGATGTGCACGCTCATCACGACGACATTGGCGTTGCTCGGCAAAGGAGGCGGATGACAGTCGCCGTCCAGTCCCAACTCTTTGCCCACTCAAACCAGTTATGAGATAGCCTGCGCCAGCGCGATGCTGCCTCCCTGGAGGGTTACAGATCGGGCCTGCGAATGCAGAACCTTCAGAAGTCGGATGCGTAGAGCCATGAGCCACATGGTGAGGCCCCTCGCGGTGGCCGGAACGGTGCCCAGGTATGGGAACCCCTCCCTACCACCCGCCTCTGAAGGAGTTGCTTCACATGGTTCCCGTCGAGTACACGCCCAAGCGCCGGACCTGGCTCCGCGACATCCTCATCGGTGTCGCCACGGGCCTTGGGGTGGAGCTGGTGAAGGTGCTGGTGGAAAGCACCGCGCACCTCATCGTTTGACGATGAGGTGAGGGGACGGCCCGAGGGCCGTCCCCTTCTCTCTGTTCCAAGACCCTTCAGCCAACGTCGACGCAGGATCTCGCCAGGGAACCGTCGACGAGCAGGAATTGACGCAGGCGGCCCTTCATGCCCCGCGCGAGCTTCTCCTCGTGGTCCGCGACAAGCCTCAGGACGTCCCGCAGGTCCTCAGCGTCATTCCCGGATCACGGGCCGCTCGACCTGTCCGCGGGTAATGTACGCAGGGTCATCGCGGCCCGACGGGCTTCCTCACAGGACATGCCCCCACCCGCACGAGATCTGTCGTGCCTGTGGGGAAGTCTCTTTGTTGCTCCGGAAGTCCGCGGCCGCACTGCGGCCTCTCATCACGCCGACCGGACAGGCTCACCTTCCGCTCACCGCGAAGCTCATCAACGAGTACGTGCGGACGCACCCCAACAAGAAGCAACCGGGCGCCGGTCTTGTCGCCTCGTGGGACGAGAGCCTCCCGAGCGTCGTCGAGTCACTCCTCTCCCAGGGCCTCGACGGCGTCGAGGTCCTCATCGAGTACGCGACGCCCGGAATGGCGGGCGAAGCGGATGTGATCCTCGCCGGGCTGCACCCGGTAACGAAAGACCTCTCCTACGTCGTCATCGAGTTGAAGCAATGGCGAAAGGCCGAGGTCTCCCCGACCAATCCCATCGCAGTGGACGCCGGGTACGACAAGCCAAAACTCCATCCGGTCCGTCAAGTGCAGCGCTACTGCGAGTATTTGGTGCAGAACCTCGCGCCACTGTACGGACACCGTCAACGGATCGCCGGTGCGGCCCTGTTGCACAACGCCAGTTCGGAGGTTGCGTCTCTCTTCGCGTTGCGGCAGAGCGACCACGGGCGGCTGTTCACACGGGACCGTCTCGACGAGTTCCAGCGTTTCCTGTCCGCGCGCCTGGCGGCTGGGGAATCGGGCTCCCGCGCGGCGGATGTCCTGTGCCAGGCGCAGCAGTACGAAGTCCCTTCCTCAAGCGAGGCCTTCAGCCGGGTCGGAAGTCCACACCCTGTCTTCGCGCTCCAGAAGGAACAGGAGATCGCGTTCCAGGAAGTACGGGAAGCCGTGCGGGTCAGCGCAAACGGGGCCCGGCACCGCAAGAAGGTCATCATCATTCAGGGCGGCCCTGGCAGCGGCAAGACCGCGGTGGCCGTCGAACTCCTGCGCACGCTTCGTCAGGAGAACCACCACGTCGTGCACGCCAGTGGGTCCCGGTCGTTCACCAACAATCTGCGTCAGGCCGCCGCCAATGCCGCTCCGCGTGGTCACAAGGGCAGGGCCGAACGGCAGGCCCGTAAGGACTTTCGGTTCTTTCAGCAGTTCGGGGATCTCGAGCAGAACTCACTGCAGGTCCTGATCTGCGACGAGGCTCACCGCGTACGCCTCGTGTCGGACGGCCGCGACGTCAAGCGATGGGTGAAGGAGAGAGGGTGGCCGCAGGCCGACGAACTGATCCACGCCGCCGAGGTCCCCGTCTTCCTGCTCGACGACTGGCAGTCCCTGCGCCCCAACGAGGTCGGCACAGTGGCCTACCTCATGGATCGTGCAAAGGAATTGGGGTGTGACTACGAGGTCATCGAGCTCCCCGGAATGTTCCGCGCTGAGGGAAGTGCCGCATTCCGCGAGTGGGTGACGAAGCTGCTGACCCTCAAGCCGGCCTCCGTTCCCGCCTGGGTCCCGGACGGCCGTATCGACGTCCGTCTCGCCGAGAGCCCCGAGGAAATGGAGACCTTCCTGGAGAAGCAGATCCGCGAAGAGAAGCTTCAGGCTCGGATGACCGCGGGGTTCTGCTGGGAATGGAAGACACCGACACACGGAGAGCTTCTGCACGAAGTGCGTATCGGCGACTGGCACCGACCGTGGAACGCGAAGGACGGCGTCCAGATCGAGGACGTACCCGAGACCAGCCAATGGGCGACCGACCCTCGTGGATTCGGGCAGATCGGCTGCATCTACACCGCACAGAACTTCGAGTTCGACTGGGCAGGCGTCATCATCGGCCCCGATCTCGTGTGGCGCGACAGCCGCTTCACCGTCGATCGCAGCAAGACCCATGACGGCAAACTGAAACCCGCTTCGGTGAGCGACGAGCGCGTGGACCAGTTGGTGCGGCACGCCTACCACGTCCTGCTGACCCGCGCCCGCAGCGGCATCGTGATCTATGCCGAAGACCCGGACACACGCAATGCACTGCGCACGCTGATCAGCGGCACCATCGCGGACAACCCCTTGCGAAAGCCTCCGAAACGGAAGCTGCCCCCGGTGGCCACACCCTTGGAGAAGGACGTGGCCGAACAGCTCGCGATAGAGTTCGAGTAATCGTCAAAGCGGCCCGCCGGGCTTCCGCTCCGCCTCAGGCGGAGTCACGAAGGACATGCCCCCACCCGCACGAGTTCCTTCGTGCTGCCTGGGAGCATCCGTTGCTGTTCCGCGCCTCCGCCGCCGCGGTCTCCGCGGAGTGCCTGTCCGGTTCCCTTTTTCTCCGTATGACCGAGCAGTTCGCGCGCATGCACGGGTACAAGCCCAGCACCGCCGAGGCGCGCTCCTGGGAGCGCAGCATCCCGGTGCTGGCGAGCGCGCTCAATGATGCCGGGCTCGGTCAGGTAGAAGTACTCCTGGAGTACGGCCTCCCGCTCACCAGCAAGCGAGCCGACGCCGTACTGGCCGGCGTTCATCCGAAGACGGGACATCCCTCCTACATCGTCGTGGAGCTGAAGCAGTGGAGCAGCGCCGATCCCGTCGACAGTGATCCGTCCCTGTGCCAAGTCGATTCGTACAGCCGTCCCGTTCTGAATCCCGTGGACCAAGTACGGGGGTACGTGCAGTACTTGACCTCATTCAACGCCGCCCTCGCCGAGAATCCGGACAGGATCTGCGGTGCCGCGTATCTGCACAACGCCACCCAGTTCGGCATCGGCGGACTGTTCGAGAACGAGGATGAGTTCGGCCGGCTCTTCATCGGTGAGCGGCGCGGCGAGTTCATGGATTTCCTGCGATCACGGCTCAGCCCGGCTTCCGGTGCACGAGCAGCCGATGAACTACTCAACGCGAAGGTCGGACCGTCGCGGCAGCTGATGGCCGTAGCCGCCCAAGAGGTCAGGGAGCGCGAGCAGTTTGTACTGCTCGACGAGCAACAGATCGCCTATCGCACGGTACTCAACGCCGTTCGGCGCGCAAAGGAGTCGGACCACAAGGAGATCGTTGTGGTCACCGGAGGCCCCGGAACCGGAAAGAGCGTCATCGCGCTGTCCGTTCTCGGGGAGCTGTACCGCCAGGGCCTCACCGCACTGCACGCGACGGGATCCAGTTCGTTCACCACGACCATGCGCAAGGTGGCGGGCGCCCGAAAGCCTCAAGTCAGGGACCTCTTCAAGTACTTCAACAGCTTCATGACCGCCGAACGCAACGGACTCGACGTCCTCGTCTGCGATGAAGCGCACCGCATGCGCGAGACCTCGGCCAATCGGTACACCCCGGCCACTCACCGCACCGGCAAGGCCCAGGTCGAGGAGCTCATCGACGCCGCCCGCGTCCCGGTGTTCCTCCTGGACGAGCACCAGGTCGTTCGGCCAGGTGAGATGGGCACCGTCTCCGAGATCAAGGCCGCTGCAGCCGCGAAGAACCTGACGTGCCGCGTGGTGTCGCTGGACAGTCAGTTCCGCTGTGGCGGCAGCGACGCCTATCTGCAGTGGGTAGTGCGGCTGCTGGGACTAGTCGAGGGCGGCGTTCTCCCGTGGGATCCGGATGGCCGGATGCAACTCGTCGTTGCCGAGAGTCCGGAAGAGATGGAGAACCTCCTCAATAACCGGCGCGACCAGGGGTACAGCTCCCGGATGTCTGCGGGCTACTGCTGGAAGTGGACCAAGAAGGTTCCGGCGGGACAGTCACTGCCCGTAGATGTCGTCATCGGGGACTGGCAACGCCCGTGGAACGTCTTCGGCGACAGAGCCATCTCAGGTGCGCCACCCGCCGCGCTCTGGGCCACCGATCCAGCAGGTTTCGGCCAGGTCGGCTGCGTCTACACCGCCCAGGGCTTCGAGTACGACTGGAGTGGCGTCATCATCGGGCCCGACCTGGTGTGGCGCGGCGATCGCTGGGTCACTGACCGTACGGCATCCAAGGACCCGGTATTCAAGAAGTCCACCCCCGACGCCGACGTGAACCGCCTGATCCGCAACACATACAAGGTGCTCCTGACTCGCGGCATGATCGGCACGGTGGTCTATTCGACCGACGCCGAAACCAGGCAAAAACTCCGGGAGTTGGTGGGGCAGCCACAGAGCGGCATCGCGACGGCCGTCGGCGTCGATTGACCGGGGTCGACAGCTCGCCTGACGGACCTCTCGCCCAGATCGCCAACCGCCGCAACAAGATCGCCCACGAAGCTGGCCCGGAGGACGGCGACCTCAAGCAGCGTCGAGCCATCATCGATGCCGACGTCACGGACGCGATCGACTGGATCGAGCGGATCGCCTTGGCCATCGCGAAGGTCTTGGTTGCCTAAGTCCCGCCTCAGACACAGGCATTCAGCGGCGGAAGGCTGAGAGGTCAGCTCTTCGATGGGGGACCGTAGACAGGAAGACCACCGGTCCCCAGTTCTCCCCCGAGGTCGGCAGAGAGCGGGACGGCCTCCCCGTACTTGCCATGAATCACACCCTGGTAGCCGTCCTCGCCCGACGGGCGCGTGAACAGCGCCCAGGTCCCTGTACGCGGATCGACCTGAAGCAATCGCGCAACGCCTGCGGCGGCGTACCACTCGGTTTTCTCGTTGATGCCTTTCAGCCGCTCACTGGGTGAGATGACCTCGACAGCCAGGTCCACAGCGTCCGCATCCAGCAGCCAGTCGTCCGTCTCCTTGAAAGCGCGCGGCCCGATGGTCAGGTCTGGTGTCGTGTAGTCATCCGGGTCGTCCGGCATCGGAACCGACACGTTCTCGTAGGCCTCACGGTCCGGGGCCAGACCGGGCCGGATGGCGTCGCGGAGGTCGATGACGATCCCGGCGTGCTTACCGCTCGGACTGGGGGACATCACGAGCTTTCCTCCGACGATCTCGACGCGCATGCCCGTAGCCTGCTCGATCTTCTCGGCAGCATCTCGGAGGTGGCCCCGGCGAACGGGGATCGGGTGGTGAGCCAGGCCGGCCACGATGTCTCCTCCTTGCCGTCGCCTGCGCGGACCGCATGCTGACTTCAGGGTAGCCGCGCCCGCGCCGACGATCATTGCGACTGCCCGTCGCGTACGGTCACAGGCTCCGCCGCGTGCAGCCTGAGCGCCGGACCCTCGTCCAGGCCGAGCACGACCGCGAGCCCGCCCGCCGCGTACGGCTCCGCACGCACGCTCTGAACGGCACGCCACTCGCCCCACACCCGAACGCACTGTCCGGGGCGAACGGTGACCGCCTCGATCTCCTTCCCCTCCGGCGGCGCCACGATGTCCGGCGCCTTCAACTCCGCCCACACCGTCTTGCCGATCCCACACTCACGCACCTCCGCACCCCACCGGTGAGCCAGCACGTCCACGAGCATCAGCCCGCGGCCGCGTGTCTCGTCCTCCTCGGGCACGCGAATCTCGGGTCGGCCCGGCCCCATGCCGATCACCTCCAGGCGCAGGACTCCGTCGCTCTCGGGGCGCACCATGCGCACGCCGATGTACCGCGCGCACGGCACGGACACCCGCATGGCGTTGGTCACCAGCTCGGACAGCACCAACTCCGCCGATTCCAGGACCTCTTGCCCGACTCTCCACGCCCCGAGCACCGCGTGCAGCAGAGCACGAGCACGGGGAACGCTTCCTCGACTACATGGCAACTGGAGGGCGACTTCTCGCACCGAACATCAACCGTCCTCGGCCGCCAGCTCGGCGACGAGCTACGCCGCCACCGCGAGGCTGCAGGGCTGTCCACCACACAGGCCGCCCAGGAGATCGACTGCACCAAGGGCAAGATCAGCCGAATGGAGAACGGTCGGGTTCTCGTACGCACTCCCGACGTGATCGCACTACTGAAGGCGTACGGAGTCACTGATTCCGAGATCCACGAGCGGATGACTCGCTTGACCCGTACGGCCAATCGCCGACGCCGCGAGGGCTGGTGGCACCAGTACGGGGCCTTACTGGCGCCACCTACCGGGACTACATCGAGATGGAGACCATCTGCGACAGCATCAGGACCTTCCAGGCGCAGCTGATCCCTGGGCTGCTGCAGACCCCCGAGTACGGGCGTGCCGTCACGGTTGCCTCTCGCGCCTGGCAGTCATCCGAGGAGATCCACCAGTTCGTCCAGGTGCGGCTTGCGCGACAGCAACGCCTTCTCGACGAAGCTCCATTGGAACTGTGGGCCGTCCTCGCGGAGGGCGTTCTTCACCAGCAGGTAGGCGGGCCTGAGATCATGCGGCAACAGCTCGAACAGCTCGCCAGGGTTGCCGAACTGCCGAACATCACCGTCCAGGTCATCCCATACTCCCGCGGGGCTCATTCGGGTATGTTCGGCCCGTACTTGCTGATGAGCTTTCCGCAGGTGACAGCGCAGGATCTAGTACTGACGGAGACCCCGACCGGCAATACCTGGATGGAACGGGAGCCGGATGTCGCTCAATATCGCGCCCTCTTCGACGACGCGCGCACCTGTGCTCTGCCGCCGACGGAATCGCTCGCACTGATCCGTCGCGTCGCCGAGGAGCACAGACCATGAGCCACGATCGCCCCCACGTCCCCTGCTTCCGGGACGAAATATGGCGCACGAGCAGCTACAGCGGCGGGCAAGGCGAATGCGTCGAAGTAGCCCCCACCCACCCCAACACCACGCCCGTCCGCGACACCAAGTTGAACCCCGCCGGCCCAGTACTCACCTTCAGCCGCCCCGCCTGGCGGGCCTTCCTCGCCCGCCTGTGAGCACAGTTGACGACATGGCAAACCCGCGCAACGCCCACGATCTGACCGTCGCCGCAACCGTGGGGATCGCCCGTCCAGCCGCACACTCGGCTGTCCTTGGCCGCGCTCCCCGATGAGGGCAACAGCGGGGCCGATCACGACCAGGGTGCCGAGTGAGCGGGACCCTCGTACTGGACTACGAGATGTACCCCGGCCCGACCCGCTCGGCCTGACGCATCAACTGCGCCCGTTCCGCGCCAACTCCAAAGCCCTCCCCGCCCACCACCGCCCCGCCCCCGGCCCGCCCCGGCACGTCCCGTCCGACTCCCCCGGTCGCTTCACCCACAGGTACGCGTCGAGCGCCGCGTCCCCCGTGCGCGCAGTCGGTGGCGTGCCCAGTGCCCGGCCCGGCGGGTTGCACCACGCGTCGGTGCCCCGGTAGGGCCCGTTCCCATTTCTGCTGGTGTCGATCACGAAATGCTTGCCCCCGCCCAGCGCCGACACCAGCCGGTGTCCGTACGCCGAAGTCTCCTTGTTCGTACGGTAGTTGGAGACGTTGAGGGCCACTCCGTCCGCCCGGGCCGCCCCCGCCGCCCGCAGTGGTCCCACCAGGCGCCGCACGTCCGGGATCCAGCTCGAGTTGCCCGCGTCGAGGTAGACCCGGGTGTGCGGGGCCCTGGACAGGCGCGTCACCGCGTACGTCAACAGCCCGTACCGCTCACGGGCGTTCGCGCCCGCGCAGCCCGCCACCAACGACGCGACCGCGTCGGGCTCCACCACCACGTACGCGCCGCGTGAACCCAGGCCCGCCACGAAGGAGTTGACGTACGCGCGGTAGGCCGCCGCGTCGCCCGCGCCGCCCGCCGAGTGCAGACCGCAGTCCCGGTGCGGGATGTGGTACATGACCAGGACCGCGGTGCGGTGGGCGCGGGACGCGGCCGCGGTGACCGCCCGCACGGTGGGGCCGGGGTTCGGGTTGTTGAGCCAGGTCGCCTGCGGGCGGGTGGCGATCTTGTCGATCAGGCGGGCGTCCGACCAGCGGTGCTGCGCGCGATACGCCGCGGACTGGCGGGACGCCGCCGTGTTCGGGTCGACCCAGAACACCGTGCCGGGTCCTTGAGAGGAGGAGGTCGCCGGGAGCAGCGTCACGCACGCTGCCAGCAGGGCGCCGAGGACGGAGCGCGGGGGCATGAACATGGTGAGCATGGGCGGATGATGCGTCCACGGCCCCCGCAACAGGTGCCTTGACCGGTCGAGTTCCCCGGGGTGCACTCATTCGGCCCTCGCGAGAGCCCCCTCCGAAGCGACCACCGTGCTGGAGTCCGTACGTTCCGCACGGCAGATCAGCGCGTACAACCCCGCCGCCACCGCCGTCCCGATGAACCATGAATACGCCGCCACCTGGTCGAAGTACGGGACCAGGGCGAGGATCACCGCCAGTGCCGCCGACGGGACGAACGCCGCGAGCGCCTTCGGGTTCACGCCGCCGCGGTAGTAGTAGGGCGAGCCCGGCGTCGCGTCGAAGAGGGCGGCCGCGTCGATCCGGCCCCGCTTCACCCAGAAGTAGTCGAGCATGATGATGCCGAACAGCGGGCCGAGGAAGGCACCCAGGCCGCCGAGGAAGTAGTTCACCACGTTCGGGTTCGAGTACAGGTTCCAGGGGGTCACCAGCAGCGCCGCCACCGTCGAGATCGCCCCGCCCACCTTGAACGTGATCTTCTGCGGCCAGACGTTCGCCAAGTCGTACGCGGGAGAGACGAAGTTGGCGACGATGTTCACGCCCATCGTGGCGACGGCGAAGGTCAGGGCGCCGAAGACCAGGACCCAGGTGTTGCCGATCCGCGCCACCAGCATCGCCGGGTCCGTGATCGCCTCGCCGAACACCTCCAGGCTGCCCGCCGTCACCACGACCGACAGGACCACGAAGGCAGTTGAGTTGACCGGCAGGCCCCAGAAGTTGCCGCGGCGCACCGTCTTGTAGTTCGGCGCGAAGCGGGAGAAGTCGCAGAAGTTGAGCATCAGCGTGCCGTACGTGGCGAGGATCAGGCCTATCGCGCCGAACCACTGGCGGAACTGTTCGCCCGTCGACACCGGGTGCGGGGTGGTCGTGAGCGAGATCGTCCAGCCCGCCTTCGCCCAGATCCAGACCGCGAGGGCGAGCATCACGACCCAGATCGCCGGGCCGCAGAAGTCCTGGAACTTCCGTACCGATTCCATGCCTTGGGTGATGATCACGAACTGGAGCAGCCAGAGCGTCAGGAAGGAGGCCCAGCCGAGCGCGTCCAGGCCGAGGAAGGAGTGGTGCGTCCAGGACTCCGTCGACGGGAACGCCGCCAGGACCATGACGTTCACCGCCACCGACGCCAGATACGTCTGGATCCCGTACCACATGATGGCGATCACGGCGCGGATGAGGGCGGGGATGTTCGCGCCCCACACACCGAAGCTGATGCGGCTGACGACCGGGAACGGGACGCCGTGGCGCTGGCCGATGCGGCCCATCGCGTTGCAGCCGGCGTAGATGACGACGAAGCCGATGAGCAGGGCCGTGAAGATCTGCCAGGCGTTGAGGCCGAGCACCAACAGGCCTGCGGCGAACGTGTAGTTGCCGAGGTTGTGGACGTCCGACATCCACAGGGCGAAGAGGTCGAAGACCTTCCACTTGCGTTCGGCCGCGGGGGCCAGGTCCTCGTTGACCAGACGAGGATCGAGGGTGAAGGTGCTGCCGTCCTGTGTGCGCAGCGGTTCGGCCACGGGCATGTAGAGCCTCCCGGTGTGGGGGCAGCCTCCCGGAGCGGGGCGCCCTATTGGTATACCAAAGCGGCGTCATGGTCCCGCTCCTTGACGCACTCGGCAATGTCCGTGCGGTTACGGCTCGGTAAAAGGCCCCCGGCCGGGAAAGAACCCGGCATCGGCGAAGATGGGGGCATGACGACGGTGGAACCCCTGGGCGCGGTACGCGAACGCGTGCTCGCCACGCTGCGGCAGGACATCATCGGCGGTCGCCTGCGCCCGGGCGACCGGCTGGTGGAGCGGGAGCTCGCGGACCGGTTCGGCGTCTCGCGGGTCCCGGTGCGCGAGGCGATCCGGGCGCTGCTCGGCGAGGGCTTCGTGACGTACGAGACCCCGCGCCGGGCCGTGGTGCGCACCCTCACCCACACCGATGTCACCGAACTCTTCGAGCTGCGCGAGGCGTTGGAGGTCTACGCGGCCGGGCTCGCCGCCGAGCGCGCCCGCCGGGACGACCTGGCGCAGCTGGAGGAACTGCTCGAGCAGGCGGCGCGGGCCACCGCCGAGGGCGAGGACGAGACGATCGCCGACATCAACAGCCGCTTCCACGACCGGCTGCTGGCCATGGCGGGCAACGGCCTGCTGTCCACCGTCATGCAGCCGGTCGACGGCCGGCTGCGCTGGCTCACCCGGCGCAACGAGGCGTGGACCCAACAGCTCGACGAGCACCGGGAGTTGTACGACGCCGTGGCGGCGGGCGACGCGGACCGGGCACGGGCCGTGGCCCTGGGACACGTACGCACGAACTACCGGTCCACGGTGCGGCAGCTCTTCGGGGACGCACCCGAAGCGGCGGACCCGGGCCCCGCTTGAGCCCGGGCCCCGCTTGACCTACGACGGCGCCTTCTGGCCTACGACGGCGCCTTCCGACCTACGACGGCGCCTTCGCCGCCCTCATCCGACCGTACGCGTACACGCACCCCGCAAGCGCCAGGTCCGACAGCAGCATGAAGCCGATCGAGTACGAGCCCTGGCTGCTGTAGATCGCTCCCATGACCAGCGGCGGGACGAAGCCGCCCAGGCCGCCGACCGCTCCGACGATGCCCGTCACCGAGCCGACCTGCGGCTGCGGGGTGACCTGGGAGACCAGCGTGAAGACGGCGCCGCCCGAGGCGCCCAGGCCCGCCGCCATCACCAGGAAGCAGATCGTGCCCGCCGGGTACATCGGCGGGTCGAAGGCCTGGACGATCGCGCACACGGCGACGACGGCGAGCGCCCACGCGGTGACGACCGCCGGGTGGACGTGGTCGCCGAGCCAGCCGCCGATGGGCCGGAAGACCACCGCGACCAGCGCGAACCCGGCCGCCTTGGTGCCCGCGTCCGTGGGGCTGAGCTCGTACCACGTCTTGAGATAGGTGGGCAGGTAGACGCCGAACGCGACGATGCCGCCGAAGCCGATCGCGTACAACATCGACAGTTCCCAGGTCACGCGCAGCTGTCCGGCCTGGCGCAGCCGGGTGGCCAGTGAGGTCCTCGGCACGGGCCGGCCGGGGTGGTCGGTGATGAGGACGGCGGCGAGCACCGCGTACACGGCGAGCGCGACGGCGACGACGAGGAACGGGAGGTTCTCTCCGTGCTTGGCCATGCGCGGGGTGAAGTAGCCGGACAGGGCCACGCCGCCCATGCCCATGCCGAACACGCCGATCGCGAGGCCGCGGTGGGCGGGCGGGAACCAGGAGTTCACCAGGGGCACGCCGATGGTGAACGTGGTGCCGCCGAGGCCCAGCAGGAACGCGACGCAGATCAGCGCGACGAAATTGTGCCGGGCCGGGATGACCAGCAGCACCGGCACGATCGTGAGGGCCGCGACCAGCGGGAACATCAGCCGCGCGCCGTAGCGGTCGGTGAGTGCGCCGATCGGGATGCGGCCGAGCGAGCCGACGATCACCGGCACCGCCACCAGGAAGGACTGGCCGAACGAGCTGAGCTTCAGGTCGTCGCCGAAGGGGCCGGCGAGCGGGGCGATGAGGTTCCAGGCCCAGAAGGTGAGCCCGAAGCCGACGGTGGCCACGACCAGGTTCCGGTAGGCCGCGACGGGGGGTCGGTCCTCGGACGGCGAGGACGACGAGGACGACGAAGATGGCGTGGGCGGCGTGGGCGTGGTCACGTGAATGCCGCCCCCAGCGCCACGAAGGCGCAGATCAGCAGGAACAGCAGGGCGAGGAGCGGCCACACGAACCGCAGGTACTTGTCGTAGCCGACCTTGGCGAGGGCCACCCCGCCGATGGTGACGGCGGTCGTCGGCACCCACAGGTTCATCCAGCCGCTGGCCGACTGCCACGCGGTGACGACGACCGCGCGCGAGACCCCGGCGAAGTCGGCGAGCGGCGCGAGGATCGGCATGGCGAGGGTGGCGTGTCCTGACGTGGACGGGATGAGGAAGGCGAGCGGCAGGTTCACGACGAAGACGATGATGGCGAAGATGCCGGACGAGGTGCCCTTGACGACGCCCTCGATGGCGTGGAGCACCGTGTCCGTGATCTTCGAGTTGTTCATGATGACCGTGACGCCGCGCGCCAGCAGGATGACGAGCGCCGGGGAGACGAAGTCGGCGGCGCCCTGGATGATCGTCGAGCTGAGCTTCTGCTCGCCCATGCGCGCGACGAGCCCGATGAGCACGGCCGCGACGAGGAAGAGCGCCGCCAACTGCGGGAAGGACCAGTCGAGTTCGAAGCCGTACGGCGTCGCGTCGGCGTTGCCGGTGAGGGCGCTCGCCCACGGCACCACCGAGAAGATCATGAACGCGAAGACGAGGGCCGTGCCGATCAGCACGGCCTTGTGCAGAGCGGTCAGTTCGGGGACCTCGGCCGCGTCCGACGCCGCCTTGTCGCGGTCCTTGTCGCCGGGCAGGAACCCGGAGAGGGAGCGCTCCGGGCTCTTCTGTACGCGCTTGGCGTACCGGATGACGTACGCGACCGTGACCGCGGTCAGCACGAACCACATCACGAAGCGGAGCGCGATGCCGTCGCCGAGGGAGATGTCCGCGGCGGACGAGGCGACGCCGGTGGCGAACGGGTTGACCGTCGAGCAGAGCACGCCGATGCCCGCGCCGAGGATGATCGCGCCGACGGCGGTCATCCGGTCGTAGCCGAGCGCGAGCATCAGCGGCACGATCAGCCCGTAGAAGCCGAGGGTCTCCTCGGCGAAGCCCTCCACCGTGCCGAGCACCGAGAAGACGACCATGACGCCCGCGATGAGCAGCGCCCCGCGGTCGCGCAGGCGGTGGGCGAGGCGGCCGATGCCGCGGTCCAGGGCGCCGGTCGCGAAGACGACGGTGATGAACGCGCCGATCGCGAGCACGAAGAGGAAGACGCCCGCACTGCCGTACAGATCACCGGAGTTGTCGGGCGAGACGAGGGACGTCTTCGGGTCCTGGATGCCGTAGAGGCCGTTGACCGGGGAGAGGAAGAGGTCGTTGAGGCGGTCGACGAAGGACTGGCCGGAGGAGACGCGGTGGTACGTGCCCTCGACCGGGGCGCCGTCGCCGTTCCTGTCGTACTGGCCGGCGGGGACGAGGAAGGCGAGCAGCCAGACCGCGATCGTGACGACGGCGAGCACGGTCAGGGCGCTGGGGAAGGTGAACTTCTTCTTCGCGGGCGGCTGTTGCTCGGGAGCCTCGGTCTGCGTGGTCATGACGCGGCCCCGCCCTTCACGCCTTCGCCGCCCTGGAAGTCGGCGGCGTACTCGCGGACGAAGGCGCACATGGCGACGACGGTGGCGCGCAGTTCGGAGAACAGGACGCGTTCGTTGGGGGCGTGCAGATTGCACATGCTGTCCTGGGCGCCGAAGAGGAGGACCTCGGCGTGCGGGGCGGCCTGGGCGAGGCCGTTGACCAGGGGGATGGAGCCGCCGGTCGCGACGTACGAGGCGTCGGTGCCCCAGGCCTCCTTGAGCGCGGTACGGGCGGCGCGGTAGGCGGGTCCGCCGGTCGCCGCCTCGTAGCCGGGGCCCGTGTCGCCGGGCGTGACGGTGAGCGGAACGCCGAACGGCTTGAGCGCGCGCAGATGCCGGACCAGGCAGTCCTGGGCCTCGTTCGGGTCCTGGAGCGGATGGAAGCGCAGGTTCAACTTGGCGCGGGCGTACGGGACCACGGCCGACGCGGCGTGCTCCACGCTCGGGGCGTCGAGCCCGATGACCGTGACCGCCGGGCCGCTCCACAGGCGCTCGCCGAGGGTGCCGCTGCCGATGAGGGGGAGGCCGCTCTCGACGCCTGCCAGGTCGCGGAACTCGTCCTCGGTGTAGCTGGTGCCGGTCCACTCGTCGCGGCGCAGACCGGCGACGGCGACGTCGCCGTGCACGTCGTGCAGGGTCGACAGGGCCTTGAGCAGGACGAGCAGCGCGTCGGGTGCGGCGCCGCCGAACTCGCCGCTGTGGCGCGGCTCCTGGAGCGTACGGACCTCGACGACGACCTCGGCGGCGCCGCGCAGGCCTGTGGTCAGGGTCGGGGTGCCGGGGCGCAGGTTTCCGAGGTCGGCGATGACCATGGCGTCGCAGGCGAACCGCTCGGGGTCGGTCGGCGGGTACCCGTCGAAGGGGCTGCCGTACTCCTCCTGCCCCTCGAAGACGATCTTGACGCCGACGGGCGGGCGGCCGCCGAAGGCGCGGAGCATGCCGAGGTGGGCGATGACGTTGGACTTGTCGTCGGCGATGCCGCGGGCCCGCAGACCTCCTTCGCCCTCCTCGATGGGCGTCGGCTCGAACGGCGGCGACTGCCACAGGCTCTCGTCGCCCGGGGGCTGCACGTCGTAGTGGGAGTAGAGCAGCACGGTCGGGGCGTCCGGGGTCGGCGGCGGGATCTCGCCGAAGATCACGGGGGCGGTGTCGGGCAGGTCGATGCGCTCGACGTGCTCCACGCCCGCGTCGTGCAGCAGGCCGACCAGCAGGTCGTGGGCCTGGCGCAGCGGTTCCGCGGGGAAGCCGGGGAAGGCGATCGACGGGATGGCGGCGAGCCGCTCCAGGTCGGAGCGGAGTCCCTCCATCAGTGCGTCGACCTGGGCGTACAGGTCGTTGTCCGGGTCCATCGCGGCCATGGCGGGCGCCTCCCACTGTCGACTTCATGCGGTTTGCCCGGATTATCCGCTTTGAGTGGAGGCGCCTGGCCCAGGGCTCGCCGACAGTACGGGCAGCGGCATTAGGGTCGACGCATGGCATCGGAGACTTCAGGGCCCCCGGCGTCGACACCGGCACCGGCCCCCGCGGCCGGCGGCGAGAGCGTGCGGGTCGACAGCTGGATCTGGTCCGTACGCCTGGTCAAGACGCGCTCGGCGGGCGCCGCGGCCTGCAAGGGCGGACACGTCAAGGTCAACGGGACCGGCGTGAAGCCCTCGCACGCCCTGCGCGTGGGCGACGAGGTGCGGCTGCGCCGGCCCGGGCAGCTCGAGCGCGTGGTCGTGGTGAAGCGGCTGCTGCGCAAGCGGGTCGGCGCCCCCGCCGCCGTCGAGGCCTACGTCGACAACTCGCCGCCGCCACCGCCGCGCGAGGTCGTCGCCCCCGTCGGCATCCGCGACCGCGGCACGGGCCGCCCGACGAAGCGGGACCGGCGGGAGCTGGAGCGGCTGCGCGGCATCTTCGGACAGGGCCCCGGGGCACCCGACGCGGAGGACTGACCGACCCGGTCAGGACCTTTCAGAAGAACGCGGACAGCCCTGTCGCCGGGGCCCACTTCCCATGGGCCTCGGCAACAGGGCGGTTCAGGGTCCGCGCACCGTCAGGCGTCGCGCCGCAGCAGCAGGGACACGAGCTCCCGGTTGCGTCCGCGGTTGGCCCACGCCAGGGCGGCCAGCGGGACGATCAGGATCAGCGGCGTCGCCGCGTTCTCCCCGTCGAACGCGACGATCTGGGTGACGCACGCGCCGACCATCAGGGCGCTCAGCGCGATCGGCGTCACGCCGGACAGCACCGGCACCAACAGGCCGATGGCACCCGCGAGTTCGAGCGCACCGATGGCGTACATGCCCGGCGCGCCCCAGCCGATCGTGTCGAACGCGTCCTTCGCCTGGGAGACGGCGAAGAGCTTGGGCAGGGCGCTGGCGAACCCGAAGAACGCGGCGAGCACGATCGTGACCGTGCGCAGCGTGATCCGCGCGCGGCGGGAGCGGACGACGGGGGCGGCAGAGGCGGCGGCGGTGAGGTTCGTCATGACGGTCTCCTGTGCGGTGAGGGCGAGCAGTTGGTCACTGTCACCCACTAAGACCGCCGCCACCGCCAGAACTCATCGCCCCCTGGTCCATCCGTCCGGCGGGATCACACGGGCACCACCCGCACCCAGCTCCGGTCCTGCGACAGATACCGGTCGACCTTCAAGTCGGCCCCCGCCAGCTCCCGTTCGAACTCCTCGACCCGCATCGGGCGGATCGTGTACGTCTGGGTCCACACGGCGTCCGGGAACGTGTACTCCACCTTCACCAGGCGCGCCCCGTCCTCGCCGAACGGCACCGAGGACAGCTTGGTGATGACCCCGCCGCTCGGCAGGACGTGCTTGCGCGGCAGGTTCTCGTGCACGCCGTCGCGCTCGCGCTGGATCAACACGCAGCCGTCGTCGGCGACATGGCGCCGGATCGTGTCGAGCATGCCCCGCCGGACGACCGGGTCCGCCGTGTTCACCAGGATCGACGCGAGCATCACGACGTCGAACTTCTCGCCGAGGTCGAGACCCTCGATGGTGCCGAGCACGGTGCGCGCGCCCCGCACCCGCTCCAGCATCTGGGGCGACTCGTCCACGGCCGTCACCGTGAATCCGCGCTCGGTCAGCTGATGGGTCACCCGGCCCACCCCGCAGCCCAGCTCGAGCAGGGTCGCGCCCGCGGGCACCGCACCCGCGACGACGTCCGCCTCGCCCTCGGCGGGCAGTCTCGAGTACAGCTCCACCGCACAGCCGTCGGGCGTGATCGCGCCCGGTCCCGTCCCCTCGTGTCCCGTACGCATCTCAAGGCTCATGCACAGGGAACGAACAGCCCCCGCGCCCCGTTCCCACGGCTACTCCAGCGCGAACCAGCCGTGCCCCGTGTACCAGTGTCCGCCCGCGTCGAGGTGGTCGAGGACCGCGCGCTGCACCCGGGTGCGGCGCGGCAGGAGGTGGCGCGGTGTCTCGGCGCCGCCGAAGACGAACGCGACGGGGGTGTCGTCCTCCGGTTCCTCGTCCGCGTACGCGATGGCGAAGCGGTCCTGGAAGCGGACGATGTTGGAGTCGGCCGGCAGGTACGTCCTCAACTGCCGGTCCAGGAGCCAGGAATGGCACACGGCGAACCCGGCCGGCTCCTCGGGGAAGTGGCGCGGGAAGAAGGCGCGCGCCTTCGCCAGCGAGTCGTCGCACGCCTCGGGCGACATCGGTCCGCGGAAGTCCGGTATGTGCACGCCGAGGGCGGCGGCGCCGGGGCCGAGCGGCGCTCCGGCCGCCGCGAACCCCTCCCCCGTACGCCGCCCCAGTCGTACCCGCTCGAACTGCAGCCGCCCCAACTGGTAGAGCTCGCCGCGGAAGTGCCGGGTCGGCCACCACGGCACGAGCAGTCCCGTCGTGCCGAACCGCCTGCGGTGCACGGCGAGGTTGCGGCCGAGGTCGGCGAGCGTGCGCCGGGACACGTCGTCGGGTATGCCGCGCTCGCGGTGCAGGGCGCGGGTGTACGGAAGCGCGGCGACGAGGACGAACACGGCGAAGCAGCGGCCGAGTTGTCCGGTCGTCGCCGGGAAGACCGGCAGTCCGGTGCCCGCGCCGGGCTCGTCGGTGTGCCACAGCAGTCCGCTGACGGCCCGGCCGAGCAGCTCGCGCAGCTCGTCGGACGTGTCGAACTCACGGCGCAGCATGAGGAGTTGAGCGATGTCCTCGTGCGGTACGGACAGATCGAGCAGCACGTCCGGCAGGTCGAGCGGGCCGGGTATCGCCACCGGGAGCTGCGGTATCGACGCGTCGGCCAGCGCCTCGAGCCACTCGGCGCAGGTCTCGTCGCCCTTCAGTGCTTCAAGAATCATGCCCCCAACGTAACGGCCCGCCGCGCGACGAGAGCCGCCGTGAGGTGCTGGAGGTCCGCGGGCCTGGCCGGGGAGAAGCCGGTGAGGCGGGCTATGCGTCGCATGCGGTAGTCGACGGTGTTGGGGTGGACGTGCAGGGCGGTCGCGCAGCCGCGCCGGTCCAGGCCGTGCCGCAGATACGTCTCCAGGGTGTGCAGCAACTCCGGTTTGGCGTCCAGGGGTTGAAGGAGGCGGGCGAGCCCTTCGAGGGCGACGCTGGGACGGCTGAGCTGGTAGTCGAGGAGCACGGCACCCCGCGCCGCCTGCCGGGGAACCTCCAACCGGCCGCGTTCCGCTGCGAGATACCCCGTGCCGCGTTCACCGGGAAGCCGTCCCGTCCCGCCCTCTACGGACACGGCCTGCTCGGCAGCGCGAACGAGGTCGGCGCGGGCAACGTCAAGGCCATGGCGAACGAGCACGACTTCACCTTCTGCGCCACCGACTGGATCGGCATGGCGCAGGCGGACATCCCCGTCGTCCTCGGCGCCCTCGCGGACCTGAACCGGTTCCCGGCGATCCCCGAGCGCACCGAACAGGGCATGCTGAACGCGATGTTCGTGGGCCGCGCCCTGATCCACGCCGACGGCCTGTCGCGCGACCCGGCGTTCCGCACCGCGGACGGCCGGCCGCTCATCGACACCGCGCACGGGCTCACGTACGACGGCAACAGCCAGGGCGGCATCCTGGGCGGCGCACTCGTGGCCGCCTCGAAGGACGTCCGCCGCGGGGTGCTCGGCGTGACCGGCATGAACTACGGCCTGCTGCTCAACCGCAGCGCCGACTTCGCCCCGTTCCAGCAGGTCCTCGACGTGGCGTACCCGGACAAGCTGCGCCAGCAACTCGTCCTCGCGCTCTACCAGATGGTGTGGGACCGCGGCGAGACCGACGGCTACGCGGGGACCCTCGCGAGCAACGGCGACCGCGTCCTGATGCACATCGCCTACGGCGACCACCAGGTCGCGAACGCGGCCGCCGACGTGGAGGCCCGCACTCTCGGCGCCCGCCTGGTCACCCCCGCGCTCGTCCCCGGCCGCAGCCCCGACCGGGTCCCGTACTGGGGCATCCGCCCGGCCGGACCGCTGCCCCTCCGCACGGGCTCGGCGATGGTCGTCTGGGACAGCGGCACCCCGAGCCCGCCCGTGACGAACACGCCGCCCACGGAACCGGCGTACGGCAAGGACCCGCACTCCGACCCGCGCAGTACGGCGGCGGCCCGGCAGCAGAAGGCGACGTTCCTGGAGACGGGAGCCGTGACGGACGTGTGCGGCGGTACACCCTGCCGCTCGCTGCCCACACCGTGACGTCCCGCTCGGAGGCATCATGGAAAGGAGGGGAGATGACGGCCATGCCCCACCTGATACGCACGGGTGACGAGCCGGTCACCGCCCGCAGCCCCCTGCGGCTGCGGCTCGGCCTGGCCCTGTTCGGCCTGGTCTGGACGGTGTTCGGCACCGTCGCCTTCCTGCTGGCGCACCGCCCGTGGTGGGCGCTGGCCTGCGGGGTGCTGTGGCTGGTCACGACGGTCGACCTGTTCCTGATCCTGCGCCACATCCGCCAGGGCCCGCACTACCAGCCGGGCCGCGACATACCGCCGTACAGGCGCTAGGGCCTGTACGGGCAAGTGGCGTCGTCAATCGCCGGTGGTGTCAGTCGTCGAACCGCGCCGCCGCCAGATACTCCGGCTGCGGATCGAGCGCGGCGGCGAGCCGGAAGTGGCGGCGGGCCTGCTGCGGCCGCGCCCAGCGCTCGTACGTGCGCGCCAGCGCGAAGTGCGCGAACGCGTTGTCCGGCTCGCGCTCCAGGACGATCGAGAACTCCAGCTCGGCAGCGCGCAGTTGGGCCGAGGCGAAGAAGGCGCGGGCCCTGAGCAGCCGGGCCGCCGTGTTCTCCGGGTGGGCCGCGATCACGTCGTCCAGAAGCTGCACCGCACCGCGCGGGTCGCGCGCGGCGAGCAGCTGCTCGGCGGCGCGGTAGTCGATGACGTGCGTCTCCGGGGTGGCCTCGGGCACGGTGGACTCCCTTCTGGTGTCGACGGTGTCACTCCCGTCAACACCACGGACCGTAGGGGCTATTCCTGCCCGCGGGCCGCACCGGGAACACCGGGGAGCGCCCGGTGCGGGATCGGCCCGGGTCAGCCCAGGGCCACCGCGAGCACCATCCCGGTCAGCACGAGAACCGCCCCGGCGATCATGAACCCGCGGTCGATGCCGGGCCGTTCCCCGCCGAGCACCACGGTCTCGCGCGGGTCATCGGTGTCGTACGCGAGCGTGACGACTCCCCCGGCGGGCAGCGGCCTGCGCTTGCTGGGCGGCACCGGCGAGACGACCTCCATCACGCGCCCGTCCACCGTCTCGAACTGCAGCAACGGCCGCTCGGAGCCCGGCTGCGGCTGCTTGACCAGGGCCTCCACCACGTTCCCCGCGGCCTGGATGCGGCGGGTGCGGCTGAGCCCGTACGCGCCCGCGAGGAGCGCGACGAGGCCGCCGACGGCGGTGCAGGCGGCCAGGACGATCACGCGGACGCGGCGCGCGCCCGGCGCACCAGGTCGGCCCAGACGGCGTCGACCTGCTCCGTGAGGCGCTCCAGCGGCACGTCGTTGTCGATCACCACGTCGGCGATCTCGCGGCGCTTGTCGCGACTGGCCTGCGCGGCCATCCGGGCCCGCGCGTCCTGCTCGCTCATGCCGCGCAGCCGGGTCAGCCGGTCGAGCTGCGTCTCGGGACTCGCGTCGACGACGATCACCAGGTCGTAGAGCGGCGCGAGGCCGTTCTCGGTGAGCAGCGGCACGTCGTGGACGACCACCGAATCGGGCTCGGCGGCGGCCTTGAGCTCGGCGGACCTGGCGCCCACCAGCGGGTGCACGATCTTGTTGAGCACGGCCAGCCGGTCGGGGTCGGCGAAGACGATCGACCCCAGCTTCGGCCGGTCCAGGCTCCCGTCCGGGGCGAGGACCTCGTCGCCGAACGCCTCGACGACGGCCGCGAGCCCGGGCGTACCGGGCTCGACGACCTCGCGGGCGATCTTGTCGGAGTCGATCAGAAGCGCACCGCGCTCCACCAGGAGTCTCGACACCTCGCTCTTGCCCGCGCCGATTCCTCCGGTCAAGCCCACCGACAACAAGTCCGTGCCTCCCACTCGCCTCGGCACCCCGCGGGTGCGGACGATCAGCAGACTAGTCGCCTTCGCGCTCGGCGAGGAACCTTTCGAATTCCTGCCCGATCTCGTCCGCCGACGGGATCTCCACCGGCTCCGCCAGCATGTTCCCCCGGGACTCGGCCCCGGCCGCGGCGTCGTACTGGTGCTCGAGGCCCTGGACGAGCGCGACCAGTTCCTCGTCGCCCTCCTGGATCTGACGGTCGATCTCCGTCTGCGTACGGTGTGCTTCCGTGCGCAGACCGTGCGCGATGCCCGGCAGGACCAGGCCGGTCGCGGCGGTGATCGCCTCCAGGACGGTGAGCGCGGCGTCGGGGTACGCGGACCGCGCGATGTAGTGCGGGACGTGGGCGGCGACGCCGAGGACGTCGAATCCGGCCTCCATCAGGCGGTACTCCACCAGCGCCTCCGCGCTGCCCGGCACCTGCGCCTCGTCGAAGGGGCTGCGGTGACCGGGGACCAGGTCCGTGCGGTTGCCGTGCGGGGTCAGGCCGACGGGCCGGGTGTGCGGGACGCCCATCGGGATCCCGTGGAAGTTCACCGCGAGCCGGACGCCGAGGCGCTCCATGACCTGCTGGACGGCCTCCGAGAACCGCTCCCACTCCACGTCCGGCTCCGGTCCTGACAGCAGCAGGAACGGCGCCCCGGTGGCGTCCTGGACGAGCCGCACCTCGATCGAGGGCACCTCGTAGTCGGTCCAGCGGTCGCGCTGGAACGTGAGCAGCGGGCGGCGCGCCCGGTAGTCCACCAGGCGGTCGTGGTCGAACCGCGCCACGACCTGGTGGGGCAGCGAGTCGAGGAGCCGGTCGACGATCTGGTCGCCGGTCTCACCCGCGTCGATGTATCCGTCGAAGTGGTAGAGCATGACAAGGCCGGCGGACTCCTGGGCGAGCGCCATGTCCACCACGGCGAGGCCCTTCGGCTCCCATGTGTACAAATCCTGCGCATCAAGCACTGTGACCGCTCCTCCTCGTGTTCATACGGGGAACGCACGGCAAGGGCGCGGGCATTCCCCGCCCGCGCCCTTTCTCAGCAGCCTCTTACACAGCGGTCAAGCGGAGCCGGAGTCCTTAACTCGCCATCACGCGCGCGTGCAGCTTGCTCACGGCCCGCCGCGCGGAGGTGAACGCCCCGTGCTGCCAGGCATCGGTGTAGCTCAGCCAGTCCCCCGCGAAGTACACGCGCCCGCCCGGCTCGTTGAGCGGCTTGTAGCGCACGTCGTCGGGCCCGCCGGGGGTGTTGTGCCAGGCGCCCTCCAGGTGCGGGGTCTGCCGCCAGTGGTGCGAGAACGACGAGGCAAGTTCGGTCCGGTACTTCTCGCCGTAGATCTTCACGCCCTGCGCGACGGCCCGCGCCTCCCGGGCCTTCGGCGTGAGCTTCGCGTACGCGTCGGCGTCGCCGCCGTAGTTGTAGTAGCCGATCATGACGCCGCGCTCGCCCTGGAAGCCGTACGACGGGTGCCAGATGTGGCTGAGGTCCATGTCGGTCTCGGTGATGCCGCCGTAGATCCCGTGGTCGAGCTCCCACCAGCGGGACCGGTACTCCAGGCCGATCTTCCCCGCGGACTGCGGGGTGATGGCCTCCAGGGCGCTCTGTACGCCGGAGCCGAGGTTGTGCGGGATCTTCGCGAGGATGTTGGGCGGCAGCGCGCCGACGCAGAAGTCGGCCTCGACGGACCGGGTGCGCCCGCCCTGTGTGTAGGTGACGCGCACCCCGTCGCCCTTGTCGGTGATGTTGCTGACGACGGCCCCGGTGCGCACCTTGTGGGCGCCTATGGCGCGGGTCAGCGCCTTGGGTATCTGGTCCATTCCGCCGACCGGCTGGAACATCAACATGGCCTGGTCGAAGCCGAATTCGAAGGAGAAGTAGCGTCCGACACCGCTCGCGAACACCTCCGACGCGGCCGGCACGTCGCCGAGGAGCACGCCCGGTGTACCGGTGGCGGCGGGCACGGTGGTGTAGCCGCGCCGCTCCCCGCCCTCGTACGTGAGCTTGTCGCCCAGTTCGCCGAAGTCCTTGAGGAACTCGACGAGCCGGTCCTGGTCGGCGACGGTCAACTCCATGTCGAGGGCGCCCTTGTCGCTCGCCTTGGCCAGGAGTTCCGACACGTATCCGTAGACGTCGGCCTTGGCGGTCCGGTACCGCATCGGCTTCGTCATGCCGGCGGACTCGTTGAAGATGTAGGCGTCGGCGTTGGTGTTCGTGAACACCTCGATGGGAACGCCGAGTTCGCGACAGTAGTCGAGCGTCACCATCCACTGCGGCAGCCTGGCAGGACCCGCGTTCATGTACTGCCCGTCGCTGAAGCGCGCGGTCTGCTTGTTGCCGTACAGGTCGACGGTCGAATCCCCGCCCCGCACGGTGAAGTTGCGCCCGCCGGTGCGGTCTCTCGCTTCGAGGACCGTACAGTCGTAGCCCGCCTTGCCCAGCTCGTACGCGGTGGCGAGGCCGGCGATGCCGCCGCCCACGATCACGACCTTGGCGGCGCCGCGCCCGGTCAGGGTGAAGTCCCCCGACTGCGGTGCCCGGTACGGGAGTTCACGCTGGGCGGCCTGCGCGGTGGGGGCGAGCCCCAGGGCTCCCATGGTGGCGAACATGGCGCCCGCGCCTCCGGTGAGCCCGACATTGCGGAGAAAGCCTCGCCGACTGGTCCCGGTGCCTGCCGTCTGCTGCTGTGCTGCTGCCATGTGCCCGGCTCCCTCACGATCCCGCGTGATCTTGCATGACGCGGAGATCCTGGCAACGCCCTGTTACGACACGACCGCAACTGTTGTATCCAGCATGTTTCTCTGTGCCCCGTCAGGGGCGCGGGGAACTGCGCGCTCAGCCACACACAGGGCGGCACCCGCGAACAAGGGGAAGCCCCCACGACGGGAGGGCGAAACAACAGTGGGCCCGCACCAAAAGGTGCGGGCCCACTGTCAACTACGTGCTAGCGCAGAGCGATTCAGCTCTGGCCGCCCGCCAGCTTCTCGCGCAGCGCGGCAAGCGCCTCGTCCGAAGCGAGCGCGCCCGAGGTGTCGTCCGACTCCGAGGAGTACGAACCGCCACCGGAGACGCCGGCCGGAGCCGCACCGGAGGCGCCGGCGACGGCACCCTCGGCCTCGGCCTGGGCGTCGGCCTCGCGGGACTTGATGACCTGAGCCTGGTGCTGCTCGAAGCGCTGCTGCGCCTCGGCGTACTGGGTCTCCCAGGCCTCGCGCTGGGTCTCGAAGCCCTCGAGCCAGTCGTTGGTCTCGGGGTCGAAGCCCTCGGGGTAGATGTAGTTGCCCTGGTCGTCGTAGGACGCGGCCATGCCGTACAGGGTCGGGTCGAACTCGACGGCCGACGGGTCGGCGCCGAAGGCCTCGTTGGCCTGCTTCAGCGAGAGGCTGATGCGACGACGCTCGAGGTCGATGTCGATGACCTTGACGAAGATCTCGTCGTTGACCTGGACGACCTGCTCCGGGATCTCCACGTGGCGCTCGGCCAGCTCGGAGATGTGGACCAGACCCTCGATGCCCTCGTCCACGCGGACGAACGCACCGAACGGAACCAGCTTCGTGACCTTACCCGGGACGACCTGGCCGATCTGGTGGGTACGGGCGAACTGCTGCCACGGGTCCTCCTGCGTCGCCTTCAGCGACAGGGAGACACGCTCGCGGTCCATGTCCACGTCGAGGACCTCGACGGTGACTTCCTGGCCGACCTCGACAACCTCGGACGGGTGGTCGATGTGCTTCCAGGACAGCTCGGAGACGTGCACCAGGCCGTCGACGCCACCCAGGTCCACGAAGGCACCGAAGTTGACGATGGAGGACACGACGCCGGAGCGGACCTGACCCTTCTGGAGGGTCGTGAGGAACGTCTGGCGGACCTCGGACTGGGTCTGCTCGAGCCAGGCACGGCGGGACAGGACCACGTTGTTGCGGTTCTTGTCCAGCTCGATGATCTTCGCCTCGAGCTCCTTGCCCACGTACGGCTGGAGGTCGCGAACGCGGCGCATCTCGACGAGGGAGGCCGGCAGGAAGCCACGGAGGCCGATGTCGAGGATGAGACCACCCTTGACGACCTCGATGACGGTACCGGTGACGATGCCGTCCTCTTCCTTGATCTTCTCGATGGTGCCCCAGGCACGCTCGTACTGAGCGCGCTTCTTCGAGAGGATCAGGCGGCCTTCCTTGTCCTCCTTCTGGAGAACCAGGGCCTCGATCTCGTCGCCGACCTTGACGACCTCATTGGGGTCGACGTCGTGCTTGATCGAGAGCTCGCGGCTCGGGATGACACCTTCGGTCTTGTAACCGATGTCGAGGAGAACCTCGTCCCGGTCAACCTTGACGATGACGCCGTCGACGATGTCGCCATCGTTGAAGTACTTGATCGTCTCGTCGATGGCGGCGAGGAAAGCTTCCTCGTTACCGATGTCGTTGACCGCAACCTGCGGGGTGGTGGCGGTGGTCTCGGTGCTGCTCGTCATGTGGGAAAGGGCTCCGGCGGACATTGAAGTCGGTGGGTACTGCTACGCCGGGAGCCTGTTTCGCACCGAAGAAGCCGGACAGCCTAGGAAGCACCAACCCGTGAACCGGGAGGCGCCTCGACAACCGAGGGGACATGCAACAGATGCGAGCACAGCCTGCTATGTCTGAGGTGCGCAGGCCCGCAGCGCAACTTGTAGCATACGGGGGCAGCCGGACAGGGTCAATGCGCGAAGTCGCACACCCGGGGCGGAACGCCACATACCCGGCACAAAACCTGTCGCACGAGGCTACGAGGGCCGCAGAGCCCGCTCCAGAAGCCCTCTCCGCGACGGGTTGGACGGAAGAGGCCGCAGACTAGTACGAGGGAGCCGATCATCCAAGAGTCCGGACCAATCGAAGCGTACGAGCCCGGAGCGTCGGTGGACGACGACTCGACGGCGACGCGGCGTGACGCGGGCACCACGGAGAGTGCGCGGGCCAACCGCGGCTGGTGGGACCGGAACGCGGACGACTATCAGGTCGAGCACGGCACGTTCCTCGGCGACGACCGGTTCGTGTGGGGCCCCGAGGGCCTGGACGAGGTGGAGGCCGAACTGCTCGGTCCCGCCGAGGAACTGGCGGGCAAGGACGTCCTGGAGATCGGGGCGGGCGCCGCGCAGTGCTCGCGCTGGCTCGCCGCGCAGGGTGCGCGGCCGGTCGCCCTCGACCTCTCGCACCGCCAGCTGCAGCACGCGCTGCGCATCGACGGCGGGAAGGTGCCGCTGGTGGAGGCGGACGCCGGGGCGCTCCCCTTCCTCGACGGCTCCTTCGACCTGGCCTGCTCCGCGTACGGTGCGCTCCCCTTTGTCGCGGACCCGGTGAAGGTGCTGCGCGAGGTGCACCGGGTGCTGCGGCCCGGCGGCCGGTTCGTCTTCTCCGTCACGCACCCGATCCGCTGGGCGTTCCCGGACGAGCCCGGGCCCGAGGGGCTGAGCGTCTCGGCCTCGTACTTCGACCGCACTCCTTATGTGGAGCAGGACGAGGAGGGACGGGCCGTGTACGTCGAGCACCACCGCACGGTCGGCGACCGGGTGCGCGACGTCGTGGCCGGCGGATTCCGGCTCGTGGACCTCGTGGAGCCGGAGTGGCCCGCGTGGAACACCCAGGAGTGGGGCGGCTGGTCCCCCCTGCGCGGAAACCTGATCCCGGGCTCGGCGATCTTCGTGTGCGAGCGCGACTGACCCGCCGCCTGTCCCCTTAGTCCACCGGTCCGGCCGTCGGGTCGGCCGTCAGCCACGCGGTCACCAGCAGCTCGGCCGCCTTCCTGCCGCCGTGCTGCTTGATGAGGCCTTCCTTCGCCGCGCCCCTGACGAGGACCGTGCTGCCCCCGACGGTTCCGGCGGGCGTGACGGTGAGCGTGACGACGGCCGGATTGAGGCCGCCCGCTCCGGTGCCGACGACGCCGCGGACCGCGCTGCCGCCGCCGGGGGCGGTGCCGGTGGCCGTGTCAGTGGCCAGGGCCTGGCCGTGCGCGGCGAGCAGGTGCTGTGCGTGGGACAGGGCGGAGTGCGCGGCGAGGTCCGTCTCGAGGCGGATTTCGTGTACGTCCTTCTTCAGGCGCTTGGCCGTGAAGCGGGCGCCTGCTCCTGCGCCGCCCGCGGCGTTCCCGAGCCGGCCGATCAGTTCGATGAGGGTCGCGTCTTCGTCGGGCAGTGGCATGCGTCGAGCGTAGGGGCGTGCTGGAGACTGAGGGAGTGATCCGCAGCGACCTTCTCGATCAGTTGCCCGTACGGTCCGCGCTGCCCGCTCTGCGGGATGCGCTCGACGCCGACGGGGCGGCGGTGCTCGTCGCGCCACCGGGCACCGGCAAGACGACGCTCGTGCCGCTGGTGCTCGCCGGGCTCGTGGACGCGGACGCTCCCGTGCGCCGGGTCGTGGTCGCCGAACCGCGGCGGATCGCGGCGCGGGCGGCCGCCCGGCGGATGGCGTGGCTGCTGGGCGAGAAGGTCGGGGAGCGCGTGGGGTACACGGTGCGCGGCGAGCGCCTGGTCGGGCCGCGGACGTGCGTGGAGGTCGTGACGACGGGGGTGCTGCTGCAACGGCTGCAGCGGGACCAGGAGTTGGCGGGCGTCGACGCGGTCGTGCTCGACGAGGTGCACGAGCGGCACCTGGACGCGGACACCGTCGCCGCGTTCCTGTGCGACGTACGAGAGGCGCTGCGGCCGGAGTTGGAGCTGGTCGCGGCGTCGGCGACGACGGACGCGGAGGGGTGGGCGGGGCTGCTCGGGGGCGTGCGGGTCGTCGAGGCGCAGGGCGTCTCGCACCCGGTGGAGGTGGTGTGGGCGCCGCCCGCGCGTCCGGTGCGGCCGCCGCACGGGATGCGGGTGGACCCGGCGTTGCTGACGCACGTGGCCGCGACGGTGCGGCGGGCGCTCGGCGAGCGGGACGGGGACGTGCTGTGCTTTCTGCCCGGGGTCGGTGAAATCGCCCGTGTCGCCGGGCAGTTGGGGCAGCTCGGCGACGTGGAGGTCCTGCAGGTGCACGGGCGGGCACCCGCGGCCGTGCAGGACGCGGTGCTCTCGGCGGGGACGCGGCGCCGGGTGGTCCTCGCGACGGCCGTCGCGGAGTCGTCCCTGACCGTGCCGGGCGTGCGGGTCGTGGTGGACGCGGGGCTCGCGCGGGAGCCGCGGGTGGATCACGCGCGGGGGCTGAGCGCGCTGACGACCGTACGGGCTTCGCGGGCGGCCGGGGCGCAGCGGGCGGGGCGGGCGGGACGTGAGGCGCCGGGGACGGTGTACCGCTGCTGGGACGAGGCGGAGGACGGGCGTCTTCCGCGGTTCCCGTCGCCGGAGATCAAGGTGGCGGATCTGACGGCGTTCGCGCTGCAGGCCGCGTGCTGGGGCGATCCGGACGCGGCGCGCCTTGCGCTGCTCGACGCTCCGCCCGGCGGGGCGATGGCCGCGGCCCGTTCGGTGTTGTCGGCGGTCGGGGCTGTCGAATACGGCGTCTCCGGCTCGGGGCGGGTGTCCGAGCGCGGGGTGCGGCTCGCGCGGCTCGGGTTGCATCCTCGGCTGGGGCGGGCGTTGCTCGATGCCGCGCCCGTGGTGTCCCCGAAGCGGGCGGCGGAGGTTGTCGCGCTGCTGAGTGAGGAGCCGCCGCGGGAGTACGGGGACGACCTGGGCTCGGCGTTGCGGGTCGCTCGGCGTGGGGGTGACGCCTATGCCCGGCGATGGGGTGCCGAGGTTCGGCGGCTTTCCCGGCTCGTCGGGGAAACCGCGCCTGCGGCGCGGGAGTTCACCCTCCCATCCGCCCAACTCTCCGCAGCAGAAAGCGACGGGAAGGGCGGCTCAGGCAACGGCTCCGACAACAGCTCCGACGATCACGTCGCCGGGCTCGTCGCCGCGCTCGCCTTTCCCGAGCGCATCGCCCGCCGCTCGGGCGGCTCCTACTTGATGGTGTCCGGGACCCGTGCCGACGTTCCGGAGGGTTCCGCGCTGGGGCATGCCGACTGGGTCGCCGTGGCGGTGGCCGACCGGCCGGTCGGGGCCGGGCACGCGCGCGTGCGGCTCGGGGCGGTCGTGGACGAGGAGGTGGCGCGGTGGGCGGCGGACTCCCTGCACGCCGAGGGCGACGAAGTCGCTTGGGCGGACGGGGAGTTGGTGGCCCGGCACGTGTCCAGGCTCGGGGCCGTGGAGCTGGCCGTGCGGCCGTTGAAGGAGGCCGCGCCCGGTCTCGTACGGGACGCTCTGCTGGAGGGGCTGCGGCGCGAGGGGCTCGGACTGCTGCGGTGGGACCGGGACGCGGAGGTGCTGCGGCAGCGGATGGCGTTCGTGCGGCGGCAGGCCGGGGAGCCGTGGCCCGAGATGGACGACGAGGCGCTGCTGGCCCGGGCGGACGACTGGCTGGAGCCGGAGTTGGGCGCGGCGCGGCGCCGGGCCGATCTGGGGCGGATCGACGCGGGGCAGGCGCTGCGGCGGCTGCTGCCGTGGGCGAGCGGTGCGGCACAGCGGTTCGACGAGCTGGCGCCGGAGCGGATCGAGGTGCCGAGCGGGTCGCGGGTGCGGGTGGACTACTCCGATCCCGAACAGCCGGTGCTGGCCGTGAAGTTGCAGGAGATGTTCGGGCTGAGTCAGACGCCGCGGGTGAGCGGCGTCCCTGTGCTCGTGCATCTGCTGTCCCCGGCGGGCCGGCCCGCCGCCGTCACCGCGGACCTGGTGTCGTTCTGGCGTGACGGCTACCGCGCGGTGCGGGCCGATCTGCGCGGCCGCTATCCGCGGCACCCGTGGCCCGAGGACCCGGCGACCGCGCAGCCGACGCGGCGGACCAACCCGCGCCGCTGACCGGGCCGGGCGGCCGCCGGTCAAAGGCAGGCCTCTCAGACCCCGGCCGGTTGCGGCTCCTGCACCGGGACGGACTCCGGCTCCCCCGGGCGGCGGCTGCGGGCCTCGAGCCACAGGGCGAGGGCGAGCAGCAGCACCCCGAGGATCAGGAAGCCCCACGGCAGGTACGAGGTGAGCAGCAGGACCAGGGTGCGCTGGGACTTGACCAGATCGACGGTGGACTTGATGAAGTCCTCGCGGATCTTCACGTCACCGGCGAACGCGGTGACCTTGCCCCGGTCGCCGACCAGGGAGCCGCCGCGCATCTCCTCCTTGTGCTTCTCCTCGCCGAAGACGGGGGCGCCGGTCGTGGGGTCGACGAGGAAGGTGCGCTCGGTCGTGTACCACATCTTGGTGCCGGAGTTGGCGAGGTCCTTCTGCGTGATGTTCGGGACGGGCAGCTTCTTGGGGAAGGGGACCTCCATCCACGGGATGGTCTGCTCGAAGCGGTAGACCTTGACGCCGCGGAACGTCTCGGTGCCCTTGTAGTGGATGGGCCGGGTGATGCGGGCGCGGGAGTCGAAGTACTCGTAGTCCCGCTTCTCCGTCAGGAACGGCCACTTGAACTCGATGCCCTCGCGGGTGACCGGGTCGCCGTCGACGGATTCACCGGTGGCGTGCACGGGCTCCTGACTGTGGGCGTCGAAGATGTAGCGCTCGGGGATCTGCGTGACGTACTTCCCGTCGGGGCCCACGACGTAGGCGAGTGCGTCCCAGACGACCACGTCGCGCCCGGCGCTCTTCTCGATCTTGTCGGACTCCTCGACGTTGCCCTTGAGGGTCTGGACGACGGTGAGTTTGGGGACCTGGCGCACCTGCATCGAGCCGTAGTCGATGAGGGTCGCGTTCTTCGCTTCCAGGACCATCGTCTGGTACTGGTTCGGCGGGATCTTCGCCAGGCGCGGGAACGCGTACCAGCGCATCAGCGGGGACATCGCCGTGAAGAACACGGCGAAGGCGAGCAGGATCAGGCTGGCCTTGCGGCGCATCTCGGCGGCCCTCCTCAACTACGGTCGCGCTAGGGGTGTTTGGGGATGGTGGTCAGGAGCGGTTTGGGGGACGTCTTGCCGGGCGGGGCGCCGATCGCCGTGATGGTGAGAACCAGGGCGAGAGCGACGGCGAGTCCGATCGACGCGGCGATGAGGGCGCGCATGTCCGACCTCCCTGCAACCGTGCGACACACGGGATCCAATGGAATCTGATGAGGCGTCAGGCCTCTGGGTCGGTGCACCGTAGCAATGCCGGGCCCAGATGAGAACACGTTGTACACACGACGAAGCCCCCCGGTCCCGTGGGACCGGAGGGCCTGGTGTGTCGCCCGGGTGTCAGGCGTTACGCGGAGGGGCTCGCCGACTCCGACGGGCTCGCGGAACCGCCGCCGCTCGGGGCCGCGGTCACCTTCAGCTCGACGGTGAGCGTCGCGCCGCCCGTCGTGTTGATCCGCAGCAGGAACGTGCCGGTGGCGTCGTCCGCGTACAGCTTGGGCAGCTTGAGCAGGCCGCCCTTGTCGGTCTTGAGGTCCTTGAGGGTGCGGACCGTCTTGCCGTCGGCGTCCTTGAAGTACGGGCCCTTGTCGGCCTCGGTCGCGTCGTCGGCGGACTTGATGAGGGTGGCGGTCGCGGCGACCGAGTCGGCGACCGCGCCGCCGTACGTCGCCTTCACCTCGACGGCGTCGGCGAACTCGCCGCCCGCGACGCAGCTGAGCTCCTTGTCGCTGGTGCGCACCAGCTTGTCGGCGGCGCGCGCGGTGACGGTCGCGGTGTAGTCGAGGCCCGGCAGGGAGCGGCCGATGACGGTGGCGCGGACCGTGAAGTCGCCGGTCGTCTCGCCCGCGACGAGCTTGGGCGCGGTGGCCACGCCCGCGCTGTTCGTGGTGACGAGGGCGTTGGTGGAGCCGTCCGCGAACCGCGCGTCCGTCGTGCCGACGATCGCGAACCGCACCTGCACCCGGGCGACGCCCGTGCCCTTGGCGTTCGTCGGGCGCACCGCGACCTGCTCGCCGAAGGTGTCGCCCGCCATGGCGCTGAGCTTGCCGGTCTTCGCGTCGGTGAGCTTGGTGACGGTCGACACCGGGGTGGCGGGCGGAGTGGTGGGCGGGGTGGTCGGCGGATCGGTCGGGTCGGGCGAGCCGGAGCCGCCCGAACCGCCGGAGCCGGGCGTGGTCGTGCCGGGGTTCGGCGTCGACGTGGCGGGCGGGGTGCTGGCCGACGGGGACGGCGAGGGCGACGGGGAGGCGCCCGAACCCGAGCCGCTGCCGCCGCTGGTCGGGTACTTGGGCAGCACGCCCGTACCGTTCGGCACCTGGTGCACGCCCTTGCGGTAGTACTCCAGCCAGGACAGGACGGTGTTGAGGTAGTCCGTGGACCGGTTGTAGCTGAGGATCGCCGAGTTCAGGTCGTTGGCGTCGGACAGGTCCCAGCCGTTGCGGCACAGGTAATGGCCGGTGGCGAGGGCCGCGTCGTAGATGTTGTTCGGGTCCTTCTTGCCGTCGCCGTTGCCGTCGCGGCCCGCCCATTCCCAGGTGGAGGGGATGAACTGCATGGGGCCCACGGCGCGGTCGTGGACCGTGTCGCCGTCGAAGAGGCCGCCGTCGGTGTCGCTGATGTTCGCGAAGCCCACCCCGTTCAGGACCGGGCCGAGGATGGGGGAGATCGTCGTCCCGTTCGCGTCCACGTTGCCGCCGCGGGCCTGGCCCGACTCGACCTTGCCGATCGCGGCGAGCAGCTGCCAGGGCAGGTTGCAGCCCGGCTTGGAGCTCGCGAGCTCGGCCTCGGCCTTCTTGTACGCGTCCAGGACGGTGGAGGGTATGCCCGCCTCGGCGTCGCCGCCTGCGCCCGAGCCCGGCGTGGTGGTCGGGGTGTCGGTGGGGCTGTCGAGGGGCGGCAGATCGGTGAAGTAGTCGGGTCCGGTCGCCGTGTCCGGCGTCGGCTCGTCGGTCCGGTCCGCGGTGGACTGGCCGCCCGCCTGCGGAACGGTCACGCCCGGGGCCTGGGACGCGGAGAGCGCCGCCACCGCCGCGGCCGCGACCGCCGCCGTCATCGCACCCCTGCGCAGCCGCTTGCCGAATACCGCCGCCATGCCGCGAACCCCTCCGTAGACACCGTCGTCCTACGCTCCCCAGCGCACGGACGCAGCCGACACTACGACAACTTCCGCCGCGCAGACACCCGTTCGTGCCCGTTATCTCCAGATTGGTCGCGTACGCGTTGTCGTACCCTTCGGCGCCTGCCGTTCCTGTTCTCCGGGGGGTCGCGTGCCGTTCACGATCAGTCATGCCGCTGCGGTGCTGCCCTTCGTACGGCGCGACCGGTCGGGGCGGGGGCGGTCCCCGGGGCGATGGAGTTCGGCGACGTGACGCACTCCTTCGCGGGCGTGCTCACCGTCGACGTGCCGATCGCGCTCGCCCTCGTGGGCCTGTGGCACCTGGTCCGCGATCCGCTGTTCGCGCTGCTGGCCGGTGTGCTGGTACGTCTCCGTGGTGCTCGGGGCGACGACGCACGTGGTGTGGGACGCGTTCACGCACCCCGGCCGCCGGGGCGTGCGCCTGATCCCGGCGCTCGGCGAGAACGTCGGCGGCTCACCGCTCTACTGGTAGGCGCAGTACGGGAGTTCGGCCCTTGCGCTGGTCCTGATCGCGGTGTTCGTGTGGCGGGTCCGGGCGGCCTGGTCCGCGTCCGGTCCCGCCGTGGCCGCGGCCTCGCCCCGCGAGCGCCTGCTCGCGCTCGTCCTGATCGGCGGGTGCGCGTGCGGCTGCGGGATCGCACGGGTGGCGCGCCCGCTCTCCTACGTGGAGGGGGCCGGGCTCGCATGGAAGCCCTGGGAGATCGTCCCCACGGTGTGCTTCGGGGCGGGTTCCGGTCTCGTGCTCGGCCTCGTCCTGTACGCGGTGGTGGTCAGGGCACGACGGGGAACGCTGCGGCGTCGCCGTCCGGGCCCACCAGGTCGTACGGATCGGGGAGTTCCGGTGCCCGCGGCGGAACCGAGCCGTCCGAGCGCCCGCTGATCTCGTCCGCCGGGGTGAAGCCGCGGGCGATGGCGCGGCCCTTGTTCAGACCCCGGTGGACGGCCTGCGCGACCCGCTCCACGGTGCGTACGCCGTACGACATCGACGGGTTGTCGTGGCTCAGGACGGCGAGGCGGTAGGTGCGGCCGCTGCCGGTGAAGACGCCGATGCTGTGGATCCGCCAGCCGTGCGTGGCACGCGGCAGCCAGCCGTTCTTCAGGTGGGCGCGCAGCCCCCGCGGCATGCCCGCCGTCACGCCCCACCGCTGGTCCTTGCGCACCTCGCCCATCAACTTCAGGGCGTAGGAACGGGACTTGAGGAACGAGTGGGGATTCGTCAACGCCCCGAGCAGCCGCAGCTGGTCGGCGGCGGTGGTGCGGGTCAGGCCCCAGTAGCCGTACGGGCCAAGGCTGGTGCGGGTGGTGCCGGCGCGGTTCAGGGTGGCGGCGAGGGAGGGCTGGCCCACGTCGTTCCACAGGCGGCTCGCGGCCATGTTGTCCGAACTGTGGATCATGGGGCGGATGTTGCGCCGCTCCCAGCCGGTGAGCGGGCGCCCCCACGCCTCGGCCCGCCGCAGCGTCGCCTCCATGATCAGGACCTTGACGATGGACGCCGAGTCGTACCGGATGCCTTCGCCGAGGACACAGCTCGCCCGGGTCCGGTCGTCGTACAGGGCCAGCGACACGGTGCCGCTGCGCTTGGCCAGAGCGGCGCGCAGGTCGCGGGTCAGCTGTTTCGCCAGGGCGGGGTTGTTGGGGGCGCGACAGATGGGGGTCCGCTCCGCGGCGGTCGCGGTGGGGGCGGCGCTCAGGAGTACCGCGCCCAGGAGTGCGGCTGCGGCCAGGGTGACGGTGCGTCTGTGCGGCATTGGCCCATCGTGGGGGCCGGTCCCGTGGCGGGGCGCGGTGTGACGGCTGAACGGGGGTGTGGCTTCACGCCTGCGCGCCGTGGCTCCGCCGGTGCGCCGTGGCTCCGCCGGTGCGGTGGGCGGCTGCCGGCCGGTGGGGCTTCTCGCGCAGTTCCCCGCGCCCCTGGGATGCGCACTTCGTGCGGCATCCCATCAGGGAAGGCAGCGGCGAAGCCGCAGCTTTCAGGGGCGCGGGGCTGTGTCATTAGCGGCTCCGCCGCGGGGCGCGACCAGCCCCCACCGGCCCGCACCCGGCAACGCAACAGGACCCGGCAGACGCACCCCGAAAAAACGGGGCGGCACCAACCGGCGCCGCCCCGTCATACGTCCCGCCCGCCGGAGGCTAGTGCGCCGCGGACTCCCAGTCCGTGCCGAGCCCGACCGACACGTCAAGCGGCGCCCGGAGGGCAACCGCCGCGGCCATCTCGCGCCGGACCAGCTCCTCCGCGGCCGCCGCCTCACCGGGGGCGATCTCCAGGACGATTTCGTCGTGGACCTGGAGCAGCATCCGGGAGGTGAGACCGGCCTCGGTGAGCGCCTTGTCCACGTTCAGCATCGCGATCTTCACGATGTCGGCGGCGGTGCCCTGGATCGGCGCGTTGAGCGCCATGCGCTCGGCCATCTCGCGCCGCTGCCGGTTGTCCGAGTTCAGGTCGGGCAGATAGCGGCGGCGGCCCAGCATCGTCTCCGTGTACCCGGTGGCCCGCGCCTCGTCGACGACCCGCCGCAGGTAGTCCCGTACGCCGCCGAAGCGCTCGAAGTACGTGTCCATCAGGCCGCGCGCCTCGCCCGGGTCGATGTTCAGCTGACCGGAGAGGCCGAACGCGGACAGGCCGTACGCGAGCCCGTACGACATCGCCTTGATCTTGCGGCGCATCTCCGCGTCGACCGCGTCCCGCTCCACGCCGAACACCTGGGAGGCGACCGTGGTGTGCAGGTCCTCCCCCGAGTTGAACGCCTCCAGGAGGCCCTCGTCCTCGGACAGGTGGGCCATGACGCGCAGCTCGATCTGGCTGTAGTCGGCGGTCATCAGGGACTCGAAGCCCTCACCGACCACGAAGCCGCGGCGGATGGCGCGTCCCTCGTCGGTACGGACCGGGATGTTCTGCAGGTTCGGGTCCGTCGACGACAGCCGGCCCGTCGCCGCCACCGTCTGGTTGAACGTCGTGTGGATGCGGCCGTCCGCGGCGATCGTCTTGATCAGGCCCTCGACCGTGACGCGGAGCTTGGCCTGCTCGCGGTGGCGCAGCATGATCACGGGCAGCTCGTGGTCGGTCTGCGTGGCCAGCCAGGCCAGCGCGTCCGCGTCCGTCGTGTACCCGGTCTTGGTCTTCTTCGTCTTCGGCAGGTCGAGCTCGCCGAAGAAGACTTCCTGGAGCTGCTTCGGGGAGCCCAGGTTGAACTCGTGGCCCACGGAGGCGTGGGCCTCCTTCACCGCCTGCTGCACGGCGCCCGCGAACATCTGCTCCATCGACTCCAGGTGGGCGCGGTCGGCGGCGATGCCGTGCCGCTCCATGCGCGCCAGGAGCGTGGAGGTGGGAAGTTCGATGTCGGTGAGCAGCTCGGCCGCGCCGACCTCCTTGAGGCGCTCGCCGAACGCCTCGCCCAGGTCGAGGATCGCGCGGGCCTGCACCATGAGCGCGTCGGCCTCGGCCTGGTCGTCCTCGTCGGTGCCGAAGGCCAGCTGCCCGTCGGCTGCACCCGCCGGGGCGAGCTCGCGGCCCAGGTACTCCAGGGACAGCGCGTCGAGTGCGAAGGAGCGGCGGCCGGGCTTGACCAGGTACGCGGCGAGCGCCGTGTCCATGGTGATGCCGTCCACGCTCCAGCCGTGCTCGGCGAAGACCCGCATGACCGTCTTGGCGTTGTGCAGGACCTTCGGCTTCTTCGCGTCGCCCGCCCACTTCGCGAACGCCTTCTCGTCGGCCTCGTCGAGCGCCGACGGGTCGAACCAGGCGGCCTCTCCCCCGGCGGCGGCCAGCGCGACCTCGGTCACCGAACCGGCGCCGAGCGCCCACCCGTCTCCCGCCGCCGCCCCTCCAACGAGGCGCTTTGCGCCGCCCCCCTTGTTCGTGTCGACGGTCGCCATGCCGAGGGCGGCCTTGCCGTGCTCGGCCAGCCACGGCGCCAACTCGCCGGTGGCGAGCACCTTTCCGTCCACGTCGACGCCCGGCTCGGCCGGTGCCTCCTCGGCCTCGGCGGCGCCCGGGTCGACGGCGAACAGGCGCTCGCGCAGCGACGGGTTACGGATCTCCAGGGTGTCCAGGATCATCGCGATCGCGGTGCGGTCGTACGGCGCACGCTCGAGGTCCTGGACCGTCCCCGGCAGCTCGACGTCGCGCACCATCTCGGTCAGGCGGCGGTTCAGCTTCACGGCGTCCAGGTGCTCGCGCAGGTTCGCCCCCGCCTTGCCCTTGACCTCTTCGGCGCGCTCGACCAGCTCGGCGAACGAACCGAACTGGTTGATCCACTTCGCGGCCGTCTTCTCGCCGACTCCGGGGATGCCCGGCAGGTTGTCCGACGGGTCGCCGCGCAGCGCGGCGAAGTCCGGGTACTGGGCCGGGGTCAGGCCGTACTTCTCCTCGACCTTCTCCGGCGTGAACCGCGTCAGCTCGGAGACGCCCTTGGTCGGGTACAGCACCGTCACGTGGTCCGTGACCAGCTGGAAGGAGTCCCGGTCGCCGGTGACGATGAGGACGTCGAAGCCGGCGGCCTCGGCCTGCGTGGCGAGCGTGGCGATGACGTCGTCGGCCTCGAAGCCGTCCACGGCGAAGCGCGGCGTGTGCATCGCGTCGAGCAGCTCACCGATGAGCTCGACCTGCCCCTTGAACTCGTCCGGGGTCTTCGACCGGTTCGCCTTGTACTCGGTGAACTCCGCGGAGCGCCACGTCTTGCGGGACACGTCGAACGCGACCGCGAAGTGCGTGGGCGCCTCGTCGCGCAGCGTGTTCGCCAGCATCGACGCGAAGCCGTAGATCGCGTTCGTCGGCTGGCCCGTCGCCGTCGTGAAGTTCTCCGCGGGCAGCGCGAAGAACGCCCGGTACGCCAGCGAGTGCCCGTCCATGAGCATCAGGCGGGGGCGTCCGCCTGTGCTGTTGCCTGCTGCCTCGGTCGCCGTCTTTGCTGCTTTCTCTGCCACGTCCCCGATCCTGCCAGACCCCACTGACAGTCCGGTCCACACCGGACCGACCCGGGGCGCTGTCAGCCGTCCGTGCGAGGATCGGAGACGCAGCTCACAGCACGCCCGCAGGACCCGCTCGAAGGGGAGCACGACATGGCCAGCAAGCCGCCCGCATCGGACCCGGTTCAGGACGCACCGCAGGTCGCGGCGCCGCAGCACCACGCCGCCGGGCTCCCCGCCGTCAAGCACAGCCTCAAGATGGCCCGCGAGCAGATGGGCGTGAAGCGCACGGCGCTGACGCTGCTGCGGGTCAACCAGAAGGACGGCTTCGACTGCCCGGGCTGCGCCTGGCCCGAGCCGGAGCACCGGCACGCGGCGGAGTTCTGTGAGAACGGGGCGAAGGCGGTCGCCGAGGAGGCCACGCTGCGCCGGGTGACCCCCGAGTTCTTCGCCGCGCACCCGGTCGCCGACCTGGCGAACCGGTCCGGGTACTGGCTGGGCCAGCAGGGCCGGCTCACCCACCCCATGTACCTAGCGGAGGACGCCGAGCGCTACGAGCCGGTGACGTGGGAGCGGGCCTTCGACATCATCGGCGAGGAGATCGAGGCGCTCGCCTCCCCCGACGAGGCGGTCTTCTACACGTCGGGGCGGACCAGTAACGAAGCGGCGTTCCTGTACCAGCTGTTCGCCCGCGAGTTCGGCACGAACAACCTGCCCGACTGCTCGAACATGTGCCACGAGTCGTCCGGTTCGGCCCTCACGGAGACCATCGGCATCGGCAAGGGCAGCGTCCTGCTCGAGGACCTCTACAAGGCGGACCTGATCATCGTCGCCGGGCAGAACCCGGGCACGAACCACCCGCGCATGCTCTCCGCCCTGGAGAAGGCCAAGGCCGGCGGCGCGAAGATCATCTCCGTGAATCCGCTGCCGGAGGCGGGACTCGAGAAGTTCAAGAACCCGCAGACCCCGAAGGGCCTCACCAAGGGCGCCTCGCTCACCGACCTGTTCCTGCAGATCCGCCTCGGCGGCGACCAGGCCCTCTTCCGCCTCCTGAACAGGCTGATCCTCGGCACACCCGGCGCCACCGACGACGCGTTCATCGCCGAACACACCCATGGCTACGAGGAGTTCGCCGAGGCCGCCCGCGCCGCCGACTGGACGGAGACCCTCGAGGCGACCGGCCTGTCCCGCGCCGACATCGAGCGCGCCCTGGAGATGGTCCTCGCCTCCCAGCGCACCGTCGTGTGCTGGGCGATGGGCCTGACCCAGCACAAGCACTCCGTGCCCACGATCCGCGAAGTGGTCAACTTCCTTCTGCTGCGCGGCAACATCGGCCGCCCGGGCGCGGGCGTCTGCCCCGTGCGCGGCCACAGCAACGTGCAGGGCGACCGCACCATGGGCATCTTCGAGCGGCCCGCGCCCGCCTTCCTGGACGCCCTGGAGAAGGAGTTCGGCTTCGCGCCGCCGCGCGAGCACGGCTTCGACGTCGTCCGGGCGATCCGCGCGCTGCGCGACGGCGAGGCGAAGGTCTTCTTCGCCATGGGCGGCAACTTCGTGGCCGCGTCGCCCGACACCGACGTCACCGAGGCCGCGATGCGCCGCGCCCGCCTCACCGTCCACGTGTCGACGAAGCTGAACCGCTCGCACGCCGTGACCGGCGCCCGCGCCCTGATCCTGCCGACCCTCGGCCGCACCGAGCGCGATCTGCAGGACAGTGGCGAGCAGTTCGTCACCGTCGAGGACTCCATGGGCATGGTGCACGCCTCGCGCGGCCGCCTGGCGCCCGCGAGCAGGCACCTGCTGTCCGAGCCGGCCATCGTCGCCCGCCTCGCCCGCCGCGTCCTCGGCCACGAATCCCGCACGCCCTGGGAGGAGTTCGAGAAGGACTACGCGACGATCCGCGACCGCATCGCCCGCGTCATCCCCGGCTTCGAGGACTTCAACGCGCGCGTGACTGCGACTGCTGGACGCCCTGGCGGCTTCGCCCTGCCGCACGCGCCGCGCGACGAGCGCCGCTTCCCCACCACCACCGGCAAGGCCAACTTCACGGCGGCCCCGGTCGAGTACCCGCGCCTCCCGAAGGGGCGCCTCCTGCTGCAGACCCTGCGCTCGCACGACCAGTACAACACCACCATCTACGGCCTGGACGACCGCTACCGCGGCATCAAGAACGGCCGCAGGGTGGTCCTGGTCAACGACGAGGACGCGCGCGAGCTGTCCCTCGCCGAAGGCTCCTACGTCGACCTCGTCAGCGAGTGGAGCGACGGCGTCGAGCGGCGCGCGCCCGGCTTCCGCGTCGTCCACTACCCGACGGCCCGTGGCTGCGCGGCCGCCTACTACCCGGAGACGAACGTGCTGGTCCCGCTGGACGCCACCGCGGACACCAGCAACACCCCCGCCAGCAAGTCCGTCGTGATCCGCCTGGAACAATCGGGAACCCACTGAGCGTTTGCTCAGCCAGCGTAGAAACAGCAGGCACGACGGACGGAGCCGGGCCCCATGGGCGAGCAGAACCACGTGAAGTTCCCGCAAGAGGTCATCGACGAGTACGCAGCGCTCGGCATCGACCTGACCTCCCTGTTCTCCGCCGGTCACCTCGGCACCCGCATGGGCATCGAGATCAAGGAGGCGTCCGCGGACCGCGTCGTCGCCACGATGCCCGTCGAGGGCAACACCCAGCCGTACGGCCTGCTGCACGGCGGGGCCTCCGCCGTCCTCGCCGAGACCATCGGCTCGGTCGGTTCGATGCTGCACGGCGGCATCGGCAAGCTCGCCGTCGGCGTCGACCTGAACTGCACGCACCACCGCAGCGCCCGCTCGGGCCTGGTCACCGGCGTGGCCACACCGGTGCACCGCGGGCGCACCACGGCGACGTACGAGATCGTCATCACCGACGAGCAGGACAAGCGGGTCTGCACGGCCCGCCTGACCTGCGTCCTCAAGGACTCCCCGATGAGCGCTACGAGCGAGACGGCGCCACCGGCAGCGTGAGCGACCCTGCCCCGGCGCGCACGGCCATCGTCGTGCCCGCCGGGTAGCGCAGCGTGTAGTCGTAGTCGGTCGAGATCAGCACCACGCCCAGCCGGTGCCCGGCCTTGAACACGTAGTCCTGCGGCTGCAGGTCCCAGCGCAGCCGGTACTCGCGCCCCTCGACGACCTTGGACTGGTGCGCGTACGAGACGCGGTTGCGGGCGTCCAGCCAGCCCCGCGTCACGATCTTGAAGTCGGCCGTCTGCACCGCGTGCTTCGACCGGTACGCACAGCCGGTCTCGCCCGGCGTCCCCGGCACGCCCTCGCCGTAGCAGACCTGCTGAGAGGTGTCGGTGACCGTGCCGGACGTGGCGCGGGTGTCACGGCCGTAGTCGACGAGCAGCGCGGTCACGTACGGCGACGTACCCGACAGTGACGCGCGCACGTCGACCGTCGGCACACCGTTGACGCGAACGTCCTTGTCCAGTACGCCCGTTGTGTACGCGAGCCGGTTCGGGTTCGCCGCGTCCGGCTGCGCCACCAGCTGTTCGGCGGGGACCGTGCGGCCCGCGTCCGTCAGCGACTGGACGGCGGCGGGTCTCGCGGTGCGGCCGAGCGTGCCGTCGGCGCGCAGCCGCAGCGTCGTGTCCCGGGTGCCGCGGGCTGGCCAGTCCGACTGCTGCTGCCAGCTGAAGTCGGCCTGCTCGACGTCGACTTGGGGCTCGTCGAGCACGCCGTTGTCGATGTCGTAGAGCCAGTAGTCGAACCAGTGGTGGACCTGGCGCAGCCACTCCTCCATGCGCAGCGGCATCGGGTTGGCGTGCCCGGCCTGGTGCAGCCACAGCTTGCGCGGCACGTGGTTCTCCTTCAGTGCCTGCCACAACCGTCCCGCGTTCTTGGTCTTCACGTTCCAGTCGTTGAGGCCGTGGACGACGAAGACGCCCGCCTTGATCCTGCCGGCGTCCTTGAGGTAGTCGCGCTCGTCCCAGTACGCCGACCAGTCACCGGTCGCCCGGTCCTGGTCGCGCTCCAGCGCGTCGAGGACCGGCTTGCAGATCTCGCGATCCGCGCGCGAGTACACGTACCTGGCCAGCACGTCGGTGTCCTCGCCCTGGTACGTGCCGGGCGCGACGACGCCGCCGTTCGCCCGGTAGTAGTCGTACCAGGAGGAGATCCCGGAGATCGGCACGATCGCCTTGAGGCCCTCGACTCCCGTGGTGGCGACGGCAGTTGGCAGGGTGCCGTTGTAGGAGATGCCCATCATCGCGGCGTTGCCGGTGGACCAGTCGGCGCGCACCGGGTTCCCGTCGGGGTCCCAGCCCTTGGCACGACCGCCCAGCCAGTCGATCGCGGCCTTCGCGCCCAGCGTCTCGTTGCGCCCGCCGGAGGTGGGACAGCCGGTGGAGCCGCCGGTGCCGAGGCTGTCGACCTGGGCGACGGCGTATCCGCGGGGCAGGAAGTAGTTGTCGTAGTAGCCGGAGTACGCGGTCGCAGGACCGGTCAACCCGGGCTGCCCGGAAGCCCGTTGAGGTGCCACGGGAAGGCCGTCCTCATCCAGGTCCACCCCGTGGTTCGGGACGTCGTTGCCACCCGCCCAGTACGGGCTCGCCTCGACGATCGTGGCGACCTTCAGCCGCGCCGTGTCGGTCTCCTCGGGCCGCAGGATCCGCATCCGTACGGTGTCGCGCCTGCCGTCCCCGTCGCTGTCGACCTCCGTCTGGATGTCGACCTGCTGATAGACGGCGTCGGCCCGGGAGAAGACGGGTTGCGTCTCGTGCCCCGATATCTTCAACCGCGCCTGTTCTGCGGGCTGTTGGGCGGCGTACGCGGACGGCGCGGCCAAGGTCGCGACCAGCGCGCACACCACGGCCACGCCACGCCTGCGACGTGCGCTCGTGCCGGTGGATCTCACCATCGTGCCTCCAAGGGCGCGGTACGGGAGTTCACTCGCGGGACGCCGGTATTCCACCGCGCGCAGCGACTCCCCGCCAGATGGCCTCAGTTGGGGCCGTCTGCAGGTCGGCGGGAAAGACACGGCTGCGCGCCGTGGAGGCGTCCGAGCGCACCCGACCGCTGCACCGTCATCGCCAGTCGCGCCCCGCGGCGGAGCCGCCGATGACACAGCCCCGCGCCCCTGAGATGCACGCACGTCGTGCGGCGTCCCCTCGACCAGCCCCCCACACACACACACACCCGCACCCGCACCCGCACCCGGCAACAAGACCCAGCCCCGCTCATTGGCGGAGCCCCCCACTCCGGCTTACCGTCCAGGCATGACCGGCATCGGGCCCGTCGAGCCCTACGACCCCCAGGGCACCCCTCCCGCCACGACGCACCTCGACACCATCGGCTCCAACTCCCCGCGCCTGACCGACCTTTGGACCACGCTGCCGCCGCGGCGTCGCCGCATCGCCGCCGGGATCCTCGCCCTCGCCGCGGCCACCACCGCACTGCTCGTGCTGCGACCCACCCCCGCCGACCCCACCCCCTCACCGTGGCCCGCGACCACCACGACCCTGGAGTACGACGGGCCCGCCCTGGACAACGGCGCCTTCCGCTTCACCGTGCACGTCCGCACCGGCAGTCCCGTGACCATTCGTCAGCTGGAGTCCTGGCTGCCCGAGTTGGGCGCCTCCACCACGCCCCGGCTGCCACTGACAGTGAAGCCCGGAGAGCCGGGGACCCTCACCGTGTGGTTCGCCATCTACTCCTGTTCGGGCCTGCCGCACGGCATCGACATCCCCCAACTCGACCTGGTGCTGCGCAATCAGCGCGCACAGCAGCAGCACAGTTTCCTCTTCGGCGGCGCCTTCGCCCGCGACCTGTGGTCGTTCCTCGGTGCCAACTGCGGACCCGCCCTGCCACCCGAAGCGCCGGCCCCGCCCGCCGGGAACCCCCACACCCCGCCCGGGACGATCTCACATGTAGGTAACACTCAGTTACCTCTGTCGCAATGAAGCAATGCGAACCTCAGCGCGCCGCCCGCACGCCTCCCCCGCCCCCGACCCGCCCCCGTCGCGCGCACAAACCCCGCGCACCCCGCACCGACCAAGATCAACTCAAGTTCCGTACCGGAACTGCGAGTTCTCGGCATGTGAACAACTCGGTGCCCGTGCCCCCTATCCCCTTACGCCCCAATCGTCCGCACTGCACCCACCCGAACTCGCCCCGGCATAACAAGAGCGTCACAGCCTGCCCACCGCGGCTCCCCCACCCCCTTACCTGCGCTTATAGTCACGGCCAGTCACCGCGCCGCCGGGCGCGTCCATTGCACGGCCCCTGTACCACCCAGTACGGCCCGGCGAGACTCACGGCCCCCATCCCGGGGACCGCGCCAGGGAGAGGAATGATCGTGCGACACCGTTCTCTGCTCATACTCACCACCGTGCTCACCACCGGAGCACTCACGCTGACCGCCTGCGGATCGCGCGACGACAAGGGTGACGGCGACAAGGGCGGCAGCAACACCACCGTCGTGATCGGCGTCGACGCGCCCCTGACCGGCCAGAACTCCGCCACCGGCCTCGGCATCAAGTCCGGCGTCGAGATCGCCGTCAAGGACGCCAACGAGAAGAAGCTCGTCCCCGGCGTCACCTTCGAAGTGAAGGCCCTCGACGACAAGGCCCTGCCGCCCACCGGCCAGCAGAACGCCTCGCAGCTCGTCGCCGACAAGAACGTCCTCGGCGTCGTCGGCCCCCTCAACTCCGGTGTCGCACAGACCATGCAGAAGGTCTTCGCCTCCGCCAACCTCGCCGAGATCTCGCCGTCCAACACGGCCCCGCCGCTCACCCAGGGCAAGGACTGGGTCTCCGGCAACAAGGTGCGCCCGTTCAAGACGTACTTCCGCACCGCCATCACCGACGAGGTCCAGGGCGGCTTCTCCGCCGACTACGTCTACAAGACCCTCAAGAAGAAGAAGGTCTTCGTCGTCGACGACAAGCAGACCTACGGCGCCGGCCTCGCCGGCATCTTCGCCAAGAAGTTCAAGGAGCAGGGCGGCCAGGTCGTCTCCACCGACCACGTCAACGTGGGCGACAAGGACTTCGCGACCCTCGTCACCAAGATCAAGAACTCCGGCGCCGAACTGCTCTACTACGGCGGCCAGTACGACGAGTCGCAGGTCCTCACCAAGCAGCTCAAGGACGCCGGCGCCAAGATCCCGCTCATGGGCGGCGACGGCATGTTCACCCCGACCTACATCAAGACCGCCGGCAAGGCCGCCGAGGGTGACCTCGTCACCTCCGTCGGCGTCCCCGTCGACACCCTGCCCGCCGCCAAGGACTTCATCGACAAGTACAAGGCCGGCGGCTACAAGGGCGACTACGGCACCTACGGCGGCTACTCCTACGACGCCGCCACCGCCATCATCAAGGCCATCGGCAACGTCGTGAAGGACGGCAAGGTCCCGTCCGACGCCCGCCAGAAGGTCGTCGACGAGGTCCAGAAGATCAGCTTCGAAGGCATCGCGGGCCCCGTCGGCTTCGACGAGTTCGGCGACACCAAGAACAAGCAGCTCACCCTGTACCAGGTCACCAACGGCGTGTGGAAGTCCGTCAAGACCGGCACGTACAACGCCAGCTGACTCACCATCAGCACTGAGTAGCACCCAGGGCCGCGCGGCCACGACGACCCGTCACCGCGCGGCCCTACCCCTATCCCCAGTCACTCTCCGCACCCACATGGAGGCCATGCGGTGCACACTCTGCCGCAACAGCTGGCCAACGGGCTGATTCTCGGCTCGATGTACGGCCTGATCGCCATCGGCTACACGATGGTGTACGGCATCGTCCAGCTCATCAACTTCGCCCACGGCGAGATCTTCATGACGGGCGGCTTCGGCGCCCTCACCACCTATCTCATCCTGCCCGACGGCACATCCATGTGGATTGCCCTCCCCCTCATGATCGTCGGCGGCGGACTCGTCGCCGTCCTCATCGCGGTGGGAGCGGAACGGTTCGCCTACCGCCCCCTCAGAGGCGCCCCACGCCTCGCACCCCTCATCACCGCCATCGGCCTCTCCCTCGTCCTCCAGCAGGCCGTCTTCAACTGGTACCCCGAGGCCGACAACGCCCGGAAATTCCCCCAACTCCCCGGCGGCCCCTTCAACATCACCGACAACCTCAAGATCCAGTCCGGTGAACTCTTCGTCCTCATAGCCGCCCCCCTCTGCATGGCGGCCCTCGCCTTCTTCGTCCGCACCTCCCGCACCGGCCGCGCCATGCAGGCCACCGCACAGGACCCGGACACCGCCCAGCTCATGGGCATCGACACCAACCGCATCATCGTCATCGCCTTCGCCATCGGCGGCTTCTTCGCCGCCGTCGCCGGCATCGCCTGGGGCTTCCGCGTCGGCAGCGTCAACTACGACATGGGCTTCGTCGCCGGCCTCAAAGCCTTCACCGCCGCCGTCCTCGGCGGCATCGGCAACATCTACGGCGCCATGCTCGGCGGCCTCGTCCTCGGCCTCGCCGAAGGCCTCGCCACCGCCTACATCGCCGACATCCCCGGCATGGAACAGTTCGGCGGCCAGGGCTGGGCCTCCGTCTGGGCCTTCGTCCTCCTCATCCTCGTCCTCCTGTTCAGGCCACAAGGCCTACTCGGCGAACGCGTCGCGGACAGGGCGTGACCGGCATGACCGACACCACGACGAAACCCCAGGCACCGGTGATCCCGCTGCCCGAAGGCGCCGCCCGCATCCTCATCGCCGTCGGCGCCGTCGCCACCCTCGCCTCCACCATGCTCTCCTGGACCTGGACCAGCGCCTTCCCCGGCGACCTCACCGTCACCGGCTACCCCGCAGGACTCCAACTCCTCACCCTCACCGGCGGCATCCTCACCCTCCTCTACGCCCTCACCCTCTGGAACGTACGAGGACTGCGCTGGCTCAACCCCTCCCGCGCCACCAGCCCCCTCTTCCTCATGGCCCTGGCCGCCTTCGCCGTCACCTGGTACACGGTCCTCGCCATCGCCATCGAACTCGGCGGCCTCGCCAACCTCGACCCCGGCGCCTACCTCGCCGCCGTCGCCACACTCCTCCCGGTCCTCGGCGCCCTCGCCCTGCCCCGCCCCGGCGACACCTGGAAGTCCTACTTCGCCAAGGCCGACCACATCCCCACCGCAACACCCGTACCCGCCTGGGCCGAACGCATCATCATCACCCTCGCGCTCGCCCTCGGCCTCATCGTCTTCACCTACGGCATCGGCACCCCCGACGACGAATACGGCGAAACCTTCAGCGGCTTCATGCTGCTCGTCATCTTCGCCGCCTGGGCCCTCTTCAGCGCCGGCCTCACCGACCGCTTCTCCACCCTCAACGCCCGCCACAAAGGCTTCGCCACCTCCATGGCGTTCCTCGCCGCGGCGATCTTCCCCTTCACCCAGTCCGAGGACCACAACGCCAACATCGGCGTCAACATCCTCATCTTCGCCACCGTCGCCCTCGGCCTGAACATCGTCGTCGGCCTCACCGGACTCCTCGACCTCGGCTACGTCGCCTTCCTCGGCGTCGGCGCCTACGCCGCAGCCCTCGTCTCCGGCTCCGAGTACTCCCGCTTCACCGGCACCCAATTCCCCTTCTGGGCCGCCGTACTGGTCGGCATGGGCGCCTCCCTCGTCTTCGGCATCCTCATCGGCGCCCCCACCCTGCGCCTACGCGGCGACTACCTCGCCATCGTCACCCTCGGCTTCGGAGAAATCTTCCGCATCGCCGTCAACAACCTCGACGGCTCCTCCGGCCCCAACCTCACCAACGGCCCCAACGGCATCGCCAACATCCCCGACCTCGAAATCCTCGGATTCAACCTCGGGAACCCCCACGACATCGCCGGCTTCACCCTCGGCCGCTTCGCCAACTACTTCCTCCTCATGCTGATCTTCACGGCCATCGTCGTGCTGGTCTTCACCCGCGCCGCCGACTCCCGCATCGGCCGCTCCTGGGTCGCCATCCGCGAGGACGAAACAGCGGCAACAGCCATGGGAATCAACGGCTTCCGCGTCAAACTCATCGCCTTCGCCCTCGGCGCCGCACTCGCAGGCCTCGCCGGCACGGTCAGCGCGCACGTCACCTACTCCGTCGTGCCCACCCCGTACCAGTTCGCCGGCGCCGCCCCGCCCAACTCCGCGTTCCTCCTCGCCGCCGTCGTCCTCGGCGGCATGGGAACCGTCAGCGGCCCCCTCCTCGGCGCCAGCCTCCTCTACCTCATCCCGGAGAAACTCAGCTTCCTCCAGAACTACGAACTCTTCGCCTTCGGCATCGCACTCGTCCTCCTCATGCGCTTCCGCCCCGAAGGCATCATCGCCAACCGCCGCCGCCAACTCGAATTCCACGAGACCGGCCAACTCGACATCCCCGAACAACAAAGCCTGCCCGAAGGCACCATCGGCGCCACCAAGGCGACCAAGGCAGGGGCGTGACACCACCATGACGAACACCGTGCTGGAAGCCAGCAACGTCACCATGCGCTTCGGCGGCCTCACCGCCGTCCGCTCCGTCGACCTCACCGTCAACGAAGGCGAGATCGTCGGCCTCATCGGCCCCAACGGCGCAGGAAAGACAACGTTCTTCAACTGCCTGACCGGCCTCTACATCCCCACCGAAGGCCAAGTCACCTACAAGGGCTCGGTACTCCCACCCAAACCCCACCTGGTCACCCAGGCAGGCATGGCCCGCACCTTCCAGAACATCCGCCTCTTCGCCAACATGACGGTCCTCGAGAACGTCCTCGTCGGCCGCCACACCCGCACCAAAGAAGGCCTCTGGTCGGCCCTCCTGCGCGGCCCCGGCTTCAAGAAGGCCGAACGCGCATCCGAAGAACGCGCCATGGAACTCCTGGAGTTCATCGGCCTCGCACACAAGCGAGACCACCTCGCACGAAGCCTGCCCTACGGCGAACAGCGCAAGCTCGAAATCGCCCGCGCCATGGCAAGCGAACCCGGCCTGCTGCTCCTTGACGAACCAACAGCAGGCATGAACCCCCAAGAGACCCGCGCCACCGAAGAGTTGGTCTTCGCCATCCGCGACAAGGGCATCGCCGTCCTCGTCATCGAGCACGACATGCGCTTCATCTTCAACCTCTGCGACCGAGTCGCTGTCCTGGTGCAGGGCGAAAAGCTGGTGGAGGGAACGAGCGAGGTCGTCCAAGGCGACGAACGCGTCATCGCCGCCTACCTCGGCACCCCCTTCGAAGGCGCCCCCGAGGACACAGCACTGCAGGAAGTCGAAGCGGCCGAAGTCCACGCCGCCGCCGAAGGCTCCCCGGAAGGAGAGGGCCAGTGACCGCCCTGCTCGAAGTCGAAGACCTCAAGGTCGCCTACGGCAAGATCGAAGCCGTCAAAGGCATCTCCTTCACCGTGGAAGAAGGCCAGGTCGTCACCCTGATCGGCACCAACGGAGCCGGCAAGACAACGACCCTCCGCACGCTCTCCGGCCTGCTCAAGCCCCTCAGCGGCAAGATCATGTTCAACGGACAGCCCCTCAACGGCGTCCCGGCCCACAAGATCGTCGCCATGGGCCTCGCCCACTCCCCCGAAGGCCGCCGCATCTTCCCCCGCCTGTCCATCGCCGAGAACCTCCAACTCGGCGCCTTCCTCCGCAAGGACGCGGCAGGCATCGAAAAGGACATGCAGCGCGCCTACGACCTCTTCCCCATCCTGGGAGAACGCCGCAAGCAAGCCGCAGGCACCCTGTCCGGCGGCGAACAGCAAATGCTCGCCATGGGCCGGGCCCTGATGTCCCAGCCCAAGCTCCTCATGCTCGACGAACCCTCCATGGGCCTCTCCCCGATCATGATGCAGAAGATCATGGCAACCATCGCCGAGCTGAAGTCCCAGGGCACGACGATCCTCCTCGTCGAACAGAACGCCCAGGCCGCCCTCTCCCTCGCCGACCACGGCCACGTCATGGAAGTCGGCTCCATCGTCCTCTCGGGCACGGGCCAGGACCTCCTCCACGACGAGTCCGTCCGCAAGGCGTACCTCGGCGAGGACTGACCCTCCCCTCGGCTCTACGCACATGAGGCCCGCCCCTTCTCAGGGGCGGGCCTCATTCACGTACGAGAGCGGGCGCAGGAGGTCAGCCCTTCGACGCCTTCTTCTCCGCGGCGTCCTCGATGACCGCCTCCGCAACCTGCTGCATCGAAAGCCGCCGGTCCATCGACGTCTTCTGGATCCAACGGAACGCCGCCGGCTCCGTCAGCCCGTACTCCGTCTGCAGAATCGACTTCGCACGGTCCACCAGCTTCCGCGTCTCCAGCCGCTGAGTGAGGTCCGCGACCTCCTGCTCCAACGTCTTGAGCTCGGTGAACCGCGACACCGCCATCTCGATCGCGGGCACCACATCGCTCTTGCTGAACGGCTTCACCAGGTACGCCATCGCGCCCGCGTCCCGGGCCCGCTCAACGAGGTCGCGCTGCGAGAACGCGGTCAGCATCAGCACCGGAGCGATCGACTCCTCCGCGATCTTCTCCGCCGCGCTGATGCCATCCAGCTTCGGCATCTTCACGTCGAGGATCACGAGGTCGGGCTTGTGCTCACGAGCCAGCTCGATCGCCTGCTCACCGTCACCGGCCTCACCCACGACGGTGTAGCCCTCTTCCTCGAGCATCTCTTTGAGGTCGAGGCGGATCAGGGCCTCGTCCTCGGCGATGACGACACGGGTCGTCAGCGGCGGGACGTGCGACTTGTCGTCGTCGGGCTGGGGCGACTCGGGGGCGGTCACGGGGGCGCTCCTTGGTTATGCAGGGCGGGGGTAGTGCTCCCAAGAGCGTACCTAGCTGCGGTATGGTGGTTCGCCAAGGGGGTGCCTACTCCCCTTTCTTTCTAAGGCCCCAGTACTCCAACTGGTTAGAGAGGCCGCTCTCAAACAGCGGACAGTGTGGGTTCGAATCCCACCTGGGGCACTTTTCCTTGGATTCCAAGGTCAGAACCTAGAAGCGGATGCTCACCTTCTCGTGAACATCCGCTTTTTGCTGCATGGCGTCACGATCCGCAACGCAGAGTGTCCGCATGTACGACATGGGCACACGCAAACGGGCACTCGCGCTGGTCGCGCAAGGGCGCAGCCTCAACGCCGTGAGCAAGCAGACCGGCATCTCCCGAGCGGCCATCCGCTCATGGCAATCGCGCATCGAGCCCCTCGGGCGTACAACGCCATGCCCGCGATGCCAGGACACACCAAGCCTCCCGGCCGATCCCGTCGCGTACGCCTACTTACTCGGCCTCTATCTCGGCGACGGTTGCATCAGCCATCTCCGGCGCAACACCCACTTCCTCCGCATCGCGTGCGCCGATGCCTGGCCCGGCCTGATCGACTTGTGCACCGAGGCCATGCAAGCCATCCGCCCGGACAACAAGGTCTTCCGCATCCAGAGGGAGGGTTGCCAGTACGTCACCTGCTACAGCAACCACTGGCCCTGCTTCTTCCCTCAGCACGGCCCCGGCAAGAAGCACCACCGCAAGATCGCCCTCGCCCCGTGGCAACAAGAGATCGTCGACGCGTACCCATGGGAGTTCATCCGGGGACTCATCCACTCCGACGGCTGCCGCATCACCAACTGGACCGAGAAGACCATCGGCGGCGAGCGCAAACGCTATGAGTACCCCCGGTACTTCTTCACCAACCTGTCAGCCGACATCATCCGCCTCTTCACCGACACCCTCGACGTAGTCGGCGTTGCCTGGAAGCAGGCCAACCGCCAGAACATTTCCATCGCCCGCAAAGCAGACGTAGCCCTCCTCGACCTCCACGTAGGCCCCAAACACTGACCCCGCAATGTGACCCGTCACACCACCCCCGCCCGCCCCCTGGGACCCGCCCCAATTCCCCCACCAGCTCTTGACCGCACCTCCCCCCTCACACGATGTTCGGGGTCACACCCACCCGTCGTCCGAAGAGGTACGCATGAGCCCGATCAACCGGCGCCGTTTCGTCGCGGCAGCGACAGGCGCTGCCGCGGCCGCCGTGGCCGTGAGCCCGGAGTCCGCGTTTGCCGCCGGCAGGCAGCACCACGGCAGCATCAGCGCGACGGACGAGGGTGACGTGAACTTCGACGACACGACCGACTTCACCAACGCCGACAAGGGCTTCATCGCCGCGCTCACCCCGGGCGTCGTGAAGAACTCGGACGGCAAGGTCGTCTGGGACAACGACGCGTACGACTTCCTGAAGAAGGGCGACGAGTCGGGCACCGTCAGCAAGAGTCTGTGGCGGCAGTCGCAGCTCGTCAGCAAGCAGGGGCTCTACAAGGTCACCGAGCGGATCTACCAGGTCCGCGGGCTCGATCTGTCGAACATGACGATCGTCGAGGGCGACACCGGCATCATCGTCATCGACCCGCTGATCTCCGCCGAGACGGCCGCCGCCGCGCTGAAGCTGTACCGGGACAACCGGGGCGACAAGAAGGTCACCGCCCTCATCTACACGCACCCGCACGTCGACCACTTCGGCGGCGCGTACGGCGTGCTGCCGAACGGGGCCCCGGCCGGGGTGCCGGTCGTCGCTCCCGAGGGTTTCCTCGAGCACGCGGTCTCCGAGAACGTGTACGCGGGTACGGCGATGACGCGCCGTTCCGTCTACATGTACGGCGCCCAGTTGCCCAAGTCGGCGAAGGGGCAGGTGGGTTGTGGTCTCGGGCAGAACGTGTCGCTCGGCACCGTGGGGCTCATTCCGCCGACCAAGAGCATCAGTGAGACCGGTCAGGTCGAGACGTTCGACGGGGTGCGGATCGAGTTCCAGATGACGCCGGGGACCGAGGCTCCCGCCGAGATGAACTTCGTGTTCCCCGATCTGCGGGCCGTGTGCATGGCGGAGAACGCGACGCACACGATGCACAACATCATTACCTTGCGTGGTGCGCAGGTGCGGGATGCCCGTGAGTGGGCGCATTACCTCAATGAGTCCATCGACCTGTTCGCGGGGCGCGTCGATGTCGCCTTCGCGTCGCACCACTGGCCCACCTGGGGCGGTGAGGAGATCTCCGAACTCCTCACTGAGCAGCGGGACTTGTACGCGTACATGCACGACCAGACGCTGCGGATGATCAACATCGGGATGACGGGGAAGGAGATCGCCGAGGCGATCGAGTTGCCGCCGGCGTTGCAGGGGTGGGCGAACCGTGGGTATTACGGGTCGTTGTCCCACAACGTGAAGGGCATCTATCAGCGGTACATGGGCTGGTTCGATGCGAACCCGGCGCATCTGTGGGAGCACACGCCCGTCGACGAGGCGAAGCGGTATGTGAAGGCGATGGGTGGGCGGGCCGCGACCATCACCAAGGCGAAGCTGTTCGCGCGGGAGGGTGATCTGCGGTTCGCCGCGACGCTGCTCAATCACGTCGTGTTCGCCGATCCGGAGAACAGGACGGCGAAGGCCGAACTGGCCGGGATCTACACCAAGTTGGGGTATGCGACGGAGAACGCGGTGTGGCGGAACTTCTACCTCACCGGGGCGATGGAGCTGACGGACGGGGTGAAGTCGGCAGAGTCGTCGACCGCGGGTCCGACCATGATGATGGCGTTGAGCGTCGATCAGCTCATCGATTCCGTGGCGATCCGGATCAATGGTCCGAAGGCCTGGGATCTGAGGATCAGGATGGACTGGAGCTTCCCTGCTCTGAACGCCGTCTTCCATCTGACGTTGCAGAACGGTGTGTTGACGTACAAGAGCGATGCGAAGGCCGACAGCGGTGCCGGTGTCACGCTCACCATGACCAAACCTCAGTTGCTCGCTCTGCTCGGTGGCAAGGGGCTCGGGGACATCAAGGTGTCGGGGGACGCTTCGTTGTTGCAGCAGCTGCTGGCTGTCGTCGACAAGCCGGATCCGAATTTCGCGATCGTCACGCCGTAGCCGCCTGAGGAATGAGGAATCAGGCGGGGGCCGCACCCGAGCCGATGGGGTGCGGCCCCAATTGCGTATATGCGCGGGCTACTTGGGGCTGTCGTCCTCGCCGATGTGGTGGACGCGGACCATGTTCGTCGAGCCGGAGACTCCGGGCGGGGAGCCGGCGGTGATGACGACGATGTCGCCCTTGGCGCAGCGGCCGATCTTCAGGAGTTGTTCGTCGACCTGGGCGACCATGGCGTCGGTGGAGTCGACGTGGGGGCCGAGGAAGGTCTCCACGCCCCAGGTGAGGTTGAGTTGGGAGCGGGTGGCCGAGTCCGGGGTGAAGGCCAGGAGCGGGATCGGTGAGCGGTAGCGGGACAGGCGCTTGACGGTGTCTCCGGACTGGGTGAAGGCGACGAGGAATTTGGCGCCGAGGAAGTCGCCCATTTCCGCTGCGGCGCGGGCGACGGCGCCGCCTTGGGTGCGGGGCTTGTTGCGTTCGGTGAGGGGCGGGAGGCCTTTGGCGAGGATGTCTTCCTCTGCCGCTTCGACGATGCGGCTCATCGTCTTGACCGTCTCGATGGGGTATTTGCCGACGCTGGTCTCGCCGGAGAGCATGACGGCGTCCGTGCCGTCGATGACGGCGTTGGCGACGTCGCTCGCCTCTGCCCTCGTCGGGCGGGAGTTGTCGATCATCGAGTCGAGCATCTGGGTGGCGACGATGACGGGTTTGGCGTTGCGCTTGGCGAGTTTGATGGCGCGCTTTTGGACGATCGGGACTTGTTCGAGGGGCATTTCGACGCCGAGGTCGCCGCGGGCGACCATGATGCCGTCGAATGCGGCGACGATGTCCTCGATGTTGTCGACCGCTTGGGGTTTTTCGACCTTGGCGATGACGGGGAGGCGGCGGCCTTCTTCGTTCATGATGCGGTGGACGTCTTCGATGTCGCGGCCGCTGCGGACGAAGGAGAGGGCGATGACGTCGGCGCCGATGCGCAGGGCCCAGCGGAGGTCTGCTTCGTCCTTTTCGGAGAGGGCGGGGACGGAGACGGCTACGCCGGGGAGGTTGAGGCCCTTGTGGTCGGAGACCATGCCGCCTTCGACGACTTTGGTGTGGACGCAGGGGCCGTCGACTCCGGTGACTTCGAGGCTGACTTTTCCGTCGTCGACGAGGATGCGTTCGCCGGTGGTGACGTCGGCGGCGAGTCCGGCGTAGGTGGTGCCGCAGCACTGGCGGTCGCCCTGGATGCCGTCTTCGACGGAGATGGTGAACTCGTCGCCGCGTTCAAGGAGTACGGGTCCTTCGCTGAAGCGGCCGAGTCGGATCTTCGGGCCTTGAAGGTCGGCGAGGACGCCGACGCTGCGGCCGGTCTCGTCGGAGGCCTTTCGCACGCGCTGGTAGCGCTCCTCGTGTTCGGCGTAGGTGCCGTGGCTGAGGTTGAAGCGGGCTACGTCCATTCCGGCTTCTACGAGTGCCTTGATCTGCTCGTACGAGTCGGTGGCGGGGCCCAAAGTACAGACGATCTTTGCTCGGCGCATGGTTCGAGCCTAGGCCCTACCGGTGGGTAGAGAATTGGCCGAGCGTGACTACTCAACAACCTTTGCATGAAGGGTTATTGACAAGCGTCGTTATGTTTTGAATTTGCGCGGAGCGGTGCTCGGATGAGCAATCCGGGGATGTTTGCTGGTGGTTACAGGGTGGGCGGGTGAAGGGTGAAGCGGGCGTTGACGGAGGCGTAGACGTGTTGGCGTTCGGGTTCGAGGTCGAGGGCGGGGGCCTCGGAGTCGTCGATGCCGCCTGCGAAAGCGGCGGCCTTGGACATGGGGGCCATGGCCCGGTCGAATCGGGCGCTGGGCCCTTCGGCGCCGATGTCGGCGAGTTCGACGAGGGCGGCGAGGCCGGTGCCGAGGGCGTCGGCGTATTCGCGGGCGCGCTGGACGGCTTCGTGGACGGCTTGGCGGCGGGCGGCGGCGTGCACGGGTGAGGTGGGGCGCAGGGACCACCAGGGGCCGTCGACGCGGGTGAGGTCGAGGTCGGCGAGGCGGGTGGTGAGTTCGCCGAGGGCGGTGAAGTCGGTGAGTTCGGCGCTGATGTGGACGCTGCCCTGGTAGGTGCGGATGCGTTCGCCGCGGCCGTGTTTGGTGAATTCGGGGGTGATGGAGAAGGCGCCGGTCTCGATCTTTTCGACGGCTTCTCCGTAGGTTTTGACGAGGTCGAGGACGGTGGTGTTGCGGCGGGTGAGGTCGTCGAGGGCGGTGCGGCGGTCGGTGCCGCGGGCGGTGACGGTGATGCCGATGCGGGCGAGTTCGGGGTCGGCTTCGAGGTGGGCTTCGCCGGTGACGGCGAGGCGGGGGTGCTCGGGGGTTCCGTAGGGGGTGCTCGGGTTCTGTCCGTCGTGGGTCATGGGTCCCACTTTGGCATGGTCTGGGTTCGATGGCAGGTCACCAGATCGAAACCTGTTGGGGCTGTTGCGGGTTGGGGTGCCTGGGCCAGAATCTGGCCAGTATCTACGCGCGTTACCAGGGTGCGTGATCGTACGAACGTCCCACAGTTCAGGTAGATCAGGTAGATCAGGCAGATGCAGATCAGGAGCCTTTCCATGCCGTTGAACCGCAGGTCCTTTCTGGGCAAGTCCGCCGCGACCGGTGCCGGTGTCGCGCTGACCGGTGCGGTGGTGGCGCCGTCGGCCGAGGCGGCGACCGCTGCGCACAAGCCCAAGAAGAAGAAGCGGTACTCCTTCACGGTGATGGGCACGACGGACCTGCACGGTCACGTCTTCAACTGGGACTACTACAAGGACGCCGAGTACAAGGACGCGGCGGGCAACGCGCAGGGTCTTTCGCGGATCTCGACGCTGGTGCAGCAGGTGCGCGAGGAGAAGGGCCGGCACAACACGCTGCTGATCGACGCGGGCGACACGATCCAGGGCACTCCGTTGACGTACTACTTCGCGCGCGTGGACCCGATCACGGCGGCGAACGGTCCGGTGCACCCGATGGCGCAGGCGATGAACGCGATCGGGTACGACGCGGCGGCGCTGGGCAACCACGAGTTCAACTACGGCATCGACACGCTGCGCAAGTTCGAGTCGCAGCTGAAGTTCCCGCTGCTCGGTGCGAACGCGGTGGACGCGAAGACGGAGAAGCCCGCCTTCAGGCCGTACGTGATCAAGAAGCTGCGGACGCCGCACGGCAGGGACGTGAAGGTGGCGATCCTGGGGCTGACGAATCCGGGCATCGCGATCTGGGACAAGGCGTACGTGCAGGGTGTGCTGAAGTTCCCCGGGATCGAGGAGCAGGCGGCGCTGTGGGTGCCGAAGTTGAAGTCGATGGGTGCGGACGTGGTGATCGTGTCGGCGCACACGGGTGCGTCGGGCACGTCGTCGTGGGGTGACCAGCTGCCGTACGTGGAGAACGCGGCGGCGAACGTGGCGAAGTCCGTGCCGGGGATCGACGCGATCCTCGTCGGGCATGCGCACGTGGAGATCGAGCAGCAGCTGGTGACGAACGAGGAGACCGGGAAGTCGGTCGTGCTGGCGGAGCCGCTGTGTTACGCGGAGCGGCTTGCGCTGTTCGACTTCGAGCTGGAGTGGGACAAGGGCCGCTGGTCGGTGGCGTCGGTGTCGTCGAAGCTGCTGAACTCGGCTTCGGTGGCGGACGACCCGAAGATCACCAAGCTGCTGCAGGACGAGCACGCGCTGGTCGTGAAGTACGTGAACCAGGTGGTGGGCCGGGCGACGACGACGCTGACGACGGTCGACGCGCGCTACAAGGACGCGCCGATCATCGACCTGATCAACAAGGTGCAGGCGGATGTGGTGACGGAGGCGCTGAAGTCGACGCAGTACGCGTCGCTGCCGGTGCTTTCGCAGGCGTCGCCGTTCTCGCGCACGTCGGAGATTCCGGCGGGTGACGTGACGATCCGGGATCTGTCGAGCCTGTACGTGTACGACAACACGCTGGTGGCGAAGTTGATGACGGGTGCGCAGGTGCGGGCGTACCTGGAGTTCTCGGCGGAGTACTTCGTGCAGACGGCGGCGGGTGCGGTGGTGGACGTCGACAAGATCACGAACGCGGGGAACCGGCCGGACTACAACTACGACTACGTGTCGGGTGTTTCGTACGACATCGACATCGCGCAGGCGGCGGGTTCGCGGATCAAGAACCTGAAGTTCAACGGTGCGGATCTGGATGACGCGGCGCAGTTCGTGTTCGCGGTGAACAACTACCGGGCGAACGGTGGTGGCGCGTTCCCGGGTGTGGCGACGGCGCAGGAGCTGTGGGCTGAGTCGACGGAGATCCGGACGCGGATCGCGGAGTGGGTGACGGCGAAGGGCGTCCTCGACCCGGCCGATTTCGCTTCGGTGGACTGGAAGTTGACGCGGGACGGGACGCCGGTGTTCTAGCTCGCTCGTGGGCTGCTAGCCCTGGAGTTTGACCATGGTGCCGCGCTCCCCTGCCTGTTGTCCGGGCCGGGGGGCGCGGTTTTCGTGTCCGGTGAGGCCGAACGTGGTGAAGGCGGTCCGCTGCGGCTGGGGGTAGGGGTCCTTGCCCGTCAGGGTGTTGAGGATGGTGGCGCTGCGCCAGGCGGCGAGGCCGAGGTCGGGGGCGCCGACGCCGTGGGTGTGGCGTTCGGCGTTCTGGACGTAGACCGCGCCTCCGGTGCTGCTGACGGAGTCGTCGAGGACGAGGCGGAACTGTTGGTCGATGCGGGGGCGTTCGGCGCTGTCGCGGCGGATGTAGGGGTCGAGGCCGGCGAGCATGCGGCCGAGGGGGCGTTCCCGGTAGCCGGTGGCGAGGACGACGGCGTCGGTGGTGAGGCGGGAGCGGGTGCCCTGGCGGCGGTGTTCGAGGTGGAGTTCGACCTTGGTGGTGGCGACGCGGCCCGCGGTGCGGACGCTGACGCCGGGGGTGAGGGTGGCGTCGGGCCAGCCGCCGGTGAGGGTGCGCTGGTAGAGCTCGTCGTGGATGGCGGCGATGGTGTCGGCGTCGATGCCTTTGTGGAGCTGCCATTGGGCGGGGACGAGGTGGTCGCGCTCGGCTTCGGGGAGCCCGTGGAAGTAGTGGGTGTAGTCGGGGGTGAAGTGTTCGAGGCCGAGCTTGCTGTACTCCATGGGGGCGAAGGCTTCGGTGCGGGCGAGCCAGTGGAGTTTTTCGCGGCCTGCGGGGCGGTGCTTGAGGAGGTCGAGGAAGATCTCGGCGCCGGACTGGCCGCTGCCGATGACGGTGATGTGCTCGGCGGCGAGGAGGAGTTGGCGGTTGTCGAGGTAGTCGGCGGAGTGGATGACGGGGACGGTGGGGGCGTCCGCGAGGGGTTTGAGGGGTTCGGGGACGTAGGGCTCGGTGCCGACTCCGATGGCGACGTTCTTGGTGTAGGTGCGGCCGAGGGCTTCGGCTTCGCCGTCGGCGTCGAGCTGGGTGAAGTCGACTTCGAACAGGGCGCGTTCGGGGTTCCAGCGGACCGCGTCGACCTGGTGTCCGAAGTGGAGGCCGGGGAGGTTCTCGCTGACCCAGCGGCAGTAGGCGTCGTATTCGGCGCGCTGGATGTGGAAGCGCTCGGCGAAGTAGAAGGGGAAGAGGCGCTCGCGGGTCTTGAGGTAGTTGAGGAACGTCCAGGGGCTGGCCGGGTCGGCGAGGGTCACCAGGTCGGCGAGGAAGGGGACTTGGAGGGTGGCGCCGTCGATGAGCAGCCCCGGGTGCCAGTGGAAGGCGGGGCGCTGTTCGTAGAAGGCGGTGTCGAGTTCGGTGAGGGGGTGGGCGAGGGCGGCGAGGGAGAGGTTGAAGGGGCCGATGCCGATGCCGACGAGGTCGCGGGGTGCTTCGGACTGCTGTGGGGCGGGGTGCGGGGCGGGCGCGGCTGTCATCGGGGGGTGTGTCCTTCCACCAGTTTCAGGAGGGCTTCGAGGTCGCCGGGTTGGGTGTGGGGGTTGAGCAGGGTGGCCTTCAGGTACAGCGTTCCGTCCATGCGGGCGCGGCCGAGGACGGCGCGGCCTTCGGTGAGCAGGCTGCGGCGGATGGCGGCGACGCGCTCGTCGGTGGCGCCGGTGGGCCGGAACAGGACGGTGGACAGGGTGGGGGTGTCGTACAGCTCGAAGTCGGGGTGTGCGTCGATGAGTCCGGCCAGGTGGTGGGCGAGGGCGATGACCTGGTCGGTGAGGGCGGCGAGTCCGGTGCGGCCGAGTGCTTTGAGGGTGACGGCGATCTTGAGGATGTCGGGGCGGCGGGTGGTGCGCAGGGAGCGGCCGAGGAGGTCGGGCAGGCCTGCTTCGGTGTCGTCGTCGGCGTTGAGGTAGTCGGCCTGGTGGCCGAGGGCGTCGGTGTCGGCTCGGTCGCGTACGGCGAGGAGGCCGGCGGCGACGGGCTGCCAGCCGAGTTTGTGCAGGTCGAGGGTGACGGTGTGGGCGCGGGTGAGGCCTTCGAGTCGTGCGCGGTGGCGGGTGGAGAAGAGGAGGCCCGCTCCGTAGGCGGCGTCGATGTGGAGGCGGGCGCCGTGCCGTTCGCAGACGTCGGCGATCTCGGGGAGGGGGTCGATGAGTCCGGCGTCGGTGGTGCCCGCGGTGGCGGCGACGAGTTTGGGCCCTGGCAGGTCGGTGAGGGCTTCGTCGAGGGCGGCGGGGTCGAGGGTGCCGGTGGGGGCGGGCACGGTGAGGGGGTCGGGCAGGCCGAGGAGCCAGGTGGCGCGGGCGAGGCTGTGGTGGGCGCCTGCCCCGACGAGGAGTTGGACGGGGGCGGGGTGGCGGCTGGTCTCGCGGGCGAGGAGGACGGCGAGCTGGTTGGCTTCGGTGCCGCCGGTGGTGACGAGGGCGTCGGGGCGGGGCGCGTCCGGGTAGGCCTCGCGGGCGAGGGTGCGGGTGACGAGGTCTTCGAGGGCGGAGGCGGCGGGGGCCTGGTCCCAGGAGTCCATGGAGGGGTTGAGGGCGCTCGCGGCGAGGTCGGCGGCGGTGGCGACGGCGAGCGGCGGGCAGTGCAGGTGGGCGGCGCACAGCGGGTCTGCGGGGTCGGCGGCGCCTTCGGCGAGGGCGGTGACGAGGCGGTGCAGGGCGTCGTCGGGGCCCGTGCCGTGCTCGGGCAGCAACTCGCCGGTGCGGTCGCGGAGTTGGGCAGCGACGGCGTCGGGACCGCCGGCCGGGAGGGGGCCGCCGCGGCGGGCGGCCCCCTCGTGGAGCGCGTCGAGGACGGTGGCGAGCAACGGCCGCAGGGCGTCGGGGCCTTGAGTGCCTCCGGCGAGGGGCGGCAGCGTGCTCATGCGCGGGTCCTTCTGGTGCGTGGCGGGGCTGTGGTGCACCAGTTTTGGCCCTGTCGGAGGCGGGCCGTCGGTATATGCGGGAAGGAAACCCGAAAGGGGTACTGCTGTGCGGGGAAAGCGTGTTGGTGGTGTATAGGGCCGCTGGGGTGGTTATGCCCGGAAGCCCTGGGCGTCCTGGAAGTCCTGGGCGTCCTGGACGTAGTCGGCGGCTGCCCGGCGGGTGAAGGTGCGGACGGGGTGCCGGTGATGTCGCGAACGGGCCGCGGACGGTGTCGGCGCCGCTACGGATCCGGTCGGCCCATTGCAGGGAGTTGATGGCGAAGGCGCCGGGTCGCAGGAAGGTGCGGGTGGGGCCCGCGTCACGGAGGAGGCGTTCGGCGGTGCCGTGGTGCTGTGGTGCTGTGGTGCTGGTGCACAACTGATCAGAGCGGCCCGTGCGCCCCCGACCCGGTCGAGCGCAGGTCGGGGGCGCGGGCCTGCGCCCTAAGGCGTGGGGCCCAGGTCTATTGGCCCGACCTGACCTTCAACGCGCGTGCCAGGTCGTCGAGTTGGTCGGCGAGTTTGCGGTGCAGGGCCGGGGTGGGGGTGCCTTCGGTGAGGCACTGTTCGCCGAGGCGGAGGGTGTCGGGGTCGATGGCGTACACGGGGAACGCGTACCGTCCGGCGGCTGCGGCGAGGGCGGGGCCGCGGCGGGTGGCGAGGGTGGTGGCTTCGGTGAAGTAGCGCGCTACGTAGCCGCGCAGCAGGTCGCTCTGTTCGGGCTGCCAGAAGCCCTGGGCGGTGGCGGTGAACAGGTAGTTGGACAGTTCCTGGTCGGGGTCGGCGGTGAACAGGGCGTCCCAGGCGGCTGCTTTGGCCTGCGGGTCGGGCCGGGCGGCGTGGCAGCGGGCGGCGCCTTCCTGGCCGGTGGCGCTGGGGTCGTGGGCGAGTTCGGCGTCGATGACGGCGTCGTCGACGGCGCCGAGGACGCTCATCCGGCCGAGGATGCGCCAGCGCAGTTCGGGGTCGAGCTCGGGGCCGCCGGGGACGCTGCCGCTGTCGTACCAGCCGCGGATGACGTCGGCGTACTGGGCGGCGTCGATGAGGTGGCGGACGGCGGTCAGGCGCAGCCCTGCGTTGCTGCCGTCCTCGGTGCGGCGCAGGAGGTCCTCGCACAGGGTGGTGAGGAGGGTGAGGGCGGCGGGGCGCTCGGCGGGGGTGCTGTAGCGGTCGGCGACCTGGGTGTGGGCGAAGTCGAGGACGCCCTGGACGAGGGCGAGGTCGCTCTCCTCGGCGAGGTGGGCGCCGACGGTCTCCAGGTAGGCGGCGGGCTCGAGTTCGCCGTCGCGGACCATGTCGCGCAGCGTGTTCCACAGGACGGCGCGGGTGAGGGGGTCGGGGACGCCGGAGATGCCGCGCAGGGCCGCTTCCTCGGACGCGGGGTCGAGGCGGATCTTGGCGTAGGTGAGGTCCTGGTCGTTGGGGACGATCAGGGCGGGGCGGGGGCCGTGGAACACGAGCGGCTCGCCGGGTACGTCGAGGTCGATGCGTTCGCGCAGGACGAAGGCGCGGCGGTCGGCAGGGTCGCGGTCGTAGAGGGCGACGGCGATGCGGTGGGGGCGGCTGCCCTGCTGGTCGACGGCGAGGGTCCAGCTGTCGTCGGCCTGGGTGACCCGGGCGGTGAGGGTGTCGACGCCGGTCGTGCGGAGCCAGGTGTCGGCCCAGGCGTGGACGTCGCGGCCGGTGCCGGAGGCTGCCAGGGACCCGGCGGCCAGGTTGTCGATGAAGTCGGCGAGGGTGGCGTTGGCGAACTTGTGGCGCTGGAAGTGGGTGTTGATGCCCGTGAGGAAGTCCTTCTCGCCGAGCCAGGCGACGAGTTGGCGCAGGGCGGAGGCGCCCTTGGCGTAGGAGATCCCGTCGAAGTTGAGGAGTGCGGAGGCGGTGTCGGGGACGGCCTCGGGGGCGACGGGGTGGGTGGAGGGCCGCTGGTCGGCGTCGTAGCCCCAGGCCTTGCGGGCGATGCCGAAGTCGACCCAGGTGTCGGTGTACGCGGTGGCTTCGGTGAGGGTCTGGTAGCCCATGTACTCGGCGAACGACTCGTTCAGCCAGATGTCGTCCCACCACTGGAGGGTGACGAGGTCGCCGAACCACATGTGGGCCATCTCGTGGGCGATGACCATGGCGCGGGTCTGGCGCTCGGTGTCGGTGACGGCGGAGCGGTAGACGAACTCGTCGCGGAAGGTGACGAGTCCGGGGTTCTCCATCGCTCCGGCGTTGAACTCGGGGACGAACGCCTGGTCGTAGGAGTCGAAGGGGTAGGGCTCGGTGAACTTCTCGTGGTAGCGGTCGAAGCACGCGCGCGTGGCGTCGAGGATCTCGTCGGCGTCGGCGTCGAGGTGGGGCGCGAGGGAGCGGCGGCAGTGCAGGCCGAAGGGCAGGCCGCGGTGTTCGGTGCGGACGGAGTGCCAGGGGCCTGCGGCGACGGCGACCAGGTAGGTCGACAGGAGGGGGGTGGTGGCGGCCTGCCAGCGGCCCTCCCCCAGGTGCTCGGTGACGCTGTTGGCGAGGACGGTCCAGCCGTCGGGTGCGGTGACCGTGAGGTCGAAGCGGGCCTTCAGGTCGGGCTGGTCGAAGGCGGCGAAGACGCGCTGGACGTCGTCCATGAACAGCTGCGTGTAGACGTACGTCTCGCCGTCGGTGGGGTCGGTGAAGCGGTGCATGCCCTCGCCGGTGTGCGAGTAGTGCATGACGGCGTCGACGCGCAGTTCGTGCGGGCCGGCGGTGAGGCCGGTCAGCGGCAGCCGGTTGTCGTCGAGGGCGGCGGGGCCCGTGAGGTCCAGGGGCTGCCCGTCGAGGGTGGCGGAGCGCAGTGTGGCGGGCTTGAGCTCGACGAAGGTGTCGCCCGGGGTGTGGGCGGTGAACCGGATCGCGGTGCGGGAGTCGAAGGTGTCGGCGCCGGTGGTCAGGTCGAGGTCGACCGTGTACCGCTCGACGTCGATGAGCCGGGCTCGGGTCTGCGCTTCGTCGCGCGTCAGTACGGGCATGGGGTCATGCTGCCTGATGGCACTGACAGTGGGACAGAGTGGTCCGGGGCCACGAAGCGTGGCGGCCTCGGTGGGGAGGCGTGGGCACGGGCGGGTGGAGCGGGCGGCGCCCCGGGATGTCGCGGGTGACGAATGTGCCGCGTCGGCGGCGCTCCGCGGGGCGGATGGTCCTGTGGGGCTGTGGTTCGGTGGTGGTGCTGCTGGTGCCGGCCTTCGTCGTCATGATGGTGGCGTTCGTGTGGGTCATGGGTGAGAACCACCGCAAGATGTTCGGGGGTTGAGCCCCCGGGTCACTTCTTGGTGTTCTCGGCGATCTGCTCGTGGTGGCGGATGACCTCGGAGATGATGAAGTTCAGGAACTTCTCCGCGAAGGCCGGGTCGAGCTTGGCGTTCTCCGCGAGTTGGCGCAGGCGCTCGATCTGGCGGGCCTCGCGCGCGGGGTCGGCCGGGGGCAGGGCGTGGTGGGCCTTGAGGTGGCCGACCTGCTGGGTGCATTTGAAGCGTTCGGCGAGCATGTGGACGACGGCGGCGTCGATGTTGTCGATGCTGTCGCGCAGGCGGCCGAGTTCGGCGCGGACCTCCGGGTCGACGGCCGGCTGGTCTGAGGGCGTGCTGGTGGTCATGGCGGATCAGCCTACGTGGAGCATGGGCGGGTCGTCGGGGTCGGGGATCTTGTCGGACCAGCCGCCGGGGACGGCGCGGCCCTGTTGTTCGCGGAAGCGGACGGGGGCGGTGCCGACGCGGCGGGTGAACAGGCGGGAGAAGTAGGCGGGGTCGTCGTAGCCGACGCGGCGGGCGACGGCGGCGACGGGCAGTTCGGTGGCGGCGAGGAGTTCCTTGGCGCGGCCGAGGCGGATGCCGAGGAGGTAGTCCTTGGGGCTCATGCCTGCGCCGCGGCGGACGGCGGTGCGCAGTTCGGCGGGGGTCATGCCGTGGCGGGCGGCGTGTTCGGCGACGGACAGGGGCTGGAAGGCGTCGCGGGCGAGGGCCTGGAGGACGGGGTCGCCGTCGGGGGCCATGTCGGCGCGGGCGCGGCGCAGGGCGACGAGGAGTTCGTGGACGGCGGCGCCGGTCTCGACTTCCAGGAGGGGGTTTCCGCGGCGGGCGGCGCGGGCGATGCGGCCGACGGCGGCGCGGGCCTGGGCGGCGTCGGAGAGGGGGACGAGGGGGCGGTCGGGTTCGATGTAGCCGAGTTCGGTGTAGGTGGCGGTGGCGGGCCCGGTGAAGTCGACGAAGCACTCGTCCCAGCCGGTTTCGGGGTCGGCTCCGTAGTGGTGGGGGCGGCCGGGGGTGAGCCAGATCAGGGCGGGTGCGGTGACTTTGGTGCGGCGTCCTTCGGCGTCCTGGAACCAGCCGCCGCCCGCGGTGACGACGACGGCGACGTGGTGGTCGAGGGTGCGGGGTCCGACGGTGGGCAGCAGGCCGTGCTGGAGTCCGACGCCGAGGCAGACGAGGCCGAGGCGGTGGTGGACCGGGCTGGGTGTGAAGTACCGCATCCAGGTGTGGTACGTGGACATGTGTCCCCTCCCGTGGTGGTTCGTGCGGGCGTCCCCGTCCAACATCAGCCGATCTTTGTCCATGGACCCTGTCGCCCGCCAGAGGTGATGGTGGCGGCCGGTACATCAGCGAGAGGGACCCAATGGCCGAGTTCAGGGTGGGCGAGGACGACTTCGAGGTGGACGGCAGGCCGGTGCGGCTGCTGTCGGGGGCCTTGCACTACTTCCGGGTGCACGAGGAGCAGTGGGCGCACCGGTTGCGGATGCTGCGGGCGATGGGCCTGAACTGTGTGGAGACGTACGTCCCGTGGAATCTGCACGAGCCGCGTCCCGGTGAGGTGCACGACGTGGCGGCGGTGGGGCGGTTCCTGGACGCGGCGCAGGAGGCGGGCCTGTGGGTGATCGTGCGGCCGGGTCCCTACATTTGCGCGGAGTGGGAGAACGGTGGGCTGCCGCACTGGCTGACGGGCCGGGTCGGTGCGCGGATCCGGACGCGTGACGCGGAGTACTTCGCCGCTGTGGAGCGCTGGTTCGGGGCGTTGTTGCCGCAGGTCACGGAGCGGCAGGTGGACCGGGGCGGCCCGGTGATCATGGTGCAGGTGGAGAACGAGTACGGCAGTTACGGCTCGGACCACCTCTACTTGCGTGCTCTTGCCGACCTTCTTGTCGAACTCGGTGTGACAGTGCCGCTGTTCACCTCGGACGGGCCCGAGGACCACATGCTGACGGGCGGCTCGGTGCCGGGTGTGTTGGCGACGGCGAATTTCGGCTCCCACGCGCGCGAGGGCTTCGCGACGCTTCGTAGGCACCGCCCCAAGGGGCCGCTGATGTGCATGGAGTTCTGGTGCGGGTGGTTCGACCACTGGGGCGCCGACCATGTCGTGCGGGATCCGGGGGATGCGGCGCGGGCGCTGGAGGAGATCCTGGAGTGCGGCGCTTCGGTGAATCTGTACATGGCGCACGGCGGGACGAGTTTCGGGGGCTGGGCGGGGGCGAACCGGGGTGGTGGCGCCCTGCACGACGGGCCGCTGGAGCCCGATGTGACGTCCTACGACTATGACGCGCCGATCGACGAGTTCGGCCGGCCCACCGAGAAGTTCTGGTTGTTCCGGGAGGTCCTCGGCCGGTACGCGGAGGGTCCGCTGCCTGAGGTGCCCGAGGCGCCGGCGGTGCTCGCGGGCCCGGTCACGGCGGAGCTGGGCGCGTTCACGCCGCTGGAGGGGGTCCTCGAGGCGCTGGGCGGTCCCGAGTCGGAGCATGCGACGGCGCCGTCGTTCGAGGAGCTTGACGTGGATCGCGGTCTGGTCCGGTACGCGGTGACGGTGCCGGGGCCGCGGCAGGCGTATCCGCTGCGGGCGGCCGGGCTGCGGGACGTGGCGATCGTGTACGTGGACGGGGAGCGGGCCGGGGTGCTCACGGAGGAGGAGCCGGTCCTGGAGGCGCCGGTTGCGGGGCACGCGCGCGTGGAGCTGTGGGTGGAGTCGCTCGGCCGGGTCAACTACGGGCCGCGGACGGGCGAGTCGAAGGGGATCACGGGCGGGCTGCTGCACGAGCGGCAGTTTCTGCACGGGGTGCGGGCGCGGGGGCTGCGCCTTGACGCGTTCGCGCCGGATGCGGTGGCGGGGCTGCCGTCGGGCGCGGCGGGTGACGGGGCACGGGGTCTGTACCGGGGCTCGTTCGAGGTGTCGGGGCCGGGGGACGCCTCGCTGGAACTCGCGGGCTGGGGGCGCGGGTTCGTGTGGGTGAACGGGTTCTGTCTGGGCCGGTACTGGTCGGTGGGGCCGCAGCAGTCGCTGTACGTGCCCGGGCCCGTGCTGCGGGAGGGCGTGAACGAGGTGTGGGTGCTGGAGACGGACCGGGCGGGTGAGCCGCGGGTGCGGCTGCGCTGAGACGTGCGCGAGGGGCCGGTCCCGGGTCGCGGGACCGGCCTCTCTTGGCGTGGTGGGACCGGTATGTGGTGGGACCCGTGTGTGGTGGGACCGGTGTGTGGTGGGACCGGTCGGGCTCGGTCACGGTGAACCGGTCGATGACGACCGCGCCGCGGTCGCAGGCGCTCAAGAAGGGTGCGGGCGGCGGGAGTTGGGCGCGGGAGGGGGTCTGGCGCGGGCGGCGGGCGGCCGTACCCTGGAGGCGCCGGGTCCGGGGGCGGGCCCCGGAGGGACACGGCCCGGCCGTCCCAGGGGGTGCGCGCGTGGGGAACGGCGGACCGGTGGTGCATGGCTATCCGCATCTGGAGACCGTGCGCGCGGCGATCACCGCGCTGTACAAGCGCCTCTCGTACGACACCGTGCACGCGTTCGCGGCGAGTGTCGCCCCGGCCGACGTGGCCTTCGGCGACGGGGACGATCTGCATCTGGGGGCGCAGCGGGTGGCGCACGAGCTGGTGCGGCACTATCACCTGCCGGACGCGCGGATGATCGTCGGGTTCCGGGAGATGGAGCACGCGGCGAGTGTCGAACTGGCGGCGGGGCCGGAGTACTTCATCGAGCTGAACGACCGGTTCCGCTCGCATCGGCGGGACATCGGCGCGGCCCTTGCGCACGAGGTGATGCACGTCTATCTGCACCGCCTCGGCCTGTCGTTCCCGGGGACGCGGGACAACGAGATCCTCACGGACACCGCCGCGACGTATCTGGGCGCGGGCTGGCTGCTGTTGGACGCGTACCGGGAGGACGCGGCGTCGTCGCAGAAGCTCGGCTATCTGACGCCGGAGGAGTTCGGGTACGTCCTGGCGAAGCGGTCGTTGGCGTTCGGCGAGGCGCCGGAGACGTGGTTCACCAGTGCGCAGGCGTACACGGCGTACACGAAGGGTCTGGCGCAGGCGCGGCGCGACGAGCAGCAGCCGCCGCTGACGGCGGCGGGCTGGGCGGGCCGCCGCCGGTACGCGAAGGACCGCCGCTACGCGCAGGACCACGGCCCGAACGGGCCGGCACCGGCGGGTCCCTACGCGTTCTCGACGGAGGGGCCGCAGGGCCGGTCGGGGCTGCGGGTGTCGTTCCCGTGCCCGACGTGCCACCAGCGGATCCGGGTGCCGGTCCGCGGCCGGGTGCGGGCGCGGTGCGGGCTGTGCCGCACGGTGCTGGAGTGCGACACGTAGGGCGCGGGCGGACCGCACCCGGACTCGGCTTCTCGCTCTGGGGAGTGTGTGCACCGAAATGCTTTGCGTTCGGGCGCCCACGGGGTGAGGGTCGAGGCATGAACGACGAGGTGAGGCCCGATGTCCCCGCCGTCTCCGCGCTGTACGAGGCGGTGCTCGGCGGCGACGAGGACGCGGTGGTGCGGTTGTTGCGGGCCGGGGTGCCGGGGGACGTGTGCACCGGGTCGGGGGAGAGCGTGCTGTACCGGGCGGCGATGTGCGACGAGCCCGGGATCGTACGGCTGCTGCTCGCCGCGGGGGCGGATCCGGACCGGCTGAGCGAGGGCACGGACCTGCCGCTGTGCGGGGCGGCGTGCGCCGGGCACGAGGAGGTGGTGCGGGCGCTGCTGGCGGCGGGTGCGCGGGCGGACGCCGTCGAGGAGTTGGGGTTCCGGGCGCTCACGTGGGCGGTGCAGCTGGGCCGCGAGGCGGTGGTGCGGGCGCTGCTCGACGGTGGGGCGGATCCTCGACTGCCGGGCGCGAAGGGCGAGTTGCCGCTGGTGGCGGCCGCGCGGCGCGGGTCGACCGGCTGTGTGCGGGCGCTGCTCGAGCACGGCGCGACCGGGCTTCGGGAGGCGCTGGTCGAGGCGCGGCGGTGGCGCGGGGTGGAGGTGGCCGAGGTGTTGCGGACCCAGGTCGTCGGGTCGACGGTCGACGGGGTGGGCCGGGAGGCGGTGACGGAGCGGTTCGTGGAGGACGGCGGGGTCACGGTGGCCGTGCAGCTCCTGGACGCGTCGGGGCGTCCCGCCTCGGGAGCCGAGCAGCAGACGGGCCACGCCGCGATCGCCACGCTCCTGGAGTCCGCCCTCGGCATCGCGACGCCGCCCGGCGAACTGGCGGACCGGGCGGTGGCCTGCGGCGATCCCGGCAACGACGACTGGGTGGAGGCGATGGAGGTGCTCAGGCGCCGGGGCGACGACGGGACGTTCCGCGCGGCGGCGGCGTGGTGCGCGGACCGGGATCCGCTGCGGCGGGCCTTCGGGGCGGACGTACTGGGGCAGTTGGGGGTGCCAGGACCTGACGGGTCACGGCCGTTCGAGCGCCGCACGTTTCCCGTACTCCGCGCCGGCCTCAGGTCCGCAAAACTCCGTTCCGGCCCGGCCGGGGGCGCGGGTCCGTCTCGATCAGCGGCTGCGCCGCGGGGCGCGACCAGCCACGACGGCGCAGCACCCGCGCACGAACCGGAAACCGGCAACGACGCGACCGCGTCGCAGGAGGCCGAACTCGCCGCCTTCATCAACGCGTTGGGCCACCACCGCACCCCCGCCGCCGTGCCGGAGATCGCCGCGCACGCCGCCCACCCCTCCCCCGCCGTACGCCGATCCGTGGCCCTGGCCCTGCACACCCACGCCCCCGGCGGCCACCCGGAGGCCGTCGCCGCGCTGACCGCCCTCGCGCGGGATGCCGACCCGGACGTGCGCACGTGGGCGGCGGCGGGGCTCGCCGGGTCGGGCGCGGACACGGACGAGGTCCGCGAGACGCTGACCGCCCTGCTGGACGACCCGCGGACCGACATCGCGGCGGAGGCGGCCCGTGGGCTCGCGCTGCGGCAGGACGTGCGGGCCGTGGACCCGTTGGCGCGGCTGCTGGCCCAGCTGCCGCCGGGGGACTACGCGCGGGAAGTGGCCCAGGACGCCGCCCGCGCCTTCGACGACGTACGGATCAGGAACAGGCTGGAGTGGACCCTGCCGCGCCGTGCATGACAGCGCCCTCCCGGCGGCGGGCCGGGAGGGCGTACGAAGACGGGCTCGGCGGGGTCACCCCTCAGGGGCCGCCACCGCTGTGCGCGGCAGCGCCGTGCACAGCAGGGCGCAGAGCACGCACCCGGCGGTCACCCACGGCATCGCGGTGGCCAGGGCGTCGGTGAAGCCCTGGGAGAGGTGGCGGAAGAAGACGGTGCCGACGAGCGCGGCGCCGAGCGCGCCGCCGAACTGCTGGGCGGTGGAGAAGATGCCGGAGGCGCCGCCGGCGAGTTCGGCGGGGACGGCGGACAGGACCACGTTGACCAACGGGACGACGAGGAAGCCGAGTCCGGCTCCGGCGATCACCAGGCCTGGCACCAGCGCCCAGGCCCCGGTGTGCACGGCGGCGGAGTGCGCGGCGGCGTACCAGATCCAGCCGAACCCGCCTGCCATGAGCAGAGCGCCCGCGCCGAGCACGAGCCGCCCGAAGCGCACGGCCAGGCCGTCGGCGGCGGGGGCGGTCAGGAAGCTGCCCGCGGAGAAGGCGAGGCAGACGACGCCGGCCTGCAGCGGCGTGTAGTGCTGGCCGCCCTGCAGCCAGAACGCGAAGACCAGGAAGAACCCCTGCATGCCGATGGAGAACAGGAGTTGGACGACGACGCCGACGGAGAAGGCGGGCAGCCGGAACGCCTTGGCGGGCAGCAGCGGCACGGTCCGCGGGTCGTGCCTGCGGGCCTCGAACAGGCCGAGTCCGACGACGGCGAGCACTCCGGCGGCGAGGCAGATCCAGCCCCACAGCGGCCAGCCGTTGCTCTGCCCCTGGACGAGCGGCAGCACGATGGCGACGAGACCTGCGGCCAGGACGACGCTGCCGGCGACGTCGGGGCGGCGGCCGGAGTGTTCGCGGGTGGCGGGCACCAGGACGTGTCCGGCGACGAAGGTGGCGAGGGCCACGGGCACGTTGACGAGGAACACCGACCGCCAGCCGAGGCCGAACAGGTCGGCGTCGGTGAGCAGTCCGCCGAGCACCAGGCCGATCGCGGAGGCGAAGCCGGCGACGGCCCCGTACATCCCGAAGGCGGCGCCGCGCTCCTTGCCCTGGAACATCGTGCGGAACGAGCCGATGACCTGCGGCACGAGCACGGCCGCCATGACGCCCTGCACGGCACGTGCGGCGATCAGCTGCTCCGGCGTCCGGGCGATCCCGCACGCCAGGCTCGCGACCCCGAAGCCCGCGGTCCCGGCGAGGAAGAGCCCCCGTCGCCCGAAGCGGTCCCCGAGGTGTCCGGAGACGATGAGCGTGGCGGCGAAGCCGAGCAGGTACGCGGAGACGAGCCACTGCAGGGCGCTTTCGGAGGCGCCCAGATCGCGTCCGATGGACGGCATGGCGACGTTCACGATGGTCACGTCGAGGAGGTCCATCAGTGCCGCGACCATCATCACGACGGCGGCGGCCCAACGGCGAGGGTTCGGCATGGGGACTCCCGGTGGATTTATTTCGTTCGACCTAACGAAATAGTTGCACCGAGCCCTCCGTGATCGCAACCCTTTCTTTCGGGCGAACTAAATATTGGTTACCCTGGGCCCATGACGACCAGGGACGAGAGTCAGGACCCGAGCCAGGACCCGAGCCAGGACTCCAGCCAGGACGAGGCACGCGCGGCCGCGCTCGGCGACATGATGGAGACGGGCCGCGACCACAGCGCGGCGACGATCATGTTCCACACGGCCGTCTCGGCGTCCCAGGGCCTGAACCCGACCGAGAGCAAGACGCTCGACCTGCTCGCCAAGCACGGTCCGCTCACCGCGAAGGACCTGGTGGCCCACACCGGTCTGGCCCCGGCCTCCGTCACGGGCCTGGTCGACCGGCTCGCCTCGAAGGGGTACGTACGCCGCGCCAAGCACGCCACCGACAAACGGCGCGTGGTGATCGAGCTGGACCGGGAGAAGATCTCCGAGCTGTCCGCGTTCTTCGACGACTGGGCGAAGGACGTCGTCGCGGCCTGCGACGGGTTCACGACGGAGGAACTGCGCACGGTGACCCGGTTCCTGGCGGTGATGGCCACGGTCCAGCGCGACGCGGCCGCCCGCCTCTCCGGCTGAGACCGGACGCTACGACGCCCCGTACACGGCGCCGGGTTCAGCGGCCCGCCCCACCAGCTCCCGGGCCACTTCGCCCGCGCCCGACGGCGTCCACCGCTCGGCCTTGTCGACGCTCGGACCCGGCCGCCAGCCCTCCATCACCGTGATCCGGCCGCCCTCGACCTCGAAGACCCGGCCGGTGACCCCGGCACTGGCCGGGCCCGAGCCGAGCCAGACCACCAGCGGCGACACGTTCTCCGGGGCCATCGCGTCGAAGGCGCCCGCTGCCGGCGCGGCCATCGTCTCGGCGAACGTCGCCTCCGTCATCCGCGTCCGCGCGGCCGGCGCGATCGCGTTGACCTGCACCCCGTACCGCCCCATCTCCGCTGCGGCCACCAGTGTCAGGCCGAGGATGCCCGCCTTGGCCGCGCTGTAGTTCCCCTGCCCGACCGAGCCCAACAGGCCTGCCCCGGACGAGGTGTTGACGACGCGGGCCACGGGCGTGCGGCCCGCCTTCGCCTCGGCGCGCCAGTACGCGGCCGCGTGCTTCAGCGGCAGGAAGTGGCCCTTGAGGTGGACCCGCATCACGGCGTCCCAGTCGTCCTCGTCGAGGTTGACCAGCATGCGGTCGCGCAGGAACCCCGCGTTGTTCACGAGCGTGTCGAGCCGCCCGAAGGTGTCGACGGCCGCGGCGACGAGCGAGGCGGCGCCCTCCGAGGTCGCGATGTCGGCCCCGTGCGCCACTGCCTCGCCGCCCAACGCCCGTATTTCCTCGACCACTTGAGCCGCCGGGCTGTCCGGCGCGGGGGCACCGTCGAGGCCGACCCCCAGATCGTTCACCACGACCTTCGCGCCCTCCGCGGCGTACGCGAGGGCGTGTGCGCGGCCGAGGCCCCGCCCGGCCCCGGTGACCGCGACCACCCGCCCGGCACACAACGAACCCACCGTCTGCTCCATCTCACGCCTCCTTGTTGACCGTTGCCGCATCCAGAAACGCGGGGCGCTCCCCGCCACCGTGCACGAGCAGGCTCGCCCCGGTGATGTACGACGCCGCGTCCGACGCCAGGAAGACCGCGGCCTCGCCGACCTCGCGGGGTTCGGCGAGCCGGCCGAGCGGCACGGTCGCGCCCACTGCCGCGATGCCGTCCTCGTCCCCGTAGTGCAGCGCCGACAGTTCGGTCCGCACCATGCCGAGCACCAGGGTGTTCACCCGGATCTCGGGGGCCCATTCGACGGCCATGGACCGCGCCAGGTTCTCCAGACCCGCCTTCGCCGCCCCGTACGCCGCCGAGCCCGGCGAGGGCCGGGTCCCGCTGACGCTGCCGATCATCACGATGGAGCCGCGGGCGGCGGCCAGCTGTTCGCGGGCGGCGAGGGAGGCGGTCAGCGGGGCCGTCAGGTTCAGCTCGATGACGCGCGCGTGCCGCTCGGCCTCCGAGTCGCCGAGCAGCCGGTACGGCGTGCCCCCCGCGTTGTTCACCAGGACGTCCACCCGGTCGAGCCCCGCGAACAACTCCCGCACCGCGGCCGCGTCCCGCAGGTCGACCGGCACGAACTCGGCTCCCTCCAGCGGCACTTCGGGTGCCCGTCGGGCGCAGACCACGACTCTCGCCCCGGCCCGCGCGAACGCCCCGGCGATGCCCGCGCCCACTCCCCTGGTGCCACCGGTGACGACGACGACCCGGCCCTTCAGATCCAGATCCACGTTCACCTCCCCTCCTCGTCCTCCTCGTTCCGTCGGCCCGCGCCGCCTGCTACCGTCGAGTCCGACCGCGTACCAAACAAACGTTAGGTGGAACGGTAGCCGAACACCACCCTCCCCGCCAGGAGTTCACGTATGCCAGGTACAGGCACGAACACAGGTGCAGGCACAGACACAGACGCACGCACAGGCACACGCACAGGCACAGGCACACGCAGCAGCACCGCCCTGCCGCGCCGGGCCCTGCTCGCGGCCGCGCTCGGAGTGACGGCCGCGGCCGTCGTCGCCCCCTCGGCCGCCGCCGCGTCCGGGGCGCCGCCGATCCGGCAGATCCCGTTGCAGGGCGCGGTGAACGTCCGCGACATCGGCGGACAGCGCACGTGCGACGGCCGCGTCCGGTACGGGCTCGTCTACCGCGGCGACGCGCTGGGCAAGCTCACCGACGCCGACCTGACGGCCCTGTCCGGCCTGAGGCTGCGTCAAGTGGTCGACTACCGCGTGCCGTTGGAGGTGCAGAGCGACGGCGCGGACCGTCTTCCCGCAGGGGTGACGGGCGTCTCGCGCCCGGTCACCGACAACGGTCTGTACGCGCAGATCCTCGCCGCCATCGGCTCGAAGGACCCGGTCAAGCAGGAGGAGATGCTGGGGAACGGGAAGGCGTCCGCGTTCATGCGCGCCGTGTACCCGCAGTTCGTGACCAGCGCCGACAACCGGGCGCGGTTCGGGGCGACGCTGCACGACATCGCGTACGGCGGCCGCGGCGCGCTGCTGTACCACTGCACGTCGGGCAAGGACCGCACGGGCTGGACCACGTACGTCCTGCTGCGTCTGCTCGGCGTACCCGAACAGGCCGCTGTCGCCGACTACTTGGCGTCGAACACCTTCCGTGCCGCGTACGACGCGAAGCTCCGCGAGTCCCTGAAGCAGGCGGGCCTGATGCAGAACCCGGACCTGCTGATCCCGCTCCAGGAGGTTCGCACGGAGTACCTCTCCGCGGCCCTCGACCAGGTGCGGCACGACTACGGCAGCCTCGGGCGCTACGCGACGGACGGCCTCGGAGTCGACCGCCGCACGGCGGCGCTGCTACGGGCGCGGCTCGTGGACTGACCCGGGCGCCATGGGCGCCATGGATGACATGGATGACATGCCCGGCGGCCGAACGCACAGGGGTGGGTGCCCACATGGGACACCCACCCCTGACGAGTGACTCGGAACTGCCGTGCTACGCCGCTGCCTTGCGGGGACCGCCCCGCGGGCCGCGGCCGCGACGGTTGGCGCCGGCGGCGGCACCCGTACCGGAACCGCCCGTGGCGCCGCTGCCGGCCGAACGGCGCCGGCCACCGGCACCGCCCTGCGAGGAACGCTGGCCCTCGGCACTCGCGGTACGGCCGCTGTTGGCGGCACGGCCGCCGCCCGCGGCGCCGTTGCCGGAGCCGCCGCGCGAACGGCGCGAGCGGCGCGGCTTGGACGAGGCCGACGCAGGAGCCGTGGGCTCGGGGACGGCGATGGCGACGGCGACACCGGACGGCTCGCGCGCGCCGGTGATCTTCGTCAGCTCCTCGTCCGTGGACTTGACCTGCGTCGTCCGCGGCTGGATCTTCGCGTCGCGCATCAGCCGCTGCACGTCGCGCTTCTGCTCGGGCAGGACGAGCGTGACGACGCTGCCGGACTCGCCGGCGCGGGCGGTGCGGCCGCCGCGGTGCAGGTAGTCCTTGTGCTCGGTGGGCGGGTCCACGTTCACGACGAGGTCGAGGTCGTCGACGTGGATGCCGCGCGCCGCGACGTTCGTGGCGACGAGGGCGGTGACCCGGCCGTCCTTGAACTGCTCGAGGGTGCGGTTGCGCTGCGGCTGGCTGCGGCCGCCGTGCAGCGGCGCGGCGTACACGCCGGTGGCGAGGAGCCGCTTGGCGAGCCGGTCGGCGGAGCGCTTGGTGTCGACGAAGAGGATGACGCGGCCTTCGCGGGCGGCGATCCGGGCCGTGACGGCCTTCTTGTCGGTCTCGTCGAGGACGTGCAGCACGTGGTGCTCCATCGTCGTGACGGCACCGGCCGACGGGTCGACGGAGTGCACGACCGGGTCGGTGAGGAACTGGCGCACGAGCCGGTCCACGTTCCGGTCGAGCGTCGCCGAGAACAGCATGGTCTGGCCGCCGGCCTCAACCTGCTTGAGCAGCGCGGTGACTTGGGGCATGAAGCCCATGTCGGCCATCTGGTCGGCCTCGTCGAGGACGGTGATGCGGACCCGGGACAGGTCGCAGTCGCCGCGCTCGATGAGGTCCTTGAGGCGGCCCGGGGTGGCGACGACGACGTCGGCACCGCGGCGCAGCTGGCTCGCCTGGCGGGAGATCGACATGCCGCCGACGACGGTCGTCAGACGCAGTCGCAGGGCGCCGGCGTACGGGGTGAGGGCGTCGGTGACCTGCTGGGCGAGCTCGCGCGTGGGGACGAGGACGAGTGCCAGCGGCGTCTTCGGCTCCGCCTTGCTGCCCGCGGTACGGGCGAGCAGCGGGAGCCCGAAGGCGAGGGTCTTGCCGGAGCCGGTGCGACCGCGGCCGAGGAGGTCGCGTCCGGCGAGGGAGTTGGGGAGCGTCGCCGCCTGGATGGGGAACGGCTCGGTGACGCCCTGCTCGCCCAGGGTCTTCAGGAGGGCGGCGGGCATGTCGAGGTCGGCGAAGTCGGCAACGGGAGGCAGCGCGGGAGTGGTGTTCTCCGGCATGGTGAACTCACGCGGCGGCGTGGGCTGTTGCCTGCGCTGCTGCTCGGGGGCGCGCCGCTTCCCTGCTGCTGCGGGACGGGAGGGGCGGCGGGACGGGCGGGCTGAGCTGGCCATGCGGCATGCCTTCCGGGGACTTCAAAGACAGGGGACAGCATGAGCCGGGGCCCGCACCGTGAAGGTGCGGGCCCCGGCCCGATGATGCTGTGATCAGGCGGGGAGGATGTTCTCCGCCTGGGGGCCCTTCTGGCCCTGCGTCACGTCGAACGTGACCTTCTGGCCTTCCTGGAGCTCACGGAAGCCCGAGGTGGCAATGTTCGAGTAGTGGGCGAAGACGTCGGCGCCGCCGCCGTCCTGCTCGATGAAGCCGAAGCCCTTTTCCGAGTTAAACCACTTAACGGTACCGGTGGCCATGTCATTCTCCTTGAACAGGTAGCAGCCCCCCATTCCCGAGAACGCCCCGGAAAAAACTAATGCGCCTGAGGAACATTCCCGTCAGGCGCACATAAAGTCTATGGGTACCAAAACTGCAACACGTCGATCTTAGCACGCTTCCTCACGTGCGGCGATTCCGTCCAGAACCATGGACAGGTACTGGCGGGCGATCTCCTCGGGGCTGTGCTGTCCGCCGGGCCGGTACCAGGACGCGGCGACCCAGACGGTGTCGCGGACGAACCGGTACGTGAGACGGATGTCCAGGTCCGCGCGGAACACCTGCTCGGCGATGCCGCGCTCCAGCGTCGTCAGCCACGTCTTCTCGAAGCGGCGCTGGGACTCGGCGAGGAACTCGAAGCGGTCCTGCGCGGCCAGGTGGCGCGCCTCCTTCTGGTAGATCGCGACGGCCGCGCGGTGCCGGTCGATCTCCCGGAACGACTCGGTGACCAGTGCCTCCAGGGTCTGCCGCGGCCCGAGGTCCGCGTCGAGCACGGCGTCGTAGCCGGACCACAGTTCGTCGAGGAAGGTGCGCAGGATCTCCTCGAGCATCGATTCCTTGGAGTCGAAGTGGTAGTAGAGGCTCCCGGCGAGCATCCCGGCGGCGTCGGCGATCTTACGGACGGTGGTTGCGTTGTAACCCTGTGCGGCGAACACCTCGGCGGCCGTGCCGAGGAGTTCGTGGCGCCGCTCGGGCGACGGGGCCGCCTGGCTCTTCTTCTTCGTGGACACCCGCCCATTCTTCTCACACCCGCTGTTCGCACATCCACTGCGCCTGGGGTTCAGTCCCCCGCGCTCCCCCGCTGCGCGAACACCGGCATCCGTCCGGCCGACGCGCCGCCGTCCGCCGCGATCTCCGCCCCCGTGAGGTACGAGGCGTCGTCGGACACCAGGAACGCGACGAGCCGGGCGACCTCCTCCGGCTGTCCGATGCGGCCGAGCGGGGCCGTCGTGTGCTTGCTGGAGTCGACGTGCGCGGTCATCGCCGTGTTGATGGCGCCCGGGTACACGGAGTTGACGCGGATCCCGTCGCCGCCGAGCTCCATCGCCGCGGTCCGGCTCAGGCCGCGCAGCGCCCACTTCGTGGCCCCGTACGAGCCGTGGCCCCAGATGCCCTGGAGTCCGGCCTGCGAGGAGATGTTGACGACGGCCCCGCCGCCGGCCGCCCGCAGCGCCGGAATGACGGCCTGCAGACCGAGGAACGGGCCGACGAGGTTGACCCGCAGCATCCTCTCCAGGCGTGCCGGGTCCTCGTCCGCGATCGGTGACGTCGTGTAGACGGCCGCGTTGTTGACGAGCGTGTCCAGCTTTCCGAACTCGCCCGTCGCGGTGGCCACCGCCGCGCTCCACGCCTCGGCGTCGGTGACGTCCAGCTTCAGGAACCGGGCCGCGTCCCCGATCGACGCCGCCACCCGCTCCCCCTCCTCGGCCAGGACGTCGCCGAGCACGACGCACGCCCCGCGCCGTGCCAGTTCCCGCGCGATCGACTCGCCCATGCCGCGGGCCGCCCCGGTGACCAGGGCGACCCTCCCGTCCAACCGGCTCTCACTCATCGTTCGAACGCCTCCTGTTGATCGGTCCCGGTGCGGTTCTCGCGGCGGGCCGGGGTCAGAGGCGCTCGATGATCGTGACGTTGGCCTGGCCGCCGCCCTCGCACATGGTCTGCAGGCCGAACCGGCCGCCGGTGCGCTCCAGTTCGTGCAGCAGCGTCGTCATCAGCTTGACCCCGGTGGCGCCGAGCGGGTGGCCGAGGGCGATCGCGCCGCCGTTCACGTTCACCTTCGCCGGGTCGGCTCCGGTCTCCTTGAGCCAGGCGAGGACGACCGGCGCGAACGCCTCGTTGATCTCGACGAGGTCCATGTCGTCGATCGACATGCCCGTCTTCTTCAGGGCGTACGCGGTCGCGGGGATCGGCGCGGACAGCATGCGGATGGGGTCCTCGCCGCGTACGGAGAGGTGGTGGATGCGGGCGCGCGGCGTCAACCCGTGGTCGCGTACGGCCTGTTCGGAGGCGATGAGCAGCGCTGCGGCGCCGTCGGAGACCTGGGAGGAGCAGGCGGCGGTGATGGTGCCGCCGTCCATGACGGGCTTGAGCCCGGCCATCTTCTCCAGCGTCGTGTCGCGGCGCGGACCCTCGTCCGCGGTCACGTCACCGTGGGCGACGGTCTCGCGCGCGAAGCGGCCCTCGTCGATGGCGCGCAAGGCCCGCTGGTGCGACTGGAGTGCCCACTCCTCCTGGTCGCGCCGGGTGACGCCCCACTTCTCGGCGATGAGTTCGGCGCCGTGGAACTGGTTGACCGGCTGGTCGCCGTAGCGGGCGCGCCAGCCCTCGCTGCCGAGGTAGGGGCCCTCGGTGAGGCCGAGGGGTTCGGCGGCCTGCCGGGACGCGAAGGCGATGGGGATCATCGACATGTTCTGCGTGCCGCCCGCGACGACCAGGTCCTGGGTGCCGGACAGCACGCCCTGCGCGGCGAAGTGCAGGGCCTGCTGCGAGGATCCGCACTGCCGGTCGATGGTGACGCCGGGCACCTCCTCCGGCAGGCCCGCGGCCAGCCAGGACGTACGGGCGATGTCGCCGGCCTGCGGTCCGACGGTGTCCAGGCAGCCGAAGACGACGTCCTCGACGGCGGCGGCGTCGATGCCGGTGCGGGCGACGAGTTCCTTGAGGACGTGGGCGCCCAGGTCGGCGGGGTGGACGGCCGAGAGGCCTCCCTTGCGCCGCCCGACGGGGGTGCGGACCGCTTCGACGATGTAGGCCTCGGCCATGACGATCGTTCCCTTCACAGATGTACGACATGGGGTACGGCTTGGGTCACGACGTGGGTGATGACGCGGGTGACGACGGGCGTACGGCGATCCCGTCCAGGACCGTCGACAGGTACTGGCGGGCGATCTCCTCGGGGGTGTGCCGCCCGCCCGGCCGGTACCAGGACGCGGCGACCCACACGGTGTCGCGCACGAAGCGGTACGTGAGCCGGATGTCCAGGTCGGCGCGGAACACTCCGGCCGCGACCCCGCGCTCCAGGGTGGAGAGCCAGGTCTTCTCGAACGTGCGCTGTGACGCGGCGAGGAACGCGAACCTGTCCTGCGCCGCGAGGTGCCGGGCCTCCCGCTGGTAGATCGCGACGGCGGCCCGGTGCCGGTCGATCTCCCGGAACGACTCGGTGACCAGGGCGCCCAGCGTCTCGCGCGGCCCGTGACCGGCGTCGAGCACCGCGTCGTACCGGGCCCACAGCTCGTCCAGGAAGCCGTGCAGGATCTCCTCGAGGATCGATTCCTTGGAGTCGAAGTGGTAGTAGAGGCTCCCGGCGAGCATGCCCGACGCGTCAGCGATCTTGCGGACGGTCGTGGCGTTGTAGCCCTGTGCCGCGAACACCTCGGCTGCCGTGTCGAGGAGTTGGCGGCGCCGCTCGGGCGACGGGGTCACGTGGACGCTCCTCAGGCCCGCTGGCTGCTCACGGAGACGACTTCGCCGGTGAGGTAGGAGGAGTAGCCGGAGGCGAGGAACACGATCACGTTGGCCACCTCCCACGGTTCGGCGTAGCGCCCGAAGGCTTCCTTCTCGGTGAGTTCCGCGAGGAGTTCGGCCGAGGTCACCTTCACGAGGTGGGGGTGCATGGCGAGGCTCGGTGCCACCGCGTTGACCCGCACGCCGAACTCGGCCGCCTCGATCGCGGCGCACCGGGTCAGCGCCATCACGCCGGCCTTCGCCGCGGCGTAGTGGGCCTGTCCGGCCTGGGCGCGCCAGCCGATCACCGACGAGTTGTTGACGACGACGCCGGTGCGGCCGGTGTCGCGGAAGGCGCGCAGGGCGGCGCGGGTGCAGCGGAACGTGCCGTTCAGCGTGATGTCGAGGACCCTGTCCCACTGCTCGTCGGTCATGTCGGCGAGCTGGGCTGTGCCACCGAGTCCCGCGTTGTTCACGACGATGTCGAGTCCGCCGTGCACCTCGGCGGTGTGCGCGAAGAGGGCCTGTACCTGCTGTTCGTCGGTGACGTCGCAGGCGAGGGCCGACACCCGATCGGCGCCGAACTCCTCGGCCAGGGCCTGCTCGCTCTCCTTGAGGCGGCGGGTGTGCGCGTCGCTGAGCACGACGCGGGCGCCCTCCTCCAGGAGGCGGCGTGCGGTGGCGCCGCCGATCCCGGCGCCCGCGGCGGCGGTGACGACGGCGGTGCGCCCGTCGAGCAGCCCGTGGCCGGGCACGTAGTCAGGAGCCGGGGTCATACGCGGACCTCTTTCGGCAGGCCGAGCAGGCGCTCGGCGTTGATGTTCCGCCGGATCTCGTCGGAACTCCTCGACGCTGTCCATGCCGATACGCTAACCTACCAAACACTTGTTAGGGAAGGGTGGCCGCGATGACCGACCAGACCGGGCACGACGAGACCGTGCTGTACGAGCGCAGGGGTCCGGTCGCGCACGTGACCATGAACAGGCCGCGGTACCGGAACGCGCAGAACTCGCGGATGACGTACGCCCTCGACGCGGCCTTCTACCGGGCCGCCGAGGACGACGAGGTCGGGGCCGTCGTCCTCGCGGGCGCGGGCGAGCACTTCTCCGCCGGGCACGACATCGGCACGCCGGAGCGGGACGCGCACCTCCCGTTCGAGCGGAGGGCCGGGCTGTGGTGGGACCACTCCGCCAAGCGCGGCGCGGAGTCCCGGTTCGCGCGCGAGTCCGAGGTGTACCTGGGCATGTGCAGGCGCTGGCGCGAGCTGCCGAAGCCGGTGATCGCCTCGGTCCAGGGGGCGTGCGTGGCGGGCGGGTTGATGCTGGCCTGGGTGTGCGACCTGATCGTGGCGAGCGAGGACGCGTTCTTCGCGGACCCGGTGGTGCGCATGGGCATCCCGGGCGTCGAGTACTTCGCGCACCCCTGGGTGATGCCGCCGCGGATCGCGAAGGAGTTCCTGTTCACCGGCGACCGGATGAGCGCGCGCCGGGCGTACGAGGTGGGGATGGTGAACCGGGTGGTGGGACGGGACGAACTGGCGGACAGGACAGCCGAGTTGGCGTCCCGGGTCGCCGAGATGCCGCGCCTCGGGCTCGCCCTCACCAAGCGGGCGGTGAACCAGGCGGAGGACCTGCAGGGCCTGCACGCCGGCATGGACTCGGTGTTCGGCCTGCACCACCTGGCGCACGCGCACAACGCGGAGACGGCAGCGGACCCCCTGGGCGGCATGGACGTTCGCGCGATGAAGGAGGCGGGTGCCTGATGGATCTTCGGTTCACGGCCGAGGAGGACGCGTTCCGCGAAGAGGCCAGGGCCTGGCTCGTGGCGCACGTACCGGACGAACCGCTGCCGTCCCTGGAGACCGAGGCGGGCTTCGCCGCGCACCGCGCGTGGGAGGCCGAACTGGCGGCGGACCGCTGGTCGGTGGTGTCGTGGCCCGAGGAGTTCGGCGGCCGCGGGGCCGACATCTTCCAGTGGCTGATCTTCGAGGAGGAGTACTACGCGGCGGGCGCCCCGGGACGCGTCTCGCAGAACGGGATCAACCTCCTCGCGCCCACCCTCTTCGACCACGCCACGGACGAGCAGCGGGCCCGTGTGCTGCCGTCGATGGCGAGCGGCGAGGTGATCTGGGCGCAGGCCTGGTCGGAGCCGGAGGCGGGCTCGGACCTGGCGTCGCTGCGCTCGCGGGCGGTGCGCACGGACGGCGGCTGGCTGCTGCGGGGCCAGAAGACGTGGTCGTCGCGGGCGGCCTTCGCGGACCGGGCCTTCGGCATCTTCCGCACGGACCCCGACGCGGCCAAGCCCCATCAGGGCCTGACGTACCTGATGTTCGACCTGCGCGCCCCCGGCGTCACGGTCCGCCCCATCGGCCGCCTCGACGGCAAACCGGCGTTCGCGGAGCTGTTCCTGGACGACGTGTTCGTCCCGGACGAGGACGTGATCGGGGAGGTCGGCAGGGGCTGGCGGATCGCGATGTCGACGACGGGCAATGAGCGGGGCCTGATGCTCCGCTCCCCCGGCCGCTTCCTGGCGTCGGCGGACCGGCTGCTGACGCTGTGGCGGGAGAGCGGCGCGGATCCGGCGGTGCGGGACCGGGTCGCGGACGCGCTGATCGGGGCGCGCGCGTACCAGCTGTTCACGTACGGCAACGCGTCGCGGTTCGCGGCCGGGGAGACCATCGGTGCGGAGTCGAGCCTGAACAAGGTGTTCTGGTCGGAGTACGACATCGCGCTGCACGAGACGGCACTCGAACTCCTGGGCACTGAAGGGGAGTTGGCGGACTCGGAGTGGGCGGAGGGGTACGTGTTCTCGCTGGCGGGCCCGATCTACGCGGGGACGAACGAGATCCAGCGCGACATCATCGCCGAGCGCCTGCTCGGCCTGCCGAAGGGACGCCGCTGATGAGGTTCCTCCTGGACGCGGAGCAGGCCGAGTTCGGCCGCACGCTGGACCGGATGCTCACCGCGGCGGACACGCCGGCCGTCGTGCGGGCCTGGGCGGGCGGCGACCACGCCCCGGGGCGTGCGGTGTGGGCGCGGCTCGCGGAGGCGGGGGTGTTCGCGCTCGCGGTCCCCGAGTCGTACGAGGGCATGGGCCTCCTGCCGGTCGAACTGGCCGTGTCCTACGTGGAGTTGGGGCGGCACGCGGTACCGGGCCCGGTGGTGGAGACGGCGGCGCTGGCGACGCTGCTCGCCGGGCTCCCCGATCAGGGCCCGGCCAAGGAGTGGCTGCCGCGGATCGCCTCCGGCGAGGCGCTGACCACCCTGTCGACGGGGTCGTACGCACTGGACGCGGACGCGGCCGACGCGGTGTTCGTGGCGGACGGCGACGTGCTGCGGCGGGCCGCCGGGTGCGGGCCGCTGCGGGAGTCGGCCGATCCGGCGCGCCGCCTGTTCGTGCCCGAGGGCGCTGAGGGCGCTGCGGTCGTGGCCCGCGGGCCCGCGGTGCGGGAGGCCGTGGCGCGGGCGGTGGACCTGGCCGCGTTCCTGACGGCCGCGCAGGCGCTCGGCGTGGGGCTCGAACTGCTGCGCCGCACGGTCGAGTACGCCGGTCAGCGCGAGCAGTTCGGGGTGGCGATCGGTTCGTTCCAGGCGGTCAAGCACCGGCTCGCGGACGCGCTGATCGCCCTGGAGTTCGCGCGCCCGCTGCTGTTCGGCGCGGCGCTCACGATGACGGGCCGGGACATCGCCGCGGCCAAGGCCACGGCGGGCGAGGCGGCGTACACGGCGGCCCGGGCCGCGCTCCAACTGCACGGCGCCGTGGGCTACACGCAGGAGCTGGACCTGTCACTGTGGCTGCGCAAGGCCCGGCCGCTGCGGGACGCGTGGGGCACGCCCGCCCAGTGCCGGGCCCGGGTGGCTACGCGCGCGTGACGGCGAGGATGCCGGTCAGCGAGGCCCGCGAGCCCTCGAGCCGCTCGATCCGCTCCTCGATCTCCCGCAGTTGGTCGAGGAGCATCGGCGTCAGACACGGCTCGACCTCGGACTCGCTGCCGCACACGCAGTCCAGGATCTCCGCGATGACCCGGGTGGGCAGACCCGCGTCGAGGAACGCGCGGATGCGGCGCACGGTGCGCGGCGCCGCGTCGTCGTACACGCGCTGACCACCGGCGGTGCGACCCGCACTGAGCAGCCCCTGCTCCTCGTAGTAGCGCAGCAGGCGCACGCTGACGCCGGTCGTCGCCGACAGCTCACCGATCTTCATGCCCCAACCCCCTTGCCGGTGACGTGCGTCACAGACCCTTGAACCTCACATCCATGTCAGCTCGTAGCGTCCCTGCCATGACGAACACGACGAGCACCATGTCAGGGACGAGCACCACGTCAGGGACAACCTTCGCACTCGGCTCCGATCTTCCCGTCTCCCGCATCGGATACGGGACGATGCGGCTCGCCGGAGCCCCCGGCGAGCGGTCCGGTTCGGCCGCGCCGATCTGGCGCGGGCCCACCGACAGACCCGCCGCGATCGCCCTGCTGCGGCGCGCGGCCGAGCTCGGCGTCACCTTCTTCGACACGGCCGACGCGTACGCGCTGGGCGAGAGCGAGGAGTTGGTGGCCGAGGCGCTGCATCCGTACGGGGACGGGATCACGGTCGCCACCAAGGTCGGGGTCGTGCGCCCCTCGCCGACCGAGTGGGTGCCGCTCGGGCACCCGGCGTACCTGCGCCAGCAGGCCGAACTGTCGCTGCGGCGGCTGAAGTCGGACCGCATCGACCTGCTGCAGCTGCACCGCATCGACCCGGCGTACCCGCTGGAGGACCAGATCGGTGCGCTCCGGCAGCTGCGGGACGAGGGGAAGGTGCGGCACATCGGGCTCTCCGAGGTGACGGTCGAGCAGCTGACCGCGGCGGAGGCGGTCGCGCCGATCGCGAGCGTGCAGAACCTCTACAACCTGGCGGCCAGGGACCACGAGGCGGTCGTGGACCACACCGCGGCGCGGGGCATCGCGTTCATCCCGTGGTTCCCCATCGCGATGGGCGAGCACGCGGGGCCCGACAGCCCCGTCGCGCAGATCGCGCGTGAACTCGGGGCGACGCCCGCGCAGGTGGCCCTGGCCTGGCAGCTGCACCGTGCCCCGCACATCCTGCCGATCCCCGGCACGTCCTCGCCCGCACACCTCGCGGAGAACCTCGAAGCGCTCCAACTCTCCCTCACGGAGGAGCAGTTCAAGCGGATCGACGGCTGAGGTCGCGGAGCTCGTCGGGGCCGGCCTGGAAGCGGAGTTCCTGGCCCCGGCCGTCGACCAGCTCCCTGACGAGCGCGCCGACGGGGTGTCCGCCGAGCGTGAACGGTCAGGCTGCCGCTCGGCTGTCGAGGGTGACGACGGCGACCGGCCCCTTCGCGTGCAGGTCCGCTCCACCCCGGACGACCGCGGCGTCGTAGCGCCCGAGGCTGCGCCCGAAGTCCGGTGCCGTCAGCTCCGCGCCCTCCGCGGCGAGGGCGACGACGAGCACCTCGGACGTGTGCGCGGCCAGGGGAAGCCGACCGCGGACGACGGCGACGGACGGGGGCGCGGCGAGGGCGTCCCGCCGCCACATGACGTTGAAGTTGACGACGGTACGCCCACCGAGCAGCCGGCAGTGGGTGGCCACGTCCCCGGCGAAGTCCCGTGGTTCACCAGGCGATTCGACGAGAGTGGCGACGCCGTCCACGGTCAGCTCCATCCCGTCGCCCTCGACCATGGTGAGCGTCCGGTCGACGCCGGGGAACGCGGAGAACGGCCCGTCCGCCGCCACCTCGGCGAGGCTCGCCCGCCACAGGAAGTCGTCCATGCCCGCACCGTCCGGAGCGCAGGCGATCTCCCGGGTGACGCCGCCGCCGTTCTTCCAGGCGACGGCGTCACGGCTCGCTGCGGGCAGCAGGCGTACGACGGTCTCGATCATGGGCGCCGAGCGTACCGGGTCACTCCTGCGAGCGACTATGTTGTTCGCCGCTTGCGCACCCGCTTTGCCGCTCGCCGCAGAGACCTCAGGAGCAGTCTTGGAGCCCACCCCTCAGTCCGCCACGGCACCGACGTGCTACCGCCACGCCGACACCGAGACGCACATCAGCTGCACGCGCTGCGAACGGCCCATATGCCCGGCCTGCATGCGCGAGGCCGCCGTCGGGTTCCAGTGCCCGGAGTGCGTGCGCGAGGGCAGCCGCTCGGTACGCGAACCGCGCACCCTGGCCGGCGGCCGCATATCGGCCGTGCCCCTGGTGACGTACGCGCTCATGGCCGTGAACGTCCTCGTCTACCTCGGTGAGGTGATCCGCCCGGGCATCGTCGAGCGGCTGCAGATGCTGGGGCACGGGCTCGTCGGGCCCGACGGCGCGGGGTACGTGTACCAGGCCGACCACCCCGCGGGCTTCCATCCGGAGGGGGTCGCGGAGGGTGAGTGGTACCGGCTGCTGACCGGCGCGTTCCTGCACATGCCGCCGACCGACTCCGCGTTCGGCATCCTGCACATCGTGCTGAACATGGCCTCCCTGTGGAACCTCGGCCGCATCGTCGAGTCCCAGCTGGGCCGCGTCCGCTACCTCGCGCTCTATCTCCTCTCCGCGCTCGGCAGCTCGCTCCTGGTCCTGCTGCTCGCGCCGGACACCCCGACGCTCGGGGCATCCGGCGCGATCTTCGGCCTCGGTGCGGCGTACTACGTGATCGCGCGCCGCGTCGGGGCGGACATGCGCGCCGTCAACCAGTTCATGGCGTACTTCCTGCTCTGGATGCTGATCTCCGCCGGATTCACGTCGTGGCAGGGCCACTTGGGCGGTCTGCTGACGGGCGCGGCGGTGACGGCGGCCTTGGTGTACGCACCCAAGAAGCGCCGGGGTTAGGGCCTGTCCGGGGCGGAGCCCCGTGACCTCGGCTCAGACCCGCACCCCGGCTCAGACCCGCACCCCGGCTCAGACCCCGCCGAGATCTTGAAACGCCGGCAGGGAGAACACCCGCTCCTTCCCCTCCTCCGGCATCAACTCCACGAGCGGCAGCACCAGCTCCCACAGGTCCCGCTTGTCCACCTCCCGGGCCAGCGCATCCAGGTCCTCCGCCGGCAAGGACCCCGCCACCTCGGCCACCACGACCCGCGACTGTTCGGGCAACACCCCGACCAGCGGCAGGAACTCCCCCCACAGCCCGATGGCCACCACGGCCCGCACCACACCCGCCAGAACCTCCGCGTCCCGCAGCGAGGGCAACGCGGCGACGGCCCGGCGCCGCTCCTCGTCCAGCAGCGCGACCAGCGGCAGCAGCGCCTCCCACAGACCCTGCTCGGCGACGGTCGCCACGAGGGACTCGAGCCGGTCCTCGGGCTGATCGGCGGCGAGTTCGGCGATGCGGCCGCGCTGTGCGCCGCCGACCATGCCGGCCACGCCGAGCGCCTCGGCCCACAGGCCGTCCCCGGAGGCGGAGGCGATGACGCGGGCGAGCCGCTCGTCGCCCATCAACTCGACGATCTGCCCGAGCCGTTCGGGCCGGTCGATCAGGAACCCGGTGCGCAGCACGGCCGCGTCGTCGACCTGCGGCAGGATCCGCGCGAGGGCGGAGTCGCGCAGGTGCCCGACGAACCGGCCCATCGTCAGATGGTCCCCGCGCGCGGCGAGGTCGACCGCGATCCGCACCACGAGCCCCTCGTCGAGCCGGTCGACGATGCCGGGGATGCGCCGCGGGTCGAGGTGCGCGCAGGACTCGGCGGTGAAGGCGACGGGCAGCTTCTCGATGATGTCGGCGGCACGCGCCGGTTCGAGGCGCCCGGCGACGGCGGCGGCCAGGCGCGGCCCGAGGGCCTTCTGCGAGATGGCGGCGGCGACGCCCGCGGGCACCAGCTTGGTGGCGGCGGCGATCCGGTCGAGCATGTCGGGCGCCCGGTCGAAGAGCGCGGCGACGGCCTGCTCGCGGAACCGGCGCAGATCGGTGACGGACCGCCCGTCGAGGAAGGCGAGCTCGCCCTCCTGAACGGCGAGCACCCGCTCGATCTTGCGGACTTCGGCGCGGCACTGCAGCTTGTCGGCGTTCACGATCACGCGCCTCCTAGCGGAAGAGAATGCGGCGGACGGGACCACGGGCGAGTGCGGGCACCAGCTTGAGCGCGCTCTCGGCCGCCTCGTTCAGACCGGAGGCGCGGCTCTCGCGTTCCCGCCGCAGCGCGTCGCCGAGCACGGCGACCTGCTCGGCGCTCAACTCCTCGAAGGATTCCGGGGGTTGACTCCCCAGCTCCTGCCCCAGTCGGGCCAACGCTTCGTTGCTCACAGGACCTCCCCTACGGGAACGGCGGCTGGGCCCGAGACTGACCCTGCTTTGACTTTTAGTCAATAGAGAGCGCGCACCCCTGCTGCTTCCGGGCCCGCCCGCCACACCCGTACCCCTGTGCCTTTACTGTGTGCCGCATGAAACGCGCCGGCTGTCTGGCCCTCTGCTTCCTGGCCGTGGCTCCCCTCGCCACGGCGGCCGTCTACTTCCTGTCCCCGGACGGCAGCAACGACGGCTCGCCCGCCCTGCCCAGGGCGTCGGCCACCTCGGCCACCACATACACAGACGGCAAGTCGGCGGCGGAGCGCAAGGCGGACGACGAGCTGATCGCGGACCTGCCGGCCGGCCTCGCCGCCCGCGACAAGAAGGAGCTCGCGCAGCAGCTCGTCGCGAGCGCCGAGAACTCCACCCTCAACTGGCGCGACCAGTACGGATACATAGAGGACATAGGCGACGGCCAGGGCTACACCGCGGGCATCATCGGCTTCTGCACCGGCACCCACGACCTGCTCACCCTGGTCGAGCGCTACACCAAGGCGCACCCGGACAACGGCCTGGCGCGCTATCTGCCCGCGCTGCGCAAGGTCGACGGCACGGACTCGCACGACGGCCTCGACGGCTTCCCCGCGGCCTGGAAGAAGGAGGCCGCCGAGCCCGCCTTCCGCAAGGCGCAGGAGGCCGAGCGCGACCGCGTCTACTTCGGCCCGGCGGTCCGCCTCGCCAAGCTCGACGGCCTGGGCACGCTGGGCCAGTTCATCTACTACGACGCGATGGTCTTCCACGGCCCCGGCATCGACCCCAAGGGCTTCTACGGCCTGCGCGAGGCCGCGATCAAGGAGGCCGACACGCCTTCGCAGGGCGGCAGCGAGAAGGCGTACCTCGACATCTTCCTGGACCTGCGCCGCAAGGCCATGAAGGCGCGGAAGCAGGACATCGACACCTCGCGCATCGACACGGCCCAGCGACGCTTCCTCTACGACGGGAACCGGTCGCTGAAGACGCCGTTGACGTGGCAGGTCTACGGCGAGACGTACCGAGTTCCGTAATTCACACCGATTCGGGCCCGCACACCCTCACCCGTACGTGAAGATGGTGTGTTCAATTCGTGGTGCTCACGCGCCCAACTCCCATGCCCGAAAAGGAAGTCACATGCGCATACGTCCGGCTTTGGTCACCGCCTCCGCCCTCTCCGTCTCGTCGGTGGCGGCCGTGGCCCTGCTGGGAGCGGCCCCCGCGTACGCGACCGAGTACAGCTCGACGCTGAAGATCCGCGGGGTCCAGTACGACGCGCCCGGGCGCGACGACAACCGGTGCTCCGGCGGCAACACGTCCAAGGAGTTCCTGACGATCAAGAACTTCTCGCGGAGCACGACCGTGAACCTCAAGGGGTACGTGGTCAAGGACGCGGCGGGCAACCGGTTCACGTTCACCAAGAACCACACCCTGCAGCCCGGGGACTACGTGCAGCTGCGCGGCGGCAAGGGCACGGACTCGGACGCGAAGAACGTGGCCTACCGCAACAACTGCAACTTCATGTGGAACAACGACAAGGACACGATCTACCTCTACAAGCCGTCGGGCGCCCACGCGGACACCCACGCGTACACGAAGGCGCGCAACGACGCGGACCGCAACGGCTGGATCACGTTCCACGGCTGATCGCGCCGGGTTCCGGGGTTCCGGGGGCAGACGCACCGCGACGCCCGCCCAGTCGTCCGGTCGGGGACAGTGGGGCGAGCGTCGCGCTCTGTTCCGTACGCCGTTGTACGGGACGTTCAGGGACGGGACTACGCCATGAGGGCGCGGTCCGTCGGGCGGATCGGAGCCGGCAGGTCCGAGGCGCCGGTGAGGAAGCGGTCCACGCCGCGGGCGGCCGAGCGGCCCTCCGCGATGGCCCAGACGATCAGCGACTGACCGCGGCCCGCGTCGCCCGCCACGAAGACACCCGGGACGTTCGTCTGGAACTCGGCGTCGCGCTCGATGTTGCCGCGCGCGTCGAGGTCCAGGGCGAACTGCGAGACGAGACCGTTCTCCTGGTCCGTGCCGGTGAAGCCCATGGCGAGGGTGACCAGCTGGGCGGGGATCTTGCGCTCCGTGCCCGGCTTCGGGGTCAGCTTGCCGTCGATGAACTCGACCTCGGTGAGGTGCAGCCACTGGACGTTGCCGTCCTCGTCGCCCTCGAAGTGGGTCGTGGAGACGGAGTAGACCCGCTCGCCGCCCTCCTCGTGCGCGGAGGTGACCTTGTAGAGCATCGGGAACGTCGGCCAGGGCTGGTTCGCGTTCCGGTCGTCGCCCGGGCGCGGCATGATCTCCAGCTGCGTGACCGAGGCGGCGCCCTGGCGGTGGGCGGTGCCCACGCAGTCGGCGCCGGTGTCGCCGCCGCCGATGACGACGACGTGCTTGCCCTCGGCGGTGATCGGGGGCGCCACGAAGTCGCCCTCCTGTACCTTGTTGGCCAGCGGCAGGTACTCCATGGCGAAGTGGATGCCGTTCAACTCGCGCCCGGGGACCGGGAGATCGCGCGAGATCGTGGCACCGGCGGCGATCACGACGGCGTCGTAGCGCTTGCGCAGCTTCGCGGCGTCGATGTCACGGCCGATCTCCACACCGGTGCGGAACTTGGTGCCCTCCGCGCGCATCTGCTCGATGCGCCGGTTGATGTGGCGCTTCTCCATCTTGAACTCGGGGATGCCGTACCGGAGAAGACCTCCGATGCGGTCCGCGCGCTCGTAGACGGCGACCGTGTGACCGGCCCGCGTCAGCTGCTGGGCGGCGGCGAGACCCGCCGGGCCCGAACCGATGACGGCGACGGTCTTGCCCGACAGGCGCTCGGGGATCTGCGGGGCGACGTCGCCCCGGTCCCACGCCTGGTCGATGATCGAGACCTCGACGTTCTTGATGGTGACGGCCGGCTGGTTGATGCCGAGAACACACGCCGACTCGCACGGAGCGGGGCACAGACGGCCCGTGAACTCCGGGAAGTTGTTCGTCGCGTGCAGCCGCTCCTGCGCCGCCGACCAGTCCTCGCGGTACGCGTAGTCGTTCCACTCCGGGATCAGGTTCCCGAGCGGACAGCCGTTGTGGCAGAACGGGATGCCGCAGTCCATGCAGCGGCTGGCCTGCTTGCTGATGATGGGGAGCAGGGAGCCCGGAACGTAGACCTCGTTCCAGTCCTTGACGCGCTCGCCGACGGGGCGGGTCTTGGCGACCTCGCGCCCGTGGTTGAGAAAGCCCTTGGGATCAGCCATTGGTCGCCGCCTCCATCATCTTCTCGGTGGTCTCGGTCTCGGAGAGACCGGCTCGCTCGGCGGCGCCCTTGGCGGCGAGCACTGCCTTGTACGTGCTGGGGATGATCTTGCTGAAGCGCTCCACGGAGGTGGTCCACTCGGCGAGCAGCTTCTCGGCGACCGTCGAGCCGGTCTCCTCGGCGTGGCGGCGCACCACGTCGTGCAGCCACTGCTTGTCGGTGTCGTCCAGGGCGCCGACCGCCGACTGGCTCGCGGCGTTCACGTTGTCGATGTCCAGGTCGATGACGTACGCGATGCCGCCGGACATGCCGGCCGCGAAGTTGCGGCCCGTCTCGCCGAGCACCACCGCGTGACCGCCGGTCATGTACTCGCAGCCGTGGTCGCCCACGCCCTCCGAGACGACCGTGGCACCGGAATTGCGGACGCAGAAGCGCTCGCCGGTGCGGCCGCGCAGGAACAGCTCGCCGCCCGTCGCGCCGTACGCGATCGTGTTGCCGGCGATCGTCGAGTACTCGGCGAGGTGGTCGGCGCCGCGGTCCGGGCGGACCACGATGCGGCCGCCCGAAAGGCCCTTGCCCACATAGTCGTTGGCGTCGCCCTCGAGGCGGAGCGTCACACCGCGCGGCACGAAGGCGCCGAAGGACTGACCGGCGCTGCCCGTGAAGGTGATGTCGATGGTGTCGTCGGGCAGACCGGCCCCGCCGAACTTCTTCGTCACCTCGTGGCCGAGCATCGTGCCGACCGTGCGGTTGATGTTGCGGATGGCGACCTGGGCGCGCACCGGCTGGGCGTCCTGCTGGTCGTTGGCGGCGAGGGCGTCGGCGGCGAGCTTGATCAGCTCGTTGTCCAGCGCCTTCTCCAGGCCGTGGTCCTGCGTGATCAGCTGGTGGCGCACGGCGCCGTCCGGCAGCTCGGGGACGTAGAAGAGCGGCTCCAGGTCCAGGCCCTGCGCCTTCCAGTGGTCCACCGCCCGCTCGGTGTCGAGGAGTTCGGCGTGGCCGACGGCCTCCTCGATGGAGCGGAAGCCCAGCTCGGCGAGGAGCTCGCGGACCTCTTCGGCGATGAACTCGAAGAAGTTCACGATGAATTCGGGCTTGCCGGAGAACCGGTCGCGCAGCGTCGGGTTCTGCGTGGCGATACCGACCGGGCAGGTGTCCAGGTGGCAGACGCGCATCATGACGCAGCCGGAGACGACGAGCGGCGCGGTCGCGAAACCGAACTCCTCGGCGCCGAGCAGCGCGGCGATGATGACGTCGCGGCCGGTCTTCAGCTGGCCGTCGGTCTGCACGACGATGCGGTCGCGCAGGCCGTTGAGCAGCAGGGTCTGCTGGGTCTCGGCGAGGCCCAGCTCCCAGGGCCCACCGGCGTGCTTGAGCGACGTGAGCGGCGATGCGCCCGTACCGCCGTCGTGTCCTGAGATGAGGACGACGTCCGCGTGCGCCTTGGAGACACCCGCGGCGACGGTGCCGACACCGACCTCGGAGACCAGCTTCACGTGAATGCGTGCGGCCGGGTTGGCGTTCTTGAGGTCGTGGATCAGCTGAGCCAGGTCCTCGATGGAGTAGATGTCGTGGTGCGGCGGCGGCGAGATGAGCCCGACGCCGGGCGTCGAGTGACGCGTCTTGGCGACCCACGGGTAGACCTTGTGGCCGGGCAGCTGACCGCCCTCACCGGGCTTGGCGCCCTGGGCCATCTTGATCTGGATGTCGTCGGCGTTGACGAGGTACTCGCTCGTCACACCGAAGCGCCCGGAGGCGACCTGCTTGATCGACGAACGACGGGCCGGGTCGTACAGACGCTCCGGGTCCTCGCCGCCCTCACCGGTGTTGGACTTGCCGCCCAGCTGGTTCATGGCGATGGCGAGGGTCTCGTGGGCCTCGCGCGAGATGGAGCCGTACGACATGGCGCCGGTCGAGAACCGCTTGACGATCTCGGAGACCGACTCGACCTCGTCGATCGAGATGGGCTCACGGTCGGACTTGAAGCCGAACAGACCGCGCAGCGTCATCAGCCGCTCGGACTGCTCGTTCACGCGGCCCGTGTACTGCTTGAAGATGTCGTAGCGGCGCGAGCGCGTCGCGTGCTGGAGGCGGAAGACCGTCTCCGGGTCGAACAGGTGCGGCTCGCCCTCGCGGCGCCACTGGTACTCGCCGCCGATGTCGAGCGTGCGGTGCGCGGCGGCGATGCCGCTCGCCGGGTACGCCTTGGCGTGCCGGGCGGCGACCTCCTTGGCGATGACGTCGAGGCCGGCGCCGCCGATCTTGGTGGCGGTGCCGTTGAAGTACTTCTCGACGAAGGCCTCTTCGAGACCGACGGCCTCGAAGACCTGGGCGCCGCGGTAGGAGGCGACGGTCGAGATGCCCATCTTTGACATGACCTTGAGGACGCCCTTGCCGAGCGCGTAGATCAGGTTCCGGATGGCCTGCTCGGCCTCGATCTCCTTGAGGAAGGTGCCGGCGCGGACCAGGTCCTCGACCGACTCCATCGCCAGGTACGGGTTGACGGCCGCGGCACCGAAACCGATGAGCAGCGCGACGTGGTGGACCTCGCGGACGTCACCGGCCTCGACGAGCAGGCCCACCTGGGTGCGCTGCTTCGTACGGATGAGGTGGTGGTGCACGGCGGCGGTGAGCAGCAGCGACGGGATCGGCGCGTGCTCGGCGTCCGAGTGCCGGTCGGAGAGCACGATCAGCCGGGCGCCGGCCTCGATGGCGGCGTCGGCCTCGGCGCAGATCTCCTCGATGCGGGCGGCGAGGGAGTCGCCACCGCCGGAGACCCGGTAAAGGCCCGACAGCGTCGCGGCCTTCATCCCCGGCATGTCGCCGTCGGCGTTGATGTGGATGAGCTTGGCCAGCTCGTCGTTGTCGATGACCGGGAAGGGCAGGGTCACCGAGCGGCAGGAGGCGGCCGTGGGCTCCAGCAGGTTGCCGGCCGGGCCGAGCGAGGAGCGCAGCGAGGTGACGAGCTCCTCGCGGATGGCGTCCAGCGGCGGGTTCGTGACCTGCGCGAACAGCTGGGTGAAGTAGTCGAAGAGCAGACGCGGACGCTGCGACAGGGCGGCGATCGGCGTGTCCGTGCCCATCGATCCGATCGGCTCGGCACCGGCCTTGGCCATCGGCGCGAGGATGATGCGCAGCTCTTCCTCGGTGTAGCCGAAGGTCTGCTGGCGGCGCGTGACGGAGGCGTGCGTGTGCACGATGTGCTCGCGCTCGGGCAGGTCGGAGAGCTCGATCTCGCCGGTCTCCAGCCAGTCCCCGTAGGGCTGCTCGGCGGCGAGGCCCGCCTTGATCTCGTCGTCCTCGATGATGCGGTGCTCGGCGGTGTCGACGAGGAACATCTTGCCGGGCTGCAGGCGGCCCTTGCGGACGACCTTCGCGGGGTCGATGTCGAGCACGCCGACCTCGGAGCCGAGGACGACGAGGCCGTCGTCGGTGACCCAGTAACGGCCGGGACGCAGACCGTTGCGGTCGAGAACGGCACCGACCTGGGTGCCGTCGGTGAAGGTGACACAGGCCGGTCCGTCCCAGGGCTCCATCATCGTGGAGTGGTACTGGTAGAAGGCGCGCCGGGCCGGGTCCATGGAGGCGTGGTTCTCCCACGCTTCCGGGATCATCATCAGGACGCTGTGCGGAAGCGAACGCCCACCGAGGTGGAGGAGTTCGAGCACCTCGTCGAACGAGGCGGAGTCCGAGGCGTCCGGCGTACAGATCGGGAAGATGCGCTCGAGCTTCTCCGCACCGAAGAGCTCGGAGGCGAGCTGCGACTCACGCGCACGCATCCAGTTGCGGTTGCCCTTGACGGTGTTGATCTCACCGTTGTGCGCGACGAAGCGGTACGGGTGCGCGAGCGGCCACGACGGGAACGTGTTCGTGGAGAACCGGGAGTGCACGAGCGCGACGGCCGACGCGAAACGGCGGTCGGACAGATCGGGGAAGAACGGCTCGAGCTGGCCGGTGGTCAGCATGCCCTTGTAGACGATGGTGCGGGCGGAGAGCGACGGGAAGTACACGTCGGCCTCGCGCTCGGCGCGCTTGCGCAGCACGAACGCCTTGCGGTCGAGAACGATGTCCTTGGCGGAGCCGTCCGCGTCCGCGACGAAGATCTGCCGGAAGACGGGCATCGTCGAGCGGGCGGTGGCACCGAGCAGCTGCGGAGCGACGGGAACCTCACGCCACCCCAGAACGGTCAGGCCCTCTTCACCGGCGATCGTCTCGATCTGCGAGACGAAGGACTCGGTGTCCTCCTCGGGCAGGAAGGCGATACCGACGGCGTACGCACCGGCCTCGGGCAGGTCGAAGTCGACCGCCTCGCGCAGGAAGGCGTCCGGAACCTGGGACAGGATGCCCGCGCCGTCACCCGAGTCGGGCTCGGAGCCGGTGGCACCGCGGTGCTCCAGGTTGCGCAGAACCGTGAGCGCCTGCTCGACCAGCGTGTGGCTCGCCTCGCCGGTGAGGGTGGCCACGAAACCGACGCCGCAGGCGTCGTGCTCGTTGCGCGGGTCGTACATGCCCTGGGCGGCAGGGCGAGCATCCATGTGCGACCAGTTCTGGCCGGTGGAGTGCTGGGACGGCTGGCGCGGCGTACGCATCGGCTCTCCCGTCGTCGTCGTGGCATTTGAAAGTGCCGAGGGACGACGTTGGCCCTCTGCGAAATACGTGCTGCGGCAAAATTTCGTGCAGGTTACATGATGGAGCGAATCCCGGGAACCGGAAGCGTCGTTCCAACATGCGGACACCGCACGGGGTGGCGGCGGCAAGAGAAGGCCTTGGGCAGATCGATGACCGGGGGCCTGGCGCGCCGCGGGCCTCATTGCCCACAGCGCTTACGGCTCATGCCCCGTCGTCAAGTAACCGAAACCGCCTGGTAACGACTACTTATACAAGGCCCTGTATAGCCATCATCGGGCCGTGTCACGCCACCGTCAACCAGCAAAAGTCCCGAAGACGCTTCCCAGGAGATACGTCACACCGGCCGCGGCACCGCCCAGGGCCAACTGCCGCAATCCGCTGAACCACCAGGACCGCGCCGTCACCTTGGCCACGACGGCCCCGCACGCGAAGAGTCCGACGAGCGCCAGCAGGACGGCCGGCCACAGCACGCTCACCCCCAGCAGATAGGGCAGTACGGGAATCAGGGCGCCCAGCGCGAACGACCCGAAGGACGAGACGGCCGCGACCATCGGCGAGGGCAGATCGCTCGGATCGATGCCGAGCTCTTCCCGCGCATGGATCTCCAGGGCCTGCTCGGGATCCTGGGACAACTGCCGCGCGACCTCCCGCGCCAGCTCGGGCTCGACGCCGCGCGACATGTACAGCTCGGCGAGCTCGCGCTCCTCATCGGCGGGATGCTTCCTCAACTCCCGCCGCTCGACATCGAGTTCGGCCTCGACCAGCTCACGCTGGGAGGCCACGGAGGTGTACTCACCGGCCGCCATGGAGAACGCGCCGGCGGCAAGCCCGGACAGCCCGGTGATGATGACGGTCTGCTGCGAAGCGGCCCCGCCGGCGACACCGGCCATCAGCGCGAAGTTGGAGACGAGCCCGTCCATCGCACCGAACACGGCCGGGCGCAGCCAGCCGCCGTTGACGTCGCGGTGGGTGTGGTTGTCCCGGTGCGCGTCGTGCAGCGTCGCCTCGGTCTCGATGATGGCCATGCCTGTGTTCCCCGCTCCCCTGTGGTGCCTTCTCTACGAGCTCGAAAGTACGCGCGAGAAATCGCCTCCGCTAGCAAGGAAGGCCGTACTTACCTGCGGTTTTGCGCCCTGCGCAACGCGATGAGCAGTCGCTGACCTCGATCTTCCCGAGCTCACCCGTGAGATGGATCACGCGCCGCTTCCCCGTGGTTCATCCGACGGACCGGGAAACATGTCCGAAATGTTCTCCTGGAAGAGAGCACAGGCACCCCATGAGCGTCAGCGTCGACCCCGATCCGTTCGCCGACGGCACCGCGTCCCACGCCAGGCTGCGCACGATCCCGCCCCCACAGCCGCCCGGCGCGATCTCCCCGCGGGACCGGGCCCGCGGAGCGCTCCTCGGCCTCGCCGTCGGCGACGCGCTCGGCGCGCCCGCCGAGAACATGAAGCCGTCTCAGATCCGGGAACGCTGGGGCCGCATCGAAGGGTTCGTGTCCCCCGACCCGGCGGGCACCGACGACACGGAGTACGCGATCTTCTCCGGCCTCCTCCTCGCGGAGCACGGCGCGGGCCTCACCGTCACCCATGTCGAATCGGCGTGGCACACCTGGATCGCGGACCAGGACGAGGGCCCCTTCAAGGGGGCGGGCTTCAGCGAACGCGGCACCCTCGAGAACCTGCGCCGCGGCCTCGCCGCCCCCATCTCCGCTCAGCACCGCCATGCCTGGAGCGACGGCCTTGCCATGCGGGCGGCGCCGTTCGGGGTGTACGCGGCGGGGCACCCGGCAGAAGCGGCCCGCCTCGTCGCGATCGACGGCTCGGTGTCGCACGACGGGGAGGGCATCCACGGAGGCCGCGCCGTGGCAGCCGGTGTGGCCGCCGCCATGGTGAGCCACAACCCGGACGCGGTGGTCCAGGCGGCGCTCTCCGTCATCCCCGACGACTCCTGGACGGCACGCTCCCTGCACCGCGCGGTGACGGCGGCCCGCCGGGCCCGACGCGACCCCGACGCCACCCAGCTCTCCATGGAACGTGCCGTACGCAAGGCGGTCGTCATCGGCGGCTACCCCTGGACGGACCTGGCCCCGGAGGCCGTGGGTCTGGCCTTCGGGGCGTTCGCGGTGGCCCGCGGCGACTTCCGCGAATCGGTCCTCACGGCGGTGAACATGGGCCGCGACGCGGACACCACCGCGGCCGTGGCCGGAGCCCTCTCGGGCGCCCTCTGCGGCGCGACCGCGATCCCGCCCCACTGGTCCACAGCGATCGGCCCGTCCCGCGGCACGTGCCTCCCGTCGATGGCGGGCCGCCATGTCCTGGACGTGGCGGACCAGTTGACCCCGGGCCTTGCGGGAAATGAGGGGTCGGGGTGCGGCCTTGCTTGAACGGTCACCCGGAGTTCGAGTCTCCGACCGGGGTCGGGCTGGGCCCCTGTTGTATCGCGCACCCGGCGCTCGGGTGCCTCCCCCAGACTCCGTCCGGGGGACCCCCAGCCCACCCTGCCGCCCCAGGCGGCAGACTGCCCAAGGCGGGGCGGGGGCGACCGGATACCCAGGGGCGGGGGCGCCCCGCAGCCGAAGGCGGGGTGGGCTCAGCCCGCATCGAAGGGTGCGGTCCCACCGGCGGTTGGCCGCTCGACGACATGAGGGGACGTGTCGGGGTGCCCCCGCAGGACACCGCAGGCACCCAACCCGGGACGCCGCGCCGTAGGCGCACACGCGACGGTGACCGGAGCCCGGCCGAGGAGGTACCCCGACACGGCCCCGCCCCACAACGAAAGCAACAGCGCACCGAACCCGGCCGGATATCAGCAGCCCGGCCCCGCCCCACCTCCTGAATCCCCCTGAAAGGCGACCCCCATGACCGCCCCGCCCCCGCCCCCGCCGAACCGAACGGCCCGCATCGAAGGCCTGCTCCTCGGAATCGCCGCCGGGGACGCGGCCGGCTGGCCGTCGGGACGACACCGCGCGGCGCGACTCCCCGACTGGACCCGCCGCCTCACCCGCGAACTCGACACCTTCGCCGAGCAGAACGCCACCACCACCCTCCCCGTCCCCATCGCCCTGAACCAACCCTCGGAACCCCTCCGCCTGGGCCCGTCGGACGACGCCGAATGGGCAGCGTTCACCGCCCACGCGATCCTCGACCCCGACGTCCCCGTCCGCACCGCGATCGCCCGCGCCTGGCACACCCTCGCCGCCGACATCGCCACCGCCGCGGCCCAGGCCGACGAGATCGAGTCGGCCGGCATCCCGCTGCGCGCCCGCATCTCCGTACGCGCGGGCCTCGGCAACCTCGCGGCGGGCCTGCACCCGCCCGCCACCGGCCACGACAACCCGCACTACTTCGACGACGCGGCCTGCGTCCGCGCCGCCGTCCTCGCCGTGGTCCACCCCGCAGAGCCCCAACTCGCCGCGGATCTGGCCGAGTTCGACGCCCGCTACACCCAGGACGGCGACGGCGTGCACGGAGCGCGAGCGATGGCCGCGGCCGTCGCGAGCGCCCTCGGCGGCGCCCCCGTGGACGTCTGCGTGGACGCCGCGCTGGCCCAGCTCCCGCCGGGCACCGAGATCCACCGCAACGCGCACCGGGCCGTGGACCTGGGCCGCGCCGCCGCAGCCGCCCGCCCGGGCCTGCCCGGCAACGCCTTCGCCCTCGTCCCCGTCCTGGAGCACGAGATCGTCGACCACGTCTACAGCTACGGCATCGCCGCCGCGGAGACCGTCCCGGTCGCCCTCGCCGTGGCGACCGCCGCCGGGGGCGAGGTCGTCGAGGCCGTGCCCACCGCGGCGTGCCTGTCGCGCGTCGCCGACTCGGCCCCGGCCCTGGCAGGTGCCCTGACGGGAGCGATCGGCGGCGCCGGGGCCCTCCCCGAGACGTGGCGCGAGGCCTGCCGCACGCTCGCGGGCTGCGCGCTGCCACGCCTGGCAGGCACGGACCTCACGAAGGTGGCGCAGCATCTGTCCCACTCCACTTCCAACTCCCGCCCCCTGGAAGGAACTTCACGATGACCACCGCCCCCACGACCGCAACCGCCGCCACCACCACATCCGCATCCGCATCCGCATCCCTGGAAGACCGAGTCACCGGCACCCTGATCGGCGCCGCGGTGGGCGACGCGCTCGGCGGCCCGGTCGAGGGCTGGACCCCGGAGGCGATCGCGGAGCGGCACGGCGGCCGGGTGCGCGGCATCGTGGAGCCGTTCCACAAACAGGACTGGAAGACGGCCCGCCCCATCGCCCCGTACCACAAGGGCGACGGCCACGTCACCGACGACACCCTCATGACGCACGCCCTGATCCGCGTCTACGAGAAGGTCCGCGACCACCTGGACGCGTACTCCGTCGCCGACCACCTGGTCCCGGACCTGATCACAACTCCCCGCTGGATCCCGGAACTCGAGGCCGAAGCCCTCCCCCTCCAGCGCATCTTCCTCGCCGAGAAGTGGATCGTGGCACGCATCCACTACGGCCACGTGGACCCCCGCGAGGCAGGCGTCGGCAACATCGTCAACTGCGGCGCGGCGATGTACATGGCCCCGGTCGGCGCGGTCAACGCGGGCCATCCGCAGGCCGCGTACGACGAGGCCCTGGACATCGCGGGCGCCCACCAGTCCTCGTACGGACGCGAGGCGGCCGGGGTCTTCGCCGCGGCGGTGGCGGCCGCGTACAAGCCGGGCGCGACCCCCACCTCGGTGATCGACGACGTCCTGCCGCTGGCGAAGGACGGCACGCGGGCGGCGATCGAGGCGGTCTGCGAAACGGCGTCACACCACGACGACTTCGAGTCGGCCCTGGTCCCGCTCCGCAACGCGATCGCCCCCTTCGACACGGTCGGCCCCGACTACCGCAAACCGTCCCTGGGCGCCCGCCGCCCCTCCCGCCTCCACTCCATCGAGGAACTCCCCGTCGCGCTGGGCATGTTGCTGGTCGGCGGCGGCGACTTCAGCCACACGGTCCTCGGCTCGGTCAACTACGGCCGGGACTGCGACTCGATCGCGACGATGAGCGGGGCCATCGTCGGGGCGCTGCACGGCGAGAGCGCGGTGCCGGAGGAGTGGAGCACGGAGGTGGCCCGGGCGAGCCGCCTCGATCTGCACGCCCCGGCCGTGTCCCTGGCCCGCGTCACCCGCGAGGTGCACGGGCGGGATCTGGAGCGGCGCCGTGCGCACGAGGCGGCGTTCGCGGCGATCGCGGGACTGTGAGGACGGCGATGCTGCGTCTGACCTGGGTACAGCCGGAGGACCTGCTCGGCCACGAGCTGCGGCAGGCGGCGCAGGACGGCCGGGACGCGTCGTCGGTCGAGGACCGCTGGCTGCGGGCGGGCGGCCCCCCGGCGCCGCCCCGCGCCGGAGCTTCACCGCACCCGGCACCGCCTCAACTCCGTACTCTGGCCGGGCAGTTGCTGGACGAACTGGCCGCTCTCCCCTCCCCCTCGGCCGCGGCCGAGCCCACCGACCTGCCCGCAATCAAGGCGGCCTGCCCCACCTGGCCGCACTCCCCCTCTCTCCCTCACGGGACGACGCACCCGGTGTCGTACGACGCCCTGCACGCCGCATGGCTGGGCCGGGCCGCCGGATGCCTGCTCGGCAAGCCGGTGGAGAAGCTGCCCCTGGAGGGCATCCGGGCCCTGGCCCGCGCCACCGGCAACTGGCCGCTCACCACCTGGTTCACGGCGGTGGGCCTCGACCCGGAACTGGCCGCCGCCCACCCCTGGAACCGCCGCAGCGCCCCCACCTCCCTCGCCGAGAACATCGACGGCATGCCGGAGGACGACGACCTCAACTACCCGCTCCTCGCACTGCTGTTGCTCCAGCGCCACGGCCCGCGCTTCACCACGGACGACGTGGCGCGGCTCTGGCTGGACGAGCTGCCCGCCGGGCGCACCTTCACCGCCGAGCGCATCGCGTACCGCAACCTCCTCGACGGCATCGAACCGCCCGCCACGGCGACCCACCGCAACCCGTTCCGCGAGTGGATCGGCGCGCAGATCCGCGCCGACGTCTTCGGCTGGACCAACCCGGGCGACCCGGCCCGCGCCGCCGAGCTGGCCCACCGGGACGCGGTGCTGACGCACACCGCGAACGGCGTGTACGGGGCGATGTTCACGGCCGCCGCCCTCGCGGCCGCCGCGTCGGGCACGGTCGACGTGCACGGCGCGCTGCGCACCGGCCTCACGGTCGTACCGCCCGATTCCCGATACGCGAAAGCGGTCCGGCTCGGGATCCAACTGGCCCACGCCCAAGCCGACTTCAGCGCGGTCGTCGACGAACTGCACCGCACCTACGCGACCCACCACTGGGTCCACGTCCTGCCGAACGCCGCCCTGCTCGCCGCCGCCCTCACCCACGCCGACGGCGACTTCGCCGGCTCCGTCTGCCGCGCGGTGTCGGGCGGCTGGGACACCGACTCCAACGGCGCGACGGCCGGTTCGCTCACCGGGCTGCTCGCCGGACACCCCGATGCGCTCGGCGAGCGCTGGACGGCTCCGCTGAAGAACCGCCTGGCCACCTCGGTCGCCGACTTCGACGGCATCGGCTTCGACGAACTGGCCCGACTCACCCTGAAGGCAGGCGCATGACACCCCCTCAACTCCCGTCTCCCCAGGGCCCCTTGACGGGGTTGCGCGTCCTCGACCTGGCCACGCTCTTCGCAGGACCGCTGTGCGCCACGATGCTCGGCGACTTCGGCGCGGAGGTCATCAAGATCGAGCATCCGCGCAAGCCCGATCCGTCCCGCGGCCACGGCCCGTCCAAGGACGGCATCGGCCTGTGGTGGAAACTCCTCGGCCGCAACAAGCGGAACCTCACGCTCGACCTCTCCACCCCCGGCGGCCGCGAGGTCCTCCTCCGGCTGGCGGCCGAGTCCGACGTCGTCATCGAGAACTTCCGCCCCGGCACCCTGGAGAAGTGGCACCTCGGCTGGGACGAGCTGAGCGCCGCCAACCCCCGTCTGGTGCTGGCCCGCGTCACCGGCTTCGGCCAGTTCGGGCCGTACGCGCGCCGCCCCGGATTCGGCACCCTCGCGGAGGCGATGAGCGGTTTCGCCGCGATCACGGGTCCGCCCGACGGGCCCCCGACGCTGCCCCCGTTCGGCCTCGCCGACTCCATCGCCGCGCTCGCCACGTCGTACGCCGTCATGGCGGCACTCCGCGGCCGGGACCTGACGGGCCACGGCCAGGTCGTCGACCTCGCGATCATCGAGCCGATGCTGGCGGTCCTCGGCCCGCAGCCCCTCTGGTACGACCAGCTCGGCTACGTACAACCGCGCACCGGCAACCGCTCCACGAACAACGCGCCCCGCAACACCTACCGTACGAGCGACGGCAGTTGGGTCGCCGTCTCCACCTCGGCGCAGTCGATCGCGGAGCGCGTGCTGCGGCTCGTCGGCCGCCCCGAGTTCATCGACGCGCCGTGGTTCACGACGGGTTCGGGCCGCGCGGCCCACGCGGACGAGCTGGACGAGGCGGTCGGCGGGTGGATCGCCGCGCACACCCGCGACGAGGTGCTCGCCGCCTTCGAGAAGGCGGAGGCCGCCATCGCCCCGGTCCAGGACATCCGCGACGTCATGGCCGACGAGCAGTACGCGGCCCTCGGCTCCGTCACCGAACTCCCCGACCCCGACCTCGGCACGGTCAAGATGCAGAACGTCCTCTTCCGCCTCTCCGAGACCCCGGGCGCCATCCGCTGGACCGGCCGCGCACACGGCGCCGACACGGACGAGATCCTCGGGGACCTCGGCCTGTCCCCGGCCGACATCGACACACTCCGGGAGGCGGGCGCGGTATGAGCACGACGGACACGATGAGCACGTACCTGACCTGGCTGTACGTTCCCGGGGACCGGCCCGAGGTCGTCGCGAAGGCGCTCGGCTCGGGCGCCGACGTGGTCCTCGTCGACCTGGAGGACGCGGTCGCCCCCGACCGCAAGGCGTACGCCCTCGACGCCACCGCCGAGCTGCTCGCCGACAAGCACGACGTGCCGGTGCACGTCCGTGTCGACGCGCTCGACGGCCCGCTCGCCGAGCAGCAGGTGCGCCGGCTCACCCCGCTCCCCGGCCTGGACGCGCTGCGCCTGCCGAAGGTCCACGACCCGGCCGACCTGACCCGGGTCACCGGCTGGGCGGCGGGTCAGGCATCCGAAGTCCCGCCCCTGTACGCCCTGTTGGAGTCCGCGCTCGGCGTCGAGCACGCCTACGCGATCGCCTCCCACCCCGGCGTCCACGGCATCGCCCTCGGCGAGGCGGACCTGCGCGCCGACCTCGGGGTGACGGACGCGGCGGGCCTCGCCTGGGTACGCGGCCGCGCCGTGGTGGCGGCCCGCGCGGCACGCCTCCCGGCGCCGCCCCAGTCGGTCTTCCCCGACGTCCGCGACATGGCGGGGCTCGCCCGCTCCTGCACCCGGGGCCGTGCGCTCGGCTTCTTCGGGCGTACGGCGATCCATCCGCGTCAGCTCCCGGTGATCGAGGAGGCGTTCCGTCCGACACCGGCGGAGGTGGCGGCGGCCCGCGACATCGTCCGCGCGGCGGAGGCGAACGCGGGGGCGCTGGCGCTGGCGGACGGGCGGTTCGTGGACGCGGCGGTGGTGGCGGGGGCTCGGCGCGTCCTGGCTCTCGCGCAACGATGAGGGCGCCGGACCATCCGGTCCGGCGCCCTCATCGACGTACAGCAGAAAACCGTCAGGCCTTCTTGGCCTCGGCAGATTCCTCGGCCTGGTCGGGCTCCTCAGCCTTGTCCAGCTTCACCGCCCCGTCGGAAGAGTCGGCGGCGTCCGCGGAATCGCCCGCATCGGCATCCTCCGCAGCGGCATCGTCCTGCTGCTCGCCGGAGGCCACCGCGGCGGGTTCGACGATCTCCTCGCGGCCGGGCCGCGTCTTCGCCGAGATGACCAGGTAGATCACGGCGAGCAGGAAGACGAAGATCGCCGTCCAGTTGTTGAGGCGCATGCCGAGGATGTGGTGCGCGTCGTCCACCCGCATGTACTCGATCCAGAAGCGGCCCACGCAGTACGAGGCGACGTACAGCGCGAACGCCCGCCCGTGCCCCAGCTTGAACTTCCGGTCGGCCCAGATGACGAGCACCGCGACGCCGATGCACCACAGCGACTCGTACAGGAACGTCGGGTGGTAGTAGCCCGGCACCCGGCCATCCGTGTCCGAGGTGATGTGCAGCGCCCACGGGACGTGGGTCTCGCGGCCGTACAGCTCCTGGTTGAACCAGTTGCCCCAGCGGCCGATGGCCTGGGCGAGGGCGATGCCGGGGGCGAGGGCGTCGGCCCACGCCGGGAGCGGGATGCCACGGCGGCGGCAGCCGATCCAGGCGCCCACCGCGCCGAGCGCGATGGCGCCCCAGATGCCGAGGCCGCCCTCCCAGATCTTGAAGGCGTCCACCCAGTCACGGCCGTCGCTGAAGTACAGCTCGTAGTCCGTGATCACGTGGTACAGGCGACCGCCGACCAGGCCGAAGGGCACCGCCCAGACCGCGATGTCGGCGACCGTGCCGGCCCGCCCGCCGCGGGCGATCCAGCGCTTGTTGCCGAGCCAGACGGCCACGAAGACGCCGATGATGATGCAGAACGCGTAGCCGCGCAGCGGGATGGGTCCGAGGTCGACCACTCCGCGCGACGGACTGGGAATGTAGGCAAGTTCCATGGCAGGGTCGACGCTACCGTGCCGGGCGGCGCGCTCGTCGGGCAGCCCGGCAACGGCTCCATTACGACTTCCGTGACGTACGGGTCAGGACGTGTTCAGGACTTGCTCAGGACTTGTTGGTGTCCTGCACGGCCTTCTTCAGCTTCTCCGGGGTCATGGTCTTGTCGTCCATGATGTTCTTCCCGTCGAGCAGCACGGTCGGGGTGCCCGTGTACTTGGCGTCCTGGAACGCCTGGTAGCTCTTCTTGATCCAGCTGTTGTGCGTGCCGTCGTTCACACATGACGTAAAGGTGTCGGTGACCAGGCCGTCGACCTTTCCGGCCAGCTCGATCAGCTTGCTGTTGTCGGCGTACGTGTCGTCGGTCTCCTTCGGCTGGTTCTCGTACAGCACGTCGTGGTACGCGGAGAACTTGCCCGCGTCCTGCGCGCACGCCGCCGCGTTCCCCGCGCGCAGGGAGCCGCTGCCGCCCAGGTTCGCGTCGATCAGCGTGACCGTGTGGTACTCGGCCTTCAGCTGACCGGAGTCGGTCAGCTCGTGGATCGTCGATCTGTACGTGTCCTCGAAGGCCTTGCACGCGGGGCAGCGGAAGTCCTCCCACACCGTGAGCGTCGACTTGGCGCCGTCCTTGCCCACCGGGATCGCCAGGTCGTCCTTGCCGGTGGCGCCCTTGGGTGCGACGACGGGCCCTGACGTGTCGCTGCTGGAGTCGTCGCCCGAATTGGCCGCGACGACACCGATCACGGCGGCCAGGCCGAGCACACAGACGACGGCCGCGCCCACGATCAACGTCCTGCGCCGCTTCTCCGCGGCCTTCTGCTTCTCGCGCTCCTCGGCCAGCCGGTCGCGGGCCGCGCGCTTTCCCTCACGGTTCTTCTCGCTCACACCCGCCCAAACGAACCGGGGAGGCACGAGCGTGCCTCCCCGGTCCCACTTCCACCCGTACGGGCTACGTGACTACGACTGCGCGCCGTCCCGTACGCCGGCCGCGAGGTCGGCGGCGAGCGCGCGGACCGCGGCGAGCCCCGCCTTCTCGTCCTCGGCGTCCAGCATCCGCTGCACGAAGGCCGAGCCGACGATGACGCCGTCCGCGAAGCCGGCGACCTCCTTGGCCTGGGCGGCGTTGGACACACCGAGGCCGACACAGACCGGCAGGTCGGTGGTGGCCTTGGTGCGGCGCACCAGTTCCTGGGCCTGGTTGCCGACGGACTCGCGGGTGCCGGTGACGCCCATCAGCGAGGCCGCGTAGACGAAGCCGGAACCGGCCGCCGTGATGGTGGCCAGGCGCTCGTCCTTGCTGCTGGGCGCCACGACGAAGACCGTCGCGAGGCCCTGCTTCTCGGCGTGCTCCCTCCACTGCGCCGACTCCTGCACCGGCAGGTCGGGCAGGATGCAGCCCGCGCCGCCCGCCTCGGCGAGCTCGGCGGTGAAGCGCTCGATCCCGTAGATGTAGATCGGGTTCCAGTACGTCATGACGAGGACCGGCTTGCCGGTGGCCTCGAACGCCTCACGGACGGTCCGCATGACGTCCTTGATCTTGAGGCCGCCGCGCAGCGCGATGTCGTCGGCGGTCTGGATGACCGGCCCGTCGAGCACCGGGTCGGAGTGCGGCAGGCCGACCTCGACCACGTCGGCGCCGCCGTCGAAGGCGGCCTTGATCGACTCGATGCCGCCGTCGACGGTCGGGAATCCGGCGGGCAGGTAGGCGATGAGGGCGGAGCGGCCCTCGGCCTTGGCGTTCGCCAGGGTGTCGTCCAACAGCTGGATGTTGCCGCTCACTTGGAGTCCCCCTCGATCTCGGCCTGCTCGCCCGCAGCGTCGGCGGCGACGGTGCCATCCGTGTCGTACAGGCCGAAGTAGCGCGCGGCCGTGTCCATGTCCTTGTCGCCGCGCCCGGACAGGTTGACGATGATCAGCCCGTCCTTGCCGAGCTCCTTGCCGACCTCGAGCGCGCCCGCGAGGGCGTGTGCCGACTCGATCGCCGGGATGATGCCCTCCGTGCGCGACAGCAGGCGCAGGGCCTGCATCGCCGCGTCGTCGGTGACGGCCCGGTACTCGCCGCGGCCGCTGTCCTTGAGGTGGGCGTGCTCGGGGCCGATGCCCGGGTAGTCGAGTCCGGCCGAGATCGAGTACGGCTCGGTGATCTGGCCCTCCTCGTCCTGGAGGACGTACGACCGTGAGCCGTGCAGGATGCCGGGGTTGCCCGCGGTCAGGGTCGCCGCGTGCTCGCCGGTCTCGATGCCGTGCCCGGCGGGCTCGCAGCCGATGAGGCGGACGTCGGCGTCCGGGATGAAGGCGTGGAACAGGCCGATGGCGTTGGAGCCGCCGCCGACGCAGGCGATGGCCGCGTCGGGCAGGCGCCCGGCGCGCTCCAGGATCTGGCGGCGGGCCTCGACGCCGATGACGCGGTGGAAGTCGCGGACCATGGCGGGGAACGGGTGCGGTCCTGCGACCGTACCGAAGAGGTAGTGCGTGCGGTCCACGTTGGCGACCCAGTCGCGGAACGCTTCGTTGATGGCGTCCTTGAGGGTGCGGCTGCCGGACTTCACGGCGATGACCTCGGCGCCCAGCATGCGCATCCGGGCCACGTTCAGGGCCTGGCGCTGGGTGTCGATCTCGCCCATGTAGATGGTGCATTCGAGGCCGAACAGCGCGCAGGCGGTGGCCGTGGCGACGCCGTGCTGGCCCGCGCCGGTCTCGGCGATGACGCGGGTCTTGCCCATGCGCTTGGTGAGCAGGGCCTGGCCGAGCACGTTGTTGATCTTGTGCGAGCCGGTGTGGTTCAGGTCCTCGCGCTTGAGGTAGACCGTCGCGCCACCGGCGTGCTCGGCGAACCGGGGCACCTCGGTGAGGCTGCTGGGGCGGCCGGTGTAGTGGACGAGGAGGTCGTCGAGCTCGCGGGCGAACTCGGGGTCGTTCTTGGCCTTCTCGTACTCGACGGCGACCTCGTCCACGGCGGCGACGAGCGCCTCCGGGATGAACTTGCCGCCGAACGCGCCGAAGTAGCCCTCGGCGCTGGGGACCTGACCGTCGGGGTCAGGGATGAAGTACTCGCTGGGCATGCGGAAACCTCACGGTGGGTTCGGATGATGACTAAACGCCGTGGGGGCATGGGTGTTACGTCGGCTGCGGGCTGTATCTGGTTGCTCGCGCCGTTCCCCGCGCCCCTAGAGGGGCGCTTGCCATCGCATGCCGTTGATCTGGCCCGGCTCGCTGCCGATGTGGTAGCGCACCCTGCGACCGCGCACACGCCGCGCCGGGGCCCGGCAGCCGCGAGGGCGGCAGCCGGGGGCGAGGCGGGCGGAGATCGGCATGGTGCGGGTCAGCTCCGTCCGTGGCGCAGGGCCGGGTGGGCGCCCGCGGCGACCAGGTCGGAGACGGCGGAGCGGGGGTCGCGGCCGGTCACCAGGGACTCGCCGACCAGGACCGCGTCGGCGCCCGCGTTGGCGTACGCGATCAGGTCGTGCGGGCCGCGCACGCCGGACTCGGCGACCTTGACGATGTGGTCCGGGATGTCCGGGGCGACGCGCTCGAAGGTGCCCCGGTCGACCGTGAGGTCCTTGAGGTTGCGGGTGTTGATGCCGATGACCTTGGCCCCGGCGTCCACGGCCCGCTCCACCTCGTCCTCGTCGTGCGCCTCGACGAGCGGCGTGAGGCCGATGGACTCGGCGCGCTCGATGAGGGACTCCAGGGCGGGCTGGTCGAGGGCGGCCACGATCAGCAGGGCGAGGTCGGCGCCGTACGCGCGGGCCTCCCACAGCTGGTACGAGGTGACGATGAAGTCCTTGCGCAGGACCGGAATGTCGACCTTGGCGCGGACCGCTTCGAGGTCGGCGAGGGAGCCGCCGAAACGTCGCTGCTCGGTGAGGACCGAGATGACGGCGGCGCCGCCCGCCTCGTAGTCGGCGGCGAGGCCGGCCGGGTCGGCGATCGCCGCGAGGGCGCCCTTGGAGGGGCTGGACCGCTTGACCTCGCAGATGACCTTGACGCCGTCGCCGCGCAGGGCCGCGATCCCGTCCTTGGCCGCGGGAGCCTTCGCCGCGCGCTCCTTGAGCTCGTCGAGGCTGACGCGCGCCTGCCGTTCCGCGAGGTCGGCACGGACTCCGTCGATGATCTCGTCGAGCACACTCACGCGAGCGGACTCCTCTCAAGCAGTTATCGGGGCAACCGAGTGGTCACTGTGATGGTATCCGCAGGAGGGCGAAGGCTCCGCATCCGGTTGACGGCGATCCCACTACCTGGACGTTTGCCGTTGATCAAGGATGCAGGAAGCCACCGAAGGGCAGGTTCCGGACAACCGTGAAGGCCAGCACGACCACGCCGAGCACCCACATGTGTACGCGGCCGAGGCCGAGGCTCAGCCGCCCGCCGCGGGCCGAGCGGAGCGCCCACACCGTCCACAGGACCGCGAAGAGGGCGTAGCCGGCGACCGCGAGCGCGTTGGCGCCGAGGGCCGTGCCGAGGTCGCCGTGCACGATCGCGTGGGCGCTGCGCAGACCACCGCAGCCCGGGCAGAAAATGCCGGTGATGCGCAGGAGCGGGCAGACCGGGTAGTGGCCGGGCTCGTTCGGGTCGACGGTGCCGACGTAGGCGAAGGCGGCGGCGACACCGCCGAGGATGCCGAGGGGCACGGCGAGGCGGCGCAGGGTGCCGGTGGCAGTGCCGGTGGCAGCAGCAGGGGCAGTGGCTTCGCTGTCGGTGGTCTCGACGGTCACCCGGTGCATTCTGCCCCGGTGGCGTGCACTTCGCTTCTCGGGAGAACGCCGGGAAACGCAAAGGGGCGGTGCGGCGAACCCGTCGCCGCACCGCCCCTGTCACGTACCGAAAGGCGTCAGGCCTCCGAGCCCGCGGCCTGCGGGGTCGCGGTCACCGTGGACGGCAGCTTCAGCTCGGCGCGCTTCGGCTTGCCGAGACCGGCCGCGCTCATCGCACCGCCGACGATCGGGGCGAGGACCAGCAGGCCCATGCCGACCCAGAAGCCGACCGGCTGCACCATCACCATGAAGGCGCCCGCGACGATGAACCCGATGAAGGCGATGATGACACCGGTCCAGGCGGCCGGGGTGTGTCCGTGGCTGCTGTCCGCCATGGCTTGCTCCTCGTTGCTTATGGCCTATGCGTACGCAGGGCGTACGACGTTCACATGCATTGTCCCGTACGCGCGCGTACGGGACGAACGCGGGGTCAGGCAGCGCCCGTCGGGTCCTCGCCGCGATCGAGGGCCTTCCACAGCTCCTCGGGGCGGTCCGGGTCGACGGCCTTCTGCTGACGGGGCCGGGGGGCGCCGCCGCGCTCGTACCGGCCGCCCATCGAGGGCCAGGCCGCCCCGTAGACGACGGCGAGGATCCCCGCGATCAGGATCAGCGCACCGCCGCCGGCCGCGACGTACGGCCAGGCGGTGTGGGTGAGGGCGTCGATGGTGGAGGCGGAGTTGCCGGAGGCCGCGGCCGCCTTCTCGTCGAGTGCCGAGCTGTCGCCCGCGCCGAGCACGGCGGCGGCGACGGCGCCCGCGCCGCTCAGCGCGAGCAGTGCGGCGACGAGGATGCGGCCCGCCTTGCGCACCGCGAAGACGGCGACGAGGGCGGCGAGGCCCACTATGGCGAGCGCCGCGGGGACGCCCGTCACGTCGCTGCCCTTGGCGGCCAGCGGCAGCTTGCCGCCGGCGACGGCGGCGACGCCGGAGCACCACTCCTGGCGGGACGCGAGCAGCGCGACCGCGGCGCCCACGGCCCCGAGGAACAGGGCGACGCCGAGACTGCGCCGGCTGTTGTTGCTCGGCCCGGCGGTCTCGGAGGCTTCGGTACGGGGGTGCGGTAGGGCTGTCACGTACTCCACTATCGCCTGTCTGTACAGCTGCGTGTGCCCCGGGGGCGGGAGGCGTGGGTCACTACACATCCGCCGACACGTCCGCCGGCGTGCCGAGCCGGTTCGCCGTGTGGACGGCGCGCAGCACCGCGGCGGCCTTGTTGCGGCACTCGGTGTCCTCGGCGACGGGGTCCGAGTCGGCGACGACGCCCGCGCCCGCCTGCACGTAGGCGGTGCCGTCGCGCAGCAGCGCGGTGCGGATGGCGATGGCGGTGTCGGAGTCGCCGGCGAAGTCGAGGTAGCCGACGCAGCCGCCGTACAGGCCGCGCCGGGACGGTTCGAGTTCGTCGATGATCTGCATCGCGCGCGGCTTGGGGGCGCCGGAGAGGGTGCCGGCGGGGAAGCAGGCGGTGAGCACGTCGAAGGCGGTGCGGCCGTCCGCGACCTGCCCGGTGACCGTCGACACGATGTGCATGACGTGCGAGTACCGCTCGACGGACATGAAGTCGACGACCTCGACGGAGCCGGGTTCGCAGACGCGGCCCAGGTCGTTGCGCCCGAGGTCGACGAGCATCAGGTGCTCGGCGCGCTCCTTGGGGTCGGCGAGGAGTTCGTCGGCAAGTGCCTGGTCGGCCTGGGGAGTTGCGCCGCGCGGTCGCGTCCCCGCGATGGGGTGGACCATGGCGCGCCCGTCCTCGACCTTGACGAGGGCCTCGGGCGACGAGCCGACGACGTCGAACCCGTCGAAGCGGAACAGGTACATGTACGGCGACGGGTTGGTGGCCCGCAGGACGCGGTAGACGTCCAACGCGCTTGCCGTGCAAGGGGTTTCGAAGCGCTGGGAGGGTACGACCTGGAAGGCCTCGCCCGCCCGGATCCGCTCCTTGATGTCCTCGACGGCGTCCTGGTAGTCCTTGCCGCCCCACAGGGCGGTGAACTGCGGGAGTTCGGAGGGCGGAAGCGCGGCCGGGGCGGAGTCGACGGGCTTGCCGAGGTCGGCCTCCATCGCGTCGAGCCGGGCGACCGCGTCCGCGTAGGCCTCGTCGACGCCCGTCTCGAGGTCGTTGTGGTTGATCGCGTTGGCGATGAGCAGGACCGAGCCGTCCCAGTGGTCGAGGACCGCGAGATCGCTGGTGAGGAACATCGTCAGCTCGGGCAGCCGCAGGTCGTCGCGGTCCCCCGGGCCGATCTTCTCGAGGCGGCGCACGATGTCGTACCCGAGATAGCCGACCATGCCGCCGGTGAACGGCGGCAGGCCCTCGTAGCGCGGGGTGTGCAGCGTCTCGACGGTGGCGCGCAGGGCGGCGAGCGGGTCGCCGTCGACGGGGACGCCGACCGGCGGGGTGCCCAGCCAGTGGGCCTGCCCGTCGCGCTCGGTGAGGGTGCCCGTGGACCGTACGCCCACGAACGAGTAACGGGACCAGGAGCGGCCGTTCTCCGCGGACTCCAGGAGGAAGGTGCCGGGCCGCTCGGCGGCGAGCTTGCGGTACAGGCCGACCGGAGTGTCACCGTCCGCGAGGAGCTTGCGGCTGACGGGGATCACTCGGCGGTCGGTCGCGAGCTTGCGGAAGGTCTCGAGATCCATGGCGACCGACCTTACTGGGCGAGCGGGAGGACGTCGGCGTCGAAGCAGGTCCGCGCCCCTGTGTGGCAGGCGGCGCCGACCTGGTCGACCTTGACGAGGACGGTGTCCGCGTCGCAGTCCAGGGCCACCGACTTCACGTGCTGGAAGTGGCCCGAGGTGTCGCCCTTGACCCAGTACTCCCGGCGGCTGCGCGACCAGTACGTGCACCGCCCGGTGGTCAGGGTCCGGTGCAGCGCCTCGTCGTCCATCCAGCCGAGCATCAGCACCTCGCCGGTGTCGTACTGCTGGGCGATGGCGGGGACCAGGCCGTCGGCGCTGCGCTTGAGGCGGGCGGCGATGGCCGGGTCGAGGCTGTTTGCGGGGAGCTCGCTGGTCATACGTGCCATTGTGCCGCGCTGCGCGGGCCCCTTTGACGGACGTCCACTGTCCGGACTCCGGGGGCGGTCGTAGGCTTTCGTTCATGTCGACCCATGCCAAGCGTGAACGACTTCTCCTCGCGGATCTGTTGGAGGCGGTGGGCCCGGAGGCCCCCACCCTGTGCGAGGGCTGGACCGCCCGCGACCTCGCGGCCCACGTGGTGGTGCGCGAGCGCCGCCCCGACGCGGCCGGCGGGACCCTGGTGAAGCAGCTCGCGTCCCGTCTGGAGCGGGTGCAGGGCGAGTTCGCGGACAAGCCGTACGAGGAACTGATCCAGCTGATCCGGACGGGCCCGCCGCGGTTCTCGCCGTTCTCCCTCAAGCAGCTCGACGAGGCGGCGAACGTGGTGGAGTTCTACGTCCACACCGAGGACGTGCGCCGCGCGCAGGACGACTGGTCGCCGCGCGAGCTCGACCCGGTCTTCTCCGACGTGCTGTGGTCACGGCTCGAACGGGTGGCCCGGATGATGGGCCGCAAGGCGCCGGTCGGCCTCGTGCTGCGCCGGCCCGACGGGCAGACGGCCGTCGCCCACAAGGGAGCCCCGGTGGTCACGGTCACCGGTGAGCCGTCGGAGCTCCTGATGTACGTCCTCGGTCGCCAGGACGCGGCGGCTGTGGAGCTTGAGGGGGACAAGGCCGCGATCACCCAGCTGAGCGAGACGAAGGCGCTGGGCCTGTAGCGGCAGGCCCGGCCGAGGAAAGGCGCCCATGATCAAGATCGCCATGACCCAGGTCTACGTCGATGACGTGGCCAGGGCCCACACGTTCTACACGGACGTGCTCGGCTTCGAGACCCGCAACCACATCGACCTGGGCGACGGCACGCTGTTCGTGACGGTGGGCGCGGCCGGTGCGCAGCAGGACCTGGAGCTCCTCCTGGAGCCGGGCCAGGGCCCGATCGCCGAGCCGTACCGCGCCGCCCTGCGCGAGGCGGGGCTGCCCTGCATCGTGTTCGCGGTGGAGGACGTCGCGGCCGAGCACGAGCGGCTGCAGAAGCTGGGCGTGACGTTCACGCAGGGCCCCAAGGAGGAGGGCCCGGTGATCACCGCGGTGCTCGACGACACGGTGGGCAACTACGTCCAGCTGATGCAGCCGGTCAGCTGACCCGCTGCACGAGCGGGGTTTCAGGGGCGTGCTCTGAGGGCCGGTCGACCCTGACCCGCGCCCACAGCAGCACGCCGACCGCGAGACCGGCGACGCCCGGCAGCCAGGCCACCGCGCCGCTGGGCAGGGCGCCCGCCACGAGGCCGGTGAGCGCCGCGGCCAGTTGCAGGGCGAGCGACTGGACGGACAGGGCGGTGGCGCGGCCGGAGCTGTCGGTGCGCCGGTGCAGGAAGACGTTGAGGCTCGGGGAGATCGCGCCGAGGCCGATGTAGACCAGGACGTAGCCGACGGCGGCCAGGGCCACGGTCCCGGTCGCGGCGGTGACGCAGAGCAGCGTCAGGCCGAGCAGGGCGGTCAACTCGCCTGCCAGGACGGCCCGTTCACCGCTTTTGACGCGGCGTGCCGCCCAGGGGGCCATCCGGTTGCCGAACGCAGTCCCGCAGAAGCCGGCGCAGGCCAGACCCGCGTAGAGGAGTGCGCCCGAGGACGCGGCGCCGGTGGCGTCGGCGGCGCGGGACGGGGTGAACAGCTCGACGACGCCGAGCGCGCAGCCGGTGGCCGCCGTCGTGAGCATGATGCGCGCGACCAGGCCGTCGCGGGTGGTGAGCCGGATGCCGCCGGCCACGGTGCGCGGCACGTCGGCGAGGACGGCGCGCAGGGTGACGGCCGGGCGCGGCGGCTCGGGCAGGGCGAACAGCACGTGGACGACGTAGCCGACGCAGCAGGCGGCGCCCGCCAGGAGGGGGACGGACAGCGGCGTCACGAAGCCGCCGGTGGCCCGCTCGAGGCGGCCGCCGAGGTCGGGGCCGAGGCCGAGCAGCCAGGGCACGAGACCGCCGAGGACCGTACCGAGGGCGAGCGCGACGGACGAGGCCGCGGAACCGCGGGACAGGCCGTCGCGCAGATCGGCGTCGGGGCCGAGGCGGGCGTGCACGGTGTCGACGTACCAGGCTTCGGCGGGGCCGCTGTTGAGGGCGCGCCCCGCACCCTTGAGGGCCATGGCCAGGGCGAACACCCAGGTGGCTGTGGACAGTGCGGTCATCGTGAGGGCGATGACCGCGAGCAAGCCGGACGCGGCGAGCACGGTGCGGCGGCCTATGACGTCGGAGAGTCCCCCGGTGGGCAGTTCGAGCCCGGCGGCCGTCAGGGAGTGCACGGCGAACAGGGCGGCGATGGTGGACACGGCCACGCCCCGGTCGGTGAGGAGCAGCACCTGTACGGGGATGGAGAGCCCGGTGGGGAACCAGAACAGGAAGTTCACCGCGACGAAGCGGCGGCGGGCGGTGTCCGCGTCGAGGATCGTCACCGTCGTCACGGCCTGACCGGGAACGCGTACAGGTGGACGGAGACCGTCTCGCGACCCTCGGGGTCCGCGCTCTTGCCCCGCTCGGTGTAGCGCTGGACGACGGCGTGCAGCTCGTCCTTGAGCTCCTTGAGCTCCTCCGGATTGAGCCTGGCCAGGAAGTCCGAACTGTCGGACGCGTCCTGCCAGTCGGCGCTCCAGCCGGCCTTCTGGTCCAGGAAACGCAGGTAGTGCTCGCGGCGTCCCTCGTACATGACGCGGTTGAGGGCGGTGTGCGCGGCGGCGCCCTCGGGGCTGTCGCGGAAGTCGGAGACTTCGATGCGCAGGGACTCCTGGGCGGGCTTCCACCAGCGCTCCCGGCCGTCGCCGCCCTCGTGCTCGGCCTCCTCGATCAGTCCGTGGTCGGCGAGCTTGCGCAGGTGGTAGCTGATCAGCGAGACGGCCGTGCCGTCGTCGAGGTCGTCGGCGAGCTGGGACGCGGTGCCGGTGCCCCGCATGTACAGCAGGCCGTAGAGCCGCATCCGCAAGGGGTGACCCAAGGCCTTGAGCGTGGCCACGTCGGTGATGCGCCGGGTTTCCGTCATGACGACAACCGTAAATGCGAAAGAAAAATTGCGCAACTAATCTTTCGCAGTTTTTCCTTCCTAAGTGCCGGCGCCCCTTCCCGCTAAGTGCCGGCGCCCCTTCCCGACTCCTGGTGGTCCACGAGGCGGGCCAGCTCCACGCGGGAGCGGACGCCCAGCTGCGCGAAGACGTTGCGCAGGTGGTGATCGACGGTGCGCGGGCTCACCGACAGGCGCAGTGCGACCTCGCGGTTGGTGGCGCCCTCCGCCACGCAGTGCGCGATCCGCAGCTGCTGCGGGGTCAACTCGGCCAGCCTGCCCGGGGGTTGAGCCCGCCCAGAGGTCTCGCCGGCGGCCCGCAGTTCGGCTGTGGCACGGGCCGCCCAGACCCCGGCGCCGCACCGCTCGAAGGTCACGAGGGCGTCGCGCAGCAGCGCCCGGGCACGGGCGGGGCGTCGGACGCGGCGCAGCCAGGCGCCGTACAGGAGGGCGGTGCGGGCCCGTTCGAAGTCGCCGCCCGCGCGGTCGTGGCGGGCCAGGGCCTCGGTGAAGCGGGCTTCCGCGAGAGCGGGGGCGTCGGCCTCCCCGCCCTCGCCGCCCTCGCCGCTCGCGCCGCTCGCCAAGAGGGCCTGGCAGCGGGCGAGTTGGGCCGGTGCCTGGGGGTCGTACCCGCGCTCGGCCCACACCGCGAACGCGCCGAGCGGGCCCTTCGCCGGGCCCGGCGCACCGGCCTGGACCGACGCCTCCACGAAGCACGGCACCGCCAGCATCCGCACCGCGAAGTGCCCGCACCGCGGCCCCGGTGTCACGAGCGGGCCGAGCCGGGCCGCCGCCTCGGCCGCCCGGCCGCGCGCCAAGTCGGCCCGGGCGAGCGCCCATTGGGTGAGGGCGGCGGTCTGTACGAGGCCGTGCCGGGCGGCGATGTCCTGCGCGGCCCCGGCGTGCCGGGCGACCGTCGCGGCGTCGCTGTCGAGGGAGGCGACCAGGGCGAGGATCGCGTGCTGCGGGGCGAGGAGGTTGCGCTGGCCCGTGGCGCGCGCGGCCCGCATCCCCTCCTCGGCGTGGGCCCGGGCCCGGCCGTGCCGCCCCGCGCGCAGTTCGCCGTACGCGAGCAGCTCCAGGGCGCGCGGCACCTCGGGCCGTGCGTCGTGGGCGCGGGCCGCGGCGAGGGCCTGGCCGCCGAGCCGGCAGGCCGCGGCCACGTCTCCGGCGACCAGCGCGGCGGCCCCCGCCCTGAGCAGCGCCTGCGGGGCTCCGGCGTCGTCCGCGGCGGCATCGTCCGCGGCGGCGACGACCCTGCGCAGCGCGGTCCGGCCCGCCGCGTACCGCTCGTCGAGCGCGGCGGACATGCCGAATCCGTAGTCACCGGCGACGGCCCCCGCGCGCGGCCCCTGGACCGCCTCCCGGTAGGCGTCCGCGTCACCGAGCGCCCAGGCCGCCTCGGCCGCGGCGAGCCGGGCGTCGCGGGCGCCCGAGGGGCAGAGCCGGGCGGCGAGCAGGAGCAGGGCGCGGGCGTCGGCCACCGGCCCGTCGCGCAGGGCGAGCATCCCGTGCACCAGGGCGGCCCGACCCCTGAGGGCGTCCGAGTGGGTCAACTCCCGTATCTGGCCGAGGAGTTCGCGTGCGCGGTGCGGGCGGCCCGCGAGCCGTGCCTGCTCGGCGGCGGCGACGAGCAGGTCCGCCTGCTCGCCCGGGTCCGCGGTGCGGGCCGCCGCGTGGGCGAGGGCCGTGGCGCGTTCGCCGTGCGGCGGGCCCGCCAGCCGGGCCGCGGCGGCGAGGGCCGCGCCGGCCTCGGCGTCCGGGTAGGGCGCGGCGAGCGCCCGGTGCAGCAGCGCGGTCAGCCGTGGCCCCTCCCCCGCGGCGGCCTCCGCCAGCAGACGGTGCGCGGCCCTGCGGGGTGCGGGGCGCGCCGCGTCGTACACGGCCCGCCGCCCGGGCAGCCGCAGGCGTCCGTCCGCGTGCCGCTGAAGGCCCGCGCGCTCGGCGGCGTCCAGAGCGTCCGCGCCGAGACCCGCGGCGACGGCGGCCCGCAGCACGAGCCTGCCGTCCACGCACGGCTCCTCGGGGTCGCTCTCGTACGCGGCTGCGGTGAGCAACAGGACTCGTCTCGCGGTCACTCGACTCACCGTAGGCGTCAACTCCCTTGCCCGCAGCACTGGTTGGGCCAGGACCCAAGCCGCCCGGGCGACGCTGTGCCCGCGCACAGCGCCGCCCTCACGTCATGACGTGTGCGGGCAGTTGCCCCGGTACTCCGCGATCGTGAGGCTCGCTCGGGGCAGCGGGCAGAGGAACTGCTCGTAGCGGGTGTCGTTGTCGATGAAGCGCTTCAGCCACGAAATGCTGTACTTCGCGATCGTGGTGTTGGCGGAGTTCGGGGTGAAGTGCGTGGCACCGCGCAACTCCAGGTAGGCCTTGTCGAGCGAGCTCGGCAGGCTCCCGTAGAACGGCTCGGAGTGGGTGGCGACCGGCGCGATGGTGTCGCCGTCGGCGCCCACGATCAGCGTCGGCGTCTGTATCTCGGGCCAGGTCTTGTCGGTGTTCCAGCCGGTGAGCGGTATCGCGGCCTGCAGCGAGGGCCTGCTCTTGGCGGCTTCGAGGGTGCCGCCGCCGCCCATGGAGTGACCCATCACGCCGAGACGGCTGGTGTCGATGCGGCCGCGCACGGCGCTCGACTGCGTCAAGTAGTCCAGGGCGGCGAGGAGTTGACGGCCCCGGCTGTCGGGCTGGTCGAGCGTGGTGTTGGTGTCGATCGTGAAGACGACGAAGCCCTGCGAGGCCAGACGCGGACCGAGCCAGGCGATGGACGACTGGTACGCGGTGTAGCCCGGGGAGATCGCGACGGCGCCGAACGTGCCGTCGGCGGTGGAGGTCGGGTAGTAGACGGTGCCGCCGCCGAACCCGCTGACGCTCAGCGCCGACACGGAGGTCTGCGAGACGGCGTACGGTCCGCGGGCCGCCTCGATGCTCGACGCGGTCGGCGCGGGGCCGCGTTCATAGGGGTTGTCCGCGGCCGCGTGGGCGGTGAGGCTCTGCGAGGTGGCAAGGCCGCCGAACGCGAGGAGGGCGGCAAGTCCCGTACGGATCAGGCGGGTTCGGGCTCGGGTTCGCATCCTGTGCACGATGCGGGTTCCTCTCGGAAGGGCGGGCGCCCGTCCCGGAGCGCCGCCGCTGTCATGGACAGCGGCAACAGTCCCGCGGCACCCGCCCCCACCGCATCGGCGAAATCACCGGTCACGCCGGCGAGTTGGAGAGGAAACCCACCCCCGCGGAGCTCACCGCACCGGGTGGCCCGCCTCCCGCAGCGCCCCCTTCACCTCACCGATCCGCAGATCGCCGAAGTGGAAGACGGAGGCCGCGAGCACCGCGTCCGCGCCCGCCGCGACCGCCGGGGCGAAGTGCTCGAGGCGGCCCGCGCCACCGGACGCGATCACCGGGACGGTCACGTGCTTGCGCACGGCCTCGATCATCTCGATGTCGTAGCCGTCCTTGGTGCCGTCCGCGTCCATCGAGTTGAGCAGGATCTCGCCCGCGCCCAACTCGGCGGCCCGGTGCGCCCATTCGACGGCGTCGATGCCGGCGGACCTGCGCCCGCCGTGCGTCGTCACCTCGAACGAGCCCGACTCCGTGCGCCGCGCGTCCACCGACAGCACGAGCACCTGCCGCCCGAAGCGCTCCGCGATCTCCCGGATCAGGTCGGGGCGGGCGATGGCGGCCGTGTTGACGCCGACCTTGTCCGCGCCGGCCCGCAGCAGCTTGTCGACGTCCTCGGCGGTCCGTACGCCGCCGCCGACCGTGAGCGGGATGAAGACCTGCTCGGCGGTGCGGCGCACCACGTCGTACGTGGTCTCGCGGTTGCCGCTGGACGCGGTGATGTCCAGGAACGTCAGCTCGTCGGCGCCCTCGGCGTCGTACACCTTGGCCATCTCGACGGGGTCGCCCGCGTCGCGCAGGTTCTGGAAGTTGACGCCCTTGACGACGCGGCCGCCCTCGACGTCGAGGCAGGGGATGACGCGGACGGCGAGGCTCACTGTGCCACCTCTCGAACCTCTCGGAAGGCCTCGACCTCGACCTCGACGACCAGCGACGGGTCGACGAAGCCGGAGACGATGAGCATGGACGCGGCGGGGCGGACGGTGTCGAAGAGCTCCTTGTGGGCCCGGCCGACCTCGTCCACGTCCCGCGCGTGCGTGAGGTACATGCGGGTGCGGACGACGTCCTCGCGGCCGAGGCCGAGCTGCCCGAGCGCGTCGATCGCCACGTTGAAGGCGTTCACCGCCTGCTCGTACGGGCCGCCCTCGGCGATCACCCCGTTGACGATGGACGTGCAGCCGGAGACCAGGACGAGCCCGTTCGGCAGCTCGACGGCGCGGGCGTAGCCGAAGGTCTCCTCGTAGGAGACGTCGGACTGCACCCGGCGTACCCCGCTCATACGGAGACCGCCTCCAGGGCCTCCTCCAGCGTGAACGCCTTGGCGTACAGCGCCTTGCCGACGATGGAGCCCTCGACGCCGAGCGGGACGAGCTCGGCGATGGCGCGCAGGTCGTCCAGGGAGGAGACGCCGCCGGACGCGACGACCGGGCGGTCCGTCGCCGCGCACACGTTCTTCAGGAGCTCCAGGTTCGGGCCCTGCAGCGTGCCGTCCTTGGCGATGTCGGTGACGACGTAGCGCGCGCAGCCCTCGGCGTTGAGGCGCTCCAGCGTCTCGTAGAGGTCGCCGCCGTCGCGGGTCCAGCCGCGGCCGCGCAGCGTCGTGCCGCGCACGTCGAGGCCGACCGCGATCTTGTCGCCGTGCTCGGCGATGACCTTGGCGACCCACTCGGGGGTCTCCAGGGCGGCGGTGCCGAGGTTGACGCGGGTGCAGCCGGTGGCGAGCGCGGCGGCGAGGGTGTCGTCGTCGCGGATGCCGCCGGACAGCTCGACCTTGATGTCCATGGCCTCGGTGACCTCGCGGATCAGCGCCCGGTTGTCGCCGGTGCCGAACGCGGCGTCCAGGTCGACCAGGTGCAGCCACTCGGCGCCGGAGGTCTGCCAGGCGAGGGCGGCCTGGAGCGGGGAGCCGTAGGAGGTCTCGCTGCCGGACTCGCCGTGCACGAGGCGGACGGCCTGGCCGTCGCGGACGTCGACGGCGGGAAGGAGTTCGAGCTTGTTCACAGAGGTGCTCACAGAGGTGTTCGCAGAGGTGCTCACAGCGTTCCGATCCAGTTCTTGAGCAGCTGGGCTCCGGCGTCGCCGGACTTCTCGGGGTGGAACTGCGTCGCCCACAGCGCGCCGTTCTCCACGGCGGCCACGAACGGCGTGCCGTGCGTGGACCAGGTGACCTTGGGGGCACGGATGTGCGGGTTGAGCGTTTCCAGCTCCCACTGCTGTACGGCGTAGGAGTGCACGAAGTAGTAGCGCTCGTCGGCGTCGAGCCCGGCGAACAGCTCCGAGTCGGCGGCAGCCTCCACCGTGTTCCAGCCCATGTGCGGGACGACGTCGGCCTTGAGCGGTTCGACGGTGCCGGGCCACTCGTCGAGGCCCTCCGTCTCGACGCCGTGCTCGATGCCCCGCGCGAACAGGATCTGCATGCCGACGCAGATGCCCATCACGGGGCGCCCGCCGGACAGCCGGCGGCCGACGATCCAGTCGCCGCGCGCCTCGGTGAGGCCCTTCATGCAGGCGGCGAAGGCGCCCACACCGGGGACGAGCAGCCCGTCCGCGTTCATGGCCTTGTCGAAGTCGCGGGTGATCTCGACGTCGGCGCCCGCGCGGGCGAGGGCGCGCTCGGCGGAGCGCACGTTCCCGAAGCCGTAGTCGAAGACGACAACTTTCTTGTCAGTCATGGCAGTGGGGATCAATTCCAGTAGTCGAGCCGCAGTACGCCCGCGAACAGGCACATGGCGGCGCCGATCGAGAGGAGCGTGATCAGGCTCTTGCCCATGCCCTGCTTGACGAACGAGTAGACGCCGCCGAGCAGGAACAGGCCGAGGACGATGAGGACGGTCGCGAGGCCGTTCATGACTAGAGGGCGCCCTTCGTGGAGGGGAGGATGCCGGCGGCGCGCGGGTCGCGCTCGGAGGCGTAGCGCAGGGCACGCGCGAGGGCCTTGAACTGGCATTCCACGATGTGGTGCGCGTTGCGCCCGTACGGCACGTGGACGTGCAGGGCGATCTGCGCCTGCGCGACGAACGACTCCAGGATGTGCCGGGTCATCGTCGTGTCGTACTCGCCGATCATCGGCGCCATGTTCTCGGGCTCGGTGTGCACGAGGTACGGGCGGCCTGAGAGGTCGACGGTGACCTGGGCGAGCGACTCGTCCAGCGGGACGGTGCAGTTGCCGAAGCGGTAGATGCCGACCTTGTCGCCGAGCGCCTGCTTGAAGGCGGCACCGAGCGCGAGGGCGGTGTCCTCGATGGTGTGGTGCGAGTCGATGTGCAGGTCGCCCTCGGTCTTGACCGTGAGGTCGAAGAGGCCGTGGCGGCCGAGCTGGTCGAGCATGTGGTCGTAGAAGCCGACACCGGTCGACACCTCGACCTTGCCGGTCCCGTCCAGATCGATCTCGACGAGGACCGAGGTCTCCTTCGTCGTACGTTCCACTCGTCCTACGCGGCTCATGCGCCAAGCTCCTGATTGTTCATGTGGGCCTTCTTCACTTCGCGGGCCGCGTCCAGGAACGCGTCGTTCTCTTCGGGGGTGCCGACGGACACCCGCAGTCGTCCCGGCACCCCGTTGTCACGGATGAGGACTCCGCGGTCGAGGACGAACTGCCAGACGGCGTGCGGGTCCTGGAAGACGCCGAACTGGATGAAGTTGGCGTCGGCGACGGTCACGTCGAAGCCGAGGCCCGTCAACTCGGCGACCAGGCGGTCGCGTTCGCTCTTCAGCTGCTCGACGTAGCCGAGCAGGGTGTCGGTGTACTCCAGGGCGGCGAGTGCCGTGGCCTGGTTGACGGCCGACAAGTGGTAGGGCAGGCGCACCAGTTGGACCGCGTCGACCACGGCCGGGTCGGCGGCCAGGTAGCCGAGGCGCAGGCCCGCGGCGCCGAACGCCTTGGACATGGTCCGCGAGATCACCAGGTTCGGGCGGCCGTCGAGGAGCGAGAGCAGCGAGTCGCCGTGGCTGAACTCGGTGTACGCCTCGTCGACGATCACCATCGCACCCCGGCCCGCGGCCTCGTACAGGGCGAGGACGTCCGCGGGCTCCACCGCGTTGCCCGTCGGGTTGTTGGGGCTGGTGATGAAGACGACGTGCGGCCTGTGCGTGCGGATCGCCTCGATCGCGGCGGGCACGTCGAGGGAGAAGTCGTCGCGGCGCGGGGCGCTGACCCAGCCGGTGTTCGTGCCGCGGGCGAGCAGCGGGTGCATCGAGTACGAGGGCTCGAAGCCGAGGGCGGTGCGCCCTGGGCCGCCGAACGCCTGGAGGAGCTGCTGGAGCACCTCGTTCGACCCGTTGGCCGCCCAGACCTGGTCGCGGGTGACCGCGTACCCGGTGGTGCGGGTGAGGTACTTGGCGAGTTCCGTACGCAGCTCGACCGCGTCCCGGTCCGGGTAGCGGTTCAGGTTCCTGGCCGCTTCGGCGACGCGCTCGGCGATCCGGGCGACGAGCGGCTCGGGCAGCGGGTACGGGTTCTCGTTCGTGTTCAGCCGGACGGGGACGTCCAACTGCGGTGCGCCGTAAGGGGACTTGCCGCGCAGTTCGTCGCGTACGGGAAGGTCGTCGATGCCGGTCACTGGGTCTTCGACTCCTTCGACTCCTTCGACTCCTTCGACTCCTTCGGGACCTTCCACTCGAAGCGGGCCTTGATCGCCGCGCCGTGGGCGGGCAGGTCCTCGGCGTCCGCGAGCGTGACCACGTGGTGGGCCACGTCGGCGAGGGCGTCCTTCGTGTAGTCGACGATGTGGATGCCGCGCAGGAAGGACTGGACGGACAGGCCGGAGGAGTGGCAGGCGCAACCGCCCGTCGGGAGCACGTGGTTGGAGCCCGCGGCGTAGTCGCCGAGCGAGACCGGGGCCCACGGGCCGACGAAGACCGCCCCCGCGTTCTTCACGCGTCCGGCGAGCGCGGCGGCGTCGGCCGTCTGGATCTCCAGGTGCTCGGCGCCGTACGCATCGACGACCTTCAGGCCGTCCTCGAGGGAGTCGACGAGGACGATCGCGGACTGCTTGCCCTTCAGGGCGGGCACGATCCGGTCCTCGATGTGCTTGGTGGCCGCGACCTGCGGCTCCAGCTCCTTCTCGACGGCTGCCGCGAGCTCCTCGCTGTCCGTGACGAGCACGGCGGCGGCCAGCGGGTCGTGCTCGGCCTGGCTGATCAGGTCGGAGGCGACGTGCACCGGGTCGGCCGTGGCGTCCGCGAGGACCGCGATCTCGGTCGGCCCGGCCTCGGCGTCGATGCCGATGAGGCCGGTGAAGTAGCGCTTGGCCGCGGCCACCCAGATGTTGCCGGGGCCGGTGACCATGTTCGCCGGGGCGCAGGACTCGGTGCCGTACGCGAACATCGCGACGGCGGTGGCACCGCCCGCGGCGTACACCTCGTCGACGCCGAGCAGCGCGCACGCGGCCAGGATCGTCGGGTGCGGAAGGCCGTCGAACTCGGCCTGCGCGGGCGAGGCGAGGGCGATCGACTCGACCCCGGCCTCCTGCGCGGGCACCACGTTCATGATCACGGACGAGGGGTAGACGGACCGGCCGCCCGGCGCGTAGAGCCCGACGCGCTCGACCGGTACCCACTTCTCGGTGACGGAGCCGCCGGGCACGACCTGCGTGGTGTGGCTGGTACGGCGCTGCTCGCGGTGGACGATGCGGGCCCGGCGGATGGACTCCTCCAGGGCCGCGCGCACGGCGGGATCGAGGTCGGCCAGGGCCTTGTCCAGCGCCTCGGCCGGCACCCGCACGGACGCGAGCCGCACCCCGTCGAACCTCTCCGCGTACTCGATCAGCGCCGCGTCGCCACGATGATGCACGTCCTCGCAGATCGGACGCACCTTCTCCAGGGCGGCCGTGACGTCGAAGTCGGCACGGGGCAGCAGCGAGCGCAGGGCCTGACCCTCGGGGAGGGCGGCGCCGCGCAGATCGATTCGAGAGATCACGCACCAATTCTCTCAGACGCGTCTTTGCCGCCGGTCGCCCGTATCAGTGACTGATACACGTCCGGTTTCAGCCGTTGTTCCCGCACCGGAGGACGACCTTCACCAGTAGCGTTCAGGCGGTCACCGAGCGGGCATGAACGGTTGTACGAAACTCGCGAGTAGCAGGGGCGTACGGGGAGGCAGGACAGTCGTGGTCGATGTGACGACGACCGGTGGCGGCGGCGTCGACGGGGATGTGCCGGACGGGCTGAGCGCCGCGGAAGTCGGGATGTGGCAGGCGTTCCGCAACGGCAGCGTCTACGACCTGCGCAGTGGTGACCGGGACGTGGACGATCCGCACGGCGGGCACGCGTGGGGTCCCGAGCGCAGCGTGCGGGCGCGGATCGTGGCCTGGCTGCTGCTCGACGGGCCGCCCGCGCTCTCCGGCCGGGTCTCCTCCCTCAAGCTCCAGGGCGTGCAGATCACCGACGTGCTGGACCTGGCGGGCGGCAGCGTCGTCCCGTACGTGGAGCTGAAGGGCTGCCGCTTCGAGAAGGAGGTGCTGCTGCCGGAGGCGCACTTCACGACGGTGCGGCTCGTCGACTGCTCGGTGCCGCGCCTGGAGGGCGCCCGGGTGCGCACCGAGGGCGACCTCCACCTCCCCCGCTGCCGCTTCCACAGCGGCATCCGGCTGACCGACGCCCACATCGGCACGGACCTGCTGCTCAACCAGGCCGTCGTGTTCCGCGACCGGCGCGGCAAGTCGATCATGGCGGACGGGTTGTCCGTCGGGCAGGACCTGCAGGCCGAGATGCTGGAGACACACGGCGAGGTCAGCCTGCGCGGTGCCACCGTCGGCGTCTCGCTCTCGCTGCGCGGCAGCAGGCTCAGCAACACCCAGGGGCGCCGCGCCCTGAACGCCCCGCAGATGACGGTCGAGCGCACCCTGTACCTGACCCCCGCGGGCCTCGGCAATCCGCTGCAGACCAGCGGCTCGACCCCGGCCCGCGGCACCCGCGTGCAGCGCTTCGAGTGCGTGGGCGGGGTCCGGCTCGACGACGGACGGTTCGGCGACGCGGTCGATCTGGACTCGGCCCGCTTCACCCTGGAGAACGACCAGGAGGTCTCGCTGCGCCGCATCCAGACCCCCGAGCTGCGCTTCCTCGGGGAGCAGCCGCAGCGCGGCAGGGTCGTGCTGTCCGGTGCGAAGGTCGTCAACCTGGTGGACAAGGCGGCGAGCTGGCCCGGGCCGCCCGGCGGACGGCTGCGGATGGGCGGGTTCGCGTACGAGAACCTGATCCCGTTCGGCCCGTTCCCGCTCACCCTGCGCCTGAACTGGGTGTCGTCGGCGACCCCCGAGTACAGCCCGGAGCCGTACGAACGCCTCGCCACGGTGCTGCGCAACAGCGGCGAGGACGCCGACGCCCGCGAGGTCCTGCTCGCCAAGCAGCGCCGCCGCCGCGAGACGCTGCCGCCCGCGGCGAAGGTGTGGGGCTACATCCAGGACTGGACGGTGGCCTACGGGTACCGTCCCGGCCGGGCCGCGGTGTGGATGGCGGTGCTCTGGGCGGTCGGGGCGTTCGCTTTCAGCCATGCCTCGCACCCCCCGATGAAGCCGGGCGAGGGCCCGCACTGGGACTCGGCCCTGTTCGCCCTCGACCTGCTGCTGCCGGTGATCGACCTCGGCCAGTCGGCCAGCTGGCAGCTGCGCGGCGGCTGGCAGTGGGCCGCGGCGGTCCTGGTGATACTGGGCTGGATCCTGGCGACGACGGTGGCGGCGGGCGCGACGCGGCTGCTTCGCAGAAGCTAGAACAGAGATTCCAGACCCGGCTCGCACAACCATCCACCTGCCTGAACCGTCATCCCACAGGCACATCCACCCTGGTACGTAGAGGAGGCCCCCGTGCCGTTCATACGTGCCTTCGTCCGCACAGCCCGCATGATCCGCCACACCGGCGGCCTCTCCGAGGGACTGTGCCCGGACCACGAGGTCCTGCTCGACGCCCCGGACGAACGCCTCGCGCCGGCCCTGGTCGCCGCGGGCGGCGGCGAGTACGGCCCGGCCGCCAAGGTCCTCGCCCACACCCGCGAGGCCGCCGAGTGGGAGAACCGCGACCGCTACGTCCTGCGCCTGGCCGCGTTCGCCGCCTCCCGAGCCGAGTGGTTCGACGCCTGGCAGTACGCGTCGCCGCACGACCCCGACCTGCTCCTGGTCAAGGCCCAGCTGGCCGTCGACCGCGCCTTCGCGTCCCCGGCCCGCGCCGAACTGCTCCGGGAGGTCACGCCGCTGCTGCTCGCCGCGGCGCAGGCGGACCCCCGCGACCCGGTCCCCTGGCGGGTCTCCCTCGACCACGCCCGCGGCACGAACGCCCCGCACACCGACTTCGAGGACCTGTGGGCGCAGGCGGTCCGCCGCTCCCCGCACCACTACGGCTGCCACGTCGCCGCGCTGCGGTACCTGTCGGCCGCCTGGTACGGCTCGCACACCGAGTGCTTCGACTTCGCCGAGCGGGCGGCCCAGGACGCGCTGCCCGGCTCGCTCCTGAAGGCGCTGCCGGCCCGCGCCGCGTTCGCGTACCTGACGACGGGCACCCCGCGCGGCATCCCGCGGGCCCGCCTGGACGCGGCCGCAGATCTCGCCGTGGAGCTCTCGGCCGCGTACGACCGGGGCGATCCCTGGCCTGCGGAGGTGCGCAATCTGCTGACCTGCGTCCTCGTCGAGCTGGAGCGCTGGCCGGACGCGCTCGCGCAGCTGCGGCTCATCGGCCCGTACGCGACGTCGTTCCCCTGGGACCGGCTCGCGGAGGATCCGCTGGGCCACTTTCTGGAGCTGCGCGACGGGGTGCGCCTCGAGGTCGCGGCGGCGCTGCCGCTGCGCGGCGGACCTGCCGGCTCCGGCGACCATTACGCTTGAGCGTCGTGACCACCGTCCGGCTTCCGCTCTTCCCGCTCAACTCGGTGCTGTTCCCGGGACTCGTCCTCCCGCTGAACATCTTCGAGGAGCGTTATCGCGCCCTGATGCGCGACCTGTTGAAGGCATCCCCCGATGCCCCGACCGGCCCCGACACCGACCCGTCCGTGTCCGAGGAGCCGCGCCAGTTCGTCGTCGTGGCGATCCGTGACGGGCACGAGGTCGCGCCCAGCGGCGCCGGGATGCCCGACGACGTCACGACGAAGGAGGCGGGCGCGGGCCCGGCGGCCGGTTTCGGCGACGACCTCCTCGCGTCCTTCCACGCCGTCGGCTGCATCGCGGACGCGGCGACGATCCGGGAGCGCGCCGACGGCAGCTTCGAGGTCCTGGCCACCGGCACCCGCCGGGTCAAGCTGCACTCGGTGGACGCTTCAGGCGCGTATCTGACGGCGGAGGTCGAGGAGCTGCCCGAGGAGGACGGCGACGAGGCGGGGGCCCTCGCCGAGGGCGTGCTGCGGGCGTTCCGCTCGTACCAGAAGCGCCTCGCGGGTGCCCGCGAGCGGTCCCTGACGACGGGCGCCGAGCTGCCCGACGAGCCGTCGGTGGTGTCGTACCTGGTGGCGGCGGCCGCCGTCCTCGACGTCCCCACCAAGCAGCGCCTGCTGCAGGCCCCGGACGCGGCGTCCCGGATGCGCGACGAGCTGAAGCTGCTGCGCGCCGAGACGGCGATCATCCGGCACCTGCCGTCGCTGCCCGCGACGGAACTGACGCGACAGGCGACCAGCCTCAACTGACCTTAAGGAACGGGCACGTTGGCGAAGAAGGCCAAGAAGCAGCAGCAGTCCGGGGGCACCCCCGCCACGGTGGCGCTGACCGCCGCGGGCACGGACTTCACGGTGCACGCGTACGACCACGATCCGTCCCACCCCTCGTACGGCGAGGAGGCCGCCGAGGCGATGGGCGTCTCCCCCGACCGCGTCTTCAAGACGCTCGTCGCGGACGTCGACGGGCACCTCACCGTGGCCGTCGTGCCGGTGGCGGGCCAGCTCGACCTGAAGGCGCTGGCCTCCGCGGTCGGCGGCAAGCGCGCGGCGATGGCCGACCCGGCGCTCGCCGAGCGCACCACCGGCTACGTACGGGGCGGCATCTCCCCGCTCGGCCAGCGCAAGAAGCTGCGTACGGTCATCGACGCGTCGGCCGACGAGCACGCCACGATCTGTGTCTCGGCGGGCCGGCGCGGGCTCGAAGTCGAGCTGGCGCCAAGGGACTTGGCGGCGCTCACCGACGCCGTGCTCGCTCCCGTCGGACGTGCGTGACCCCTCGCCACCCCTCGACGGGGCCCCGCCCTTCGACTAAGCACCAAGGACATGTCGAAGAAGACGCGCAAGCGCAAGTGGCGGATCAAGAAGGGCAAGTCGAATCACGGGCGCAGGCCCGCCTGACAGGCGATCACCGGGGTCCGCCGCACCCTTGACGCCGCTGACCCCGGAGGGAGACGTGGACGTGGCGTCGGTGCGCGCGCTCGCCGAGCACCTCATCGGCGCCGGGGTGCACGGCCTGTTCCTGCCGGGTTCCAGCGGGGAGGCCGCCTGTCTCACGGACGCGCAGCGGCGCTGAAGGCGGGCGCGGACGCGCTCGTGGCGACCGCGCCGTTCTACACGCGCGCACGCATCCGGCCGGGATCGCCGACCACTTCCGGCGGCTGCGGGCGGGCGCCGGCCTGCCCGTGTTCGCGTACGACATCCCGGTCGCGGTGCACAGCAAGCCGAGCCGCGACACGATCCCGACACTGGCCGCCGACGGCACGCTCGCGGACCTGAAGGACTCCAGCGGTGACGAGGGCTCCCTGCGCCGCCTGCTCGCCCCGCTGCGCGCCGCCGCACCCGCCTTCTCGGTCCTCGCGGGGTCCGGACTCACGGTGGACGGCGCCCTGTTGGCGGGTGTCGACGGCGTCGTCCCCGGCCTCTGCAACGTCGACACCCACGGATACGCACGTCTCTACGAGGCCGCGCGCGCCCGTGACTGGGACGCCGGGCGGCGCGAACAGGACCGCCTGGCCTCCCTGTTCGCCCTCGTCGAGGCCGGTGACCCGGCCCGGATGGGCGGCTCGTCCTCGGCACTCGGCGCGTTCAAGGCGGCCGTCCACCTCCAGGGCATCATCGCCTGCCCGGCCACGGCGGTCCCCCAAGTCCCCCTGGGCGAGGCCGAGTTCGCGCACGTGCGGCGCCGTCTCGCCGAGGCGGGGCTCTACCCCTCGGAGCCCGTGCTCCGTACGCCCGGCCCGTAGTACCCGGCGTACGGATCGGGGTCGCGCGGCCCGAACAGGCCGGTGAGCCCCAGGTGGACGACCATCGCGGCCAGGGGCCAGGCAAGCAGCGCGCCCTTGGCCTTCAGCTCGAGGGGCGCGTCGAACACGACGCCCTTGCCGACCTCCTTGGCGTGGGCGGCGACGTCCTTGGTCGGCCCGAGCCAGATCCCGAACCGCCAGGCGATCACGCCGCCGAGCAGCGCGCCCAGGGCGAGCGCGACCACCAGCGGGATCCCGCCGCGCTTGCGCCACAGGAACACGGCGGCCCCGGTGACGACGCCGAACGCGAGCCCGAGCAGGGTGAACGTTCCGTCGACCCCGATCGCCTGCTCCCCCTCGGTGTCCTTGAGGTAGACGGCCGTGCTGTCCGAGATCAGCGGGATCCGCGGTGCGAGCCACAGCCACAGGGCGCCGAGCAGCAGCCCGACGAGCGCGACGCCGACGAACGCGACGGCGGACTCGCGCAGCTCGGTGCCGAGCCCGGGCCCGTCCTCCTGCGGCGCGGGCGGCACGGGCGGCAGCTGCCCGGTCATCGGGTCGGGTGCCTGCCAGGGGTCCCCGTGCCCGTTGTCGTTCGGGGGTTGATGAGGCGGCGGCGTCAGCGGTGCGGTCACCCTGACATCGTGCCAGGCATACCTGTCGGGCGCGTCACCGGACGGCTGCCCGGCGGTACGCCCACGTCGCCACGGCCAGCGAGGCGACCCCGACTCCGGCGCAGACGCCCAGGTCGAGCAGGACCGCGGCCCAGTCCGGGTGGTCCCCGAAGGTCCGCGCGAACGCCTCGACGCCGTAGGTCGAGGGCAGCAGATCACGCGCGTACTGCACGAACCCGGGCATCCGCTCGGCGGGCAGCACACCGAGCAGCAGGGCCGCCGACATGCCCAACTGGCCGAGCAGCGTGGCCAGTTCGGGCCGGGGTGCGAGCAGCCCGAGCGCGGCGCCGAGCCCGGACAGGGCGGCTCCGGCCAGCGGGATCACGGCGCCGAGCACCCACAGGTGCGCGAGCGGCAGATCGAACATGGCGCAGCCGACGACCGCGGTGACCACGGTGCCGGGCACGGTGAAGGAGGCGTACGCCCCGGCCGCGCCGAGCACCACGGACGCGGGCGGCACCGGCAGGGTCGCGTAGTGGTCGAGCCCGCCGGCCGCGCGCAGCTGCCCGAAGTACTGGGCCAGGAGGTTGAGCGCGACGAACGCGACGACGAGCACGGCGGACCCGGCGACGACGGCCTGCGCCTCGCGGCCGCCCTGGTCGACGACGCCCCGCATCAGGATCATGATCCCGATGGACTGGAAGGTCGCCACGAAGAGCAGCGGGATGCGGGCCACGCGGGCCCGCGAGAGCTGGGCGCGGTAGACCGCGGCGAGCGAGGGCAGGAACCGGGCCCGGGGCGCGAGCCCGTCGTCCATCAAGGCCGCCTCCTCGACCAGTCCCCGCATGGGTTCCGCGGATACGACACTCATGCCTTCACCAGGCCCTTCACGCCGCTGCGGCTCCCGCCGAGCGCCAGATACACGTCTTCCAGGCTCGGCGTGGCGAGCGTGAAGTCGTCGAGGAAGTCGAAGGCGGGGCCGCCGGTAACGGCGGCGACGGCGGCCCGGGCCTGGTCGGGTGCGAGCCGCAGCGACCAGCGCCGTCCCGACTCGACGGCGTGCTCGCGCAGGCGTGCCACCTCGGCGAGCTCCATGGGCGCCTTCTCCCGCCACACGAGCTCGACCCGCACCTCACCGGCGATGCGCTCCTTGAGCCCGGCGGGGGTGTCGCAGGCGATGACCCGGCCCTCGTCGAGCACGGCGACCCGGTCGAGCACGGTCTCCGCCTCGATCACGTTGTGGGTGACGAGCAGGACGGTCGTGCCGCGCTCGGCCCTGCGCCGGTCCACGGCCGCCCACACGGCCCGCCGCGCGACCGGGTCCATCCCGGTGGTCGGCTCGTCGAGCACGAGCAGCGGCCGCTCCCCGATGAGCGCGGCGGCGAAGCAGGCCAGGCGCCGCTGTCCGCCGGACAGCTTCTTGAGCGGCCGCCCGGCAAGCTCGGTGAGCCCCAGCTCGTCCAGTACGTCGTCGCGTGCGGCCCGCGCGTCCTTCAGGCTGAGGCCGCGAAGGCGTCCGGTGGTCTCGGCGGCGAGGGACACGGTCAGCTCGTCGAGGGCGGTCGACTCCTGGCCGAGATAGGCGAGGATCCGCGAGGCCCGCTCCGGGTGGCGCACGATGTCGTGGCCGAGGATCTCCACGCTTCCGGCGTCGGGGCGCATCAGGCCGGTGAGCTGGCGCACGAGGGTGGACTTGCCGGCTCCGTTGGGCCCGAGCAGCCCGAAGATCTCCCCGCGCCGGATGTCGAGCCGGACGTCGTCGGTGGCCCGCACCTGCGGCGTCGCGGGCGTCCCGCGGTGCCCTCGCGCGGCGGGATAGGTCTTGCTGAGTCCTCGCACGGCGCAGACGACAGCGTCCCGTCCATGGATCGGGGCGGCCTCGCCGGTGCGCGTACTCACGAGGAACGAGGGTACGGGGTCCGGGCTCCGCGATGTCGCGCGGGGCCGGACAAATGCGGCGCGCGGTGCCGCTGTGCCGGGCGGTTCCGCAGGTCGGGACGGGCGTCCCGACAGACGGAAGCGGGCACGGAAATCTCAGTCCCCCGCGGTGGCGTGCTCCGCGGAGGTCGTCACGTCGATCTCCCGCCAGAACCCGGCCCTGATCGCGTACCGGTCGTGCTCGTCGATCTGGTCGTCCTTGTGGGCCAGCAGCCCGAACCGCGCCGCGTACCGCAGCAGCTCCCCGTCGATCCGGTGCGGCACCCGGGGGTAGAGCGTCGACAGCTTCTGCAGCTGCACCTGGTCGCCGAGCCGCCCCATCCAGCGCCGGGCGAAGACCTGCCCCACCTCGTACGGGTCGCCGCCGACCGCCGTGATGTCCTCCTCGCGGTCGGCCCAGCGCTGCTCGGCCGTGGTGAGCTGCGCCAGCGTCGGCAGGGACGCCGCCTCCGCGGGCTCGGCGGTGCCGCCGGGGCGCTCGACCCAGCCCTTGTCGGAGGACCAGCGCAGCGTCGCGTTCGCCGGGTGCGCTCCCGTCGGCACCTGCTGCGCGCCGGGCCCGCGCAGCGCGGCCAGGTCCTTCGGCGTGGGCACGCCCTTGGCCGCGGCGGCCCGGTCGTCGGCGTCGCTCTCGGAGCGTGCGGCCGGGGCGTGCTGCACGGGCGCTCCCGCCCCGTCCTGGTCGGCGGTGCGGCCCGCGGCGGCGAGCGCCGACTCGGGCAGCGGCGCGGACAGGATCGCGGCGATCTCGGGCCGGGGCGCGGGCGGCGGGGCACAGATCCCGCCGTACTCCTTGGCACGCACGGCCTTGGTGATCCAGGTCCGGTCGAGGACGCGCCGCTCGTCGGCCTCGGCGACCAGGTCCTCGGACTGGTTGTAGTCCCCGTCGGCGGCCTGGACGGCCCACAGGTGGACGGCGACGCCGTGCTCCTTGGCGGCCATCATGCCGGGCAGCAGATCGCCGTCTCCGGTCACCAGGACAACGTCCGAGCAGGCCCGGTTGCGCGCGAGCTCGGTCAGTTCGGCGTGCATCGCGGCGTCCACGCCCTTCTGTGCCCACCGCCCGTCGCTGCGGGTCAGGGCGCCGAGCCGGACGGTGACGCGGGGCATCACGCGCAGCCTGCGGTGCTCGGGCTGCGGGACGCGGTCGGGGGCGCCGTCGAACCAGTAGATGCGCAGCAGCTCGCGCTCGGTCTCGGACTCGGCGCGCTCCCGCAGTCCCTGGATGAGGGCGGTGTGGTCGACATGGATGCGGGAGCGGGAGGGTTCGCCCGCGAGCAGACTCGCGGCGGCCCCCAGCAGATACCCGGCATCCACCAGGACGATGCAACGGTCCACGCGATCCACCCTCTTTCGCCGACGACGGCCGTGCGTTCGCTTCGGGTTTCCTTCGAGTCTGCCCGACGGCGCGGGGGTTAACGGCCCGAACTCGATCTTCGGCGTGGCGGATGCGGTGAAGGCCGGACGAATGCGCGCCGACACCCCTTGTCACGCAGGGTAATTCTCTGAAATGCGACCTTTCGCGCCATATGTGAATCTGAACGCGGCCCTGGCCCCTAGATCCCCCTCAGGAGGCAGATCACCATGGCCAAGAACAAGAACCGCAAGCAGGGCGCCCAGCAGAACCGCGCCTCCGCCGCCGAGCAGGCGTCCGAGCAGGCCAAGTCGGCTGCTTCGGAAGCACAGTCGACGCTGGAGTCGCAGGCACAGGGCAGCCCGGCGGATGTTGCCCGTAAGCACCAGCGCCGCTTCGGCCACAACTGAGGCCTGATGTAAGGCACTTGGCACACAGCGAGGGGCTCACCCGGAATTCCGGGTGAGCCCCTCGCGCGTGTCGGCCGGTGTCGGTCAGCCCGCCAGGCAGGACGGGCCGAGCAGCACCTTCAAGTCACCGAAGAGCGCCGGGTCGGGCTTGACCCGGTGCCGGTCGAGCCGCAGCACCGTGGTCTTGCGCGGGCCCTGGAGCCTGATGCGCACCTCGCTGTCGCCGCGGTGGTGGCTGAGGATCTCGCCGAGACGGCTGACCATCGGCGGAGTCACCTTGAGGGCCGGGATGGTGAGGATCACGGGCGCGTTGGTGCCCGCGTTCGACAGGTCGGGGACCTGCATCTCCATGGCGACCAGACGCGGCACGTCCTCGCGCTTGTCGAGGCGGCCCTTCACGAACACCACGGCGTCCTCGACGAGTTGGGTCGACACCAGCTGGTACGTCGCCGGGAAGAACATGCACTCGATGGAGCCGGCGAGGTCCTCGACGGTGGCAATCGCCCACGCGTTGCCCTGCTTGGTCATCTTGCGCTGCAGGCCCGAAATGATGCCGCCGACGGTGACGACGGCGCCGTCCCCGAAGTCGCCGCCCGTCAACTGCCCGATGCCCGCGTCGGCCTTGTCGCTGAGCACGTGCTCCAGGCCGAACAGCGGGTGGTCGGAGACGTACAGGCCGAGCATCTCCCGCTCCTGGGCGAGGAGGTACGTCTTGTCCCACTCGTCGGTGGAGAACTCGACGTCGAGCCCGAAGCCCGGCTCGTCACCGCCCTCGTCGCCGCCGCCGAAGAGGTCGAACTGCCCTTCCGCTTCCTTCCTCTTGACCGCGACGACGTTGTCGATCATCGGCTCGTACTGCGCGGTGAGGCCCTTGCGGGTGTGCCCCATCTCGTCGAACGCGCCTGCCTTGATGAGGGATTCGGTCGTCCGCTTGTTGCACGCGGCGGCCTCGACCTTGTCGAGGTAGTCGGGGAACGAGACGTACTTCCCCCTGGCCTTGCGCGAGCGGATGATCGCGTCCACCACGTTCGTACCGACGTTGCGGACGGCCTCCAGGCCGAAGAGGATCACGTCGTCGCCCTGGGCGGCGAAGTTGTGCACCGACTCGTTGACGTTCGGCGGGAGCACCTTGATCTTCATGCGCCGGCACTCGTTGAGGTAGACGGCCGACTTGTCCTTGTCGTCCTTCACGGAGGTGAGCAGCGCCGCCATGTACTCGGCCGGGTAGTTGGCCTTCAGGTAGGCGGTCCAGTAGGTGACCAGTCCGTACGCGGAGGAGTGCGCCTTGTTGAACGCGTAGCCGGCGAACGGCACCAGGACGTCCCACAGGGCCTGGATCGCCGCGTCGCTGAACCCGTTCTTCCGGGCGCCCTCCTGGAAGATGGTGAAGTTCTTCGCCAGTTCCTCGGGCTTCTTCTTGCCCATCACGCGGCGCAGGATGTCGGCCTCGCCGAGCGAGTAACCGGCGACGATCTGCGCGGCCTTCTGCACCTGCTCCTGGTACACGATGAGGCCGTAGGTGAGACCCAGCGTCTCCTTCAGGGGCTCTTCGAGCTCCGGGTGGATCGGCGTGATCTCCTGCCGGCCGTTCTTGCGCTCGGCGTAGTTCGTGTGCGAGTTCATGCCCATCGGGCCCGGCCGGTACAGGGCCGAGACGGCGGAAATGTCCTCGAAGTTGTCGGGCTGCATCTGGCGCAGCAGCGAACGCATCGGGCCGCCGTCGAACTGGAACACGCCCAACGTGTCGCCACGGCACAGGAGTTCATACGTCTTGGGGTCGTCCAGCGGGACGGACAGGAGCTCCAGCTTGACGCCCTTGTTGGACTCCACCATCTTCACGGCGTCGTCCATGATCGTCAGGTTCCTGAGGCCCAGGAAGTCCATCTTGATCAGGCCGAGCGACTCGCACTGCGGGTAGTCCCACTGCGTGATGGTCACGCCGTCGGTGTGCCGCGTCCACAGCGGGGCGTGCTCGACGATCGGCTCGCTGGACATGATGACGCCGGCGGCGTGCACGCCCATCTGCCGGACCAGGCCCTCGACGCCCTTGGCGGTGTCGATGACCTTCTTGACGTCCGGCTCGTTCTCGTACATCCCCCGGATCTCGCCGGCCTCGCTGTAGCGCGGGTGCGAGGGATTGGTGATGCCGTCGAGGTCGATGCCCTTGCCGAGGACGTCGGCGGGCATGGCCTTGGTGAGGCGGTCGCCCATCGCGTACGGGTAGCCGAGCACGCGCGCGGAGTCCTTGATCGCGTTCTTGGCCTTGATCTTTCCGTACGTGCCGATCATGGCGACCTTGTCGGCGCCGTACTTCTCGGTCACGTACCTGATCACTTCGACGCGCCTGCGCTCGTCGAAGTCGATGTCGACGTCGGGCATGGAGACGCGCTCGGGGTTGAGGAACCGCTCGAAGATCAGCCCGTGCTCGATCGGGTCGAGGTCGGTGATGCCCATGGCGTACGCGACGATCGAACCGGCCGCGGAACCACGGCCCGGGCCCACCGCGATGCCGTTGTTCTTCGCCCACATGATGAAGTCGGCGACGACGAGGAAGTACCCCGGGAACCCCATCTGGATGATGATGTCCATCTCGTACTCCGCCTGCTTCTGGCGGTCCTCGGGCACCCCGTTCGGGAAGCGGCGGAGCATGCCGCGGCGCACTTCCTCCTTGAACCACGTGGTGTTCGTGTAGCCCTCTTCGGGGATGTCGAACTTCGGCATGAGGTTCTTGGCCTCGAACATGCCGGTCGTGTCGATCTGCTGCGCCACCAGGAGGGTGTTGCGGCAGCCCTCCTGCCAGGCGTCCGAGGAGTCGACGGCGTACATCTCGTCCGTGGACTTCAGGTAGTAGCCCGTCCCGTCGAACCGGAAGCGGTCCGGGTCGGAGAGGTTCTTGCCGGTCTGGATGCAGAGCAGGGCGTCGTGCGCGGTCGCCTCGTGGGCGTACGTGTAGTGCGAGTCGTTCGTCACCAGCGGCGGGATGCCGAGCTTCTTGCCGATCTCGAGCAGGCCGTCGCGGACCCGGCGCTCGATCTCGATGCCGTGGTCCATCAGCTCCAGGAAGTACCGGTCCTTGCCGAAGATGTCCTGGTACTCGGAGGCGGCCTTGAGCGCTTCGTCGAACTGGCCGAGCCGCAGGCGGGTCTGGAGCTCACCGGAAGGACAGCCGGTGGAGGCGATGAGTCCCTCGCTCCACTGGGAGATCGTCTCCTTGTCCATGCGCGGCCACTTCTGCAGCCAGCCCTCGGCGTACGCGTCCGAGGACAGCTTGAAGAGGTTGTGCAGGCCCGTCTTGTTCGCCGCCCAGATCGTCTTGTGCGTGTAACCACCCGAACCGGACACGTCGTCGCGCTTCTGGTGCGGCTGGCCCCACTGGATCTTCCGCTTGTTGCGCCGCGACTCGGGGGCGACGTACGCCTCGATGCCGATGATGGGCGTGACGCCCGCCTTCTGCGCCGTGTGGAAGAAGTCGTACGCCCCGTGCAGGTTGCCGTGGTCGGACATCGCGATGTGGGTCATGCCCATCTCGTTGCACGCGTTGAACATGTCCTTCAGCCGCGCGGCACCGTCCAGCAGCGAGTACTGGGTGTGGACGTGCAGGTGCGTGAAGGGCGGCTTTGACACGGTGAGGGCCTCCATTGGCAAACGCGCGGCGACAGGTCGGGGACAGCTTGGAAGTCTACGACCGACCGCTGACAACCCGCGGGCACTCCGCTGTACGGTCGAGCGTTGGACAGGTCAGAACATCTGTCCTTCATGTCACACAAGCCCACGCACCACCCGCACCAGGAGGCACCCAGCGATGTCGGTCCCGCAGCCCACCGCTGAGCAGCGCGGCGAGGAGATCCTCGCCGTCTTCGACACCGCGTTCGGCGAGCTCCTTGCCGCGGACCCCGCCGCGTTCCGGGTCAAGTTCCGCAAGATGGCGGCCTCGGCGTTCGCGTTCTACCGGGGCACGGCCTGCCTCTTCTACAGCGACGTGGAGCGCGAGCAGCACGGCGGCCCGTACCTGGACGACCGCACCAGCCGGGTCTGGATCCACGGCGACCTGCACGCGGAGAACTTCGGCACGTACATGGACGCGACGGGCCGGCTGATCTTCAATGTGAACGACTTCGACGAGGCGTACGTCGGCCCGTTCACCTGGGACCTCAAGCGCTTCGCCGCCTCCGTGGCCCTCATCGGGTACGCGAAGGCGCTGAGCGACGACCAGATCACCGACCTGGTGCGCACGTACGCGGAGGCCTACCGCGAGCGCATCCACGCGCTCTCCACCGGCGCCAAGAGCGACGAGGTGCCGCCCTTCACGCTGGACACGGCCGAGGGCCCGCTCCTGGACGCGCTGCGCGACGCCCGCTCCCTGACCCGCTTCTCGCTGCTCGACTCCATGACGGAGATCCGCGACTTCGAGCGCCGCTTCGCGGCGGGCGGCGGCTCCATCGAGCTGGACGCGGCGACGCGCTACAAGGTGCTGGCGGCGTTCGACGGCTACCTGGAGACGCTGCCCGAGTCGTCCCTCACGCGCCCCGACTCGTACCGCGTGAAGGACGTGGTCGGGCGCCGCGGCATCGGCATCGGTTCGGCGGGCCTGCCGTCGTACAACATCCTTCTGGAGGGCAACAGCGACGCCCTCGAGAACGACGTGGTGATCTACATGAAGCAGGCCCAGACCCCCGCGGTCTCCCGGCACATCACGGACGCGGCGATCCAGGACTACTTCCAGCACGAGGGGCAGCGCACGGTCATCTCGCAGCGCGCCCTGCAGGCGCACGCGGACCCGTGGCTGGGCTGGACCGAGCTGGACGGCTCCGGGCAGCTGGTCGCCGAGGTGTCGCCGTACGCGGTGGACCTGGACTGGGGCGACATCGACGACCTGGAGGAGATCGCGGCGGTCGTCGCCGACCTCGGCCGGGCCACGGCGACCATGCACGCGGCCGCGGACGACCAGTCCGGCGAGTCGCTGGTGCCGTTCTCCACGGAGCGCGCCATCGACGCGGCGATCGCCGCCGACGAGGACGGTTTCGCGGGGGTCCTGATCGACTTCGCGCACGAGTACGGGGCACGCGCGCGTGCGGACCACCAGATCTTCGTGGACCTGTTCCGCAACGGCCGGATTCCGGGCCTGGCTGCATAGTCCCGGGGGACGACCCACGGACCCCCGGCCGGACACCCTCTTCGCAACGGGACGGCCGTCCCGCACTCCGATTCCGTAACGCACAGGCACCCTTTAGGCACCGCTTACAGGGAGCCGTGGGACACTCCTCCGCGATGGACGACATATCCGGGGCCATGTCCGGGGCCCAGCTCAGAGCCGTGCGCGCGGCACTCTTCACGGCACTCGTCGTGACGCTGTCCGCCGCGTCGCACGTCCTGCTGTCCCGGGTCCCGCTGCCGCTGACGACGGTCGCCGCGACCGCCGCGGCCGTCTTCGTGATCGCGTACGCGCTGGCGGGCCGCGAGCGCGGCTTCGGCCGGATCGCGGCGCTGCTCGTCCCGCTGGAGCTGGCGGCCGACACGGTCTTCACCACCGGCCAGCACATCTGTTACGGCGACGCGGGCGGCCCGGTCGCCGGGCCCCTGCGCGCGTTCGGCTTCGACATGCTGTGCGCGGGCAACGTGGGCACGCCGCTCGCCCGCATCGCGAGCGGCACCGACAGGACCGCCGCGCTGTTCGCCCACACCGATCCCGCGGCTCCCTGGCTGCTGCTCGGCGCGCACGTCACGATCGGCCTCCTGGCCGCACTCTGGCTGCGCCGCGGCGAGCAGGCACTGGCCCAACTGCTGCGCGCGGTGGCCGCGTGCACGTTCCGGCCGCTGCTGATCGCCGTTGCCGCGGTCGCGGTCCGCCTGGAGCCGGCCCTCGCCCGGCCGCTCCCCGCCGCCCGCGTGCGGGCGGCCCGCACCCGGCTCTGGGTGCACTCCGTGGGGCGGCGCGGACCGCCGTGCCTGGCTGCCTGAGCCAGCGACACGACAGTCCCCCGATCTTTTCTCACACAGCTACGGAGCACGAACATCATGAGCAAGCGCAACAGCCAGCAGGCGAAGACCGCGGCCCGCGAGCGGCTGCGCATCGAGCGCGAGCGCCAGGCCAAGAAGGACAAGGCGAAGCGGACGGCGATCGTCGCCGGTTCCATCGTCGGCGTCCTCGCGATAGCCGGCGTCGCCAGCTACCTCATCGTGCAGAACAACAAGCCCTCGTACTGGGAAGCCGCCAAGGACGACGCCCTGGTCGCGCCGAAGAACACCACCGGCAAGAACAACACGACGGTGACCCTCGGCAAGGACTCCGCCAAGAAGACGATCATCGCGTACGAGGACTCGCGCTGCCCCGTCTGCGCCGCCTTCGAGCAGACGGTCGGCTCGACGGTGAAGAAGGACCTCGACGACGGCAAGTACAAGATCCAGTACGTCGGTGCCACCTTCCTCGACAACAACCTCCAGGGCGAGGGCTCCAAGAACGCGCTGAGCGCGCTCGGCTCCGCCCTGAACGTCTCCAAGGACGCGTTCTGGGACTTCAAGGAGGCGATGTACTCCACGAAGTGGCACCCGGAGGAGACCGACGACAAGTTCAAGGACGACGCGTACCTCATCAAGATCGCGAACACCGTCCCCGCGCTGAAGAACAACGCCGGCTTCCAGAAGGACGTCAAGGACGGCACCTTCGACAAGTGGGCGCTGGAGATGTCGAAGAACTTCGACGACAACAAGTACGACGTCCAGGGCACCCCGTCCTTCGTCATGGACGGCAAGAAGCTCACCGGCTCCGACGGCAAGAACGCCCCGAGCACGGTCGCCGACTGGAACACGGCGGTGGACAAGGCCCTCAAGGGCTGACGTCCCACGGCGAGTTGAAGAGCGGGCGAACCTTTCGGGTTCGCCCGCTCTTCACATGTACTGATCAGTAATGTTCTCTCCGTGACCAGTCGATTCCTGTCAGAACCCTCAACTCCGCGCCGCCGTACGGTCGTCAAGGCCGCGGCCGCCGGCGCCGTGCTCGCCGCCCCGCTCCTCGCGGCCGCCACCGCCCACGCCGCCGAGGCGCCCGCCTTCCTGCACGGCGTCGCGTCCGGCGACCCCCTGCCCGACGGGGTCCTGCTCTGGACCCGAGTGACCCCCACCGCCGAGGCCGTGCCCGGCTCGGGCCTCGGCCCGGACGTGACGGTGGCCTGGGAGATCGCCGAGGACAAGGCGTTCGGCACGGTCGTCGCCCGGGGCACGACGACCGCGACCGCCGCCTCCGACCACACCGTGAAGGCGGATGTAAGGGGCTTGCACCCGGCGACCGCCTATTACTTCCGCTTCTCTGTGGACACGACGAGCGCCACCAGCACCACCAGCAGCAGCAGCAGCAGCAGCACGAGCGCCACATACTCACCCACAGGGCGCACCCGCACCGCACCCGCCGCCGACGCCTCCGAAGACCTGCGCTTCGGCGTCGTCTCCTGCGCCAACTGGGAGGCCGGCTACTTCTCCGCGTACCGGCACCTGGCGGCGCGCACCGACCTGGACGCCGTCTTCCACCTCGGCGACTACATCTACGAGTACAAGACGGGCGAGTACCCGGCGGCGAAGTACACCGTCCGGCAGCACCGGCCGACGCACGAGATCGTCTCGCTCGCCGACTACCGGATCCGGCACGGCCTGCACAAGACCGACGACGACGTGCGGGCCGTCCACGCCGCGCACCCGCTGATCGCGATCTGGGACGACCACGAGTTCGCCAACGACGCCTGGTCCGGCGGCGCCGAGAACCACACGCCGGGCACCGAGGGCGACTGGGCCGCCCGCCAACAGGCCGCCAAGCAGGCCTACTTCGAGTGGATGCCGGTCCGCGCGTCCACGGCGGGCACCGTCTACCGCCGGCTGCAGTTCGGCAAGCTGGCCGATCTGCACTTGCTGGACCTGCGCACGTTCCGCTCCCAGCAGTCGAGCGTCGGCAACGGGGACGTGGACTCCGCCGGGCGGACGATCACGGGCCGCGCCCAGCTCGACTGGCTGAAGGCGGGGCTCGCCTCCTCCCCGGCGCGCTGGAAGCTGGTCGGCACCTCGGTGATGATCTCCCCTGTCGCGTTCGGCTCACTGCCTGCCCATCTCCTGGGCCCGCTCGCCGAGTTGCTCGGCCTGCCGACCGAGGGTCTCGCGATCAACGTCGACCAGTGGGACGGCTACACGCACGACCGCAAGGAGCTCATCTCCCACCTGCGCGACAAGGGCATCCGCGACACCGTCTTCCTGACCGGCGACATCCACATGGCCTGGGCGAACGACGTCCCGGTGACGGCCGCGACGTATCCGCTCTCCCCGTCCGCGGCCACCGAGTTCGTGGTCACGTCCGTGACGTCGGACAACCTCGACGACATCCTGCACGTCGCCCCCGACACGCTCTCCACGGTCGCCGAGACCGCCGTGAAGGCGGCCAACCGGCACGTGAAGTGGCTCGACATGGACTCCCACGGCTACGGCGTCCTGGACGTCACGGCCGAGCACGCACAGATGGACTACTACGTGATCTCGGACCGCGCCGACAAGAACGCCACCACCTCCTGGGCACGCTCGTACCGCACGCGCACCGGCACCCAGAAGGTCGAGCGGGTGGACGCGCCCGTGCGATGAATGCACGGTGAATTCCGGTCACCGGCAAGGACGTTAAGAGCGGATGACGCCGCTCACGGTGGGTGGTGCGCTCGCGGTCCGACGCGGACCCCAAAGCGGACACACCACCCACCCCGGTAACCCCTGCCGTTACGTCCGTGTCCCAAACTCCGGACGGGCACCGAATTTCTTCTCACGGTTGCCCCGGTATGCCCGGCTCAACTCCGCGATCAACGCGACCAGTTAGCCGCTCTTCCCGGAGTGACATGGGCACGTAATCTCCCCGCGGCGGCGAGGAAATCCCTTCCGCCCGTGTCCGCGAGGAGCACCCCATGAAGACGCCCTCCCCCACGTCCCCGCGCCTGCGTCGCCGGCTGCTCGGCGTCGCCGCACTGGCCGGAACCCTGGCCCTGGTCCCGCTCTCCGCCCCCTCGGGCAGCGCGGCCACGAAGACCACGGCCGCCGCCGAGAAGTGCGCGACGGACACCAATGCCGTGGCCCGCGAGAAGAAGCCGACCGGTGCCGCACACGCCGCCGAGCCCAACGAGCTCAGCGCGGCGCAGGCCAAGTCCATGGACGCGGCGCTGCAGAAGAGACTCGACAGGATGCGCGCGGAGGGCACGCTGCAGCGCGGCCTGAGCGCGGCCGCCTCGACGTCGATCCCGGTGTACTTCCACGTGATCCACAGCGGCACCACCGGCAAGCTCTCGGCGACCTCGATCGCGAACCAGATCAGCGTCCTGAACGCCGCCTACAGCGGCCAGGGCACGGGCAACACGGACTCCGGCTTCCAGTTCACGCTGGCCGGAACCGACTACACGGACAACGCCTCCTGGTACAACGGCATCACCCCGGGCTCCTCCGCCGAGAAGTCCATGAAGTCCACCCTCCGCAAGGGCGGCGCGAACGCACTGAACTTCTACACCGCGAACCTCGGCCAGGACCTCCTCGGCTGGGCCACGTTCCCGTCCTCGTACAAGTCGAACCCGTCCGACGACGGTGTGGTCGTCCTCGACACCTCGCTGCCCGGCGGCTCGGCCACGAACTACAACGAGGGCGACACCGGCACCCACGAGATAGGCCACTGGATGGGGCTGTACCACACCTTCCAGGGCGGCTGTAACGGCAACGGCGACTACGTGTCCGACACCCCGGCCGAGAAGAGCGCCGCGTTCGAGTGCCCGACCGGGCGCGACACCTGCACCAACAAGACCGGTGTCGACCCGATCCACAACTTCATGGACTACACGTACGACTCCTGCATGTACCAGTTCACGGCCGGCCAGGTGCAGCGCATGAAGGACAGCTGGACGGCCTACCGCGGCTGACGGCCACAGGCGCTACAGGCGCTACAGGCGCTACAGAGTCTCCAGGAAGCCGAGTGCCACCCGCCAGGTGGCCTCGGCGGCCTCCTCGTCGTAGTCGGGCAGGTCGGGGTCGGTGTAAAGGTGGCCGGCTCCGGCGTACCGGTAGACCTCGACGTCGGCGCCCGCGCGGCCCATCTGCAGGTACCAGGCGGTCAGCCAGTCGTCCGTCTCGAAGGGGTCGGGCTCGGCCACGTGCAGCTGGACGGGCAGCTCGTCCACGGACGCGCTCTCCGCGATGTCGGACGTGCCGTGCAGGAGCAGCAGCCCCTTCGCCTTCTCGTCCCCCAGGGCCAGCGTCTGGGCCGTCGCGGCGCCGAACGAGAAGCCCGCGTACACGAGCCCCCGCTCGGAGTAGGGCGCCGCGGCGAGCACGGCCCGCTTGAGCAACTCGTCCTTGCCCAGCTCGTCCCGGTACGCCATGCCCTCCTCGACGGTGTCGAAGGTGCGGCCCTCGAAGAGATCGGGGGTCCACACCTCGTGCCCGGCGGCCCGCAGCCGGTCGGCCGCGGCCTCCACCGCGGGCCGCAGACCGTACGTCGAGTGGAAAAGCATGATGTTCATGTGACCCATGGTGCCAGGAACACCGCAGGTTAGAAGCGGCCGATCCCGGTTACCGTCGAGGCATGGAGAACGTACTGCGCCCACTGATCGTCGTCGGTGGCTCGGTCGTGCTCACACTCTTCCTCGGGTGGGCCGTCGACCGACTGCTGCAGCGCGCCGACCGACGCCACCACGAGACCCCCTTGTGGGGCCTGCTGCGCCGCTGTCGCCTTCCCCTCCAACTGGTGCTCTGCACAGCCCTGTTGCGCGGCTCGTACGACCAGGCGAAGATCGCCGAGAAGCACTCCGCGGGGGTCGGCCAGACGCTCAGCCTGGTCCTCATCGGCGCCACCGCCTGGCTGATCGTGCGGATCGCCACCGCGGTCGTCGAGTCGTCCTACGCCCGCTATGCCACCGTCCATCGCGACCAGGCCCGGGTCCGCCGGGTGCGCACCCAGGTCACCCTCATCCAGCGGGTCGTCATCGCGGTCGTCGGCGTGGTGGCGGTGGCCGCGATGCTGCTGACCTTCCCCGCCTTCCGCACCGCCGGGGCCTCGCTGCTCGCCTCGGCCGGCATCCTCGGCATCGTCGCCGGTGTCGCCGCGCAGTCCACGCTGGGCAACCTCTTCGCCGGGCTGCAGATCGCGTTCGGCGACATGGTGCGGATCGGGGACACCGTCGTCGTGGACGGCGAGTGGGGCACGGTCGAGGAGATCACGCTCACCTTCCTCGCCGTGCGCACCTGGGACGAGCGCCGGATCACGATGCCCGTCTCGTACTTCACCTCGAAGCCGTTCGAGAACTGGTCGCGCGGCGGCGCCCAGATGACCGGCACCGTCTTCTTCCACCTCGACCACAGCGCCCCGGTGCCCGCGATGCGCGAGAAGCTGCACGACATCCTGCGGGACTGCGCGGCCTGGGACGGCCGCGACTGGAGCCTGGCCGTCACCGACACGACACCGAGCACGATGCAGGTGCGCGCCGTGGTCACGGCCAAGGACGCGGACGACATCTGGACAGTCCGGGTCACGGTCCGCGAGCAGCTGATCGCCTGGCTGACCGAACAGCACCCCTACGCGCTGCCCCGCATCAACACGGCCACGGCCCTGATCGCCCCCGACGACGCGGCGACGACCCTCCCGGACCACGTGATCACCCGCAACGGCCGGGCACCACGCACGGGCCGCGGCTAGGACCGACCGGCCCTATCGCCCGAGCACCTCTCCCCCGTTGACCTGCACGATCTGCCCGGTGACGTGCCCGCCGCCCGGCGACGCCAGCCACAGCAGCGTGGCGGCGATGTCGTCGGGCGTGCCGGCCCGTCCGGTGGGGATGGCACCGACCCGGCGCCGGTACTCCTCCTCCGGCATGGCGGGCCCGAAGAACTCGGTGTCCTCGACGTAGCCGGGCGCGACCGCGTTCACGGTGATGCCGCGCGGCCCGAGCGCCTTGGCGAGGTCGAAGGTGTACGGGTGCAGGGCCGCCTTGGCGCCCCCGTACGCGCCGCCCCCGCCCGAGCCGCGCAGGGCGGCGATCGAGGACAGGAACAGGATCCGGCCGCCGGGTGCGGCGAGGTGCTCGCGCAGCGCCTCGGTGAGCAGCACCGAAGTGAGCGTATTCATACGGAAGTTGGCGTTCCAATCGTGCGCGACGGCGTCCAGCGGATCGTCCCCGCCCTCGGCTGCCACCATCCGCCCGCCGATCCCGCCCGCACTGTGCACGAGCACGTCGACCGTCCCGCCGAACGCGTCGAGTGCGAACTCGGCGGCGCCGCGCGCCCCTTGGACCGTGCTGAGATCGGCGGCGTACGTCAGCGCGCCCGGCACATCGGCCTTCTCCAGGACCTCGGCCCGCCGCCCCAGGATCAGCACCCGATCCCCCTCGGCGGCGAACGCCCGCGCCGCCGCAAGACCGATTCCCGTACCGCCACCGGTGATCACCACGTTGCGTGTCATGCGCCCGAGCGTAGATCGCGAAGCGCGCTCCTGGCCATGCCCGCCTAGCGCAGACTCCGTACGTCCAGCTGCCGCAGCACCCGGTCGACGACCTCGGGATCCGCTCCGGGCTCGCTCCTCGCCGCCAGCACCTCGTGCCGCGCGGCCGACATCATCTCGCCCTGGATGCGCCGGATCCGCTTGATCCGGGCGAAGCGTTTCGCCTGGGACTCGCGCCGCTCCTCCGCCCCCAACTCGGGGTTGATGCGAAGGCCGATGTCGTACGCCCGCCGCACCAGCTGCTCCTGCACCTCCTCCGGCAGCTCCTCGACCTCCTCGATCTCCTTGAGGCGCCGCTTCGCGGCCTTCGCGGCACGCAGCGCGAGCTCCTTCTCGTACTCCTGCTCGGCCTCCGTGTCGGCGCGCACCTTCAGCCTCTTCACCAGCCACGGCAGGCTGAGCCCCTGCAGCACGAGGGTCGCCATGATGACCCCGAAGGCGATGAACACGAGCTCGTCGCGGTCGGGGAAGCGCGAGCCGTCCTCCGTGGTGAGCGGGATGGCGAGGGCCAGCGCGACGGAGGCCACCCCGCGCATCCCCGACCACCACATGACGACGGTCTCGCGCCAGCTGACCGGGATCTCCTCCTCCAGGTCGCGGCGCGCGTGCAGCCGCTTCGTCACCCAGGTCATGGGCAGCAGCCAGAGCAGCCGTACGACGATGACGACCCCCACGACCGCCGCCGACCAGCCGAGCATCTCGCCCCAGCGGCCCGACGCGGTGCGTACGACGTTGTGGACCTCGAGGCCGATGAGCCCGAACGCGACCCCGGTGACCAGGGTGTCGACCACGTCCCAGAAGGCACGTCCGGTCAGCCGCGTCAGCACGTCGTCCGCGTCGAAGGCGCGCTCGGCGAGGAACATCGCCGTGGTCAGCACGGCGAGCACGCCCGAGCCCTTGAGCTCTTCGGCCAGTACGTAGGAGGCGTACGGGACGAGGAGCGTCAGCCCGATCTGGAGCGTGGCGTCGCCGAGATAGGACATGAGCCGGTTGGCGGCCCAGCCGAGCCCGACCCCGACGGCGACGGCGACGACCGCGGACAGGACGAGTTCCAGCGCGGCCTGCGGCAGCGAGAAGCTGCCGCTGACGGCGGCGGCGATCGCGACGTGGTAGAGCACGATCGCGGTCACGTCGTTGAACAATCCCTCGCCCTCCAGGATCGACACCAGGCGCCGGGGAAGCCCGAGTTGACCGGCGACGGCGGTCGCGGCGACCGGGTCGGGCGGCGCCACGAGCGCGCCGAGCGCGACGGCGGCGGCGAGCGGCAGGCCCGGCACGATCGCGCCCGCGACGACGGCGACCGCGGCCGTGGTGACGAAGACGAGGGCGACGGCCAGCAGGAAGATGGGCCGTCTGTTGGCCGCGAACTGCCGCCACGACGTGCGGTGCACGGCCGCGTAGAGCAGCGGCGGCAACACCAGCGGCAGGATCAGATCGGGCTGGATGTCGACATTCGGCACGGCTCTGATCAGGGCGAGGACGATGCCGAGCAGCGTCATGAGCACCGGCGCGGGCAGCCCGAGCCGGTCGCCGAGCGGCACGCTCAGGACGGCCCCGAGCAACAGCACGAACAGCAGGGCCAATTGATCCACGAGTGCTCCGACCAGGCTCGACATTCAAGGACGCTCAAGGAAGCTCAAGCCCCAAGAGTGCCACGCAGATCCGGGCAAACCACCCTCAGCCCTCTCCAGCCCATCCGATGTCTGCGGCTTTTGTGACACCAGAAGTCACGCGAGAGGTCTTCCGGTACGGGCGGGGCGCGGGCACTATGCGGGGTGCACGGATTCAGGGACCGGAACAACTGCCACGTATCTGACCCACCTTCTGTCCACCCCTCTGTCCGACTGTCCGCCCCCCTGTCCGACTGTCCGACTGTCCGACCCTCTGTCCGACCTTCCGCCTGCCTTCCTGCACGCCTGCTCCTCCTTCGCACCTACGCCCTTCCGCCTGCGCCCCGTCCGGAGAGGACCCCGTATGCCCCGCCTGACCCGCAGACACTTCCTGGCCGCCACGGCAGCAGGATCGGCGGCCGCCGCCTGGACCGCGGCCTCCCCCACGGCCTGGGCCGCCCCCTCGTCCGGGCCCGCCCCCGACCCGTACGAACGGACCGCGCGGGCCGCGGCCATGAACTGGCGCCGCCTGCCGACCGGTTGGCAGGACGCCCCGTTCCTCGCCAACGGCCGCCTCGGCGCCCAGCTGTACAAGGGCACCGCGGCGAACACCCTCAAGCTGATGCTCAGCCACACCGAGGTCCAGGACCAGCGCGGCCAGTGGCGCGGCGGCATCGGCTACTCCCGCCTCCCCCTCGGCCACTTCACGCTCACGCTCGCCGGTGACGTCACGGCCGTCGACTGGACCCTCGACCCCTACGACGCCGAACTGCGCGGCACGGTCACCACCACCCGCGGCAGCCTCGCCTTCACGGCCCTGGTCCACAACGACACGTCCACGCTGCTCGTCTCGACCCGGCCGAGCCAGGGCGAGGAGGCCGCGGCCTGGACGTTCCAGTGGCTGCGGGCCGCGACCACGCGCACGTCCGGCAAGCCCGAGGACTACACCGCGAACCCGGACCCCGCGGTCACCGACACCCACGTCCAGCAGCCGCTCCTCGCGGGCGGCGGCTGGACCACGGCCTGGCGCGAACGCCGCGCCGGCACCGGCAGGTTGCTCGCCGCGCACGTCGCGTACAGCGCGAGCGGCGAGGTCATACGTACAACGGAGGCCGCGCACGCCGCGGTGGACCGCGCGCTCACCACGGACCCGGACGAGCAGATCGCCCGCCACCGCCACTGGTGGCACCGCTACTACCACCGCAGCTTCCTCTCGGTCCCCGACAAGCGCCTGCAGTCCTTCTACGTCCTGCAGCTCTACAAACTCGCGGCCTCCACGCGCGCGGGCGGGCCGACGATCTCCGAATGGGGCCCGTGGTTCCCGGAGGTGGGCAACAACTGGACCGCGGTCTGGTGGAACCTGAACGTCCAGATCGGTATGGCCCCGATCCACGGCTCCAACCACCCCGAACTCGACTCGGTGACCAGCACGTTCGCCAAGTACGAGAAGAACCTGCCCACTTCGGTCCCCGCCGCGTACCGCGACGGCGAGAGCTACGCCCTCGGGCACCCCTCGGACTGGCAACTGCGGGCAGGTGATACGTATGACGTCGGTGCCCCCGGCAGCGACCACGTCTCCGACAACTTCGGCAACCTCACCTGGGCGATGCACAACGTCTGGCAGTCCTACGCCCACTCGCTGGACCGGTCGATCCTGCGGGACACCCTCTTCCCGATCCTCACGAACGCGATCAACTTCTACGCGCACTTCCTGCACGAGGGCCCCGACGGAAAGCTCCACCTCCTGGAGACCCGCTCCCCCGAGTACGCGAACGCCGCCGACTGCACGTACGACCTGTCCCTGATCCGCTGGGGCGCCCGTACGCTCCTGGAGACGGCCCGCATCCTGCGCACCAGCCACCCCAAGGAACCGCTCTGGCGGGACATCACGGCGCGTCTGACGCCGTACGCCGAGGACCCGGCGAACGGGGTGCTGATCGGCAAGGACGTCCCCCTGGCGGACTCCCACCGCCACCACTCCCACCTGCTGTGGCTGTACCCGCTGCGCGAACGCAGCTGGGACCGCCCCGCCGACCGCGACGTCATGGCGCGCAGCATGGCCCACTGGACCTCGATGCAGTCGGCCTGGCACGGCTACAGCTACGCGACGGCCTCGTCCATGTACGCGGTCATGAACGACCCCGAGAGGGCGCTCGACTTCTTGACCTTCTTCACGGACCTCGGCGTCGTGGCGGACTGCGCGATGACGCCGAACACCATGTACCGCGAGGGCAAGAACTTCGCCCTGGAGAGCCCGCTGTCGGCCGCCCAGTCAATGTTGGACATGGCGGTGCAGAGCCACGAGGGCGTGCTGAAGGTCTTCCCGTCCGTCTCGACGCGCTGGCCGGACGCGTCGTTCGCGTCGCTGCGCACCCAGGGCGCGTTCCTGGTGGACGCGGACCGCGAGGCCGGGGCGACGCGCTGGATCCGCGTGCACAGCGAGGCGGGGGCACCGCTGACGCTGGAGCACGGGATGCGCGGCGACCTGTCCGTACGGGACGAGCGGGGCAGGCCTGTGCGGTGGCGGGAGTCGACCCCCGGCCGCATGACGATCCAACTCCCGCGCGGGGCAACGGCGTTGATCACAAACAAGGGATCGTCCGGCGCAGGCCCCAGAGACGTCCCATCGCTAGGTGACCGGCCTGGGTGGGGACTTCCCTAAAGAGGCGCGGGGAACGGCGCGAGCACCCACGAAGCACGCGCACTCCGCGACGAATCAGTCGAGGATCTTCCGCATCGCGCGGTGCGGAATCCCGGCGTCAGGGAACTCGGGCCCGTACGCGACATACCCAAGCCGCTCGTAGAACCCCAGCGCATGCGTCTGGGCATGCAGATCGACCGCGGAGAGCCCCCGGTCCCGCGCGGCGTCCTCGATGGCGAGCACCAGCGCGGCCCCGACCCCCAGACCCCGGGCGGCCTTGGCCACGGCCAACCGCCCGAGCGCGCCGACGTCCGCGGCGCCGCCGTTCTTCACCGCGGCGGCGTCGCCGGTCAGCAGCCGCCCGGTGCCGAGCGCCAGTCCGTCGTCCCGGACGGCGAGCACGTGCACCGCCCCGGCGTCGTACTCGTCGTACTCGAGGTCCTCGGGCACGCCCTGCTCGACGACGAAGACCTCGCGCCGCACGGCGAAGCAGGCCTCGCGGTCGGCGTCGGCCTCGGCCACCCGCACCGCGAACCCGGCGGAAGTCACGCGCGCTCCGTCTCCGCACGGACCCGGTCGAGGGCCGTCTGCAGGTCCTCCGGGTACGAGCTCTCGAACTGGACCCACTGCCCGTCGGCCGGGTGCTCGAACCCGAGCCGCACCGCGTGCAGCCACTGCCGCGTGATTCCGAGCCGCTTGGCGAGCGTCGGATCGGCGCCGTACGTCAGGTCGCCGACGCAGGGGTGCCGGTGCGCGGACATGTGCACACGGATCTGGTGCGTACGCCCCGTCTCCAGCTTGATGTCCAGCAGGGAGGCGGACCGGAAGGCCTCGATGAGGTCGTAGTGCGTGACGGACGGCTTCCCGTCCGCCGTCACGGCCCACTTGTAGTCATGATTCGGGTGCCGCCCGATGGGGGCGTCGATCGTCCCGCTCATCGGGTCGGGGTGGCCCTGCACCAGCGCGTGGTAGCGCTTGTCCGGCACGCGCTCCTTGAACTGGCGCTTCAGCGACGTGTATGCCCGCTCGGACTTGGCGACGACCATCAGCCCCGAGGTGCCCACATCAAGGCGGTGCACGATGCCCTGCCGCTCGGCGGCACCGGACGTCGAGATCCGGTACCCGGCGGCGGCGAGCCCGCCGATCACGGTCGTACCCGTCCAGCCGGGGCTGGGGTGGGCGGCGACGCCCACGGGCTTCACGATGACCACGATGTCGTCGTCGTCGTGCACGATCTCCATGCCCTCGACGGGCTCGGCGACGATCTGGACGGGAGCGGGCGCCTGCGGCATCTCCACTTCCAGCCAGGCCCCGCCGTGCACCCGCTCGGACTTGCCCACGACCGAGCCGTCGACCGTGACCTTGCCGGCGGCGGCGAGCTCTGCGGCCTTGGTGCGGGAGAAGCCGAACATGCGGGAGATGGCGGCGTCGACGCGCTCGCCCTCCAGGCCGTCGGGCACGGGCAGGGTTCGGATCTCGGGAATCGTGCTCACCCGTCGAGTATGCAGGAGCGCACCGACAGCCCCGACCACGAGCCCTGCGGCAGCGGCCGCTCAGTCCTTGCGAACTCAGTCCTTGTGAACGGTCCCGTCCGGGTCGATCCCGCGGAAGGACAGCAGCACGATCAGGATGCCGCCGCACACGATGGCGGAGTCCGCCAGGTTGAAGACGGGGTAGTTCTTCGGCGCGATGAAGTCGACCACGGCCCCCTCGAAGACACCGGGGGCCCGGAAGATCCGGTCGGTGAGGTTGCCGAGCGCACCGCCCAGCAGCAGCCCGAGCGCGATCGCCCACGGCGTGCTGTAGAGCTTCTTCGCGAGCCGCGCGATCACGACGATCACCGCCGCCGCGATCAGCGTGAAGACGATCGTGAAGGCCTCGCCGATTCCCCAGGCCGCGCCGGGGTTGCGGATCACCTCGAGCTGCAGCCAGTCACCCAGGATCCGGATGGAATCGCGGTGCTCAAGCTTCGCGACCACGATCAGCTTGCTGACCAGGTCCAGGGCGTACGCGAGCGCGGCCACGGCGAACAGCACGGCGATGCGCCGCCTGCCCTTGGGCCGCTCGGCGACGGCCTCGCCGGCCTCCTCGGCCTCCTGAGCCGGGGCCTCGTCGGCCTTCTCCGGCTCGGCTGCCCCCGCCTCAGGGGATTCCGGCGTACCGATGATGCGCTCCGCCTCTGCCACGTGAGTCCCTCAACCTAGGTACCTGACTGAGGACGAGAGTACGACACACCGGCGCGGCCCCACGTGCTCGGTTCAGTAACGGCGCTCCTGCTTCTGCTTGCACTCCACGCAGAGGGTCGCCCGCGGGAAGGCCTGCATGCGCGCCTTGCCGATGGGGTTGCCACAGTTCTCGCAGAGCCCGTACGTCCCGGCGTCCAGGCGCTCCAGGGCCCGCTCGGTCTGCAGCAGCATCTCGCGCGCATTGGCGGCCAGCGCCATCTCGTGCTCGCGCGTGATGTTCTTCGTGCCGGTGTCGGCGTCGTCGTCACCGGCCCCGTCGCCGGAGTCGCGCATCAGCCCGGCGAGCCCCTCCTCCGCAGCCGCGATCTCGCTGCCGAGGCGCAACACCTCGCTCTGCAGCTCGGCACGCGCCTCCGCGACCTCGTCCGGAGTCCAGGGTTCCTCGCCGGGCCTGACGGCCAGCGCGTCGGGCACAGCACCTCGCGCCGAGGGAACCGCGCCGGGCTTCTTCGCCGCCGTGGCCGTGCCCTGAGTCTTCTTCGCAACCACTGTCGTGGCTCCCGTCGTCTTCGCGGCCTGCGCCGCGCCCTCGGCCGCGGAGGCGACCGCCTTCTTCACCGCGCCCTTGCCTCCGGCGGGCTTCTCCGCGCTCCGTGCGCCCGCCTTCTTGGTCGTACGTTTCCCCGCCACAGCCTCTTCGGCACCCTCGCCCGCATTGTCCCTGGCGACGGCTTTCCGGGCAGCAGCCTTCTTGACACCACCGGCAGCCTCTTCGGCACTGTCGGAACCATCGGCCAGGCCCTTGGAGACGGTCTTCCGAGCCGCAGCCTTCTTGGCAGCACCCGAGGCCTCTCCGGCACCGCCGGAACCACCGGAACCAGCGGCCACGCTCTTGGATGCGGCCTTCTTGGCCGCGCTCTTCTTCGTAGCCGCGCTCTTGGAAGCGGCGCCCTTCTTGGCAACGCCCGGCGCCGCTTCCTCCTCGGCCGAGGAGCTCTTCGCAGCAGCCGCGGTCTTGGCGGCAGCGCTCTTGGCGGCACTCTTCGCCGCCGTCTTCTTGGGCGCCGCGGCGGGCGCCGAGTGAGCCGAGCCCGCCGCCGAGGACGTCGACTTCACTGCCTTAGTGACTGCCTTCGTGACTGCCTTCGTGGCACCGCCGACCGGCTTCCCGGCCCCCTCGGTGCTCTTCTTGCCCCCCACCCCCTTCGCGTCCCCGCCGGAGGCACCCGCGCCCGTGGATCTGCTGGACGCCGAATGCTGAACGGCGGTCTTTTTCGCCACCATGGCCGCGGCCCCTTCACAATTTGTGATCTTGCTCGCGAATCGTGCTGGGACGATAAATCGACTCAGGGCCCGCGGCAACGGCTCGCGCAGCCCTCCCCACCCCGTTTTCGGAACCCCGTGCCCCCCGCCCGTCGAACCTTCAAGCGTTGTGCCCAGCTCCCCGCCCGGTAATCGCCCGAGCGGGGCGGCCGGACGGGACCGGTCGAGATCGGCCGCCGCCCGTATCGCCATTCGGGTCACCGCACACCGCCGCCCACCGGGCACCGCGGCCCCCGCGAAAACCGGTCGGCCGCCCCTTGCCCGGCGCCGTACACTGGGCGGAGCGAGAAGCGTGGATGGGGCCGAGTAGCGGCGTACGCAGCCAAGAGCGATCCGGGGACGGTGGAAGCCCGGAGGCGAGCACGACGTGAAGATCACCCCGGAGCCGCCGGAAGAAAGCCCAGGGCACAGCCACAGGCCAGTAGAACCGGCATCGCGACCCCAATGAGGGGGCTCACCGGAGCAGACGGCGCACCGGAGGGCCAAGGAGGGTGGTACCGCGGGAGCACAGGTGCTCTCGTCCCTCCGACGGAGAGAACCACGTCCGCCGGAGGAAGACTGATGACGCAGTACCGCCAGGTGCCCGCCCAGGTCGACCTGCCCGCCCTCGAGCACGCGGTGCTCGACTTCTGGCGCGAGCAGAAGATCTTCGCGAAGAGCCTCGAGCAGTCCGAGGGACGCCCCGAGTGGGTGTTCTACGAGGGCCCGCCCACGGCGAACGGCATGCCGGGTGCCCACCACATCGAGGCCCGCGTCTTCAAGGACGTCTTCCCCCGCTTCCGCACCATGCGCGGCTACCACGTGGCCCGTAAGGCGGGCTGGGACTGCCACGGCCTCCCGGTGGAGCTCGCGGTCGAGAAGGAGCTCGGCTTCAGCGGCAAGAAGGACATCGAGGCGTACGGCATCGCCGAGTTCAACGCCAAGTGCCGCGAGTCCGTGACCCGCCACACCGACGCCTTCTCCGACCTGACGACCCGCATGGGCTACTGGGTCGACCTCGACGACGCGTACCGCACGATGGACCCGGAGTACGTCGAGTCCGTCTGGTGGTCGCTGAAGGAGATCTTCAACAAGGGCCTGCTCGTCCAGGACCACCGCGTCGCCCCCTGGTGCCCGCGCTGCGGCACGGGCCTGTCGGACCACGAGCTGGCGCAGGGCTACGAGACGGTCGTCGACCCTTCCGTCTATGTCCGTTTCCCCCTCACCTCCGGTCCGCTGGCGGGCCAGGCCGCGCTCCTGGTCTGGACGACGACCCCGTGGACCCTGGTGTCCAACACGGCGGTCGCCGCGCACCCCGAGGTCCGCTACGTCGTGGCGACCAACGGCGAAGAGAAGCTGGTCGTCGCCGAGCCCCTCGCCGAGAAGGCGCTCGGCGAGGGCTGGGAGACGACCGGCGAGTCCTTCACCGGCGCCGAAATGGAGCGCTGGAAGTACCAACGACCGTTCGAGCTCGTCGAGTTCCCGGCCGAGGCCCACTACGTCGTGAACGCGGACTACGTCACGACGGAGGACGGCACCGGCCTCGTCCACCAGTCCCCCGCCTTCGGTGAGGAGGACCTCAAGGTCTGCCGCGCGTACGGCCTGCCGGTGGTCAACCCGGTCCTGCCCGACGGCACCTTCGCCCCCGAAGTCCCCATGGTCGGCGGCGTCTTCTTCAAGAAGGCGGACGAAAAGCTCACGGAGGACCTGAAGGACCGCGGTCTGCTCTTCAAGCACCTCCCGTACGAGCACAGCTACCCGCACTGCTGGCGCTGCCACACGGCGCTGCTCTACTACGCGCAGCCGTCCTGGTACATCCGCACCACCGCGGTCAAGGACCGCCTCCTCCAGGAGAACGAGAAGACCAACTGGTTCCCGGAGACCGTCAAGCACGGCCGCTACGGCGACTGGCTGACCAACAACATCGACTGGGCCCTGTCCCGCAACCGCTACTGGGGCACCCCGCTGCCGATCTGGCGCTGCGAAGAGGGCCACCTCACGTGCGTGGGCTCGCGCGAGGAGCTCTCGCAGCTGACCGGCACGGACCAGTCGGCTCTCGACCCGCACCGCCCCTTCATCGACGACGTCACCTTCACCTGCACCCACGAGGGCTGCTCGGCGACGGCGACGCGCGTGCCCGAGGTCATCGACGCCTGGTACGACTCGGGTTCGATGCCGTTCGCGCAGTGGGGCTACCCGTACAAGAACAAGGAACTCTTCGAGTCCCGCTACCCCGCGCAGTTCATCTCCGAGGCCATCGACCAGACCCGCGGCTGGTTCTACACGCTGATGGCCATCGGCACCCTGGTCTTCGACAAGTCGTCGTACGAGAACGTGGTCTGCCTGGGCCACATCCTCGCCGAGGACGGCCGCAAGATGTCCAAGCACCTCGGCAACACGCTTGACCCGATCCCGCTGATGGACCGGCACGGCGCGGACGCGGTGCGCTGGTTCATGGCGGCCGGCGGCTCCCCCTGGGCGGCCCGCCGCGTCGGCCACGGCACGATCCAGGAGGTCGTCCGCAAGACGCTCCTCACGTACTGGAACACGGTCGCCTTCCAGGCCCTGTACGCCCGTACGTCGAACTGGGCGCCCAGCGAGGCGGATCCGGCCCCGGCCGACCGCACCGTCCTGGACCGCTGGCTCCTGTCCGAGCTGCACCAGCTCACGGACGAGGTCACCAAGTCCCTCGAGGCGTACGACACCCAGCGCGCCGGCAAGCTCCTGTCGGCGTTCGTCGACGACCTGTCCAACTGGTACGTACGCCGCTCGCGCCGCCGCTTCTGGCAGGGCGACAAGGCCGCGCTGCGCACCCTGCACGACGTGGTGGTGACGGTCACTCAACTGATGGCGCCGCTCACGCCGTTCATCGCGGAGCAGGTCTGGCAGGACCTGGTCGTCCCGGTCACCCCGGGCGCCCCGGAGTCGGTGCACCTGTCGTCGTGGCCCGAGGCCGACCGCGCGGCGATCGACCCGAGCCTGTCGACGCAGATGGACCTGGTCCGCCGCCTCGTCGAGCTGGGCCGCGCCACGCGCGCGGAGTCGGGCGTCAAGACCCGCCAGCCGCTCTCGCGCGCGCTGGTCGCCGCATCGGGCTTCGAGACGCTCTCCCCCGAACTGCACGCGCAGATCACGGAAGAGCTGAACGTCTCGTCCCTGGCCTCGCTCTCCGAGGTCGGCGGCTCCCTGGTCGACACGACGGCCAAGGCGAACTTCCGGGCGCTCGGCAAGCGCTTCGGCAAGCGCGTCCAGGACGTCGCGAAGGCCGTGGCCGCCGCCGACGCCGCGGCGCTCTCCCTCGCCCTGCGCGAGGGCACGGCGACGGTGGAGATCGACGGCGAGACGGTGTCCCTCGCCCCCGATGAGGTCATCATCACGGAGACCCCGCGCGAGGGCTGGTCGGTGGCGTCCGACTCGGGCGCGACGGTGGCGCTGGACCTGGAGCTCACGGAGGAGCTGCGTCAGGCGGGCCTGGCCCGTGACGCGATCCGCCTGATCCAGGAGGCGCGCAAGAACAGCGGCCTGGACGTCGCGGACCGCATCGCCCTGCGCTGGACGTCGACGGACCCGGCGGTGATCTCGGCCCTGTCCGAGCACTCCGGCCTGATCGCCGACGAGGTCCTGGCGACGGACTTCGCCCAGGGCGAGGCGGACGACACGTACGGCACCGCGTTCACGGACGAGGGCCTGAGCCTGGTCTTCCGCCTCCGCAAGGCATAGCTGTCCCGCTGTGCCCACCAGCGCCGGGTGCGGACAGAACAGCCCCGCACCAGCACAGCATCGAAGGGCCGCCCCGCCGGAATCTCCGGCGGGGCGGCCCTTCGGCGTTGCATACCCGGGCACACCTGAACACCCGCCCCCAGCGGCGCGAAAAGGCCCTGGCCCGGATCGCAGAAACGATCCGGGCCAGGGCCTGAATGAACGCCGACGCCTTTCTCAGGCGCGCGGGGCGCCGCTTAGTTGTCGTCCTCGTCGATGAGGAACCCGCGCATCGGCGACGGGGCCTGCTGCATCGGCTGCGGAGCCTGCGGCCGCACCGGCGCCATCGGCTGGGTCATCGCGGGCGACATCTGCTGCTGGCCGCCGTAGGACGGACCGCCCTGCTGCTGGTTGCCACCCATGGTCTGGTTGCCACCGTAGGACGGGGCACCCGCACCGGCCGGAGCCATCGAAGGCGCCGGGGACGGCGGCAGCGACGCGGTCGCCGGGGTACGCGGCGGGGCCAGCGAGTCGTCGGCCTGGGTCTCCAGCTGGCGCAGCTGCGACTCCAGGTACGACTTCAGGCGCGTGCGGTACTCGCGCTCGAAGCCGCGCAGGTCCTCGACCTTGCGCTCCAGCGTGGCGCGGGCGGACTCCAGGGAGCCCATCGCGACGCGGTGCTTCTCCTGCGCGTCCCGCTCCAGGGCGTCGGCCTTGGCACGGGCGTCACGCTCGAGACCCTCGGCGCGGCTGCGGGCCTCGCCGACGATCTTGTTGGCCTCGGAGCGGGCCTCGGCGATCGCCTGGTCGGCGGTCTGCTGGGCCAGCGAGAGGACACGGGCGGCGCTGTCGCCGCCGGGGCCCTGACCGGGCTGCGGCATCTGCGGACCGCCGTGGCCCATCGGGCCACCCATGGGACCGCCGAGCTGCGGCTGGCCGCCCATCGGACCCTGACCCATCGGGCCCTGGCCCATCGGACCGGGACCCTGCGGGCCGCCCTGCGGACCGTGTCCACCGGGACCGGCCGGAAGCTGCGGGGCACCGCTCGGCAGCTGCGGCGGACCGCCCATGGGGCCACCCATCTGCTGCGGCGGGCCCGATATTCCGGCGGGCACCGGGGCGCCGGGTCCGCGCATGCCCTGCGGGGGACCCTGCTGGTCCTGCGGACCGCCCGGGCCCTCGGGGCCCTTGCGCATGCCGCCCTGCTGCTGGTTCTGCGCGGCGGCGCGCGTGGCTGCGGCGAGCTTCGCGCGCAGGTCCTCGTTCTCACGAAGGAGACGGGTCAGTTCGGCTTCGACCTCATCGAGGAAGGCATCGACCTCGTCCTCGTCATAGCCTTCTCGGAGGCGGACGGTCGTGAACTGCTTGTTCCGCACGTCCTCGGGGGTCAACGGCATCTCTTCACCTCAACGTTGTCGTCGGCATTCGGCAAGACCGTATCGTTCACAGCCGGCTCACGACGGAGATCAGGATGTAGACGATGATCATCAGTACGAAGAAGGACAGGTCGAGCGCCACGCCCCCGAGACGCAGCGGCGGGATGAACCGCCGCAGAAGCTTGAGCGGTGGATCAGTGACAGTGTAGGTGGCCTCCAGAACGACCACCATCGCCTTGCCGGGTTGCCACGAGCGGGCGAACTGGAAGACATAGTCCATGACCAGCCGGAAGATCAGCACGATGAGGAAACACATCAGCGCGATGTAGACCACATCCAAAACCACGCTCATGATCGGTGGTTCCCTCTCCCCTGTGTCTCGTGCCTCGTGACTAGTAAGTAGCTAGTCGTCGAACTAGTGCTGCGTCTCAGCTCTGGTTGAAGAACCCGCCCTCTGCGATGCGGGCCTTGTCCTCCGCCGTGACATCGACGTTAGCAGGAGACAACAGGAACACCTTCTGGGTCACCCGCTCGATGCTCCCGTGCAGACCGAAGACGAGACCGGCGGCAAAGTCGACAAGTCGCTTCGCATCGGTGTCGTCCATCTCCGTCAGATTCATGATCACCGGAGTGCCCTCGCGGAAGTGTTCCCCGATGGTACGGGCCTCGTTGTAGGTCCGGGGGTGCAACGTGGTGATGCGGTACGGCTCCCGCTCGGACACGACCTTGGGCATGATCACCGGTGCGTTCTTCTCCAGGCTCTGACGTTCAGGTGTGATGGATGCCACGGGGGCGATTCGCGCTGGACGTCCCGATTCAGCGGGGAGCGAAGCGGCCTGGCGCACCGGCTCGCGCGGCGCGGGGGGCTGTACTACTCGTACTGATTCGTCCGCTTCTACCGCGCGGGAGTTGTGTGACTGATGCGACGGTTCGTGCCGCCGCCGGTCACGCTCGGGCTCCGGGTCGAGCTCGGGTTCGAAGTCGTCGTCGGGGTCGAACCCCCGGCCGTCGTACCCATCGTCCTCCACGAGGCCGAGGTAGACCGCCATCTTGCGCATCGCGCCGGCCATTGCTCTGAGTCCTCCGCTCTGTGGTGGATCGGCTGACGTCAACCAAAGTGCCCGCGATCCACGTGATCTCCCCGCCCATCAGCGAGAATGACCATATTTTCTGCTGTGGTCCGACTTCTTGGCGACGTTACCCGAGCCCGGGTCGGACTCCGAGTACCGCCGTACCGACGCGCACATGTGTCGCTCCGGCCGCCACGGCCTGTTCGAGGTCCGAACTCATCCCTGCCGAGACCATGTTCGCAGCCGGATGGGCCGCGCGCAGGACAGTCGACAAATCCATGAGCCGTTCGAACGCCGCCTGTTGCCGCCCCGCGTAGGCCCCGGTGAGCGGCGCGACGGTCATCAGCCCGTCGAGCCGCAGCCCCGGAGCCTCGGCCACGCGTGCGGCCAACTCCTCCACCCCGCCCACTCCTACGCCCCCGCGCTCGCCCCGGCCGGCACCCTCGCCCTCGTCCGCGTCGAGCGCGACCTGGATCAGGCACCCCAGCTCGCGCTCGGCCCGTACGGCATCCTTGGACAGCGCGGTGACGAGCTTCGCCCGGTCCACGGACTGCACCACATCGGCATAACTCACCACGGAACGCACCTTGTTGGTCTGCAACTGACCGACGAAGTGCCACGTGAGGGGCAGATCCGCGCACGCGGCCGCCTTGGGTGCGGCGTCCTGGTCCCGGTTCTCCGCCACGTGCCGCACCCCGAGTCCGGACAGGATCCGTACGTCACTGGCGGGGTAGGTCTTGGTGACCACGATCAGGGTCACGTCCTCGCGCTTGCGTCCGGCGGACGCACAGGCGGCGGAGATACGTTCCTCCACCGCCGCCAGGTTCGACGCGAGTTCTTCCGTACGTCCCTGAAGATCCTGAAGGTCCGTCATGTCGTATCAGTCCAGCCAGACATAGCCCGCGAGCCGGCCTGTGGCCTTGTCGCGGCGGTACGAGAAGTGGTCGTGCGACTCCAGCGTGCACACCGGCGACTGCTGCCGGTCGCGCACCCCGAGGCGCTCCAGTTGCGCGTGCACACCGGCGGTCACATCGACGGCGGGAGTGCCCCAACTGGTCTCGGCGTACGCCGCGGGCTCGACCGCGGCGACCTCGGCGCGCATCTGCTCCGGCACTTCGTAGCAGCGCCCGCAGACCGCGGGTCCGGTGCGGGCCACGATCCGGTCCGGCTGTGCGCCGAGCTTCACCATCGCCTCCACGGCGGCGGGCACGACCCCGGCGACCATGCCGGGCCGTCCCGCGTGTGCGGCGGCAACGACCCCGGCGGCCGGGTCGGCGAGCAGGACGGGAGTGCAGTCCGCGGTGAGCACGGCGAGGGGAAGCCCGCGCCGTGCGGTGACGATCGCGTCGACGGACGGGATGTCGGTGTCGGTGGCCCAAGGGCCGTCCACCACCGCCACGTCGGGGCCGTGCACCTGGTTCATCCAGACGACCCGGGCGGCCGGGAAGCCGAGCGCCTGCGCGGCCGACTCCCGGTTGCGCAGCACGGCTTCGCGGTCGTCGCCGACCGCGCCGCCGAGGTTGAGCTCCTCATACGGAGCGGCGCTCACCCCGCCCCACCGGTCGGTGAAGGCGAAGTGCGCGCCGCGCACGTTGTGTCGCTGTCCTATCACTTCGATGAAGTCCCCGTCGGGCTCAGGAACGTCACTTCAGGAAGTCCGGGACGTCCAGCTCCTCGGCCTGGCTGTCCGGGTAGGACGGCCGGGGAACCTGCGGCGGGGTGACCGGGACCGCGGGGGTCTCGTTCGCCGGCGCGGCCTCGGCCGGCTCCGGCCTGGCCTCCTCGCGCGGCGTCACGCTGCCGAGGCTGCCGAAGGTCGGGCGCGAGGGCTCGGGGGCCGATGCCGCGCGAGCGGCCGCGGCCGGGTCCTCGCGCTTGACCGACGACGAGCTGATGACGTTCTCCCGCTTGGCCGGCGGCTGTCCGCCGTCGAACCCGGCGGCGATGACGGTGACCCGCACCTCGTCGCCCAGGGCGTCGTCGATGACGGCACCGAAGATGATGTTCGCCTCGGGGTGCGCGGCCTCACTGACCAGCTGTGCGGCCTCGTTGATCTCGAAGAGACCGAGGTCCGAGCCACCGGAGATGGAGAGCAGCACACCGCGGGCGCCGTCGATGGACGCCTCGAGCAGCGGCGAGGAGATCGCCATCTCGGCGGCGGCCACCGCGCGGTCGTCGCCGCGGGCCGAGCCGATGCCCATGAGGGCCGAACCCGCCTCGGACATCACGGACTTGACGTCGGCGAAGTCGAGGTTGATGAGACCCGGGGTGGTGATGAGGTCGGTGATGCCCTGGACACCGGAGAGCAGGACCTGGTCCGCCGACTTGAAGGCGTCGAGGACGGAGACCTGGCGGTCCGAGATGGACAGGAGCCGGTCGTTCGGGATGACGATGAGGGTGTCGACCTCTTCGCGGAGCTCGGCGATGCCGTCCTCCGCCTGGTTGGCCCGGCGCCGTCCCTCGAAGGTGAAGGGGCGGGTGACCACGCCGATCGTCAGGGCGCCGAGGGAGCGGGCGATGTTGGCGACGACGGGTGCGCCGCCCGTGCCGGTGCCGCCACCTTCGCCGGCGGTGACGAAGACCATGTCGGCCCCCTTGAGGACCTCCTCGATCTCCTCGCGGTGGTCCTCGGCCGCCTTGCGGCCGACTGCCGGATTGGCTCCGGCGCCGAGTCCGCGGGTGAGTTCACGGCCGACGTCGAGCTTGACGTCCGCGTCGCTCATCAACAGGGCTTGCGCGTCGGTGTTGATGGCGATGAACTCGACGCCCTTGAGACCGACCTCGATCATCCGGTTGATGGCATTGACACCACCGCCGCCGACACCGATGACTTTGATGACTGCGAGGTAGTTCTGCGGTGCTGCCACGTCGAAGGCCTCTCGCCTCGAGTTACGTGTCGCCGCCTCGCGTTGTGCCGATGCGACGACTGATGTCGAATGGGGACGGTCCGGACTACTAGTCGACTGCCGACCCGAACCCTAACGCTGAAGTTTAGGGTTACCAGTGTGTCTGTTTCCTGGACTCTTCCGAACCTGACACTAAGTCGACAAGTGGCGCCCGTTCAACGAACACGCCGAACCTCCCGTTTTTCTTTTCACCCTATGTGATCAGCCGTAGCGCTGCCCAACCAGGGTGCTGGCCTGCGCCGATGTGCGTCAACTCCCCACTGACGCAGGGGCGGTGGGAACACTCACGTCGAAGTGCCGGGCCTTCGGGGCGGCTTTCATCAAGGCCACGAGGACGCGCGCCTTCATGTCACCCTTCTCGCCGCTTCCCCATACGACGACGCGTCCGCCCGTGAGCTCCAGCGAGATCTCGTCGTACGAACGGACCTTGACGGTACGGGTGTCGCGGGCGACCGCCTTCGGGAGCTGCCCGGCGACGCGGACCGCCTCACGGGTCAGCCGGTCGGGACCGAAGCGGCGCAGGCTCGCCGCCGCGCCCGTCTGATCCGGCGTCAATTCCAGCCGGGGAACGGCCTTCGGGGCCTTGTCGACCGTCGCAAAACGCACACCGTCATGGTCGACTTCGACGAACTTGCCCGAATTTCCGCCGTCTTCGACAATCAGGACCGGCTTACGTTCTGTCACTTTCAACCCGATTCCATGCGGCCAGGAACGCACCACGTCAACCGAGTCGATTCGGGGCAATTTCCGCCGCAATCGGTCCGCAATGGCATCCGTGTCGACGGAAATCATCGGGGCACCGACCGGTGCGGCGGCGGCCTCGTGCACCTGATCCGGCGTCAGTACGTCGGTACCGGACACCGTGACGCGTTCCAGGCGCAGCCACTGCGATCCGTACAGGAGCCAGGTGCCGCCCGCCCCGATCAGGACGAGCAGCACTCCGGTCACGACGAGGGTGCGTACGCGCGGCACCCGGAAGCGGGGCGGGGGCGGGCCCGGCTCGGCTGCCTCGGCGGCGTCTTCCCTCTCGCCGCGGTCCGCAGTGGTAGGTCCGGCCACGCGCTCCCCTGCCTTCGTCTCGTACGCGCCTAATGGCGTGAGTTGATCGCCTCGTAGACCATCCCGACGAGCAGGTCGTCGGCGTCCCTGCGGCCGAACTCCGAGGCGGCGCGGGACATCTCGTACAGCCGGTGCGGGTCGGCGAGGACGGGCAGGACGTTGCCCTGGACCCACTCGGGAGTCAGTTCCGCGTCGTCGACCAGCAGGCCGCCACCGGCCTTGACCACCGGCTGGGCGTTGAGCCGCTGTTCGCCGTTGCCGATGGGCAGCGGGACGTACGCGGCCGGGAGCCCGACGGCGGAGAGTTCGGCGACGGTCATCGCGCCCGCGCGGCAGAGCATCATGTCGGCCGCGGCGTACGCGAGGTCCATCCGGTCCACGTACGGTACCGGGATGTACGGGGGCATCCCCGGCATCTGCTGTACCTGCGGCAGTTCGTTCTTCGGGCCGACCACGTGCAGGATCTGGATGCCGGACTGCTGGAGCAGCGGCGCGACGCGCGTGACGACCTCGTTCAGGTGCCGGGCGCCCTGCGAGCCGCCGGAGACGAGGAGCGTCGGCAGGTTCGGGTCGAGGCCGAACGCGGCGCGGGCCTCGGGGCGCACCGCGGCCCGGTCGAGCATGGCGATGGTGCGGCGCAGCGGGATGCCGATGTAGCGGGCGTTGCGCAGCTTGCTGTCCGGGGTAGAGACGGCGACCCCGGCGGCGTACCGCGAACCGATCTTGTTCGCCAGGCCGGGCCGCGCGTTGGCCTCGTGCACGACGATGGGCACGCCGAGCCGCTTGGCGGCGAGGTAGCCGGGCAGCGCCACGTACCCGCCGAAGCCGACCACGGCGTCGGCCTTGGTGCGCTCGAGGATCTGCTCCGCGGCCTTGATGGTGCCGCGCAGCCGCCCGGGCACGGTGATCAGCTCAGGGGTGGGCTTGCGCGGCAGCGGGACGGCGGGGATCAGCGCGAGTTCGTATCCGCGCTCCGGGACGAGCCGCGTCTCGAGCCCCTTCTCCGTACCGAGGGCCGTGATGCCCACGGTCGGGTCCTGCCTGCGCAGGGCATCCGCGAGGGCGAGGGCCGGCTCGATGTGGCCGGCGGTCCCCCCACCGGCGAGTACGACATGCACCGAAATTCACCGCTCTCCGGACGTGCGCGCCGAGGCGCGCCGTCGCATCGTGTTCCATCTCATCCGCGGCTCGGCCGTGGCTCGCCGCATGGCGAGGGCCGCCCGTGCCGCCGGTTCGTCCCGCGCGAACGCGATCAGAAGTCCGACGGCGAACATGGTCGGCAGCAGCGCGGACCCCCCGTACGAGAACAGCGGGAGCGGGACACCGGCGATCGGCAGCAGGCCGAGCACCGCACCGATGTTGACCACGGCCTGCGCCGTGATCCAGGTCGTCACGCCACCCGCGGCATAGCGAACGAAGGGGTCCTCCGTGCGTCCGGCCACGCGGATACCCGCATAGCCTAGAGCCGCGAACAGGGCGAGCACCGACAGCGTCCCCGCCAGGCCCAGTTCCTCACCGGTGATGGCGAAGATGAAGTCGGTGTGCGCTTCGGGAAGTTGACCCCATTTTTCCACACTCGCACCGAGGCCGGAACCGAAGAGTCCGCCGGACGCGAGGGCGTAGATGCCGTGCAGTCCCTGCCAGCACATGTCGTCGGGGCCCGCGTCGGCGCGGCCCAGGCAGGCGAGCCGCGCCATCCGGTTCGGGCTGGTCTTGATCAGCATGATGCCGATCGCGCCGGCCACCGACAGGACCCCGACGAAGAGCCGGGTCGGCGCCCCCGCGAGCCACAACAGGCCGAAAAGAATCGCCGTCAGCAGGATCGCCGTGCCCATGTCGCCGCCGAGCATGATCAGGCCGAGCAACAGGAACGCCATCGGGACGAGCGGCACCAGCATGTGCTTCCACTGGGTCAGCAGCCGCTTGTCGTGCTTGCGGGCGAGGAGGTCGGCGCCCCACAGGATCAACGCCAGCTTGCCGAACTCGCTGGGCTGCAGCATGAAGGGGCCGCCGAGCGAGATCCAGTTCTGGTTGCCGTTGATCGACACTCCTATCCCCGGCACCTGCACCAGGACCATCAGGAAGACGCTGACGGCGAGGATCGGGTACGCGAGCGCGCGGTGCAGTTTGACCGGCATGCGCATCGCGAGCAGGAGCAGGATCGTGCCGAGGACGGCCGCGACGAACTGCTTGCGGAAGAAGTACGAACTGGGCAGGCCCATCTGCAGGGCCGTGATCATCGACGCCGAGTAGACCATCACCAGGCCGAGGACCGTGATCAGCATCGCGGACCCGAGGATCAGGTAGTACGCGGTGAGCGGCCGGTCCCAGGCGCGGCGGGCCTGTGCGTACAGGCGGCGCAGCGGATTGGCGCGCGCCCGGTAGACCTTGCTGGTCCTGCGGGGCGGCGCCGCCGGGCGCTTGGTGGTGCGGGCGCTGCTACCGGCCATTGCCGCTCCCCGACGGTGAACCGTACGGCTGTACCTGTTGCGCTGCCACGTCCCCTCCCAAGGGTGCCCGGCGTCACCGGGCACCTCGCGGGTCCCCTCAGACGCTGGTGGCGCCGAGTTCGCGGACCGCTTCCGCGAACGCCTCGCCACGCTTGTTGTAGTTGGTGAACATGTCCATCGACGCACAGGCCGGGGCCATCAGCACGGTGTCCCCCGGGCGGGCGAGCCGTGCCGCCTCCTGGACCGCCGCCGACATCGCCCCAGTGTCGGTCCGCGCGAGGTCGACGACCGGTACTTCCGGGGCGTGTCGCTCCAGGGCTTCACGGATCAGGCCACGATCGGCACCGATCAGGACGACGCCCCGCAGCCGCCCGGCCGCGGCCGTGACGAGCTCGTCGAAGGACGCTCCCTTGGCGAGTCCGCCAGCGATCCACACGATCGACTCGTACGCCGCCAACGAGGCCTGTGCGGCATGGGTGTTGGTGGCCTTGGAGTCGTCGACGTACGCGACCTCGGCGACCTCGGCGACGTGCGCGATGCGGTGCGCGTCGGGCGTGAAGTTCCGCAGTCCGTCGCGTACGGCCGCGGGCTCCACGCCGAAGGCGCGGGCGAGGGCGGCCGCGGCGAGGGCGTTGGCGATGTTGTGGGGCGCCGGCGGATTGACGTCCGACACCTCGGCGAGTTCCTGAGCGTTCTTCTGCCGGTCCTCGACGAAGGCGCGATCGACCAGGATGCCTTCGACGACGCCGAGTTCGGACGGCCCGGGCGTGCCCAGCGTGAAGCCGATGGCGCGGCAGCCCTCCGCCACGTCGGCCTCGCGGACGAGGTTCTCGGTGGCCTTGTCCGCGACGTTGAAGACGCAGGCGACCTGATTGCCTTCGTAGATACGGCCCTTGTCGGCGGCGTACGCCTCCATGGAGCCGTGCCAGTCGAGGTGGTCGGGCGCCAGGTTCAGGACGGCGCCGGAGTGCGCGCGCAGCGAGGGCGCCCAGTGCAGCTGGTACGAGGAGAGCTCGACGGCGAACACGTCGTACGCGTCGTCGCCCTCGAGGACGACGTCGATGATCGGCGTCCCGATGTTGCCGACGGCGGCCGTGCGCAGGCCCGCCGCCTTCAGGATCGACGCGAGCATCTGCGTCGTCGTGGTCTTGCCGTTCGTGCCGGTGATGGCGAGCCAGGGTGCGGCGTTCGGGCCGCGCAGGCGCCAGGCGATCTCGACGTCGCCGACGACGTCCACACCACGCGCGCGTGCCGCCTCGAACAGCGGGGAGGAAGGCTTCCAGCCCGGCGACGTGACGACCATTTCCGTGCCCTCGGGCAGCGTGGTCGCGTCCCCGAGGCGTACGGACATGCCCTCCTCCTTAAGGAGGGCTGCCTTTTCGCGGTGGGCCGGGCCGTCGCCGCCGTCCACGACGGTGACCGACGCGCCGAGGCCGGCCAGGGCGCGGGCGGCGCTGAGGCCGCTCACGCCGAGACCGGCGACGGTGATGTTCATCCCCTGCCAGGAACCCTGACCAGATGTCACTTCTTGGCTGCCCATCCTGCGTAGAAGAGGCCGAGTCCGACGATCACGCACATGCCCTGGATGATCCAGAAGCGGACCACCACAAGGACTTCGGACCACCCCTTGAGTTCGAAGTGGTGCTGCAGTGGCGCCATGCGGAAGACGCGCTTGCCGGTCATCTTGAAGGAGCCGACCTGGATGACCACGGACATCGTGATCATCACGAACAGGCCGCCCAGGAGGGCGAGGAGCAGCTCGGTGCGCGAGCAGATCGCGAGACCGGCCAGGGCGCCGCCGAGGGCGAGCGAGCCCGTGTCACCCATGAAGATCTTGGCGGGCGAGGTGTTCCACCACAGGAAGCCGAAGCAGGCGCCCATGAGGGCCGATGCCACGACTGCCAGGTCGAGTGGGTCTCTGACCTCGAAACAGGCGGCCGGGTTGGTGAGGGTCTGCGCGTTGGCGCAGGACTCCTGGAACTGCCAGACACCGATGAAGGTGTACGCGCCGAAGACCATCACGGAGGCGCCGGTGGCGAGGCCGTCGAGGCCGTCGGTGAGGTTCACGCCGTTCGACATCGCGAGGATCATGAACAGCGCCCAGACCACGAAGAGCACCGGGCCGATCGTCCAGCCGAAGTCCTCCACGAAGGAGAGCTTGGTGGAGGCCGGGGTGTTCCCGCGGGCGTCCGCGAAGGACAGGGACAGCACCGCGAAGGCGATGCCGACGATCAGCTGTCCCGCCATCTTCGCCTTGGCCCGCAGACCGAGCGAACGCCGCTTGACGATCTTGATGTAGTCGTCGAGGAAGCCGACCAGGCCCATGCCCGCCATCAGGCCGAGCACGAGCAGACCCGACAGGGTCGGGGCCGCGCCGGTGATCAGCTTGCTGAGGAAGTACGCGATGAGGGTCGCCAGGATGAAGGCGATGCCACCCATGGTCGGCGTACCGCGCTTGGCGTGGTGCTCGCGCGGGCCGTCGTCACGGATGTACTGGCCGTAGCCCTTGCGCGCAAGGAGCTTGATCAGCAGGGGCGTTCCGATCAGGGTCAGGAAGAGCCCGATCACACCCGCGAAGAGGATCTGCTTCATCATCGGGCATCAGCCCCGGCCTGAACGTCGTCGATCAGCGCCTGTGCGACGCTCTCCAGGCCCACCGACCTGGAGGCCTTCACGAGCACGACGTCTCCCGGGCGCAGCTCGCTGCGCAGCAGGTCGACAGCCGCCTGTGCGTCGGACACGTGCACCGACTCCTCACCCCACGAACCCTCGTTATAGGCGCCCAGTTGCAGCCAGGACGCTTCCCTGCCCCCGACTGCCACGAGCTTGCTGACGTTGAGCCGGACGGCGAGCCGTCCGACCGCGTCGTGCTCGGCCAGCGCCTCATCGCCGAGCTCGGCCATGTGCCCGAGCACCGCCCACGTACGCCGCCCCTTGCCCATGGCCACCAGGGCGCGGAGAGCCGCGCGCATGGACTCGGGGTTCGCGTTGTAGGCGTCGTTGACGATCGTGACGCCGTCCGGGCGCTCGGTGACCTCCATGCGCCAGCGGGACAGGGTGCCCGCCTCGGAGAGCGCGCGGGCGATCTCTTCTACGGACATGCCAAGGTCATGGGCGACGGCGGCCGCGGCGAGCGCGTTCGACACGTGGTGCTCACCGTACAGGCGCAAGGTCACCTCGCTGCACCCGGAGGGTGTGTGGAGGCTGAAGGCCGGCTGTCCGTTCTCCGTGAGCCGGACATTCTCGGCACGTACGTCGGCGTCGGCCGCCTCTCCGAAGAGGAGCACCTTCGCCTTCGTGCGCGAGGCCATGGCCCGTACGAGAGGATCGTCCGCGTTCAGGATCGCGGTGCCCTCGGCGGGCAGCGCCTCGACCAGCTCGCCCTTGGCCTCCGCGATCTGCTCGCGGCCGCCGAACTCGCCGATGTGCGCGGTCCCTACGTTGAGGACGACGCCGACCTTCGGGGGCGTCAGGCCCGTCAGGTACCGGATGTGGCCCTTGCCGCGGGCGCCCATCTCCAGGACGAGGAACCGCGTCTCGTCGGTGGCGGTCAGCGCGGTCAGCGGCAGGCCGATCTCGTTGTTGAACGAGCCCGGCGTGAAGACCGTCGGCGCCGTGCGCTGCAACACCTGCGCGATCAGGTCCTTGGTGCTGGTCTTGCCGGCCGAGCCGGTCAGCGCGACGAGGGTGGCGCCCAGCCGCTCGACGACGTGCCGGGCGAGCGCGCCGAGCGCCGTCCGAACGTCGTCGACGACGATCGCGGGCACGCCGACGGGGCGGGACGCCAGGACGGCGGCCGCACCCTTTTCGACGACCTCGCGCGCGTAGTCGTGGCCGTCCACCCGCTCGCCCACAAAGGCGGCGAACAGGCTGCCGGGCTCGACCTTGCGCGAGTCGATGACGACAGGACCGGTGATCCGGACCTGCTCATCCGGTATGTCGTACGTCTGCCCGCCGACGACTGAGGCGATCTCGGCGAGGGAGAGGGCGATCACAAGTTCATCCCTGGGTCTTCTGGATAGCTTCGCGAAGCACCTGGCGGTCGTCGAAGGGACGGACCACCCCGGCGATGTCCTGGCCCTGCTCGTGGCCCTTGCCCGCGACGAGCACGGTGTCGCCGGGCTCGGCCCGGGCCACGGCGGCGGCGATGGCGGCGGCCCGGTCCTCGAAGACCTGGACCTCGCCGCGCTCGTGCGCGGGCACGTCGGCCGCGCCCGCGAGCATCGTGGCGAGGATCGCGAGGGGGTCCTCGGAGCGGGGGTTGTCGGAGGTGAGGATGGCCGTGTCGGCGAACCGCGCGGCGGCGGCGCCCATCGGCATCCGCTTGGTCTTGTCGCGGTCGCCGCCGCAGCCGAGCACGATGTGCAGCTTGTTCTCGGTGACCTTGCGCAGGGCCTTGAGCACGGACTCGACGGCGTCGGTCTTGTGCGCGTAGTCGACGACGGCGAGGTAGTCCTGGCCCGCGTCCACGCGCTCCAGGCGGCCCGGCACCCCGGGGACGGCTGCGACGCCGTCGGCGGCGGTCTGCGGGTCGATCCCGGCGACGGCGAGGGCGACGATCGCGGCGAGGGTGTTCGCCACGTTGAAGGGGCCGGGCAGCGGCGCCTTGGCGGAGATGCGCTCGCCCTTGGGGCCGACGACGGTCAACGTCGAGCCCAGCGGCCCCACTTCGACGTCCTCGGCGCGCCAGTCGGCGTCCGGGTGCCCCTCCGCGGAGAAGCTGACGACCGGCACTTCCGAGTCCTGCAGGAGCCGGCGGCCGTACTCGTCGTCGAAGTTCACGACGCCCTGTTTGCTGCGCGCCCGCGTGAACAGCTGCGCCTTCGCCCGGAAGTAGTCCTCCATGTCGGAGTGGAACTCCATGTGCTCCGGGCTCAGGTTGTTGAAGACGGCGACGTCGAAGACGCAGCCGTCGACCCGGCCGAGCACGAGGGCGTGGCTGGAGACCTCCATGGCGACGGCGTCGACGCCGCGCTCGCGCATGACCGCGAACAGGGCCTGGAGATCGGTGGCTTCGGGGGTGGTGCGCTCGGACTTGATGCGCTCGTCGCCGATGCGCATCTCGACGGTGCCGATGAGCCCGGTCGAGCGGACCGCCTTCAGACCGCCCTCCATGAGGTACGCGGTCGTCGTCTTGCCCGACGTGCCGGTGATGCCGAGTTGCAGCAGGTCCTTGCCGGGGTGGCCGTAGATGGTGGCCGCCAGCTCGCCCATGCGGCCGCGCGGGTTCTCCACGACGAGCGGCACGAGTCCGGCCTCCGTGACGCGCTCGGCGCCCGCCGGGTCGGTCAGCGCCGCGACGGCGCCGAGCGAGGCGGCCTGCGCGGCGAAGTCGGCGCCGTGCGCGCGGGCGCCGGGCAGCGCCGCGTACAGGTCACCGGGCCGCACCGCCCGGGAGTCGTGGGTGATGCCGGAGATCTCGACGCCTGCCGCGGGTGTGGGGACACCCAGCTGATCGGCCAGTTCCGCGAGGGGTGTGGCGGAGACCTCGACCGGTCGCGGCGGCCCGGGGTATGTCACGGGTGCGCCCTTCTGGGTGGTTTGGGACTGATCAGCGTGTGGCACGGCGGTGAGCGTACCGGGCGCACCCCCCGGGGAGCGAAGCGAGGGGCGTGGCGCGCGCTGGTTCCCTGGATCGGGGGTGATGGTTGTCACGAGCTCTTCAAGATGTCTTCACTGTGTGGAGGCGATCATGGTCACGGCACGTCACGGCCGGTGTCACGGCTGGTATTCAGTGGGCAGTTTCGCGGACTTGGCGCCCGTGGGCGGCACTTGAAGGGTCTTCAGGGCGAACTCCATGACCTGCTTGTAGATGGGGCCGCAGATCTGGCCGCCGAAGTAGCTTCCCTTCGTGGCGTTCTGGATGGCGCAGTAGACGGTGACGCGCGGCTTGTCGGCGGGTGCGAACCCGGCGAACGACGACGTGTACCCCTTGTAGCGCCCCGTGGCCGGATCCACGCGGTTGGCCGTGCCCGTCTTGCCCGCGACGCGGTAGCCGGGGATGCGGGCCCTGGTGCCGGTGCCCTCCTCGTCGTCGACCACGGACTCCAGCATCTGCGCGACCGTCCTGGCCGTCTTCTCGCTGACGACGCGGGTCTGCTTGGGCTTGGGCGCGGGGGTGAACTTGCCGTCGGCGCCGGTGGAGCCCCGCACGAAAGTCGGCTCGATCCGTACGCCCCCGTTGGCGATGGTCGAATACACGGAGGCCGCCTGCATCGCGTTGAGGGAGAAGCCCTGCCCGAACGGGATCGTGTACTGCTGCGACGTGGACCACGTGTCGGGCGCGGCGAGGATGCCGGAGGTCTCGCCGGGGAAACCGAGACCGCTCTGCCGGCCGATGCCGAACTTGCGCAGGTACGAGTAGAGGGTCTGGTTGGCCTCCGGCTGCGTCTTGCCCAGTTGGCCGGCGGCGAGGATCGTGCCGATGTTGCTGGACCTGGCGAGCACGCCGTTGAGCGTGAGGTACCAGGTCTTGTGGTCGATGTCGTCCTGGAAGAGACGGTCGCCGCGGTGCAGCCTGTTGGGCACGACGACGTGGGTCTCGGGGGTCGCCACGTTCTCCTCGAGCACGGCCGCCATCGACATCACCTTGGCGGTGGAGCCGGGCTCGTAGGCGTCCTGCAGCGCCGCGTTGCCCATGGCCGAGGAGTTGGCCTGCGACAGGTCGTTGGGGTCAAAGCCCGGCGCGTTGGCCATGGCCAGCACCTCGCCGGTCTGCGTGTCCTGCACTATCACGTAGCCACGATCGGCATGGGACTTCTTGACCTGCTCGGTGATCGCGTTCTGCGCGGCCCACTGGATGTCGCGGTCGATGGTCAGCTCGACGTCGGAGCCGGGCACCGCGGGCTGTTCGGTGCTGCCCGCGGTGGGCACCTGCTGGCCGCCGGACTGGGCGTAACGGATCTTGCCGTCCTTGCCCGACAGCTCCTTGTTGAGCTGCTGCTCGACGCCGCCGCCGCCCTTGCCGTCGGCGTTGACCCAGCCCAGTATCCCGGCGGCCAGGTCCCCGTTCGGGTACACGCGCTTGCTGCTGGGGTCGGCGAGGACGCCGGAGAGCACGCTGGCCTCGCGGCCCTCGGCGTTGGCCTTGTCGTTCAGCGTGGACCTGAGGTCCTTGATCTGCTTCCAGACCTGGGGCGTCTGGCGCGAGGCGAGCCGCACGTACCGCGTGTTCTTCGTCTTCAGCTTCTTGGCGAGCGCGTCCGCGTCGACCCCGATGATCGGCGACAGGAGCGCCGCCGCCTGCTCGGGCGCGTCCTTCACCTTGGTGACCTTCTCGGTGAACATCGTCGGGTCCGCCGTGATGTCGTACGCGTCCACGCTGGTCGCGAGGGCGACACCGCTGCGGTCGGTGATGCCGCCCCGCTCGGCCGCGATGGTGTGGCTGACGTACCGATTCAGCTCGGCCTTCGCGGCGTACGCGCTCGCGTCGACGCCCTGCACCTGGAGAAGCCGTACGACGAAGACCATGAGGACGAGCGTGAGGCCCAGGCTCACCATCCGCAGGCGGGGCCGCGGGCTGCCCAGGCGCAGTGGAGTGGCGGCCTTGGCAGGGGCGGGGCGCGGGCGCCGTGCGGCGGGGCGTGCACCGGGACCCGGGCGCCGCTGCGCCGCGGGCCTGCCAGGTCCCGAGGAGCGCGCGGGTCCTGGGACGCGGCGGCGCGGGGGCTCCCTGTCGGTCATGGCGTCACCTGCCGGAGGTCGAAGGAGCAGTGGTCGAGGGAGCGGGGGCCGAGGGCTGTACCGAGCTGTTCGGACTCGGCCGGCCGGTCGGCCTGGCGGAGGGCTTGGCGGACGGCGTCTTCCCCGGTGCAGCACTGCTCGACGGGGCGGAGGGCGTCGTCGTGGTGGTCGTACGCACCGTCTCCGGCGGCCGGGGCGCCTGCTGACGCACCGGCGAGGGCAGCGCGGCCGGGCTCGGCATGCCGCGCACGGTGCCGTTCGGGTTCAGGAACGCGGGGTCGCCGCCGGGGACCATGCCGAGTTCGCGGGCGCGGCGCTGCAGGGCGTCGGGGGCCGAGTACGAGTCGACGTCGCGCTGCAGTTGCTGCTCGTCGTCGGTGAGCTCGGTGGTCTGCTTCTTGAGCCTGCTGAGCTTGAACGATCCTTCGTTGAGGGACGAGTTCAGCAACAGCAGCGTGATGAGTCCGCCGCCGAGCAGCAGCACGACGAGCAGGACGAACGGGGTCCGCGCCGCCTGGGCGCCGCCGGACGGGGCGACCGGGAAGAGCCGCGCCAACCGGGCCGCTCTCCCGCGCCGTTCGCCCGTGGAGCCCTTGGATCCCTGAGAACCTTTCGAGCCGCTCCTGCCGCTCTTCCCGCTCATGACCACCCCTCCACGCGCGCGTGCCTCACTCGATCCTCATCCGATGACGTCCTCGCGGATGCGCTGCGCACCTCGCAGCCGTGCCGGGGCCGCCCGGCGGTTCTCGGCGACCTCTTCCTCCGTGGGGAGTTCGGCGCCGCGCGTGAGCAGCTTGAGCCGCGGCTGGTACTGCTCGGGGACGACGGGCAGGCCGGGCGGCGCCGTGGTGGCGGCGCCGGCCGCGAACACCTGCTTGACCAGCCGGTCCTCGAGCGAGTGGTACGACAGGACGGAGATCCGGCCACCGACGGCGAGCGCCTTCACCGCGGCCGGAATCGCCCGCTCCAGGACGCTCAACTCGCCGTTGACCTCGATGCGCAGGGCCTGGAAGGTGCGCTTGGCCGGGTTGCCTCCGGTGCGCTTGGCGGCCTGCGGCAGGGAGTCGCGGATCAGCTCGACGAGCCGGGCGCTGTTGCTGAACGGCTCCTTCTCGCGCTCGCGCACGACGGCCGAAACGATGCGTTTGGCCTGCTTCTCCTCGCCGTACTGGCGCAGGATCCGCACCAACTCGCCCGCGGGGTACGTGTTCAGGACCTCGGCGGCGCTCATCCCGGTCGTCTGGTCCATGCGCATGTCGAGCGGCGCGTCCTGCGCGTACGCGAAGCCCCGGTCGGCCTCGTCGAGCTGCATGGAGGAGACGCCGAGGTCGAACAGGACGCCCTGGACGCGCGGGATCTCCAACCGGTCGAGGACCTCGGGCAGTTCGTCGTAGACGGCGTGCACGAGGGTGGCCCGGTCACCGAAGGGGGCGAGGCGCTCGCCGGACAGGCGCAGCGCTTCCTTGTCGCGGTCGAGCGCGACGAGGCGGCACGAGGGGAACGTGGAGAGCAGGGCCTCGCTGTGGCCGCCGAGGCCGAGCGTGCAGTCGACGACGACCGCGCCCGGCTGTGCGAGCGCGGGAGCCAACATGTCCAAGCAGCGCTGGAGCATGACCGGGACGTGTCGCTGACTCAAGGGGCCCTCTCAGGTCCGGCGTGGGGGGGCGGACGCACTGCCGGGTCCCCGCCCGCTCGTGAAGGGGATGGTGGTCCGCCGGCGCCGGGGAAGTGACGCCGGCCGACCGGAGCGGGAGGAGGCCGAGCCGTACGTACGCGCCGCGCACGCGGGGAGCGTCCGGCAGTGCCGGGATCTCCGTTGTTGCTTCGATTAATGGGGTTCGGCGTCACTTTAGTCCACGGTGCCCCTCGGTCAATCAACCGGCCTGCGCGTCGCGGGCCGCATCGACGCGAAGCCGCATTTCCGGCGAATTCACCCGTTCGGTCGCGCTCGACCGCCCCTGTGGGTTAGCTCACAACAAGCCGCGATGACGTTCTTTGTCCCGTCTCACAGCGGGCCACGGCCCTGCGTGACCATTACCGTCATATCCATGACGACTTCCGCATCCCTCCCGTCCGAAGACGCCATACCCGTCGCCGGCACCATCACCGACCGCCTCGTCGACGCGAACGCGCGGTACGCCGCGGCCTTCACCGACCCGGGCATGGACGCACGTCCCGTGCTGCAGGTCGCCGTGGTCGCGTGCATGGACGCCCGTCTCGACCTGCACGCCGCGCTCGGGCTCGAACTCGGCGACTGCCACACCATTCGCAACGCCGGCGGAGTCGTGACCGACGACGTGATCCGCTCGCTGACCATCAGCCAGCGCGCCCTCGGCACCCGCAGCGTGGTTCTCATCCACCACAGCGGCTGCGGCCTCGAGGGACTCAGCGAGGAGTTCCGGCACGAGCTGGAGCTCGAGGTCGGCCAGCGCCCGACCTGGGCCGTCGAGGGATTCCGCGACGTCGACCAGGACGTACGGCAGTCGATACAGAAGGTGCGCACCTCGCCCTTCCTGCTGCACACCGACGACGTACGCGGCTTCGTCTTCGACGTGAAGACCGGTCAGCTGCGCGAGATCGCCCCTGCTTGAAGTTTCCGAAAAGGTTCCCGGGCGGGCGGCCGTCCCCTCAAAAGGTTGTAAGCCCCGACATATCGCAGCCAGTTATCCACAGGCGAGTGACACGAACCGGTAACGCCAACAAGAATGCGTGTGTGGCACCTCGCGCGATCGATGGAACTTTTCGCGCGTGGTGTCCGTGTTTCGGGGTGGGCCGGTCCGCGTCACAGAGCGTCGGCCCGGAAAGTACGGGCCGAGGAGGGCCGGGTGACGACCTATGACGATCGAGCGAGCCTCACTGATCTGACCACCACTGCGGAGCGTGTGCGCAGGTCGGTGGAGGGTGTGATCGAGGGCAAGCCGGAGGTCGTACGGCTTTCGCTGACAGTGCTGCTCGCTGAGGGGCACCTGCTCATCGAGGATGTACCGGGCGTCGGCAAGACGATGCTCGCGAAGGCGCTGGCGCGGTCCATCGACTGCTCGGTGCGCCGCATCCAGTTCACGCCCGACCTGCTGCCGTCGGACATCACCGGTGTGTCCATCTGGGACCAGCAGCGTCGGGACTTCGAGTTCAAGCCGGGGGCGATCTTCGCGCAGATCGTGATCGGCGACGAGATCAACCGCGCGTCTCCGAAGACGCAGTCGGCGCTGCTCGAGTCCATGGAGGAGCGCCAGGTCACCATCGACGGGCAGACCTACGAACTGCCCAGCCCCTTCATGGTGGTGGCGACGCAGAACCCGGTCGAGATGGAGGGCACGTACCCGCTGCCCGAGGCCCAGCGCGACCGCTTCATGGCGCGCGTGTCCATCGGCTATCCGAACCCGGAGGCCGAGCTGCAGATGCTGGACGTCCACGGCGGTGTCTCGCCCCTGGACGACCTGCAGCCGGTGGCGCACGCGCACGACATCGTGAAGCTGGTCGAGGCGGTGCGCACGGTCCACGTCGCCGACGCCGTACGGCGCTACGCGGTCGACCTGGTGGCCGCCACGCGCACGCACCCGGACCTCAGACTCGGTGCGTCCCCGCGCGCGACGCTGCACCTGCTGCGGGCGGCCAAGGCCTCGGCGGCCCTCAGCGGTCGTGAGTACGCACTGCCGGACGACATCCAGGCGCTGGCCGTCGCGGTCCTGGCGCACCGTCTGCTGCCCACCGCTCAGGCTCAGTTGAACCGGCGCACGGCCGAGCAGGTCGTCCTCGACATCCTGCAGCGCACCCCGGTCCCGGCCGCCGAGCCGCGCGCGCCCCAGAGTTACCCGTCGGCGCCTCCGATGTACGGCCAGCAGCCGCCCGGCACGCGGGGTATGTGATGGCGGCTGGGGGGTACTACGGGGCGGACTCCGGGGGCGGGGACGGCACGGCTGACGACAAGGGCGACAAGAGCGGCCTGCGGACCGCGCTCGCCGGCCTGACCACGCGCGGCCGCTCGTTCCTGGCCGCGGGTGTCGCCGCGGCCGTCTGCGCTTACGTCCTGGGGCAGAGCGATCTGCTCCGGGTCGGGCTGCTGCTCGCGGTGCTTCCGCTGGTGTGCGCGGCCGTCCTGTACCGCACGCGCTACCGGGTCGCGGGCAGCCGCCGCCTCTCCCCCGCGCGCGTGCCCGCCGGTTCGGAGGCGCGCGTGCACCTGCGGATGGACAACATCTCGCGGCTGCCGACCGGCCTGCTGATGCTCCAGGACCGCGTGCCGTACGTGCTCGGGCCGCGCCCCCGCTTCGTCCTCGACCGGGTCGAGGCGGGCGGCCGCCGCGAGGTGTCCTACCGGGTCCGCTCGGACCTGCGCGGCCGCTATCCGCTGGGCCCGCTGCAGCTGCGGCTCACGGACCCGTTCGGCATGTGTGAACTGACCCGGTCCTTCTCGACGTACGACACCCTGACGGTGATCCCGCGCGTGGAGCCGTTGCCCGCGGTGCGGCTCTCCGGTGAGGCCAAGGGGTACGGCGACGGGCGGCAGCGGTCGCTCGCGCTGGCCGGCGAGGACGACGTGATCCCGCGCGGGTACCGCTACGGCGACGATCTGCGCCGCGTCCACTGGCGCTCGACCGCGCGCTACGGCGAGTTGATGGTGCGCCGCGAGGAGCAGCCGCAGCGGGCCCGCTGCACGGTGCTGCTCGACACGCGCGGCCCCGCCTATCAGGGCGCGGGCCCCGACTCGGCCTTCGAATGGGCGGTGTCCGGGACGGCCTCCGCCCTGGTGCACATGCTCGAACGGGGCTTCTCCGTCCGTCTGTTGACGGACACGGGCAGCGCGGTGCCGGGCGAGGGCACGGACGGTTTCGCGGGCGCCAGCCAGGAGTCGGCGGACGCGGCGGGCCTGATGATGGACACGCTCGCAGTCGTCGACCACTCCGACACGTACACGCTCTCGGCCGCGTACGACGTGCTGCGCAGCGGGAACGAGGGACTACTGGTGGCCTTCTTCGGCGACCTCGACGAGGAGCAGGCGGCGGTGGCCGCCAAGATGCGCCAGCGCAGCGGCGGCGCCGTCGCCTTCGTGCTGGACAGCGCCTCCTGGATCCACGGTCCGGGGGCGCCGCTCTCGCAGCAGTGCGCGGAGCGGCTGCGCATGCTGCAGGAAGCGGGCTGGACGGCGGTGGCCGTACCACCGGGCGCCGCGATGACAGAGGTGTGGCGGCAGGCGGACCGGGAGCGTTCCGGCACCGTGTCGGCCCCGCACAGCGGCGCGGGGGGTTGGTCATGAGCGGCGGTGCCCGTCTGTCGATCTGCGCGACGCTGGCCACGTTCCTGGCCTCGTGCTCGCTGCTCCCGTTGGTCGACAAGTCCTCGTGGATCCTCCAGGCGGCCATCCTGCTGGTGATCCAGGCGGCGGTGGGCGCCGCGGCCCGCCGGATCCCGCTGGCGCGGCCGCTGACGATCGCGGCGCAGGCCGTGGTCTCCCTGCTGCTGCTCACCCTCGTCTTCGCGAACCAGCAGGCGCTGGGCGCGGTGATCCCGGGTCCCGAGGCCTTCCGGCACTTCGGGGTGCTGCTGCAAGCGGGCGGTGACGACGTCGGCCGGTACATGATCCCGGCGCCGCTGTCCGACGGCATCCGGCTGATGCTGGTCGGCGGCGCGCTGGTGATCGGCCTCGCGGTGGACGCGCTCGCCGTGACGTTCCGCAGCGCGGCCCCGGCCGGACTGCCGCTGCTCGCCCTGTACTCGGTCGCCGCGGGGCTGTCCGACGGCGGCACCGACTGGCTGTGGTTCCTGCTGGCGGCCGGCGGCTATCTGCTGCTGCTCCTCGCCGAGAGCCGGGACCGCCTCTCGCAGTGGGGCCGGGTCTTCGGTGGCACCGGGCGCGCCCCCGGCGGGATGCAGCGCCAGGACGGTCCGGGCGGCGCGGTCGCCCCGGTCCGCACCGGCCGCCGCATCGGCGTCCTCGCGCTGGGCATCGCCCTCGTCGTGCCGCTCGCCCTGCCCGCCCTGAACGACGGCCTGCTCGGCCCCTCCGGCACGGGCGTGGGCAACGGGTCGGGCGGTGGCGGCACCATCTCCGCGATCAACCCCCTGGTCTCGCTGCAGAACAGCCTGAACCAGCCGGAGGACCGGACGGTGATGTCGTACAAGACGAACACCGACCAGACCACCGACATGTACCTGCGGATCGTGGCGCTCGACGAGTTCGACGGCACCACCTGGCGCCCCTCGGTGCGCAGCATCACCGATGTGCCCTCCCCGCTGCCGAGTCCGCCCGGGCTCGGCGCCGACGTCGGCAGGACCGAGGTCACCACCCGGATCTCGGCAGCGGACTGGTACGCGCAGGACTGGCTGCCGATGCCGTACCCCGCGACGAACGTGTCGATCAACGGACGCTGGCGGTTCGAACAGGTCGGCCGCACCCTGGTCGGCGATCACGGGCAGACGACGCGCGGCAAGTCGTACACCGTCAAGAGCCTGCTCGTGCAGCCGACGGCACAGCAGCTGGCCAACGCGGGACAGCCGCCGGCCGACATGCTCCGCGAGTTCACGAAGGTCCCCGAGTCGCTGCCCGAGGTGGTGCGCTCGACCGCGCGCAGGGTCACGGCCGGCGCGGCGAACAACTACGAGCGGGCGGTCAAGCTCCAGGACTACTTCGCGGTCAACGGCGGCTTCTCGTACGACACTGAGGTGCAGGCCGGCAGCGGTTCCGCCGCCATCGCGCGCTTCCTGAAGCAGAAGCGGGGCTTCTGCGTCCACTTCTCCTTCTCGATGGCGGCGATGGCCCGGAGCCTCGGCATCCCGGCGCGCGTCGCGGTCGGCTTCACCCCGGGCTCGCCCGCGGGCGACGGCAGTTACGCGGTGGGCCTGCGGGACGCGCACGCCTGGCCGGAGCTGTACTTCGAGGGCGTGGGCTGGACCCGCTTCGAGCCGACGCCGACGCGTGGCACGACCCCGTCGTACACGCAGGACACCACCCCGAGCGACAGCTCGAGCGACCCGGCGGCGCCGAGCACGTCCGCCTCCGCGGCTCCCTCGGCCGCCCAGCCCTCCGCCTCGGAGAGCTGCTCGGCGGCACAGCGCAAGGAGGGCGCCTGCGGCAGCGCCGCTCCGGCGCTCGTCACCGGCTCGACGGACGACGGCCCGCCGATCGGCACGATCCTGCTGGTGACGCTGGCTGCCCTGCTGGTCCTCGTGGTGCCTCTGCTGCCGATGCTGTGGCGCAAGCGGCTGCGGGCGGTGCGGCTCGGTTCCTCCGGTCGTACGGACGCCGATGCCACCGCGCGCACCCTGGCGGCCTGGCGCGAGGTCACCGACACGGCGTGGGACCACGGCATCGCGCCGGACGACTCACAGACCCCGCGCAAGGCGGCGGCCCGCATCGTGCGGATCGGGCAGCTCGATCCACCGGCCGCCGATGCCGTGCACCGGGTGGCGGCAGCGGTGGAGCAGGTGCTGTACGCGCCACGGCCCGCGCCCGCCTCGGGCCTGGGCGAGGACGTGCGCCACCTGTACGACGGCCTGCGCGCGAAGGCCGGCCGCACGACCCGGCTGCGCGCGACGCTCGCGCCGCGCTCGGCCATCCGGGTGGTGTGGGCGGCGTCGCAGCGCTGGGAGTCGTTCACGGTGCGGCTGCGGGCCCGCTGGTCGTCGTTGCTCGACCGGTCGTCCCGCTCCCGCCCGTCGAGCCAGGAGAGTTGAGTCCCGTACGTCGATGAAGGCTCCGGCCACCGCTGAGGCGGCCGGAGCCTTCGTCCGTTCTCGGAGCACGCGCCGACGCCGCTCAGTGCTCAATACTCAGTAGTCAGTGCTCCATGCCGACGGTGTCTCTACGCACAAGACGGTGTCTCTACGCACAAAGGGTGACCACCTCAGGTGGTCACCCTTCACGTACGTGTGGACTGCGTCAGCGGCCGCCGCCCTGCTCGTCACGGCGACGCTGCCAGCGCTGCTCGATCCGGTCCATCATCGAGCGCTTCGGCTTGCTCTGCCGTCGGGCGGCAGACGCACCGGGCACCGCGCCCGCCGGCTGTTCGCCCGGCTTGGGAGCCTTGCGCCAACCGGTGACGGCGAGCACCGCACAGCCCAGCATGACGAGGAATCCCACCACGCTGATCCAGATCTGCTGCGCGACCATTCCTGCCATGAGGAGCGCGATACCCACCAGGAAGCCCGCGACTGCCTGGTAGACCCGACGTCGGGTGTACGTACGCAGCCCGCTTCCCTCAAGCGCTGTCGCGAACTTGGGATCTTCGGCGTACAGCGCTCGCTCCATCTGCTCGAGCATTCGCTGCTCGTGCTCCGAGAGCGGCACGGAGTCCTCCTCATCGTGCAGTCGCCGGGGCGACCGGGGGTCCCCTTCAGGATAGGCAGGGAATCGCCCCCGTGAAACCCGCCCCTCTACGCCAACTTCACCATTCCGGACCGCGTCACGCCGCTCCGGCTCACTGAGGCGTCATTCCCCGGTGGCCGACCCGTCATGCCGGACGGTCTACCCCGATCATACGGCGACCGGCGCCCGATCGGGGGGCCTGTGGCGTACTCCATCTGCCGCTGCGTCGCTGATCAGCGGCGGCTCACGGGAGTCGCTCAGGTCCCGTCGACCGCTCGCTTCTCCCCCAGCACGTGCAGTTGCGTCGCCACGGCGTGGAACGCGGGCTGCTCGGCGGCGGCGGCCTCCAGCTTCAGGAGCTCCTGGAAGGCGCCGGGTTCGGTGTCGACGAGGACGCCGGGAACGAGGTCGGCGAAGACCCGCACCCCGTGCACCGCGCCGACGTCCACGCCCGCGTCACCGACCAGCTGGGAGAGCTGCTCGGCGGTGAAACGGCGCGGTACGGGGTCGCCGTCGCCCCAGCGTCCGGCCGGATCGTCGAGCGCCTGCCGTGCCTCCTTGAAGTGACCCGCGAGCGCCCGGGCGAGGACGGCGCCGCCGAGGCCCGCCGCGAGCAGGCTGAGCACGCCGCCGGAGCGCAGCGCGCCCACCGCGTTGCGCACGCCCTCCGCCGGCTCCTCCACGTACTCGAGGACGCCGTGGCACAGCACCGCGTCGTAGCCGTCCCGCTCGACCACGTCGAACAGTCCGGAGATGTCGCCCTGGACGCCGCGCACCCGGTCGGCCACTCCGGCCTCGGCGGCGCGGCGCTCGAGCGCGAACAGCGCGTTCGGGCTGGGGTCCACGACCGTGACGTGGTGGCCGAGACGGGCGACCGGCACCGCGAAGTTGCCGCTGCCGCCTCCGGTGTCGAGGACGTCCAGCGCCTGGCTCCCCGCGGCTTTGGCGCGACGGTCGAGGGCGTCCTTCACGACCTCCCAGACCACGGCTGTACGGAGAGAGGCTCGAGGGCGGGACGGGTCCGACACGGCAGCTGGCTCCTCGGCGTGAACAGGTTCGGGCGACTCCACCCTAATGGGCGCGGCCGGGCCGCCATGCCATCCGCGTACGCCACCCCGATCGCCGGTCACCCCGCGTCGGGCACCCCCCTGTCGGCGGTGCGCTCGTCGTCCTCCTGGCGCGGCTGGGGCAGCACCGGCTGCAGGACGAGCATGCGCTCGACCAGGCGCAGGAACATCGCCACGTCGCGCAGCAGGTCGTCGGCGTCGCGGGCGCTGGCCGCGCCGCGTATGCCCGCTTCCGCGCGCGCCCTGCGGGTGGCTCCGGCAGCGAACAGGGCGCTCCACTCCGCCAGTTCGGGCGCTATCTCCGGGAGCACTTCCCAGGCGCTCCGGATCCGGGCGCGGCGCTTGGGCGTCGGTTCGGGACGGCCGCGCGCGGCGAGGACGGCCGCGGCGGTGCGCAGGGCGGCGAGATGGGCGGTCGCATACCGCTCGTTGGCCGTTTCGAGGACGCCCGCCTCGTCGAGTCCGGCGCGGGCCTGGGCAAGCAGATCGAGGGCGGCGGGCGGGGCGCTCGATCGGCGCAGCACCGGGTGGACGTCGTTCGATGGTCCGGTCAGTGAGGGGGCAGGGCCGGTGGTGGCGCGGCGGCGTGCGGCGGCTGCGGGGTACCTGGCCATGACGAACCTCCTGTCGTCTGTGTGACGGCGCAGTGGCCGTATGTGCCCATCGTGGGGTACGCCACTGACAATCGGCTCTGACCTGGGCTTTTGCTTCGATCGAAGGTTCGGGCTAACTTTTGCACTGACCAGTCAGTTCAAAAGGTGTCGAGGGGGGACCATGGTCGGTCCGGAGGGCGGAGCGGGCGTGCGCGCCGCGGGGTTCGGGGTGAAGGGCCCGCGCGGCTGGGCGTTCCGCGGCGTCGACATCGAGGCGGCGCCCGGCTCGCTCGTCGCGGTCGAGGGGCCCTCCGGCAGTGGCCGCACCTGTCTGCTGCTCGCGCTGACGGGCCGGATGCGCTCCAGCGAGGGGACCGCGGCGGTCGGCGCGTTCCGGCTGCCGAAGCAGATGGCCGCCGTACGCCGGGTGAGCGCACTCGCGCACGTGCCCGGGGTGACCGACCTCGATCCGGCACTCACCGTGGCCGAGCACCTGCGGGAACGGGCGCTGTTGCAGCGCCGGTTCGACGGCTCCCTGCGCGGGCTGCTGCGCACCCGCACGGAGCGGGTGACCGAGGCGAGGCTGCGGATCGACGCGGCGCTGGCCGCCGCGGGGCTCGACCGCGAGGCCCTCCCGAAGGGTTCCCGGACGGCCGTGCGCGACCTGGAGCGCGTCGAGGCGCTGCGCCTGTCCCTGGCCCTCGCCCTCATCGGCCGGCCCCGGCTGATCGGCGTCGACGACACCGACCTGAAGCTCTCGGACGCCGAACGGGCCGATGTCTGGGACCAGTTGAGGACGATCGCCGCGTCCGGCACCACCGTCGTCGCCGTGTGCAGCGAGGCACCGGACGACGCCGTCGTCGTACGGACCACTGCCACGCCGGCTGATGCCACCACCGAGAAGGAGACGGCCGATGCGCTCGCCGAAGCTGGCCGCGCTTGAGCTCAGGCGCTTCGGCAGGGGCAAGCTGCCGCGCGCCGCGCTCGTCGCACTACTGCTGCTGCCGCTGCTCTACGGGGCGCTGTACCTGTGGTCCTTCTGGGATCCCTACGGGCGGCTCGACAAGATCCCCGTGGCACTCGTCAACGACGACCGGGGGGCGAGCGCCGCAGGCAAGAAGGTCACCGCGGGCGACGACATCACGAAGGGGCTGTACGACAGCGACACCTTCCAGTGGCACGAGGTCAGCGCGGCGCAGGCCGCACAGGGCGTGGAGGACGGCACGTACTACCTGTCGCTGACCATGCCGGAGGACTTCAGTGCGCGCATCGCGTCCAGTTCCGGGAACTCCCCCGAGACCGGCGCTCTTCAGGTGCGTACGAACGACGCGAACAACTACATCGTCGGCCAGATCTCGCGGACGGTCTTCTCCGAGGTGCGCTCCGCGGCGTCCACGAACGCGTCGCGGTCCTTCCTCGACAAGATCTTCATCTCCTTCTCCGACATCCATGACGCGACCAAGAAGGCGGCGCAGGGAGCGGACGAGCTCGAAGGCGGCATCGGCAAGGCCAAGAAGGGTTCGAAGGACCTGGCCGACGGCCTGAAGGACGCCAAGAAGGGCAGCGGCGACCTGTCGAGCGGCCTGAAGAAGCTCGACAAGGGGGCCGGTGACCTGGAGACCGGGTCCCAGCAGGTCGCCGCCGGTACGCAGTCGCTCGCCGACAAGGTGAACGGCGCCGCCGACCAGGTGGTGCCCTTCCTGAAGGGCAACAAGAAGCAGATCGGCGACACGGCACGGCTCGTCGCCGACTCCGCGAAGGGCATCCGGCACAACCTCGACGACCTCGTGAAGCTCGCCCCCACCGCGCGCAAGGGTGCCCACGCGGGATCCGACATCCTGGCCGCGATCTACGAGAGGCGCTGCGAGAAGGCGCTCCTCGACGACCCGGCCTGCACGGACCTGAAGAAGGCGGCCACGGCGGCCGCGGACGTCGCCACTGTCTCCGACGACCTGAACACGCTCATCCAGGACGAGCACGGCGACCTGAACCTCATGGACAGCCATCTGAAGACGCTGCAGCAGCAGTCGGAGGCGCTCGCCGAGCGCGCCCCGACGCTCGACAAGGACGTCGAGAACGCGGTCGCGCAGATCAACAAGCTCAACAGGGGCGCGGGCCAGGTCGCGGCGGGCGCCCAGAAGCTGCACACAGGGCTCGGCACGGCGTCGACCGGCTCCACCGAACTCGACTCCGGTGTGGGCAAGTTGAAGACAGGCGCGAACGACCTCAATGGCGGCATGTTCAAGCTGGCCGACGGCTCGGGGAAGCTGGCGGGCGGGCTGCACGACGGCGTCGCCAAGATCCCCGACTACGACAAGAACGACCGCGATCAGCGCACCGAGGTGATGGCGGACCCGGTACGGCTCGCCTCCCAGTCGCTCCACAAGGCGCCCAACTACGGGACGGGCTTCGCCCCGTACTTCATTCCGCTGTCCCTGTGGGTGGGCGCGATGGTCGCCTACATGTTGATCCAGCCGCTGAACCGCCGCGCCCTCGCGGTCGGCGCCTCGTCCTGGCGGGTGGCCCTCGCGGGCTGGCTGCCGGTCGCCGCCCTCGGCCTGCTCCAGGTGGCGGCCCTGATGTCCGTACTGCACTGGGCACTTGGGCTGCAGATGCTGCACGCGGCCGGAACCGTCGGCTTCCTGTGCCTGGTCACGGCGTGCTTCGCGGCCATCGTGCAGTGGCTGAACGCCCGCTTCGGGGCGGCGGGCCGCATCCTCGTGCTCGCCTTCCTGATGCTGCAGCTGACGTCGGCGGGCGGCACGTATCCGGTGCAGACGAGCCCGGGCTTCTTCAACGCGATCCACCCGTACCTGCCGATGAGCTACGTCGTCGAGGCCCTGCGGCGGCTGATCTCCGGCGGCGGTCTCGGTCCCGTGTGGCAGGCGTGCGCGGTGCTCGCGGCGTTCACGGCGGGCGCCCTGGCGCTGACCGCCCTGACGGCCCGGCGCAAGCAGGTGTGGACCCTGGACCGGCTGCACCCCGAGCTGAGCCTGTGAGCGCCCCCGTGAGGCGGCCTGTGAGAATCGGGGGCATGGAAAGCAGCACACGGCGCCAGGCCACCCGGCAGAAGCTCTACGAGGCCGCTGTCACGCTCATCGCGGAGCAGGGCTTCTCCGCGACGACGGTCGACGAGATCGCCGAGCGCGCCGGGGTCGCGAAGGGCACGGTCTACTACAACTTCGCCAGCAAGTCGGTCCTCTTCGAGGAGCTGCTGCGGCACGGCGTCGGGCTTCTCACCGCCTCCCTCCGGGAGGCGGCACAAAAGGCGGACGAGAACGGCGGCAGCAAGGTCGACGCCCTGGACGCGATGATCCGCGCCGGGCTCGTCTTCATCGACCGGTACCCGGCCTTCACGCAGCTCTACGTAGCGGAACTGTGGCGCACCAACCGCGCCTGGCAGTCGACGTTGGCGGTGGTCCGCCAGGAGGCGGTGGCCGTCGTCGAGGGCGTGCTGCGCGGCGCCGTGGACAGCGGTGAGCTGAGCGAGGAGATCGACGTGCCGCTGACGGCCGCGGCGCTGGTGGGCATGGTCCTCGTGGCCGCCCTGGACTGGCAGGCGTTCCAGCCGGAGCGGTCCCTGGACGACGTGCACGGCGCGCTGTCGCTGCTCCTTCAGGGGCGGGTCGGCGGCGGTCAGCCCCTGACCGGCAGGGCCTGACCGGCAAGCCCTCCCCCGGAAAACGGAGCGCCGGTCCGGCAAGGCCTGTGGTCGTACTCAGGCCTCACCGGACCGGCGCATCCCCCGTGTTCCCCCGTGCCTCGCTCTCACCCTGCTGGGTGAGAGGAGCGGCCAAGGGCGCCGCGCAGCCGTTCCGCCGCCCCGTGTCGGCGGTACCGGAGCCGCGCCCCTCTCCGTGGACTCCACTCTTCCGTCTTTGCAGGTCGGGCCCCATCCGCGTACCTACTCATCTCACCATCTAGGTACGGATACTCAGACGTGCGTGCTCATCCCCAGGCACGGAGAGTTCCCTACTGGTTACGATCTTGTCCGTGTCCGTACTTCCCCTGGTGTTCACCAGTGGCTGGGCGAGTGGCATCAACGCGTACGCGGTGGTCCTGCTGCTCGGCGTCTTCGGCGCGACCGGGCTGACCGACGAGGTCCCCGAGTCGCTGCAGCGTCCGGACGTCCTGATCGTGGCCGCCGTGCTCTTCCTGTGCGAGGCCGTCGCCGACAAGATCCCGTACGTGGACTCGGTGTGGGACACGGTGCACACGGTGATCAGGCCGGTGTCGGGTGCCGTCGTCGGGGCCCTGCTCGCGGGACAGAGCGGGTCCATGTCCGATCTGGCGGCCGGCGCGCTCGGCGGTTCCACCGCCCTGGCCAGTCACACCGTGAAGGCCGGAACCCGGATGGCGGTCAACACCTCGCCCGAGCCGGTGTCGAACTTCGTGATGAGCACCGCAGAGGACCTCGGCGTCGGCGGCATCATGGCCTTCGCGATGTACTACCCGAAGGCGGCCGCGATCATCGCCGCGGTGCTGCTCGTCCTCGGCCTGCTGCTGCTGTTCTTCCTGATCCGGCGCATCCGCCGGTTCCTGCGCAGACGGGCCCAGCGACGCGAGGAGAAGCGGCTGGCCCGCGAGGCGCCACCGCCCTCATGACCTGCGAGCGGCGTTGTCAGTGGCGGCCGATACAGTCCCTGGCATGGCACGAATTGCGGTGATCGGCGCGGGGATGGGCGCCATGGCGGCCGCCGCTCGGCTGGCCGTCGCGGGCCACCGACCGGTGGTCTTCGAGCGCGCGTCGGCGTACGGCGGGGCGGTGGGCCGCATCGAGCGCGACGGCTTCGCGTTCGACACGGGCCCGGGCCTGCTCCACCTGCCCGCGGTCTACCGGGACCTGTTCGTCAAGACGGGCAAGGAGTCCCTGGAGGACCTGGTCGGCCTCACCCAGGTCGAGCCCGCCGTGCGGCACGTCTTCGCGGACGGCACGACGACGGACCTGCCGAACGCGCGGCGTGCGGGTGTCGCCGAGGCGCTGGACACGGCCGTCGGCGCGGGCGCGGGCGCGCGCTGGTCGGCGTTCATGGACCGGGCGAGGGAAGCCTGGGACCGCTCCCGCCGTCCCCTCCTCGAAGAGCCTCTGTGGCCGAACTGGCAGGTGCTGGCCGAGCGCGAGCCGTACCCGGCCGTGGCGCACAAGCGCCTGCTGCGCAAGGAGCGCGTGGCGACGACCCTGGCCGAGATCGGCACGCTCGAGCTGGGCGGGGACCCGCGCCTCGTGGCGCTCCTGGAGCAGTACGCGGTGGCGGCCGGGCTCGATCCCCGTACGGCACCGGCGAGCGCGGCCGTGCTGCCGTACATGGAGCAGACCTTCGGGACGTGGGCGGTCGGCGGCGGCCTGCGGGCGCTCGCGGACGCCGTGTACGCGCGCTGCCTGGAGCGGAAGGTCGAGTTCAGGTTCGGTGCGGCCGTGACCCGGATCGTGGAGAAGGACGGCCGTGCGGCGGGCGTCGAGTTGATGGATGGGAGTGTCGAGGACGCCGAGTTCGTGGTGGCGGGAGTCGCGCCGAGCGTGCTCGACGGGCTGCTTGCCGGGCGGGCCGTACGCGGTGAGGTGCCGGCCCAGTCAGAAGCTGCGGTGCCCAGTCGGCTCACCGTGCATCTGGCGCTGCGCGGGGCCAGACCCGAGGGCACGCCGCATCGGACGGTGGTGCACGGGGCGGACCGGGACGCCGAGTTGGCGTGGCTGTTCGGCGACGGCCCGCGGCCCGCGAGACCGACGGCCGCGGTGCTGCGGACCGGCGATCCGTCGCAGGTGCCCGACGCCGACCACGAGGCGGTGACCGTCACGGTGACCGTGCCGCCTCACGCGCGCGTGGCCGAGGCCGACGTCGAGGCGGTGCTCTCGGCGGCCGAGCGTGCCGTCCCCGGCCTCCGTGACCGCCTCCTGTGGCACGAGGTGCGCACGCCCCAGGACATCGCCGAGGCGACCGGGGCCGCGGGCGGAGCCGTGCCCGCGCCCGCGCTGGCCGCCGCGCGGGGAAGACTGCTGCACCCGGCGAACGCGACGGAGCTGCCCGGCCTGTTCGCGGTCGGCGGCTGGTCGCATCCGGGCGGCGGGCTCCCGCACGCGGGCATGTCGGGTGCGCTGGTGGCCGGCCTGATCGTGGAGGGCCCGGAGTTCCGCGGCTCGCAGTGAGCCGCGGAGCGGGGGCGGTTCAGTACCGGTACTGCTGCTCGTTGTAGCCCGTGTCGTACCCGGTGTTCGGGTCGTGCTGCGGATACGCCGGGTAGGCCTGCTCGGGCGGCAGTTCACCGCCGTAGTTCTGCTGGTGCTGCTCGTCGCCGTTGCGCTGCTGCGGCACCCAGACGCCGCCGGGCGGGGTGTCCGTGCCGTAGCCCTCGGCGCCGTTGGCGTACGGGTCGGCGTATTGCTGCTGCTGGCCGGTGGCGTACGGGTCGCCGTACTGGGGCTGCGCCGGGTACGTCTGGGTCCCGATGTACGGGTCCGAGTAGGGCGCGGCGTACGGCTGCTGACCGGTGTCGTAGCCATAGTTCTGCTGGTCGTAGCCGTAGGACCCGGTGGCCCCTGTGTCATAGCCGTAGCCCTGCGCGCCCTGGCCCGCCTGGGCGTACGCCGACTCGCTGTAGATGCCGTACTGGCCGGTGTCGTCGGGCATCGGCTCGGGCGCGTACACCGCGGTGGACTCGGCCGCCGACTCCGGGACCTGCGCGAACTGCTGGGTCCCCTGCTCGTACGCGTCCGGGGACGCCTGTGCGTACTCCAGGTCCGAGACCTCGAGGGTCGGGTCCCGGTGGACCGGCTCCGCCTTCTTGCGCCGCTTGCTGCCTGCGCCGCTGCTGCCTTCGGCGTCCTCGCCGGGGCCGCCCTTGAGCGCCCAGCCCTCCGCGAAGCCACGGCGGAACGACAGCGTGACGTACGTCTGGCCGATCGCGAAGGCGATGGCGCCGAGCCCGATGACGTACACCGAGGGCATCAGGACGCCGAGGACCACGCCCAGGAAGCCGACGAAGGCGAGCAGTCGCCAGCGCAGCCGCGCCTTGTACTGCAGCAGCACCTCACCGAGGAGCCACAGTGCCACCAGTCCGAACGCGACATAGAGGACCGCCCAGCCCATGTACGCCCCTCTCGTACGGCCGTAGCCCCTTGCGGGTACGGCCCATCAGGCCCGCACGTCGTGCAGGCCCAGGTTTTCGTAGATTTCCAGCGTCGCCGTGGAGTTGTTGAGCGTAATGAAGTGCAGACCCGGGACACCTTCGTCAAGCAGCTTCGCGCAGAACTCCGTCGCGAACTCGATGCCAATGGAGCGTACAGCGGCCGGATCGTCTTTGGCTGTGAGGATCCGCTCTTTCAGCGCCGGGGGGAAGTCGGCGTTGCTGAGTTTGGGCAGGCGTTCGAGCATGCGCACACTCGTCACCGGCATGCATTCCGGAAGAATCGGGGTGTCGCAGCCCGCCGCGGCGACCTTGTCGCGCAGTCGCAGGTACTCCTCCGGGTCGAAGAACATCTGCGTGATCGCGTAGTCCGCGCCCGCCCGGCACTTGTCGACGAAGTGCCGTACGTCGGAATCCCAGTCCGCGGACCGCGGGTGCATCGAGGGGAAGGCCGCGACGCCGACGCAGAAGTCGCCCGATTCCTTGATCAGTTCGACGAGTTCGGCCGCGTACGTCAGGCCCTGCGGGTGCGCGATCCAGTCGCCCATCGGGTCGCCGGGCGGGTCACCGCGGACCGCGAGCATGTTCCGGATCCCGGCGTCGGCGTACTGCCCGATGATGTTGCGCAGTTCGGCGACCGAGTGCTCGACGGCGGTGATGTGGGCGACCGGCGTCAGCGTCGTGTCCGCGACGATCTGCTGGGTCTCCTTCACGGTGCCGGCGCGCGTGGAGCCGCCGGCGCCGTACGTCACGGAGACGAAGTCGGGGGCCACCGCCTCGACCCTGCGCAGCGCGTTCCACAGGTTGCGCTCGCCCTTCGGGGTCTTCGGCGCGGAGAACTCGAACGAGTACGTCGTCTTGCCGGTCGCGAGCATGTCGCGCACCGTGCGGGCGCGATCAGTCCTGGTGGAAGCGGTGCCAAGGGCCATACGGGCAGGTTACTGACGGAATCCGGTAGCCCCTAATCCCCGTCCACCTTGCGGACAGACGAGCGAACAGCACGCGCCACAGGGGTCACAGGGACCGCAGGCGCTTGGCGAATTCGGCTGCCGCGGCGGCCGGATCGTCGGCCTCCGTGAGGGCGCGGACGACGACGACACGGCGGGCGCCCGCGTCCAGCACCTCGTCCAGGTTCCCCAGATCGATGCCGCCGATGGCGAACCAGGGGCGGTCGGTGCCGAGGGCCGCGGTGTGGCGCACCAGGTCGAGTCCGGGGGCGTGCCGCCCGGGCTTGGTGGGGGTGGGCCAGCACGGGCCGGTGCAGAAGTAGTCCACGCCCTCCTGGACGGCGGCGGCCGAGGCCTCCGCGTCGGCGTGCGTGGAGCGGCCTATGAGGACGTCCTCGCCGAGGACGGCGCGGGCCGCGGGGACGGGCAGGTCGCCCTGGCCCAGGTGCAGCACGTCGGCGCCGGCCGCGTGGGCGACGTCCGCCCGGTCGTTGACCGCGAAGAGCTTGCCGTGGCGGCGGGCCGCGTCGGCGAACACCGCGAGGTGCTCCAGCTCCTCGCCCGCCTCCATGCCCTTGTCGCGCAGCTGCACGATGTCCACGCCGCCGGCGAGCACGGCGTGGAGGAACTCCGGCAGGTCGCCCTGGCGCTTGCGTGCGTCGGTGCACAGGTAGAGCCGGGCATCGGCGAGCTGCGCGCGCTTCGGGTCGGCCATGGGAATCCCCCCGTTGGTGGTGCGGTGACGTGCGCACCACGGGGTCCGTGGACTCCGTGGTGCGCACACCGGACAGTGTCAGGTCAGACGGCGAGCGCCTGGGCGCGGCGCTTCACCTCCGTGCCGCGATTCTCGCTCAGGGCCTGCGCGGGCGTGCCCGGCAGGGTGGCGTCGGGGGTGAAGAGCCACTCCAGCATCTCTTCGTCGCTGAAGCCGTCGTCCCTCAGGACCGTCAGGAGGCCGACGAGCCCCTTGACGATCTTGTCGCCGTCGATGAAGGCGGCGGGCACGGCCAGTGCCCTGTTCTCACCGCGGCGCACGGCGATCAGCTGGCCTTCCTTCACCAGCTGCCGTACGCGCGTCACCTCGACGTCGAGCATCTCGGCGATGTCGGGGAGGTTCAGCCACTCGGGGACGAGAGCATCGATCTTTGCGTCAATCTCGGTCACACGACAAGCGTGCCATCCCGGACTGACAGTCGGAAGTCGGCCCCTCCTGACCAGGCACTTCATTGACGCGGCTGACGGCACGAGGACTGCTCGTCCACGGTCACCCAGCCGTGGGCCGTGGTGAGGTCGCGGGCGTAGCAGGCTCCGGTGTCGGTGGTGCCACGGTAGGTCTCGTGAGACGTGCCGTCCGCATGCTGGACCGCACCGTCCTTGCGGGCGAGGTCGCCGGTGGCGTCGAGCCGGTCGTCGGTGAAGGCGTCGAGGTGCCAGCGCCCGTAACCGCTGCGGTGGCTGTCCTTGAGGACGCGGCCCTGGGTGACGGCGGCCTGGAGCTCGTAGTTGTTGTAGTCGCCGTACAGCGGGATGCTCATGTCCACGTCGATGGGGTACGACCAGGCGTGCCGCTGCGCGGTTTCGTGGCCCCACGCGCGCGTGGTGACGGTCGTGGTGCCGTGGTCGCGCTGGTGGACGACCTGGTCCTGGCCGGTCTTCGAGACGGTGCCGGTGCTGCTGTAGCCGAAGTCCTGCTCGACCGTGGTGGTCACGCGGCCGTGCGAGGTGTTCACGTAGCCGGAGATCTTCCAGGAGCGGCCCGTCGTCACGGAGACGTCGGTGCCGCCGTCGGTGCGCGCGGTCTGCTTCGTGGTCACGTCCGGGGCGAGACCGAGCGTGTTCGCGGTGACCTCGCCGGTGGTGCGGGCGGCGTGCGCGTCGGTGTCCAGGAAGAGCGAACCGTCCACGATCCAGCCGTCGTTGGCCCCGTACGGGGTGATGCTCACCTGGTGCGGCCTGCCGTCCGAGAGCCGGCCGGCGAAGGGCGTGAGGTCGATGTCGTACGCCTCGGTCCTGAACTGGTCGATCGCCGGGACGGGGCGCCACAGCGTGGGCACGATGCCGCCGGAGTAGACGACCGGGTAAGGCTGTGCGAGGCCCGCGGGGACGCCGTCGACCGCGATCTGGACCTCCCGGTAGGGGCCGCCGCCGCACAGGTAGTCGGGGGCGGTGGCCGCGAGGTCGCTGGGCACGGCGTCGAACCACTGCTCGTCGCAGCCGCCGCCGCGCGCGTACACCTGGAGGCGGGCGTTCGTGATGTTGCGCGGCAGGGTCACTTCGCGGGTGGCGGTGCCGCCCTTGTCGACGTTCAGCCAGGGGGCGCTGCCGGTGCTGTCGCTGCCAAGTGGCACTACTTGGTCGGCGGTCGAGGCGGCGGGGTGCTTCTTGTCGGCCATGTAGTAGGTGACCTGAAGCTTCATCTTGTAGGTGCCGGTGTACGTCTCGTTGACAACGTTGCCCAGCTCGATCTGGAGCTTGTGCGGGTCCTTCAGGAGCGGTGCGAACTCCGTGATGTCCTTGGCGACCGACCACGTGATGCCGTCGTCGTCGGGCTCGGGCGTGGAGGTGCGGAAGATCTCCGCGCCGCCCAGGAAGACGCCCGCGAGACGGTCGTACTGGCGGCCCTTGACGCTGCCCGACCAGTCCAGGACGACCTTGTTCCAGGGGCCACGGCAGTCGGCGGGCGCGGCGAGCGTGGTCTCGTACGGGGGCTGCCCGAGGGTGTTGCCGAAGTCCTGCTGGATCGTGGTGGTGCAGGACTTGGTGTCCGGGCGCGAGACGGGCGGGAGCACGTCGACGGGGTCCTGGTACGAGACGGCCGGGTTCGAGCCGGGCTGCGGCGCGTCCGCCGCCTGGGCGGGGGCGGCGGCGAACAGGCCGCCGACGAGCGCTGCGGCACCGCACAGGGCGGTGCCGAGTCTGCGGGAGTGCACGGATGTCCTCCGGTTGAGCGGTGGGGTGTTGGACGCACTGAAGGGTGCACAGTGCATCCACTACGCCCCGCCCCACAAGAGGAGGTCCGCAATCCGGACCGCGCGATCCGGACCGTGCGATCCGGACTGCGCAGTCCGGACTTCGGTTACGCGACGGCGGACTTCAAGGGCCGGGCGGGGTCGGCCAGTTGGCCCTCGTCCAGTACGGTTCCGGCCTCGATGAGGCGGCGCCCCTGCGCGAGGTCGCGGGGCTTGCCGACCGCGAGGACCGCCACCAGGGCGCCGTCCTTCAGCCAGCACACCGACCAGGACGCACCGGACGGATCACCGCGCCACACCGTCGCGTCGGCGGCGTCGTGGTGGCCGACGTACTGCACGAAACGGCCGAACTGCTCGGACCAGAAGTAGGGCACCGGGTCGTACACCACCGGTGTCTCACCCACGATGTTCGCGGCGACCGCGCGCGGCCCCTGCAGCGCGTTGTCCCAGTGGTGGACCATCAGGCGCTGTCCGTAGCGGGCCGAGGGGAACGACGAGCAGTCGCCCACGGCGTACACGTCGGGCAGGGACGTCCGCAGCCACTCGTCCGCCAGCACTTCGCGGTGGGCGCCCAGTTCGATGCCCGAACCGGCCAGCCAGCCGGTGGCGGGGCGGGCGCCGATGCCCACGACGACGGCTCCTGCGGGCAGCCGCGTGCCGTCGTCCAGGACCACGACGCCCGGCTCGACCCGCTCCACGCGCGCGTGGGTGCGCAGTTGGGCCCCGGCGTCCGCGTACCAGGCGGCCATGGGAGCGGCGATCTCGGCGGGCAGCGCCCCGGCCAGCGGCCGCTCGGCCGCCTCCACGACGGTGACCCGGCAGCCGGCGTCGCGGGCGGCGGTGGTGAACTCGGCGCCGATCCAGCCGGCCCCCACGATCACCACGTCGTGCTGTTCGGCGAGGACGGGCCGCAGCCGCTCGGCGTCGTCGAGAGTGCGCAGCAGATGCACTCCGGGCACGCCCTGGGCGCCCGGCAACTGGATGGGTTCGGCTCCGGTGGCCACGACCAGGACGTCGTACGGGACCGCCCCCGCCGCGGTGTCCAGCTCGTGGTCGCCGGGGCGCAGGCCGGTCACCTCGCGGCCCAGCTCCAGCGTGACGCCGAGTGCCTCGAAGTCGATGTCGAAGGCGGATCCCTCGGCCTTGCCGAGCAGCACGGCCTTGGACAGCGGGGGCCGGTCGTAGGGCTGATGGGGTTCCGCGCCGATCAGCGTGACGGTGCCGGTGAAGCCCTGTTCGCGCAGGGCCACGGCCGTCTGCACGCCGGCCATTCCCGCGCCGACGATGACGACGCGCCGCTGCCCCACTGGTGTCCCGTTCCCGCTCCGCTGCTCGCTCACGGGATCACCATAGGCACCTGATCTTGCGTCAGTCAGCGGTGCGGACCACTCCGGCGCCGTGACGTCCTGCACAGGGAGCGCCGGTTTATCGATCATGACGGTCAAGCGGGCAGGTGATCTCCTCGACCACGCTGGTTCCGCTGCCCGTCTGCGACTCCCACTCCCACGTCTCGTCGAGCCGCACCCGGCCGTCACTCGACTCGGACACGACCGAGACGCAGTGCCCGGACGACGTGGTCCCGTCGGTCTTCAGCTGCACGTAGCGGAAGTCGAGCCGGTCGCCGAAGCGCGTGCCTACTAGGTGCCCCTGTACGACATCGCCGCCTTCATAGGTGGCCCAGATCCTGCCGTTCTCCTCGTGGTAGGCGAATCGGGTACGCGTGCCCACCTGACCGGGAGCCTGGTCGGCGACAGGGGCGAGAACGAGACCGTCGAGCGATCGGGCCACGGGCGGAGGCTCCCTACTGAGGGTCGGGGCGAAGAGCTAGGGTGGCCAACGTAAAGCACTCGCGGGAGCCCGTACGCAGCGGGCTGAGAGGGAGGCTGGAGCGGCCTCCGACCGTACGAACCTGATCCGGGTCATGCCGGCGAAGGGAGGGCCTTGACACCCATGTCCTACGCACAAAAAGGTGAGCCCCGTACCGACGTACTGGTCGTCGGGGGCGGCATCATCGGTCTCGTCACCGCATGGCGTGCCGCGCAGCGCGGTCTGTCCGTGGCGGTCGTGGATCCCGAGCCGGGCGGCGGGGCCGCCCAGGTGGCGGCCGGCATGCTGGCCGCCGTCACCGAACTGCACTACGGCGAGCAGACATTGCTCGGCCTGAACGTCGAGTCCGCGCGCCGCTATCCGCAGTTCGCGGCCGAGCTGACGGAGGCCACAGGCCAGGACCTCGGCTACCGCGCGTGCGGCACGCTGGCGGTCGCGCTCGACGCGGACGACCGGGCGCACCTGCGTGAACTGCACGCGCTGCAAAGGAAGTCGGGCCTCGAGTCCGAGTGGCTGTCGGGCCGTGAGTGCCGCCGCCTGGAGCCGATGCTCGCACCGGGCGTGCGCGGGGGCCTGCGGGTCGACGGTGACCACCAGATCGACCCGAGAAGGCTCGCGAGCGCCCTCGTGACGGCCTGCGAGCGCGCGGGCGTGGTCTTCCGCCGGACGCGGGCCGAGCGGCTCCGTGTCGTACGGGACCGGGCGTGCGGTGTCGTCCTCGCGGGGGGCACCGAACTCGCGGCCGGCCAGGTGGTGCTCGCGGCGGGCAGCCTCAGCGGCCGGCTGGCCGGGGTCCCGGACGAGGTCCTGCCTCCCGTGCGCCCGGTCAAGGGCCAGGTCCTGCGCCTGAGCGTGCCGGAGCGGTACGCGCCGTTCCTCAGCCGCACCGTCCGCGCGGTGGTCCGCGGCAGCCACCTCTACCTGGTGCCGCGCGTCAACGGCGAGCTCGTCGTGGGCGCCACCAGCGAGGAGCTCGGCTGGGACACCACGGTCACGGCGGGCGGCGTCTACGAACTCCTGCGGGACGCGCACGAACTCGTGCCCGGCATCACGGAACTGCCGCTGACCGAGACCCGCGCGGGCCTGCGCCCCGGCTCCCCCGACAACGCCCCGATGCTCGGCCCGACGACCCTGCCCGGCCTCCTCCTGGCCACCGGCCACTACCGCAACGGCGTGCTGCTCACACCGGTCACCGGCGACGTGCTGGCCCACGCGCTGACCACGGGTGAACTGCCGGAAGAGGCACGCCCGTTCACCCCGAAACGATTCTCTGCCGCCTCCTTGGAGCAGCTCGCATGAACGTGTCCCTCAACGGTGAGCCGCGCACGGTGACGTCCGAGACCACACTCGAGTCCCTCGTCACCACGCTCACGACCGCGCACTCCGGCGTCGCCGCCGCCCTCAACGAGACCGTCGTCCCGCGCACCCAGTGGCCGCTCACCGCGCTCTCCGAAGGAGACCGCGTCGAGGTCCTCACCGCAGTACAAGGAGGCTGACTCATCCATGGCTGACGACGCTTTCGTCCTCGGCGGCACCACGTACTCCTCGCGCCTGATCATGGGCACGGGAGGCGCCCCGAGCCTCGACATCCTGGAACGCTCCCTGACCGCCTCCGGCACCGAACTCACCACAGTGGCGATGCGCCGCGTGAACGCGTCGGTACACGGCTCGGTCCTGTCCGTGCTGGAAAAACTGGGCATCCAGGTACTGCCGAACACGGCGGGCTGCTTCACCGCGGGCGAAGCGGTGCTCACCGCCCGTCTCGCGCGCGAGGCGCTCGGCACCGACCTGGTCAAGCTCGAGGTCATCGCGGACGAGCGCACACTGCTGCCCGACCCGATCGAACTCCTGGACGCCGCCGAGACCCTGGTCGACGACGGTTTCACGGTGCTTCCTTATACGAACGACGACCCGGTCCTGGCCCGCAAGCTGGAGGACGTGGGCTGCGCGGCGATCATGCCGCTCGGCTCCCCCATCGGCTCGGGGCTCGGCATCCGCAACCCGCACAACTTCCAGCTGATCGTCGAGCACGCGCGCGTGCCGGTGATCCTGGACGCGGGCGCGGGCACCGCCTCCGACGTGGCGCTCGCGATGGAGCTGGGGTGTGCGGGTGTGATGCTCGCCTCGGCGGTGACCCGGGCGCAGGAGCCGGTGCTCATGGCCGAGGGCATGCGGCACGCGGTGGAGGCCGGCCGGCTCGCGTTCCGCGCGGGCCGCATCCCCAAGCGCCACTTCGCCGAGGCCTCCTCGCCGACGGACGGACGGGCCCACCTCGACCCGGAGCGACCGGCCTTCTGACACGGTCACAGCTCTGCTGCAGTACGGGTCCGGTCCCGCAGCAGGGACCGGGCCTGTCAGTCGCTCCTCGTACACTCGCCTGCGTGGACACGACCCTTCAGGACCCGTTGCTCGGGCACGTGCTCGACGGCCGGTACCGCATCGACGCACGCATCGCGGTCGGCGGGATGGCCACGGTCTACCGGGCCGTGGACACCCGCCTCGACCGCGTGCTCGCGCTCAAGGTGATGCACCCCTCGCTGGCGGCCGACGCCACGTTCGTCGACCGCTTCATCCGCGAGGCCAAGTCGGTCGCCCGCCTCTCGCATCCGAACGTGGTGGCGGTCTACGACCAGGGCGCCGAGGGCGCGTACGTCTATCTGGCGATGGAGTACATCGCCGGCTGCACCCTGCGCGACGTCCTGCGCGACCGGGGTGCGCTGCGGCCGCGCGCGGCACTCGACATCCTGGAGCCGGTGCTCGCCGCGCTCGGCGCCGCGCACCGCGCGGGCTTCGTGCACCGCGACATGAAGCCGGAGAACGTGCTGATAGGGGACGACGGCCGGGTGAAGGTCGCCGACTTCGGTCTCGTCCGCGCGGTGGGCTCCGTCACGAACACCACCGGATCGGTCCTCGGCACGGTCTCGTACCTGGCGCCCGAGCAGGTCGAGGACGGCACGGCGACGCCCGCCGTGGACGTGTACGCGTGCGGTGTCGTGCTCTTCGAGATGCTGACCGGCGGCAAGCCGCACTCCGGCGACACCCCGGCCCAGATCCTCTACAAGCACCTCAACGAGGACGTGCCGCCGCCGTCCGCCGCCGTCCCCGGACTGCCCTTCGAGCTCGACGAGCTGGTCGCGTCGGCGACCGCGCGGACCCCGCAGGTCCGCCCGCACGACGCCGTGGCGCTGCTCGCCCAGACCCGCGAGGCCCGCGCCGCGCTGACCGACGCGCAGTTGGACGCGGTGCCGCCGCAGGCGCGGGACACGGAGCACGCGGGCGCCGACGACCGTACGAGCGTGATCCCGCGCGCGGTGCAGATGCCGCTGCCCACGGACGAGCCGCTCTTCGGCCGCGAGAGCCGGGCGAACCAAGTGAACCAGGCGAACCCCGTGGGTCAGGCGAACCGGGCGGACCAGGAGGACCGGTTCAACCGCACGAGTCGCCTCGAGACCCCGCCGCCGCTCCCGCCCGCACCGCCCCGCACCGGCCCCGGCGGCCGTCCGCGGCGCCGCCTGTTCGTGATCATCGCGGCGATCCTGCTGGTCCTCGGTGTCGGCACGGGCGTCTGGTACATCAACTCGGGCCAGTTCACGAAGGTCCCGTCCCTGCTCAACAAGACGGAGAAGCAGGCCGAGCAGCGCCTCCACGAAGCAGGTCTGCAGGCAGGCAGAACGACGTACAAGTACAGCGACGCCTTCGACCGCGGCACGGTCATGGACAGCGACCCGGAGGCGAACAGCCGCATCCGGGACAACGGCACGGTGAACCTCACGGTGTCCAAGGGCCCCAAGACCGTCAAGGTGCCCGACCTCAAGGGCACTCCCCTGGCCACGGCGAAGAGCAACCTCAAGAACCGCGGGCTCGAACCGGGCATGGTCACCAAGGCGTTCAGCGAGGACATCCCCAAGGACTCGGTGATCAGCACGGACCCGGATCCGGGCACGACCCGCGCCTCCGGTTCCGCGGTCGCGCTCGTCGTCTCCAAGGGCACCCCGATCGACGTTCCGGACGTGACGGGCGAGTCCGAGCAGGACGCCGTCGCCGAGCTCGAGGAGGCGGGCCTCAAGCCGGAGATCGCCACGACGCGGGTCAACTCCGAGGAGGACCAGGGCAATGTCGCCGAGCAGTCCCCCAGCGACGGACAGCTCGCCGAGGGCGACACGGTGACCCTGACGATCTCCAAGGGCCCCGAGATGATCGAGGTCCCGGACGTCACGGGGCTGAAGGTCGACGAGGCGAAGTCCAAGCTGGAGGACGCCGGTTTCGAGGTCGACGAGGACCGGGGCCTGCTGGGCCTGTTCGGCGACACGGTCAAGAGCCAGTCGGTGGACGGCGGCGACACGGCCCCCAAGGGCTCGACGATCAAGATCACCATTCGCTAGCACCTGCCGTCCGGACTGCGGGTACGCCCATGACACCCTGGACCGGGTGAACAGCAGCACGCGCACCCGTACCCGCAACCCGATCGGCGGCCACGTCCCCGTCGCCGGCGGCCTGGCCTCCGTAGGACTCTCCTACGCCGAAGAGCTCCGGGCCGAGACCGTCCAGGTCTTCGTGGCCAACCCCCGCGGCTGGGCGACACCCGTCGGCAACCTCGCGCAGGACGAGGAGTTCCGCGCCCGGTGCGCCGCGGACGGCATCCCGGCCTACGTCCACGCCCCGTACCTGATCAACTTCGGCTCGCACACCGAGGCCACCGTCGAGAAGAGCGTCACGTCCCTGCGGCACTCGCTGCGCCGGGCCCGTGCCATCGGAGCGCTCGGCGTCGTCGTGCACACCGGCTCCGCGACCGGCGGCCGGGAGCGCTCCGTGGCGCTCGCCCAGGTCCGTGAGCACATGCTGCCGCTGCTCGACGAACTGACCCACGACGACGACCCGTTCCTCCTCCTGGAGTCGACCGCGGGGCAGGGCTCCTCGCTGTGCTCGCGCACCTGGGACTTCGGTCCGTACTTCGACGCCCTCGACCGCCATCCCAAGCTGGGCGTCTGTCTCGACACCTGCCACATCTTCGCGGCGGGCCACGACCTCGCGGGCCCCGGCGGCATGAAGCAGACCCTGGACCTCCTCGTGGACACGGTCGGCGAGGGCCGCCTCAAGCTGATCCACGCCAATGACTCCAAGGACGTCGTCGGCGCCCACAAGGACCGCCACGAGAACATCGGCACCGGCCACATCGGCGCGGCCCCGTTCCAGGAGCTGATGGCGCACCCGGCCACCGAGAACGTTCCGCTGATCATCGAGACGCCCGGCGGCAAGGAGGGCCACGCCGCGGACGTGGCCCGGCTCAAGGAGCTCCGCCCCATGATCTGAAAACTGTTGAGGAATACCCCCGGGGGGTATACGGTTCTTGTCAGCGACAGGAACCGCTACTGACGTTGGGGGAAAGCCATGCAGCACGAAGCGCACGAGACGCACGCCGGACACGAGCACCACGCCGAGCCCGTCCAGCACCACGAGCACGACGAGCACCATGGACACCAGGAGCACCACGGCCACCACGAGCACCACGCCGGAGGCCACGGCAAGGTCTCCTGGTCGATGGCCGCCCAAGCCACGCTGCACTGCCTCACCGGCTGCGCCATCGGCGAGATCCTCGGCATGGTGATCGGCACCGCCCTCGGCTGGGGCAACATGCCGACGATGATCCTGGCGATCGTGCTCGCGTTCTTCTTCGGCTACTCGCTCACGCTGCGCGGCGTCCTCAAGGCGGGCGTCGACTTCAAGACGGCGTTCCGGGTCGCACTCGCCGCGGACACCCTGTCCATCGCCGTCATGGAGCTGATCGACAACGGCGTGATCGCCCTGTGGCCGAGCGCCATGGACGCCCACCTCGACGACGTCCTGTTCTGGGGAGCGCTGGCCGTGTCACTCGCGATCGCCTTCGTCGTCACGACGCCGGTGAACCGCTGGATGATCGGCCGCGGCAAGGGCCACGCGGTGGTGCACCAGTACCACCACTGACAGGCCACAGCAGGGGCCGCCAGGACTAGAGCTCGGGGCCTTCCCCGGGCTCTTCCTGGTACGAGTAGCGCTGCTCGCGCCACGGGTCCCCCACGTTGTGGTACCCGCGCTCCTCCCAGAACCCGCGCCGGTCCGCGGTCATGTACTCGACGCCGCGCACCCACTTCGGCCCCTTCCAGGCGTACAGGTGCGGCACGACGAGGCGCAGCGGGAAGCCGTGCTCGGCGGTGAGCAGTTCATCGCCCTTGTGGGTGGCGAGGATCGTGCTGTCGGAGGCGAAGTCCGACAGACGCAGGTTGGAGCTGAAGCCGTACTCGGCCCAGACCATCACGTGCGTGACCGCGGGGTCCGGCGGTGCGAGCTCCAGGATGGTGGAGGCACGCACGCCGCCCCATTCGGCGCCGAGCATGCTGAATTTCGTGACGCAGTGCAGATCGCCCACGACAGTCGCGTACGGAAGGGCCGAGAACTCCTCGTGGTTCCAGGTGTGCTTCTCGCCGTCGGCGGTGGACCCGAAAACCCTGAACTCCCAGCGCTCGGGCCGGAACTTGGGCACCGGACCGTAGTGCGTGACGGGCCAGCCGCGCTGCAGACGCTGCCCCGGGGGAAGCTCCGGCTGCACTGCTCCCCCAGACTCGCGACCCACCGGATGACCCATGCCTCCATCCTGACAGACCGGAAGCAGTGGGCGTGACCACGTACGTCCCGGTCGGCGCCGATTCGGGCAACTCCTACTAAGCGTGCACTTACTGGACGCGTTTCGGCGCCGGTGCAAGGATGCGCGGACCTGCCGAGTCCACCACGTGGAAGGAGCCTCTGCGATGCAGGGCGACCCCGAGGTCATCGAATTCCTCAACGAGCAGCTCACGGGCGAGTTGACGGCCATCAACCAGTACTGGCTCCACTACCGGATCCAGGACAACAATGGCTGGACCAAGCTCGCGAAGTACACCCGTGCCGAGTCCATCGACGAGATGAAGCACGCGGACCGGCTGACGGAGCGGATCCTCTTTCTCGATGCCCTGCCGAACTACCAGCGGCTCTTCCACGTACGCGTCGGGCAGACCGTCACCGAGATGTTCCAGGCCGACCGTCAGGTGGAGGTCGAGGCGATCGACCGCCTCAAGCGCGGCATCGACATCATGCGGGGCAAGGGCGATGTGACGTCGGCCCGGATCTTCGAGGACATCCTGGAGGACGAGGAGCACCACATCGACTATCTCGACACCCAGCTGGAGCTGATCGAGAAGCTCGGTGAGCCGCTGTACCTGGCCCAGCAGATCGAGCAGCCGGACAGTTAAGCGGCCGGACGGTCAGGCGGCTTCGGGAAGTTCCACCTGCGGCGCGAGCGCGATGGCGGCCTCGCCCTGCTCGACCAGTTCCCGGCGGGGGCACGCGCCCCGGCCGAGCAGCGCCTGGATCCGGCGGACGCAGGAACCGCAGTCGGTGCCGGCCTTGCAGGCCGACGCTATCTGGCGGGGGGTGCAGGCACCGTCCTCCGCGTGCTTCTTCACCTGCGCCTCGGTGACTCCGAAGCAGTTGCAGACGTACACGCGGTTCACCTCCCCGGGGAACGAGATCGGAATCGATAGCTGGCGCCGTCCCGATGAATCGGTGAGGCTAACCTAACCTTACCCGGCGGACCTGAAGCACAAAAGTGCCGTGGGGCGCGGATCCCTGTGATCCGCGCCCCACGGCGTTCACGTACAGCGAGCGACGCTCACTGGTCGCGGTACATCTCCGCCACCAGGAACGCCAGGTCGAGCGACTGGCTGCGGTTCAGGCGCGGGTCGCAGGCCGTCTCGTAGCGCTGGTGCAGGTCGTCGACGAAGATCTCGTCGCCGCCGCCCACGCACTCGGTGACGTCGTCACCGGTGAGCTCGACGTGGATGCCGCCCGGGTGCGTGCCGAGCGCCTTGTGGACCTCGAAGAAGCCCTTGACCTCGTCGAGCACGTCGTCGAAGCGGCGCGTCTTGTGGCCCGAGGCCGCCTCGTACGTGTTGCCGTGCATCGGGTCGGTGATCCAGGCGACGGTCGCGCCGGACGCGGTGACCTTCTCGACCAGCTCGGGCAGCTTGTCGCGGACCTTGTCGGCGCCCATGCGGACGATGAAGGTCAGGCGGCCCGGCTCGCGGTCGGGGTCGAGGCGCTCGATGTACTGCAGCGCCTCCTCGGCCGTCGTGGTCGGGCCGAGCTTGATCCCGATCGGGTTGCGGATCTTCGAGGCGAACTCGATGTGCGCGCCGTCCAGCTGACGGGTGCGCTCACCGATCCAGACCATGTGGCCGGAGACGTCGTACAGATTGCCCGTACGCGAGTCGACGCGGGTCAGCGCCGACTCGTAGTCGAGCAGCAGCGCCTCGTGCGAGGCGTAGAACTCGACCGTCTGGAACTCGGCCGGGTCGGTGCCGCAGGCGCGCATGAAGTTCAGCGCGTTGTCGATCTCGCGCGCCAGCTGCTCGTAGCGCTGGCCCGACGGGGACGACTTCACGAAGTCCTGGTTCCAGGCGTGCACCTGGCGCAGGTCCGCGTAACCGCCCGTGGTGAAGGCGCGCACCAGGTTGAGCGTCGAGGCGGACGCGTTGTACATCCGCTTCAGGCGCTCGGGGTCCGGGATGCGGGCGGCCTCGGTGAAGTCGAAGCCGTTGACGGAGTCGCCGCGGTAGGTCGGCAGCGTCACGCCGTCGCGGGTCTCGGTCGGCTTGGAGCGCGGCTTGGAGTACTGGCCGGCGATACGGCCGACCTTCACCACCGGCACCGAGGCGGCGTACGTGAGCACGGCGCCCATCTGGAGCAGGGTCTTCAGCTTGTTCCGGATGTGATCTGCGGAGACGGCGTCGAAGGCCTCGGCGCAGTCGCCCCCCTGGAGGAGGAACGCCTCTCCCTTGGCGACGGCCGCCAGGCGGGTACGCAGCTGATCGCACTCGCCCGCGAAGACGAGCGGCGGATACGACTCGAGGTCCGCGATCACATCGCGCAGAGCCTCGGCATCGGGGTACTCGGGCTGCTGCGCCGCGGGCAGGTTTCGCCAGGTGTTGCCAGCGCTCGCGCTGGTCTTAGCGTTCACGGTCACGCCCTCAACACTACGGGGTCGGGTCAGGTGGTCTTCCCATGGCTCGACAGGTGAGACGCGGTGCCCCTCGTGCATGGACGTCACCCCTGTAACGTCTGGCACTTCCGCAACGCTGGATCACACGTAGCCGAGTCGGCTGTGACCCGGCACAGAACTTCATAACAACCATGGGGTGGGGACTTGAGCGCGGGGCATCGAAGAGACCGCAAGAAGAAGAGGCTGCTCGCCTACAGCATCGCGTCGGTCGTGGCCGTCGCCGCGACGGCGGGCGCCATCGCCCTGGCCGCGCCCGGGGACTCGGGCGGCACGCAGACCGCGGGCTCCCCGGGGGCCCGGCTGCAGAGCGACTTCGCGCAGGCGGCGGACGAGTTCGGCGTCCCGCAGAGCGTGCTGATGGCGGTCTCGTACCGGCAGACCCGGTGGGAGGACCACGACGGGCTGCCGAGCACCACGGGCGCGTACAACGTCATGGGGCTCACCGATGTCGACTCCGGTGACCTCGACGCGTCCGCCGAGCGCGAGGCGCTGCTCGACCACATGAACCTCAGCGGTGAGCCCGCGGTGGAGAAGCACTTCGACCCGGACAAGGCGCTCAAGGGCCTGCGCGTGAAGCAGGTCGACACCAGCGACCCGCGGCTGCACACCCTGGACAAGGCGGCCGGTCTCATCGACGCGTCCGCGCAGTCGGTGCAGAGCGACGCCGCGCAGAGCATCCGGGCGGGCGCCGCGCTCCTCGCGCAGTACCAGAAGGACGCCACGGGATCGCTTTCGGACGACCCGGGCGCCTGGTACCCGGCGGTCGCCCGCGCGAGCGAGGCCACCGACCGCAAGGGCGCGGACCTGTTCGCCAAGCGCGTGTACGAGTCGATCAAGACCGGTGAGAGCCGGGTCACCACGGACGGGCAGAGCGTCACGCTGGCCGCGGACCCGGATGTGCAGCCGCAGAAGTCGTCGGACTTCGAGCTCGCCGCCGCCTCCGCCGCGCCGGCGCCCGAGTGCCCTTCGGGCCTCAACTGCGACTTCCGTCCCGCCGCGTACAAGCTGAACAGCAGCGACCCGACGGACTGGGGCAACTACAACGTCGCGAGCCGCCCCACGACCGGGCACGAGATCCAGTACATCGTGCTGCACGACACCGAGGGCAGCTACGACGGTTCGCTGGCGGTGTTCCAGAACCCCGCCTCGTACGCGAGCGCGCACTACATGGTCCGTGCCTCCGACGGCCTCGTCACGCAGCTCGTCCAGAACAAGGACGAGGCGTGGCACGCGGGCAACAAGAGCCTCAACATGCACTCGATCGGCATCGAGCACGAGGGCTACGCGATCAAGGACGGCTCCTGGTACACCGAGCCGCAGTACGAGTCCTCGGCCGCGCTCGTGAAGTTCCTGGCGGCCAAGTACGGCATCCCGCTGGACCGCGAGCACATCATCGGCCACGACGAGGTGCCAGGACCGCTGGACGCCAACGTCAAGACCCAGCACTGGGACCCGGGCCCCTTCTGGGACTGGAACCACTACATGCAGCTCCTCGGCGCCCCGACCGGGGCCGGCGGTGCGGGCGGCATCTACAAGGCCGGGCAGCTGATCCGCGTCACCCCGCCGTTCACCTCGGCGAACCAGCCGGCGCTCACGTACGGCGGCGCCGCGGTCAAGGCCCAGCCCGCCAACTTCACGTACCTGTACTCGTCGCCGTCGACGAGCTCGGCCGCGCTGACCGACGCCTACCTCGGCACCCAGACCGCCACCGAGGGCCCGAACTGGGCGAACAAGGTCGTCGCGGGCGGCGAGTACGTCGTCGCCGAGACCAGCGGCGACTGGACCGCCATCTGGTACGGCGGCAAGAAGGCCTGGTTCCTCAACAAGGGCGGCCAGTTCGCCAGCGCCGTCGGCACGCAGGACCTGGTCACGCCCAAGGCGGGCGTCGCCTCGATCCCGGTGTACGGGCGCACGTACCCGGAGGACGCGGCGTACACCGGCACCGACGTCCCGGTGCAGGCCTCGAACTCGGCGGCGCTGACCAAGTACACGCTGCCCAGCGGCCAGAAGTACACGCTGGCCGGGCCCGCGGTGAAGGGCTCGTACTTCAACAGCGGCACCTTCGACGGCACCGGCGCGGGCAGCCGCAAGGTGGTCGTCGGCACCGACACCTTCTACCCGATCCGCTACAACCACCGGATCGCCTGGGTGAACACCGCCGACGTCGACGTGGTCAAGAGCACGGCGCCGGACGCGGGCACCGACCGGCACAACGTCCTCGGCCGGGACTCCTCCGGCGGGCTTTGGCAGTACCAGGGCAGCGGCAGCGCCTCCGCGCCGCTCCTGGCCCGCTACCGCGTCGGCACCGGCTGGGGCATCTACAACGCGGTCACGCCGCTGACGACGCTCGGCGCGGACGCGACCGGCGACATGGTGGCCCGCGACAGCAGCGGGGTGCTCTGGTACTACCAGGCCAGCGGCAAGCCGTCGGCGCCGTTCAAGCCGCGCGTCAAGATCGGCAGCGGCTGGGGCCAGTTCAACCTGATCACCGGCGTCCGCGGCGATGTCTCGGGCGACGGCAAGGCGGACCTGATCGCGCGCGACGCGGCCGGGGTGCTCTACCTCTACGAGGGCACCGGCACCACGACGGCACCGTTCAAGCCGCGCGTGAAGATAGGCACCGGCTGGGGCCAGTTCACCTCCGTGACGGGCACCGGCGACCTCACCGGTGACGGCAAGGCCGACCTGCTCACCCGCGACAAGAACGGCGTGCTCTCCCTGTACCAGGGCACCGGCTCGGCGACCGCCCCGTTCAAGCCCCGCGTCCAGATCGGCACCGGCTGGGGCGGCTACGACGCCCTGGTCGGCCCCGGCGACCTGGACCGCGACGGCAAGGCGGACCTGATCGCCCGCGCCTCCGACGGCACGCTGTACTTCTACAAGGGCACCGGCAGCGCCACCGCCCCGTACGCGGCCCGCACCAAGATCGGCACCGGCTGGAACACGTACAACATGATCCTCTGACGCCGATGATCCCGTGACATGAGAGGCACCCTGACGCACGCGCGTGCGCTAGGGTGCGTCTCATGTACGCACCGATGCACCAGACCTGGTGGTGGACCGCTCATCCGGCGGCCCGCTGACTGCGCGTACGAAAAACTTCGCGAAGGCCGCCCGAGGGGCGGCCTTCGGTGTTTCCGGGCCCGTTCCTCCTTCATGGCACACGACTCATGACAAGGAACCGGACCCATGCAGCTGCTCCAACTCCTCGACGATCCCCGCCCGTTCGCGCTGCTGCGCCGCCGCACGCCCGGCCGCGACCACGACACGGTCGAGGTCCTGCTCGGCCCGGTCGCGGCGTACGAGCGGCTGGCCGACATCCCCGAGGGCCTGGCCCTCGTCCCGTTCCGGCAGATCAGGGAGCGCGGCTTCGACGTCCGTGACGACGGCACGCCGCTGACCGTGCTGACGCCCGAGGAGTCCTACGAGCTCCCGCTCGCCGAGGCACTCGAGCAACTGCCGCTCCACGACGTGCGGGTCCGCGACGGCGGTTTCGACGTCGACGACGAGACGTACGCCGGGATCGTCGGCCGGGTCCTCGACGAGGAGATCGGGCAGGGCGAGGGCGCAAACTTCGTGATCCGCCGTACGTACGAGGGGGAGATCCCGGGGTTCTCACGGGCGGACGCCCTCGCCCTCTTCCGGCGGCTGCTCGACGGTGAGCGGGGCGCGTACTGGACGTTCGTCGTGCACACCGGAGACAGGACGCTGGTCGGCGCCAGCCCCGAGGTCCACGTCCGGATGTCCGGCGGCACCGTCGTCATGAACCCCATCAGCGGCACGTACCGCTACCCCGCCGCCGGGCCCACCCCCGACGACCTGTTGCGCTTCCTCTCCGACGCCAAGGAGATCGAGGAGCTGTCGATGGTCGTCGACGAGGAGCTGAAGATGATGTGCACCGTCGGCGACAGGGGCGGTGTCGTCATCGGGCCGCGGCTGAAGGAGATGGCCCATCTCGCGCACACGGAATACGAGTTGAGAGGGAAGTCGACCCTCGATGTGCGCGAGGTCCTGAAGGAGACGATGTTCGCGGCGACCGTCACCGGCTCCCCCGTGCAGAACGCCTGCCGGGTCATCGAGCGCCACGAGGTCGGCGGCCGCGGCTACTACGCCGGTGCCCTCGCGCTCATCGGGCGGGACACGGGCGGCGCGCAGACCCTGGACTCCCCGATCCTCATCCGCACCGCCGACATCGACGCGGCCGGGCGCCTGCGGGTGCCGGTCGGCGCGACGCTGGTGCGCGGCTCGGACCCGGCGGGCGAGGTCGCCGAGACGCATGCGAAGGCCGCCGGTGTGCTTGCCGCGCTCGGCGTACGTCCGTCACGTCCGCGCGCGGAGAGCACGCGGCCCGCGCTCGCCGACGACCCGCGGGTGCGGGCGGCGCTCGACGGGCGCCGCGCCTGTCTCGCCCCGTTCTGGCTGCGGATGCAGGAGCGCGGCGCCGAACTGTCCGGGCACGCGCTGGTGGTCGACGGCGAGGACACGTTCACCGCGATGCTGGCGCACGTCCTGCGCTCGTCCGGCCTCGACGTGACGGTGCGGCGCTACGACGAGGAGGGCCTGCGCGATGCGGTGCTCGCACACGAGGGCCCGATCGTGCTCGGCCCGGGGCCCGGCGACCCGTCCGACCTCACCGACCCGAAGATGCGGTTCCTGCGCGCGCTCGCGGCGGACGTGGTCCGCGGCCACCGGCACGGCGTGCTCGGCGTCTGCCTCGGGCACGAGCTGATCGCGGCGGAGCTGGGCCTGGAGATCGTACGGAAGCAGGTGCCGTACCAGGGGGCGCAGGTCGGCATCGAGCTGTTCGGGCGGACCGAGACCGTCGGGTTCTACAACAGCTTCGTGGCGCGCTGCGACGACGAGGCGGCCGTCGAGCTGGCCGCTCACGGCGTCGACGTCAGCCGGGACACGGCGAACGGCGAGGTGCACGCGGTGCGCGGGCCCGGCTTCGCCGGGGTGCAGTTCCACCCCGAGTCGGTGCTGTCGCTGCGCGGCGCCGGGATCGTCCGGGAGCTGCTCGGTCAGCTGGTGGGCTCGGCCGGGACCAGGACGTTCTCGGAGCGGCGGCCCGCCCGGTAGTCCAGGACGTTCTGCACCGTGGTGTCGATGATCTGGCCGACGGCGTCCACGGTGTAGTACGCCTGGTGCGAGGTGACCAGCACGTTCGGGAAGGTGACGAGGCGGGCCAGAGTGTCGTCCTCGACCACGTCGAGGGACTTGTCGAGGAAGAACAGGCCCGCCTCGGCCTCGTACACGTCGAGGCCGACGCCGGAGAAGCGGCCCTCGCGCAACTCCGCGACCAGCGCCTTGGTGTCGACGAGGGCGCCGCGGCTGGAGTTCACGAGGATCGCGTCGTCCTTCATCGTGCGCAGCGCGGCGGCGTCGACGATGTGCTCGGTGGAGGGCAGTAGCGGGACGTGCAGGCTGATCAGGTCGGCCTCGGCGAAGAGCTGCTCCTTGTCGACGTACTTCATGCCGAGCTCGACGCAGTTCGGGTTCTCGGCGACGTCCCAGCCCAGCAGGTTCATGCCGAAGCCGTGGGCGATGCGGGTGAACGCCTCGCCGATCTTGCCGGTGCCGAGGACGCCGACGGTGCGGCCGCGCATGTCGCGGCCCATCAGTCCGTCGAGGCGGAAGTCGAAGTCGCGGGTGCGGGTGCTGGCCCTGACGATGCGGCGGTTGACGGCCATCGCCAGGGTCCAGGCGAACTCGGCGACCGAGTACGGCGAGTAGTACGAGACCCGGGCCACGGTCAGGCCGAGGCGCTCGGCGACCTCCAGGTCGATGTTGTTGAAGCCCGTGGAGCGCTGGGCGATCATCTGCGTGCCGCCGGCCGCGAGGGTCTGCAGCACGCGGTTGTTCAGGGTCGCGTTGACACTGGTGGAGATGATCTCGTAGCCGGCCGCGATCGGGGCGGTGTCCTCGTTCAGGAACACGTCCAGGCAGCGGACGTCGTGGTGGCCCGCGAAGGCCTTCTCGATCAGGGGCTTCTCGTCGGACTGCACGCCGAACGCGAGGATCTCCATGGCTGGAGTCTATGTACGCCCGGCCCGCACGGCACCCGCAGCAGTGTCGGCCGCGGTCAGCCGAAGAAGACTCCCACCTCCCGGTACAGCGCGGCGTCCACCGTCTTCAGGCGGGCGGTCGCCTCCGCGATGGGGACGCGGACGATGTTCGTCCCCTGGAGCGCCACCATCTTCCCGAAGTCCCCGTCCCGCACCGCCTCGATCGCGTGCAGCCCGAACCGGGTGGCCAGCCAGCGGTCGAAGGCCGAGGGGGTGCCGCCGCGCTGGATGTGGCCGAGGACGGTGGTGCGGGCCTCCTTCCCGGTCCGCTTCTCGATCTGCTTCGCGAGCCATTCGCCGACGCCGGACAGGCGCACGTGCCCGAAGGAGTCCAGGGACTCGTCCTTGAGGACCATGTCGCCGTCGCGGGGCATCGCGCCCTCGGCGACCACGACGATCGGGGCGTACGACGCCTTGAAGCGGGAGGTGACCCAGGCGCAGACCTGCTCGAGGTCGAAGCGCTGCTCGGGGATGAGGATCACGTTGGCCCCGCCGGCCAGGCCCGAGTGGAGGGCGATCCAGCCCGCGTGGCGGCCCATGACCTCGACGACGAGGACCCGCATGTGGGACTCGGCGGTGGTGTGCAGCCGGTCGATGGCCTCGGTGGCGATGCCGACGGCGGTGTCGAAGCCGAAGGTGTAGTCGGTGGCGGACAGGTCGTTGTCGATGGTCTTCGGTACGCCGACGACGTTGATCCCGTACTCGTCGGAGAGCCGTGTCGCGACGCCGAGGGTGTCCTCGCCGCCGATCACGATGAGGGCCTCGACCTCCTGCTTGGCGAGGTTCTCCTTGACGCGGCGGATGCCGTCCTCCGCCTCCAGGGGGTTGGTGCGCGAGGAGCCGAGGATCGTGCCGCCGCGGGGCAGGATGCCGCGCACGGCGGGGATGTCGAGCCGCACGGTGTCGTTCTCCAGGGGGCCCCGCCAGCCGTCCCGGAAGCCGACGAAGCCGTAGTCGTACTCCTGGACGCCCTTGCGTACGATGCCCCGGATGACGGCGTTGAGCCCGGGGCAGTCACCGCCTCCGGTCAGTACTCCGACCTTCATCGCGTAACTCCCTTGTCACGGTGGGCAGTTCAGGCAACTGTCCCGCGCGGGGTCACTCGTCGTCCAGACCCCGTTCGATCGCGTACCGCACGAGCTCCACGCGGTTGTGCAGCTGGAGCTTGCCGAGGGTGTTCTGTACGTGGTTCTGCACGGTGCGGTGCGAGATGACGAGGCGCTCGGCGATCTGCCGGTAGCTCAGGCCCTTGGCGACCAGGCGCAGGACCTCCGTCTCGCGGTCGGTGAGCTGCGGGGCCTTCGGCTCGTCGGTGCCGGCGGCCTGCGCGGGCTCGGAGGCCAGGCGGCGGTACTCGCCGAGCACGAGACCGGCGAGTCCCGGCGTGAACACGGGGTCGCCGACGGCCGTGCGGCGCACCGCGTCGATCAGCTCGTCCGTGGACGCGGACTTCAGCAGATAGCCGGTGGCGCCGGACTTGACCGCCTCCAGGACGTCGGCGTGCTCGCCGCTCGCGGAGAGGACCAGGACGCGCAGCGCCGGGTTGGCGCCGACGAGCTCCTTGCAGACCTGGACGCCGGGCTTGGCCGGCAGGTTCAGGTCGAGGACGAGGACGTCGGGGCCCGCCGCCTGGGCGCGGCGCACGGCCTGCTCGCCGTCGCCCGCGGTGGCGACGACGTCGAAGCCCGCCGCGGCCAGGTCGCGGGCGACGGCGTCGCGCCACATCGGGTGGTCGTCGACGACCATGACCTTGATCGGCGCGCTCGCATCGCCGGGCGTGCTCGGGTCGCGTGGTGCGTTCATCGGTCCTGTCCTGCCTTCCCCCGTGCCGTGCATGACGGTCACTTCTTCGGTACGTGCAATTCGACCTCGGTGCCCTGTCCGGGGACCGAGACCAGCTCCGCGGTGCCGCCGATGTCGCGCAGCCTGCCCCGGATCGACTGGGCGACGCCGAGCCGGCCCTCGCCCTCGGCCTGGGCGAGACGGCCCTGCGGGATGCCGGGCCCGTCGTCCCGCACGGTCACGATCACCGCGTCCGGCTCGTCCTCGACCAGGATCCAGGCGTGCGCGCTCTCGCCCGCGTGCCGCCACACATTGTCCAGGGCGGCACTGACAGCGGCGGCCAGTTCGCGGGCGGCGGCACCCGGCATCAGGACCGGGGTGCCCGGCTCGGAGAAGGTGACCTGGGCGCCCGCGTGGCCGGCCAGCAGGGGGCGCAGGTCGCGGGGTGCACCGGTGTCACCGGCGTCGCGGGGCTCGTCGACGGCGCGGACGACGGCTCCCTGCGCGGCGTCCTCGGAGGCCCTGGACGCGGGCATCAGGCCCCCGGCGACCAGAGTGCGCAGCGCGATCTCCTGCTCCCCCGCCATCCGGCCGAGCTCGGCGGCCTCGCCGCCCAGGGCGGTGCCGCGGCGCTGCACCATGGCGAGGACCTGCAGCACGCTGTCGTGGATGTCGCGGGCCAGGCGCTCGCGCTCCCGCGTCGTGGCCTCGATCTCCAGGGCGCGGGCGAGGGTGCGCTCGGAGGCGCGGGCCACCTCGACGACGTAGCCGATGGCGATGGAGGCGATGCAGACCAGCAGCACGTTGTGGAGGGTGCCGCGGCTGATGGCGCCGCGCTGGACCACGTTGGCCACGCCGATCAGCAGGGACGCGCCGGCCGCCCAGCGCCAGCCGCCCTTGAGCGCCCAGGCGAGGACGGCGCCCGCGGTCCATATCGACGGCAGGGTGGAGCCACCGGTGACGGCCCGCTCGTGGCCCGCGACCGGCGACAGGAGGATGCCGGCGACGGCGACCGCCAGGTCGGCGGTGAGGAACCGCTTGGTGCAGCGCCGGGCGCCCGAGACCTGGGGCAGGGTCGCCGCGGTCCATCCGATCACCACGGCGAGGTAGCCGATGCCGACCCAGGGGCGCTCGTAGACCTCGTACGCGGAGGCGAAGAGCCCGACGGCGTACAGCGCGGTGAGCACGCGGTATGCCATCAGGGCACGCCACAGCGGCTGCTCGACCGACATCCTGACGACGCGCTCGCGCCGGACCGTGTTCCCCATGTCCCCCACCTGTCCCGATCCGCCCCGATCCGCCCCGACGCCCGACCCCCCGGGCAGCGGCTAGGCGGCGCCCTGCTCCTTGTCGAGCGCCTTCTGCGCTTCCTTCTCGGCCTTGGCCAGGGCGTCCTTCTCGGCCTTCGCCGCCTTCTCCGCCTCGGCGATCTGTCGCTTCGCGGCCGTCGCGTACATGTCGACGTACTCCTGGCCGGAGAGCTTCATGATTTCGTACATGACCTCGTCGGTCACGGCCCGCAGCACGAACCGGTCGCTCTCCATGCCTTGGTAGCGGCTGAAGTCGAGCGGCTTGCCGATGCGGATGCCGGGGCGCATCAGCTTCGGCACCACCTTGCCGGGCGGCTGGATCTTCTCCGTGTCGATCATGGCGACGGGGATGACCGGCGCACCGGTGGCGAGCGCCACGCGCGCGAGGCCGCCGGGCTTGCCCCGGTAGAGACGCCCGTCGGGAGAGCGCGTCCCCTCCGGGTAGATGCCGAACAGCTCGCCGCGCTCCAGGACCTCGATGCCGCTCTTGATGGCGGCCTCACCGGCGCCGCGCGAGCCGGAGCGGTCCACGGGCAGCTGGCCGACGCCCTTGAAGAAGGCGGCCGTCAGCTTCCCCTTCACACCGGGCGTGGTGAAGTACTCGGCCTTCGCGATGAAGGTGACCTTGCGGTCGAGCACGGCCGGCAGGAAGAAGGAGTCGGAGAACGACAGGTGGTTGCTGGCCAGGATCGCGGGGCCCTCGGCGGGGATGTTCTCCATGCCTTCCACCCACGGCCGGAACCCGAGCTTCAGCGGCCCTCCGATGGCCACCTTCATTGCGCCGTAGATCAACCCACTGCCTTCCCTGCTCGCTCGGCGGTACGTGGACCCCGTACACGGACTCGTACGCGGATCGATCCGAGGATCAGACCTTAACCCGCGGGGCCGCCCGGGGGCCCGACGACCCTGGTCGGTGTCAGTCCGGTCGCGTACGGTGAAGTTCTCGTCCCGCTCCCCGTCATCCCTATGAACAGGAGACCGAAGGTGCCGGTCCTTCCTGGAGCCGAGCCGTACCGCCATGAAGGCGGCGAGGTCGGCGTCCTCCTCTGTCACGGCTTCACCGGATCCCCCCAGTCGCTGCGGCCCTGGGCGGAGCATCTGGCCGAGCGCGGCCTGACGGTCTCGCTGCCGCTGCTGCCCGGGCACGGCACCCGGTGGGAGGACCTGTCGGTCACGGCCTGGCAGGACTGGTACGCGGAGGTGGACCGCGCCCTGCGCGAGCTGACCGAGCGCTGCACGCAGGTGTTCGTGTTCGGCCTGTCGATGGGCGGCGCGCTCGCGCTGCGCCTCGCGGCCCGGCACGGCGACAAGGTGACGGGCCTGGTCCTGGTGAACCCGGGGAACAAGGTGCACGGGCTGGCCGCGCACGCCCTTCCCGTCGCCCGGCACTTCGTGCGCACGGTCCCGGGGATCGCCAGCGACATCGCCAAGGAGGGCTCGGAAGAGGTCGGGTACGACCGGGTGCCGCTGCACGCCGCGCACCAGCTGCGCCGTTTCTTCCGGGTCGTGGACCGTGAACTGCCGCAGGTGACACAGCCGTTGGTGGTGCTGCACAGCACGCAGGACCACGTGGTGCCGCCGGTCGACTCGGCCCGTGTGCTCAGCCGCGTCTCCTCCACGGACGTCACGGAGATCCTGCTGGAACAGAGCTACCACGTCGCGACGTTGGACCATGACGCGGACCGGATCTTCGACGAGAGCTACGCGTTCATCGGCCGGCTCGCACCCAGTGTCGGCAAGATCCCCAGCGAGGGCGTGACGAGCCCCGGCGAGGGCGCGGAAGGGACGGCCAGCGGTGGCTGAGCAGGACCGGCGGGAGCCCGAGAGCCCCGACAGCCCGGACGACGGCGGGCAGCCGCAGCAGGAGGAGCAGCGCGCCGCGCCCGATCCTCAGCTGCCGGTGGACGAGGACGCGGCGTGGGCGCAGATCGTCGCCGGGTACGGGGCGGAGCCGCCGGACCCGCCGGGCGTGAAGCCCTTCAAGTCGGTGGAGGACCTGGCCCGCCTGGAGTCGCAGACGAACGAGAAGCCGCGCACGGCCAGGGACGCCGAGGGCGGCACGGCCGACGGGGCCGACGGGGCCGACGGGGCCGACGGGGACACGGAGTCCGGGGACGGCGCCAAGGGCGCGCTCGGCTCCTCGATCTCCTTCGCCCCGGGCGTCGCGGCGAGCCCGGGACCGCGTGACTTCAGCCCGGCCGAGCCCTCCGACAGCGACTTCGACGGCGACGAGGAGGGCCACTTCGTCCCGCCGGAGCCGCCGCCGCTCCCGGAGGCGGACGTCACGGCCAAGTTCGCCTGGCTCGCGGTGATCGGCGGCCCGGTCCTGCTCCTCGTCTCGGTGCTGCTCGGCTGGGACATGACGTGGTGGCTGGCGACGGTCTGCGTCGGCGGCTTCCTCGGCGGCTTCGCCACGCTGGTCGCGCGGATGCACCCGGGGGACGACGACGAGGACGACCCGGGCCGCGGCGCCGTCGTCTAGGAGCTAGGCAGGAATTCTGAGGGCGGCCAGGACCGGCAGATGGTCCGTGGCCGCCTTCAGTTCGTCCGGGTCGAGGCCGTCGGGGACGCCGCAGCCGAGCACCTCGATGCCCTTCGTCGCGAAGATCGCGTCGATGCGCTGATGGGGATCGTCCGGGGTGGAGGTGTACTCGCCGCCCCAGGGGCGGGTGGCCCAGGCGTCGTTCAGGGCGGTGGCGAGACGGCGGAAGGTGGGACCGTCGGGCCGCTCGTTGAGGTCGCCGCCCGCGACGGCGTGCGGGACGCCCATCGCCTCGATGCGGTCGAGGAGCATCCCGCCCTGGGCGTACCGCTCGTCCTTCTGCAGGCTCAGGTGGCAGCTGACGACACCGAGCCTGACACCCCCGAACCGTACGACGGCGGTGGCGAAGCCGCGCCGGTGCAGCCCCGGCGTGAGCGGAAGCAGCACGTCCTCGGTCCGCTCGACGGTGGCCCGCAGCGAGCAGAGCAGCGCCGGGCCGGCGGCCGAGCCGCCGCCGGACAGGATCACGAGGTCGGCGGCGCGGGCGAGCCGGGCGAGCTGCTTGCGCCAGCGGAAGAACCGCGGCGCCTCCTGGATCAGGACCAGGTCGGGGGCGCAGGCCTTCATGACGCGGGCGAGGGCGACGACGTCGTCCCGCATGGAGCGGATGTTGTAACTGAGGACGCGGATGACGGCCGAACCGTCGGATTCCGTAAGGGAGTTGGGCAGTTCGGAGCGTGCGGGGAGCGTACCGGAGTCCATGCCGATCAAGATACGCCGATGCCCGCCGCTCCCCGGGGGAACGACGGGCACCGTGCCGTGGTGAAAGGGCGTCACATGACGGGGTCGGGCTCCCGCGCCAGGTCGGCGGCGCCGACCATGCCCGCCTTGTTGCCCAGCTGGGCGGCGATGACGTCGGCGACCGGCCGCCAGTTCCCCCCGACCAGCCAGCGCTTGTACGACTTGCGGATCGGGTCGAGCACCAGCTCGCCCTCGTCCGAGAGGCCGCCGCCGACGATGAACGCCGAGGGGTCGAAGAGCGAGGCGAGGTCGGCCAGACCGGCGCCGGCCCAGCGGGCCAGCTCGCGGTAGGAGTCGACGGCCACCAGATCGCCCTGCCGGGCGGCCATGGAGATGTGCTTGCCCTCGATGCCCTCGGGGGTGCCGTCACCCAGCGACAGCAGGTACTCCGCGTTCTCCGGCGTCGCGTTGGCGCGCTGCTTGGCGTACCGCACGAGCGCACGCCCGGAGGCGTACTGCTCCCAGCAGCCCTGCGAACCGCAGCCGCACAGCAGACCGTCCGGCACCATGCGGATGTGGCCGAACTCGGCGGCGACGCCGAAGTGACCGCGGCGCAGCTTGTTGCCGATGATGATGCCGCCGCCGAGGCCGGTGCCCAGCGTGATGACGATGACGTTGCGATGGCCCTTGCCCGCGCCGAACTTGTACTCGCCCCAGGCCGCGGCGTTGGCGTCGTTCTCGATGACGACCGGCAGTCCGACGCGCTGCTCGACCTTCTCCTTCAGCGGTTCCTGACGCCAGTCGATGTTCGGCGCGAAGTACACGGTGGAGCGCTGCCGGTTGACGTAACCGGCGGCACCGATCCCGACACCGACGATCTCGTGCCCGGCCCTGGCGCCTTCCACGGCCGAGGCGATCGCGTCCACGATCCCGTCAGGCGTGGAAGGAGTCGGCACCTTGAACGTCGAGAGGATGTTGCCTTCCTCGTCGACCACGCCGGCCGCGATCTTCGTGCCGCCGATATCGACGCCGATGGTGAGTCCCATGAATCCCTCAGTTCGGTCGAGCCCCGCTATGGCCCACCGTACCCGAGCACGCTTCAGTCCAGGTCGATGCGCTCTCCACCGGGGCCTTCGTCCTCGGGGCCGTGGGGCCCGGCGGAGTCCTGGGAGCGCTGGGTCCAGCGGCGCTCCTGGTTCTCCACGGCGGAGCGGTAGGCGGCGAACAGCTCGGAGCCGGCGGCGGCCAGGTGGTCGAAGACGTCCGCGTTGCGCTCGATGACGGGCTCGACGACATTGCGGACCTGTCGGACGACCTGCTTGGCGGCCTGCTCGGCGGTGCCCTGCGCGACCGCGCCCAGGAACGGGGATCCCGGTCCCGAAAGACCGGAGAGCTTGTCGGCGACCGCGTCGACGAGCTTCTTCAGCTCCTCGGCGGCCGATCCGGGCGGTGCCCCGTGCTCGGCCCGGCGGCGGGCCTTCTCCGCCGCCAGGTCCTCGGCGCACGCCGTCTCCCACGCGTCGGCGTCTACGGGCTTCTCGGTGGCGTCGCTCATGGCGGCTGACTCCTGCGGAGAGCTGAAGAGGTGCTGAAGAGGTGCTGAAGAAACAACGACTTCGACGTTACCCGAACGGGTGCAGAACGTTCAGCGGGTCTGCGGCCACAGATCCGGGTCCGGTGTGAACCGCACCCGCAGTTCGCCGTCGACGAGACCGGCCCCCGCCACGGTGCAGCGCCGGGGCGCGGAGGGCAGCGGGACGATGCGGCGCAGCGCCCCCGCGCCGAGGACGATCTCGTCACCACGCCTGATCAGCGTGAGTTCCTCGCGCACGGCGCCGGGCAGCGGGATCCGCCAGACCAGGACGCCGTCCTGCGCGAGCCGGTCCTCGACGGGCCACTCGGCGCGGGGCCCCGGGACGCCGGGCAGCGGCACGTCGAGGTCCTCGGGCCGTGCGTCGTGGCCGAGGTGGGATATCTCGTACGCACCCGGCCACTCGGTGACGACCTTGCGCTGGCGGCCCGCGGCGTCGGCCAGCCACGGGTCGGTGGAGCCCTCGGGCAGCACCCGGTTGGCGATGACGGCCTCGGTGCGCAGGCCGTGCAGGGCGAGCCCGGTGCCGATGGTGCGCAGCAGGTCGGCGGCGGCCCGGGTGGGCTCGGCGACGAGGCGTACCAGGGTGGTGTCGGCGTCGATCACGGCCTGCGCGGCGGCGAGTTCGGCGTCCCAGCGGGCGGCGGCCTCGTACAGCCACTCGGCGGGCATCGGCACCCCGGCGAGCCTGCCCAGTACGGGTCGCAGGGCGCGGGCCGCCTGGCGCTCGGCGGGGAGCAACCGGCGCAGGTAGCGGCGCAGCTGCTCGGGCAGGGCGAGCAGGGCGACGGCCTGCCGGGCGGGCGGCAGGTCGACGACGACCAGGTCGTAAGAGCCGTCGGCACTGTTCCGCAGAGCGCGCAGCAGGGCGAGTTCCTCGGCTCCCGGCAGCGGGGTCAGCTCGTCGCCGTCGAGCCGGGCGGCCCCCAGCAGATCCAGTGCGGAACCGGCCCGCTCCTGCAGGGCGAGCAGGTCGTCGCGGAAGTCGTCGGCGGGCGCGAGCCGGTCGACGGTGACCCCGGGCAGGCGATCGGTGGCGTCCCGGGTGATCAGCAGGACGCGCAGCCCTTCGTGGGCGGCCTTCAGGGCGGTGGCCGAGGCGACCGTGGTCTTGCCGGAGCCACCGGGGCCGGTGACGAGAAGGGTGCGCATGAATCTTGAGGCTACCTGGGGCGCGGCCTCGCGATCCCCGGGGTCGTGAGCGGCGCTACTTGCCCGCCTCGACCCGCTTCTTCAGGCCCGCGAGCGCGCGGTCGATGATGACCTTCTCGGCCTTGCGCTTGATCATCCCGAGCATCGGGATCTTCACGTCGACGGTCAGCGAGTACGTGACCTCCGTGCCCGAACCGGCGGGCTTGAGCACGTACGACCCGTCGAGCGAGCGCAGCATCTGCGACTTCACGAGGGTCCACGCCACCTCGTTCTCACCGGTCCACGTGTACTTCAGCGTCTGGTCGTCCTTGATCGCACCGGCGTCCATGACGAGGCGGACCTGCTCGGCGCGGCCGGCGTCGTCGGTGCCGAGCACCTCTGCCTCCTTCACCTCGCCCGTCCAGTCCGGGTAGCGGGCGAAGTCGGCGATCACGCCCATGACATCGGCCGGTGCCGCCTCGATCGTGATGCTCGAGCTGGTGTGTTCCGCCATCGCCGTGGCTCCTCCGGATAACGGACGGGGATCCGCCATGGATACGTGTGTGTCGCGTGCAGGCTATCGCGCGCGGACCGGCACGCCGTCACCACTCCAGGGCCCACGGCCTGCCCGCGCTCGCGAAGTGGCCGACGTTCACGCACTCGGTGGCGCCGATCCGCATGCGCCGGGCGAGCGGCTGGTGGACATGGCCGAAGAGCGAATAGCGCGGCCGGGTACGGCGGATCGCCTCCAGGAGGGCCCGGCTGCCGCGCTCGAAGCGGCGCGCGACGGTGTCGTAGACGAGGTCGGGCACCTCTGGCGGGATATGGGTGCACAGCACGTCCACCTCGCCCACGGCCTCGATCTTGGCGGCGTACTCCTCGTCGTCGATCTCGTACGGGGTCCGCATCGGCGTGCGCAGGCCGCCGCCGACGAAGCCGAAGACCCAGCCGCCGATCTCGACGCGCTCCCCGTCGAGCACCCGGGTGCCCGGTCCCGCGTACTCACTCCACAGCTGCGGCATGTCGACGTTGCCGTAGGTGGCGTACGTAGGAGAGGGGAAGGCGGCGAACAGCTCCGCGTACTGCTTGCGCACCGCCTTTTCGATGGCCGGTACGCGGTCGATGCCCGCCCAGAGCTCCGCTCCGAGGGCGCGGGCCTCGTCGAAGCGGCGGGCGGTGCGCAGCTCGACGAGGCGCGTGGCGTTCCCGGCTCCGAACAAGTCGGGGAAAATGCCGCGCGAGTGGTCGGCGTAATCCAGGAAGAGGACCAGGTCACCGAGGCAGACGACGGCGTCGGCGCCGTCGCCCGCTCGTGCGAGGTCGGTGGAGTTTCCGTGCACATCGCTGACCACATGTACGCGCATGTCGATCACCCTAGGACGATGGACCGAAGAGGGGTAGAGGCCGCTCCACCTGCGGTTACTTCCGAGTCGGGAAGCACGTGGACTACTGTGCGCAGAGCACCGCCGTGACGTGTGACGCAGCGAACATCTGGCCTGGACCCCCTACCGAAAAAGCAGTACTGGTGGGTAACGTCCGGGCAGTCCAGTCGTGCTCAGTTCAACCGGATCGACCAGTTCAGGCACTGAGCACCTGCCCGATCTTGGACCGCACCGACGCAGCACACAGAGTCGTGGCGCCGGCGCCTTATGAGGAGCAGCAGTCTTGCGCGAGTTCAGCCTTCCGGCTTTGTACGAGGTCCCTGCGGACGGGAATCTGACCGACATCGTCCGCAGAAACGCCGCGCAGCATCCCGACGTCGCCGTCATCGGCCGCAAGATCGACGGCACGTGGCGCGACGTCACGTCCGTCCAGTTCCTCGCCGAGGTGCACGCCGCGGCCAAGGGACTCATCGCCTCCGGCGTGAACCCGGGCGACCGCGTCGGCCTCATGTCCCGTACGCGCTACGAGTGGACGCTGCTCGACTTCGCGATCTGGAGCGCGGGCGCGGTCACCGTCCCCGTGTACGAGACGAGTTCGGCCGAGCAGATCCAGTGGATCCTCGGCGACTCGGGCGCCGTCGCGATCCTCGTCGAGTCGGACGCGCACTCCGCGGCCGTCGCCTCCGTGCGCGACGCGCTGCCCGAGCTGCGGCACATCTGGCAGATCGACGCGGGCGGCGTCCAGGAGCTGAACCGCGTCGGCGCCGACGTGCCCGACGCGACGGTGGACGAGCGCAGCGGGGCGGCGAAGGCCGACGACCCGGCGACGATCGTCTACACGTCCGGCACCACCGGCCGCCCCAAGGGCTGCGTGCTCACCCACCGCAGCTTCTTCGCGGAGTGCGGCAACGTGGTGGAGCGGCTCAAGCCCCTCTTCCGTACGGGCGAGTGCTCGGTGCTCCTCTTCCTGCCCGTCGCGCACGTCTTCGGCCGCCTGGTGGAAGTGGCGTCCCTGATGGCGCCCATCAAGCTGGGCCACGCCCCCGACATCAAGCACCTCACCGATGAACTCGCCGCGTTCAGGCCCACGTTGATCCTCGGCGTCCCGCGCGTCTTCGAGAAGGTCTACAACTCGGCGCGGGCCAAGGCGCAGGCCGACGGCAAGGGCAAGATCTTCGACAAGGCCGCGGACACGGCGATCGAGTACAGCCGCGCGCTCGACACCCCCAAGGGCCCCTCGCTGGCCCTGAAGCTCAAGTACAAGACGTTCGACAAGATCGTCTACAGCAAGCTGCGTGCCGTCCTCGGCGGCCGCGGCGAGTACGCGATCTCGGGCGGCGCCCCGCTGGGCGAGCGCCTCGGCCACTTCTTCCGCGGCATCGGCTTCACGGTCCTCGAGGGGTACGGCCTGACCGAGTCGTGCGCGGCCACGGCCTTCAACCCGTGGGACCGGCAGAAGATCGGCACGGTCGGCCAGCCGCTGCCCGGCTCGGTCGTCCGCATCGCCGACGACGGCGAGGTCCTGCTGCACGGCGAGCACCTCTTCACCGGCTACTGGAACAACGAGTCCGCGACGGCCGAGGCGCTGGCCGACGGCTGGTTCCACACGGGCGACATCGGCACGCTCGACGAGGACGGCTACCTCCGGATCACCGGCCGCAAGAAGGAGATCATCGTGACGGCGGGCGGCAAGAACGTCGCCCCGGCCGTCATCGAGGACCGCATCCGTGCCCACGCGCTCGTCGCCGAGTGCATGGTCGTCGGCGACGGCCGCCCCTTCGTCGGCGCGCTCGTCACCATCGACGAGGAGTTCCTCGGCAAGTGGGCCTCGGACCACGACAAACCGGCGGACTCCACGGTGGCGTCCCTGCGCGAGGACCCCGATCTGCTGGCGGCGATCCAGTCGGCGGTGGACGACGGCAACGCGGCGGTGTCGAAGGCGGAGTCGGTCCGCAAGTTCCGGATCCTGGGGGCGCAGTTCACCGAGGACTCCGGTCACCTGACCCCGTCGCTGAAGCTGAAGCGGAACGTCGTGGCCAAGGACTACGCCGACGAGATCGAAGCGATCTACCGGGGCTGACGCGCCTTCTCGCCGTAACTCCGGTCGCTTGTCACGCGGGTGCGGGCCGGTGGTCCTGCTTCGCGCAGTTCCCACCGGCCCGCAGCCGCGAACGAATCCGAAACCCGGCAGACGAGCCGGCGCTACAACAACCCCCTCAGCCGCTCGGCCAAGAGGTCCCAGCGCCACCGGTCCTCCACGAACGCCCGGCCGCGCTCCCCCATCCGCCGCCTCAACTCCGCGTCCTGCAACAGCGCCACGACACGATCCGCCGCGTCCTCGGCGGAGCCGCCCCGCACGACCCACCCGGTCTCCCCGTCGAGCACCGCGTCCGGCGCCCCGCCGGAGTCCCCCGCGACCACGGGCAGGCCCGTCGCGGACGCCTCCAGGTAGACGATGCCGAGCCCCTCGACGTCCAGGCCCCCGCGGCGCGTCCGGCACGGCATGGCGAACACGTCACCGGCCCCGTAGTGCGCGGGCAGTTCGGCCCAGGGAACGGCCCCGGTGAAACGGACCGAGTCGGCGACCCCGGTGTCCACCGCCAGCTTGCGCAGCTCCTTCTCGTACGGCCCGCCGCCCACGATCAGCAGCACCGCGTCCGGCACGTCCGCCAGGATCCGCGGCATCGCGAGGATCAGCGTGTCCTGCCCCTTGCGCGGGACGAGGCGCGAGACGCACACCACCACCGGCCGCTGCGACAGGCCGAGCCGGGCCCGCACCGCGTCGCCGCCCGAGTCCGGGTGGAACGTCTTCTCGTCGACCCCGGGCGGGAGTTGGACCATGCGCCCGGCCGCCTCGGGCGTGAGCGCCGCCGCGATGCGTGAGCGCGTGTACTCGCCGAGGTAGGTGATCGTGTCCGTCGACTCGCCGATCCGGCGCAACAGCTGCCGGGACGCCGGGAGTTGGGCCCAGCCAGCCTCATGACCGTGGGTCGTCGCGACCAGGCGCTGCGCACCCGCCCTGCGCAGCGCGGAGCCCATCAGGCCGAGCGGCGCGGCCGCCCCGAACCACACCGACGTACAGCCGTGCTCCTGCAGCAGGCCCACCGCACGCCGGGTCACGCGCGGCGTCGGCAGCAGCATCGTCGTACGGTCGCGCACGACGGTGAACGGCTGCTCCGCGTCGAAGGCCGCGGTCGCCTCGACGCCCTCCTTGCTGCGCTTCCACGTCGACGCGTAGACGACGATCTGCTCGGGGTCCAGACGCAGCGCCATGTTGTGCAGGAACGCCTGGATGCCGCCGGGCCGCGGCGGGAAGTCATTGGTAACGATCAGGGTCTTGTGCATCGCCGCAGACAGTACCGAACCGGTCCGAAGGACGCGCCACGCCGCCCGCTCCATGGCCACCGCACAGGCCTCCCGGGCATGATGGTTCGAATGAAGACGCGAACCCCCGCAGGTGCCCTGATCACCTGGGCCCTGACCAGGACCGTGCTGCTGCTGTGCGTCTTCAAGGTCGTCGTCGTGCCGGGACCCGACGTCACGAGCGACGTGTCGGTGATCTACCACGGCTGGTTCGACGTCCTGCGGACCGGGACGTTCCCGCTGGACGACGTCACCTGGCAGTACCCGCCGGCCGCCGCGGTCGCGATCCTCTCCCCCGCGCTGCTGCCGTTCCTGGAGTACGCCTCGGCCTTCTTCGTCCTCGCGTTCCTCGCCGACGCGGCCGTCTTCCTGATGCTCCTGTACGTCGCCGAGCGGCAGGGCAAGTCGCGGCGCGGCGTGTGGGTGTGGGTGGCGGGCCTGCCGCTGCTCGGGCAGACGGTGTACGCGCGCTACGACGTGATGGTCACCGCCGTCGCGGTCGCGGCGCTGCTCGCGATGGCCCGGCACCCGAAGGCCGCGGGCGTGCTGGCCGCGATCGCCGCGATGCTCAAGGTGTGGCCGGTACTGCTCCTGCTGGGCACCCGGCGCGGGCGCGCGACGCGTGAGGCGTGGGGGTCCGCGGCCATGACCGCGGGCGGGCTCGCGCTCGCGTTCGTCATCGCGATGCCGGGCTCGTTCGCGTTCCTGACCTTCCAGAAGGACCGGGGCACGGAGGTCGAGTCGCTGGGCTCGCTCGTCTTCCACGTGGCGCGGCAGTTCGGCTGGTCGGGCACGGTGCAGCTGAACTACGGATCGGTCGAGTTCCTCGGTCCGGGCGTCGCTGTCGTCAGCGCCCTCGCGCAGGGACTGACGGTGCTCGCGCTCGGCTGGCTGGTGCTGTGGCGGTTCAAGGCGCGCGCGTGGAGCTCCGCCACGCTCGCGGACGCGGCCCTGACGGCGGTGCTGCTCTTCACGACGACGAGCCGGGTGATCAGCCCCCAGTACATGCTGTGGCTGGTCGGTCTCGCGGCCGTCTGCCTGCTCTTCCGCGACAGCCGGATGACGCTGCCCGTGTGGCTGGTGCTGGCGGCGACGCTCGTGACGTTCCTCGAGTTCCCGATCTGGTTCTCGCACGTGGTGGCCAGCGACACCCTCGGCCTGACGCTGCTGCTGGTGCGCAACGGCCTCCTCGTCGTCGCCACCCTCAGCGCCTGCCACCGCCTGTGGCGGGCCACGGTGACCGAGCCGCGCCTGGCCGGGGCGACCCCGGTGCCCGCTCAGGCCGCCCGCGACCACTCGGTGCCGGCCTCCTCCTGAACCGCGGCCCGCCGCGCCATGGCCACCAGGCATCCGCACTGCACCGCCATGGCCGCACCCATCGCCGCGCACACCCCGGCAAGGCCCCACAGCCCCGACAGCCAGTAGGCGCACGGCAGTTGGAGCACCGTGCCCAGCAGGGTCACCCGCGCCGCCCGCGGCGCTCCCCCGCTGCCCTCGAAGACCCCGCCGAGCGCGATGAAGCCCGCCAGCAGGATCAGATACGGGCCCACGCCCCGCAGGAACAGCACGCCCTCCGCGGCCACCTCGGGCGGCGCCCCGAAGGCCCGCATCAGCCAGGGCGCGAGAGCCAGGAAGAGCAGGGCGGCGACCAGGCCCACCGACCCGGCGACCAGCATCGACTGCCGCCCGATGGCCCGCCGCTCGTCGTGGCCCGCGCCCCTGCGCTGTGCGGTGTGGATGGCGGCCGCCTGCCGGACCGCGTAGAACGCCATCGTCGCGACGTAGAGCACCTTGTACGCGACGGCGTACGCGGCGACGGCCGTCACCCCGAGCCGCGCCACGACGGCGACGAGGGCGAGCGCGCCCGTCTGCCGCACGGTGAAGTCGACGGCCATGGGCAGCCCGGTGCGCAGGGTGCGTCGCACGGCGGCCACAGTGCCGCACGACGGCTCGACTCCCCTGCCCAGTACGGGATTTCGCCGCACCACCCACAGGCTCACGCCGAGCGCGACCGAGCGGGCCGTCACCGTCGCGACGGCGGCGCCCACCACTCCGTACGCATGGATGAGCAGCGGGTCGAGGACGAGGATCAGTCCGTTCGCGAGCAGGGCGAGGCGCATCGGGGTGCGGGTGTCGCCCGCGCCCTTGAGGATTCCGTCGACCAGCTGCTGCACGAAGAAGACGGACAGGCCGGGCATCGAGACGCCGAAGTACGCGACGGCGAGCCGCAGCGCCCCCGCGTCGCCGCCCCCGAGCACGAGCCGCGCGACGCCTTCCCGCGCCAGCCACCCGCCCACCGCGACCACGGGCACGACGAGCGCGCACAGTCCCCACCCGCCGCGCACCGCCGCCCGCACGGCGGCCGGGTCCTCGGCGCCCCGCGCGTGCGCGACCAGGACGGTGGTGCCGGAGCCGAAGACGAGGGCGACGCCGAGCAGCACGTTCTCGACGTTCGTGGCGACGGCCACGGCGGCGACGGCGTCGCCCCCGAGCCGGGCCACCCAGACCGTGTTGATGATCCCGGCCGCCACGGAGGCGAGCAGCGAGAAGTAGACGGGCCGCGCGAGCCCGACGAGTGTCCTGCGATGGTCCCTGCCGTCCACGGCGACCCCTTCCCCCTACCTCTTTTCGAGGTATCCAGTACCTCGAAAAGAGGTACCATGACGGAAGTCGGCCCGCAACCGCCCGCCATCCGCCCCCAGGAGCCCGCATGCTGGAGCTGCCGATCCTCGGCTTCCTCTACGAACAGCCGCTGCACGGCTATGAGTTGAAGGAGCGCATCAAGGCGCTCAGCGGCCACGTCCGCCCGGTCAGCGACGGCGCGCTCTACCCGGCGATCAACCGCCTCGTCGCGGCAGGCCGGCTCGACGAGCGCTCGGCGGCCGGGACCGCGGCGGCCCGGCGCCGGGTCCTGTCCCTCACGAACAGCGGCCGCGCGGCCCTCCTCGACCGCCTCCGGGCGCCGAAGGACATCGAGATCACCGACGGCACGCGGTTCAACACGCTGCTGGCGTTCCTGCGCCACCTCCCCGACCCCGCCGAGCAGGCCGCGGTGCTCCGCCGCCGCCTGGACTTCCTGGAGACGCCCGCGAGCTTCTTCTACGACGCGGAAGGCAGGCCGGTGCGCGCCGAGGAACCCGAGGACCTGTTCCGCCGGGGCATGCTGCGGGTGGCGCGGGCGACGGGCCGGGCGGAGAAGCAGTGGCTACGCGAGTCACTGGCCGAACTGACGCCCTGATCAACCCAGTTGGGCCGGGTTCGGCTCAGCCCAGTTCGGCGCGTACGTACGCCCGCCAGCGCGCCACGAAGTCCTGCTCGTCGATCCCGAGCACGCTCAGCAGCGCACCCTCGACCGCCCCCGACCGCTGCTTGTGCCCGCCGACCGCGACGTAGAACGAGTTGAGCTTCGCCTCGCTCCACTGCTCGGCGATCATCCGGCACGCCAGCCAGCCGCTCTCGTACGCCCGCGCGAGCTTGGATGCGTCGCCGCTGAAGCCGAAGTCCGCGTCCTCGGGCAGCGTGGCGGGCGCGCTGCCGTCCTGCACCGAGCGCTGCAGCTCGGGGGCCGCCTGGGCGGGCGTGCGGCCCGCGTTCCGGTACCCGGTCCAGTCCGCGTACCCCTCCGACAGCCACAGCGGCGTCGCCGCCGACGTCACCGCCCGGGTGGCCACGTGCGCCGTCTCATGGGTGAGCACGACCTGCTTGCCGAAGGCGCCGAGCACGCCGTACGCCTCGGGGTTGAGGATCACGCGGTCCGCGGGCGCCGCGCCCGAGCCGCCCGCCTCGCCGGTCGTGACGGCCGCGATCCCCTGGTAGCCGGAGGCGGGAGCCCCCAGCAACTGCCCCATTCCGTCGAGGGACTTGGGCACCAGGACGACGACCTTGCGCGCCCAGTCCTTGCCCCAGGCGTCCTCCACCGCGGGCACCGCGTCGTCGGCGATGTCGGCGTATCCCCGCAGCACGTTGCGCTGCTGTCCGACGCCGAGCACCAGGCTGTGCGCGCCCTTCACCGCGGTGATCCTCCCCTGCTCCCACAGCTGCCGCCCGGACTTCTTCGCGGGCTCGTCGGCGATCACCTGCCAGCGCCCGTCCTCGCGCCGCAGCGTCAGGGTCCGCGCGGCGACCACGGGCGCCTGGTCGTACCCGTCGACGCGGTAGCGCAGCTCGACGTCGGCGCTCACCCGCGAGCCGGACCCGTCGAGGCGGGTCAGCCGGTACGCCCAGGAGTCCAGCGGGACCTCGGCGAGATCGAGCAGGAGATAGGGGTCGGCCCCGCCGGTCGCCTCGTACGCGGCACTGTCGTGGCCGAGGACGGCGGCCGCCCGGCGGTCCAGGACCTGCTGCACGGCGGCCGACCGGGAGTCGGGGGGCGGCGCCTGCCCGCCGGATCCGCACCCGGACACGACGGCGAGCAGGGCGCCAAGTGCCACGAAGCACCCGCCCCTGTTCCTGTTGCTCACACGCCGTCGACCAGCCATCTTTCCGATCGTACGACGTCGGGCACGGCCCGTCGCAGGAGTCAGACGCGGGTGACCGAGGAGACCGGCATCATGCCGACCGGGTCGTAGCGGACCGGGGCGCCGGGGTAGGGCGCGTGGATCACCTGGCCGTTGCCCGCGTAGATGCCGATGTGATGGGCGTCGGAGCCGTACGCGACCAGGTCGCCGGGCTGCGCGGCGGAGAGCGGCACCTGCTGGCCCGCGTACCGCTGGGCCTGCGAGGTGCGCGGCAGGCCGACCCCGGCCTGCGCGTACGACCACTGCATCAGGCCCGAACAGTCGAACCCCGAGGGGCCGTTGGCGCCCCAGATGTACGGCCTGCCGAGCGCCGACTGGGCGGCGGCGAGGGCGGTCGCGGCACGGGCCGAGGAGGCGGCGCCCGCGCCGGACAGGTCGGGGCGGCTGCTGGAGCGCGAGGCCCGCTCGAACGCCGCGCGCTCGGTGGCCGGCAGCGAGTTGAGCAGCTGCCGCGCCTTCGCCAGCTTCGACTCGACGCTGCGCTTGTGCCGGGCGACGGCCTTGCGGCTGCGCTCCAGCTCGGCGAGCTTGCGCTGCGCCTCGGCCCGCACCTGCGCCAAGTCCCGCTGGGCGCTCTGCAGTTCGGCGAGGTCACCGGCCTGCCGGGCGCCGATCCGGTCGAGCGCGCTGGCCTTGTCGAGATAGGCGTCCGGGTCGGAGGAGAACATCAGGGCGAGCGAGGGGTCCATGCCGCCCGAGCGGTACTGGGCGCCGGCCACCATGCCGAGCGCCTGGCGCATCCTGTTGATCCGCTCCTGCCCGCGGGCCACCTGGTCCTGCGACGCGGACAGCTCCTTGCGGAGCTTGTCGGCCCGCTCGTCGGCCTGGTTGAACGACTCGGTGGCCTTCTCCGCCTGCTCGTAGAGGCGGTCGACCTCGGCCTTGGTGTCCGCGGGCCTGTCGTGCGGCGCGGCGCCCGCAGGGGCGGCGCCGAGGGCTGCCGCCGCGCCCGCTGCAGCCACGGTCAGGACGGTCACGCGCGTGCTGCGGTCCAGCCCCGGGTGCGCGGTACGACGATGGGATCCCACGGGTGTTGCTGCTCCTTCCGCGTCGGCCCGCCCTGCGGAATGCGCGCCGACCTGGACGCCCGCCCGGCATCACCGGGCTCCGGCCTGCCGTCCCGCTGCGCGGGTCGGCTTCCGGCGGGTTCCTGCTTCACGGGCCCCGCCGGAACCGGAACTCCGGTCCTGCGTCGGGCCTCCACAGGCGTCACTTTCCGCCCGTCCGGCGGTAGGTCCACGGCCGGTCGACCACGGACAGCGCGGAAGCTATCACGCGGTGCAGCCGTCGCCGGGGTGCCACGGAAGCCGCACGCCCCGGCATCGACGCAGGTCGATGCCGGGGCGTGAAGTCAGCGGGAAGTGCCGGAATTCGCCCGAACGGGCGCGTTTCCAGAGGCCGTCAGTCCTTTGGTACGAGGATCGGACGCGGGACCGGACGCAGCGCCGGATCAGGCGACGCGGACGCCGTACATGAACGATCCGATCGTGCTCATCGACTCGTAGCGGACGCTGGCGCCGGGGTGCGGGGCGTGCAGCACCTGGCCGTTGCCCGCGTACAGGCCCACGTGCGCAAGGCTGTTGAAGAAGACGAGGTCACCGGGCTGGAGCTGGCTCATGCCGATGTGGGTGCCGTCGCCCTGCTGCGTGTACGTGGTCCGGGTTATGGAGACACCGGCCTGTCCGTACGCCCACTGGGTCAGGCCCGAGCAGTCGTAGGAGTTGGGGCCCGTGCCGCCGGAGACGTACGGCTTGCCTATCTGGGTGGCGGCGGCGCTCAGGGCCGCTCCCGCGCGCCCGGAGCCCTTGATGTTGCCGAGGTCGACACGGCCGGCGGAGGAGCGGCTGGCGCGCGCGTCGGCGTCGGCCATCTTCTGCCGCTCGGCGGCGGTCAGCGTGTTGAGCAGCTTCTGCGCCTCGCCGAGCTTGCTCTGGACTTCCTTCTTCTTCTTGCCGAGCTGGGTGCGGGTCTCGGCGAGGTCCTTGAGCTTGTCGGAGGCCTCGGCGCGCTCCTGGGCGAGCGTGCGCTGCTTCTCCTGGACCTTCTTGAGCGACTCGAGCTGCTGCGCGGAGAGCGAGTCGAGCGTGGACGCCTTGTCGAGGTAGTCGTCCGGGTCTGAGGAGAGGAAGAGCTGGACGGAGGGGTCGATGCCGCCGGAGCGGTACTGCTGGCTGGCGAGCGAACCGAGGCCCGTACGCAGCTCGTTGAGGTCCTCCTGGCCGCGGGCGACCTTGTCCTGGAGCTCGCCGATCTCCTTCTCGAGCTTCTTCTGCTTCTCCTTGGCCCCGTTGTAGAGGTCGGTGGCCTTCTCCGCCTCTTCGTAGAGCTTGTCGACCTTGGACTTGACCTCGCTCTTGGTCGGCTTGGGGGCCGCGTTCGCGGCCTGCGAGGTGAGTGCCACGGCAGCGGCGGCGGTCGCGGTGAGCACGGTCACACGCGTGCGGCTCGGCTGCTTGGGTCGACGGTGGGACGCCACGAAGGCGAGCTCCTTCTTCCTCCAGCCGCCCACAGAACGCCGTTGGGCGGTGCCCCTCCACCGTCACTCACCTCATGTGAGTGATCACCCGAGCGGAGGTTCGAGGCCCGACCCTAGTGACCTTCTTGTGATCAGTTCAAATCCTGACGAGAAAAATCTCGGTCACCGAGTGCATTCTTTGCACTCAACTCACGTGCAGTGATGCTCGTTTGACACTACGTTGCGTGAAGGTTTCGCCAATTCGGGCAAACGGAACGGAACTTCCGGAGCGTCCCTCAACGGATCTCAACCCCGCGAAAGCCGCTTCAGCAACATGACGGACGCAACCGGACGCGCCCCCGCCTTCGCGACACCGTCGGCCACTTCCCGGTCGGTCGAGACCACGATCACCGGCCGGCCCGGCGGCTCGGCCCGCACCAGCTGGCGAATCAATTCGTCAGCGGTGACGCCCGCCTTGGAGAACAGGACCCTGACCCCGCGCGGCGGCGCGAGCAGCACCGGCGCGGCCAGCTCGGCCCCGTCGAAGACACAGGTCACCTCGGCCCCGGTCTGCGCGGCGAGCTGCGAGAGCGACCCCAGCAGCCTGAGCCGCTGCTTCTCCAGCGGCATCGTCGGATACCCGGTCTTCGTCACGTTGTAGCCGTCGACGACGAGATGGGCCTGCGGCAGCGCGAGCAACTGGTCGAGGATCGCCGGGTCGTGCTCGTGCAGGGCGCGCGCCGCGATGTCCTTGGGCGTCATCCGGCCCGGCTCGACGGCGTCCACGGAGTCCGCGGGCCGCTGCGACACCGGCGGCAACGCCAGCTCCCTGCGCAGCCCCTGGGCCGCGTCCAGGACGGTGTCGAGCAGCAGCCGCACGCGCATGTCCTCGACGCTGCGCCCTTCGCGGGCCGCCCGGCGCGACGCCTCGAGGGCCGCCTCGACCTCGCCGAGCCGCGCTTTCAGCCGCCGCGACTCGCTCTCGGCGGCTGACACCTGGATCTGCTGCTCACTGCGTACGGTCTCGGTCTCGGCCTGCGCCTTGCGCACGGCGGCCTCGCCGCGCTTCACGTCACTGAGGGCGGCCCGCAGCTTGCGGTGCACGGACTCGGCCTCGCGCTTGGCGGCGTCCAGTTCGGCCCGCAACCGCTCCGTCTCGGCCTTGGCCTGGGCCCGCGCCTCGGCCAGCCGGTCGCGCAGCGACTCCAGCTCGGCCCGGGTCTCCTCGTCGGCCCGCTCGGCGTCGGCCCGCTGGGCCTCCTCACCGGCGGCGGCGACCAGCTTCACCCAGCCGACGGGCCGCAGCACGTACGCGGCGGCGGCCACGTCCAGCGGATCGGCGGCGGGCGGCGGCGACCCGGCGTCAAGCGCGGCGGCCAACTCCGGCTGCGCCTCCCGGAACCGCTCGGCGATCCGCTGCCGGAACAGCGTCTCGCTCTCCACGGCGGCGGCCATGGCGTTCCCGGCGAACTTCACGCGCCGAGTCGGAGTAAAGCGCGCATATTGCCGCAATTGGGGCGGCAGTTCACCGACGGTCAGACCGCCGAAGCCGTCCGACACGATCTGCACGACCCGCCGCCGTACGCCTTCGGGCAACGGCCGGTCGAGCACCTCGGCGGCGGCGGCCTCATCGGCTTTCCCGGCCTCCCCGCCCGTGCTCTCCACCATCCGTCACCCCAAAGTCGCTGTGGGGCCCGCTCCCTCAGGAGTCGGTGCCCGGCCTGTCCACCAGTTCCACCTGGTCCACCGCGTTGCACCAGCGGCAGCGGACCGACTCGATGGTCTCACTGACCACGTTGCGTTCCTCGACGTTCGGCTCACCGGCCAGGTCGAGGTGGACGTACTCGACGACCTTCGAGGAGCGCGTCACGTCGAACCGCGTCAGATTGCCGCACAGGGTGCAGCGCCAGCGGGTGGTGGCGGTCGGCAGGGGAACCGTCATCGAACTGCGCCTCTTCCATAGCTTGCTGTATTGCCCGTAACCCTACGGCCTGCCGTGCGCCGCCCGCTCCCCGCCTTGCGTCATGCTCTCTGCCATGATCGGCAACGGGCGCGACGCGACCGGAAAACTCGGAAAAGTGACCGCTTTCCTCAGGGGCCACCCGGCCCCGGTCACGTACGGAATCATCGCCGTCTGCTGCGTGGTCTTCGTGCTCTCCCCCGCCTCCGGTCTGAACCCGACGTACGGCACGGGCGACCGGCTGCTCGCCGCCCAGAGCGCCTACTTCCAGCGCTGGGGCGTGGTCCCCACCGAACTCTTCACCGGATCCCCCCGCGCCGCGCTCGCCCCGCTCACGGCCCTGTTCGTGCACGGCAGCTGGATCCACCTGCTGGGCAACATGCTCTTCCTGTACGTGTTCGGGGCGATGGTCGAGGAGCGCATGGGTCACCTCCCGTACGCGGTCTTCTACCTCGTCACCGGCTACCTGGCGCTCTTCGGCTACGCGCTCGCGCACACCGGCTCGGACCAGTCGCTGGTCGGCGCCTCGGGTGCGATCTCGGCGGTCCTCGGCGCCTTCCTCTACCTGTTCCCCGATGCCCGCGTGACGAGCGTCTTCCCCTTCCTCTTCTTCCTGCCGCTGCGCTTCCCCGCGTGGGTCGTGCTCCCGTTCTGGGTGGCCCTGCAGTGGGCCGCGGCGGGCCAGGACAGCCAGGGCCCCGGCGTCGCCTACCTCGCCCACCTGGTCGGCTTCTCGCTCGGCTTCCTCTACGCGTGGGTGAGGTACAAGGGGCGGGCTAAGGTTGAGCCAGCCCCAGCCACGGCCACCGAGGGAGACAGCCAGCCGTGATCACCGCGATCGTGCTCATCAAGACCAGCGTGGACCGGATCCCCGAGATCGCCGAGTCGATCGCGGCCCTGGACAGCGTCAGCGAGGTCTTCTCCGTCACCGGCACGTACGACTTGATCGCCATGGTCCGCGTCGCGCGGCACGACGATCTGGCGGACGTCATCCCGGGCAAGATCAGCAAGATCCCGGGCGTCGAGGCGACGGACACGCACGTGGCCTTCCGTACGTACTCCCAGCACGACCTGGAGGCGGCGTTCGCGATCGGCCTGGACGGCTAGGGCGTGTCACGGAAAAGCCGCGGCCGCGAGTGCTCAGAACCGAGCAGACGCGACCGCGGCATTTCTATGAGCGCACCTTACGAAGCCGGAACACAACGCCCGTCCTCAGTGCGGTAGTTCCAGGCGGCGCCATCGCGCACCAGTTCCTTCACCGCGGCCACGAAACGCTCCACGTGCTCATCGGGCGTACCGGCCCCGAAGCTGACCCGGATCGCGTTCAGCGACTTCTCCCCCGGTGCCGCCTCCGGCGCCCCGCACTCGCCCTGCGTCTGCGGGTCCGAGCCGAGCAGGGTGCGCACGAGCGGGTGGGCGCAGAACAGGCCGTCCCGCACGCCGATCCCGTACTCGGCGGAGAGCGCGGCGGCGAAGTGCGAGGAGTTCCACCCCTCGACCACGAACGAGATGACGCCGACGCGCGGGGAGTCGTCCCCGAACAGCGAGAGCACCTTCACCTCGGGCACCTCGGCGAGCCCGTCCCGCACCTTCCGGATCAGGAACCGCTCGCGCGCGACGAGGTTGTCGAACCCGGCCTCGGTCAGCGCCTTGCAGGCGGAGGCGATGGAGTAGACGCCGATGACGTTCGGCGAACCGGCCTCGTGGCGGGCGGCGGTGTCGTGCCACTCGACGTCCACGCCACCGTCGCCGCGGCGGGCGACCTTGCGGGACGCGCCACCGCCGGCGAGGTACGGCTCGGCCTCGGTCAGCCAGTCGGAGCGCCCGGCGAGCACGCCGGATCCGAACGGGGCGTACAGCTTGTGCCCGGAGAACGCGACCCAGTCGACGTCCAACTCCTGGACGGAGACGGGGTGGTGGGGCGCGAGCTGAGCGGCGTCGAGCACGATGCGGGCACCGTGCGCGTGAGCGGCCGCCGCCAGCTCGCGCACCGGCCAGAGCTCACCGGTGACGTTGGAGGCACCGGTGACGCAGACGAGCGCGGGGCCGTAGGGGTCGCGGTCGGCGAGGGCCCGCTCCAGGGTCTGGACCGCCTCGTCGGGGGTGCGCGGCGCGTTGAGGTAGGTCACGCGGGCGTCCCGCCACGGCAGCAGCGACGCGTGGTGCTCGGTCTCGAAGACGAAGACCTGGCAGTCGGCGGGGAGCACGGCGGCGAGCAGGTTCAGCGAGTCCGTGGTCGACCGGGTGAAGATCACCTGGTCGTCCTCGCGGCAGTCGAGGAACTCGGCGACGGCGACACGGGAGTTCTCGAACAGATCGGTGGACAGCTGGGAGAGGTACCCGGCGCCGCGGTGCACGCTGCCGTAGTACGGGGCGTAGGCGGCGACGTCGTCCCACACGCGCTGCAGGGCCGGCGCACTGGCGGCGTAGTCGAGGGCCGCGTACGTCACTTCCCCACCGGTGACGAGCGGCACGGAGACGTCCCGGCCGAGCACGGCCAGCGGGGCGATCTCGGAAGGGGTCTCGATACAGGCAGCGGCGTCGACGGAGACAGACATGGGTGAACTCCCTGGTGAGTCAAGAGAATTGACCATGCCGAAGCCACGACTGAGCCTACGGAACAGGGCTCGACGGCATGGAAAGAAAAGAGGAAACGGGTACGCAGAGGCGGGGCCGAAACGCCCTATCGCATTCGCTTGCTCACGAGACTGCTCCCTTGAGGACCAGGACCCCAGGGTTGCAAGGGGTCCGCGCTTGCCATGAGCCTTGCTGCTCACGGCCTGGTCTTCACCCAGGGCACCCCGCCACGGACGGAGGGTTGCCGGACAGCGGGCTGGGGCCTCGATCGCTGTCACTCATGACCTTGAAGAGCATCCTGCCACACGTCTCGGATACGGCAAGGGCGCAGTCCAGTTCTTGAGACGTTCCGGACTGCGCCCTGCGTCACACTCAGCGGTTGCTGGCGACGACCCAGCGTTCGAGCGTGGCCTTGGCCGCCCCGGAGTCGATCGACTCGGCGGCCCGGTCCATGCCGGCCCTGATCTGCTCGGCGAGCGTCCCGCTGCCCGGCCGCACGGCGACGAGCGCGGCGGCGGAGTTGAGCAGCACGGCATCGCGCACGGGCCCGCGCTCCCCGTCGAGCAGCCGCCGGGCGACCTCGGCGTTGAACGACGGGTCCCCGCCCCGCAGCGCCTCGATGGACACCGGCTCGATGCCGACGTCCCGCGGGTCGAAGACCTCCTCGCGCACGGACCCGTCGCGCACGACCCACACCCGGGACGTCCCGGTGATGGTCAGCTCGTCGAGCCCGTCGTCGCCACGGAACACGAGCGAGGAATTGCCGCGCTCGGCGAAGACCCCGGCCACCACCGGCGCCATCCGGGCATCGGCGACCCCGACCGCCTGCGCCCGCACCCGGGCCGGATTGGTCAGCGGGCCGAGCAGGTTGAACACGGTCCGGATGCCGATCTGCCCGCGCGCCGCGCCCGCGTACCGCAGGGCGGGGTGGAACTTCACGGCGAAGCAGAAGGTGATGCCCGCCTCGTCCGCGACCTGGGGGACGCGGGCCGGCGTCAGATCGAGATTGACGCCCAGCTTCTCCAGTACGTCCGACGAGCCGGATGCGGAGGACGCGGCCCGGTTGCCGTGCTTGACCACCTTCACGCCGGCTCCCGCGATGACGATCGCGGACATGGTGGAGATGTTGACGGTCTTCGCGCCGTCGCCGCCGGTCCCGACGATGTCGACGGTCTCGCCGGGCACCTCGATCACATTGGCGTGCTCGTACATCGCACGTACGAGACCGGTGATCTCCTCCACGGTCTCGCCCTTGGCCCGCAGCGCCACCACGAAGGCGGCGATCTGCGCGTCGGTGGCCTCGCCGCGCATGATGCGGTCCATCGCCCACGCGGTGTCGTCGGCGCTCTGGTCACGGCCTTCCAGCAGGCCGTTGAGGACGGAGGGCCAGGAACGGCCCGCCGCGGTGTTGCCTCCTGCGGGGGTCAAAGCGCTCATGGCCGCTCCTGAAGTTGTCCGTAAGGATGGAACGGACCCACCTTATCCAGCGGTGGGGACGGCAAAGAGCCCCCGTCCAGTGCCTGGACGAGGGCTCCTGCCGTGGCGGACAGCTGACGGATCAGCCGATCAGGGATCAGTGGTGGCCGTGGCCGCTGGTGATCTCCTTGTACTCCTCGGCGGTGGGCTTGGGGATCTGGTTGTTCTCCCCGTAGTAGCCCTTCGAGAGCTTGGCGCGTGCCTTCTGCAGGCGCGACACCTTGCGCTCCACACCGTTCTCGTCGACCTCGGGGCCGAGCTCGAGCGGCTCGTACTGCTCGTGCGCCGTGAGGGTGTGCAGGGCCTCCTGGTTCAGCGGCTCGTGCACCTCGATGAACTCACCGTGCGGCAGGCGCTTGATGATGCCGGACTCGCGTCCGTGCAGCACCTTGTCCTTGTCGCGGCGCTGGAGGCCGAGGCAGATCCGCTTGGTGACGATGAAGACCACGACCGGCATCACGAAGAAGCTGATCCGGACGAACCAGGTGATCGCGTTGATCGACAGGTGGAAGTGCGTGGCCCACAGGTCGTTGCCACCACCGACCATGCACACGAAGTACCAGGAGATCCACGCGGCACCGAAGGCCGTACGCGTCGGGGCGTTGCGCGGGCGGTCCAGGATGTGGTGCTCGCGCTTGTCGCCGGTGACCCAGGCCTCGAGGAACGGGTAGACCGCGATGACGACCAGGACCAGCGGGAAGACCACGATCAGCGGGATGGCCACGCCCAGGGCGAGCGTGTGACCCCAGAAGTTGATCTCCCAGCCTGGCATCACACGGATCAGGCCCTCGGAGAAGCCCATGTACCAGTCGGGCTGGGCGCCGGTGGACACCTGGTCCGGACGGTACGGACCGATGGCCCAGATCGGGTTGATCGAGGCGATGGCCGCGATGACCGCGATGACACCGAAGACCAGGAAGAAGAAGCCTCCGGCCTTGGCCATGTAGACCGGCAGCAGCGGCATGCCGACGACGTTCTTCTCGGTCTTTCCGGCACCCGCGAACTGCGTGTGCTTGTGGTAGAAGACCAGGATCAGGTGCGCCGCCATCAGGCCGAGCATGATCCCCGGCAGCAGCAGGATGTGCACCGAGTAGAAGCGGGCCACGAAGTCGCCGCCCGGGAACTCGCCGCCGAACAGGAAGAACGACAGGTACGTTCCGACGATCGGCGTGGCCAGGACCGCGCCCTCCATGAAGCGGACACCGGTTCCGGAGAGCAGGTCGTCCGGGAGCGAGTAACCGGTGAAGCCGGTGAACATGCCGAGGACGAACAGCAGGAAGCCGAAGACCCAGTTGACCTCACGCGGCTTGCGGAACGCACCCGTGAAGAACACGCGCATCATGTGCACGAACATGCCGGCGAGGAAGATCAGCGCGGCCCAGTGGTGGATCTGCCGGATCAGCAGACCACCGCGCACATCGAAGGAGATGTGCATGGTCGAGTTGAACGCCTCGGACATCAGCTGTCCCTGCAGCGGGACGTAGCTGCCGTGGTACTCCACCTCGTTCATCGACGGGTGGAAGAACAGCGTCAGGTACACACCCGTGAGGATGATGATGATGAAGCTGTACATGCAGATCTCGCCGAGCATGAAGGACCAGTGGTCCGGAAAGATCTTGCGCATGTTGGACTTGGCCAGGGAGTAGATCCCCAGGCGTCCGTCCGCCCAGTCGGCGACGCGCTCGCCGGCCGGTGCCTTCTCGCGGGAAGGCGCTTCGTTGGTGGTCGTAGTACTCATCCGCGCTCCCAGAAGGCAGGACCGACGGGCTCAGCGAAGTCGCCCTGCGCCACGAGGAAGCCCTCGTCATCGACATCGATGTGCAGCTGCGGCAGTGCGTGACCGGCGGGACCGAAGATCACCCGCGCACCGTCGGAGAGGTCGAAGGTGGACTGGTGACAGGGGCAGAGCACGTGGTGCGTCTGCTGCTCGTACAGGGAGATCGGGCAACCGACGTGGGTGCAGATCTTCGAGTACGCGACCACACCCTCGTGCGACCACTCGAGTTCCTTCTTGTCCTTGATGTTGTCCGGCTGGATGCGGACGAGCATCAGGGCCGCCTTGGCCATGACCGTCTGGAAGTCCTCGTCGTGCTCCTCCAGGCCCTCGGGCTTGGCGAAGGTGAGCGAACCGACCGCGATGTCCGATGCACGCAGCGGCTCGTTCGTGTTCATGTTGACGAGCTTGAGGCCCTTCTTCCACGCCGTGTGGCGCAGCTTCGTGCCCGGCAGCGGGCCGAGGTCACGGAGAAGGACGACGCCGGACAGGGGCACCAGGGCGAGGGCGCCGAACATCGTGTTGCGGATCAGCTTGCGCCGACCGAACTGCGACTCGCGCGCACCGTCCGCGAAGTCGGCCAGAACCTTGGCCTTGACCTCGGGCTCGGCCTCGATCGGGTGGCGCTCCTGGGTGACCTCGACGTCGGACATCAGGGTGCGGGCCCAGTGGACCGCGCCCGCGCCGATGCAGAACAGGGCCACGCCGAGGGTCATGCCCAGCGCGAAGTTCAGCGCGCTGATGTGACCGAGCGGGAAGACGTAGATGCTCTTGTCGACGTCGAGCGTGACGTACGAGGCGATGAAGCCGACGGTGGCCAGCATCGAGATCGTGAAGAGCATCGCCACGACGCGCTCGGACCGCTTGGCGGCCCGCTCGTCGATGTCCTGGATCCGGTGCTCGTGCGGGGGCAGGCCCGGGTCGGCGAAGGGGTTGTCCTTCGCCGGTTCGACGGAACCGTGTCCGTCGCCCTGCTCGGCCGGCAGGTTCTCTTCTGGAATGTCTTGGCTACTCATGACTTCTTGGCCTTTGCGGTCCGAGCGGCGACCCAGATGGCGACGGCGACGAGGGCGCCGAGACCGAAGATCCAGGCGAACAGACCCTCGCTGACCGGGCCGAGCCCGCCCAGCTTGAGACCGCCAGGACTCTGCGTCTTGTCGCCGTTGACCGCGTCGAGGTACGCGATGATGTCCTTCTTGTTCTGCTTGGTCATCGTCGTGTCCGGGAAGGACGGCATGTTCTGCGGGCCGGTCTGCATGGCCTCGTAGATGTGCTTCGGGGCGACACCCTCGAGGCTCGGTGCGAACTTGCCGTGCGTCAGCGCGCCGCCTTCACCGGTGAAGTTGTGGCACTGCGCGCAGTTGGTGCGGAACAGCTCGCCACCCTTGGCGATGTCCGCGCCTTCCGGGCTGTAGTCCTCGGAGGTCGGCGCGACCGGACCGGCACCCAGCGAGGCGATGTACGCCGCGAGCTGGTCGATCTCGGTCTGCGTGTAGATGACCTTCTTGCGCGGGACCTGAGCGCCGGGCTGCTGGGCAGGCATGCGGCCGGTGCCGACCTGGAAGTCGACGGCGGCGGAGCCGACGCCCACGAGGCTCGGCCCGTCGGAGGTGCCCTGACCGCCGGTTCCGTGGCAGCTGGCGCAGCCTACGGCGAAGAGCTTCTTGCCCTCGTCAATAGCGAGGGACTGGGATGTTTCATCGGCCTGCGCCTTGCTCGCGGGCGCGAACGCGGCGTACAGCCCCCCGGTGGCCGCCAGCGCGAGGAGTAGGACGACGACCGCCGCCAGCGGATGGCGTCGTCGTGCGGAGAGCTTTTTCACGGATTACCCCGGTGTCAGGATCTTCTGCGTCGGTGCTGCGGGAATGTGTCGGGTTCTTCGCCCGGTGCTGCGCTCTTGCGAACTACTTGATCAGGTAGATCGTGGCGAAGAGGCCGATCCAGACGACGTCGACGAAGTGCCAGTAATAGGACACGACGATGGCGGCGGTCGCCTGCTCGTGGGTGAACTTCCGGGCTGCGTACGTCCTGCCGAGGACGAACAGGAAGGCGATGAGGCCGCCTGTCACGTGCATGCCGTGGAAGCCGGTAGTCAGGTAGAACACCGAGCCGTACGGGTCGGAGGAGAGCGAGAGCCCGTCCTTCTTGACCAGTTCGGTGTACTCGAAGACCTGACCGCCGATGAAGATCGCACCCATGATGAAGGTGACGATGAACCACATCCGGAGCTTCTTCACGTCCCCGCGCTCGGCGGCGAACACGCCGAGCTGACAGGTCAGGGAGGAGAGCACCAGGATCGTGGTGTTCGTCGCGGAGAACGGAAGGTTCAGGCTCGAGGCCATTTCCTTCCAGTGCTCCGGTCCCGTCACCGATCGCAGGGTGAAGTACATCGCGAAGAGGGCCGCGAAGAACATCAGCTCGGAACTCAGCCAGATGATGGTTCCGACGCTGGTGAGGTTCGGTCGATTGACCGACGGGTGCGCGTGCCCGGTTTCTACTGTCGTTGCTGTCGCCACGACCGACATTATGTCGGTCGCTTATCTCGCCCTCACTCCGGGGGGTGCCGTTCGGAGTGTCTGGGGGGTGTGTCCAGCCCATATGGCCCATCGGAGGCCTGTGCGAACCGGTGTTGACGGGGTGTCGGGAGGAGTAGGCTCCGCGCCAAGTACGCCTTAGGACACCCCAGATTGACGACGCCTCGGAGGAACGATGCAGTCGACCGCGACGGTTCTGGTCTACAGCGACGACGCCAACACGCGGGAGCAGGTGCGTCTCGCGACAGGCCGCAGGCCCGCGTCGGACGTTCCCGAGGTCCAGTTCATCGAGTGCGCCACCCTGCCCGCGGTCCTCAAGGAGCTGGACCGCGGCGGCATCGACGTCTGCGTGCTGGACGGCGAGGCGGTGCCCGCGGGCGGCATGGGCGTGTGCCGGCAGATCAAGGACGAGGTCTTCCGCTGCCCGCCGGTGCTGCTCCTGATCGGCCGCCCGCAGGACGCCTGGCTGGCCACGTGGAGCCGCGCCGAGGCCGCGGTGACGCTGCCGGTGGAGCCCGTCGAGTTCGCCGGCGCGCTGGCGGCCCTGCTGCGCACCCGACAGGCCGTCAGCGCCTGACCCACGAGGGCAGAACGAGCGACTCCCGTACGTCGGTGACGTACGGGAGTCGGAAGTCTCACACCTGACGGGCTCAGACCTCGGGGCTGAGCCGCGCCTGGCGCGCGGGATCGGGCTTGCCCGTGGTCGACAGGGCGCTGCCCTCGCTCCACTTCTTCTCGCTGAGGTTCCAGTCGCCGAACCCGTTGCCGAACGGGTCCATGTCCTCGCCGTAGCTGTTGACGACCTTGACGATGTCGCCGCGGCGGAACGTGTCGTAGAACCAGGCGGCGTTGTCGGTGCTCATGCCGGTGCAGCCGTGGCTGGTGTTCTCGTAGCCCTGGGAGCCCTCGGACCAGGGCGCGGCGTGCACGTACTCGCCGCTCCAGGTCACGCGCGTCGCGTAGTAGACCTCTTTGTCGTAGAAGTCGGAGGCGCCGATGCTGGCACTGGTCATGCGTACGGAGTACTCCTGGCCCAGCACGACCTTGACGCCGTTTCGGGTTTCGTAGCCGGGCTTGCCGGTGGTGACCGGGATGGAGTTGATCTCCTTGCCGTTGCGGTAGACCGTCATGTAGTGCGAGCCCGCGTCGGTGACGGCCTCCAGGCGGTCCCCGGTGGTGATGGTCAACGGCTTGCTCTCGCCGCCCCACAGGGCGTCGGTGATCTTGATGCCCTTGAGGTTGCTGCGCGCCGTGATGGTGGCGTTGGCCGGCCAGTACTTCTCGGGCCGGAAGTGCAGGGTCTTGCTGTCCACCCAGTACCAGGAGCCGCCGCTCGCGGCGGGCACGGACTCGACCTTCAGGGCGCGTTCGACGATGGCGCGGGCCTTCTCGTCCTTGACGGGCTTGTTGAGTTCGGCCGTGACGGGCTGGCCGACGCCGTACTTGCCGCCCTCCGGGCCGAAGGTGACCTTCAGGGCCTTTTCCTTGCTGGGGTTGCCCGTCTCGAAGCTGAGGACCTTGCGGCCGGGTGCGCCGTCCTCGTCCTCGGTGCTGACCCGGACCGTGTACTGGGCGTCAGCGGCCAGCGGGGACGTCGTGTGCCATCTCCTGCCGTCGGCGGAGAGTTCGCCCGCGACGTAGCGCCCCAGGGCGTCCGTCGCCGTGACGTCGGTGATGCGGCCCTCGTCGCCCTGCGCGGTGACTTCCAGGGGCTTGTCGGGATCCGCCTTCTTGGACCCGACGGGCCCGCTGAAGGAGATCTGGCTCGCCGCGTCGTACGGCTTGGCGGAGAGCGGGTGGCCGGAGCTGCCGCAGGCCGTGACGCCCGCACCGAGTGCGGCCACCAACAGGGTGCAGCCAAGAACCGTACGGATGCGCGGTGAGTGGTTCATGAACACACCGTAAGAAGGTTCGCCTCGTCCAGCGCGGTGAGTGAGCCGCACGGGGCATGGGCGGGGATGCCGAAGGGCCCGGACACTCCGTCAGGAGTGTCCGGGCCCTTCGGGTACGGGAGTTCAGAAGCCGCGCAGACCTACACGGTGCTACTGGTTCTGGTTCTCGCCGCGGTAGTACTCGAAGACCCAGCCCCACAGACCGAACAGGATCACGGGGGCGCCGAAGTACATCAGCCACCAGCCGAAGATGACGCCCATGAACGCGATGGCGCCGCCGACGGCGAGGGCGAGCGGCTGCCAGGAGTGCGGGCTGAAGAAGCCCACCTCGCCGGCGTCGTCCGCGACGTCGGCCTCCTTGTTGTCCTGCGCGCCGGTGTCGACCCGCCGGGCCGTGAAGGCCAGGTAGTAGCCGATCATGATGCACAGGCCGAACGTCAGGAAGAGCGCCGTCGTACCGGCCGGCTCCTTCGACCACACGCCGTAGACACCGGCCATGATCAGGACGAAGAGGCTCAGCCAGATGAACATCTTGCCTTGGACCTTCACTTGCCGGCCTCCTTGCCGCCAGCGAGCGCCTTGGAGCCGTGGCCGGAGTTCTCCAGCTGGTCCAGGGCCGCGATCTCAGGGTGATGCAGGTCGAACGCCGGCGATTCGGAGCGAATGCGCGGCAGGGTGAGGAAGTTGTGCCGCGGCGGCGGGCAGGACGTCGCCCACTCGAGCGAACGGCCGTAGCCCCACGGGTCGTCGACCTCGATCTTCTTGCCGTACTTGGCGGTCTTCCAGACGTTGTAGAAGAACGGCAGGATCGACAGACCGAGCAGGAAGGACGAGATCGTCGAGATCGTGTTCAGCGCGGTGAAGCCGTCGGCCGCGAGGTAGTCCGCGTAACGACGCGGCATGCCCTCGACACCCAGCCAGTGCTGCACCAGGAACGTGCCGTGGAAGCCCACGAACAGCGTCCAGAACGTGATCTTGCCGAGGCGCTCGTCGAGCATCTTGCCGGTGAACTTCGGCCACCAGAAGTGGAATCCGGAGAACATCGCGAAGACGACCGTACCGAAGATCACGTAGTGGAAGTGCGCCACCACGAAGTACGAGTCCGACACGTGGAAGTCCAGCGGCGGGGCCGCCAGGATGACGCCGGTCAGACCACCGAAGGTGAAGGTGATCAGGAAGCCGATCGCCCAGAGCATCGGTGTCTCGAAGGACAACGAGCCCTTCCACATCGTTCCGATCCAGTTGAAGAACTTCACGCCTGTTGGCACGGCGATCAAGAACGTCATGAAGGAGAAGAACGGGAGCAGCACGCCACCGGTCACGTACATGTGGTGCGCCCACACGGTCACGGAGAGACCGGCGATGGCGATCGTCGCGCCGATGAGGCCCGAGTAGCCGAACATCGGCTTTCTCGAGAACACCGGGATCACTTCGGAAATGATTCCGAAGAATGGCAGGGCGATGATGTACACCTCTGGATGGCCGAAGAACCAGAAGAGGTGTTGCCATAGCAGCGCGCCGCCATTTGCGGCGTCGAATACGTGGGCACCGAACTTGCGGTCCGCCTCCAGGGCGAACAGCGCGGCCGCGAGGACCGGGAAGGCCAGCAGGACCAGCACACCGGTCAGCAGCACGTTCCACACGAAGATCGGCATGCGGAACATCGTCATGCCGGGAGCGCGCATGCAGATGATCGTGGTGATGAAGTTGACCGAGCCGAGGATCGTGCCGAAGCCGGAGAAGGCCAGACCCATGATCCACATGTCGGCGCCGATGCCCGGCGAGCGGACGGCGTCCGAGAGCGGCGAGTACGCGAACCAGCCGAAGTCGGCCGCGCCCTGCGGGGTGAGGAAGCCACCCACCGCGATCAGCGAGCCGAACAGGTACAGCCAGTAGGCGAACATGTTCAGTCGCGGGAACGCGACGTCGGGGGCGCCGATCTGCAGCGGCATGATCCAGTTCGCGAAGCCCGCGAACAGCGGCGTCGCGAACATCAGCAGCATGATCGTGCCGTGCATCGTGAACGCCTGGTTGAACTGCTCGTTCGACATGATCTGCGTGCCGGGACGGGCCAGTTCGGCGCGCATGAAGAGCGCCATCAGACCGCCGATGCAGAAGAACGCGAACGACGTGACCAGGTAGAGCGTGCCGATCGTCTTGTGGTCAGTGGTGGTCAGCCACTTGATGACGACGTTGCCCGGCTTCTTGGTCCTGACCGGCAGCTCGTTCTCGTAAGAGTCGTCAGCCGCGGCAGCACCCTGGGGTTCGTTGAGGATGCTCACAGGTTCTTCGTCTCCCGGTCCTTCTCGTGGTCCGTCTGGGCGATGCCAGCCGGGACGTAACCGGTCTGCCCCTTCTTGGCCAGTTCCTCGAGGTGCTTCTTGTACGCCTCGGGAGACACGACCTTCACGTTGAAGAGCATCCTGGAGTGGTCGACGCCGCAGAGCTCGGCGCACTTGCCCAGGAAGGTGCCTTCCTTGTTGGGGGTCACCTCGAAGGCGTTGGTGTGGCCCGGAATGACGTCCTGCTTCATGAGGAACGGCACCACCCAGAAGGAGTGGATGACGTCACGCGAAGTGAGGACGAAGCGGACCTTCTCGCCCTTGGGGAGCCAGAGGGTCGGGCCGGGGTTGTGGGTCACCGGGTCCTTGGAACCCGGAGTACCGACCTCGTAGACACCGCCGGCGTTCGCCGGGAAGTCCTCCTTGAAGCGGCTCGGGATCGCGGAGAGCTCCTTGGAGGTCTTCGCGTCACCGGAGACACCCGGCACGTTCTCGACGTAGTTGAAGCCCCAGCTCCACTGGTAGCCGACCACGTTGATGGTGTGTGCGGGCTTGTCGTCGAGCTTCAGGAGCTTCGACTCGTCGCGCGCGGTGAAGTAGAAGAGGACCGACACGATGATGAGCGGAACCACCGTGTACAGCGCCTCGAGCGGCATGTTGTACCGCGTCTGCGTCGGAACCTCGATCTTGGTGCGGCTACGCCGGTGGAAGATGATGCTCCACAGGATCAGACCCCACACCAGCACGCCCGTGGCGAGCGCTGCCGCCCACGAGCCCTGCCAGAGGGAGAGGATCCGGGGACCTTCTTCCGTCACCGGAGTGGGCATACCAAGACGGGGGAAGTCCTTGTATGTGCAACCGGTAGCGGTTACCAGGATCAGGCCCGCAGTCAGCACCTGCGGCAGCTTCCGCCGCATCGGGCGCCGCGACGAGCGGTCGGAGCCGTTGGGACTCACGTAGCGCCTTCCCGAGAGTCTCGCCCGCGCTGGTTGGCTACGGCCGTCTCGCTGGTCGCTCGCCGCCCTGGCACACGGGCAGGGGTTTGGATGTTTATGCGGACCAAACCCTACTGGACGCTATTTGGGGTCGCGCGGGGAGGGTGCCTAACGCGCCGCGGGTCACTCCGAAGGGTGGGATGTGCCTGCTCCGGGGGGTTTCTGACGGGGGGTCGGAGCGGAGGGCCGGGCGCCTACTGAGGGTGGGGGATTTGTCCGTTGGCGAGTGCCGGTCTCGTCGTGGTTGCTCGCGCAGTTCCCCGCGCCCCTGGGGCGTCTCCCTGCGCGGCGTTCTAGCCTCCTCGCGTGTCCTACTTTGATGTTGCCTCCGCCGCTCCCCTTCATCCCGTTGCCCGCCAGGCGTTGCAGGCCTCGCTCGACGAGGGGTGGGCCGATCCCGCGCGGTTGTACCGGGAAGGGCGACGGGCGCGGCTGCTGCTTGACGCCGCTCGTGAGGCGGCCGCAGAGGCGGTGGGGTGCCGGGCGGACGAGCTCGTGTTCACGTCGTCGGGGACGCGGGCCGTGCACGACGGGATCGCCGGAGCACTCGCCGGCCGTCGGCGTGTCGGGCGGCATCTCGTGGTCTCCGCGGTGGAGCACTCGGCGGTGCTCCATTCGGCGGCGTCCCACGAGGGCGACGGCGGTTCGGTGACCGAGGTGGGCGTGGCGCGGGAGGGTGCCGTGTCCGTTTCGGCGTACGCCGGTGCGCTGCGGGACGACACCGCCCTGGCGTGTCTGCAGTCCGCCAACCACGAGGTGGGGACCGTGCAGCCGGTCGCGGAAGTGGCGCAGGCGTGCCGGGACGCGGGCGTGCCGCTGCTGGTGGACGCGGCGCAGTCGCTGGCCTGGGGTCCGGTGGCGGGTGACTGGTCGCTGCTGGCCGGGAGCGCCCACAAGTGGGGCGGGCCCGCGGGGGTCGGCATCCTCGTCGTGCGCAAGGGGGTGCGGTTCGCGCCTCAAGGGCCTGCCGACGAGCGGGAGTCGGGGCGGGCCGCGGGGTTCGAGAACATTCCGGGCATCGTGGCGGCGGCCGCCTCGCTGCGGGCCGTGCGGGCCGAGGCGGCCGCGGAGGCGGTGCGGCTGCGGGAGTTGACGGACCGGATCCGGGCGCGGGTGCCCGAGCTGGTGACGGACGTGGAGGTCGTCGGCGATCCGGTGCGGCGGTTGCCGCACCTGGTGACGTTCTCGTGTCTGTACGTGGACGGGGAGAGCGTGTTGCACGGGCTCGACCGGGCCGGCTTCTCGGTGTCGTCCGGATCGTCGTGCACCAGCAGCACCCTGACGCCCAGCCATGTGCTGCGTGCCATGGGCGTGGTGAGCGAGGGGAACGTGCGGGTGTCGCTGCCGATGGGTACGCCGGAGTCCGAGGTCGAGCGGTTCCTGGAGGTGTTGCCCGAGGTCGTGGGCGGCGTACGGGAGAAGCTGGGGGCTCCGGTCGCGGCGGCCGCGGGTACGGCGGAGGCGGTGACCGTGGACGCGCTGGGGATGAGCTGCCCGCTGCCCGTCATCGAACTCGCCAGGGCCATCGGGGGCGTACGGGTGGGCGGGACCGTCACCGTCCTCGCCGATGACGAGGTGGCTGCCGTGGACATCCCGGCGTGGTGCTGGACCCAGAAGCAGGAGTACGTGGGAGAGCGGGCGGCGGACCGGGGGGTCGCGTATGTGGTCCGCCGCCTGCGCTGACTTCGAGCGGTACTGGCGGTACTAGGAGAGGTACTGCTGCACCTCGGTCGCGGCGTCGTGGCCGTACGCCTTGGTGAACCGGTCCATGAACGGCGCCCGGCGCAGCTCGTACTCCTGCGTGCCGAGGGTCTCGATGACCAGGGTCGCGAGCATGCAGCCGACCTGGGCCGCGCGCTCCAGGGTGGCGCCCCAGGCGAGGCCCGACAGGAAGCCGGCGCGGAACGCGTCGCCGACGCCGGTCGGGTCGATCTTGGCGTTCTCCTCCGGTACGCCGACCTCGACCGGGTCGTCGCCGACGCGCTCGATGCGGACGCCGCGCGCGCCGAGGGTCGTCACGCGGTGGCCGACCTTGCCGAGGATCTCGGCGTCGGTCCAGCCGGTCTTGGACTCGATGAGGCCCTTCTCGTACTCGTTCGAGAAGAGGTAGGTGGCGCCCTCGAGGAGGGTGCGGATCTCGGCGCCGTCCATGCGGGCGATCTGCTGCGAGAAGTCCGCGGCGAACGGGATCGCGCGGCTGCGGCACTCCTCGGTGTGGCGGAGCATCGCCTCGGGGTCGTCGGCGCCGATGAGGACCAGGTCGAGGCCGCCCACGCGGTCGGCGACGGTCTTCAGCTCGATCTGGCGGGCCTCGCTCATGGCGCCCGTGTAGAAGGAGCCGATCTGGTTGTGGTCGGCGTCCGTGGTGCACACGAAGCGGGCGGTGTGGAGCGTCTCCGAGATGCGGACCGACTCCGTGTCCACGCCGTGGCGGTCGAGCCACGCGCGGTACTCGTCGAAGTCGAAGCCCGCGGAGCCCACCAGGATCGGGCTCGTGCCGAGCTGTCCCATACCGAAGGCGATGTTGGCGCCGACGCCTCCCCGGCGTACGTCGAGGTTGTCGACGAGGAAGGAGAGGGAGACCGTGTGCAGCTGGTCGGCGACGAATTGGTCGGCGAAGCGGCCGGGGAAGGTCATCAGGTGGTCGGTGGCGATGGAGCCGGTGACTGCGATTCGCACGGCGTGAGCACGCTTCCTGAAAGGGGAGGGATTGACGCTTTACGCTACCCGGTTCCCGGCCCTGCTCTGAAGTGCGGAAACTACCTGATAGTAGGCCTTTTGCGGTGAGCTCGAGCGTGCCTACGGTGCGGCTATGACCTACGACGTGTCCTTCATGACCCAGGACGGACTCGCCGCGCTGCGCGGCGACTGCGAGCGGATGGTGCCGCACTGGGTGCTGCCGCGTGCGCCCTGGGAGGTGCGGCAGCCGCATCCCGCGGTCGGGGCGGCCGGTATCCACGGGGTCGTCGTGCCCGCTTCGTCCGCCCGTCTCATCGACGCGATGGCGGACTTCGCCGACTGACGGCGCCCGGGAGGGAACCGCGCGCTCCCCCGACGCGTCCCATCGCTGTCCCCTGTGGCTGTCCCTCATAAAGGGGATGCGGGATACGACGCGGCAGTTGAAGGAGCGATGCGGTGAGCACGGAAGAGCAGACGCAGGATCGACACCGGCGGCGGCGCACGCTGGCGGTCGCCTCGGTCGCGGCGGCTGTGCTGCTCGCCGGGGGCGGTGGCGCGTACCTGGCGACGAGCGCGTCGGGGGAGAAGGCCTCGTCGGGACCCGGCGACGGCGGCACTCCCCCGCCGCTCGCCCTGGACGGCTACTCCGAGGGCGGCAGTCCGGGGAACGCGAACGGGATCGCGCCGGGTGAGCCCGACCCGAACGGCACGCGCTACCGGGCGACCGGCGAGCTGCCCGACGGGCCGGACGAGGCACCCGTCTACCGCGCCGAGGGTGAGGTGGGCGCCGCCGAGGTGGCCGCGCTCGGCAAGGCCCTCGACGTCGGCGGCACGCCCCGACTGGACGGCGACGCCTGGCGGTTGGGCCCGGCGAAGGACGGTTCGGGGCCCTCGCTGCAGGTGAACCGGAAGGCGCCGGGGACCTGGACGTACTCCCGGTACGCGCCGTCGGGCGGTCACAAGTGCAGTGGTGTGGCGAAGTGTTCGGACCCGGTGGGCAGCGGCAGCGAGGGCGACGCGGTGAGCGCGGCCGTCGCGAAGGAGGCGGCGGCACCGATCCTCAAGGCCCTCGGTCAGGACGACGCGAAGCTGGACGCGTCCCAACTCATGGGCGCCACACGGGTGGTGAACGCCGACCCGAAGGTGGGCGGGCTGCCCACGTACGGCTGGTCGACCGGTGTCCAGGTCGGCTCGGACGGTGAAGTGGTGGGCGGCAGTGGGCAGTTGAAGCCGCTGGTCAAGGGTGACACGTACCCCACGATCAGCGCGAAGCAGACCATCGAGCGGCTGAACGGCATGGCGGCCGGGGGCCGGGTGTCGATCGGCGGGTGCGCGAGTGCGGTGCCGCTGGAAGGCGACGCGAAGGGGAGTTCGGCGGGCGCCGAGCAGGGCGCCGGGTGCACGCCCTCGTCGCCGCGGCCGCCCGCGTCCACGACGGTCGCCGTCACCGGGGCCACGTTCGGGCTCGCCGCGCACTACGTCGGCGGGCAGCAGGTGCTGGTGCCGTCGTGGCTGTTCCGGGTGGAGCCGAGCGGCGCGGGTGCGGCCTTCACGGTGACGCATCCGGCGGTGGACCCCAAGTTCCTCGTGGCGCCCGGCAGTTCGGGCAGCACGGCGCCGAGTGCGCCGAGCCCGCGGCCGAGCACGACGTCGTCCGACCCCGGGTCGGACGCGCGGGACGTACGGGTGGAGGGGTACAGCACCGACGGGCGGACGCTGACGCTGCACTTCACCGGGGGCGTGTGCGGGACGTACGCGGCGTCGGCGGACGAGTCGGGGCAGCGGGTGACCGTGCGGGTGACGGAGCACAAGAAGAAGGGGACGGTCTGCATCATGCTGGCGAAGTTCTACACGCTGCCCGTCACCCTGGACGCGCCGCTGGGTGACCGGGCGGTCGTGGGGACGGACGGTTCCACGGTGCCGCCCGCGGAGAAGAACGGGCCGGGCGGGGTGAAGCCGGCGCCGCGGGACTGAGAGCCCGTCGTTGAACCCCCGCAACCTCCGGACATGACGAAGGGCGGCCACCCCGCAATGGGGTGGCCGCCCTTCGTCGTACGACTCGGTACCGCTTAGCTGAACGAGTCGCCGCAGGCGCAGGAACCCGTCGCGTTCGGGTTGTCGATCGTGAAGCCCTGCTTCTCGATGGTGTCGACGAAGTCGATGGAGGCGCCGCCCAGGTACGGGGCGGACATGCGGTCGGTGACGACCTTGACGCCGTCGAAGTCCTTGACGACGTCGCCGTCGAGCGAGCGCTCGTCGAAGAAGAGCTGGTAGCGCAGGCCGGAGCAGCCGCCGGGCTGAACGGCCACCCGCAGGGCCAGGTCCTCGCGGCCTTCCTGCTCGAGCAGAGCCTTGACCTTGCCGGCGGCGGCGTCGCTCAGGATGATGCCGTCGCTGACGGTGGTGGTCTCGTCCGATACGGACATCTACATCTCTCCCGGGTTGTACGGAGACTGCTTGCCGACCATTGCAACCGGCACAGACCCGGATCCATTCCGGATCCTCGAGGTTTTTCGCTTCTCTCCATTCATGCTCGCACACCCGGGGCGGGGCGGGCACGGGGCTCCCGACGAGAAGGCGAGGCGGATTGCGTCACATCGACGAATTGAGTGTCGTCAAACTGACGTGAACCACGTATGATAGATAACGTCATTTCGACGAGAAGCCCCCCGGTGCAAGCACCGGCTCCACTGGAGCGGCTACGCCGCACGGATCTTGTGATCAGAAAGGGTGCGTGACGTGACCACGGCCCAGACCCCCCAGGCCCCTGTCGACCTGGACGTTTCGCCCACGCCACTGGCGTTGCTGCTGCTCGGCCGCGAGGCCGACGCCGGCAGCGAGCGCGGTGTCGACTGCCCCGGCGACCTGCCCTCCCCGTCCGACCCGGACCTGGTGGAGCGGGCCCGCGCGGCCAAGGAGAAGCTCGGCGACAAGGTGTTCGTGCTCGGGCACCACTACCAGCGCGACGAGGTCATCCAGTTCGCCGACGTCACCGGCGACTCCTTCAAGCTGGCGCGCGACGCCGCCGCCCGGCCCGAGGCCGAGTACATCGTGTTCTGCGGTGTGCACTTCATGGCCGAGTCCGCGGACATCCTCACCGGTGACGAGCAGAAGGTCGTGCTGCCCGACCTCGCGGCCGGCTGCTCCATGGCCGACATGGCCACCGCCGAGCAGGTCGCCGAGTGCTGGGACGTGCTGACCGAGGCCGGGATCGCCGAGCAGGTCGTGCCCGTCTCGTACATGAACTCCTCGGCCGACATCAAGGCGTTCACCGGCAAGCACGGCGGCACCATCTGTACGTCGTCCAACGCCGAGCGGGCGCTGAACTGGGCCTTCGAGCAGGGCGACAAGGTGCTCTTCCTGCCCGACCAGCACCTGGGGCGCAACACCGCGGTGCGCGACCTCGGCATGTCGCTCGACGACTGCGTCCTCTACAACCCGCACAAGCCGAACGGCGGCCTGACCGTCGAGGAGCTGCGCGCCGCCAAGATGATCCTGTGGCGCGGGCACTGCTCGGTGCACGGGCGCTTCTCGCTCGACTCGGTCAACGACGTGCGGGCGCGCATACCCGGCGTCAACGTCCTGGTCCACCCCGAGTGCAAGCACGAGGTCGTGGCCGCGGCGGACTACGTCGGTTCGACGGAGTACATCATCAAGGCCCTGGAGGCCGCGCCCGCCGGGTCCAAGTGGGCCATCGGGACCGAGCTGAACCTGGTCCGGCGGCTCGCCAACCGCTTCGCCCCCGAGGGCAAGGAGATCGTCTTCCTCGACAAGACGGTCTGCTTCTGCTCGACCATGAACCGGATCGACCTGCCGCACCTGGTCTGGACCCTGGAGTCCCTGGCCGACGGACAGCTCGTGAACCGGATCGAGGTCGACCGCGAGACGGAACAGTTCGCGAAGCTCGCGCTCGAGCGCATGCTGGCCCTGCCGTAAACCCCCCAAGGGGCGCGGGGAACTGCGCGACCGGCCACGACGGCGCGGCACCCGGAAACGGCGAACAACCCGTAACGGCGAGGAGCCCGGTGCGGACGCAGGATCGCGTCCCCACCGGGCTCCCGGCGTTCAAGCAGCCGTCAGACTCCGGCCGGCTCCGACTCCGGGGCCGGGGACTGGGGCGGCACCCCGGTCTCTCGTTGCCGCTTCGCCGCACGCTTCTTCGCCCGCCTCTCCTTGCGGAGCTCCAGCATCGCGTAGAGCGTCGGGACCAGGAGCAGCGTGAGCAGCGTCGACGTGATCAGGCCGCCGATCACGACCACCGCGAGCGGCTGGGCGATGAAGCCGCCCTCGCCGGTGACGCCGAGCGCCATCGGGAGCAGGGCGAAGATCGTCGCCAGGGCCGTCATCAGGATCGGGCGCAGACGGTGGCGGCCGCCCTCGACCACGGCCTCGACGACGCTCAGGCCCTGGGCCCGGTACTGGTTGATCAGGTCGATCAGCACGATGGCGTTCGTGACCACGATGCCGATGAGCATCAGCATGCCGATCATCGCGGGCACTCCCATCGGCGTACCGGTGGCGACCAGCAGGCCGATCGCGCCGGTGGCCGCGAACGGGATCGACACCAGCAGGATCAGCGGCTGGGCCAGCGACCTGAACGTGGCGACCAGGAGCATGAAGACGATCGCGATCGCCGCGAGCATCGCCAGGCCGAGGTTCTTGAACGCGTCGTCCTGGTCGGAGGTGACGCCCCCGATGGTGGCCTCGGCGCCCTTCGGCAGGTCCAGCTTCTTGATCTTCGACTGGAGGTCGGTGCTGACCGCACCCGTGTTGTCGCCGGTCGGCTTCGCCGTGATGGTGGCGGCGCGGGCGCCGTCGATACGGGTCATCGAGACCGGCCCGTCGACCAGTCGGACCGTGGCGATGTCGCCGAGCCTCACCCCGCCCGGGCCCATGGGCAGCTTCTTCAGCTGGTCCAGGGTCGTGGCCGGGCGGGCCGACTTCACGACGACGTCGCGCTCGGTGTCGTCGAGTATCGCCTTGGCGCTGGTGGTGCCCTTGACCGCCTGGGCGACGGCGGCGCCGAGCGTCGTGTCGTCGTAACCGGCCGCGGCGGCCTCGGAGTTGGCGCGCACCGAGATCCGCGGGACCGACTGCGACAGGTCGCTGGTGACGTCGGTGACGTGGTCGAGCGAGGCGACCGCCTTGCGGACCTGCTCGGACGCCGTGCGCAGGACGTCGCCGTCGGCGGCCTTCACGACCACGCTCAGGTCCTGGCTGCCGAAGCCGTCACCGGCCGAGATCGTCGTCGTACCGACATCGGACAGCTTGCCGAGCTCGCGCTCGATGCGGTCCTGCGTGTCCTCGTACGACGCCTTGTCCTTCAGCGTCACCTGGTACGAGGCCTGGTTGGTGTCGGTGCCGCCGCCGAAGGCCGCCATGAATCCGGAGGAGCCGACGGTGACCTGGTAGTCCTTGATCTCGTCGATGCCCTGGAGCACCTTCTCGATCTTCTGCGCGGACGCGTCGGTCGCGCCCAGGCTGGTGCCCGGCTTCAACTCCTGCTTGATGGTGAGGACTTCCTGCTCGCCCTGGTCGAAGAAGTTGGTCTTCAGCAGGGGCGCCATGCCGAACGTGCCGACCAGGACCACGATCGCGAGAGCCACGCTGGTGAGGCGGCGGCGCGTCGCGAAGCGCAGGACGGGGACGTAGATCCGCTGGAGCCAGGAGCGGTTCTCCTTCTCCTCGGCCTTGCGGCGGGCCTCCTCCGGGTCGACGCCCTGGATCGACTTGGGCGCGCGCAGGAACCAGTAGGAGAGGACCGGGACGACCGTCAGCGAGACGAGCAGCGAGGCGATCAGGGCCGCCGTCACCGTGATCGAGAACGAGCCGAAGAGCTCGCCGACCATGCCGCCGACCAGACCGATGGGCAGGAAGACGGCCACGGTCGTCAGCGTCGAGGACGTGACCGCGCCCGCGACCTCGCGGACCGCCTTGAGGATCGCCTCCTGGCGTTCCTCGCCGTAGCCGAGATGGCGCTTGATGTTCTCCAGGACGACGATCGAGTCGTCCACGACGCGGCCGATCGCGATGGTGAGCGCGCCGAGCGTGAGCATGTTGAGGGAGAGGTCGCCGATCCACAGGACGATCAGCGCGAGGACCACCGACAGCGGGATGGAGACCGCCGTCACCAGGGTCGAGCGCAGCGACGCCAGGAACACCAGGATCACGATCACCGCGAAGAGCAGGCCGAGCGCACCCTCCGTGGTCAGGCCCGAGATGGACTTGGAGACGGCCGGGCCCTGGTCGCTGACGACCGTCAACTTCGCGCCGGAGCCCAGGTCTTGACGCAGGCCGGGCAGCTTGTCCTTGACGGCGTTGGAGATGGAGACCGCGGAACCGTCGTGGTCCATGGTGACCATGACCGCGAGGCTCGGCCTGCCGTCGGTGCGGGTGATGGAGTCCGCCGCGGACTGCTGCTGCTTCACCGTGGCGAGGTCACCGAGGCGCACGGGCTTCTTGACGCCCTGCCCGGTGACCATCAGGTCCTCGATCTGGCGCAGCGAGGTGAAGCCGCCGCCGACCTGGACGGTGCGGTTGTGGCCGCCCTCGGCGAACGAACCGGCGGGCAGCGTGGCACCACCGGCCTGCAGCGACCGGCCGAGGGTCTGGACGGTGACGCCCGCCGCGGCCATCTTCTTGTCGTCGGGGGTGACGTTCACCTGGAGGTCGCGGACGCCGTCGACGGTGACCTGGCCGACGCCGTCGATGTCCTTGAGGGACGGCACGACGGTCTTGTCGAGCTGGTCGGCGAGCGCCTGCTGGTCCTTGTCGGAGGTGACGGCGAGCACGACGGTCGGAATGTCGTCGGTGGAGCCCGCGATGACCTGCGGGTCGACGTCGTCGGGCAGCCCGGCGCGGGCCCGGTTCACGGCCTGCTGGACGTCGGCGACGATCTGCTTGGAGCCGCTGCCGAAGTCGAACCGGGCCATGAGGACCGCATTGCCCTCGCTGGCCGTCGAGGTGATGCCGGTGACCCCATCGACCGCGTCGATGGAGTTCTCCAGCGGCTCGACGACCTGCTTCTCCACCACGTCGGGGGACGCGCCCTGGTAGGGGGCCAGGACGGAGACCATGGGCAGTTCGATGGAGGGCAGCAACTGCTGCTTGAGCTGGGGGATCGCGATCGCGCCGAAGGCGATGGCGATGAGGGACACCAGGCCGATCAGGGCGCGTTGGGCGAGGCTGAATCTCGACAGCCAGGACATGGAAGTGGTTCTCTCCGTCGACGTGAGCGGGGGGGGACGACGGCTCCTGACACGCGCTGACACGTGCTGACACGTGCTGACACATCCTGACGCGGACATGCGCAGGAGCCTCGTACACCCTCGGGCACGGCGGGGACCGGAATCGTCGCTCCCAAGTCCCGTTCTTCCACGAGAGCTACTGCGGCCGTAGTAGGCGCGGGGCCCGCGTCACTCCACCCGTGGGCGGACCAGGCCCGATTCGTACGCAATCACGACGAGTTGGGCCCGGTCGCGGGCGCCGAGCTTGGCCATCGCCCGGTTCACGTGGGTCTTCACGGTGAGCGGGCTGACCTCGAGGCGCTCGGCGATCTCGTCGTTGGAGTGGCCGCCCGCGACCTGGATCAGGACCTCGCGCTCGCGCCCGGTGAGCGCCGCGAGCCGCTCCCCGTGCGGGCCGCCCGGCCGCTCGCCCTCCTGGTAACCCTCGCCCTGCGCAAGGAACTTGGCGATCAGCCCCTTGGTCGCGGCGGGCGAGAGCAGCGCGTCCCCGGCGGCCGCGATCCGTACGGCGCCGAGCAGTTCGTCGGGCTCCGCGCCCTTGCCGAGGAAGCCCGAGGCGCCGGCCCGCAGCGACTGCACCACGTACTCGTCGACCTCGAACGTCGTCAGCATCACGACGCGCACCCGGGCGAGTTCGGGGTCGGCGCTGATCTCGCGGGTCGCGGCGAGGCCGTCGGTGCCGGGCATCCGGATGTCCATGAGGACGACGTCGGGCCGCTCGGCGCGCGCGAGCCGGACGGCCTCGGCCCCGTCGGACGCCTCCCCCACCACTTCCATGTCGGGTTCGGAGTCGACGAGCACCCGGAAGGCGCTGCGCAGCAGGGCCTGGTCGTCGGCCAGGAGGACCCTGATGGTGCCGCTGGTGCCACTGGTGCCGCTGGTGCCGATGATGGCGCCGGTCATGTGGTGGGGTCCCCTGACGTGATGGTGCGGTCGTTGACCGGAAGGATCGCATGGACGCGGAAACCGCCGCCGTAGCGAGGTCCCGCGGTGAGGGCGCCGCCGAGGGCGGTGACCCGCTCGCGCATGCCCAGCAGGCCGTGTCCGCCGTTCTCGTCGGGGCGACTGTCGGTGCGGCCCGGCCCGTCGTCGAGGACCGAGACCTCCACGTTGGGTCCCACGCGCACGACGCTGACCTCGGCCTTCGCGTCGGCGCCCGCGTGCTTCTGTACGTTCGTCAGGGCTTCCTGCACGATGCGGAACGCGGCCAGGTCGACGGCGGCGGGCAGCGGCGGGGCGTCCTTGGCGCGGGCCACCTCGACGGGCAGGCCCGCGTTGCGGAACGTGTCGACGAGGTCGTCGAGCCGCTCCAGGCCCGGGGCCGGTTCGGTGGGCGCCTCGGGATCGCCGGACTGCCTCAACAGGCCGACGGTGGCGCGGAGTTCGTTGAGCGCGGAGCGGCTGGCCTCGCGGACGTGCGAGAGGGCTTCCTTCGCCTGGTCGGGCCGCTTGTCCATGACGTGGGCGGCGACCCCGGCCTGCACGTTGACGAGGGCGATGTGGTGGGCGACGACGTCGTGCAGATCGCGGGCGATGCGCAGGCGCTCCTCGGCGACGCGACGCCTGGCCTCCTCCTCGCGGGTGCGCTCGGCCCGCTCCGCGCGCTCCCTTATCGCGGAGACGAAGGCGCGCCGGGAGCGGACTGCGTCGCCCGCGGCCGCGGCCATGCCGGTCCACGCGAAGATGCCGAGGTTCTCCTGGGCGTACCAGGGCAGGGGTCCGACGAGCATGGCGACGCCGGTGAGGACCGCCATCGTGGCCAGGCCCACGCGCCAGGTGGTGGGGCGGTCGGTGCGGGCGGCGACCGTGTACAGGGCGACGACCGCGGACATCACGACGGGGGCGCGGGGTTCGCCGGTGACCAGTTCGACGAGGGAGACGGTCGCGGTCGCGGCGAGGACGTACATCGGGGCCGTGCGCCGGAAGACGAGGGCGGCGGCGCCGAGCGTCATCAGGAGGACGCTCAGGCCGTCCGGGGTGCGGGCGCCCCAGGCGTAGGTGCCGTCCGAGTTGTTGTTCGGGTCGACGAAGGAACCGGCGACCATGCAGAGGAGAACGCCGAGCGCGACGACGGCGTCCAGGGCCAGGGGATGGGTTCTGGCCCACCGTACGAGGGGGGTCACCGGGGTCACGGTAGCCGCCCCCTCTGTGGGTCTGTCGGTCCGGGCCGGGGTCCTGGAGGGGTCAGCCGGGGATCAGCCCGTCGTCGCTGAGCATGTCCTTGACCTCGTCCAGCGTCGCGTCCGGTGCGGGCAGGATCAGCTCCGAGGGCTCCAGTGCGTCGTCCGGCAGCGGGGTGCCCAGGTGGCGGACCGCGTCGAGGAGGGCGGTGAGCGTGCGACGGAAGCCGTCCTCGTCGCCGCGCTCCATCTCCGCGAGCAGTTCGTCGTCCAGCTTGTTGAGCTCGGCGAAGTGGCTGTCCGCCAGCTTCACCTGGCCCTCCCCCATGATCCGTACGATCATGACGCCCTCCTGTGGGCTGCTACTGCTTGTCGAAGCGCGGGGTGTCCTGCGGCTGCTGGGTCTGCTGGGTCCCTGCGGCGCCGCCCTCGATCGCCTGCTGCGACGCGGACGGGCCTCCGGCCAGCTCCTGCTTCATGCGCTGCAGTTCCAGCTCTACATCCGTACCACCGGAGAGCCGGTCCAGCTCGGCGGCGATGTCGTCCTTGGCCATGCCGGTCGGGTCGTCCAGGGCACCGGAGGCGAGCAGCTCGTCGATGGCGCCGGCCCGCGCCTGCATCTGCTGGGTCTTGTCCTCGGCGCGCTGGATGGCCAGGCCCACGTCGCCCATCTCCTCGGAGATGCCGGAGAACGCCTCGCCGATCCGGGTCTGTGCCTGCGCCGCCGTGTACGTGGCCTTGATGGTCTCCTTCTTCGTACGGAAGGCGTCGACCTTGGCCTGCAGCCGCTGGGCCGCGAGGGTGAGCTTCTCCTCCTCGCCCTGCAGCGTCTGGTGCTGCGTCTCCAGGTCCGTGACCTGCTGCTGGAGCGCGGCGCGGCGGGACAGTGCCTCGCGGGCCAGGTCCTCGCGCCCGAGGGCGAGCGCCTTGCGGCCCTGGTCCTCCAGCTTGGACGACTGCGACTGCAGCTGGCCCAGCTGCAGCTCCAGGCGCTTGCGGGACGTGGCGACGTCCGCGACGCCGCGGCGCACCTTCTGCAGCAGCTCGAGCTGCTTCTGGTACGAGTAATCGAGGGTCTCGCGCGGATCCTCGGCCCGGTCAAGGGCCTTGTTCGCCTTCGCGCGGAAGATCATCCCCATACGCTTCATGACACCGCTCATGGGCTTCGCGCGCCCCCTTCTGACAGATTCGACCGGCCGTCCAGCTCCAGCACTGCGACACAACCCACAGTACGGGTCCTGCATCTATTACCGCACTGTTCAGGTGCGGATGCGCTCATCCCCAAGGACGACTGCGTCCTGCTCCGCTCCGGCGTAAGGAGTAGGTGTGCCCCTATGGACGCAGGGTGTTGCCGGATCGTTCCCCACGGGCCTGTGGCCCACACCTGGCCACCACGTACCCTTGGTTTTTGTGTTCCGTAGCCGATCCAAGGACGACAAGGCCCCGGCGTCGCCGGTAGCCGAGTCCACGCAGACCCGTGACCCGCAGGCGCCCAAGGGCCGCCCCACGCCGAAGCGCAGCGAGGCCCAGACGCAGCGCCGCAGCGTGGCCAACACCAAGATGTCGCCGAAGGAGGCGCGCTCCCGACAGCGCGACGAGCGGCGCACCGCGATGGAGCGCCAGCGTGCCGCGCTCGCCAGTGGTGACGAGCGCTATCTGCCCGCCCGCGACAAGGGCCCCGTGCGCAAGTACGCGCGCGACTTCGTCGACTCGCGGTTCTGCATCGCCGAGTACTTCCTGCCGATGGCCGTGATCATCCTCGTCCTGAGCATGGTCCGCGTCGGCTCGCTGCAGAACATCGCGCTGCTGCTGTGGCTCTTCGTGATCGTCGCGATCGTGATCGACTCGGCCATCACCGGCTTCCGCCTGAAGAAGCAGCTGGCGGAGAAGTTCCCGAACGAGCGCCGCAAGGGCGCCGTCGCGTACGCCCTGATGCGCACCCTGCAGATGAAGCGGCTGCGGCTGCCCAAGCCCCAGGTCAAGCGCGGGGAGCGGCCCTGAGCGCGGAGCCTTTCGCCGGTGACGCGGTGCAGTCCTGGCTCGGGAAACTGGGCGGGCTGCGCAACGTCGTACGGCAGGAGCTGGTGGCCCGGCAGCTCGACGAACAGATAGCCGGCCGGTTCCCCGTCGGGCAGCGGCTGCGGGTGCTCGACGTCGGAATGGGCCAGGGCACGCAGGCGCTGCGCCTGGCCCGGGCCGGTCACAGGGTGACGGGCGTGGAGCAGGACCCCGGGATGGTCGCCGCCGCGCGCTCGGCGCTGGCTGACGAGCCTGCGGGGGTGCGCGAGCGGGTCCGTCTCGTCGAGGGCAGCGGCATGGAGACGGGGGTCCACTTCCTGCCGGGCAGTTTCGACGTCGTGCTCTGTCACGGCGTCCTGATGTACGTCGAGGACCCGGACGCGCTGCTCGCGGGCCTGGCCCGGATGCTGGCCCCGGGCGGCCTGCTCTCGCTGCTCGTGCGGAACGCGGACGCGCTCGCGATGCGGCCGGGCCTGGCCGGTGACTGGGTCACCGCGCTCGGCGCCTTCGACCAGGTCACGTACACCAATCGGCTCGGCCTCGACGTGCGGGCCGACCGGCTCGACGCGCTGACGGCGACGCTGGCGGGGATCGGCGCCCCGCTGCACGCCTGGTACGGGGTGCGGGTCTTCACCGACCAGGCCAAGGACGGGGAAGGGCCGCCGGAGCGCGGGGAGCTGCAGACGCTGCTCGCCGCGGAGGAGCGGGCCGGGCGCAGCGAGCCGTATCGGCGGGTGGCGGCGCTGTTGCATCTGTGCGGGGTCCGGGGCTGAGAGCCTGTCTTTGAACCCCCGTCGTCCGCGCGCAGCGCGGGCGCAGCGGCGGTCGGGTGCGTGCGATCGGCGTGCGGCGGTCCAGGACATGTGGCGAAGCCACCAGTCCTGGACCGCCGTGCGGCTGGGGCCGTGCGACCTCGTTCGCGGCCCCTGTTCGGCGGCTCACGGCGGGCGTCCGCGGCGCCCGAAAGTGACAATCCGGGCATGGACGTCTCTCGTAATCGCCGTACGCGCATCGCGCGCCTCACCCTGCCGCTGACCGCCGCCGTGTGCGCGGCGGCGCTCGTCTCCGGCTGTTCGGGCTCCGGCTCGTCCGGGTCCGCCGACACCACCACGCAGGCCGCCGCGCCGGTCAAGGCCGACAGCCTGCAGGACGACTACCAGAAGGTCATCAAGCAGGTCCTGCCCTCGGTGGTGCAGATCCGGGCCTCGTCCGACCTCGGCTCCGGCGTCGTCTACGACGACCAGGGGCACATCGTGACGAACGCGCACGTGGTCGGCGACGAGAAGACGTTCAAGGTCACGACGTCCAACAGCACCGACGAACTCACCGCGGAGCTCGTCTACGCGTACCCGGAGCAGGACCTCGCCGTCATCAAGCTGGACAAGGTGCCGGACGGGCTGAAGGCGGCCACGTTCGGGGACTCCTCGAAGGTGGCGGTCGGGCAGATCACGCTGGCGATGGGCTCGCCGCTCGGTCTGTCGTCGAGCGTCACGCAGGGCATCGTGTCGGCGACCGGGCGGACCGTGAGCGAGAGCCGGTCCGGCGGCGGGACGGGCGCGACCATCGGGAACATGGTGCAGACGTCCGCGGCGATCAACCCCGGCAACAGCGGCGGCGCCCTGGTCAATCTGGACGGCGAGGTCATCGGCATCCCCACGCTCGCGGCGACCGACCCCGACATGGGCGACAGCGCGGCGCCCGGCATCGGGTTCGCGATCCCCGCGTCCATGGTCACGACGGTCGCCGACCAGGTGATCAAGAACGGCAAGGTGACGGACTCCGGGCGGGCCGCGCTCGGCGTCACCGGCCGCACGGTCCTCGACGACGGGTACCAGCCGGCCGGGGTCGCCGTGGTCTCCGTGACCGACGGCGGCGGGGCCGACAAGGCGGGGATCGAGGACGGGGACATCATCACCGGGTTCGGCGACACCGAGGTGACGACCATGCAGTCGCTGTCGGAGGCGCTGGCCGAGAAGAAGCCCGGGGACAAGGTGGCGGTGACGTACACGCGGGACGGGTCGAAGAAGGAGGCCGAGGTCACGCTCGGCGAGATCTGAGGACGTCCGCGACGCGACAGCGGGCGGGGCCCGGAGGACGTGTGTCTCCGGGCCCCGCCCGCTGTCGCTGTGCTGTTCGGTGCCGTGCCTACGACGCGGACGCGTCCTCCGCGTGCAGGCTCATCGGGCCGTAGATGACCGTCGCGTCCTCGGAGAGGGTGACCTGGTCCGCGCCACCGTCGGCCAGGGCCTTCCAGTTCTCACCGATCCAGGACTCGGCGTCGCCCTGCGTCGTGAACTCCTCCGGCGCCACCGCCGGGGACACCTCGGTCCCGTCGCTCTTCTCGAACCGCCACGTCCATGCCGCCATGTCAGCCTCCCGGAAACGGATGTACCCGGAAGCCTAGCCGGGCGCGCGGCGCCGGAGGCCGCGCGGGAGGATCTTCCTGTGGAACTGACTCTGCTCGGCACCGGCGCCCCCGAAGGGCTGCCCCGCCCCGACTGCCCCTGCGCGGCCTGCGCGACCTCGCTCGGCCCCGGTGTGCGCGCCGCGACGGCCCTGCTGATCGACGGGACGCTGCTGCTCGACCTGACGCCGGGGGCCGTGTTCGCGGCGGCCCGCGCGGGGCACAGCCTCGGCGGAGTCCGGCAGGTGCTGCTCTCCCATCCGCACGACGGGCCCGCGGTCGAGGTGCCGGCGGGGCTGCCGCAGCCGGGCCGGGTGCCGGACGGGCGTGAGCTCGCGCTGCTGACCGGGCACCGGGTGCGGGCGCTCGCCCTGGACGCGCCGGGTACGGGCTACGAGGTGGCGGGGCCGACCGGCGAGCGGCTGCTGTACCTGCCGCCGCGGGCCGCGCCCGCGGGGCTCGAACCGGCGCGGGCGCCGTACGAGATGGTCGTCCTGGACGTCATCGGGCGGCCCGACGCGCTGGCGCGGCTGCGGTCGGTGGGCGCGGTCGGGCCGACCACCGACGTCGTCGCCGTCCACCTGGACCACGACGTGCCGCCGGGGCCCGAGCTGACCCGGCGCCTGGCGGCCGCGGGGGCACGGGCGGTACCGGACGGGACGACCCTGGACGTGGGCGCGTACGAGAACGTGCCCGACGTCCCGCGCAGGACGCTGGTCCTGGGTGGCGCCCGCTCCGGGAAGTCGGTCGAGGCGGAGCGGCGTCTGGCGGCGTTCCCCGACGTGCTGTACGTGGCGACGGGCGGGACGCGGGGCGGTGACGGCGAGTGGGCCCAGCGGGTCGCCCTCCACCGCGAGCGGCGACCGGGGTCGTGGCGCACCGCCGAGACCTGCGACCTCGTACCGCTGCTCACGGACGACGAGGACGCCGCGCCCCTGCTCGTCGACTGCCTCTCCCTGTGGCTGACGTACGCGATGGACGAGGTGGGGGCCTGGGACGACGCCGAGTGGGCGGGCGGGGGCGAGAAGGCGCTGCGGGCGCGGGTCGCCGAACTCGTCGACGCGGTACGGCATGCGCGGCGCCCCGTCGTGGCCGTGTCGAACGAGGTCGGCTCGGGCATCGTGCCCGCGACGGCGTCCGGCCGCCGCTACCGGGACGAACTCGGCCGCCTGAACGCGGCGTTCGCGGCCGAGTGCGAGCAGGTGCTGCTGGTCGTGGCGGGGCAGGCGCTGACGCTGCGCGGCTGACGGGGTGGCAGGGCGGACGCCACGTGCGCGAACGGGCCGGGTGTGCCGCCGCGGGCAGACGCCTGCCGCCCGCCCCCGCCGACAGGCTGATCGCGTGGGCCGGTCGGACGTGTCCGCTTGCCCCGGTTCGTCGCGTGGCCTGTCGTGTCCCCTATGACGATCAGCGAGTACATCGACGACGCGGCCGTCCCGCACGCCGACGAGAAGATCGACCCGCGGCTCCAGGGGGTGCCGGAGACGCTGTTGTGGACGCTGTGGAACCGGGCCTGTGAGGCCCGACGGCCCGACGCCGTGCTGCACGACCCCATGGCGCAGCGGCTCGTCGAGGCCATCGACTACCCCTTCGAGGACCGGCTCGGGCCCGCGCACCCGCTGTTCTCGCAGGTGCAGGGGCTCAGGTCGCTGACCTTCGACCGGGCCGTGCAGGACTACGTCGCCCACCACCCGTACGCGACCGTCGTGGCGCTCGGCGAGGGCCTGGAGACCGGGTTCTGGCGGTCCGACAACGGAACCCTGCAGTGGCTGAGCGTGGAGCTGCCCGAGGTCGCCGAGTTGCGCGAGCGGCTGCTGCCCACGCATCCGCGGCATCACATCGTGTCCGGTTCCGTGACGGATCTGAGCTGGCTGGAGCGGGTGCGGGACCGCGACAAGGGGTGCATCGTCACCGCGCAGGGCCTGATGATGTATCTGCGGCCGGGTGACGTACGCGCCGTCATCGCCGCCTGCGCCGAGCAACTGCCGGGCGGGGCAATGGTGTTGGACTCGTTGCCGCGGTGGGTGACGAAGGCTACGCGTCAAGGGAAGCTGAAGGTCGGGCAGTTGACCATTCCGGCGATGCACTGGTCCATGGCCGGGGACGAGCGGGACAAGCTGTACTCCGCTCACCCGGGGATCGCCGACGTGCGGGCGTTGACCATGCCTCCCGGGCGAGGGCGGATGGGGGCGCTCATCGAGCGGCAGCACCGGATCCCGCTGTTCCGGTCGATCTCGCCCGCCGTCACCGAGGTGCGCTTCACGTGAGGTGACGGGCCGCGGGACTGTGTGGCTGCTCGCGCCCACGCGGCGGAGCCGCACATCGACACAGTCCCGCGCCCCTTACGGGGCCGTGTATGCCCCGTCGATCGCGTGCACGCCCCCCGTCGCGAAGGACGCCCGCTCCGACAGCAGGAACGCCGTCATCTCCGCGACCTCCTCCGCCGCGCCCAGCCGGCCCGCCGGATGCAGGGACGTCAGCAGGTCGCGTACGCCCCGGTCCGCCTCCGCGAGGAGCGGCGTGTCGATGAAACCGGGGGCCACCGCGTTGACGCGGACGCCCTGGGCCGCGTACTCGATGGCCGCCGTCTTCGTCAGGCCGATCACAGCGTGCTTCGCCGCGCTGTACGCCGATGCGCCGAGGAAGCCGCAACTGCCCAGCACGGACGACATGTTGACGATGGCGCCGCCGCCCGCGGCGAGGATCGCGGGGAGCTGGTACTTCATGCCGTGGAAGACGCCGTCGAGGTTGACGGCGAGCACCCGGCGCCAGTCGGCGAGGTCGACGTCGGCGGTGAGGGCCGTCGGGGACGTGACGCCCGCGTTGTTCACCGCGAGGTGCAGCGCGCCGAAGGCGGCGACCGTGGTGTGTACGGCCGCCTCCATCTGCACCGGGTCGGTGACGTCGACGGTGAGCGCGATGGCGTGCGCGCCGGTCGCCGTGAGTTCGGCGGCGGCCTTGGCGGCGCCCTCCGGGTCCCGGTCGACGACGGCGACGGCCGCTCCGCCGGCGGCGAGGCGACGGGCGACCGCGAGGCCGATGCCGGAGGCCGCACCGGTCACGAAGGCGGTGCGGCCCGCGAACTCCCGTTCTGAGTGGGGGGAGTTCATGCGGCGTCGGGGTTGCGGCGGGCGATGACCCGGTACGCGTTGGAGAAGCTGGTGCGGCTGACCAGCGGGGCGAGGAGCTGGTCGGCGGCGTAGGCCGCGACGAAGGCGGGCGCCGCGGCGTACATCAGGATCTTGCGCAGCTTGCGCTGGGCGGCGCTGGGGACCTTGGAGCGCCACGGGTCGTCGGCGTCGGGCAGGTAGTGGCCCGCGAGGAGGGCGACGGCCGCGGTGAGGTCGAGGGGGACGTGCGGTTCGCGGCGGTCGACGGCGACGACCGTGTAGCCGAGCGCGGCCAGCTCCGTGCGGAGGTTGGCGAGCGGGATGAAGTGCAGGTGCTGCGGCTGGAAGTACGAGACCCACCACTTGCCGAGCAGCTTCGCGTAGCGGCACTCGGGGTCGGGCACCTCGATCATCAGGTGGCCGCCGGGGCGCAGGACGCGGTGGGCCGCCTTGAGTTCCTCGCGCGGGTCGAGGGAGTGCTCCAGGTAGTGGAACATGCTCATCGCGTCGTAGCGGCCCGCCAGTTGGGGCGCGAGGTCGGTGAGGAAGCCGCGGTGGGCTTCGTCGATGCGGCCCTCCTTGCGGCCCTCCTCGACGCCCTCGCTGATGTCGAGGCCGTCGAACGCCGTGTACGGCAGGACCTGCTTGGCGACCGCCGGGAAGTGGCCGTGGCCGGTGCCGACGTCCAGCCAGCTCTCGGGCTCCATGTGGTGGGCGAGGGCGCGGGCGCTGGCCTGGTAGCGCTTGGTGGAGGTCTGCGCGCCGAAGATCTTCTCGGCCTGGTCGGCGTAGAGGCCGTCGTAGAAGTCGCGGTAGTAGAAGTTGAGGCCCTCGGGGGTGAGCCGCGGGTTCTGGAACGAGTGGGCGCAGGACCGGCACTGGTCGATCGTGAACTCGCCGGGCTTGTGCTGGAGCAGGTCGGTGGTGCGCAGCCGGGTGCGGAGCTTGGTGGAGCCGCACCAGGGGCAGTCGGGGCGGCGGGGCTCGTGGAAGCGCTCGGTGCCCTGGGCGAGTTCGGTGAGGTAGGCGGGGCGGCGCTCGGCCACGGCCTGGATCGTGGGGGACATGAGGGTGTCGACTCCTGGTGCTATGTGGGGAGTTGGGCGAGGTGTACGGCGGCCGGGGTGTGCGCCTCGATGCGGTCGGCGGCCGCGGCCGCTCCCCCGGCGGCGCGGAAGGCGGCCTGGACGCGGAGGGCGGCGGCGCGGTGTTCGGGCTGGTTCAGTACGGCGTCGAGGGCGGCGCCCAGCTGGGTGCGTCCGGCGCGGCCGAAGCGGACGCGGACGCCTGCGCCCGCCTCGGTGACCTGGGCGGCGATGACCGGCTGGTCGTCCCTGATGGGGGCGACGACGAGGGGGACGCCGTGCCACAGGGACTCGGCGACGGTGTTGTGCCCGCCGTGGCAGACGACGGCGGACGCCCTTTCGAGGAGGGCGAGTTGGGGGATGCGGTGGGCGACGAGGACGGTGCCGTCGGAGCCGGTGTCGAGGACGCCGCCCGGGTCGGCGATCACCGCCTGGACGTGCCGCCCGCGCTGGTGGACGGCGGCGGCGGCCTCGGCGAGGAAGCGGGCTCCGGTGTCGGTGTTGGCGGTGCCGAGGGAGATCAGGACGAGGGAGCGGTCCGGGTCGAGCCACTCCCAGGGGAAGTCGGGGACGGGCCGCTCGGCGATCACCGGGCCGACCCAGTGGATGCCGTCGTACGGGACGGGCCCGGTCAACTCCGGTGTGGAGAAGGCGAGTACGCCGTACGGGGAGAAGCGCGGGTCGTGCGCGTGGCCCACCGGGTCGCCGATCGCGGCGCGCAGATCGGCGAGCAGCGCGGTGATCCAGTCGGCGACCTTCGGCATGGCGTCGAGGGCGCCGCTGAACTCGGCGGAGGTGGACGCGGAGGTCACGTGCGGGACGCCGAGCCGTTCGGCGACGAGGGCTCCGGCCAGGGCCTGCTGGTCGGCGACGACCACGTCGGGGCGGAACTCGGCGACGGCCCGCTCGACGCCGGGGGCCATGGCCTCGGCGAGCGGGGCGAAGAACTCCTCCCACAGGAACTGCAGGGCGGCGACACCGCGCAGCTCGGGCGGTCGGCGTACGTCGCCGGGGGTGTCGCACGCGTACAACTCGACGTCCGCACCCACCAGTTGGGTGAGGATCTCGGGGTGTCCCGCCCAGGCGACGCGATGGCCGCGCGCGGCGAGCTCGGCGGCGACGCCGATCAGCGGGTTGATGTGCCCGACGAGCGGCGGGACGACGAAGAGGTAGCGGCTCATGGTGCGGCCGCCGGTGTCGCGTCGTTCTCGCGGACCCAGTCGAGCAGCAGCGGACCGACCGTCTCCGGGGTGCCGACCAGGACCGAGTGGCCGTGGCCCTCGACCATCAGGGTGCGACAGTCCGGCAGCAGGCCTTCGAGCCAGGGGGCCATGTCGGCGAGGTCGGAGTTCGCCCCGTAGACCGCCATGACCGGGACGTCCAGCGTGCGCCAGCGGTCCTCGTCCGGGATGCGGCTGGCGGCGATGTCCTCGGCGATCGTCGTGCCGTGCAGCAGCCGCTGCGCCCAGCGCACCAGACGTGCCTCGTGGCGGCCGTACGTCTCCTCGATCCAGGGCAGCGTGCGGTCGTCGCGCAGCTTGTACGCGGACCCGGACAGCAGGCCGCTCATCTTCTTCGCCCAGGCGGCGGTGGGCGGCTCCGACTCGACCATGAGGACGCTCGCGACGCGGCCCGGGTGGTGCAGCGCGTAGTCGAGGGCGACGGTGCCGCCGAAGGAGTTGCCGACCAGGTGGACGGGGCGGGTCAGGTCCAGGGTGTCCAGGAGCGCGGCGAGGTCGCGGGTGAACTCCTGGATCCCGTAACCCTGTTGGGGGCGTTCGCTGCGGCCGTGGCCGCGCTGGTCGTACATGACGACGTCGTAGCCGGCCGCCGCGAACCGGGGGGCGACCGTGAAGTAGTACGACGTCAGGTTGTCGGTGGCGATGCCGTGGATGAGGACGACCGTCTCCGCGCCCTGCCCCTGCGTGCCGAGGCGTTCGACGTTGAGGCGGGTGCCGCCCGCGTCGAGTGTCGTCATCGCAGTTGCCCAACGACATAGCGGACCACCTGGCCGACGGAGAGCCCGATGATCTCGGAGAGGTCGAGGGAGGCGAACCAGGCGGGGAAGTCGACGCGGTCGCCGTAGCGGCGGCGCAGTTCCCCGGTGAGCGTGACCAGGTCGATGGACTCCAGGTCGAGGTCCTCCACGAACCGGGTGTCCATGGTGACCTCGGTGAACTCCAGCTCGTCCGGGTCGAGGACCGTGCCGAGCACGTCGGTGAGCTCGGCGAGGACGCTCTCCTCGGTGGTGTACGCCTGGTGGGCGGGGGTGGTGGTCATGGGGTCTCCTCGTGGGCGGGGTCCGGAACGGGCGGGACTGTCCAGGCGACCACGTAGCTGCGAGGCGGCAGGCCCGGCGGGTTGGCCGTCTCGGCGAGCCGTACGTGGTGCGTGCGATGGGCGGGGGCGGGTCCCCGTACGGTCACGGTGTCGCCGCCGGTCAGGTCCGTGACGAGGAAGTCGCGCGGGCGGCCCTGCAGGCCGGTGCCCTCGGCCTTCGCGGCGGCCTCCTTCGCGGACCAGAACCGGGTCAGGACGCGGGCCGGGTCCGTGCCGAGGCCGGTGAGCTCCTCGAACAGGGGGCGCTCCGTGGGGGCGAGCACGGCGTCGTACGTCGCCTCGGGGCGCTCGGTGATCTCCTCGACGTCGATGCCGACGGGGCCCTGCTCGACGGGGCGGGCGAGGGCGACGCCCGCCTCGGCGCAGTGCGCCAACGACAGGGCGAGCGGCGGGAGTTCGCGGCCGTGGACACCCTCGGGGGCGGGAGCGCCCGTGGGCTTGTTGCGGATGCGGACCTCACCGGGGAAGACGGGTCCCTCGCCGCTCTTCCACAGGTGCCTGCGGACGGCGTCCTTCGCGGCGATGCGGCCGAGGAACCACTGGCGTCTGCCGCGCGGCGGGTGCTCGGCGTACTGGCGGCGTTCGTCGCCCGCGAGCTGGTTGCGCATCATCAGGTCGCGGGAGGCCGGGTCGGGCCAGTACTCGAAGACGAGCTGCCAGCCGCCGGGCTGTTCGTCGGAGAGGGTGTGCTCGGCGGGGCGGCGCTTGACCGGGTCGATGCGGGCCGGCGAGTCGAAGCGGCGGTCCTGCCAGCCGGTGATCTCGGCCCAGACCGTGCCCGTCTCCCGGTGGATCAGCTGGACGTCCGCCTCCAGGACCGTCTCGGTGAGCGCCGTGACGCGGATGTCGCAGGTGACCTCGGCGCCGGGGGCCGGGTGCGGGCCGTGGAAGCGGGCCTCCTGGATGCCGACCGGGAAGACGACGGTGCGGTCGGTGTGCGTCGCCATCAGCCAGTAGCCGAGGAGCTGGCCCACGTTGTCGAGGAGCGCGCCCGGGGCGGGGGGCGTGGTCAGGGTGCCGCGCACGTGCCGGTCGCCGACGGCCTCGATGTGCGTGACGCCGCGGAACAGCGGGCCGTGGAACATCCAGCGCTCGTCGTACATCTCCTGGGCGGAGGTGGTGGGTCGGCGCTCCGGGGCCGTGGGGGCGGGCCAGGGGGCGGGGGGCGCGGGGTGGGCGGCGGCCGTGACGAGCGTCGCGCGGGCGTATCTGTCGAACGTGACGTCGTGGGTGCCCGGGGCCGTCTCCGTCGTCTCGAGGGTGACCTGGGTCGGGGGCTGCGCCACCACCCACTCCTGGAAGCGGGCGTTCTTGACGGTGGTGGTCGTACCCGGGACGGCGTCCGTCATCAGCTGGACGATGGTCGTGGCCGGGACGATGGGCCAACGGTCGGCGATGTCGGGCCAGTTGGGGGGCTGCTGGAAGAAGCAGTGGTCTTGCAGGTACGGGTGGGTGTCCACGCCGAGTTGGAGTGTGCGGGTTGTTGTGGTGCGGGTGGGCGCCTTCGCGTCTGCCGGGGGCGGGTTCGTTGGCGGGTGCGGCTTCGTCGTGGCTGGTCGCGCCCCGCGGCGGAGCCGCATGTCGGCACTGTCCCGCGCCCCTTCAGGGCGCATCTTGAACAGCTCTGTCGCTGCGGTTGCCGTCTCGGCGAGGAGTGCCTGCAGTTCGGCTGCCACCGGGAAGTCCGTTGCCAGGGGCGCCAGTTGATCGCCCGGCGCGCCCAGCGTCAGGCGCAGCCGGTCGCGTACCGCCTTGTCCAGGGTGACCAGGCCCGCGCCCAGGTCGATCGGGACCGTGTGGGACGTCGCGCCTCGCGGGGTGGTGGTGCCGCGCAGGGCGCTGAAGTCGGGTTCGGTGCCGTACGTCCACAGGGCCGCCGCCACGCGCAACAGCTGCGACATCCCCGTGTGGCGGGCGGAGTTGGCCGTGACCGCGAGGTGGTCGCGGGTCGCCAGGGTGTCGCCGACGAGAGCCGGGAGCTGGCCCACGCCCGGCTGGACGAACGCGCGGAACCCGGCGGCGTAGAGGGACTCGGTGAGTTCGCGGAAGCGGACGCGTTCGAGGAGGTGGCGGACGAAGAGCGCGCGGACGGCGGGGGCCTCGGGCGGGAAGGGGGCCGCCGTGGTGCCCGACCAGACCGGGGTGTGCGGCGCGTGCAGGGTGAAGGTCTCGCTGGCGCGGCGGATCGGGTCGACGTACGGGGCCAGCATCGGCGTGTGGAAGCCGGACTCGAACGGGAGGACCTGGCCGAGGACACCCTCGGCCCGCAGGCGTGCGGTGAGGGTCTCGACCTGGTCGGCGGGGCCGCAGGCGAGGGACTGGCGCGGCGCGTTGTCGTGGGAGACGACGACCCCGGGGAGACCGGTGAGGGCGGCCTCGACCTGGCTCGCGGGGGCGCCGAACGCGCCGAAGGCGAGCCCGGGCACACGCAGCGCCGTCGGGTCGAAGTCCCGTAGGAACAGGTCGACTTCGGCGTCCGTGAACATGCCGCCCGCGACCATCGCGGTCCACTCCCCCACGCTGTGGCCCGCGACGGCGTCGGGGGTGATGCCCGCGCGGCGCAGCGCCTCGGTGAGGAAGCGGCCCGTCTCGACGACGGCGGCACCGTGCCGGCCGACGTCGCCGACGGCCGCGGTGCGGGCGGGTGAGGCGATCTTGAAGTGGGCTGCCACGTCGGCGAGTTGGGGGTCGTACTCGGCTTCCAGGCCCGGGTAGAGGTACGCGACCTTGCCGCCCGCGGGGCCGAGGAGGGGGCGCGGGGCGTGCCAGACGTCGGTGCGGCCCGGCCAGGGCTTGGCGGCGGCGGTGGCCTTGCGGGCGAGCGCGAGGCGTTTGGGGGTGGGGTCGAGGACGGCCAGGCGGGCGTGGCCCTCGCCCTGCTCGGCACGTCGCAGGGTGGCGTCGTCGGCGGTGAGCAGCTCGGCGAGCTGCTGCGGGGTGTCGGCGGCCAGGCGCAGGAGGGCGGGCGGCTCGTTCACCACGACCCGGGGCGCCTGCGGCGGGCGTACGGGAGTGGGGGGCTGCTCCAGGATCACGTGGGCGTTGATGCCGCCGAAGCCGAAGGCGTTGACCGCGGCCCTGCGTACGTCGCCGGTCCACTGGCGCGCCTCGGGCAGGGGGCGGAAGCGGGTCGGCAGGAGGTCGGGGTGCGGGTCGTCGCAGTGCGGGGCGGGCGGCAGGACGCCGTGGTGGATCGCCAGGGACGCCTTGATGAGGCCCGCGACACCGGCGGCCGGCATGGTGTGGCCGATGAGGGACTTGACCGTGCCGATGACCGCGTCGGGTTCGCCGCCGGTGCCGAACACGTCGGCGAGGGTGGCGAGTTCGGCACCGTCGCCGTTCGGGGTGCCGGTGCCGTGCGCTTCGAGGAGGCCGAGCGCGTCCGGCGCCTTCGGGTCGAGGCCCGCGGCCTGCCAGGCGAGGCGGACGGCGCGGGCCTGGCCGCCGGGGTCCGGGTTGACGAGGGAGGCGGCGCGGCCGTCTCCCGCGACGCCGATGCCGCGGACCACGGAGTAGATGCGGTCGCCGTCGCGCAGGGCGTCGTCGAGGCGCTTGAGGACGACGACGCCGGTGCCCTCGCCCATCAGGACGCCGTCGGAGTCCTTGTGGAAGGGGCGGCTGCGCTGGGACGGGGAGAGCGCCTTGAGCTGGGCGAAGACCGACCAGAGGGTGATGTCGTGACAGTGGTGGACGCCGCCCGCGAGCATCACGTCGCAGCGGCCGCTGGCCAGTTCCGCCACCGCGTGGTCCAGAGCGACGAGGGAGGAGGCGCAGGCCGCGTCGACGGTGTAGGCGGGGCCGCGCAGGTCGAGGCGGTTGGCGATGCGGGACGCGGCGAAGTTCGGGACGAGGCCGATGACGGACTCGGGGGTGTCGGGTCCGGCGAGTGCGGAGCGGAAGGCGGTGCGGATCGCGGCGAGCCGCTCGTCGGGCAGCTCCGGCAGCAACTCGCGCAGGGTGCGGGTGAGTTGGGCCGCGGTGCGCACGCGCTGGTCGAGGCGGGCCAGGCCTGCGGTGAGGTAGCCGCCGCGGCCGAGGATCACGCCGACGCGGGCGGGGTCCGGCAGCCGGTCCGGGCCGCCCGCGTCCCTGATCGCCTCGGCGGCGGTGCGCAGGGCGATGAGCTGGTCGGGTTCGGTGGCCGGGACCGAGCCCGGCATCAGGCCGAACGCGGTCGGGTCGAAGGCGGCCAGCTCGGGCAGCCCGTCGACGAATCCGCCGCGGCGGCAGTAGATGTCGCCGGGCCCGTCCCCGTAGTAGGTGTCCGTGTCCCAGCGGGAGGACGGCACGTCGCTGAGGCTGTCGGTGCCCGTCGCGATGTTGCGCCAGTACGTGTCCAGGTCCGCGGCCCCGGGGAAGGTGACGGCCATGCCGACGACCGCGACGGGGCACTGCGTGGTTCGGGCGGGACTCGGGGCCGGGGTCTGCTTCGCCGGGGTCTTCTTCCGGGGGGCCAGGGTCGTGGTGGCCGGGGTCAGCAGGGTCCAGGGGGTTCGCGTGGGCGTACCGGAGTCGGGGCCGGGCCGTGTTCGAGCGGTTGCCCGGCGCTCGGGTGCCGCCTTGCCCACCCGTGCCGCCCCAGGCGGCAGACTGCCCAAGGCGGGGGCGTGTTCGTGTTCAGGCATGCGGGTCACCAGGCCGATGCCGTGTAGACGACCTCGTCCGTGTCCGTGTCGCCCCAGGCCAGTTCGCGCAGCAGGGCGAGGACGCCTTCCTCGGGGTCGATGAGGGCGATGTCGCGCCGTGCGTACTCGCGGGCGAGTTCGGGCGTGACCATGCCGTCGTGGCCGCCGGTCGGGGCCCACGGGCCCCAGTGGACGGTGAGGGCCCGCTGCCCGGTGGCGTCGCGCCAGCGGCGGCCGAGGGAGGCCAGGGCGTCGTTGGCGGCGGCGTAGTCGCACTGGCCGCGGTTGCCGAAGACGGCCGAGATGGAGCCGAACAGGACGGTGAAGCGCGGGAGTTCGGGCAGTCGGTGCATGGCCGCGAGGAGGGTGCGGGCGCCGTCGACCTTGGTGCCGTAGACCCGGGTGAAGGAGTCCGCGTCCTTCGCCTCGATCAGCTTGTCCTCGATGACACCGGCCGCGTGGACGACGCCGTCGACCCTGCCGTACCGCCCGTACACCTCCTTGATCGCCTGCTGGACGGCCTCCGCGTCGCGCAGGTCGACCGAGCGGTAGCGGGCCGTGCCGCCCGCCGCGTGGATCTCGTCGAGGGTGGCGCGGACCTCGCGGGCGGCGAGGATCCGGGTCGCCGCACGGTCGATCTCGCGTACGGGGATGCCGCGGGCGGCGAGGGCCGAACGCAGCGCCTGCTTGTCGCGGGCCTCGGGGAACTCGTCTGCGCCGTCCGGGAGTTCGGTGCGGCCGAGGAGTTCGATGCGGCAGCGGGCGGCGGTGGCGAGGGTCACCGCGAAGCGGGCCGTGATGCCGCGGGCGCCTCCCGCGAGCACGACCACCGAGTCCGGGCCGAGGCCGAGCAGCGCCGCCTCGACGGCCCCGTCGCCGGCCGGGCCCGCGCCTCCGCCGCCGAGGAGGCCGAGCGGCTTCTCGTACGGTTCCACGCCCCGCCGTGAGCTGTCGGTGCGCAGGACGACCGGGGCCCGGTCGGGGGCCGTCAACTCCTCGACCAGCGCTTCGGCCTGGTCGGCCGGGGCCCAGCCGCCGTCCAGGTCGACGATGCGGGCGGTGGTGTCCGGGCACTCGCGGGCGACGGTGCGGAAGAAGCCGCTGAGGCCGTTGGTGTCGCCGGGGTAGCGGGCGCAGAGCAGCCAGCGGGGGTTGCGGCGCAGGGCCTGCCGGAAGAGGGGGTAGGCGGTGGGGAGCAGGGGCTCGCCCACCGGGGACAGGGCGCCGACGTGGATCAGGCCGTCGAGGGGGCCCGCGTGCCCTTCGAGGTCGCCGTCGCTTCGGGTGGCCGTGGCGCCGAGGGCGGTGAGGCGGGTGATCAGGGCCTGTGCGACGGGGGTTCCGTCGCCGGTGACGAGGAAGTGGCGGCCGGTCAGGTCGCCCGGGGTGCCGGCGGGGTCGAGGGGGACGGGGCGGAGGAGGTGGCGGGTGGGGGCGCCGACCAGGGGGGCCGGGGTGTGCTCTCCCCGGGTCTTCTCCTCGGCCTCGGCATCACCGCCGGGGCCGCTCTCATCGGCACCCGGGGTCGACCTTCCGGCGGCCGGGCCACCACCCGGGCCCATCTCATCCGCACCCGGGGCCAGGCGCTCCGCACCGGGTTCACCCTCCGGGCCCGTCTCATCCGCACCCGGGGTCGGGTGCCGCCTTGCCCACCCTGCCGCCCCAGGCGGCAGATTGCCCAAGGCGGGGGCGGTGACGGGGGTGGTGGCGGGTACGGCCTCCGCAGGTTCCGCACCGCCCGCTCGCGACCCGGCCCCGGTCCTCTCCTCCAGCCACCCCGCGATCGCCGCCGCGGTCCGTGCCCGCGTCAGTTCCTCCAGCTCCGCATCCGGCAGGGACCGCAGGTCCACACCCGAACCCAACAGCCGCTTGCCCAGCTCCCCCGCGATCTCCGTCCGCTTGATCGAGTCCACACTCAAGTCGGCCTCGAGGTCCAGGTCCGGCTCGATCATCTCCACCGGATAACCCGTACGCTCCGCGATCACCCCCAACACCGTTGCCAGAACATCCAGTTGAGGCACCGCAGCCGGAGCGGGCGCCGGTGTCGACGCCGGAGCCGGCCCCGGCGTCGTCACCCTCGGCTCCAGCCACGCCGTGATCGCCGCCGCGGTCCGCGCCCGCGTCAGTTCCTCCAGCTCCGCATCCGGGAGCGACCGCAGGTCCACACCCGAACCCAACAGCCGCTTGCCCAGCTCCCCCGCGATCTCCGTCCGCTTGATCGAGTCCACACTCAAGTCGGCCTCGAGGTCCAGGTCCGGCTCGATCATCTCCACCGGATAACCCGTACGCTCCGCGATCACCCCCAACACCGTTGCCAGAACGTCCAGTTGGGCGGGCTGGGCCACTGGTTCAGCCACGACCACCTCGGCCACCGGCTCAGCCGCGACCGCCTCCGCCGCGACCACCACCGGCCCCGGCGGCGCCACCACCGCCCCGCCTCCCCCGCCCCCGAAGTACGTCAGAAGTACGTCCCGCTGCGCCGCCACCATCTCGCGGCTGCTGCGCAGGAACTCGTGCAGGAGGTCGTCAGGAGAGGGAGTACTGCCGGTCACGAGGGTCGCCTCCAGGTCAGGGGCCAGGTCGGACAGCGGAGCGGACAGGCGGCGCGCGGGGCGCAGTGCCCCCGGCAGATGGGCGCCGTCGGCCGTGCGGACGAGGTGGCCGTCGACCGTCCAGCCGGGCCGGGCCGGCACGGCGTCGGGGTCGGCGATGCGCGCGTCGCGCCCGGCGAACAGGCGGGACGCCGCGACGGGGACCCCGGCGACGGCGAGCCGGGCGAGGGCCTCGAGGTGGCCGCGGAGCCCGGCGTCGGGCCGCGGCTCGAACGGCACGGCGGTGTGCGGCCGGTCGCCGAGGATCTTGCCGACGAGCCCGGTGAGGACGGTGCCGGGGCCCGCCTCGACGAAGATCCGCGCACCCGCGTCGTACATCGCCTCGATCTGCTCGGCGAACCGGACGGGCGCGCCGAGCTGTTCGGCCAGGTGACCGCGGACGTCGGCCGCGTCGTCGGGGTAGCGGGTGCCGGTGAGGTTGGCCCAGACCGGGAACTCGGGTGTGCGGACGCTCTCGCGGGCGAGGGCGTCGGCGAACACCGGGACGGCGTCCGCCACCAGCGGGCTGTGGAAGGCGCACGCGACGGGCAGCGGCCGGGCCCCGAACCCGGCCGCTGCCAGAGCGTCCACCGCACGGGCGACCGCGGCCGTGGGGCCGGAGATCACCGTCTGGGCGGGCGCGTTGTGGTTGGCGGCGACGACCTCGCGGGCGAGGTGTGCCTCCGCCAGGACCCGGGCCACGTCGTCGGCCCCGGCGGCGACGGCCGCCATCGTGCCGGCGTCGTCGCCGAGGTGGTCGAGGATCGCGTCGGCGCGGGCGCGGCTGAGCGGTCCGAGCCGGGCCGGGTCGAGGGAACCGGCCGCGCACAGCGCGGTCAGTTCGCCGTAGGAGTGGCCCGCGGCCATGTCGGCGCGGACGCCGAGGGAGTGCAGGACGTCGTAGGCCGCCAACGAGACGGCGCCCAGGGCGGGTTGGGCGCTGCGCGTGTCGGTGAGGCGGGCACGCTGGGCGTCACGCTCGGCCGCGTCGAAGGCGGTCGGCGGGAACAGCGCGTCGACGGGCGCCTCGGCGAGGTGGCGCTGGGTCTCGGGGAAGGCGGCGAAGAGCTCGGCGAGCATGCCGGGCCGCTGGCTGCCCTGTCCGGGGAAGAGGAAGGCCACCTTGCCTTCGGACGACAGCTCCGCCCCGTCGCCCGCCCGGAAGATCCCGGCGGCACTCTCACCCGCCCCCAGCCGGCCGAGCAGAACGCCGAGTTCGTCGAGGGAGTCCGCGACGACCGCCGCCTCGACCGGGCCCCGGGCCTGTTCGGCGCGGCGGGCCGCGGTGAACGCCAGGTCACGCAGCGTCCAGGGACGTCCGGCCTGGTCGTTGGCCGCGCACAGCTGGGCGAGCGCGTCCACGGCGGCCGCCGAGCGGAACACGAACAGCTCGGCGGGCCAGGCGTCGGCCCCGTGCCGCGGCGGGACGGCATGTTCGTACGCCCGCATGACCACGTGGAAGTTGGTGCCGCCGAAGCCGAACGCGCTGATTCCGGCGACGCGCCGGGCGGCCGGGGCGGACCAGGGGCGGGTGCGGTCGAGGAAGGCGAAGGGGCTGTTCTCGATGCCGGTCCAGGCCGGGTTGGGCTCGCCGATGTGCAGGGTCGGCGGGCGCACCCCGGTGTGCAGGGCGAGGGCGGTCTTGATGAGTCCGGCGAGGCCCGCGGCGCACTTGGTGTGCCCGATCTGGGACTTGACCGAGCCCACCACGCAGCCGCCGGGCTCGGCACCCGCCTCGGTGAACACCTCGCTCAGGACGCCCAGTTCGGTCCGGTCGCCGACCACGGTCCCGGTGCCGTGCGCCTCGACGAGTCCGACCTCGGCGGGCGAGATGCGGGCCTGTGCGTACGCCCGCTCCAGTGCGGCGCGCTGGCCCTCGCGGCGCGGCGCGGTGAGCCCGAGGGCCCGTCCGTCGCTGGCGGCGCCGACGCCCTTGATGACGGCGTAGATCCGGTCGCCGTCGCGCTCGGCGTCGGCGAGCCGCTTCAGCACCACGCAGGCGACGCCCTCACCGAGGGCGATGCCGTCCGCGTCGGCGGCGAAGGGGCGGCAGCGCCCGGTCTTCGACAGCGCGTGCACGGAGGAGAAGAGGAGGTAGTCGTTGATGCCGTTGTGCAGGTCGGCGCCGCCGCACAGCGCCATGTCCGAGGTGCCGCTCGCCAGTTCCTTGCAGGCGACGTCGACGGCGGTGAGGGACGAGGCGCAGGCCGCGTCGACCGTGTAGTTGGCGCCGCCGAGGTCGAGGCGGTTGGCGATCCGGCCGGAGATGACGTTGGCGAGGACGCCGGGGAAGGAGTCCTCCGTCAACTGCGGGAGCTGTTCGGCGAGTTCGTCCGGGAGGCGACCGACGTACGACGGGAGCACGGTGCGCAGCGTCGTCGCGTTCGAGGTGTCGCTGCCCGCCTCCGCGCCGAACACGACGCAGGTGCGCTCACGCGGGAACTCCCGCTTCCCGTAAGGGTCGTAGCCCGCGTCGACCAGGGCCCGGCGCGCCGCTTCCAGGGCGAGCAGCTGCACCGGCTCGATGCTCGCGAGGGACGCGGGCGGAATCCCGTACGCCAGGGCGTCGAAGGGGATCCGCGGCAGGAAGCCGCCCCACTTGGAGGCGGAGACGTCCTCGGCGCTCGCGCCCTCGCCGTAGTAGAGCGCGGGGTCCCAGCGGTCGGCGGGGACCTCGGTGACGGCGTCGACGCCGCCGAGGACGTGCGCCCAGAAGGTGGGCAGGTCCTCGGCCTGCGGGAACATGCCCGCCATGCCGACCACGGCGATGTCGAGCGGCGCGGGGGCCGCCGCTTCCTCGCCGACCTGCTTGTCCCGTACGGGAATCGAGGGCGCCCGGCGCTCGTAGAAGGCCGCCGCGCCCTCCGTCACGCCGTCGTGCAGCCGGGCGATGGTGGTGGTCCGGTCGCGGAGCACGGCGACCTCGCCCGCCATGAACATCCCGTCGCCGAGCTGGCGCCGCTCGTCGACGTCGACGAGTTCGTCGCCGATCCGCTCGATGCCCTTGCTGGCGATGCGCAGGCGGCCGACGTTGAGCCGCTCGAGCTCCTCCCAGGCCTGCCGGTCGGGCACGCCCTGCTCCCGCAGTTCGTCCTTGAGCTGCTGGTACGCGTCCGAGAACGGGCTCGGGACACAGCGCGTCGCGTGCCCGGGCGCCGTGTGGAGCAGAGCAGTGCTCTCGGCGGTGAGCACCTGTCTCTGGAAGAGCGGCTGGATGGCGCCCGAGGCCACCGCCTCCTCCGTGAACAGGTACGCCGTGCCCATCAACACGCCCACGGACACGCCGCGTTCGGTGAGATCGGCGGCGAGCGCGGCGACCATCGCGGCCGACCGCTCGTCGTGGATGCCGCCCGCGAACAGCACCTGCACGTCCGCCGGGTCCGTCCCCTGCCCCTCCTTCGAGTCGAGGAAGGACTCCAGGACCGCGAGCTGCGCCTCCCACAGCGGGAAGCTGTTGCGCGGCCCGATGTGCCCGCCGCACTCGGCACCCTCGAAGACGAAGCGCCGGGCGCCGGACGCGAGGAACTGGCCGAGCAGCCCCGGCGAGGGGACGTGGAGGAAGGTGCGGATGCCGTCCGCCTCCAGGTCCGCGGCCTGCGAGGGGCGGCCGCCCGCGATGATGACGTGGGTCGGGCGCAGCTCGCGTACGGCGTCGAGCTGGGCGGTGCGCACCTCCTCCGGCGCGAAGCCGAGGATCCCGACGCCCCAGGGCCTGTCGCCGAGCGCGGCCTTCGTCTGCTCCAGCATGGTGCGGGTCTGGGCGGGCGCGGCGAGGGCGAGCGCGATGAACGGCAGTCCGCCGCCGTCGGCGACCGCGGCGGCGAATCTCGCCTGGTCGCTGACCCGCGTCATCGGCCCCTGCGCGATCGGCAGCCGCGTCCCCAGGGCGCGGCACATGCCGGTCCCGGGGCGCAGGGCGTCGGCGGCGCCCGGGCGGGCGGCCCGCGCGATGCCGCCGCGTACCGCTTCGACGGCGCCCGCGACCGTCCCGTACTTCTCGGCGAACCGGGCCGCGAGGAAGGCGTCCTGGCCGAGCGGCAGCAGCCGGGCGTGCAGTTCGGCGGGGACGCCGGGGCGGCGCCGGTCGAGGACCCGCTGCCCGTTCACGACGACGGTCTCGGTGCCGTCGGCGGTGCGCAGGAGCGTGCCCACGGCGGGCGGCACCTGCGCCTCTTCGAGCAGCGCCAGCTGGACGTCGAGGACGACGCCGGCGGCGCCCGCGAGGACGGCGGCAGCGGCGGTGCGCGGTCCGATGCCGCCCCACGCCCACACCGGCACGGCCCCGCCGACGGCCTCCAGGACCTGCTGGAGCAGCACGAACGTCGACAACTCCCCGCTGGGGCCGCCGCATTCACTGCCCCGGACGACGATGCCCGCGGCCCCCTCGGCGAGGGCCTCCCCGGCCCGCGCGACGTCCCGCACCTCGGCGAGCACGACCGGCGCCTGGACGTGGCCCACGCGCCAGGCGGCGTCGGGGGCGAGCAGCACGGTGTGCGGGCCGGCGCCCGCCGGGTCCCGGAGCTCGTCGGGGTGCAGGGCGCAGTCGGCCGGGATCCGGACGCCGAAGGCGCCGGGGGCCCAGTCGCGGGCGAGGGCGAGCGCCTCACGGGCCCGGCGGCCGCCCCCTCCGAGGTCGATCACGCCGAGGCCGCCGGCGCGGCTGACGGCGACGGCGAGGCGGGCGTCGGGTTCCCCGAACGGGCTGACGCCGATGACGGTGGGGGGCGTCGCGGTGAGCACGGTCACGGGCGAGAGCTCCTGTACTGAGACGAGCACTGACGAGCACTGCGGTACGACAATCCGATACAAACGGGAACGTAAGGGATCACCAGCAACCGTGCAATGACGCTATGGAGTCAATGCATCACATGGCGTAACTAACCGTCAGAAGGCGGCCCCGGCAGGCGCGATCGCGGCCGGTACTGTTCGGCGAATGAGCTCGCTGAATCTCGACGACTTCACCGATCTGATCGAGCGCCCCGACGGCGGGACACGCCGCGACGCGGAGGAGCGCAGGGCCCGCTTCGCCGTGCCGCCGGGCGCTCTCGGCCGCCTCGACGAACTGGGCGAGTGGCTCTCGGCCGCCCAGGGAACCGTGCCCGTGCGGCCGGTCGACCAGCCCCGCGTGGTCGTCTTCGCGGGCGACCACGGCGTCGCCGGGCTCGGCGTGTCGAAGCGCGCCGCGGGCACGGCCGCCGCTCTGGTCCGCGAGGCGCTGGAGGGCGCGAGCGCCGGCGCGGTGCTCGCCCGGCGGCTCGGCGTCGGCGTACGGGTCGTCGACATGGCGCTCGACTGCGAGCCGGACGAGCTGCCCGCGGAGGTCGTGCGTCACCGGGTGCGGCGCGGTTCGGGGAGCATCGACACCGAGGACGCGCTCACCCTCGAAGAGGCCGAGGCGGCGTTCCGCGCGGGCATGGCGATCGCCGACGAGGAGGCCGACTCCGGTACGGATCTGGTGGTGCTCGGCGACCTCAGCGTCGGTGGCACCACGGCCGCGGCGACGCTCATCGCCGCGCTGTGCGGCACGGACGCCTCGGTCGTCACCGGGCGCGGCGGCGACCCCATCGACGACCTCGCCTGGATGCGCAAGTGCGCGGCGGTGCGCGACGCGCTGCGCCGGGCCCGGCCCGTCCTGGGCGACCAGTTGCAGCTCCTTGCGACGGTGGGCGGCGCGGACCTCGCGGCGGCGACCGGGTTCCTGCTGCAGTCCGCGGTGCGCCGTACGCCGGTGATCCTGGACGGCGTCGTGTCGGCGGCCTGCGCGCTGGTCGGCCAGCGCGTCGCGTTCCGGGCGCCGGACTGGTGGCTGGCCGCCCACGTCAGCGGCGAGCCCGCGCAGGCCAAGGCCCTGGACCGGATGGCGATGGAGCCGCTGCTCGACCAGGGCGTACAGGTGGGCGGCGGCGCGGGCGGCCTGCTCGTCCTGCCGCTGGTCCAGGCGGCGGCCGCGCTGGCGGCGGAACTCCCGGAGGCCGAGCAGCCGAAGCCGTCCGAGGACGACGGCGACGACGCGGGCACGGGCCCGGACGAGGGCGACAGCTAGAAACTGCCCCGGGTCGGCGGCGCACCACGCGGCGGCGCCGACCCGACATAGCCCTAAATCGCCCATATGCTCCCGCTCATGGGCGATACACGGACAAGCACATCGACCTCACGGCGCGCCGCGGGGTTCACCGTCTGGTACCTCCGGATCGTCACGCTGATCAACCTCCTCAGCGCCGTCTGGGTCTCCTTCGGGCAGGACCTGCGCCGCCACAACGAGGACAACTACTTCACCCCGTACCTGCTGGCCGCGGGCTTCTCCTCCGCCGTCGTGACCTGGTTCCTGGCGATCACGATGCGCCGCCGCAAGCGCGCGGCCTGGATCCTCAACATCGTCCTGAGCGGCCTGTTCCTGCTGCTGTTCGCCTTCGTGATGGTCTTCCCCGAGGTGCGGCAGTACGCGCAGAACTGGATCTCGCTGGTGCTGACCGCGGCATTCGTCGTCGCCCTGGTCGTCGGCCGCCGCGAGTTCTACGCCAAGGGCGACCGCTCGAACGCGAAGCTGGCGGCGATCGTCGCGGTCGGGGGCCTGCTGGTCACCTCGCTCTTCGCGACGTTCCTGGTGACGGTCACCAACCACGCGCACGACCCGCACCGTTCGACGTTCCTGGAACGCTGGCGCTACGGCACGCTGCGCCTCATCTCGGTCGCCTCGAACGACTCCCACTACCCCGGCATCACCACGCCGAACTGGGTCAACGTCGTCATCAACATCCTCTCCACGCTGCTGCTGATCGCCGTCGTCTACGCCGCGTTCCGCTCGCGCCGCGCCGTCGACCCGCTCACCCCCGAGGACGAGGAGAAGCTGCACGCCCTGCTCGACAAGGAGGGCGAACGCGACTCGCTCGGCTACTTCGCGCTGCGCCGCGAGAAGAGCGTCGTGTGGTCCCCGACGGGCAAGGCGGCCATCACGTACCGCGTGGTCGGCGGCGTCTCGCTGGCCTCCGGCGATCCGATCGGCGACCCGGAAGCCTGGCCCGGCGCGATCGAGCCCTGGCTCGCCGAGGCGCGGGTGCACGGCTGGCTGCCCGCGGTGATGGGCGCGAGCGAGGAGGCGGGCACGGTCTACGCACGGCACGGCCTGGACGCCCTCGAACTCGGCGACGAAGCCATCGTGGAGACCGACGAGTTCACGCTGGACGGGCGGGCCATGCGCACCGTCCGCCAGGCCTACAACCGGGTCAAGCGCGCGGGCTACACGGTCCGCATCCGCCGCCACGAGGACATCCCGGCCGACGAGATGACGTACCTCCTGGAGCGCGCCGACGACTGGCGCGACGGCGCCACCGAGCGCGGCTTCTCCATGGCGCTCGGCCGCCTCGGCGACCCGGCCGACGGCAGGTGCGTCATGCTCGAATGCACGGACGGCGAAGGGGACTTGAGAGCACTGCTCTCCTTCGTGCCGTGGGGGCCGCACGGCCTCTCCCTCGATCTGATGCGCCGTGACCGCGACTCCGAGAACGGACTGATGGAGTTCATGGTGATCGAACTCCTCCAGCACGCCCCCGAGATCGGGATCACTCAGGTCTCACTCAACTTCGCCATGTTCCGCTCCGTCTTCGAACGTGGCTCGCGGCTCGGCGCGGGCCCGGTGCTGCGCCTGTGGCGCTCGCTGCTCAGCTTCTTCTCCCGGTGGTGGCAGATCGAATCGCTGTATCGGGCCAACGCGAAGTACCGGCCCATCTGGGAACCCCGTTTCCTGCTCTTCGAGAAGAGCGCCGACCTGCCGCGCATCGGGATCGCGTCGGCCCGCGCCGAGGGCTTCCTCGAAGTGCCGGGCCTGCCCAAGTGGCTGCGCGGCAGACGCCTGGAGCAGCGTTGACGGGCGGCGTCCGCGCCTGGGCGCGCAGGGAGTGGGGCCCCTTGTTCAAGGCCGTACGGGACGGACTGGTCACCCGCCGCTGGCGGGCGATCCCGCTGACGATCGCCGCGGTCTGTCTGACGGCGGTCCTCCAGTACGTGCAGAACCAGCCCTGGGGCTACCAGTTCGTCCAGAACATCGGCTCGGTGCGCGCCGAGGACCCGCTCTGGCTGTCGCTCCTGCGCACCCCGCTCTCGCTCTTCGTCCCGGCCCTCGACCTGCCCGTGTGGGGCGCGCTCGCCCAGATCCTGCTGGTGTTCGGCATCGCGGAGATCTGCCTGGGCCGGTGGCGCACCCTCGTCGTCTCCTACGCGGCCACGCTCGCGGGCACCCTGTACGCGCGCATCGGCATCGCCCTCGGCCCCGACGGCCCGTTCGGCCTGCCCGCGTCCGACGCGCAGGTCGTCGACACCGGCCCGTCGGCGGCGGTCGTCGGACTCGCCGTGTACGTGTGCTGGCGCTACCGGGCCTGGTGGACCGGCGCGTTCGTCGTCGTCACGATGGTCGCCGAGTGCGTGGTCGAGCCGAACCTCGCGGGCCGCGAACACCTGGCCGCGATCCTCGCCGCCCTCGTCCTGTGCGGGATCTCGGCGCTGCGTCAGCGGGGCGGCTCGACACGGTCCGGGGCCCCGCCGATGAAGTCCTGAAAGGCGCGGCTGAGCCGGTGCCAGCGGCGGTCGTGCCGATACGCCCGCAGGGCGGCCCTGGCCCGCGCCCGGTGCCGCCGCCGGTAGCACCTGCGCGCCCAGTACGAGCCGGGCCGCGCGAGCCGGATCGCCCCGAACAGCGCCACGAACGGCACCAGGACGCCGACGATCGCGGTCCGCGCCTTGCCCTTGAGCAGCGCGACGAGGACGAACGAGAAGTTGACGAGCAGCGTCGAGATGAGCGAGACGCGGTCGTGCTGCTCCTGTGCGGTCATGTCGTTGACGCCGAGCGGCGAGAAGCCGCCGATGACGAGCATGCCGAGGGACGCGGCGAGGACGACGACCTCGACGCTGCGCCGGCCCTGCACGCTCCAGTACACGTCGTCGAGGTGCAGGATCAGCGCGAACTCGTCGAGCACCAGGCCCGCCCCGATCCCGAAGACGACGGCGCAGATGCAGGCCGCGATGCCGTGCCGCCCACTGCCGACCGCGCCGAACCCGCCGACGACCGTGAGCACCACGCCGGGCACCACGTGGTGGATGTGCAGCCCGCCCGGGCTGATGTTGCGGAAGGGGCCGCGGCCCGCGCGGATCAGCCGGGTGATGGTCCGCGTCACCAGGAACGTGAACAGGAACGACAGCAGCGCGAGCAGCAGGGGCAGCTTCCCGGGTTCGAGGATGTTGCGGTGCCACCAGTGGCTCATGCGCTTCATCTTGCAGGCGGCACACGGGCCGCGCCCGTCCAGAAGCCCGTCCAGAAGCCCGTCCACGCGTCCGCCCCGGGTAACCTCCCCCGGTGTCCGCAACCGACTCCCGCGCCTCCCTCACCGACGGCATACGTTTCGCCTTCGGCACCCTCACGGTCCTGCCCGTCACCGTCACGCGCTGGGACCGCGCCGCCGCCCGCACCGGCATGCTCTGCGCCCCGCTGGCCGGCCTGGTCGTGGGCCTGTGCGCGGCGGCGCTCGGCGGGGCCCTCACGTTCCTCGGCGCGGGCACGCTGCTCGCCGCGGTCGCCTCGGTCGCGGTCCCGGCCGCGCTGACCCGGGGCCTGCACCTCGACGGACTCGCGGACGTGGCGGACGGCCTGGGCAGCGGCAAGCCCGCCGAGGACGCGCTGCGGATCATGAAGCAGTCGGACATCGGCCCGTTCGGCGTCGTCACCCTCGTCCTGTCCCTGCTCGCCCAGGTGGCGGTCCTGGCGCAGCTGTACGCCGACTCGTGGACCCGGGGCGCCATCGCGGCAACGGTCTCCGCGGTGACGGCCCGCCTGTCCCTGACCCTCGCCTCCCGCAAGGGCGTCCCGGCGGCCCGCCCCGAGGGCCTGGGCGCGGCGGTCGCGGAGACGGTGTCACCCGGGGCGGCGCTCCTGTCGGCCGCGGCGATCACGGCCCTGGCAGCAGCGCTGTCACTCCAGGCCGCGCTGGCCGTCGTACTCGCTTGTGGGGCGGCCGAGTTGCTGCTGCGCCGCTGCGTGAGCCGCTTCGGCGGGGTAACGGGAGACGTGTTCGGTGCGCTGGCAGAGACAGCAGCAACAGCAACGCTCGTGATTTTCAGCCTCTCCGGCGTTTGAGGAGCGGGGTCCGGGGCGGAGCCCCGCAACAGCACCTCAACGGGGCGAACACCAAAACACGGGCGTAGGCTCGCCCCGGGCCCACCCAAACCCCATTTCACGAAAGAGGGACCTCACCACCGTGACTGCTCTGACTCTCAGCACCTCCGCGGCCGGCGGCCTGCGCGCCGACGCGATCGTCGTCGGCGTCGCCAAGGGCGACACCTCCGACAAGGGGGGCCTGGTCGTCGCGCCGGGCGCGGAGGCCGTGGACAAGGCGTACGACGGCAAGCTGGCCGCCGTTCTGGAGACCCTCGGTGCCGCCGGTGCCGAGGGCGAGGTGACCAAGCTCCCCGCGCCCTCCGGCTTCAAGGCCCCGGTCGTGCTGGCGGTCGGTCTCGGCAGTGAGCCGGAGAAGGACGAGGCGTACGACACCGAGGTGCTGCGCCGCGCCGCCGGTGCCGCCGCGCGCGCCCTGACCGGTGCGAAGAAGGCCGCGTTCGCGCTGCCCGTGGAGGACGCCGAGGACGCGGGCGCGATCGCGGAGGGCGTGCTGCTCGGCGCGTACTCCTTCGACGCGTACAAGGAGTCCCCGAAGGACCCGAAGAAGAACGGCAAGGCTCCGCTCGCCGAGGCGGCCCTGCTCGGCGGCAAGCCGCGGGACAAGGCGTACAAGGCGGAGATCGAGCGTGCGATCGCGGTCGCCGAGGAGCTCAACCGGGCCCGCGACCTGATCAACACCCCGCCGAACGACCTGAACCCCGAGGCCTTCGCCGCCGTCGCCACGGCCGCGGCCAAGGAGCACGGGATCAAGATCCAGGTGCTCGACGAGAAGGCGCTCATCAAGGGCGGCTACGGCGGCATCCTCGGCGTCGGCGCCGGTTCCGCGGCCACCCCGCGCCTGGTGAAGCTCTCGTACACGAGCTCCAGGGCGAAGAAGCACCTGGCCTTCGTGGGCAAGGGCATCACGTACGACTCGGGCGGCATCTCCCTCAAGCCGGCCGGGCACAACGAGACGATGAAGTGCGACATGGCCGGCGCCGCCGCCGTGTTCGCCGCCGTCGTCGCCGCGGCCCGCCTCAAGCTCGACGTGAACGTCACGGGCTGGCTGGCCCTGGCCGAGAACATGCCGTCCGGTTCGGCGACCCGCCCGGGCGACGTGCTGCGCATGTACTCCGGCAAGACCGTCGAGGTCCTGAACACGGACGCCGAAGGCCGCCTGGTCCTGGCCGACGCCCTCGCCAAGGCCTCCGAGGAGAACCCGGACGCGATCGTCGACGTGGCGACGCTGACCGGTGCGATGGTGCTGGCCCTCGGCAACCGCACGTACGGGATCATGGCCAACGACGACGCGTTCCGTACGTCGATCCACGAGATCGCCGAGGAGGTCGGCGAGCCGTCCTGGCCGATGCCGCTCCCGGCCCACCTCGCCAAGGGCATGGACTCGCCGACCGCCGACATCGCGAACATGGGTGAGCGGATGGGCGGCGGCCTGGTCGCCGGTCTGTTCCTGCAGGAGTTCGTCGGCGAGGGCATCACCTGGGCCCACCTCGACATCGCGGGCCCGGCCTTCCACGAGGGCGCCCCGTTCGGCTACACGCCGAAGGGCGGCACGGGCAGCGCCGTCCGTACGCTGGTCCGCCTCGCGGAGCGCACGGCGGCGGGCGACCTCGGCTGAGGCACCGCCCCACTGATCCACCGACGAACAGCCCCGGGGTGCGCACTCCGGGGCTGTTCGCTTTCGACGAAAAATCCCGAGACCCCTCGAAAAATGTACGTTCCTCCACTGTGGCCGCGTCCATTTCTGGTGTAACCGCCGTCTCACACCCCAGCCCGACGTCCCGCATGCCTTCGACAAGTGCGAGGATGGGGGACGGCAGGACAGGGCCCCACCCGAGGGCCGAAGAACGAGCGGCCGAACACCAGCCGCCGCGCGGTCACTGGAGACCGGCGTACGGCGCACATGCATGGAGGACGTGACGTGGCGAACGACGCCAGCACCGTTTTCGACCTAGTGATCCTCGGCGGTGGCAGTGGCGGTTACGCCGCGGCCCTGCGCGGCTCGCAGCTGGGCCTGGACGTCGCCCTGATCGAGAAGGGCAAGGTCGGCGGCACCTGCCTGCACAACGGCTGCATTCCGACGAAGGCGCTGCTGCACGCCGGCGAGATCGCCGACCAGGCGCGCGAGGCCGACCAGTTCGGCGTCAAGGCCACCTTCGAGGGCATCGACATGGCGGCCGTCCACAAGTACAAGGACGACGTCATCTCCGGCCTGTACAAGGGCCTGCAGGGGCTGATCGCCTCCCGCAAGGTGACGTACATCGAGGGTGAGGGCAAGCTCTCCTCCCCGACCTCCGTCGACGTGAACGGCCAGCGCATCCAGGGCCGCCACGTGCTCCTCGCGACCGGCTCCGTGCCGAAGTCGCTGCCGGGCCTGGAGATCGACGGCAACCGCATCATCTCCTCGGACCACGCGCTGAAGCTGGACCGCGTCCCGCAGTCCGCGATCATCCTGGGCGGCGGCGTCATCGGCGTCGAGTTCGCCTCCGCGTGGAAGTCCTTCGGCACCGACGTCACCGTCATCGAGGGCCTCAAGCACCTCGTGCCGGTCGAGGACGAGAACAGCTCCAAGCTTCTTGAGCGCGCGTTCCGCAAGCGCGGCATCAAGTTCAACCTCGGCACCTTCTTCCAGTCCGCCGAGTACACGCAGGACGGCGTCCGCGTGACCCTGGCCGACGGCAAGACGTTCGACGCCGAGGTCCTCCTCGTCGCGATCGGCCGCGGCCCGGTCTCCCAGGGCCTGGGCTACGAGGAGCAGGGCGTCGCGATGGACCGCGGCTACGTCCTGGTCGACGAGTACATGCAGACCAACGTGCCGACCATCTCGGCCGTCGGTGACCTCGTCCCGACCCTCCAGCTCGCGCACGTCGGCTTCGCCGAGGGCATCCTGGTGGCGGAGCGTCTGGCCGGTCTCAAGACCGTCCCGATCGACTACGACGGTGTGCCGAAGGTGACGTACTGCCACCCGGAGGTCGCCTCCGTCGGCATCACCGAGGCCAAGGCCAAGGAGATCTACGGCGCGGACAAGGTCGTCGCCCTCAAGTACAACCTTGCGGGCAACGGCAAGTCCAAGATCCTCAAGACCGCGGGCGAGATCAAGCTCGTCCAGGTCAAGGACGGTGCCGTGGTCGGCGTCCACATGGTCGGCGACCGGATGGGCGAGCAGGTCGGCGAGGCCCAGCTGATCTACAACTGGGAAGCGCTGCCCGCCGAGGTCGCCCAGCTCATCCACGCCCACCCGACGCAGAACGAGGCGATGGGCGAGGCCCACCTGGCCCTCGCGGGCAAGCCGCTGCACTCGCACGACTAGCCCTCGCCCCTGCGTCGTCGCAACTGGGCGCGACGACCTACCGACCGACCACAGACTTCCGCACTGCGGCACCCGTAGTTGCGTATTCGTAAGGAGCAACAGAAACCATGGCGGTTTCCGTATCCCTTCCGGCGCTCGGTGAGAGCGTCACCGAGGGCACTGTCACCCGCTGGCTGAAGGCCGAGGGCGAGCGCGTCGAGGTCGACGAGCCGCTGCTGGAGGTGTCGACCGACAAGGTCGACACCGAGATCCCCTCGCCCGCCGCCGGCATCCTGGCCTCCATCAAGGTCGCCGAGGACGAGACGGTGGAGGTCGGCGCCGAGCTGGCCGTCATCGACGACGGCACGGGCGCCCCGGCCCCCGCTGCCGCCCCGGCCGCCGAGCCGGCCGCCGCTCCGGCGCCCGCCGCCGAGGCCCCGGCTGCCCCCGCCGCTCCCGCCGCTCCCGCCGCTCCGGCCGGTGGCGCCTCCGGCACCGACGTGACCCTCCCCGCGCTGGGCGAGTCCGTCACCGAGGGCACCGTCACCCGCTGGCTGAAGGAGGTCGGCGAGGAGGTCGCGGAGGACGAGCCGCTGCTCGAGGTCTCCACCGACAAGGTCGACACCGAGATCCCCTCCCCCGTCGCCGGCGTTCTCCTCGAGATCGTCGTCGCCGAGGACGAGACCGCCGAGGTCGGCGCCAAGCTCGCCGTCATCGGTGCCCCCGGTGCCGCCCCGGCTCCGGCCGCGCCCGCCGCCCCGGCTGCTCCGGCCGCCGCTCCGGCTCCGGCCGCCCCGGCTGCTCCCGCTGCCCCGGCCGCCCCGGCTGCTCCGGCCGCCGCTGCTCCGGCCCCGGCCCAGCCCGCCGCCCCGGCTCCGGCCCCCGCGCCGGTCGCCCCGGCTGCTCCGGCCGCGCCCGCCGCCCCCGCCACCCCGGCGGACGACGGCGCCTACGTGACCCCGCTGGTGCGCAAGCTCGCGTCCGAGAACGGCGTGAACCTGGCCTCCGTCAAGGGCACCGGCGTCGGCGGTCGCATCCGCAAGCAGGACGTCATCGCCGCCGCCGAGGCCGCGAAGGCCGCCGCTCCGGCTCCGGCCGCCGCTGCCGCCCCGGCCGCCTCGAAGGCCGCCCCGACCCTGGAGGCCTCTCCCCTCCGTGGTCAGACGGTCAAGCTGCCGCGCATCCGCAAGGCCATCGCGGACAACATGCACAAGGCGCTGCAGGAGCAGGCTCAGCTGTCCTCGGTCATCGAGGTCGACATCACCAAGCTGATGAAGCTGCGCAACAAGGCCAAGGACGGCTTCGCCGCCCGCGAGGGCGTCAAGCTCTCCCCGATGCCGTTCTTCGTCAAGGCCGCCGTCCAGGCGCTGAAGGCCCACCCGGTCATCAACGCCCGCCTGAACTACGACGAGGGCACGATCACCTACTTCGACTCCGAGAACGTCGGCATCGCCGTCGACTCGGAGAAGGGCCTGATGACCCCGGTCATCAAGGGCGCCGGTGACCTGAACATCGCGGGCATCGCCAAGAAGACCGCCGAGCTGGCGAACAAGGTCCGTACGAACAAGATCGCCCCGGACGACCTGTCGGGCGCCACCTTCACGATCTCCAACACGGGGTCGCGCGGTGCGCTCTTCGACACGGTCATCGTCCCGCCGAACCAGGTCGCCATCCTGGGCATCGGTGCCACGGTCAAGCGCCCGGTCGTCGTCTCCGACCCGGAGCTCGGTGACACGATCGCCGTCCGTGACATGACGTACGTGACGCTCTCCTACGACCACCGTCTGGTGGACGGCGCGGACGCCGCCCGCTACCTGACGACGGTCAAGCAGATCCTCGAGGCGGGCGAGTTCACGGCCGAACTGGGTCTGTAGACCCTGCGGTTGTAACCAGCCTCACCTGCGGCGCCCCCGCCCGGAGCACATCCGGACGGGGGCGCCGCCGTATTGTCTAGACGTCAATGCCCCGGCCTCCCGGAGGAGCCCCCATGACCACGCCCGTCATCCACTCGCTGCGCGAACAGATCCGCGAGCACATCGTGGAGGGGATCGTCAGCGGCCGCTGGAAGCCGGGCGAGCGGATCGTGGAGCGCCGGATCGCCACCGAGCTGGAGGTCTCGCAGACCCCGGTGCGCGAGGCGCTGCGCGAGCTGGAGTCGCTGCGCCTCATCGAGTCCGCGCCGAACAAGGGCGTGCGCGTACGGAACCTCTCGGCCGCCGATCTGGAGGAGAGCTACCCGGTGCGCGCGGGCCTGGAGGCCATCGCCGCCGAGCTGGCCGCGGAGAAGCTCGCCGACGACTGCTCGGCCCTGGAGCCGCACGTCGCGGCGCTGTACCTGGCCGACCAGGAGGCCGACGGCACCGCCCAGGTGCGGCACACCGTGGGCTTCCACCGGGAGATGGTCAGGGCCGCCGGGAACTCGGTGCTGCTGCACACCTGGGAGGGCCTGGGCATCGAGGTCTTCACCGCGCTGTCCATCCGGTGGCTGGGGACCGTGCAGCAGTCGTACGCGGAGGAGCACGCGGATCTCGTGGCCGCTTTCCGGCGTCGTGATCCGGCCATCGCCGAGCTGGTGAAGGCGCACGTCCTCGGATGCGCTCCGCGCGCCTGACGTGGCGTGATGCGGCGTGACGTACGTCTCGTTCCGGACAGGCCAAAGGGGCACCCAGTGCCCCTGTCCCTGGCACCTTGTGCCGACTTTCTCGATCTGAAGAGGTTTTGGCCTTCAACCCTTTGATCGATCATCGATCAGGGAGTTACAGTCGCCGACGGGTCCCTACCGGGACCCCCGCCCTGTCCTGCCAAAGACAAAGGGCACCCCCACCCCACCCCCTTCGACTCAGGAAGGCGTGCGGCGACTATGACCGACCCCATGCGCATCCAGCCGAGCGAGCTCGACCAGCTCCCGGACCGCGACCCCGAGGAGACCGCCGAATGGCAGGCCTCCCTGGACGCCGTTACCCAGGCGGCCGGGCCGCACCGTGCCGCGCAGCTGATGCGACGCACGCTGGAGCGCGGCGAGGCCGGCGGCCTGCCGCTGCCCAAGCTGCTGTCGACCGACTACCTCAACACCATCCCCACCTCCGCGGAGCCGGACTTCCCCGGTGACGAGGAGATGGAAGCGAAGATCACCGCGTACAACCGGTGGAACGCCGCCGCGATGGTGACCCGCGGCTCGAAGCACGGCGTCGGCGGCCACATCGCCACCTTCGCCTCGGCCGCCTGGCTGTACGAGACCGGCTTCAACCACTTCTTCCGCGGGAAGGAGGGCGACGGCTCCGGCGACCAGCTGTACATCCAGGGCCACGCCTCCCCGGGCATCTACGCCCGCGCCTTCCTCGACGGCCGCCTCTCCGAGGCGCAGCTGGACAACTTCCGCCGCGAGGCCGGGGGCAACGGCCTGCCGTCGTACCCGCACCCGCGCCGCCTGCCGTGGCTGTGGGAGTTCCCGACGGTGTCCATGGGCCTCGGCCCGCTCTCCGCGATCTACCAGGCGCGGTTCAACCGCTACCTGACCGCGCGGAACATCAAGGACACCTCCAACTCCCACGTCTGGGCCTTCCTCGGCGACGGCGAGATGGACGAGCCCGAGTCGACCTCGGCGCTCACGCTCGCGGCCCGCGAGGGTCTCGACAACCTGACCTTCGTCATCAACTGCAACCTGCAGCGCCTGGACGGCCCGGTCCGTCCGAACTTCCGCGTCGTGCAGGAGCTGGAGGCGCAGTTCCGCGGCTCCGGCTGGAACGTCATCAAGTCGATGTGGGGCAACGCGTGGGACGAGCTGTTCCAGCTCGACACCACCGGCGCGCTCCTGGAGCGCCTGCGTGAGGTCCCGGACGCCCAGTTCCAGACGTACCAGACGCGCGACGTCGCCTACATCCGCGAGAACTTCTTCGGTACGAGCCCGGCGCTGATCGAGCTCGCGAAGGTCCTGTCCGACGACAAGATCTCCGAGTGCTTCCACGTCTCCCGCGGCGGCCACGAGCCCCGCAAGGTGTACGCGGCGTACAAGGCGGCGGTCGAGCACAAGGGCGCCCCGACGGTCATCCTCACCCAGACCGTCAAGGGCTTCACGCTCGGCAAGGGCTTCGAGTCCAAGAACGCCAACCACCAGATGAAGAAGCTGACGATCGACGAGTTCAAGGGGATGCGTGACCTCCTTGACCTGCCGATCCCGGACAGCCGCTTCGAGGACGGCGTCGTTCCGTACGCGCGTCCCGCCGAGGGCTCGCCCGAGCTGCGCTACCTCGCCGAGCGTCGTGCCGCCCTCGGCGGTCCGGCCCCGGCCCGCCGCACGCAGCCGCTGGCGCCGCTGCCCGCCCCCGCCGACAAGGCGTTCGCCTCGTTCGACAAGGGTTCCGGCTCGCAGTCCGTCGCCTCGACGATGGCGCTCGTACGGCTCCTGAAGGACCTCGTACGGGACAAGACGTCCGGCAAGCGCTGGGTGCCGATCATCCCCGACGAGGCGCGCACCTTCGGCATGGAGTCGCTGTTCCCGTCGCTCGGTCTGTACTCGCCCAAGGGCCAGACGTACGACCCGGTCGACCGCGACCAGCTCATGTACTACAAGGAATCTCAGTCTGGCCAGATCCTCAACGAGGGGATCAACGAGGCCGGCGCGCTCGCCGACTTCATCGCCGCCGCCACGTCGTACTCGACGCACGGCGAGCAGATGATCCCGCTGTACATCTTCTACTCGATGTTCGGCTGGCAGCGCACGGGCGACCAGTTCTGGCAGCTCGCCGACCAGATGGGCCGCGGCTTCGTCATCGGCGCCACCGCCGGTCGCACGACGCTGACGGGTGAGGGTCTGCAGCACGCGGACGGCCACTCGCCGATGATCGCGGCGACCAACCCGGCCGCCCTGTCGTACGACCCGGCCTTCGCCTACGAGATCGCCACGATCATGAAGGAAGGCCTGCGCCGTATGTACGGCGAGGCCAAGCCGGGCGAGTCCGCAGGACAAGAAGACAAGGACGTCTTCTACTACCTGACCGTCTACAACGAGCCGATGCCGCAGCCCGCGAAGCCCGCGGTCGACGGCCTCGACGAGGCGATCATCAAGGGCCTGTACCGCTTCAACACGGCGGAGACCGCGGGTCTGAACGTGGCGGCGGCGAACGCCCCGCGCATCAACCTCATCGGTTCCGGTACGGCCATCCACTGGACCCTCAAGGCGCAGCAGCTGCTCGCCGAGGAGTGGGGCGTCGCCGCCGACGTGTGGTCGGCCACCTCCTGGACCGAGCTGCGCCGCGACGCGCTCGACGCCGACGAGGCGCTGCTGCGCGGCGAGGAGCGGACCCCGTACGTCCGCCAGGCGCTCGCCGGTGCGCAGGGCCCGGTCCTGGCCGTCTCCGACTACATGCGCCAGGTCCCCGACCAGATCGCGCAGTGGGTCGAGCAGGACTACACCTCGCTGGGCGCGGACGGCTTCGGCCTCTCCGACACCCGTGAGGACGCGCGCCGTCACTTCGGCGTCGACGCGGAGTCGATCGTCGTCGCGGCCCTCGCCCAGCTCGCCCGCCGCGGCGAGGTCAAGGCGACGGCCGTGAAGGAGGCGCGCGAGCGCTACGGCCTGTAAGGCTCTCGTACGCAGGTGACCTTGCCCCCGCCGGTGACGGCGGGGGCATTGTCGTACCCGGGCGGCATGATGGCGGCATGCGTGCTGCCCGCCTGATCAAGATGGTGCTGTTGCTCCAGTCCCGGCCGTCGATGACCGCGGCCGAGCTGGCGCGTGAACTCGAGGTGTCCGAGCGGACGGTGACGCGGGACGCGCAGGCGCTGAGCGAGGCGGGCGTCCCGGTGTACGCGGACCGCGGCCGGGCCGGTGGCTACCGGCTGATCGGCGGCTACCGCACCCGTCTGACGGGACTCGCGCGCGGCGAGGCCGAGGCGCTGTTCCTGTCCGGGGTGCCGGGTGCGCTGCGCGAGATGGGCCTGGACGACGCGGCGTCGGCGGCCCGCCTGAAGGTGTCGGCGGCGCTGCTGCCCTCGCTGGCGGACGCGTCGCGGACGGCGGCGCAGCGCTTCCACCTGGACGCGCCGGGCTGGTTCCAGGAGCCCGAGACGCCCGAGTTGCTGCCGGTGATCGCCGAGGCGGTGTGGGACGACCGGGTGGTGCGGGTCGCGTATCAGCGTCAGGACGCCATCGTGGAGCGGGAGTTGGAGCCGCACGGGCTCGTGCTCAAGGCAGGCGTCTGGTATTTGGCGGCCCGGGTGCGCGAGCGGGGCTTCCGGGTGTACCGCATCGACCGGTTCACGTCGGTCCGGTCCGACCCCGGGAGTGCTGCCCAACACTTCGTACGGGACGAGGAGTTCGACCTGCCCGGCTTCTGGGAGGAGCGGGCGGCGCAGTTCGCGCGGGCGATCCTGCGGGCCGAGGCGGTCATACGGCTGACGCCCGACGGCGCCCGGCGGCTGCCGTACGCCATGGATCGCGGGGCCGCGCGGGAGGCGCTGGAGGCGGCGGGCGCGGCGGATCCGGACGGGCGGGTGACCGTGACCCTGCCGATCGAGTCGGAGGAGGTCGCCTTCACCCAGCTCATGGCGCTCGGCCCGGAGGTGGAGGTGGTGGCTCCGCCGGCGTTGCGGGAGCGGTTCGCGCGGGCGGTGCGGCGGATGGGCGAGTGGTACGGGTAGCCGCCGGGCACGGGCGTGTGCCGTGCGCCGGGTGCCTTGGGCATGTGCATGCGTAACGAAGTGGCGTTCCTCTTGCGCTCGGCGTGCGCCCCCTGGGTCGAGGGCCGATGCTTGTCCCGTGATGGACGAGACCGAGTTCTGGGAGATCGTGGACAGCACCCGCGAGGCCGCCGAGGGCGACCCCGAGGACCACGCCGAGCTGCTCGTCGACAGACTGCTGCAGCGCGACCCCGAGTCGGTGCTCGACTTCGCCCGGCACTTCGAGGTCCGGTACAACCGGGCCTACCGCTGGGACCTGTGGGGTGCCGCGTGGGTGCTCCTCGGCGGGGCCAGTGACGACGCCTTCGACTTCTTCCGGTGCTGGCTGATCGGGCAGGGGCGCGAGGTGTTCGAGGGGGCGCTGCACGACCCGGACTCCCTGGCGGAGTCGCTCCGCGAGTTCGACGACGAGGTCGACGGGGACGGGGAGGAGCTGGGGTACGCGGCGGACGAGGCGTACGAGGAGTTGACCGGGGCGGTCGCGGCCGACCTGGGTATTCCTCCCGCCCCTGCCGAGCCGGAGGGGTCGCCGGTGGATTTCGAGGACGCGGCGGTGTTGGCGCGGCTGTATCCCCGGTTGACCGAGCGGTTCGGCCAGGCGCCGTAGCTTCGACGGCCTGGCCGCCGGGTGCGGGCCGGTGGGGCTTCTCGCGCAGTTCCCCGCGCCCCTGAAGGGGCGCGGATCACGCGGCCCCAATGGCCTCCTCCAACCCCGGGAACGCGAAGTCGAAGCCTGATTCCAGCAGGCGGCTGGGTACCGCCCGGGTCGAGCCCAGGACGTCCCCGGCCATCTCCCCCAGCACCACGCGGAGCACCGGCGCCGGGACGGGTAGCAGCGCCGGGCGGTGCAGGACCCGGCCCATCGCGGTGGCGACCTCACGATTCGTCGCCGGGTGCGGCGCGGTCAGGTTCACCGGCCCGGAGAGGGCGTCCGCGTCCAGAAGGTGCCGCAGCGCCGCCACGTGGTCGTGCAGCGCGATGTACGACCAGTACTGGCTGCCGTCGCCCATGCGTCCGCCGAGCCCCGCCTTGAAGAGGGGGAACAGCTTGGCCCAGGCGCCGCCGCCGCGGGCCACGACCAGGCCGGTGCGGGCCAGGACCGTGCGGATGCCGGCCTGGTGGGCGGGGGCCGTGGCGGCCTCCCACTCCACGCACAGGGAGGGCAGGAAGCCCTCGCCCGCCGGGGCGGACTCGTCGACCGCGCGGGCGCCCGTGTCGCCGTAGTAGCCGATCGCGCTGCCGTTGAGGAAGACGCGGGGCGGGGTGTCGAGGGAGGCGGCCGCCTCCGCGAGGACCGTCGTGCCGAGGACCCGGCTGTCGTGGATCTCCCGCTTGTACGCCGCCGTCCACCGGTGGTCGCCGACCCCGGCCCCGGCGAGGTTGACGATCGCCTCGCAGCCGTCGAGACCGGCCGCGTCGACCTGTCCGCCCCGGGGGTCCCAGCGGATCTCGTCCGCCGCCCGCGGGGCACGGCGCACCAGGCGCAGCACGTCGTGGCCGTCTGCGGTCAGGGAACGGACGAGAGCCGAGCCGATGAGCCCGGAGGCACCTGCCACCGCGATACGTGTCATGCCTCCATCCTGCCTCTCGGTCGTACAGTGACGCGCATGTCTGTCACGCCGCCCCGCACACGTTTCGCCGTACCGGAGGACGAGGAGGCGCTCGGCCGCCTCGACCGGGACACCTGGTCGCACCTGCACGCGGTGAAGCCGCTGGAGGAGGACGCGCCGTTCTTCACCGAGCGGTTCGGCCCGCGCGACCATCTGGTCGCCGAGGTCGACGGCCGCGTCGTGGGGTTCGTGCGGCTCGGCCGCCCCACCCCGCTGCCGTCGAACGCGCACGTGCGGCAGATCCAGGGCCTCGCCGTCGCCGACGCGGCGCGCGGCCGTGGCGTCGGCCGGATCCTGGTGCGGGCCGCCGTCGAGGAGGCACGGCGCCAGGGTGCGCGGCGGATCGCACTGCGGGTGCTCGGGCACAACGCTCCGGCCCGCAGGCTGTACGAGGCCGAGGGCTTCGTCGTCGAGGGCGTGCTGCCCGGGGAGTTCCTGCTCGACGGGGAGTACGTGGACGACGTCTTCATGGGGCAGCCGCTGTAGGGCCATGGCCTGCGGGAGTGCGGCGGGTCGCGAGTCGTAGCAGGGTGAATGGGTGCGGACGACCGTCCCGAAGGGAGCATCCCGGCATGACCTGGCCCGTGGCGCGCCGTCGTGACGGGGCGGAGCGTGCCTGGCTGCGCGGGGCGCCGCCGCCGCGCTGGGTGCGCTGGCTGCCGGTCGCGCTGCTCGTCGGCCTGATCGTGCTGCAGGCCGTCACGGACGAGGACCTGGACCTCGGATTTCTGCTCGGCGCGATTCCGCCGCTGGCCGCCCTGTCGTACGGGCCCGCGGCGACGGCGCTGATGGGCGGCGTCATCGTCCTCCTCCTCGCGGTGCCGTCGACGGGCTTCGGGCGCCCGGGCGACGGTGACGTACTGACCGTCGCGTTCGTGTCGGTCCTGAGCGTGCTGATCGCGTGGGTGCGCAGCCGGCGCGACGAGCAGCTGGTCACGGTGCGTACGGTCGCGGAGGCCGCCCAGTTCGCGGTGCTGCCGCCGCTGCCGGAACGGGTGGGGGCGGTGCGCTGTGCGGGCCTGTACCGGGCGGCGCAGCGCGAGGCGCTCGTCGGCGGCGACTTCTTCGACGTACGGCGCGGGCCGCACGGGGTGCGGGCGGTCGTCGGCGACGTACAGGGGCACGGTCTGTCGGCGGTGGGGACGGTGGCGGGGCTGCTCGGCGCGTTCCGGGAGGCGGTGCTCGACCAGCCGGATCTGGAGGGGGTCGCGGCGCGGCTCGACCGGCGGCTCGTGGTGGACGCGGCGCAGGACGAGCACGCGGAGCTGTTCGCGACGGCGGTGCTCCTTGAATTCCCCGACGACTCCCCCGTCGTACGGGTCGTCAGCTGCGGGCATCCGCATCCGCTGCTGCTGCGCGACGGCACGGTGCGCGAGCTGGAGGTGCCGTCCGGGGCGCCGCTGGGCCTCGGCATCGCGGGGCTCGCGCCGCCCGAGCGGCTGACGGTCGCCCTGCGCGGCGGGGACCGGCTGCTCGCGCTGACGGACGGGGTGACGGAGGCGCGGGACGCGACGGGCACGTTCTATCCGCTGGTGGAGCGGCTGCCGGGCTACGACTGCGCGGATCCGGCGGCGCTGACGGACGCGGTGTGGCGGGACGTGGTGCGGTTCGCGGGGACGGTGCAGGACGATCTGACGCTGCTGCTGTTCGCCCCGGATGCCCCGAAAGCTCCGGGGATGCCGGGGGTGCCGGATGTGCTTGACGGGCCGTGAAGTGTGAACGTAGAGCCCATGAAACACCTGGGACTCCCGCGCCACGTGCTGCTGCCGCTCACGCTGTGCTCACTGGCGGTGCTGTCCGGCTGCTCCGACGACGAGTCCACGGCCACGCCGCCGGTGGCCTCCCCCGCGGCGACGGCGAGCGGTGCGCGCTGCGTGACGGATCCGCCCGCGCCCGACGTGCCCGCGGACTCGGTGCCGGACGTGAAGGGCGCGTACACGGTGGACGGCAAGGACGTGGCAGCGCCGTTCAGGACGCCGTACGAGGCGACCGCGGGCGATGAGTCGGCGGTGCTTGTGACCGGGGGCGGGAAGCTGACGACGCGGGACTCGAGCGTCACCAAGAAGGGTGACACCTCGTCCCTCGACGCGTCCGCCGGGCAGGGTCTCAACGCGGCACTGCTGGCCCGCGAGGGCGGTCAACTGGCGTTGTCCGGTGGCTGGTTCAGCACGGAGGGCAAGGGCGCCAGTGCCGTGTCCGCGGCGGGCGAGGGGGCGCGGGCCGACCTCAGCGCGAGCGGCATCAGCGCCAAGGGCACCTCCGCGCACGGCGTGATGGCGTCCTACGGGGCCGAACTCGCCCTGGCGTACGTGGAGATCGACACGGCCGGCGCCCAGGCCGCGCCGGTCGCGACCGGCCCCGGCGGCGGCCGGGTCACGGTGCACGGCGGCACGATGACGTCGGCGGGCTGCGGCTCCCCCGGGGTACAGACCACCGGGGACGTCTCGGTGACGGGGACGCTGTTCGACCTCGCGAACTCGGAGGCGTTCACCGTGGAGCCCGGCGGCTCCCTGTCCCTGAAGGACGTCCGGGCGTCGGCCGCCGCGGGCGGCGTCGTGCTGCGGGGCGACGGAGCTGCCTCGTTCGCGATGTCGGGCGGCTCGGTCCAGGCGGCGGAGGGCGATCTCTTCTCGGTCCAACAGGCCACGGCCGACGTGAAGTTGACGGGCGGCGCGGAGCTGACGACGAAGGGCGGGGTGCTGCTGCGGGTCCGTGACGAGGGGGCGGCGACGTTCTCCGCGGACGACGAGAAGCTGAAGGGCGACGTGCTCGTCCCCGACGGGTCCGCGGTGCTCGACCTGAGCGGTTCGACGACGCTGGACGGCACGGTGACGGGGGCGTCGATGAAGCTCGGTGCCGGTACGAAGTGGTCGGTGGCCGGGGACTCGACGCTGCGGGGCCTGGAGCTCGGCCCGGGGGTCGACGTCGCCGACGCGATCGACGGGAACGGGCACAAGGTCACGTACGACGAGGAGTCCAGCCCCGGTCTGGGCGGGAAGACGTACCGGCTGAGCGGCGGCGGCACGCTGAAACCGGCGTGAGCCTTCGCTCTTGACCCTTGGATTCAGGTACGTCCTTGGAGACGGGTGGATTCAGGTACGTCCTTGGAGACGGGCCGCGCGGTCGCGGATCGCGGGCAGCTCGGCCATCAGGGCCAGGCCCGGGCAGAAGGTCTCGTAGCCGTCGCGGTGCCCGGAGACCGCGCGGAAGGCGGCCGTGCTGCCCGCCTCGAAGCGGCTGTGGCTGTTGCTGGACACCAGCTGCACCACCGCGCGCGGGTCGACTCCGGTGAGCCCCAGCTTCCAGGCGGCCACGGCGGCGATCGCGTCGGTCATCGCGCGCGGCACCGGCGTGCCCTGCGTGTAGGTGCCGATCGCGGCGATCCCGGCGGTGTTCTGGTTGAACCCCTGGGTGTGGGCGCCGACGACGGGCCGCTCGACGCCGCCCGCCCGGCCCTCGTAGACGGTGCCGCAGCGGTCGACGAGGAAGTTGTAGCCGATGTCGTCCCACTCCCGGCCGCCGGCCTGGCCCGCGTACAGGGTGCGGATGATGCGCGGCACGTCGGCGCAGTCGTACCCGTTCGGTGAATCGGTGTGGTGGACGAAGACCGCGTCGACGCGGTCGGCGTAGCGGATCGGGTCGCGGTGGTAGGTGTCCGTGTCCGCCAGCCACTCGGTGCGCGGCACGATGCGCGGTGCGCTCGCGGTGTGCGCTCCGGCGGCCGCGCGGCGCACCGGGACGGCAGCGGCGGGCATCACGCCGGCGGCCCGCGGCGAGTCGGCCGGTGCGGGCCGGTCGATCGCGACGGCGCACAGCACGAGCAGCCCGAGGGCCAGGGCCCCGGGCAGACAGCACAGCGCCGCTTTGGCGGCACGTCCGACGCGTTCGACACGCACGCCTCCCACTCTCCGCCCGCCCCGCGCTGTGCGGTCGGCCACTTTGGGCCGGATGGCGGAACCACCTGGGGCTTCGCGAGCGTTTGTTCCCGATATGGACCTGCACATACACATCGTCGACGTCCTGCTCGTCGTGCTGGCCCTCGCCTACGCCGTGTCCGGCTACCGGCGCGGCCTGCTGACGGGCTGCGTCTCGCTGGCCGGGTTCGTCGGCGGCGCCGTCATCGGCGTATGGCTGCTGCCGTTCGTCATGAAGGGCTTCACGCCCGGCACGTCGTCGGCCACGGTCGTCGCCGTGCTCACGGTGCTGCTGCCCGCGGTCGCCGGGCACACCCTGGCCGGGCGGCTCGCGGCGCGGGTGCGCGGTGGCATGGACCGGGCGCCGGGGCCGCTGCAGGTGGCGGACGGGGTCGGCGGGGCCGCGGCGGGCGCGGTCGCGGTCCTGGTCGTCGGATGGGTCGCGGGCAGTGTCCTCGCGGCGTCGTCCTCGGCGGGCCTGAACCAGGCGATCCGCGAGTCGACGGTCCTCGGCGCGGTGCAGGACAGGATGCCGTCGTCGACACCGGCCTGGTTCTCGCGGGCCACCGGCGCGCTCACCTCGGCGGGCTTCCCGCAGGTCTTCGACCCGTTCGCGAACGAGCCGTCGGCCGAGGTCGCCAAGCCGTCCGGGGACAACGTGACGGCGGCGGCGGCGCGGGCCGCCGCGAGCAGCACCGTGAAGGTGGAGGGCGCCTCGGGCACCCAGGGCCGCGAGGGCAGCGGCTTCGTGTACGCGCGCCGGCACGTGATGACGAACGCGCACGTGGTGGCCGGCATCGACGACCCGACGGTCCGGGTCGGCGGCATCGGCCGGGCGTACGCGGCGAAGGTGGTCCTGTTCGACCCGGACAAGGACGTGGCGGTGCTGTACGTGCCCGGGCTCGATGCGCCTTCCCTGAAGCTGGACGACGGCGCGTCCCGCGGCGACGCGGCGGTCGTCGCGGGCTACCCCGAGAACGGCGGCCTCGACCTCCAGGCGGCCACCGTCGCCGACACGATCAGGGCCGGCGGGCAGAACATCTACGGCTCCGGGAACGTGACGCGCGAGATCTACTCGATCCGGTCGACCGTGCTGCCCGGGAACTCGGGGGGTCCGCTGCTCACCACCTCCGGTGAGGTGTACGGGGTGGTGTTCGCGCGGTCGACGACGGATTCGGGGACGGGGTATGTGCTGACCGTGGACGAGGTGTCGGGCGACGCGGAGAGGGCGGCGTCGGCGACCTCGGCGGTGGATACGGGGGCGCTGGTTTCGTCTTAGTGCCGCCTGATCGCCGTGGGGCGGATGGTCCGTCGGCGACTGCTGCGCCGTCGTGGCTGGTCGCGCAGTTCCCCGCGCCCCTGGAGATGCGCACGTCGTGCGCGATCTCCATCAGGAAGGCAGCGGCAAGCCGCATGCCTCCCAGGGGAAGCGCGGCGGAGCCGTCGCTTCAGGGGTGCGGGGAACTGCGCGAGAAGCCCCACCGGCCCGCACCCGCCCGCGACGGAGTCACCCCGCAGATGAGAAGGCGCACCCCGGCTCAGTAATGCGTCCCGCCGTCGATGCGCACCTCCGTGCCCGTGATGAACTTGCCGTCCTCGGACGCGAGCATCGCCACGACGCCGGCCACGGCCTCGGGGCCCGCGAAGCCCTCGCCCAGGGCCGGGGTCAGCTTCGTGAACAGGGACCAGTCCGTGCCGTCCGGCAGCCCGGGGCCCTGGCTCTGCTTGCTCGCGCCGGAGCCGTCCGTCATGCCGGAGGAGATCGAGCCGGGCTGCACGGCGGTGAACCGGATGCCCTGCTTGCCGTACTCGGCAGCCAGCGCGTGCGTCATCGACTGGATGCCGCCCTTGCTCGCCGCGTACGCCGCCATGTAGGGGTGGGCGAACATCGCGGACGTGGAGCTGAAGTTGACGACGGCGGGCGCGTCGCCGTCGAGCAGCGCCGGGATCGACTCGCGGATCATCAGGAACGTGCCGGTCAGGTTGACCGCGATGACCTGGGTGAAGTCGGACAGGGCGGTCTCGTGGGTGTGCGAGGAGCGCAGGATGCCGGCCGCGTTGACCAGCACGTCGAGGCCGCCGAGCGTCCGCACCGCGGCGGCGACCCCTTCGCGTACGGACGTCTCGTCGGCGATGTTCACGACGACGGTGGTCAGTCGGTCCGCGGCGGCGCCCGCCTTGGCGACGGTGTCCTCGAGACCCGCCTCGCTGACGTCGGCGGCGACGACCGTGCCGCCCTCCGCCAGCATGCGCAGCACCGTGGCCTGGCCGATGCCGGAGCCGCCGCCGGTGATCAGTGCGCGGCGTCCTTCGTAGCGGTTCATGTCGTGTCTCCCTGAGGTGATACCGGGGCGGCGTTGCCCGTGCTCCTCACGTTACGCCCAGGTGGCACGTTTTGCCACTACGGCCATTCGTGCCATTCCGTTCCCGCCCGGGCCCCGCGTGCCGGGCTACGCTTCGTGCCGTGAACCGACCTCTTTCCCTGACCGAGCGCCGCAAGGCCGCGACGCAGCTCGACATCGCGCGGGCCGCGGTCGAGCTGTTCACCGAGAAGGGGCCCGACGCCACGACGGCCGAGGAGATCGCGGCCCGGGCCGGCGTCGCCCTGCGCACCTTCTACCGGTACTTCCGGAACAAGCAGGACGCGGTGGGCCCCCTGCTCGCCTCCGGCGGCGACCGCTGGCGCGAGCTGCTCGCCGAGGCCGGCCCTGGCACGGACCTCCCCGCGGCCCTCGAGGCGGCGGCGGTGACGACGCTGACCCCGGCGGACGACGCGGCGGAGGAGGGGCTTCGCCAGACGCGGCAGTTGTTGCGGGCGGCGCAGGACGACGCGGCGCTGCGGGCGGTCTGGTACCGGGTGAACCAGGAGTCCGAGGAGAAACTGGCCCCACTGGTGGCCCAGTTGGCGGGACCGGACGCCGATCCCCTGGAGAGCCGGTTGCTGGCCGCGGCGGCGACCGACGCGATCCGCATCGCGCTGGAGGTGTGGGCGACGACGGACGCGCCGACCTCAGGGCCGGGTTCACCGGTCGAGCTGGCCCTCCGGTGCCTCAGGTCGTTCCGATCGAGCCCCTCCGGGGGCGCCTCCCGGCGTTAGCCGGGGGAGATCGAGGAGCGGGGTCCGGGGCAGAGCGCCGTGCCCCGAGGGCGCACCCCGCAGGGAGAACGTGCTCCCGTGCCGCCCCGCCGCGCGGGCCCCACCCGGCGGAACCCCACCTACCCTCGACCCGAAATCAGGTATTCCGAGGGGGAGTTGGGGGCAGAAGGCCTCCAGCCGTCAGCCGCCCAACCGCCGGAGGCACACGTGTTTGAGGCCGGACACGCAGAATCAGGCGCCGTCGTCATCGTGGGGGCAGGGGTCGCGGGGCTCGCTGCCGCGCAGCACCTGACCAGGGCGGGCGTACCGGCCCTGGTCCTGGAGGCCGCCACGGTTGTCGGGGGCCGGATGTCCACCGAGAAGGTCGACGGATTCCGGCTCGACCGGATCGGGCAGCTGCTGTCCACGTCGTACCCCGAGCTACGGCGGACACCCGGCCTGGACGGCCTCACCCTGCGTCCGTTCTCGCCCGGCGTGCTGGTGCACAGCGAGGGCCGCCGCCTCAGGACCGGGGAACCGGCCCGTCCCCGGCGCGCAAGGGGCGCACTCAGCGCGGCACGCGCCCTCGCAAGCGCCCCCCGCCCGCCGCGCGGCGTCCGGCCCCCGCTCGGCGGCCCGCTGGACCACGCGCGCCTCGGCGCCGCCCTCGCCCGGCTCGCCGCCACCGAGCCCGCCAAGCTGCTCGCACGGCCCGAACTGCCCATCGGGCGCGCCCTGTTGGCCCGCGGCATGCCCTCCAGGATGCTCCACGGCTTCGTACGTCCTCTGCTGTCGGCCCTGTTGTGCGACCCGGGCCTGACGACGTCCAGCCGGTGCGCGGACCTCGCCCTGCACGCGTACGCGGCGGGCCGCCTCGCCGTGCCGGAGGGCGGTGCCGACGCCCTGCCCGAGCTGCTCGCGGCCTCCCTGCCGCCCGGCACCGTGCACACCGGCGTCCGGGTCACCGCGGTCTCGGCGAACTCGGTGACCACCGCCGAGCACGGTGAACTGCCGTGCCGCGCCGTACTGTTGGCGACCGGCGCGCGGGCCGCCGCCGCACTCCTTCCGGGCCTGCGCGTGCCCGCGTTCCACCCGGTGACCGTCGTCCACCACGCCGTGCCCGAGGCGCCGCTCGCCGAGGCCGCGCTGCTGCTCGACGCCGACCGGCTCGGGCCCGTCGCGCACACCGCCGTCATCAGCCGGGTCGATCCGACCCGGGCCCCCGCGGGCCGCGCGCTCGTCTCCTCGACGGTGCTCGGCGCACCGCCCTCCGACCACGAGCTGCGGACCCAACTCGCCGCCCTGTACGGCACGTCGACGAGCGGCTGGGAGACCCTCGCCGTCCATCACGACCCGTGCGCCGTGCCCGCGATGCCCGCACCGCACGACCCGCGCCGCCCGGTGCGGCTCCTGCACGGCCTGTACGTGTGCGGGGACCACCGGGACACGAGCACGGTGCAGGGCGCCCTCCACTCGGGCCGCCGCGCGGCGTACGCGGCACTGGCGGACCTGGGCGTGCCCCGGGCCGCGGCACCCCAGCCGCAACCGGCTTCGGCCGCACCCTCGGAAGAGCCCATCGGCGAGGCCGCCTGAAACCGCCGGATCACCCCACACCCTCGTACGAGAACCAGCCAGGACCTCGGAGCTGTCGCCCCTATAAGCCCCTTCCGGCACCCCGCACAACCCTTGTTCGCGCCCGTCTCCGTGGCACGCTCCGGAGGCGGGCGCCCCTCTTGTCACGACCTCAACTCCCCTCTACGGTCGGCCCAACCAGCCTTCCAGGAGGTCATCGCCGTGCGCAGACATGTCCCGGGACCGCTGCTCATCGCCCTGTCCCTCGTCGCCGGATTCATCGGATCTGCCGTGGTCGCGGAACCGGTGGCCGCCGCGGCCGCCGAGGCCACCGCCCCGGTGTCCGTGATCCCCCGCCCCACCGACTGGACGTCCCTCGACGGCACCGTCACGTTCACCCCGCGCAGCCGGATCCTCGTCGACCCGCGCAGCCTCGGAAGGCAGTCGCTGCCCGCGGGCCGCGCCGAGTTCCCGGGCCCGACGCACCAGTCGACCGGCGGGCTCGCCCTCCAGTTGCAGGGCGAGATCAAGGCCGTCACCGGGGTGAGCCCGCAGATCGCCGGCGACGTCGGGCACGCGCGCACCGGCGACGTCGTCCTCACCCTGCGCGACAGGCCCCAACTGGGCGCGGAGGGCTACGCGTTCGACTCCGCGGCCGGTCCTGTCCGGATCGACGCCGCCTCCACCCACGGCCTGTTCTACGGCACCCGCACCCTGCTCCAACTGCTGCGCTCCACGGACCCGGGGGCACACCGCACCCTCCCCCGCGCCCGGGCCACCGACGTACCTGCCCAGTCGGTGCGCATGGTGCACCTCGACGCGGGCCGCAAGTACTGGTCGATCCCCTACCTCAAGAACCTGATCCGCAGAATGGGCGACCAGAAGCTGAACACCCTGCTGCTGCACCTCTCGGAGTCGGAGGGCTTCCGCCTGAACAGCCCGAAGTTCCCGGGCCTGGCCGACCCGGAGCACAGCTACAGCCGCGCCGACATCGAGGAGTTGAAGGCCTTCGCGGCGCGCCGGCACGTGCAGCTGATGCCGGGCCTGGAGATCCCCGGACACGCGACGGCCCTCAGCCAGAGGTACGGGATCGGCTTCGGCTCGGGCCCGAACCCGTGCACGCAGGCGCACACCCACTCCCATCTCACGCCCGACTGGATCATCGACATGACCAGCGACAAGGCGGTCGAGAAGACGAAGGAGATCGTCGCCGAGTTCACGACCTGGTTCGACGCGCCGCTGTTCTCGATCGGCGCCGAGGAGGTCCCGGCGCAGCTGGCCGACTGCCCGCGCGTCCAGGACTACCTGGCGAGGTCCCCGGACGTCACGACGCTCGGCGACCTCCTCAACCGGTACATCAACACCCTTGACGACGTGGTGACTTCACACGGCAGCCGGACCGCGCTCTACAACGGCTCGGAACACATGGCCGCACCCCAGCAGACGGTCCACGGCCCGGTCGTCTTCCTCACCTGGGACCACGCCAGCGCCGAGCCCGCGATCCCCGGCCACGACGAGATCGCCCTCGGCCCGTTCTACGTCACCCCGAACAACTACCACCACTGGTACCCCGACAAGGCCTGGATGTACGACACTTGGGCGCCCAGCACGGCCCCCGACATGCTCGGCTCCGGCCTGCCGAACTGGGCCGACTACAACTTCTGGGCCGACGACCACTACTTCGAGCAGCAGATGGCGGGCGCCCGCGCGATCCTCGCCGACCGCGCCTGGAACGGCACGCAGACCCCGGACATCGTCGCCGACTTCCAGGCCCGCGCCGCCCTGGTCGGCGACCCGCCCGACGTCACCCCGCCCCCGTCGCACCCACGCGTGAACGACGGCCGCCCGAGCCACAAGTGGACCTTCGACTCGGCTTCGTACCCGAAGGGTTGGACGTACGCGGGCTCCCCCGGCAACACGCTCTACGCCGAGGACGTGGCGGGCAACCTGCCCGGCACCTCGTACATCATCAACAACCCGACGCCGGTCCCGGACGGCGTGCACGGCGAGGCCTGGCGCTTCGACGCGAACCGCGACGGCGTCGGCTTCGGCGGCCTCGACGTCGCCGAGCCGTGGACGGTCTCGGTCTGGGTCCGCGCGACGGCCCGCACGGGCGACCAGATCCTGCTCAGCTCCTCGGCGGTCGCGCTCAAGCTCCAGCAGTACCGCACCGGCAAGGTCGGCTTCACCCGCTTCGGCGCGGCCGACCTGAGCTTCGACTACACGCTGCCGCTGGACGAGTGGACGCACCTGACGTGGGTGGCCACGAAGGACCGCACGACGCTGTACGTGAACGGTTCGGACGCCGGCTCGATCGCCGCGTCCGTCCCGCTCCCCCTGCGGTCCATCGGTACCGAAAAGGCGTCCCTGCGGGGCGACTTGGACGACCTGACGACCTGGGACGAGGCGCTGAGCGCGTCGGCCGTGGCCGAGCTGGACTGACCACCTGGACTGACCACCCGGAGGGGGCCCGGCACCACCGGCGCCGGGCCCCGCACTCACCCCAGCGCGGCGACCTTCTCCCGGTACCCGCGCACGGGCCCGGCGTCGCGGTACGGCTCCAACCGCCGCTCGAACTCCCGCACATACTCGTGCGCCCGCACCGACCGCATGTCCGCCGCGGCGGCAGCGGCCTCCGCGCCCAGGGCGCAGGCCGCGTCCAGCTCGCCGAGCCCGAGCCGCGCGGAGGCGAGCACCACCCGGCAGAACAGCCGGCTGCGCGCATAGCCCGGCGCCCTCAACTGCAGGGAACGTTCCGCGTGTTGGGCCGCGGCCCGGTACTGCTGCAGGTCCCGGTGGCAGTGCCCGAACTCGTCGGCCAGCTGCGCCTCGTCGAAGAACCGCGCCCAGTGCGGCACGTCTTCCCCGGTACGCGCCGCCTCGAGGGCCCGCTCGGCCCGCACCAGGGACGCCGTACAGGCCCTGATCTCGCCGAGCACCCCGTGCCCGCGCGCCTCCACGGCGTGCAGCAGCGCCTGCACCACGGCCGGCGCGGACGCGCCCACGCCCTGCTGCGCGACCCGCGCCAGCTGCACCGCCTCCCGGCCGTGCCCGAGGTAGACGGCCTGCCGGCTCATGGTGACCAGCACGTACGACCCGTACATCCGGTCACCGGCGGCCTGCGAGAGCCGCAGCGCCTGCACGAAGTACCGCTGGGCGAGCCCGTGGGCGGCGATGTCGTACGAGGTCCAGCCCGCGAGCCGGGTCAGATCGGCGACGGCACCGAAGAGCCTGCGCCCGGTCTGCTCGCCGTACGCGCCCCGCAGCATGGGCTCCGCCTCGTGCTCCAGGTAGCGCACGAGGGCCTGGCGCGCGTGCCCTCCGCCGTAGGCGTGGTCGAGCGCCCGGAACAGCTCGCTCACCGACCGCAGCGCCGCGATGTCGCCGCCCGTCACCTTCTGCCCCGGCCCGCGCTCGGTCTGGGTGCGCTGCCGGGGCACGGCCGGACGGCCCTGGACCGGGACCCGGGGCGGCATCTCGCCGCGCGCGACCCGGTCGTCGGCGCGGCCGATCAGCCAGTCGCGGCTGGGCACGACGAGCCCGGCCGGGGTGAACGCGATCTTGCGCAGCTCGGCATGGCTGCCGGAGTCCTTGCGCCACAGGCCGCTGACGATGTCGACGGCCTCCTCGGGCGAGCCCGCGAACTCCAGCCCCGCGTACACGGGCGCGCAGGCGTCGAGGCCGAGGTCCTGCGCGGACAGGCGGCGCCCGAGGCGGCGCGTGAACACCTCGGCGATCAGCGCGGGTGTCGTCCCTCTCGGCTGCTGCCCGCGCAGCCATCTGGTCACCGATGTCTTGTCGTAGCGCAGGTCGAGACCGTGTTCCAGGCCTAGCTGGTCCACGCGGCGCGCGAGCCCCGCATTGGAGAAACCCGCCTCCGCGATGAGCGCGGAGAGCTGGCGGTTCGGTGTGCGCTGCGGAGGTCGTTCCGTCATCAGCTGTGCGGTCTCCTGCCTTCCGGGCCGGGGTGCAGCCCTCATGGAACGGCGCGAATGTAGCGGCGATATCCGCCCCTGACCGGACCTTCGCAAAGCCTTCATCCGATCGTGTGACGAACCGTTGGCGGGGTGGACGGACGCGGCGGTCCGGAGGCCCCCTCCGGGTGACTCCCGCGTGGCTCTACGATGCTTGTGCGCTACACCCGGAAGGTTCCTCACGTGCCGCACATCGTCATCGACCACACCGACACCCTCGCCGGCACCGTCGACATCCCCGCCCTGGTGGCGGAGCTCCATCCGCTCGTCGTCGACCGGGTCCGCTCGGTGGGCGTCGGCAAGACCTTCGTCCGCCCTTCGACGACGTACGTGGACGGGTCCTTCGCCCCCTTCCTGCACGTCGAGGTGGGGCTGCTGCCGGGCCGCCCGCAGTCCCTGAAGACGGCGCTCTCCGAGGACGTACTGGCCCTCCTCGACAAGCACACGTCCGCGGCGCCCGGCGTCACGTGCTCGGTCGAGGTGCGGGATCTGGACGCGTCCTACCGCCTCTTCCCCACGCACTGAGCCCGATCGGGGCGCCGTACAGTGGTTCGGGGCGCGACAGATGCACGGTGAAGTTTTGTGAGGGAGGCGCTGCCGTGAGTGAGTTCCGGTTCGTCCGCATGGGATTCGGTGCGGACATGGTCGAGTACCAGGAGGCCTGGGACGAGCAGCGCCGCGTGCACGCAGCGCGCTTCGCCGACGAGATCCCGGACACCTGTCTCCTCCTCGAGCACCCGCCGGTCTACACCGCGGGCCGCCGCACCGCCCCGGAGGAGCGCCCGCTGGACGGCACCCCCGTCATCGACGTGGACCGCGGCGGCAAGATCACCTGGCACGGCCCGGGCCAGCTCGTCGGCTACCCGATCCAGAAGCTGCCCCGCCCGGTGGACGTGGTCGCGCACCTGCGCCGCCTGGAGGACGCGATGATCGCGGTCTGCGCCGAGTTCGGCATCGAGGCCGCGCGCGTCGAGGGCCGGGCGGGCGTGTGGGTCCTCGGCGACCCGGTCGAGCAGCGCACGGCCCGCAGAGAACACAGTGGGCTCTCGCTCGACTTCGACCCGCGGCTCAGCAGCGAGGACGAGGAGTTCGACCACCGCCTGGTCGGCCCCGAGTACGCGCCGTCGAACGCGGGGCAGCGCCACGAGGACCGCAAGATCTGCGCCATGGGCATCCGCGTCGCCAAGGGCGTCACGATGCACGGCTTCGCGCTGAACGTGAATCCGGACACCTCGAACTTCGACAAGATCATCCCCTGCGGCATCCGCGACGCGGGCGTCACCTCCCTCTCGTACGAGCTCGGTCGCGAGGTCACGATGGACGAGGTGCTGCCGGTGGCCGAGAAGCACCTCCAGGCTGTGCTCGGCGGGGCGGACCTCAAGCCGCGGGTCGTCGAAAAGGCCTCGGCCTGATCCCCGTACGGGAAGCACGCTGATCCCCGTACGGGAAGCGCGGGGAATGCACCCTCATGGCCAGAGGTTGGCCATCCGTGAGGGCCATGAACATCACGGGCGTACCCTGATGTACGCCGAGGAATCGAAGCTTTAGGGAGCCGGTCGTGTCCGCAGTCGCACCCGACGGACGCAAGATGCTGCGCCTGGAGGTCCGCAACAGCCAGACCCCCATCGAGCGCAAGCCCGAGTGGATCAAGACCCGGGCGAAAATGGGCCCCGAGTACACGAAGATGCAGAACCTCGTGAAGTCCGAGGGCCTGCACACGGTCTGCCAGGAGGCGGGCTGTCCCAACATCTACGAGTGCTGGGAGGACCGCGAGGCCACGTTCCTCATCGGCGGTGACCAGTGCACGCGGCGTTGTGACTTCTGCCAGATCGACACCGGCAAGCCCGAGGCCCTCGACCGCGACGAGCCGCGCCGCGTCGGCGAGTCCGTCGTCACGATGGACCTGAACTACGCCACGATCACCGGCGTCGCCCGCGACGACCTGGAGGACGGCGGCGCCTGGCTGTACGCGGAGACGGTCCGCCAGATCCACGCGCAGACCGCCGAGCGTGCCGAGGGCCGCACGAAGGTCGAGCTCCTGGCCCCCGACTTCAACGCGGAGCCGGAGCAGCTGGCCGAGGTCTTCTCGTCCCGCCCCGAGGTCTTCGCGCACAACGTGGAGACGGTGCCGCGCATCTTCAAGCGCATCCGCCCCGGCTTCCGCTACGAGCGTTCGCTGAAGGTCATCACGGAGGCCCGCGAGTACGGCCTGGTGACGAAGTCGAACCTGATCCTCGGCATGGGCGAGACCCGCGAAGAGGTCTCCGAGGCGCTGCGCCAACTGCACGACGCCGGCTGCGAGTTGATCACCATCACGCAGTACCTGCGGCCCTCCGTGCGGCACCACCCCGTGGAGCGCTGGGTGAAGCCGGCCGAGTTCGTGGAGCTGAAGGACGAGGCCGAGCAGATCGGCTTCTCCGGTGTGATGTCGGGCCCGCTGGTCCGCTCCTCGTACCGGGCCGGACGGCTGTACCAGATGGCCATCGAGAAGCGGGGCGCGTACGTCGCGTCGCAGGCGGTCTGAAGCGGCCTGAACCCAGACCGTGTGAATTCACGCACAAGTGGCTACTGATCGGTAGTGGCTGGTAAGACGCGGTCCTGACCGTCCTCGCAGCTGAGGACGACCGTCAGGGCCGCGTCAGCGTTTGGGGCCCGAGCGTCAAGGCTTCATTGGTGTTTGACCGTCCGGTCACGCCCTGGTAACACCAATCAGTGACCCTGAAATCACCGCACGTACATCCCTAGCCAAAGCCGTGATCCGCTCAGCGATCCACTCAGCGATCCACTCCGTGATCCGCTTCGTCCGCTTCCGAGGGGGGACCTCCAGATGCAGGCCGCGCCCGTACGCGCCACCGCGATCCCGACGTTCACCGACGCCCTGCGCGTCGTCGAGTCGCTGCTGATGAGCAGTGGCCAGCGCACCGCCCGCCGCAATGCCTGGACCTCCGTCCTGGAGGACCGCCGCCGTGCCAAGGACAGGGTCGAGGCCCAGCGCGTCCTGGAGTCCGTCGCTTCCCGGGGCTGATGCTGCTGTTCATGTGGCGTCCCCGGCCACGTAGACTTCAAGCATGGCGAGGAAGGAAACCGCAGCGGACGCTGCGAACCCCGGGCGACTCAAGCAGATCGCCCTGACTTTCAAGATGACCCGCAAGGCCGATCCCAAGATCGGTCTTGTACTCGCGGCTGTGGGAATCGTCACCTTCGGTGTCTTCCTCGCGATCGGCTTCCTGATCGGTCACCCCATCTATCTCGGAATTCTCGGCTTCCTGCTCGCCTTCCTCGCGATGGCGATCGTCTTCGGACGCCGTGCCGAGCGAGCCGCCTTCGGGCAGATGGAGGGCCAGCCGGGTGCGGCGGCCGCGGTGCTCGACAACGTCGGGCGCGGCTGGACGACGACCCCCGCGGTCGCGATGAACCGCAGCCAGGACGTCGTGCACCGTGCGGTCGGCAAGGCCGGCATCGTGCTCGTCGCCGAGGGCAACCCGAACCGGGTGAAGTCGCTGCTCGCGGCCGAGAAGAAGAAGATGGCCCGCATCGTCGCGGACGTCCCGGTCCACGACCTGCTCGTGGGCAACGGCGAGGACCAGGTGCCGCTGAAGAAGCTCCGCACCACCATGCTGAAGCTGCCCCGGGTCCTCACGGGCCCGCAGGTGACCGCGACCAACGACCGGCTGCGGGCCATGGGTGACCTGATGTCGAACATGCCGCTGCCGAAGGGGCCGATGCCGAAGGGCATGCGGATGCCCAAGGGCGGGGGCCGGATGCGGTGACGTCCCGTCGCCGCTGGACTCAAAAGGCGCCCGGAGCTTGTGCTCCGGGCGCCTTTTCATCTGCCACCATCTGCCACCGCTCTCCGTCAGCCACGGACCTCCACGGACTTCGCCACCCGGTCGTGCAGACCGCGGCCGTCCCGGTCCCAGATCAGCGCGGGCACGGCCACGCACAGCAGCAGCGTGCGGACGAGGACCCTGCCGAGGCCGAGGCGGCCGCCGGACTCCGAGACGACCCGCAGGCCGAACAGCCGCTTGCCGGGCGTGCAGCCGACGGTGCCGACCGTGAGGACGCCGAGGGCGAAGAAGATGAGCAGCGCCCAGTTGCCCGTCGCCTGGCTGTAGCCGTGCGTGACCAGGCCGTATGCGATCAACATGCACAGCGCCCAGTCGACGATCAGGGCTCCGAAGCGACGGCCGGGGCGGGCGATGGAGCCGGGGCCCTGCTCGGGCAGGCCGAGCTGCTCACCGCGGTATCCGAACTCCGCGCCCGAACGTTCCAGTGCCTCACGGGGCCCGGACAGCCACGAACCCATTGCTTCCCTGTTATCCACGCATCCACGGTACTGCGCCGCCCCGCGGGCCCTGCCTTGACCCCGTGCTCACACCTGGTCCGGTTAACTTCGGCGAAACAAATGGGTCATGCTTGAGAAATCACGCCTGCCTATGGTCGGGTCCCAGCGTGTGCCGCCGCACTGGCCGCGCGATCGAGCTGTACCGAGCTGCAACCCCGCCCCTCCCCGGGTGGGAGTAGGAGGAGTTGGATGTTCCAGAACGCCGATGACGCCAAGAAGTTCATCGCGGACGAGGACGTCAAGTTCGTCGACGTCCGGTTCTGCGACCTGCCGGGTGTGATGCAGCACTTCACGGTGCCGGCTGCGGCGTTCGACCCGGCCGAGGAGCTCGCCTTCGACGGTTCCTCGATCCGCGGCTTCCAGGCCATCCACGAGTCCGACATGGCGCTCCGTGCCGACCTGACCACCGCGCGCGTGGACCCCTTCCGCCGCGACAAGACGGTCAACATCAACTTCTTCATCCACGACCCGATCACGGGCGAGCAGTACTCCCGTGACCCGCGCAACGTGGCGAAGAAGGCCGAGGCGTACCTGGCCTCCACCGGCATCGCCGACACCGCGTACTTCGGCCCCGAGGCCGAGTTCTACGTCTTCGACTCGGTCCGCTTCGAGACCTCCGCCAACCGCTCGATCTACGAGATCGACTCCGAGGCGGGCGCCTGGAACACGGGCGCGGTCGAGAACAACCGCGGCTACAAGGTCCGTTACAAGGGCGGTTACTTCCCGGCCCCGCCGGTCGACCACTTCGCCGACCTGCGCGCCGAGATCTCCCTGGAGCTGGACAAGAACGGCCTGCAGGTCGAGCGCCAGCACCACGAGGTCGGCACCGCCGGCCAGGCCGAGATCAACTACAAGTTCAACACGCTGCTCGCCGCGGCCGACGACCTGATGCTCTTCAAGTACATCGTGAAGAACGTCGCCTGGCGCAACGGCAAGACCGCGACCTTCATGCCGAAGCCGATCTTCGGTGACAACGGCTCGGGCATGCACGTCCACCAGTCGCTGTGGCAGGGCGGCTCCCCGCTCTTCTACGACGAGCAGGGCTACGCGGGCCTCTCGGACATGGCGCGCTACTACATCGGCGGCATCCTCAAGCACGCCCCGTCGCTCCTCGCCTTCACGAACCCGACGGTGAACTCGTACCACCGCCTGGTCCCCGGCTTCGAGGCCCCGGTCAACATGGTCTACTCGCAGCGCAACCGCTCCGCGGCCATGCGCATCCCGATCACGGGCTCGAACCCGAAGGCCAAGCGCGTCGAGTTCCGCGCGCCGGACCCGTCCTCGAACCCGTACCTCGCCTTCTCGGCCCTCCTGATGGCCGGCCTCGACGGCGTCAAGAACAAGATCGAGCCGGCCGAGCCGATCGACAAGGACCTCTACGAGCTGGCTCCCGAGGAGCACGCGAACGTCCAGCAGGTCCCGACCTCGCTCCCCGCGGTCCTCGACGCCCTCGAGGCGGACAACGAGTACCTGCAGGCCGGCGGCGTCTTCACGTCCGACCTGATCGAGACGTGGATCGACTACAAGCGCACGAACGAAATCGCCCCGATCCAGCTGCGGCCGCACCCCCACGAGTTCGAGCTGTACTTCGACATCTAAAAATCGGGTCTGGGTGACCTGGGCGGGCACCTTGAACGCATGCGCTGACCTGCGAAAATGCTGCTCAGCAGTGCTCGCTGTTACTGCTTGCTTTCCGCCCTCTTGTGCACCGCGTGTGCACCGCTCGACCGGTTCTCTGACGTAGCGTCAGCAACAGTGAGGCCGCCACTCCCCGTCGGGGTGGCGGCCTCACTCGTTCATGGCACGGCCGCACCCGAGACCTACGCATTACGAGAATCTGCAAGATCGTGCCAGGTGGTGTGGTTCCACACTGAACCCTGCCGTGCCTGGTCAGGAGCACAGCACTGCTGCCGCTCATGACGCTTGATCCAACGTGTACGTCCCCATCCGCTCACGGATCGCGTGGGCCGGGCGAGCCCGGAACCCCAGTAGTGAGGCGGGCGAACCATCGTCCACACTGCGCGGATGAGCAGCCCCTGCCCCTGCGCGTGCTGCGGGCATCTCGTCCTTGACGACATGCCCGGCTCCTACGAGATCTGCCCCGTCTGCTTCTGGGAAGTCGACGGCGTTCAGTTCCGCTGGCCGACGATGGCCGGTGGAGCCAACAAGACCTCGCTCGTCGACGCCCAGCGCAACCATCAGGACTTCGGTGCCTGCGATCAGCAGGGCTTGGCCCATGTTCGCCCGCCGGCCGCGGACGAACCGCTCGATCCAACCTGGCGCCCCATTGATCAGTCCCGCGATTCCTTCGAGGACTGGGAGGCAGCGGAGCGGGCCCTATGGCCCGAAGGCGCCGAGACATCTCGCCTGGCACAGACTGAGCCAACGCCCGCCTGAGAGGAACCCCCACCGTCGGGCGCGCCCCTCCGGGCGGGGTGGTGTCAACAGGAGACGCGCAGGGCGCGGTGACGGTGCAGGCGGCCGTCGCGCTGTCGACGGGGCGGGGCCGGGGTGGGCGAGGGCGCTACCGGCCTCCAGCGGACGTGACCGGTCGGCCGGGCGGACAGCGGTACGGCCAGCGGCTTGCCGAGGGTTTCAGGATCCGTGCACCAGTGCGGCAGCCAGGGCGACTTCCGTGCCCGCCAGACCGACGGAGCAGAAGACCGTGATCTGATCGGGAGCAGTGCGGGCAGCCGCCGCCCCCGCCAGGACGGCACCGAGATCGACCATCCGGCCGGTGTCGAAGACGTGTGGTTCTGGGTAACGGGCCGCCTGGGAGGGGGAGTCCGTGAGGATCGTCGAGGCGCGATCGGCCAGAGCTGCGGGTACCTCGTGTCGTGAGACGGTCTTGGGGCCGAGGGTGGTCACATGGGTTCCCGGGGAGATCCAGTCGGCGTCCAGGACCGGCACCGTGCTGTTCGTGGCCACGATCACCACGTCCCGACCACGCACGGCGCTCTCCGCCCTTCCTGTCGCGCTCGCCCTGACACCCAGCTCATGGGTGGCCCTGCGGGCGAAGGCTTCGGCGCGTTCGAGACGGCGAGCCGCGACCACGACCTCCTCGACCTCTCGCACGGCGCGCAGGGCCCACAGCTGCGTCCAGGCTTGTGTGCCTGCACCCACGATGCCCACACGGACGGGGCCGGGACCGGCCGCCACGTCCACGGCGACGGCGCCGATGGCTCCGGTCCGTCGAGCACCGAGTTCCGCACCGTGCACCACGGTCAGGAGTTCACCACCCCGGGCACTCCAGACAGCCACCAGTTGCTCCGCACCGACGAGCGTGTCGTAAGCCCGGAAGCCGAACAGTTCTTGCGCGCGCAGGTGCCCGGCGGTGAAGACCAGATGCCCCCCGCCGAGATCGGCACGCGCACGCGGTGGCGCCTGCGCGGTGCCTTCGTGCCGGGCCAGGATCGCCGTCCGTACGGCCTGGACAGCTGTCCGGGCATCGAGCCGGGCACGGACGTCGTCGTCGTCGAACAGTCGAGGGGGCATGGCTGCGTTCCTTGTCACCTGAGACGGAAAGAGAGAGTTCTGTCGGCGCGGCCACGTTCGGACCGTCCGTCCGCGGCCGAAGGCCCTACACGACGTACGAGACGATCAGGACGGTGATCGCGAGAGCGAGCATGCCCAGGCAGTTCAGCCAGAACTCGTGACGGAGGAACCGGGCCCGGACGTGTGCGTGGACGGCGCACAGGAAGTAGACGACGACCCCGGTGCTCGCCGCGACACCGATCCCGTCGTACGCCAGTCCGGCCACAAGGCCCGCCACGGCGAGCAGCTTGACCACGATCAGTGTCCACCACCAGTCGCGCGGCAGGCCCACTCCTTCGAGGCAGGTCCGGATGAAGGCGGGCGGCCGGATCGACATCAGGGCGTCGCCCAGCAGGACGAGGGCGAGGAGTGCGGTGGGCCACCACAGGCCCGGAACATGGAACATGACTTCTCCGGTCGACCGCGCGGTCACGTCGGGTTGTGCAGCGGGGAGACCCGGCCGATGTGGACGAGGACGTCGAACGCGTCGGGCAGCGAAGCGACGGTCAGGTGCTCTGCGGCGTCCCGCGCGGCGGTGTAGACGCCGCTGATCACCCGTGCCGTGGCAGGGCCCCGCCAGCGCCGACGCTGCACGTCGTCGCGCAGGTCCACCCAGGTCGCAGGGCTGTCCGGGACGGCGAGCCGCGCATCGATCCAATCGGGCTCGGGTGGCGGGACGACGACGCCGCCCAGGTCACCGTGGTGGAAGCCGATCGCGACCGACACGTAGGCCCCGCCGTGTCGGTGACGCAGCACGCTGCCCACCGTGGGCCGAGCACCGCGCTCGGCGGCCAGCCCCAGGGTGACCGGCGTCGCCGCGGTGTGCGCGATGCCGTCCCAGTAGGCCACCCGGCGCCCCGTGCTGACGTGGTGCCCGGTGATGGCCTCCCCCCAGGTCCGGGCGTCTCCCGCGTAGTCGTCACGTCCGGCGACGCTGCGTTCGTGGAAGCGCACGATGCGGCGCATGGGTGCGAGGAGGGAGGTGTCGGGCAAGCGCTCGACGACCGCCAGCGCGTCGCGGGCGTGGTCGGCGAAGGGGCGACCGGGATGCAGCCCGCGGGCCTGCTGGACGTGTTCGTCGGTCTCGTGCGCGGTGCGGATCGGCTCCAGGTGCCGTGCCAGTTCCGCCAACCGGTGCGGAGCGGCGGCGCGTACACCCGCGAGGACCGCGTCGTAGTCGGCCGGTCCGGCCTGGGCGAGTTTGACGCCGAAGACACGGACCGGGTCGTCGCGGTGATCCCGGTTGAAGGCACGGATCCACCGGAGGGCCTCGGCTGTCTCGGCAGTCCGCCAGGGCCGCCAGGCACCGTGCAGGGCGGAAACCGCCGTACCCTCCCCACCGTTGACGTACGCGTCGAGCCGCTCGCCCGCGACCGCGTCGTCCTGTAGGGCGAGTGCGCGGAAACCGTGTCGGCGGACGAGCCGGCGGAAGAGCTGGTCGCGTACGACGAACGTCTCGTGGGCCGCACGGGTGGACTCGCCAAGTCCGGCGACGGCCGCGTCGGCGGCGATCGCGTCCGCGAGTGCGTCGAGCCGGGCTTCGGTGAGGGGCCCGGACACCGAGGTCGTCATGCTCGTACTCCATCGCGCAGCGGCTGGAGCACACGACTCCACTCGACGGTCTCGGCGAGGACCGTGGCGAGCGCCCGCGTCTGATGAGCGCCGGGGGTGAACCGGCCGGCCAGGACGGGGTCGTCGATGGTGAAGTCGCCGAGGAGCGACAGGGCGACCTGGGAACGCACGGTGGCGACCTTCAGTTCGGCCAGGACGAGGCGCAGGTGCTCGACGGCGCGGGTCCCGCCGTGCAGTCCGTAACCGACGAATCCGGCGGCCTTGTTGTTCCACTCGCCGTAGACGAAGTCCAGGGCGTTCTTCAGCACGCCGGGGATCGAGCGGTTGTACTCGGGGGTGACGAAGACGAAGCCGTCGAAGGAGCGGACGGTCTCGCTCCAGGCCACGGTGTGGTCCTTGCTGTACCGGCCGGAGGCCGGGGGCTGCGGCTCGTCGAGGTTCGGCAGGTCGAAGTCGGCCAGGTCGACGACGGCGAAGTCCACCTCAGGGAGGTGCCCGGCGCCGGTCTCGGCGACCCAGTCGGCCACCATGCGGCCCCTGCGGCCCGGACGGGTGCTGCCCAGAATGATGCCGATCCTCGTGGTCATCGTTGTCGTTCCTCGTCTCTGATCGTCCGGCGGTGCTCCGGGACGAGCGTGCGACGGCACCGGGCGCGCAGCCAGCCTCCGGTCCTGACTACCCAGACCTTGATCATCCAGGTGCGACCGTCATGCGCGGGGACGGGCGAACGGGGTTCTTCGCGGGACGAGAGGCCGACCACCTGCAGGTTTCCGTTGACCCGGAGGCGTGCCGGGCCGTAGTTTTCCCCGGTGGACCGGCGCACCGAGCTCAGCAGCTTCCTCAAGTCCCGAAGGGCCCGGCTACGGCCCGACGAGGTCGGCCTGCCCGTCTACGGAGGCGAGCGCCGGGTGCCGGGGTTGCGTCGCGAGGAACTCGCCCAGCTGGCCGGTGTCAGCACCACGCACTACACGCGCCTGGAGCAGGGGCAGACGGCCAACGTCTCCACCGGCGTCCTGGATGCCGTGTCCACCGCCCTGCGGCTTTCCGTCGACGAACGCGAGTACCTGCACCGCCTCGTTCACCCGCCCCGCACGCCACCGCTCACCGGCCTCGACCAGATGCCCGAACTGCGCTACATGGTCGACGCGGTCACCGGAGCCCCCGCCTACGTCACCGGGCGCTACGGCAACCTCCTGGCCTGGAACCGGATGACCGCCGTGACGCTGTTCGACTTCCACAGCGTGGCACCCGCGCACCGCACTTGGACGCACGCGGTCTTCCTCGAGACAGAGCTGCGGACCAGGTTCAGCGAAGCCGGGGAGTGGGAGCGCACCGCGCGCCACCAGATCGCCTACCTGCGGCTGTGCTGGAGCCGGTTCCAGAACGACCCCGAGATCACTGCCGCCGTCGAGGACCTGACGTACCGGAGCGAGGATTTCCGGCGTCTGTGGGCCGAGCAACTCGTGACCGGCTGGACCGGTGAACGAGTGCGTCTCCACCATCCGCTGGTCGGCCCGTTGGACATCACGCAGGCGCTCATGCACCCGCATGACGACCTCAGCCTCACGTTCGTCATCGGCGGCGCGGCACCCGGATCACCGACGGGAACCGCCCTGCGGAAGCTTGCCGCCGCGCCCGCGGACGCTCGCTGAAGTCTCGGCCGGCTCGCCGTGCAACCAGGGCGCGGTCTTCTCGGCCGGCTAGGCGGCGCCCCCGGCCCAAGGGGTGCCAGGCGTACCGATTCGGCGGCCGCGGCTCGGACAGACGACAGCTGCGACCATGCTTGGAGGCTTCTTCGCCGCCATGGTCGGCCCCCAGAGCAGCCGAGTGGTAACGACGTCACATCGCCACGATCGGCATCCCTGCACCGCGCCGCACGGCGAGGAACCGGCTCGACGTCGCGGGGGGATGTCTTCATGACTCTCGTCGTACGCAATCGCACCCTCAAGGCACTGTTCACCACCGCCGCCGCCACGGTCGCCCTGGCGGCCACGGCCGGTTCGTCCCTCGCCGCCGGGGACCCCTCCGGCGCCACCGAGGCGCACGACCGGGCCGGACACCGCGCGCAGGCACCGCTCGCCGCGCCGCGGGCCGCCGCCGTCGCGAAGGCAGCGCCCAAGTTCTCCATGACGGCCGTGCACAAGACGACCGGCGAGCTGTACCTGTACTGGCCCGACGGCAAGGGCGGCTTCGAACCGCGGGAAGACGTGGGCGTCACCTACGACTTCCAGGCCGCCGACATCCCCGTCGACAACGACGACGACGTCTACAGCGACGGCACCTACCACCTCAGGAAGAACGGGGTGATCACCTACGCGTACATCGACGACGGCTCCGTCTACCACAGCACGCAGGTCGGCTACGGCTGGAACATCTACTCCACCGTGCTCTCCGTCGGCACGATCGCCGGCGCCAAGGAGGCCGATCTGCTCGCCGTCGACAAGAGCGGCGTGCTGTGGGAGTACCTCGCGTATCCGGACGGCACCCTCACCAAGCGTTCGCGCATCGGCGGCGGTTGGGGCCAGTACACCCAGCTCGCCGGGCAGGGCGACCTGACGGGCGACGGCAGGGCCGACCTCGTCGCACGCGACAAGTCCGGCGTCCTGTGGCTCTACCGGGGAACCGGCGACTTCAAGGCGCCCTTCGCCGCCCGTACGCAGATCGGTGCGGGCTGGAACACGTACGACCGGCTGCTGTCCGTCGGCGACCTCGACTCCGACGGAAAGTCCGACCTGGTCGCGCGCAAGGCGAACGGCGACCTGTACCGCTACTCGGGCACCGGCGTCGCGCCTGCCGTGTGGGCGAAGGCGGTGAAGATCGGTTACGGCTTCCAGGTCTACAACCTGCTGTAACCGTCGCTGTCGTCACAGTCGCCGTCGCCGTCACCGACGTGTCAGCAACGCCTCAGCCTCCTCGGGCGGAATGCGCGTAACAGCCCTAAAATCGGGCGAAGTCGCACATGTAGTCACAGCTCGGAGGAATGCCGTCATGAGCAATCTGTTCGTCGTCGCCTACAACGATCTCGCCACCGCGAACCAGGTCCGCGACAAGCTGCTCGCGATGTCCAAGGAGCACCTCGTGGAGCTCGAGGACATCGTCGTGGTCGAGCGGCGCGAGAGCGACGGGAAGATCAAGCTGCACCAGGCGGTGAACCACACCACGATGGGTGCGGCGGGCGGCGCGCTGTGGGGCAGCGTCATCGGGCTGCTGTTCCTCGTGCCGCTCCTGGGGGCCGCCGTCGGCGCGGCCGCCGGGGCGGCGGGCGGGGCCATGACCGACACCGGGATCAACGACGACTTCATGAAGGAGCTCAGCCAGAATCTGCGGCCGGGCGCCGCGGCTCTGTTCGTGCTCGTGAAGCAGGCGGCCCAGGACAAGGTCGTGCCGGAAATCGCCGCGTACGGCGGGCAGTTGGTGCAGACGTCGCTGAGCAACGAGGAGGAGGAGCACCTGCGCGAGATGGTGCAGGCCGCTCAGCAGAAGGCGTCGGCCCCGCAGGAGGAGTCGCAGGCCCCGACCTCTTGAGGACTGTCTGAGTACTGCCTGACGACTGTCTGAGTACTGCCTGACGACTGTCTGAGGGCGGTCTGGCGACTGCCCGGGGACTACTGGTCCGTGGGGTCGCCGCCCTCGGTGATCTCGCGGGCCACGTCCGCGACCTTGCGCTGCCGGGACCGCGCGTGGCGTCGTAAGCGGTCGAAGGCCGCGTCGAGGGTGATGCCGTGCCGGGCGGCGAGCAGGCCCTTGGCCTGTTCCACGACGACCCGGCTGGACAGGGCGTGCTCCAACTGGCCTGCCAGGACCCGGCTTTCGGTCAGTTCGCGCTGCAGGGACAGGGTGTGTCCCGCGGCCTCCGCGAAGGTGCGGACGACGACGAGGGCGCCCTCGTCCAGGGAGCTGCCGGGGGCGCCGAGCAGGACCAGCGCGCCGACCGTCCCGCCCGCCCCTTCCTCGGCGCGCAGCGGCAGCGCCGTCACCCGGCCGAGGCCGAGGGCCCGGGCGCGCGGGACCCAGCGCGGCCAGCGGGTCCGCACGGGCCGCTTGGTCACGTCCACGTCGATGAGTGCACAGCCGGTGGTCCGGGTGTCATAGCCGGGCCCCTCGCGCCATTCCACGGCGTCGACGGCCAGCAGGGTCAGGGCTTCGTCGGTGCCGTGGGCCTGGACGGGGGCGCGGCCGACCGGCGCGTACTGCACCATCGCCCCGCTCGCTCCGAACAGCCTGCTGCCGCCCGCCGCCACGGTGGCGAGCAAGGTCCTCGTGTCGAGCGGATCACGTGCGGCTTCGCCGGTCAACCGGGCGAAGTCCGCGGCGAGTTCCTGCTCCTGCAGCGTCACGATGACGACCTCTCAGCCGAGTCTCAGTTGTCCGGCGACGATATCCCGCGCGACCTCGCCAATGTCACGGTCGTCCGCGAAGGCACGGGCTTTGACCAGTTCCAGCGCGTCCACGACCCGGCAGCCGAGCTGAACGGCCACCATGCCCGCGGCCTGATGCACCTCGGCCCGGAAGTCCAGGCCGCCGAAGAGGCCGGGTACCGCATCCTTACCCAGGAAAACACTGCGGGTCAGCGCATCGGCGACCTGGGTGACGAGCGAGCTGGACCCGTCGCGGTCGTGCCCGTCGAAGGCCGCCAGGGACCCGATGCACTCGCCCGCCGACACCATCGGCACGGCCACCACCTGGCCGATTCCCAGCGCTTCGACCGCCGGACCGTAGCCGGGCCAGCGGGAGTTGAGGGCCTGCCCCGAGGCGACGACCGGGCCGCGTGAGAACACGCTGTCGCGCGCCGGGCCTTCACCGAGCACGAACTCCAAGTCCTGTGCCGCGCGCGAGAATTGGTCGGAGGAGGCGGCCGCCAGCTGGTTGCACTGGGCGTCGACGAGGGTGACGGCGACGCTGTCGGTGCCGCAGGCTTCCGCGACGCCCGCCATGAACAGCGGGGGCGGCCCGCCCATCTGGAGCCAGCGCGCGGCCCTGCGGGCATGGCCGGCCAGCAGCTGCGAGGCCACCCGGTGCCGGTTCGCCGTCGAGCGGTGCAACTTGCCGAGACGGATGTGCATTTCGTCGCCGCTGCGTGCGGCCAGTGACTCGTAACGCCGGGCAAGACGGAACTCACGGTCGGCGCGCTCCCGCGTGAGGGCCGCACGCTGCCAAGCAGCCAGGCCCTGCTCCGGCGAACCGCCTTGGGGCTCCATGTCCCACAGCGTACGCCCCGTGGCTCAGGCGGAGTCCTCGCTCGGACCTTCTTCCATCAACAGGACCACGCCGCCGCGGTGCCCGTCGAACGGGCTGAAGTGCACGGTGCAACTGATGGCGCGGCCCAGGCGGTTGACCGCGGGGACCACCGAGGTGCCGCGCTTGCGGGTGGCCAGGCACTCCTCCACGGCATCGCGCAGCGGCCGCGTGGGCAGCCCGAAGTCGAGCGCGAAGAAGGAGGTGTCGAGGACCTCGTCCGCGCGCAGGCCCCACAGGTCGGTGGCGCCCCGGTTCCAGCTCTTGACGTCGAGGTCCTTGTCGATGACCACGACGGCGGCCGCGATGGAAGTGAGGACGCCCTCCAGGAACGCGCGGGCCTCGTCCAGTTCCTCGCTGCGGATGCGCATCTCTTCGTTCATCGTCTCCAGTTCCTCGTTGCCGGACTGGAGCTCTTCGTTCGTGGTCTCCAACTCCTCGTTCGTGGACTGGAGTTCTTCGTTCGTGGTCTCCAGCTCCTCGATGGAGGACTGGAGTTCCTCGTTGGTGGTCTCCAACTCTTCGTTGGTGGACTGGAGTTCCTCGTATGCCGTCTCGAGGTCCTCCCGTACTCGCTTGACCTCGGACTTGAGCTGTGTGGTCACGGTGACGTCCGTGAAGGTGATGTTGGTGGCCGCGGGCAGGCCGCCCGAGCCGACGAGGGGCTGTACGACGATGTCGTAGAACTGCACGTCCTCGCCGACCCTGCGCTCCGCCCCGTTCACCCGGAGGGTGCGGCGCTCGTGCGTGGCCTGGTCGATGAGGGAGCGCAGTTCTACGGGGCGGTAGGAGATCTCCAGGTCCTGGAAGGGGCGGCCGACGTCGTTCGCGGTCAGGCCGAACCGGACACGGGCGTGGTGGTTGATGAGGACGACGACGCCCTCGGTGTCGACCGTGAGGGCGGCGCCGGGTGAGGCGTCGAGGGCCAGGTCGCGCAGTTGCCTGCTGCGGGCCACGGTCTGCAGGTCGCCGCCGCCCAGGTGGGTACGGAGCTTCGGGGCCGGCTGGTACGGCGTCGGCGAGTCGCCGGGGCGGCGGCGGAAGATGCGCTGGCGCATGGAGATGACGTCGAACCGGTCGGCGTCGTTGAGCAGCATCTCGGCCTTGCCGAGGAAGAGGAATCCGCTCGGGCGCAGCGCGAAGTGGAACCGGTCGATGATCTGGGTCTGCGCCTCGACGTTGAAGTACATCAGGGCGTTGCGGCAGACCAGCAGGTCGAGGCGGGAGATGGGGGCGTCGCGGGTGATGTCGTGGCGGCCGAAGATGACGCGGCGGCGCAGGTCGGAGCGGAAGGCGAACTGCGACCCGTTGGGCTGGAAGTACTTCTCGCGCAGCTCGGGCGCGAGCGGTTCCAGGACCCTGGCCGGGTAGAGGCCGGAGCGGGCGTCGCGCAGCGCTTCGTCGTCCACGTCGGTGCCGTAGATCTTGATCCGGTTGACGGCCTCGTCGACGCCGAGGGCCTCGGCGAACATGATGGCCAGCGAGTAGGCCTCCTCGCCGCTGGAGCAGCCCGCGCTCCACACCCTGATCTCGTCCTCGGCGTCGACCTGGGCGAGCAGTTCGGGGAGCACCTCGCGCTGGAGGTAGGTCCAGGCGTCGGCGTCGCGGAAGATCGAGGTGACGTTGATCAGAATGGTGTTGAAGAGAGCGCTGAACTCGTCGGCGTTCGTCTCCAGTTGGTCGCGGTAGTCGGTGTACGAGTCGATGCCGACGTCCGCCATCCGCTTGCGGATGCGGCGGCCGAGCGACGAGCGCTTGTAGCCGGTGAAGTCGAAGCCGCGGGCATCACGAAGGAAACCGAGCAGGTCCTCCAGGTCCTCGTCGGTCTCTGCGTCGCGCGGCACTTCGCCCATCGCTGTCTACCTATTGCCCTTTGGTGTCGACGAGTCCGCGGAGTACCGCGGGGATCTCCTCCAGAGGTAGCACGAAGTCCACTGTGCCCGTACCCACTGCCGCCTCTGGCATGCCACTGAACTCCGCGGTCTGCGGGTCCTGGACGATCACGGTACCGCCACGTGACTTCACAGCATCCACACCCATCGCTCCGTCGTGGCCCGTGCCGGTCAGGACGACGGCGATGACGCGCTCGCCGTAGGCCCCCGCCGCGGACTCGAAGAGCAGGTCGGCGGAGGGGCGCAGGAAGTGGACGAGTTCGCTCCGGGAGAGGGTGAGGCTGCCGTCCTGGCCGACGAGGAGGTGGCGGTCGGGCGGTGCGATGTGGACGGTGCCCGGGCAGGCCGTCTCGTCCTGCTCGGCGAGCTTCACCGTCAGCGGGGAGCGGCGGTCGAGGATCTCGGCGAGGACGGTCCGGTGGCGTGGGTCCAGGTGCTGGACGACGAGGACGGGCACGGGCAGTTCGGCGTCGAGGCCGCCGAGCAGGGTGATCAGGGCGTGGATGCCGCCGGCCGAAGCGGCGACGGTGATGACGGCGAAGCCGTCCGGCATCTCGGGCTGTGGCACGGTGCCCTCCGGGGGTTGCGGGTGGGCGGCTACCGGGGCGGGCCATCGTGTCCCATCACCAGCTGTGCAGCCATTGTTGCGCCTCACACCGTTCTGCGCTCCCCTGCTACGCGCCCGGTGTCGCCGCGATCACGCCCGCCGAGACCGCCCGGCGCAGCGCCGCGTGGTCCGTCGACGTCTGATCGGCGTACCGCAGGGCGAAGGAGGCGATCGCCCGGTCGAAGGTGTCCGAACCGCCCAGGTACGCGGCGATGGCGATGCGGTCGCCGGAGCGGGCGTGGGCGCGGGACAGGGCGGTGCCGCACAGGCGGGCGTACGAGAGGAGTTCGTCGGGCGGCATGCCCCCGATGTCCGCGGAGCCCTTCATGTCGCGCAGTTGACGCCAGTAGAAGGCGCGGCCCTGGGGGCCCGTCATCCAGCCGAGGAAGATGTCGCTCGCGGCCTGGAGCAGGCGCTGCCCCGAGACGACGCGGTGGCCGGGGTGAAGGTAGGTGCCGTGGTACGGGATGTGCTCCTCGACGACCGAGCGGGTCGCCTCCTTGATCTGGAGGAAGAGGGGGTCGTCCTGGTCGCGTCCGGCCAGCAGGACGATGAAGCAGCGGGTGCCGACGCTGCCGACGCCGACGACCTTGCGGGCGGCGTCCACGAACCGGTAGCGGTCGAGCAGCCGGCGGCGTTCCTCGGCGAGCGTGGAGCGGTAGTCGCCGAACATCTTGCGGATGGCCGCGGCGTCGGTGACGCCCGCGGGTTCGAGCAGCGGCGGGTCGTGGACGATGCGGCGGCGCCCGTCGGGCGTGGTCTCGGTGAGTTTGGCCAGGGCGTGCAGGCTGGTGCGGCGGGTGGCCTGGCTGAGGGTGTGCTCGACGCGGCGCCGGTGGCGGGTGGAGCGGACCAGCGGGAGCAGGGCGTGGGCGTCGATGCGCTCGTACCAGACGGCGAGCTCGCCGAGCCCGGAAAGGCGGCGCATGTTCGTGCGGTACGCGGTCACGGAGGCGCACGCCGCGCGGTGGGCCTGCTTGTCGGAGTGGCCGTTGTCGCGGGCGGCGACGGCGATCGAGGCGGCGAGGCGTTTGACGTCCCACTCGAAGGGGCCCGGGTACGTCTCGTCGAAGTCGTTGAGGTCGAAGAGCAGGGAGCGCTCCGGCGAGGCGAACAGGCCGAAGTTCAACAGGTGGGCGTCACCGCAGAGTTGGACGGTGAGGCCCGTGTGGGGTATCGCCGCGAGGTCGGCCGTCATGACGGCCGCGGCGCCGCGCAGGAACGCGAAGGGGCTCGCCGCCATCCGCCCGTAGCGGATCGGCAGCAGATCGGGGAGGCGGTCGACGCCCTGGCGCTCCAGGACGACGACCGGGTCCGCGCGGTCCGCGGCCGGGATCCAGGGGGCGTGCGAGGAGCGGGAGGCGTACTTGCGGGCGCGTTTGCCCTGGGCGGCGCGTTCGTCGGGGCTGCTCATCGCGGGCGCCCCGGCGCTCAGTGCCGCAGGGCGCGGGCGACGTCGGCGGTGACGTCGCCGTCCAGGGTGCGGTGGCTGCGGGCGGTGGCGTCCTTGGACTTGCCGGCCTCGACGTCGTTCACCTTGAGCACGACGGTGTCCAGCATGTTCCCGCCGCTGTCGCGGAAGTTGACCATGACGACGTACGACTGTGTGGACGACTGCCCGTTGCTGACGGTGACCGGGACCGTGGCGCGGCCGTCGTCCTTGGCGACGTCGCCGAGCTTCACGTCGTCCTTGGCGTTGACGCTGTCCTTGACCTCGTCGAGCTGCTTCTGTGCATCGGCCGTCGCGGAGGCCACCACGTCGGCCGCTTTGGACGCGGCGTCGGAGGGACTGGTGTCGCTGTCGGAGCAGCCCGCCACGGCGACGGCCAGGACCGTCGCGAGCAGGGTCGCACCCGCCACCCGCATACCTCGTACGCTCGCCATCCCGAACTCCTCCGCTCGCCCGGCACTGCTCGTCGCACCAGTCAACGGTGCTCCGCCGGGGGGCCGCATGCCAAGTACGGCAAACAGGTGACCGCTCCGGCAGGATGAGCGGCATGACCAAGAGGCACATCGGTACCGCCGAACGCAGGACCCGCCTGGCCCTCGCGCACCGCCTGTCCCCCGGCGCGCGGGCCGCGGGCGCCGAGGAGGTCGCCGAGTCGCTCGTGGCGCTGCACGGCACGGACCCGGCCACGGTGTACCTCGCGGTCGGGGCGCGGCTCGCCGACGCCGCCGGGACGGTCGCGGACGTCGAGCGCGCCCTGTACGAGGACCGGACGCTGGTGCGGATGCACGGGATGCGGCACACGGTGTTCGTGTTCCCTGCGGAGTCCGCGGCGACGGTGCACGCCTCGACCGGGCTCGCGGTCGCCGCGAAGGCGCGGGCCGGGCTGCTCAAGGACATCACCACCGGCAGCGACGGGCGCCTCACGCCCGAGTGGCTGGCCGGCGTCGAGGAGTCCGCGCTCGCCGCGCTGGCCCGGCGCGGGCAGGCCACGGTCAACGAACTCACCGTGGACGAACCCCGGTTGCGTGAGCGGTTCACGTACGGCAGGGGCACGAACCACGAATCGCCGCAGACCGTATCGTCGCGGCTCATGCGGGTGCTCGGCGTCGAGGGCCGGGTCGTACGCGGCCGTCCGCTGGGGTCCTGGACCTCCAGCCGGTTCCGGTGGGCGGTGGCGCCGCCGCACCCCGAACTCCCGGTCGCCGAGGCCCAGTCGGAGCTGCTGCGGCGCTGGCTCGGGGTGTGCGGGCCCGCCACGGAGGGGGACCTCAAGTGGTGGACGGGCTGGAAGGTGACGGACGTGCGCCGGGCGCTGGCCGCGGTGGGAGCCGTCGAGGTCTCGCTGGACGAGGGCGGGACGGGGTACGTCCTGCCCGGTCAACTGGAGCCGCCGGACGGCGACTTGGCGCCCTGGGCCGCCCTGCTGCCCGGGCTCGATCCGACGGCGATGGGGTGGCAGGAGCGGGACTGGTACTGCCCGCCAGAGCTGCGGCCGGCCCTCTTCGACGGCAGCGGGAACATCGGGCCGACGGTGTGGTGGGACGGGCGGATCGTGGGCGGGTGGGGTCAGCGGGCCGACGGGGAGGTCGTGTGGCGGCTCCTCGACGGGTCAGGTGGGCGTGCGGTGCACGACGCGGTGACGGCTGAGGCCGCCCGGCTCATGGAGTGGCTGGGCGGCACCGTGATGACTCCGCGGTTTCGTACGCCCCTTGAGAAAGAGCTCTCCGGCTGAGAAAGAGCTCTCCGGCGGTTGAGTGAAGGCCGCGGGGCTCGGCCCCGGACCCCGCTCCCAAACGCCGGAGAGGCCGGGATCAGCGGGCGTACCTCATCAGGGCGCGCACCATGTGGCACGTCGTGTCCGACGGCGGGTGGACGCCGATCAGTTCGGCCGTGATGCGGATCCTCTGGTTGTGGGCCTGGTTGGGGAGGTAGACGCCCGAGTCGAGCAGGGCTATCGCCAGGCGCATGGCCTTGAGGCGACGGTTGTGGGTGATGTACCAGTCACGGGGCCGTCCCGCGGGGAGCGGCCTCTTGGCGAGTGGTGCGTACGGCAGATCGATCAGCATGGGTGCGGCAGCGGGCACAGGCATCCTCCTGTCGCGCGATTCCGAGAGCCCCCGTAGCCCTCGAACACTGCTTCTATTCTACTGCCGACCACTGACAAAAGCCGCTGGCCAAGGCCTAGTTGAGGACCTCCCTCGCGTACCTTTGACCCCATGGAGATCTGGATCAACCCGGCCTGCTCGAAGTGCCGCAGCGCGCTCACCCTGCTCGACGCGGAGGGCGCCGACTACACGGTGCGCCGGTACCTGGAGGACGTGCCGTCGCCCGACGAGATCCGCGCCGTGCTCGACCGGCTCGGGCTCGAACCGTGGGACATCACCCGCACCCAGGAGGCCGCCGCCAAGGAGCTCGGCCTGAAGGAGTGGGCACGGGACGCGGACAGCCGCGACCGGTGGATCGAGGCGCTCGCGTCGCATCCGAAGCTGATCCAGCGCCCGATCATCACGGCCGACGACGGCACGGCGGTGGTGGGCCGAAGTGACGACGCCGTGCGGGACGCGATGAGTCGCGGGTAACACGGGGTTCACATGTGGGCAACGGGCGGGAAATCGCCTGTTGACAGGCTGCCGGGCAGATAGAGACCCGTGAGTGAGGATGTGGCCCGTGACGTTCAAGGCTGAGTACATCTGGATCGACGGCACCGAGCCGACGGCCAAGCTTCGTTCGAAGACGAAGATAATCGCCGGTTCGCCGGAAGGCCTGGACGCGCTGCCGATCTGGGGCTTCGACGGGTCCTCCACGAACCAGGCCGAGGGCCACGCCTCCGACCGCGTGCTCAAGCCGGTCGCCGTGTACCCGGACCCGATCCGCGGCGGCGACGACATCCTCGTCATGTGCGAGGTCCTCAACATCGACATGACGCCGCACGAGTCCAACACGCGGGCCGCGCTCGTCGAGGTCGAGGAGCGCTTCGGCGCCCAGGAGCCGATCTTCGGCATCGAGCAGGAGTACACGTTCTTCGAGGGCGAGCGCCCGCTCGGCTTCCCGGTCGGCGGCTTCCCCGCCGCGCAGGGCGGCTACTACTGCGGCGTCGGCTCGGACGAGATCTTCGGCCGTGACGTCGTCGAGGCCCACCTCGACAACTGCCTGAAGGCCGGTCTCGGCATCTCCGGCATCAACGCCGAGGTCATGCCGGGCCAGTGGGAGTTCCAGGTCGGCCCGCTCGCGCCGCTCGAGGTCTCCGACCAGCTGTGGGTGGCCCGCTGGCTGCTGTACCGCACCGCCGAGGACTTCAACGTCTCCGCGACCCTCGACCCGAAGCCGGTCAAGGGCGACTGGAACGGCGCCGGTGCGCACACGAACTTCTCGACGAAGGCGATGCGCGAGGGCTACGACGCGATCATCACCGCGTGCGAGTCCCTCGGCGAGGGCTCCAAGCCGCTCGACCACGTCAAGAACTACGGCGCGGGCATCGACGACCGCCTGACGGGCCTGCACGAGACCGCCCCGTGGAACGAGTACTCGTACGGCGTCTCGAACCGCGGCGCCTCGGTGCGCATCCCGTGGCAGGTCGAGAAGGACGGCAAGGGCTACATCGAGGACCGTCGTCCGAACGCCAACGTCGACCCGTACGTCGTCACGCGTCTCCTCGTCGACACCTGCTGCACCGCCCTGGAGAAGGCCGGACAGGTCTGATTTCGGTCATGAACCACTCGAGGGCGTCCGCATCTTCTGCGGGCGCCCTCTCCTATCCGTACCGCATCTGCTTCAATAAGGGCATGGCCAGCTCACCTCAGAACACCGGCGCACGGGGTCGTCGTCACGACCTCGAGCCGTTCTGGCCTTCCCGTCAGCACCACGACTTCGACCGAGTCTGTTGCCGCGCGACGAACGCGCAGGCCCTCTAAAGCCGTTACCCGCCGAGACCGCGGTACGGCCTTCGGTCCGCGCGCATGACGTACGTCCTCTCCCAGACGGCCTCTCGCGCGAAAGTTGACCCGCCATGGCTCACGCCCGCTCCCTTTCCGTTGCTCCTTCCGTTGCCCCCTCGGCCCCTGCCCGTACACGTCTGCGTGCTGTGGGCAACGACGACATCGCGGACGTCACCGAGTTCCTGCCGCCGGGCGCGACCCTGCTGCCCGCCCCGCCGCACACCCTGCCCGTCCTGCCGGGCCACCCGCCGATGATCGGCTACCTGGTGCTCGTACCCGCCGACCAGCAGCCGCTGCTGCCCGTCGAACCGCCGGTGCGGGAGGCGTCCGACGCGCTCATCGGGATCGACAGCGCGCAGCGCACCGCCAGCGTCCTCGGGCGCCAACTCGACCTGACCTACCTCGAGTTCGAGCTTCTCGCGCATCTCGTCGCACATCCGCACCGGGTGCACACCCGCGACCAGCTCGTCACCACGGTGTGGGGCTACGGGCACGTCGGCGACGGCCGCACCGTCGACGTCCACATCGCCCGGCTGCGCCGCAAGCTGGGTGCCGAGCACCGCAAGGTGATCCAGACCGTGCGCCGCGTCGGCTACAAGTACGCGCCGCCGGCCGGCCGCTGATCAGCGCTTCCGCCCGGACCGGGGTGTACGTAGGAACACCCCGGTCCGGGTGTCGTTCCCACTGACCCGCGCCGCTCCACCGGCCACACTGTCAGGGACAGGGCCGAAACAGCCGACCGGGCTGGTGGAGCGGACGGAGTACGGGATGGGTGCGAGGGCGCGGAGCGCCGTGGTGGCGGGGCTGCGGGGGCTGTGGGTCGCCGTGGCCGGGCTCGCCGGGTCGATCACCTTGTTCATCCTCTCGGTCCTGTCGCTCGTCTTCCTGGTCCTCGGGGTCGGCGCCCTGACCACGCCCTGGGTGCTCGGCCTCGTCCGGCACTGGGCGAACTGGCGGCGGGCCGTCGCCGGCGAGTGGTGCGGGGTGCGGATCCCGGCGACGTACCGGCCGTTCCCCGACGATCTGCGCGGCGGGGTCGTCGGGCAGGTCGAGCGATGCCGGCTGCTGCTCACCGACCCGGCGACCTGGCGCGACCTGCGGTGGCTGCTCGTCGACATGACGGCCGGGTTCGTGACCGCCCTGCTGCCCGCGGCGCTCGTCTTCTACCCGGTCGAGGGGTACGCGCTCGCCGCAGGACTGTGGCGGGTCTTCACCGACGGCACGCACATCGGCTGGTGGTACGGGTTCGTGCCGGTCAGCGGGCAGGGCACCGCGCTGCTCGCCGCCGTGCTCGCGACGGCACTGCTCGCCACCGGCCTGTTCCTCGCACCCGCGCTGCTGAAGGGGCACTTCCTGCTGACGCGGGCCGTGCTGCTGCCGCCCGGCGGTGAACTCGAGGAGCGCGTACGGGTGTTGACCGAGACGCGGCGCGACGCCGTGGACACCTCGGCGGCCGAGCTGCGGCGCATCGAGCGCGATCTGCACGACGGGGCGCAGGCCAGGCTCGTCGCGATGGGCATGGACCTCGGCACGATCGAGGCGCTGATCGAGCGGAATCCGGCCAAGGCCAAGGAGCTCGTGGCGCAGGCCAGGCAGTCGTCGCACGACGCGCTGACCGAGCTGCGCGACCTCGTGCGCGGCATCCATCCTCCGGTGCTCGCCGAGCGCGGACTCGGCGACGCCGTACGGGCGTTGGCACTGCGCCTGCCCGTGGCGACCGAGGTGGAGGTGGAGATGGCGGGGCGGGCCGACGCCCCGGTCGAGGCGGCCGCGTACTTCGCGGTCAGCGAGGTCCTGACGAACGCGGTGAAGCACGCGGGCGCGGACCGCATCTGGGTCGACATCGCGCACACCGACGGACACCTGCGGATCTCCGTCACCGACGACGGCAAGGGCGGCGTCGTGATCGGATCCGGCGGCGGGCTGAGCGGGATCGAGCGCAGGCTCGGTACATTCGACGGTGTCCTCGCCGTCAGCTCCCCCGCCGGCGGTCCCACCATGGTGACCATGGAGATCCCTTGCGTGTTGTCCTAGCCGAAGACCTGTTCCTGCTGCGGGACGGTCTGGTGCGGATGCTCGAGGCGTACGACTTCGAGATCGCCGCCGCTGTCGAGAGCGGTCCCGAACTCACCAAGGCGCTCGCCGAGTTGAACCCGGACGTCGCCGTCGTCGACGTCCGGCTGCCGCCGTCCCACACCGACGAGGGGCTGCAGTGCGCGCTCGCGGCGCGCCGGGAGCGGCCCGGCCTGCCGGTGCTCGTCCTGTCGCAGCACGTGGAGCAGTTGTACGCGCGCGAGCTGCTCGCCGACGGGAACGGCGGGGTGGGGTACCTCCTGAAGGACCGGGTGTTCGACGCGGACCAGTTCATCGACGCCGTGCGCCGGGTGGCCGGCGGCGGCACGGCGATGGACCCGACGGTGATCCAGCAGCTCCTGTCGCGGCAGGCCGCGAACGCGCCGATCGGCGGGCTCACGCCGAGGGAACTGGAAGTTCTGGAACTGATGGCGCAGGGGCGGTCGAACGCGGCGATCGCGGGGCAATTGGTGGTCACCGAGCGGGCCATTGCCAAGCACACGTCCAATATCTTCACCAAGTTGGACCTGACCGTTTCCGATGACGACAATCGGCGGGTGCTCGCGGTTCTCGCCTATCTCGATCAGGGCCGCTGAGAAATTCCGGCGGCCGATTGAACACGGCCGCCTCCTGTTGCGTACGTAGTCCCATGGGACGCACCTCTCGGAAACGGCGCTCTTCGCTGGCGACACGGATGACCATCGCGTCGGCCGCACTTCTCCTGGGCGGGGGTGGGCTGATCGCGGTCAATGTGTACGCGTCGGCCCATGAGGACCCGACGCAGGACCAGGGGCAGACACAAGGGCAGGAACAGCAAGCGCCGCAGCAGCAAGTGATGACGATCGACTGTCCCGACGTGGGCAACGCCCTGCCCGACGTGCCGGGCGGCGCCCGCGGTCAGGTGGACGGTGAACTCGCCACCCTGGACAGTCAGATCACGGAGGCGTACCAGCGCCTCGCCTCGAACCGGGACGCCGCAGCGCAGGACCCGGGCTTCGTGCAGAACAGCATCCTGGGCCCGCTGAAGGACAAGCGCGGGGCGGTGCTCGGCCGCATCGGGGAGGACATCCGGCGCTCCGGCGGCAGCCCGCCGCAGCAGTTGGACGGGATGGCGGCCTGCACCGGGCGGGCACCGGACCAGCCCGCCCAGCAGCCTTCGCAGCAGCCCTCGCAGCAACCCGGCAACTCGGCTTCCCCGAGCGCGAGTTCGCCGCCCTCTCAGCCCAGCACTGGCGGCGGCACCGGCAACGGCCCCGCCGCGAGCGACTTCGTCGACATCAGGTCGGTCCGGCCCGACGTCCGGGCTCCCCGCAATCAACGCGCCGCCTCCCGCGGCACGTTCACCACGTCCTGCGGGCGCAACGCGAACGGCAAGTTCAATCCCGACAATGTCATCGTCGCGCCCGGAGTGAGCAATGGCGCTCACCATATGCACGATTACGTAGGGAATCAGGCGACGGACGCTTTCGCGAGTGACGACGATCTCGCGAACGGGCGGACCAGCTGCCGCAATCAGGGTGACAAGTCGACCTATTACTGGCCCGTCCTTCGCCTGCAGAACGGAAAGAACGAAGCGGACGCGAACGCACCCGGCGGCGGACAGGACAAGAACACCGGAGAGATCCAGACCCCGTCATCGGTGACCTTGAAATTCGACGGGAATGCGACGAGCAAGGTCGTGGCGATGCCGCGATTCCTGCGGATCATCACCGGCGACGCGAAGGCCTTCACCAATGGCGACGCGAACGCCAATGCGTCGTGGAGCTGCACCGGGTTCGAGAACCGCCAGTTGAAGGACAAGTACCCGATCTGTCCGCGCGGTTCGAAGGTGGTGCGCACCTTCCGGTTCCAGAGCTGCTGGGACGGCACCAACACCGACAGCGCCAACCACCGTACGCACGTGGCCTTCGAGGACCCGCGCACCGGCGCCTGCCCGGCGGGCTTCAAGGCGATCCCGCAGCTGGTGCAGCGCATCGTGTACGCGGTGCCGCCCGGGCCCGGCTTCGCCGTCGACTCGTTCCCCGAGCAGCTGCACAAGCCGATCACCGACCACGGCGACTTCATCAACGTCTTCGACGACAAGCTGATGCAGCGCGTGGCGAGCTGCATCAACCGGGGACAGAACTGCACCTGACCGCCCCCCTGGCCGCTGCGCGGCCGTCTCAGTGGTGACCCGTGTGCCCTTCAGTAGAGGCACCCTCCTCGTGACCCCCACCACCGCTACTCCCCGAGTGGTGCGAGGAGGACCGCTCCACGGTCCCGCCGAGCCGGCCGCGCAGCTCTGTCACGACCCGGTCCGTGCCGACCGCGATCCATTTGCGGCCGACGAGATACGTGCCGCCGTAGTCGTCGGCCGCGTCCAGCCACTCGGCCTGGCCGCGGTCGGTGGCGAAGGTGGCGAGGACGTAACGGCCGCTCCTGTCACCGCAGTTGGCCTGGCGCAGTTCGGCCGCGTCGGTCTGGATGTCGGGGGTGCAGCCCGCCTTTTGGGCCAGCTGTTCCAAGGTGCCGGTCGCCGTCTCGGGGGCCTGCGCAGACCTCGCGGCCTTCGGACCGTCGTCGTGCGCGGTGCATCCGGCGCACCCCGCCAGGGCCGCGCCCACCATGAACCCCGCCACCAGCAGCTTCCTCATCGTGCACTCCTGTTCCGTACGTTCTCGGCACGGCGGGCGCCGTCGGGCTCGGCACGGCCCTGGGGCAGGCGTGCCCGCGGCTCGAGCGGCGCCACAAGCACTTGATACGGCTGCGGCGCTCACCGCGCTCAACGGACAACTTCCGTACCACGCAGACCAGTTCGTGTCGGGGACGCGGGGCACGGTCGAGTTCAGCGGTTGGGCCCATGCGCAGCCGAAGACGCCGTAGGGGAGACTGGGCGGGACGAACAGTACAAACCGGAACACGCACCCAGGAACAACGGGAGTCCCGCCCATGGCCGCACCCATCCCCGCCACCACCGTCGCCAACCTGCGCGACCTGGGCGGCACGCCCCTGCCCGGCGGGCGCACCGTCACGCCGGGGCGCGTCTTCCGCTCCGGCCAGCTGGACCGGCTCGACCCGGCGGCCGATCCGGCATACGCGGCGCTCGGCATCCGCACGATCCTCGACCTCCGTACGGATGCCGAGCGCGCCGCGCACCCCGACCGCACGCCCGACGGGGTGCGCCACCTGACCGCCGACGCGCTCGCCGACACGCTGGCGCGGGCCGGGGTCGCCCCCGCGGCGGCCCAGCTCAAGGAGGTCCTGGCCGATCCGGTGCGCGCGGAGCGGGAGTTGGGCGGCGGCCGCGCCGAGGCCCTGTTCGCGGACACGTACCGCTCGCTGGTGTCCTCGGCGTCGGCGCGGGCCGCGTACCGCACGCTGCTCCTGGAACTCGCCGCGCCGGACGCGGGCCCGCTGCTGTTCCACTGCACGGCGGGCAAGGACCGTACGGGCTGGGGCGCGACGGTGATCCTGGGTCTGCTGGGCGCGGACGACGCCACGATCGAGACCGAGTACCTCTCCGTGAACGCGGCCGTGCGCACCGCCTTCGCCCCGCTCATCGAGGGCTTCACCGCCCAGGGCGGCGACCCGGACGTGGCACTGGCCGTCATCGGCGTCGTGCCCGGGTATCTGCGGGCGGCGCAGGACGAGGTGGCGGACCGGTACGGGAGCGTCGAGAAGTACGTACGCGAGGGGCTCGGGGTGGGCGACGAGGAGGTGGAGGTGATCCGGGAGCGGCTGACCGCGCCGCCCCAGTGACCCCACCCCCTGGCCCCACCTCCTGACCCCACCCCGGGGCAGCATCCCTGTGACCATCCCACGATTCGCTCGTTCTGCTGAACGTGCAGTCAAAGGTGCAGCAACCCAAGCCCCCCTCCCCCGGCGCGGCCGACGTCATCGGCGTCGAGCAGGCCGAAGCGGCCCTGGTCGAGCACTATCCCCGGCTGGTCCGCCTGGCCTACCTGGTGCTGCCGCCGGGGCTCGGCCGCAATCGCCGGGTGCTGACCGCCCACTCCGTCACGCAGCGGGCGCTGCCGCGCGGCCGCACGGCGAGCGCCCCGGCGGCGGTCCCGGCCCAGCGCGGCAGCGGGCGCCCGGCCGGGGACCCCGGTTACGCGTATGTACGGCTCAAGGTGCTGCGCAGCGCGCTCGAAGCGGGGCTGCCGCTGCGCCGGGCGGCCTGGCCCAAGCGGGCCCAACTGCCGCCGCTGCTGCCGCAGGTGTGGGGCCTGCGCCTGTTCCCGAAGTCCGGCGGCGCCGATGAACTCGCCCTGGACCAGCGGCTGTCCGCGCTCAGCGGCCCGGCCCGCGCCGCGTACGTGCTGCGCGGCCTCGAGCGCCTCGACGACACCGCCGTGCGCGGCGTCCTCACGGAGGCGGGCTGCACCGCCGAGGACGCGGCCGCCGCCCTGGCCGAGGCCGACGGCGTGGAGGCCCTGTACGCGCTGCTCGAGTCCCCGGAGTTCGACCCCTGCTCGCTGCACGCCCGGCCCACCGACCTGATGCGCCGCCGCCAGCACGTCAAGGCGGGCATCGCGGCGCTCGCGGCGACCGTCGTGTGCGGGGCGCTGCTCGGCCTGCCCGGCGACGGCTGGGGCCCCGACGGCGCGGCGGCGCCCCCGTACGCACAGAACCCGGCGGGTCAAGCCGCCCTGGATCCGGGCAGGTTGACGAAGGTCGCACCCACCGCGTGGCAGACCTCGGCCCGCACCGACTTCTCCGTGTGGCCCGCGCGCGGCTCCCTCACCGGCGACACGGCCCTGCTGCGCCGCGCGCTCGCCGTCTGGGCGCGGCCCGGCGAGTCCGTCCAGGTCTCGGCGACCCCCGGCACCCCGGCGGGCGCCCCGCCAGGACCCGCGCAACTGCTGTACGCGGGCGAGGTCGACCAGGCGCGCATCGTCGTCCTCTACGACGGTCTGCGCATCGTCCGCTACGCCGAACCGAAGAACGGCACGAGCGGCGCCGCCCTCGACTTCGCCCGCGTCGACGGGGCGAGCGGTGCACAGGCGGGCGCCGTCGTCATGGACCGCTCCGACGGCAACGTCCGCTATCTGACGGCCCCTTGGGCGACCGGCGCGGCCGTCCGCGACCTGCTGAAACCGAGCGCCCCGGCGCAGCGCCTGTCCCGTACGCGGGACGGCGTGACGTCCCCGTTCATGAGCCCGGCCGTCTCCGCCTCGTGCACGTCCTGGAACGCGCTGGCGCTCACCGACTCCGCGGGCACGCGCTACTCCACCGACCTCGGCGAACTCGTCCCCGCGCATCTCACCTCGGGCCGCCCGGACGCGCCCCGCGAGTCCCGGGCCGGCGACTGGGCGACCACCGCCTGCTCGCTCGCGGCCGCGCGCTCGCACGGGGTGCGCTCCGTCAACTCCTGGGCGTACGCCCGCCAGGACCTGCCCGAGGCGAACGGCGCGGCGGAGTGGACCTGTACCCGCGCCGAGACCTGGCAGGGCGGCGGGCCGCGCACCCTCGCGCTGTTCCGGGCGCCCGGGGCGGGCACGGCGGTCGTCGCGGCGAAGTCGGAGGGCTCGCCCGCGTGCGGCTCCCGTGACCCGTTGGTGCTCGCCGGGGTGCGGTGGAAGTCGCGGGCCGGGACGTGGTACCTGGTCGCGGGCGGGAGCAGGCAGGTCGACTCGGTGTCGGCGGCGGGCACCACGGCCCCGGGGAACCTGCTGGCCGTCCGCACGGCTCGTAGCGCCAAGGTCACGCTGACCGGCCGTACGGCCACCGGCACGAAGGTGACCACGCTCCGCTGAAGCCGCACGGATGAGCCCGCACCGATGAACCCGTGCTGACGATCACGTAAAGAAAGTCGGGCCCGAGGGGTGTACCCCTCGGCCTACCCGTCAGTACATTGACACCATGTCTAATACGCGCGTCCCGCTGAAGGCACGCCAGGTGTCCTTCACCTGGGACAGGACCCCGCTGCACTGGCTTCCGGACGACCCCTTCACCACGCACACCATCAACGTGCTGCACCTGCTGCTCCCCGCGGGCGAGCGCTGGTTCGTGCACGTCTACAAGCAGGTCCTGCCCTACATACGGGACGACCGGCTGCGCGAGGACGTCATCGGGTTCATCGGCCAGGAGGCCATGCACTCGCAGGCCCACGACGAGGTGCTGCCCCACCTGAAGGAGCAGGGGCTCGACCCGACGCCGTACACGGCCCAAGTGGACTGGTTCTTCGAGAAGTTGCTCGGCGACCGGACGCTGCCGCCGGGCCGGGCGCGGCAGTGGTGGCTGATGGAGCGGGTCGCGCTGATCGCCGCGATCGAGCACTACACGGCGTTCCTCGGCAACTGGGTGCTGAACGCCGACGAGCTGGACAAGCGCGGCGCCGACCCGACCATGCTCGACCTGCTGCGCTGGCACGGGGCCGAGGAGGTCGAGCACCGGTCGGTCGCCTTCGAGCTGTTCGAGCACGTCGACGGCAGCTACCGGCGGCGCGTGCGGACCTGGGCCACGGCGTTCTCCGCACTGGTCTTCCTGTGGCAGCGCGGGACGCGGTTCTTCATGGAGAACGACCCGACGCTCCTCGACGGCAAGGCCTCCTTCAAGGACTTCTACAGGAGCGGCAGGGCGGGCGTACTGCCGTCGGCCGGGGACATGGCGCGGTCCATCCCCCGCTATCTGAGCCGGAGTTACCACCCCGAGCAGGAGGGCGACACCGAGCAGGCCGTCGCCTATCTCGCCACCTCGCCCGCGGCGACCGCCGCGGAGGCCCGTACCGCCCGTACGTCGATGGGAGCCGCCCGATGAGCCCCGCACTGAACCGGCGCACCCTGCGCAGGGCCGCCCTCGTCGCCGGTGCCGCGCTCGTCGTGCGCCGGGCGCTGCGCGGCCGCGTGAAGCAGTCGCCGCTGTGGCCGATGCCCGCCCTGGAGGAGCCGGTCTCCGGGCGGCCGCGGGCCCGCGCGCTCTCCCTGCTCATCACCCGGCACGAGGAGATAGCCGAGGGGGTCGTCCAACTCCGCCTGGAGGGCCACGAGTTGCCCGCCTGGCAGCCGGGCGCCCACCTCGATCTCGTCCTGCCCTCGGGGCTCGTCCGGCAGTACTCGCTGTGCGGGGACCCGGAGGACACCTCGTCGTACACGGTCGCGACGCGGCTGATCCCGGCCGAGGAGGGCGGGCGCGGCGGCTCGCGCGAGGTGCACGAGCAGTTGCAGGAGGGGGCGGAGGTCGAGGTGCGCGGGCCGCGCAACCGCTTCGCGCTCACCCCGGACGCGCCCACCTATCTCTTCGTGGCGGGCGGCATCGGGATCACGCCGGTGCTGCCGATGCTGCGCGAGGCCGAGGCGCGGGGCGCCGATTGGACGCTGCTGTACGGAGGCCGTACGCGGGCCTCGATGCCGTTCCTCGAAGAGGTCGAGAAGCTCGACGCGGGGGCGGGCCGGGTCACGGTCGTCGCCGAGGACGATGGCGCGGCGGGCGGGCGGCCCGATCTGACCGGGGCGCTCGCGGCCACGGCGCCGGGCACGGCCGTGTACTGCTGCGGGCCCGAGGGCCTGATGGCGGCGGTGGAGTCGGCGCTGCCCGAGGGACGCACCCTGCACCTCGAACGGTTCACGCCGCGCAACTCGGCGGACGGCAACGGCCCGTTCGAGGTCGAGCTGCGGCGCAGCGGCACCGTCGTGGACGTCCCCGCCGACTCCACGGTGCTCGCCGCGGTCCGCGCGCAGCTGCCCAACGTCTCGTACTCCTGCGAGCAGGGTTTCTGCGGGACCTGCCAACAGCGGGTCCTGGAGGGCGAGATCGACCACCGCGACGAGCTGCTCACGGATGCGGAGCGCGACGACTCGATGCTGATCTGTGTATCGCGGGCGCGCAGTGAGCGTCTGGTCCTGGATCTCTAGACGAACGGTCCGGATCCGCTCGGTAGAGTGTTCGGTATGACTACCGGGGTACGGCGCAGAATGGGAGTCGAGGAGCGGCGGCGGCAGTTGATCGGGGTCGCCCTCGAACTGTTCAGCCACCGCTCTCCCGACGAGGTCTCCATCGACGAGATAGCGGCGGCCGCGGGCATCTCGCGGCCGCTGGTCTACCACTACTTCCCGGGCAAACTCAGCCTGTACGAGGCCGCGTTGAAGCGGGCGGCGGAGGATCTGGCGACCCGGTTCGAGGAGCCGCAGGACGGGCCGCTCGGTGCGCGCCTGCTGCGCGTGATGGGCCGGTTCTTCGACTTCGTGGACGAGCACGGCCCGGGCTTCTCGGCGCTGATGCGCGGCGGCCCGGCCGTCGGCTCCTCGGCGACGAACGCGCTGATCGACTCGGTCAGGCAGGCCGCGTACGTCCAGATCCTCGCGCACCTGCGGGTCGTCGCGCCGTCCCCCCGGCTCGAACTCGTGGTCCGCTCCTGGATCTCGCTCGCCGAGTCGACGGCCCTGATCTGGCTGGACGGCCGCCGCATCCCGCGCGAGGAGCTCCAGCTCCAACTGGTCCACGACTTCGCGGCGCTGGCCGCGGTGAGCGCCGCGTACGACGAGGAGATGGCGGGGCTGTTGCGCCACATCCTCGCCGCCGAGCCGGCCGACGGCCCCTTCACGGACCTCATCGAACGCCTCGCCGCACTGGCACCCGTCCAGGACCGGATCCAGGACCGGATCTAGGAACCGCCCTGTCCGACGGCGGACTTGTAGGCGGGCTCCAGGTCCCGTACCTCCACCGACAGGTGCACGCCGTCGGGCTGCTTGAGGTGGGCCGGCAGCAGGGCCAGGACCGATTCCGTGAGGGCCGTCTTGGCCTCCGCGGTGCGTCCGGCGAGCAGGGCGATCTCGATGTGGACGACGTGCGCGCCCTCGGCGCCGTCGCCGACGACGGTCTCCGCGGCGGGCCGGAAGCGCGTCTTGCAGGCGGCCGTGCGCGCGGCGACGGTGTCGACGCAGGCCTGGTGCACGGCGCCCGCGAGCCCGGCCCGGTCGAGCCGGTCGTCGAGGTCGGCGGAGTAGTCGACGGTGATGTTGGGCATGGGGCGCTCCCGGGGGTGCGTGCGGACGTTTCGGTGATCAGCTTTACGGTGATCGGCATGACGGCACAACTCACGTTCCGCGAAGCGGACACCGGCGACCTCGGCACGCTCGTCGCACTGTACGACGGTGCGGCCCGCTGGATGATCGAGCAGGGCATCGACCAGTGGCAGCCGGGCCAGAAGGACGAGGAGCACTTCCGGCTGCGGATGAAGGAGGGCGAGGTGTGGCTCGCCGAGTCCGACGGCGTGGCCGCGGGCGCCTGCGAGCTGTGGTGGGACGACGAGCCGGCCTGGGGCGCCCAGCCGCCCGTCGCCGGTTATGTGCACCGCCTGATGGTGCGCCGCGGCGCCCCGGCGGGGACCGGCGCCCGGCTCCTCGCGCACGCCGAGCGGCGGATCGCTCAGGCGGGCCGGGCCCTGTGCCGCCTGGACTGCGTCTCGACGAACCCGCGCCTGCGCACGTACTACGAGGGCCGCGGCTACACGGTCGTCGGCGAGCAGCCCTTCAAGTCCGGTGCGGGCGGGGGCAGTTACGCGGTGACGCTCATGGAGCGGCGGCTGCCTCGGGAGTGAGCCTGAGGGCCAGCAGGGCGATGTCGTCGGCGCGGCCCTTGCCGAAGCAGGACAGCAGGGTGTCGCAGAGGGCCTCGGGCGCCGCGGGGGCGGCGGCCGCGGCCTCGCTCAGCTGCTCCATGGAGACGGCCAGGTCGACGCCGCGGGTCTCGATGAGGCCGTCGGTGACCAGGACGAGCCGCTCCCCGGGGTCGAGCCTCAGCTCGGTCGGCTCGGGCCGGGGCAGGCCGAGGCCGAGCAGCGGCCCGGGCGCGTCGGCGTACCGGGCCGGGCCCTGGTGGGGTACGCGCAGCGGCGGGATGTGTCCCGCGTTCGCGACGAACGTACGGCCGGTCGCCGGGTCGACGAGGGCCAGGCACAGGGTGGCCGTGACCTCGGGGTGGTAGTGCTGGAGCAGCCGGTCGAGGCGGGTCACGAGCCGGGCGGGGCACGGGTCCTCGAGGCTGTAGGCGCGCAGCGCGTGCCGCATCTCCACCATGACGGTGGCCGCGTCGAGCGAGTGCCCGACCACGTCACCGATGCCGACGAGGAGCCCGGCGGGGGTGGGCATCGCGGCGTAGAAGTCGCCGCCGAGCTCGGCCTGTTGGGACGCCGGTACGTAGCGGAACGCGACCTCGGCGCCCGGCACCCGGGGCAGTTGCGCGGGCAGGAAGCTGCGCTGCAGCGTCAGGGCGACGTGGCGCTCCTGCTCGTACATCAGGAGCGGTTCGGCGGCGCGGGCGGTGGCGCGGGCCAGCTGTTCGACGAGCAGGACGGTCGCGCCGTCCGGGTCCGCGTCCGACGGGAGGGCCAGGCACGCCCGGAGGTTCGCGTCGCGGGTGCGGGCGAGCACCAGGCGCACGTCGCCGGGTCCGAAGTAGGCGGCGGGCCACTGCGATCCGGGCACGACCGCGCTGCGCGCCCCGCCGCGGGCGCACACCACGCGCCGTACGACCGCGAGCGCCTGTTCGCGGTCGACGTCGTCGGGGACGCCGGTCCGCGCGGTGCGCCGGGACAGCCCCGCGTGCGTCTCGCCGTCCTCGCCGAGCACGAACACGGCGGCGCTCCGCCCGGTGAGCCGGGCCGTGGCGTCGGCCGCGGTGGTGGCAAGCACGGCGAGGCAGCGCGCACTCTGCAGCTCGACGACCGTCTCGGACAGCAGCGTCAGCCGGTCGAACTGGGCCTGGGCGTCGACGAGTTCACGTGCACCGCGCAGCGCGGCCCGCACGACGGCGCGGATCTCCTCCGGCTCGGCGGGCACCGACAGATAGGCCTCGCCGCCCGCGTCGAGCGCACGGCAGCGGTCGTCGGGCCCGGACGGCCGGGCGGAGAAGTGGACGACGGGCATGCCGGACAGCGACGGCAGCGCCTTGACCCGGCGGCACAGCTCGTACCCGCTGAGGTCGGGCAGGCCGACGTCGACGAGCGCCAGGTCGGGCAGGGCTCCGGCGCGCATCCGCAGGTCGAGCTCGATCAGGGCCTCCCCCGCGGAGGCGACGGGGACGACGACGTGTCCCGCCCGGCTGAGGACGGCGCCCAGGGCATAGCGGCTGGCGGGGGTGTCGTCGACCACCAGGACCGTGCCGCTGTCGTCGGTACTGGATGTGCTGGATGTGTGACGTGATGGGTGACTGGATGAGTGAGCGGTGGCATCGTCCACGGGGCAGCCCCTCGGGGCGTGAGCGGTGCGGGCCCCCTCGGCTCGCCGGTCCACGCTACCGCCGGGCACGGCCGGCATGACTCCCCTTCGCACAGCTTCACCGATCCGGGTGGCGCCGGGTCAACGCCCGCGTCCCGCCCGGCACTTCCTCATCGACGGACCACCGGCGGACCGTCGGCGACCACCAACGGGCAATCGGTGGGCAATACGGCACGTGACCGGTAAGGTCCCGTCCGTGACCGCACGCCTTGCCGACATAGCAGTTCAAGCGGGGGTCAGCGAAGCGACCGTCAGCCGCGTGCTCAACGGCAAGCCGGGGGTCGCCGCGGCCACCCGTCAGTCCGTCCTCGCCGCGCTCGACGTGCTCGGCTACGAGCGGCCCGTACGGCTGCACCGGCGCAGCGCGGGCCTGGTCGGCCTGATCACGCCCGAGCTGGAGAACCCGATCTTCCCCGCGCTCGCCCAGGTCGTCGTGCAGGCGCTGACCCGCCAGGGCTACACGCCGATCCTGGCCACCCAGACACCCGGCGGCTCCACCGAGGACGAGCTCACGGAGATGCTGGTGGACCGGGGGGTCAGCGGCATCATCTACGTGTCCGGGCTGCACGCCGACACCACGGCCGACACCGGGCGCTACGAGCGGCTGCGCGCGCAGGACGTGCCCTTCGTGCTCGTCGACGGCTTCTCACCGGCCATCGCGGCACCGTTCATCTCGCCCGACGACCGGGCCGCGGCGCGCCTGGCCGTGACGCATCTGGTCTCGCTCGGGCACACCCGGATCGGCCTGGCGCTCGGCCCGCACCGGTTCGTGCCGGTGCAGCGCAAGATCGAGGGCTTCGTCCGCACGACGGCGGAGCTCCTGGGCCTGCCGGCCGACAAGATCGAGCAGGACCTCGTCCAGCACTCGCTCTACACCCTGGAGGGCGGCCAGGCCGCGACGTCCGCGCTCCTGGACCGCGCGTGCACGGCGGTGATCTGCGCGAGCGACATGATGGCACTGGGTGCTATCAGGGCCGTGCGGGAGCGGGGCATGGACGTGCCGAAGGACGTCTCGGTGGTCGGCTTCGACGACTCGCCCCTCATCGCCTTCACGGATCCGCCCCTGACCACGATCCGCAAGCCCGTGCACGCGATGGGCTCCGCGGCCGTCAACACGTTGCTGGAGGAGATCGGTGGCACGCCCGCGCCCCACAGTGAGTTCGTGTTCATGCCGGAGCTGGTGGTCCGGGGTTCAACGGCTTCGTCCCCTGGGGTCCGGCCTCGTCCGTAGGGCGTAGAGGATGCGACGCGAACCCGACCGAGGGATGATCGGACCTGGACCGCTATCTGGCAGACTCTGTGCCTATGGGTGAAACGACCGTGACGACACTGGAAGGCCAACAGGGGCCCACCACCTCACCCATCGCGGAGGACCGCGCCGGGCGAAGTGGTCGTGGACTCCTGCGCCGCATCCGCACGCCGCGGCGCCCCCGGCTCTGGTTCGAGATCCTGCTGATCGCGGTGAGTTACTGGACGTACTCGCTGATCCGCAACGCGGTACCGGAGCAGAAGTCCCAGGCCCTGCGGAACGCGGACTGGATCTGGAGCGTCGAGCAGCACCTCGGGATCGCCGTCGAGCAGAGCGTCAACCATGCGGTGAACTCGGTGACTTGGCTCATCGTCGGCATGAACTACTACTACGCGACGCTGCACTTCGTGATCACGCTGGGTGTCCTGGTGTGGCTGTTCCGCTGCCATCCCGGTCGGTACGCGGCGACGCGCCTGGTCCTGTTCGCGACGACGGCGGTGGCGCTGGTCGGCTACTACTTCTACCCCCTGGCACCGCCCCGGCTGATGGCCTCGGACTCGGGGGTTCACTTCATCGACACGGTCGCGGTGCACGAGACGTGGGGTTCGATGGCCTCCGGCAACCTGAAGAACATGTCGAACCAGTACGCGGCGATGCCCTCGATGCACATCGGGTGGTCGCTGTGGTGCGGCCTGACGATCTTCGCGCTCGCCTCGGCACCGTGGGCCAGGATCCTGGGCCTGCTGTACCCGACCATGACGCTCCTGGTCATCGTCTCGACGGCGAACCACTTCTGGCTGGACGCGCTGGGCGGCATGCTCTGCCTGGCGTTCGGCTTCCTGGTGGCACGCCTGTGGTACGGGGCGCTGCCCTACTCCTTGCCGCGGCTGGTGCCCTCGCCCACGCACGGCGAGCTGCGTCACGCCCCGTAGAACCGCTCCTCCACCACCGCACGGGCCCGTCGCGTGATGCGGCGGTAGTCGTCCAGCATGTCGCCGACGTGCCCCGGGTCGTAGCCCAGGTAGCGGCCCACCGCGCCGAGCTCGCGTCCGTCCGAGGGGAACGTGTCGCCCGCGCGGCCGCGCACCAGCATCACCGCGTTGCGCACGCGGGTCGCCAGGACCCAGGCCTCGTCCAGTATCGCCGCGTCCTCCGTCGGGATCAGGCCCGCGGCACACGCCGCCGCCAGCGCCTCGCGGGTCCGGGTGGTGCGCAGGCCCGGTTCCGTCCAGCCGTGCTGGAGCTGGAGGAGCTGCACCGTCCACTCGACGTCGGACAGGCCGCCGCGGCCGAGCTTGGTGTGCAGGGTGGGGTCGGCGCCGCGGGGCATCCGCTCGGACTCCATCCGTGCCTTCAGCCGCCTGATCTCCCGGACGGCGTCGTCGCCGAGCCCTTCCGCCGGGTACCGCAGCGGATCGATCAGCTCGATGAAGGACGCCCCCAGCTCCCCGTCCCCTGCGACGGGTTGGGCCCGCAGCAGCGCCTGTGACTCCCAGACGAGGGACCAGCGCCGGTAGTACGCCTCGTACGACTTCAGGGTCCGCACGACCGGGCCCGACTTGCCCTCGGGGCGCAGGTCCGCGTCGATGAGGAGCGGCGGATCGGCGCTGGGCAGGGCGAGCAGGCGGCGCATCTCGGCGACCACCTTGTTCGCTGCCTGCGCGGCCTCGTGGTCGCTGACGCCCTCCCGGGGCTCGTGCACGAACAGCACGTCGGCGTCCGACCCGTAACCCAGCTCGTGCCCGCCGAAGCGGCCCATGGCGATCACCGCGAACCGGGCCGGCAGGGTCTCGCCCCAGCCGTCCCGCACCACCGCGCGCAGCGTTCCCGCCAGGGTCGCCGCCGTCAGATCGGACACCGCCGAGCCGACCCGGTCGACCAGGGCGCCCTGGTCCGCGACCGCCGGGCTCTCCTCGGTGCCGTACGAGGCGATGATGTCGGCCGCGGTCGTGCGGAACAGCTCGCGCCGTCGCACCCCGCGGGCCGCGACGACGGCCTGCTCGCCACCCTCGGCGCGGCCGACCGCGGCCATCACCTCCTGCTCCAGCTGGGCGTGCTCGCGCGGCTCGAGACCCCGGGGGTCGCCGAGCAGCGCCACGGCCTCGGGCGCGCGCATCAGCAGGTCGGGGGCGAGCCGTCCGGCGGACAGGACCCGCGCCAGGTTCTCCGCTGCGGCGCCCTCGTCGCGCAGCAGCCGCAGGTACCAGGGCGTCTTGCCCAACGCATCGGACACCTTGCGGAAGTTGAGCAGTCCCGCGTCCGGGTCCGCCGAGTCCGCGAACCAGCCGAGCAGCACCGGGAGCAGCGTCCGCTGGATGGCGGCCTTGCGGGTGACCCCGGAGGCGAGGGCCTCCAGGTGGCGCAGGGCCGCGCTCGGATCGGCGTACCCGAGGGCGACGAGCCGCTCGCGGGCGGCCTCGGTGCTCAACCGGATCTCGCCCGGGGCCAGCTGGGCGACGGCGTCGAGCAGCGGCCGGTAGAAGAGCTTCTCGTGCAGCCGGCGTACGACCGAAGTGTGCCGTTTCCAGGCGCGGTTGAGATCGGTGAGCGGCTCGGTGCGCATGCCCATGGAGCGGCCGATGCGGCGCAGGTCGGCGTCGTCCTCGGGGACCAGGTGCGTGCGCCGCAGCCGGTACAGCTGGATGCGGTGCTCGAGGGTGCGCAGGAAGCGGTACGCGTCGTCGAGCTGGACGGAGTCGACGCGGCCCACGTAGCCGCCGTCGGCGAGCGCCGCGAGCGCGTCCAGGGTCGTGCCGCTGCGCAGCGAGGCGTCGGAGCGCCCGTGCACCAACTGCAGGAGCTGGACGGCGAATTCGACGTCGCGCAGGCCGCCGGGTCCGAGCTTCAGCTCGCGGTCGACCTCGCCCGCGGGGATGTTGGCGACGACGCGCTTGCGCATCTTCTGGACGTCGGCGACGAAGTTCTCGCGCTCGGCGACCTGCCAGACGAGCGGGGAGACGGCCGCCAGGTACTCGGCGCCGAGCTCGGGGTCACCGGCGACGGGCCGGGCCTTGAGCAGGGCCTGGAACTCCCAGGTCTTGGCCCAGCGTTGGTAGTACGCGAGGTGCGAGGACAGGGTGCGCACCAGCGGGCCGTTCCTGCCCTCGGGCCGCAGGTTCGCGTCGACCGGCCAGATCGTGCCCTCGACGGTGGTGTCGGAGCAGATCCGCATCATGTGGGAGGCGAGCCGGGTGGCGGCCTGGAGGGCCTTGCCCTCGTCCGCGCCCTCCACGGCTTCGGCCACGAAGATGACGTCGACGTCCGAGACGTAGTTCAGCTCGTGGCCGCCGCACTTGCCCATCGCGATGACGGCGAGGCGGCACTGCGCGGCGTCGCCGGGCGCGGCCGTCCGCGCTATGGCGAGGGCCGCGCGCAGGGTCGCCGTCGCGAGGTCGGCGAGTTCGGCGGCGGTCTGCACGATGTCGGTGGTGCCGCACACGTCGCGCGCGGCGATGGACAGCAGGCAGCGCCGGTAGGAGACGCGCAGCGCCACGGGGTCGACGGCGTCGGCGAGGCCCCGCTCGAACTCGGCGACGCCGGGGTGCAGATCGCTCGGCTCGTACGTGACGAGGGCCTGCCAGTCGGCGGGGTGCCGGGCCAGGTGGTCGGCGAGGGCCTCGGAGGCGCCGAGCACGCCGAGCAGCCGGTCGCGCAGCGGTTTCGCCGTGATGAGCGTGTCGAGGAGCTCGCGGCGGGCGCTCTCCCCGGGCTGCGCCTCGACGAGCCTGACCAGGCCGAGCAGCGCCAGATCGGGGTCGGCGGTGGCGCCGAGCGCGTCCAGGAGCAGCGGGTCGGAGCGGACGGTGGCCAGCGCCGCGGAGTCGAGCAGCCGCTCGGCGCCGGACGGATCGGTGAATCCGTGCCGCAGCAGCCGCGTGAACGTACTGCTGCGCCTGCCTTGCGGCACCGACATCCCGGCCTCCAGTTCGATCATCCGCCGGATCCGAGCCTACTGCGGTCGGCCTGGGGGCGATGAGTTGCGTACGCGGGCAGAGTCATCTCTGGCGAGGACAAACAGTGCACGCATCCCGGAAAGGAAACCCTCATGGAATGGACCCTCGAAGTCGTCGTCGTGCCCGTCTCGGACGTGGATCGGGCCAAGGAGTTCTACGCGGACAAGGCCGGCTTCAAGGTCGACCTGGACAGCGAGGTGGCGCCCGGCGTCCGGATCGTCCAGCTCACGCCGCCCGGCTCGCGCTGTTCGATCTCCCTGACGTCGGGCATGCCGGGGGCGCCGGGCCAGCCCGCGATGAGCCCCGGCTCGCTCACCGGCCTCCAGCTCTGCGTCACGGACATCGCGGCGGCGCACCAGGAGTTGACGGGGCGCGGCGTCGAGGTCAGCGCCGTGCAGCACGCGGGGCCGCAGGGCTGGACGGAGGGCCCGGGCGGGACGTGGAACTCGTTCATGTTCTTCACGGACCCGGACGGCAACGGATGGACCGTGCAGGAGGCGCCGGCGCCGCTGGCCGAGCGCTGAGAGCCTGCCCTTGAGGACCAAGCGCCGAAAACGGCCTGAATGCGGCCTGCGCATCCCGAGGATTCACCGGCCCTTCACCCATCAGGGTTGGAACACGTGACACAGGGGCATCTTGGCGTGTGCATGCTCTGTCCGCACCGCCAAGATCCCCTGTCCCTCCCCCACATCGGAGGTCTCACGTGTCCGGCAGATCATTCCTCGGGCGCGCCCGCGGCAAGGCGCTCGCCTCGGCATTCGCCCTCACGGTCGCCGCCACCGGCACCTGGTTCGCCTTCGGCGGCAACGCGCCCGCACACGCCGCCGCGGCCGTCCCCACCCCCGACCACACGGTCGTCGTGGTCTTCGAGAACCACGCGTACAGCCAGGTCATCGGCTCCTCCAGCGCGCCCTACATCAACAGCCTGAAGTCGGGCGGCGCCAACCTGACCGCCTCGTACGCCGAGACGCACCCCAGCCAGCCCAACTACTTCGCGCTGTTCTCCGGCGCGACGCAGGGCATCACGGACGACAGCTGTTACACGGCCGGCTTCTCCTCCGCCCCGAACCTGGCCTCGGAGCTGATCGCCGCGGGCAAGACCTGGGGCAGCTACAACGAGGGCCTGCCGAGCCAGGGTTCGACCACCTGCTCCTCCGGCGACTACGCCCGCAAGCACAACCCGTGGTTCGGCTTCAAGAACGTACCCACGTCGTCGGCGAAGACCTTCGCGCAGTTCCCGTCGGACTACGCGACGCTGCCCCAAGTCTCCTTCGTGGTCCCGGACTTGTGCAGCGACATGCACGACTGCTCGGTCAAGACCGGCGACACCTGGCTCAAGGACAACCTGAGCGCGTACGCGACCTGGGCCAAGGCCCACAACAGCCTCCTGGTCGTCACCTTCGACGAGGACAACCGCCTCAGCGGCAACAAGATCCCGACCGTCCTGTACGGGCAGCAGGTCACCGCCGGTGCCACGTCATCGACGACGTACAACCACTACGACCTGCTGCGCACCCTGGAGGACATGCACGGCCTGTCGACGCACGCGGGCAACGCCGCGTCGGCCAAGGACATCACCGGTATCTGGACGTCCTGACATGTACGTAGCGGACAGTCGCGCCACGTCACCCGCTTCACCGGCGCCCCCGTCCGCGGAGCCTGCCGCCCGGCCCCTCGCCGGGCGGCGGCGCGCCGTGGGCTCCACCGTGTTCGCGCTCGGCACGGTCAGTCTGATCACCGACGTCTCCTCGGAGATGGTGACCGCCGTCCTGCCCCTGTACCTGGTCGCGGGCCTCGGCCTCAGCCCGCTCGGTTTCGGCCTCCTCGACGGCGTCTACAACGGCTTCTCGGCACTGGTCCGGCTGGTCGGCGGGCGGTTCGCGGACAGCGGCGGCGGCCGGCACAAGACCGTCGCGGTCCTCGGCTACGGCCTGTCCGCGCTGTGCAAACCCCTGCTGCTCGTCGCGGGCACGCTCCCCGTCATCGGCGCGGTCCTCGCCGCCGACCGCACGGGCAAGGGCCTGCGGACCGCTCCGCGGGACGCGATGATCTCCCTGAACAGTGAACCGGCCGTGCGGGGGCGGGCGTTCGGGGTGCATCGGGCCATGGATACGGCGGGGGCTCTGCTGGGTCCCTTGGTCGCCTTTCTGATCCTGCGGTACACGGTGGACGGGTACGACGCGGTGTTCACGGTGAGTTTCTGTGTCGCTGTGCTGGGTGTTCTGGTGCTGGTGCTGTTTGTGCCCGGGTCGCGGGGCGCCGCCCCGGACCCCGCCGCCTCTCGTCCCAGAGTGAGGCAGTCATGGGCCCCTCTCATCCGGCCCACCGTGTGCGCTGCCCTCCTCGGGCTCGCCACCGTCAGCGATGCCTTCGTCTATCTGATCCTGCAGCGTCAACTCGGGGTGTCCGAGCGGTGGTTCGCGCTGTTGCCGCTCGGGACCGCCGCCGCGTTCCTGCTCCTTGCCGCGCCGCTCGGGCGGCTGTCCGACCGCGTCGGAGCCTGGCCGGTGTTCCTCGGCGGGCACGTCGCCCTGCTCGCGGTGTACGCGCTCCTGCTCACCCACGCGCACAGCCCGGCACTCCCCTACGCCGTCCTGCTCCTGCACGGCACGTTCTACGCGGCGACCGACGGCGTGCTGATGGCGGCGGCGTCCGCGGGCATTCCGGAGGGGCTCCGCTCGTCCGGTCTGGCCGTCGTGGGGACCGGGCAGGCCGCGGCGCGTTTCGCCTGTTCCCTCGGGTTCGGCGCGGCCTGGACGGCCTGGGGCGACCGGACGGCGCTCGCGGTCGCCGCCGTGCTGCTGACCGTCGCCGCCGCCATGGCATACGCCCTCCGCCCTCACCCCCGTACAACAGCAACGGAAGCGACCGCATGACGACCCGCAGCAAGCTCACCGTCCTGATCGCGGCGGTCCTGACCCTCGCCGCGGTGGCGACCGCCGCGATCCTGCACGCCTCGGCCCGCGCGGACCGCCGGAACCAGGCCAGGACCGGCGGCCCGGCCGTGACGAGCGGACAGGTCGAACTCCGGCCGCGCACCCACCAGTTGGTCTTCCGCAACATGGCGTGGGGCCCGCACAGGGACGAGCTGGCCGCAGCCCCGACGACGGACCCCACGGGCGCGCGCACCGCGACCGCGACCGGCGTCAAGTGCCTGCGCTTCTATGCCGGTTCGGGCACCGGCATCTGCCTCCAGGCCGTCCACGGCCCCCTCTCCGACACCTACCGGGCCACCGTTCTGGACGCCGCTCTCCACGAGAAGGCGCACTACCCGGTGCCCGGCATCCCCTCCCGGGCCCGGGTGTCACCGAGCGGGCGGTACGCGGCGTGGACGGCGTTCGTCGGCGGCGACAGCTACGCGGGCACGAACTTCTCGACGCGGGCGGCGATCCTGGACACCGCCACCGGGACACTGACCCCGTCCCTCGAGGCGTACCGGATCGTCAAGGACGGGCGCACCTACCGGGCGGCGGACACCAACTTCTGGGGCGTGACGTTCGCGGCCGACGACGTCCACTTCTACGCGACGCTCGCCACGCACGGCAGCACCTATCTGGTCCGCGGTGATCTGCGCACCCGCACGGTCACCACGCTCCACCGGAACGTCGAGTGCCCCTCCCTCTCGCCGGACGGGACGCGGATCGCGTACAAGAAGCGCGTGCACGGCCTGCCCGCGGACGCGCCCTGGCGGCTGTACGTACTGGACCTGGCCACGATGCGCGAGACCCCGCTGGCCGAGACCCGCAGCGTCGACGACCAGGCGGTGTGGAGCGACGACCACCACGTGACGTACGCGCTGCCGGGCGACTACGGCGCCGACCTGTACGCGGTCCCGGCCGACGGCACGGGAACCCCGCACCGCCTCCTGACGGCCGCGGTGTCCCCCGCCTACCTTTGACCGATGGACATGACCCTGGAAGTCATCCCCCTGCCCGTCTCGGACGTCGACCGCGCCAAGGACTTCTACGTCAACAAGGTCGGCTTCCGCTGCGACGTCGACCGCGAGGTGATGCCGGGCGCCCGCATCGTGCAGCTCACCCCGCCGGGATCGGGCTGCTCGATCACGCTCTTCACGGGCAACCCGATCCCGACCGGCACACCGGCCCCCGGCACGTACCACGGCATGCAGCTCGTCGTGACCGACATCAAGGCGGCCCACGACGAGCTCACGGAGCGCGGCGTGGACGTCTCGGAGCCGGTCCGGTTCGGCGACTCCGACGGCGGCACGTTCCTGCACTTCACGGACCCGGACGGGAACGGCTGGGCGGTGCAGGAGTACCGCAGGCGCCTCACCGTTCCCCTGCGGGACGAGCTCCGGCGCGACTAGAGCACCGGCAGGTTCTTGCGCAGCTCGAAGGCCGTGACCTCGGAGCGGTACTCCTCCCACTCCTGCTTCTTGTTGCGCAGGAAGAAGTCGTAGACGTGCTCACCCAGCGTCTCCGCGACCAGTTCCGAGCGCTCCATCAGGGCGATCGCCTCGCCGAGGTTCTGCGGGAGCGGCTCGATGCCCATCGCGCGGCGCTCCGCGTCGGAGAGCGCCCAGACGTCGTCATCGGCGCCCGGCGGGAGCTCGTAGCCCTCCTCGATGCCCTTGAGGCCTGCGGCGAGCAGGACGGCGTAGGTGAGGTACGGGTTCGCGCCCGAGTCGATCGACCGGACCTCGACGCGGGCCGAGCCCGTCTTGCCGGGCTTGTACATGGGCACGCGGATGAGGGCCGAGCGGTTGTTGTGGCCCCAGCAGATGTACGAGGGGGCCTCGCCGCCGGCGCCTGCGGTGCGGCCGCCGCCGCCCCAGATGCGCTTGTACGAGTTGACCCACTGGTTGGTGACCGCGGAGATCTCCGCGGCGTGCTTCAGCAGGCCCGCGATGAAGGAGCGGCCGACCTTGGAGAGCTGGTACTCGGAGCCCGACTCGTAGAACGCGTTCCGGTCGCCCTCGAAGAGCGAGAGGTGCGTGTGCATGCCGGAGCCCGGGTGGTCGGAGAAGGGCTTCGGCATGAACGTCGCCTGGACGCCCTGCTCCAGCGCGACCTGCTTCATGACCAGGCGGAACGTCATGATGTTGTCCGCCGTGGAGAGCGCGTCCGCGTACCGCAGGTCGATCTCCTGCTGGCCCGGCGCGCCCTCGTGGTGGCTGAACTCGACCGAGATGCCCATCGATTCGAGCATCGTGATCGCCTGGCGGCGGAAGTCCATGCCCACGTTCTGCGGGGTGTGGTCGAAGTAGCCCGAGTTGTCGGCCGGGGTCGGGCGCGTGCCGTCGAGCGGCTTGTCCTTGAGGAGGAAGAACTCGATCTCGGGGTGGGTGTAGAAGGTGAAGCCCAGGTCGGAGGTCTTGGCGAGGGCGCGCTTGAGGACGTAGCGCGGGTCCGCGAAGGACGGCGAGCCGTCGGGCATCAGGATGTCGCAGAACATGCGGGCCGTGCCGGGGGCCTCGGCGCGCCACGGCAGGACCTGGAAGGTCGCCGGGTCCGGCTTGGCGATCATGTCGGACTCGTAGACCCGGGCGAAGCCCTCGATCGCGGAGCCGTCGAAGCCGATGCCCTCGTCGAAGGCCTGCTCGAGCTCGGCGGGGGCCACGGCCACCGACTTGAGGAAGCCCAGCACATCCGTGAACCACAGGCGTACGAACCGGATGTCGCGCTCCTCCAGCGTACGGAGCACGAATTCCTGCTGCTTGTCCATCTTCCGCTTCCACCCATCCTTGCTGGTCAGGCCGCCTGCTCCGGGGATGTCGAAGGGCCTGCTCACATCCCACCACACGCCCGTTTCGTGCGCGTTGCCGACCTTGATCGTCCTTGATCGGCCGGTGTCGGGTTCATAGTGCCTGCTGAACCCCCACGGCCCATAGTGCCTGCCGCCGGGGACCTCTGGGAAAGGGGGCGTCTTCCCCACTACGATCAGCGGGCCCGCCCCGTCTCATCCTTTTCTCAGAAGGACATTTCCATGGGTTCCGCGAAGAACACGTCCACCGCGTCGCGCAAGGACCGCATAGAGGAGATGCGCCGCGCCGAGCGCGCCCGCGAGCGCCGCGGCCGGATCCTCATCGTCTCGGTGAGCACGGTCGTCGTGGCTGCCCTGATAGGGGTGGGCGCCTGGGCCGTCACCAAGAGCGGCGACGACAAGGGCTCCGACCAGGCGGACGGCAAGGCCGCCGGCTCGGGACACTTCACGTACGACAAAGACGGCGTCGGCACCTGGAGCGGCGACCTCAGCCGCAACCACGTCACCAAGAAGGTCACCTACCCGATGAACCCGCCGGTCGGCGGCGACCACAACCCGGTGTGGATGAACTGCAACGGCAACGTCTACGAAAAGGCCCTCACCAGCGAGAACGCGGTGCACTCGCTTGAGCACGGCGCGGTCTGGGTGACGTACAACGACAAGGCCCCCAAGGCCGACGTGCAGGCGCTCGCCGCGAAGGTGAAGCAGACGCCGTACACGCTGATGAGCCCGGTCGCCGACCAGAAGGACCCGATCATGCTGAGCGCCTGGGGGCACCAGCGGACCGTGAAGAGCGCCGCCGACCCGGCGGTCGCCTCCTTCTTCGCCGCGTTCGTGCAGGGCAAGCAGACCCCTGAGCCCGGCGCCGCCTGCACCAACGGCCTGTCCAAGTGAGGCGTCGTACGGGCTGGCTGGTGTCGGCCGTGGCGGCGTTCGCCGTCGCGGGCGGCGCCGTCACGTACGCGGTGGCCGACGGCGACGGCGGGCCCGCGGACCTGAAGGTGCCGGCGGCCGAGTCCGCGGACGCCGGGTTCGCCCGCGACATGGCCGTGCACCACCAGCAGGCCGTCGAGATGTCGTACATCGTGCGCGACCGCACCCAGGACGTGGAGGTCCGCCGGCTCGCGTACGACATCGCGCAGACGCAGGCCAACCAGCGCGGGATGCTGCTCGGCTGGCTCGATCTGTGGGAGCTGCCGAAGGTGTCGGCCAAGCCGCCGATGGACTGGATGGGCATGGGGGACGCGCCCGCCGGTGAGGACGGTGCGCTGATGCCGGGCATGGCGACCAACGCACAGCTCGCCGAGCTCGCCAAGCTCAGCGGGCGCAAGGCCGAGATCAGATATCTGCAGCTGATGATCGCGCACCACAAGGGCGGCGTACACATGGCGCAGGGGTGTGTGAGCCGGTGCGAGGTGGGGGCCGAACGGCGCCTGGCGCGGGGGATGGTGGCCGCGCAGCAGTCCGAGATCGACCTGATGACCGGGATGTTGAAGGACCGCGGCGCGACCCCATGAGCCGCATCAGTGCTCAAATCGGTCCCAAATCGGCTTATCCCGACCGGAGTTGCGGCGACTTGACGTCTTCTTGATCGATCCATTCCCCCGGCGTGAACGGTTCATGGCGAGAGTGGCCCCCTGTGTGCGCGTTACACATGCACGCGCACCGTGCCTCACGCATGCACCTCATCCAGGGGGTTCTATGAGATCCATCCGCGGCTCACGCCGCACCCGGACCGGCCTGAGCCTGGCAGCGACACTGCCGCTGCTCGCCGGTGCCGTCGCCCTCGCCGCACCGGCCGCCCAGGCCGACAGCTCGAGCCGCGCCACCCTCTCCGGCACCAAGCCGCTGTGGGCCACCGGCACCGCCGACAAGGGCGCCACGGCGAACGGCAACAAGGTCACCGCCCGGGTCTACCTCGCCGGCCGCGACGCCAAGGGCCTGGCCGCGTACGCGAAGGCCGTGTCCGACCCGTCGTCGCCGTCGTACGGCAAGTACCTGAGCGCCGCCCAGGCGCAGGCCCGCTTCGGTGCCACGAAGCAGCAGATAGCCGAGGTCACGCAGTGGCTCGAGTCCTCGGGCCTGACCGTGACCGGCACCAGCGCGCACTACATATCCGTGTCGGGTGACGTGGCCGCCGCCGAGAAAGCGTTCGGCACGCAGCTGCACAACTACGCCAAGGGCGCGCACACCTACCGCGCCCCGTCCGCCGCGGCCTCCGTGCCGGCCTCGCTCGACGGCGCCGTGCTGACCGTCACCGGCCTGGACAGCGCGCCCCACAAGGCGGACCACCAGGACGAACTGCCGCCGCCGGACGCGGTGTTCCGCAACGCGGGGCCGTTCTCCTCGTACTACGGCTCCAACACCGCCACGACCCTGCCCTCGGTCGACGGGAAGAAGATCCCGTACGCCGTGAAGGGCTACACCGGCAAGCAGCTGCGCGCCGCGTACGGTGCGGGCAAGGCCACCGGCAAGGGCGTGCGGGTCGCCATCACCGACGCGTACGCCTCGCCGACCATCGCGCAGGACGCGAAGACGTACGCGGCCAAGCACGGTGACGCGGGGTACGCGAAGGGCCAGCTCAACCAGGTCCTGCCGAAGTCGTACACCAAGACCGAGGAGTGCGGCGCGGCCGGCTGGTACGGCGAGGAGACCCTCGACGTCGAGGCCGTGCACGCGGTGGCCCCGCAGGCCGACATCACGTACGTCGGCGCGGCCTCCTGCTACGACGACGACCTGCTCGACTCGCTGAGCAAGGTCGTCGACAAGCACCTGGCCGACATCGTCTCCAACTCGTGGGGCGACATCGAGGCCAACCAGACGCCGCAGCTCGCCGCCGCGTACGACCAGGTCTTCCAGCTGGGCGCGATCGAGGGCATCGGCTTCTACTTCTCCTCCGGCGACAACGGTGACGAGGTCGCCAACACCGGTACGAAGCAGGTCGACACCCCGGCCAACTCGGCGTGGGTGACGGCGGTCGGCGGCACCTCGCTGAACGTCGGCAAGGGCGACACGTACCAGTGGGAGACCGGCTGGGGCACGAAGAAGGCCAGCCTGTCGGCGGACGGCAAGAGCTGGACCGACTTCCCCGGCGCGTACACCTCCGGCGCGGGCGGCGGCACCAGCAAGACCGTCGCGCAACCCTTCTACCAGAAGGGCGTCGTGCCGAACGCGCTGGCGCAGGCCAACGGCGGCCTGAACCGCGTCGTGCCCGACATCTCGGCGATCGCCGACCCCAACACCGGTTTCCTGGTGGGCCAGACGCAGACCCTGCCCGACGGGACGCTCGGCTACGACGAGTACCGCATCGGCGGCACGTCGCTCGCGGCTCCGGTGATCGCCGGTGTGCAGGCGCTCGCGCAGCAGGCGCGGGGCGGTCACGCGCTCGGCTTCGCCAACCCGGCGATCTACGACCGGTACAGCTCGCACGTCTACCACGACGTGACGGACCACCCGGTCAAGGGCGATCTCGCCGTGGCGCGCGTGGACTTCGCGAACGGGTACGACTCGACGGGCGGCCTGCTCACCTCGGTGCGCAGCCTCGGCGTGGACTCGTCCCTGAAGGCGGTCAAGGGCTACGACGACGTCACCGGCGTCGGCTCCCCGGCTCCGGGTTACGTCAACTCCTACCGGCGTCAGCACTGATCACCCCCACGGGATGAAGGCGCCCGGCCCGCTCGACGGGCCGGGCGCCTTTCCGTTCCAGGACCCCTTCCGGTCCCTCCAGTTCTAGGCCCCCTGTTTCACGAGCCGTACGTCGTCGCACCAGCCGTGGCCGGTGCCGGTGCGGGCGTAGCAGTACACGGTGGCCCTGGTGGTGGCCGCTCCGGTGGTGACGCTGATGCTGCCCGCCGCCCAGGCCGTGTCGGTGAAGAGCGGGACCCGGGTCTCGGTGCCGCCGAAGTTCTTGATGCCGAGGGCGAGTTGGGAGTCGTACGCGTCGACGCGGCCCCAGCCGGACAGCGTGTACGTGGTGTTCGGCTCGACGGTGACGACCTGCTCGGCGGAGCTCGGCGCGGGACCGAGGCGGGCCGACCAACTCCCGCTGTGCCGCACCGAGTTGTCGGCGACGAAGCTGCTCGAACCGGTCCAGGGGGTGCGGGCGCCGCTCTCGAAACCGCCGTTGGCGACGAGGTCCGTGCCCTGGCAGGCCGCGTCGTCGAACGCGGAGACCTGGAACGCGCCGACGTCCGGGCGGCACGCGCGCGGGGCCGCGGCGCCCGCGTAGTCGCGCCCGCCGGAGCCCGTGGTGACCATCCCGGCCCGCAGGAGCGGAGAGCCGGGCCGCGGGCGGTAGTCGGCGGGGTTCGTGGAGCCCGCAGCGGTCAGCTGCGGATCCGCGGTGATCTTCCCCGGATCGGCGGGCTCGGACGCGGGGTGGTTGCCGTACATGGCGTTGTCGCGCCACGTGTGGTCGCCCGCCACGTAACCGGAGCCGCCCCAGCCGCCGCTGCCCTGGTTGTGGATGACGTTGTTGCTCCACAGGGTGGTGCTGGTGCCACCGCCGTCCTCGAGGACCGCGGTGGTGCCGCCCTTGGGCAGGTAGAAGGTGTTGTTGTAGAGGTGCGCGCCCGCGTCGCCGACGGCGAAGAGGATGCGGGAGCCGTCGTTGACGGAGACGTTGTAACGGGCCACCGTGCCCGCCGTGTTCGCCCCCGAACCGCAGGCCCCGCACAGCAGCAGGAAGCCGCCTTCGTTGTCGTGCGTGTAGTTGTACTGGAAGACGGCGCCCCGGGTGCCGAAGTCGGCGTCGAAGGCCATGCCGTCGTTGAGTCCGGGACGGCGGACGTGGTGGACCTCGTTGAACTGGAACACGGTCCGGTCGCTGTTGATGGTCCACAGGCCCGCGTTGTTGCCCGCCGAGCGCATCCAGATGTCGTAGGCCTCGTTGTGCTCGACCAGGGCGTCGTCGGTGACGCGCACGACCATGCCGTCGCCGCCGATGTCGTGGAGGGTGTTGCCGCGGAAGACGACGCGGGTGCTCGCGGTCCAGGCGGGCCCGCTTCCGCTCGCACACCCGTAGATCGCCCGGCAGTTCCACGAGGACGCGGTGGTCAGCCCTTCGCGGTCGACCTTGTAGATCTCGCTGTTCTCGACGAGCACGTCGTCGAAGCGGGTCGGCGTCGCGGTGCCCGAGACCCGGAACTGGATGCCGTTGCTGTTCTTCGTGTCGCCGCCGTTGACGTCGTGGACGTAGACGTCGTCGAGGACGTAGTGGGTGCCGGTGCCGTGGTCCGCCAACTCGACCAGGATGCCGTTGCGTTCGGCGTCGGCCGCGCCCTTGTTGGTGACTTCCAGGTCGCGGATCTCCCACTGTTCGACGTTGAGCAGGTGGACGGCCGCGTACACCGTGCCGCCGCCCGCGATGACGGGCCGTGCGCCGCCGGTGCCGTACGCCGACACCTGCACGGGTGCGCCCGCGGCCCCGGAACCGGACGGCTCGAGCTGCCCGGAACAGGTGGCGCCGCGCTTGAAGTAGAGGTGGTCGCCGGGCCCGAAGGCGACGGCGTTGACGGAGTCGAGGCGGTTGAACGGGGCGGCCTGGGTGCCGGTGCCGTTCGCGGCGGCGGCACAGTCGACGTACACGGCACGGGCGGCCGCGTCCGCCGCCTGCGCCGCGGGCACGACCGCCGGGGCCCCGAGGGCCAGGGCGGCCCCCACGGCGAACGAGGTCAATGCGGTGAGCGATCTCATGGCACTCCCGGGAAACGGAGGGATGGATTCGCGTTCAGGTTCGCCGCATACCGTGACGAATCCGCATGTTCCCGGTCAATACCTTTGCGGGACAAGGTTGTTGATGGTTGTTGACCGACCCCCCCGAAGTGACCCGCGGCCCCGCGGCCCGCGGCGCCCTTTCAGGCCACCCGCGCCATGTCCCCCCGCCCGGTCACACCCCGCATGGGAACCCCCCGCACCAACCGCTCGACCTCCTCCACGGCGAACACCCCGAGCCGCCGCACCTCGCTCCCCTGCGCCCCGGCGATGTGCGGCGTCACCAGCACGTTGGGCAGGGTCAGCAACGGGTGCCCCGCGGGCAGCGGCTCCGGGTCCGTCACGTCCAGGAACGCCGAGAGCCGACCGCCCCCGCACTCGGCGGCCAGCGCCTCCGTGTCGACCAAGGACCCCCGCGCCGTATTGATCACCGCCCCGCCGTCCGGGATCAGCGCGAGCATCTGCGCGCTCAACATCCCCCGCGTCTCCGGGAGTTGGGGCGCGTGCACACTCACGATCCCGCTGCGGCGGCACAGCTCGGCGAGCCCCACCAGCTCCACGCCCATCCGCGCCGCGTCCCCCGCATCGACGCACGGATCGCACAACAGCACCTGGTACCCGGCCTCGTCGTCGCCCAGCGCCTCGATGACCCGGCGCCCGATCCGAGACGCCCCGATCACCCCGACGACCCGGGCGTCGGCCCCGGCCCGCTCCAGGAACCCGGGCCACGCGGACGCGTATCCCGCGGCCGTGGACAGCGCCCCCTTCGCCGCGAAGGTGATCGCGGCGAGGGTGAAGGCCACGACGGGGCCCGCGTTGGCGTCGGCGGCCGAGGAGACGAGCAGGCCGCGCTCCCACACGGCGTCCGTGAGGATGGGCCGGATCGAGCCCGCGGCGTGCACCACGGCCCTCAACTCCGGTGCGGCCGCGAGGACTTCGGCGGTGAGCGGCGGGCAGTCCCAGCCGGTGACCAGGATCTCCGTCCGGGCGAGGACGGCGGCCGCCTCCGGCCCGTCGAGCGCCCCGGTCAGCGGCTCGGCCGCGAGGCGCGTGCTGCGGCCGAGCCGTTCCCGCAGGCCGGGCGGGAAGACCCGCTCCACCACCTCGGGGCCCATGGCCAGCGCAGCGGCCGGTCGGTGTGCCGTCACTCGGTCCCACCTCACTCTGTAACCGGTTACTTCAATGCCTCAGGAGGCTAGGCATGGTGGCCGTGCTGGGTCAAGAGATTGCGGAGCCAGGGGGGTTGACCGCCCGTAGTAACCGTTTTAGATTCCGCTTCACCTTGTTCCAACGACGGAGGGGTCCCCGTGCCCACAGTGGCGAAGGAAAGGCCCGATACCGGGGTGATGGACCCCCCTGGCGGGCCTCAAACCGGGTCAACTGCCCAGATAAGTGCGCGTGATTCACGCTGGAAACGGTTTCGGAGTAGCCGGACGCTGCTGCTGCTCATGGTTCCGGGGGTGGCCTACTTCCTCGTCTTCCACTACGGCGCCTTCTTCGGCAACGTCGTGGCGTTCAAGGAGTACGACCCGTTCGCCGGGCTGTGGGGCAGTCCCTGGGTCGGCTTCGGCAACTTCAGCCGGATGTTCGGCGACCCGGACTTCTGGCACGCCACGTGGAACACCCTCTACATCGCCGTCCTGCAGCTGGTCTTCTACTTCCCGGTCCCGCTGGCCATCGCCCTGCTGCTGCACAGCCTGACCTCGGACCTGCTGCGCCGTTTCGTGCAGTCCGTGGTCTATCTGCCGCACTTCCTGTCGTGGGTGATCGTGGTCGCCCTGTTCCAACAGGTCCTGTCCGACACGGGCCTGTTGAACAGCTTCCTGGGTGACAGCGGCCTGCACACCGTCGACATCATCGGCAATCCGGACGCGTACCGGCCCCTCGTCGTCGCCGAGGTGATCTGGAAGGACGCCGGCTGGGGCACCATCATCTTCCTGGCCGCCCTGATGCAGGTCGACGAGCAGCAGTACGAGGCCGCCGCGATCGACGGGGCCGGGCCCTGGCGCCGCTTCTGGCACGTGACGCTGCCCTCGATCCGGCCCATCGTCGTCCTCCTGCTGATCATGCGGCTCGGCGACATCCTCTCCGTCGGCTTCGAACAGATGCTGCTGCAGCGGTCGTCGGTGGGCCCGGAGGTCGGCGAGGTCCTCGACACCTTCGTGTACTGGCAGGGCATCGTCGGCGGCGACATCGGCTACGCCACCGCGGCCGGGCTCTTCAAGGGGCTGGTCGGCGCGCTGCTCGTCTTCGTCGCCAACCGCATCGCGCACAAGCTCGGCGAGCAGGGGGTCTACAAGTGAGTACAGCCGTGCGTCCCGCGTGGATGGAGAAGCCGAAGCCCGTCACCAAGGCCGCCAAGGGCCTCGGCGTGATCGCGCTGCTCGTCCTCGTCCTCGTACCGTTCCTGGTGATCGTGTCCACCTCGCTGGCCTCCAACAAGGAAGTGGTGGACAACGGCGGCTGGGTGCTGTGGCCCACCGAGCCGACGCTGCGCGCGTACCGGAACATCCTCAGCGGCGGCATCGTGACCAAGGCGCTCGGCGTGAGCATCGGCATCACCGTCATCGGCACGTTCCTCTCCCTCGCGTGCACCGCCTTCCTCGCCTACGCGCTCAGCCGCCCCGGCGTCTTCGGCGGCAAGCCGGTCCTGCTGGTCGTCCTGTTCACCTTCCTCTTCCCGCCCGGCATGATCCCCGCGTTCCTGCTGGTCAAGGGGCTCGGGATGCAGAACATGTACGCGGCGGTCATCGCCCCGTGCCTGATCAACGTCTTCAACCTGGTGGTCCTGCGCGGCTTCTTCCAGGGCATCCCCGAGGAGCTGTACGAGGCGGCGCGGCTCGACGGCGCCGGTGACTGGGCGACGTTCTGGCGGATCGCCCTGCCCCTGTCGAAGGCCGCACTCGCCGTCGTCGGCCTGTTCTACGCGGTCAGCTACTGGAACTCGTGGTTCACCGCCTCGATCTACCTGGAGTCCGACCACTGGCCGCTCTCCCAGGTGCTGCGCACGTACGTCATCGGCGGCGCGCAGATCGCGGACAGCGGCGTGAGCGAGGCGGGCATGGTCTCGGCCCCGCAGACGACGCAGATGGCCGTCCTGGTGATCGCCGTCGTACCGATCCTGCTCGTCTACCCCTTCCTGCAGAAGTACTTCACCAAGGGCGTGCTCACCGGCGCCATCAAGAGCTGAACCGCCCGGCCTTCCCCTGCTTCCCCTGCTTCCCCTGCCTGATCTTCAACTTCCCTGAGCCGAAGGGCACTTCACCATGTCCGCTTCTCCCCTGTCCCGCCGCACCCTGCTGCGCTCCATCGCCGTCGGCGGCGCCGCGATCGCCGCGCCGTCGGTGCTCACCGCCTGTTCGTCCGGGTCCTCCGGGACCGGGTCCGTCTCCAACGCGGGCAAGAAGGCGGCGGCCTGGCCCACGTACACCCCGGCGAAGGGCGCCACGCCCGATCTGGCCGGCACCACCGAGGGCGTCCAGGCCGGCTTCACGAAGTACCCGGGCTCGCTCCTGAAGGCGGTCGCGGAGAAGCCGGGCACCGGCAAGGAGAAGCTCAAGGTCCTCACCATCACGTACGGCACCCCGCCCAAGGGCCCCTCCGAGAACAAGTACTGGGCCGCGGTGAACAAGGCGCTCGGCGTCGACATCGAGTTCACCGTGGTGCCGGACGCCGACTTCCGCGCCAAGATGGCGACGGTGTTCGCCGGGGACGACATCCCCGACATCATCAACATCGGCGGCGGCTACGTCCTGCCCCGCGAGTCCCAGTTCGTGAAGACGCGCTGCGCCGACCTCACCGAGTACCTGTCCGGCGACGCGATCAAGGACTACCCCAACCTCGCGGGCATCCCCACCTACGCCTGGGAGGGCATGGGCCGCATCTCGGGCCGCATCTACGGCGTGCCGGTGGAGCGGCCCAAGCCGCAGGACACGCTGTTCTTCAACGGCGGGGCCTTCGCGAAGGCGGGCTACCGGCCGGGGATGTCCGCCGACGACTTCGCGGCCGCGGTGAAGTCCGCGACGGGCGGCAAGAAGTGGGCACTCGGCGCGTCCCAGACCGCGTACTTCGGCTACAAGACGCACGCCACCTGGTTCGGCGCGCCCAACGAGTTCGCCATGCAGGGCGACAAGCTCGTCCACTACGGCGCCACCGACGAGTTCAAGTCCATGCTGGAGTACCTGACCAAGCTCAACAAGCAGGGCTCGTACTACCCGGAGGCCACCTCGGTCTCGCAGGTCGACCTCAAGACGCAGTTCTGGAACGGCTCGGTGCTGTCCATGACGGACGGCTTCCTGTCCTACCCCGGTGCGGTCCAGGGCATCAAGGACACCTTCGAGCTGGACGCCGTCGTGCCGTACACGGTGCCGGGTGCGACGGCCTCGTACCAGCAGAGCCGGGGCGCGTTCGGCTACACGGTGATCAAGAAGGCGTCCAAGGAGCGGATCCGGCTGATCCTGCGGGTGCTCGACTACCTGGCGGCCCCGTTCGGCACCGAGGAGTACGAGCTGACGCACTTCGGTCTGGAGGGCACGCACTTCGAGCGCGACAAGGACAACAACCCGATCGCCACCGAGCTCGGCCTGGTCGAGTCGAAGGTCAACGTGCCGTTCTCGTACCTCTCCGACGCCCCGCAGGTGCTGTACACGCCCGGCTTCCCGGACGTCGCGAAGCGGCTGCACGCCTGGCAGCAGAAGGTCGTCCCGATGATGCGGCCGAACGTCCGGTGGGGCCTGCAGTCGGACACGTACAACCGCCAGGGCGCCACGTTGCAGCAGCTGATGGACGACGGGGTGACCGCCGTCGTCACGGGCCGCAAGAAGCTCTCCGACTGGGACTCGATCTACGCCAAGTGGCAGGCTCAGGGCGGCAAGAAGGTCATGGCGGAGTTCACCACGGAGTACGCGGCCGCCCACTGACCCGGACACGCGACAATGGTGCGGGGCCCGGACGGCGGCCCCGCACCGTGAACTGAGGAGAGTCATGGGGGACCGGGCCACCATCCGGGACGTGGCGGCGCGCGCGGGAGTCTCGGTGGCGACCGTGTCACGGGTCCTCGCGGGCAACTACCCGACCTCGGCGGCCTCGCGCGCCAAGGTGCTGCGCGCGGCCAAGGACCTGGACTACGTCGCCAACGCGCACGCGCGCGCACTGGCGGGCGTGGGCCGCAAGACGATCGCCGTGCTCATGCTCGACGTGGTCAGCTCCTTCTACGCGGCCATCGCCCAGGGCGTCGAGAAGGAGGCCGCCCAGCACGACCGGCTCACGCTCGTCGCGTCGACCGGCGCGGACCCGGCCCGCGAGCTCGCCCTCGTCCAGATGATGCGCGAGCAGGCCGCGGAGGCGGTGGTGCTGGTCGGCGGGGTCGTGGAGGACGCCGCGTACCGGGAGCGGATGGCGCAGTACGCGCAGTCGCTCGCGGCGGCGGGATCGCGTCTGGTGCTGTGCGGCCGTCCCGCGCCGGCGCCCGACGTGCCCGCGGTCGTCGTCGAGTACGACAACGAGGCGGGCGCCCACGCGATCACCAGCCACCTCCTGGGCGCGGGCCACCGCAGGATCGCGCTCATCGGCTACCAGCCGGGCAACACCACCGGCGAGGCCCGCGTCCGCGGCTATCTGCGCGCCCTCGAGGAGCACGGGGTGCCCGCGTCGGACGCTCTGCTGCACGGCATCGGTTTCGGGCAGCTCAACGGGGACGAGGCGATCCGCGACCTGCTCGACAAGTGCGACGGCAGGCCGGAGTTCACGGCCGTGTTCGCGGGCGACGACCGGGTGGCCGCCGCCGTGGTCAAGGCCCTCAAGGAGTACGGGCTGAGCGTCCCGGAGGACGTCTCGGTGGTCGGCTACAACGACGACCCGGTGGCCGGTGACATGACGCCGGGCCTGACCACGGTCCACATCCCCGGCGAGGAACTGGGCCGCACCGCGGTGCGCCTGGCCCTCGCGGGCACGGGCCGCACCGCGCAGCAGCGTCAGGTCCTCGGCACGCACATCGTGATCCGCGACAGCGTGCGGCGGCCCGGTCCCGCTACCGGTGGTCGGGGTGGATCCAGCTCGGCTTGCGGTACTTGAGGAAGGCGACGGGCGCCGCGACCCCGAGCAGCAGCAGACCGCCGCCGACGATCAGCAGATAGCGCCACAGCGGCCCGGTGTCGTACTGGTCCGGCGGCACGAACCCGATGACGAGCGCGAGCACCGAGGCGACGAAGCCGACGCCCGCGACGAGCGTGACCGCGGGCACGACGAAGCCGCGCGGCACGTCGGGCTGCGAGCGCCGCAGCTTCACGACGGCCACGAACATCAGCAGGTAGGCGACCAGGTAGATCTGGATCGTGATGACGGAGAACATCCAGTACTGGCTGGAGACGTCGTGGCTGAAGGCGTACAGGCAGCCGATGAGGGTGGTCAGGACGCCCTGGGCGATCATCACGTTCTGCGGGACGCCGTGCTTGTTCAGCTTCTGCAGGAACGGCGGCAGATAGCCCTCCTGGCGGGACAGCATGACCAGTCCCTTGGCCGGGCCCGCGAGCCAGGTGAGCATGCCGCCGAGCGCCGCGCACACCAGCATGATGCCGACGACCTTCGTCAGCCAGCCCACGTGGAAGTGGTCGAAGAACGCCTGGAAGGCCTGCATCAGACCGGCGGTCAGGCTGAGCTGCTCGGACGGCATGACCCAGCTGATGGCGAGCGCCGGAAGGATGAAGATCAGCAGGACGAGGCCGGTGGCGAGGAAGACGGAGCGCGGGTACTCGCCGCGCGGGTTGCGCAGCGACGACACGTGGACGCCGTTCATCTCCATGCCCGCGTAGGAGAGGAAGTTGTTGACGATCAGGACGAGGCTGGCCAGGCCCGTCCACGGCGGCAGCCAGTGGCTCGCGCCCATCGGGGCGGCCGACGGGTTGCCCTGGCCGAGGAAGACGATGCCGAGGACGACGAGCACGACGCCCGGGACGAGCGTGCCGATGACGAGCCCGAGCGAGGACAGGCCGGCGACGGTCTTGGTGCCGCGCGAGCTGACCCACACGCCCGTCCAGTAGATGACGACGATGCAGATGGCCACGTACAGGCCGTTCTCCGCGAGGCTCGGGTGGATGACGTACGCGAAGGTGGACGCCACGTAGGCGAGCAGGCTCGGGTAGTAGGCGATGGTCATCGCGAACTGGCACCACACGGCGACGAACCCGAGCGGCTTGCCGAGCGCTTCGCTGACCCAGCGGTAGATGCCGCCCGTCCAGCCGGAGGCCAGCTCGGCGCCGACGAGGGCGGTGGGCAGCAGGAAGACGATCGCCGGGAGCAGATAGAGGAAGATCGCGGCGAGGCCGTAGATGGCCATGGTGGGCGAGGGCCGCAGGCTCGCCACGGACGCCGTGGTCATCAGGCCGAGCGTCACCCAGGAAATGAACTGGCGCTTGGTTCCGTCGTCCGCGGCCACCGTGCCGTTCTGCTCCGGATTGTCCGTAGTCGTCATGGGCTCATGATCATGGGGGGACGTGGGGCCCGCACGTCGTCCGATACCGGGCGGGGGTAGGGTGCGGCGCATGATGCCTCCGCCTCCCGCGACGACGAAGGGCCGCACGGGCCGCGGGCAGCTGCTGCTGTTCGTGGCGCTGCTCTTCGGCATCGTCGGGATGCACACGCTGGGGCATCCGACGGGGCACGCCATGGAGCACGCGACCGGCCAGGCGCCTGCCGCCGCCGTGCACGCCGCGCAGATGCCGGTGTCGGAGTCGGCGTCGGTGTCCGCGCCGATGACCACGTCGATGCCTGCGTCGATGCCTGCGCCCATGCCGATGCAGATGTCGACGCTGATGCCGGCGCTGATGTCGGCGGAGCGCACGCAGGCCGTGGCGGACGAGCACCCTTCGCCCGGCGACAGCGGCATGGATCCGCTGGGCGTGTGCCTGGCGGTCCTCGGTTCGTTCACGCTGCTGTTGCTGACGGCCGCGGTGCTGCGGCCGCTGCTGGGCACGGACCTGCCGGGGCGCGCCGCGCTGCGCGGGACGGCCTTGGCGCAGCGGCCGAACCCTCCCCCGCCGAGAGCGACGTTGTCCCGGTTGTCGGTGCTGCGCATCTAGGCCTGCCCACCGGCTGCTTCGCGCTGCCCGGAACCTGATCGGTGGGAACCCGATCGGGTCGAGCGGTGTATCAGAGGCAGCGGATGAGTTCGCCACTGCACGCAGCACGACACCGACATCGAGGTGCAACTCAGTCATGCACGACAACACTCCTTCCACCCCCACGCGCCGCACCCTGCTCGGCGCATCGATCGCCGCACTCGGCACGGGAGTTCTGGCCGCCTGCTCCGGCTCGTCCGGCTCCGGGCACGGCGGTCACGGCGGCTCGGGCGGCGGCGCGCCCGAGGGCTATGTCGACCCGGCCGGCCAGGAGGTCGCCGCAGCGGAGAAGAAGCGCGGCCCGGGCGGACCGGTCCGCAAGGTGTCCCTCACCGCGGCCGCGACCCGGCTCGACCTCGGCGACCGTACGGTCAACTCCTGGTCGTACGGGGGCGATCTGCCCGGCAAGGAGGTCCGGGTGACGGCGGGCGACACCCTCGCCCTGACCCTGGCCAATCACCTGCCGCAGCCCACGTCCCTGCACTGGCACGGCCTGTCCCTGCGCAACGACATGGACGGCGTCCCCGGTCTCACCCAGAAGTCGATCGCCCCGGGCGCCGACTTCACGTACCGCTTCACGGTCGCGCACCCGGGCACGTACTGGTTCCACCCGCACTCCGGCACCCAGCAGGACCGCGGTCTGTACGCGCCACTGATCGTGGAGGACCCCAAGGAACCGCTCTCGTACGACAAGGAGTGGGTGATCGTCCTCGACGACTGGGTCGACGGGGTGGACGGCTCGACACCGGACGCGGTCCTGGCCGAACTGCGGGCGGGCATGGGCGAGTCGGGCGACTCCGGCGGCGGCTCGGGCGGGCACTCCGGGCACGACATGTCAGGGATGGAAGGCATGTCGATGAGCACGAAGGAGAGCGCGTCGCCCTCGGGATCGGCGTCCGGGCCGGGCACCGGCCCGTCGCGAATGATGATGGGCGCGACGAGCGACCTGCTCGGCGGGGACGCGGGCGACGTGGCCTACCCGCACTACGTGATCAACGGGCGTACGGCGGCGGCCCCTTCGTCCTTCACGGCCCGCCCCGGCGACCGCATCCGGCTGCGCCTCATCAACGCGGGCGGGGACACCGCCTTCCGCGTGGCGCTCGGCGGCCACGCGATGACGGTGACGCACACGGACGGCTTCCCGGTGCGGCACGCGACGACGGACGCGCTGCTGCTCGGCATGGGCGAGCGGTACGACGTCCTGGTCACGGCGGGTGACGGGGTCTTCCCGCTGACGGCGCTCGCGGAGGGCAAGAAGGCATCGGCGCTCGCGGTGCTGCGCACGGGCGCGGGGTCGCCGCCCGCCGCCAAGGTCCGCCCCAAGGAGCTGGACGGCCGCCTCCTGACGGCGGACAGGCTCAGGGCCCATCCCTCGGTGGCCCTCGCCGCCCGCGAGCCGGACCGCACGATCAAGCTCCAACTGACGGGCGGAATGGCCAAGTACGACTGGGCCTTCGACAAGAAGCCCTACACATCGGACCAGCGCCACCCGGTCCGCGCGGGAGAGCGCGTCCGCCTGGTCTTCGCCAACTCCACGTCGATGTGGCACCCGCTCCATCTGCACGGCCACACGTTCTCCCTGGCGAGCGTGGCGGGCGGCCCCCGCAAGGACACGGCGATCGTCCTGCCGAACGGGACGCTGACGGTGGACTTCGACGCGGACAATCCGGGCCTGTGGATGGTGCACTGTCACAACGTGTACCACTCGGAGGCCGGGATGATGACGGTGCTGGGGTACCGGCAGGGCTGAGCCGGGGCGGCCTTGGGGAGCGGCACCCCTGGAGCAGCACCCCGAGCAGCACCCCGAGAGCGGCACCCGAGAGCGGCGGACGGACAGCTTCCGCTTATCTTGTTCCTACACGGCCGGAAGGGGACACCGGCCGCCCCCCTGTTTACCCACTGCTTTACCCACTGCGTCTTTACCCACTGCGTCCGGCACCTTCGGCCGAAGGTGCCGGACGCAGTCGCGTCTGAACGAAGGACACCGCATGACCGCCCCTGCCCAGTGGCCGCAGCCGCCCGCGCCCGAGGCTGCCCCGTACCCGCACGGCCCCGGCCCCTTCCCTCCCCCGCCGATGCAGAACGGTCCGGGCACCGCCGCGTTCGCCCTCGGCAACATCGGCGTCCTGGCCGGCATGGTCCCCGGTCTGTTCATGGTGGCCGTCCCGCTCGGCGTCCTCGCGCTCGTCCTCGGCCTGATCGGGTACTCCCGCGGCCGCAAGGGCCGCGCGGACAACGGCCGCAGCGCGCTGGCCGGTGCCGTGCTCGGCGGGGTCGCGATCGTGCTGACCGTCGTCATCACGATCCTCGCCCTGCCCAAGCTGAGCGAGCTGATGGACCGGGCCGAGGACGGGCGGGACGGGCAGGGGGCGTCGTCCGCCGCCGCGTCACCCGCGCCCGTGGCCGACGAACCGCTCGCGTTCGGCGACAGCGGCGTGTACGAGGACGGCCTCGAGGTCACGGTCTCCGCGCCCGTCGCCTACAAGCCGGATCCCTACATGCCCCGTTCCGCGGGGACCAAGGCCTACCGGGTCACGGTCACCGTCGTGAACGGCACCGACGCGAAGTTCGACGGCGATACGCTCTTCCCGCAGGGCCGGGACGCCAAGGGTCACGAGGCCGAGAACCTCTACGACACCCACCGCCTCACCGGCACCATCGCCCCCGGCAAGCGGGCCACGGGCACGTACGGCTTCGACCTGCCCACGTCCGCGTCGGGCCACCTGGACGTGGAGATCGCGCCCACTCTGACCGAGTACGCGGCGACCGTCTGGTCGGGCCCGACGCGATAGGGCGACGCGATACGGCGACGCGCTGGGGCGACGGGGCGGGGCTGCGGGCCCCGCCCCGGATCGTCACCGCCGGGCCGACGCCACCTCGTCGACGTCACCGGGGACGTGCCCCGCGACCAGACGGCCGGACCCGGTGGCGTCCAGCGGGACCCGGCGGTGGTCCACCGCGTAGGACACCGCCGCGACCCCGAGGCCGAGCACCACGAGGCCCGCACCCGCGAGCGCCGGTGACGTGACGCCGAAGCCCGCGGCGAGCGCGAGGCCGCCGATCCAGGCGCCGCCCGCGTTGGCCAGGTTGAAGGCCGCCTGGTTCGCGGACGAGGCGAGGGAGGGTGCCGCGGCGGCCTTCTCCATCACCATCAGCTGCAGCGGCGACCCGGTCGTGAACGCGGCCGTACCGAGCAGCAGCACCGCGAGCGCCGCACTCCACTCGGCCTTCATCATCAGCGGGAAGAGCGCGAGGACGACACCCAGCGAGGCGAGGCCGCCGAAGAGCGTGCCGCGCAGCGAGTGGTCGGCGAGCCGCCCGCCCATCAGATTGCCGATCGTGGCGCCGACGCCGAACAGCGCGAGCAGCAGCGTCACGCTGGCCTCCGCGAATCCGGCGGCGTCCGTGAGCATCGGCGTGATGTAGCTGTAGGCGGCGAACAGCGCGCCGAACCCGGCGACGGTCGTGCCGAGCGCCAGCCACACCGGAAGCGAGCCGAGCGCCTTCAGTTCGCTGCGTACGCCGACGGCCGTGCCGTGCCCGTGGTCGGCGGGCACGAGCGCGACCAGGGACGCGATCGCGGCGAGCCCGATGACGCTGACCGCGAGGAAGGTCGCGCGCCAGCCCAGTTGCTGCCCCATGGCGGTGGCGACGGGGACGCCGACGATGTTCGCGACGGTCAGGCCGAGGAACATCAGCGAGACCGAGCGGGCCTTGCGCTCGGGCGCGACCAGCGACGTGGCGACGACCGCGCCGACGCCGAAGAACGCGCCGTGCGGCAGTCCGCTGACGAAGCGGGCGATCATCAGCCAGTGGTAGTCGGGGGCGGCGGCCGACACCGCGTTGCCGAAGACGAAGAGCACCATCAGGCCGATCAGCACCCGGCGGCGCGGCATGCGCGCGGTGAGCGCGGCGAGCAGCGGGGCCCCGATGACGACGCCGAGCGCGTACGCGGAGACGAGGTGTCCTGCGGTGGGGATCGAGATGTGCAGATCGCCCGCGACGTCGGGCAGCAGGCCCATCATCACGAACTCGGTGGTGCCGATGCCGAAGGCGCCCACGGCGAGGGCGAGCAGGGCGAGGGGCATGAGGGATCGTCCAAAGAAAGTGGGTGCAGGAACAGCGGGCGGAACCGGCGGGGCCGAGCGGGCAGGGCCGGGCCGAATCCGTAAGTTTACGTACGGAACAAAGACTGCCGCATCCACTATTCCGCGAGGTTAAAGCCCCGTGAACGTCACACGGTGACCCGGGCCGCGATCGGCAGGTGGTCACTGCCGGTCTCGGGCAGCGTCCAGGAGGAGACCGGCTCGACGCCCTTGACCATGATCTGGTCGATGCGCGCCATCGGGAACGAGGCCGGCCAGCTGAACCCGAAGCCGCTGCCCGCGGCGCCCTGCGTGGAGCGCATCTGGGACGTGACGGCGTTCAGCGCGCGGTCGTTCATCGTGCCGTTCAGGTCGCCGAGCAGGATGACCTTGCCGAGCGGCTCGTCGGCGATGGCCTCGCCGAGCGCGTTGGCGCTCTTGTCGCGCTGACTGGCGGTGAACCCGGAGTCGAGCTTCACCCGCACCGACGGCATGTGCGCCACGTACACGGCGACCCTGCCCTCGGGCGTCGCGACGGTGGAGCGCATGGCGCGGACCCAGCCCAGCTTGATGTCGACGGGCTGCGTGTCGGAGAGCGGGTACTTGCTCCACAGGCCGACGGTGCCCTGCACCGAGTGGTACGGATAGGTCGCCGCGAGCGTCTTCTCGTACGTCGGCAGCGCCTCGCTCGTCAGCTCCTCCAGGGCCACGACCTGCGCGCCGGACGCGGCGACGCCCTTGGCCGTGCCGACCGGGTCGGGGTTGTCGGCGTTCACGTTGTGCGTGGCGACGGTCAGGTCGCCGCCGCTGTCCTGCTTGTCGGTGAGCAGCCCGCCGAAGAGGTTGAGCCAGACGATCGCCGGGACCAGGACCGCGACGACGGCGGTCGCCGACTTCCGTACGAAGCCGAGGACGAGCAGCACCGGGATGAACAGGCCGAGCCACGGCAGGAAGGTTTCGGTCAGCGAGCCGAGGTTGCCGATGGTGTTGGGGATCTGCGCGTGCAGCAGCATGACGAGCGCGAGCACGATCGCGAGGACGGCGAGGACGATGCCGCGCCGCCACAGGCCCTGGTCGTGGCGGAGCCGGTGCCCCAGGCGTCGCAGCCGGGCGCCCGGTCCGGTGTGCCCCGAGTCCCCGCTGCCGTCGTACGCCTGCGCCATACCGTCGTCGCCTCAACTCTGCCGTGCCCGCCGTCCCCGCCCAGAACACTAGGCGATGATCAGCGGCTTGCTGTTCCGTCACGCCCCGCCGGGCGGGTTCATGACGTCCGTACGGCCACGAGGACGAGCGGGACGGCGTGCCGAGTTCCGTATGAGGGCCCCGGATGCGGCTGCTGTGACGAAACGCGCACATTAAGCCGGTCTACCAGCCGGTTCCTCGGCCGGTCCGCCCTCAGCCGGTCTCCCGAAGGCGCAGTCCGGCGAGCGCGGTGTCGACGATCTGCGCGGGCAGCTCCTCGGCGAGCGGGGCGTCGGTCCGCATGACGGTGCGCAGCAGCATGGGGCCGACGATCAGGTCGTTGGCGAACTCCACGTCGATGCCCGCCGGCAGCTCGCCGTCCTCGATGCCACGCCGCAGCACGTCGTACATGGTGCGGCGGCGGGGGGCGACCACGATCTCGTGGTACGCGTCCCAGAGCCGGGGCAGGGACTTCATCTGGGCGATGACGTTGTGCAGCAGGGCCGACGAGCGCATGCTCAGGCCGCGTCGGCGCTGGTTCTCGAGGAGACAGATCAGGTCGTCGCGCATGCTGGTGCCCGGCAGTTCGGGCTCCGGCTCCTCGATGGAGCGCAGGACGTCGACGAAGAGCTCCTCCTTGCCGCTCCAGCGCCGGTAGATCGTGGCCTTGCCGACGCCGGCGGTGCGGGCGATCCGCTCGATGGACAGGCCGGTGAGCGGCACGCCGTCCTCGAGGAGTTTGACGACGCCTTCGATGATGGCCTGCTCGACGGCCTCGCTGCGGGGGCGGCCGCGCACGGGGGCCACGCAGTCGGCCGATGGCGCCGGGCTGCCCGTCGGTGGTGTCGGGGCGTCCGCCGATGGCGTCGGGGCGTCCGGCACCTTGTCCCGCCGCGCCTGTCGCCCGACCCGCTCCGTGTCCACGCCTCCGCCTTCCGCCACGGCCCCGGAACCCGGCCCTCCGCCGGGTTCCGGGGCATTGTCTCAGCGCTTGTGCCGTATCCGGCCGTCCGCCGGGGGTCCGGGCTCAGCGGCCCGCGCCCGCCTTCTCCGGCTCGCCCTGCTGGTCCGCGGGCACGGCCGGTGCCCTGCCCGGCAGGAACAGGCCGGTGACGACCGCGCTGAGCAGGGCGACGCCCGCACCGCACAGCGCCGTGACGTGCATGGCGTGCAGGAACGAGTCGTTGGCCGCGCCGACCAGGCCCTGGGCCCGCGGCCCCATCTTCTCGGCGACGCCGAGGGTCGCCTCGATGGACGCGCCCGCGGTGTCGCGCACGCCGGCCGGCAGCAGCCCGAGCTTGTCCTCGATGCCGCCGCGGTACGCCGTGGAGAGCACGGAGCCGAGGACGGCGATGCCGAGCGCGCCGCCGACCTGCCGGAAGGTGTTGCTCAGCGCGGACGCGGAGCCCGCCTTCTCGCGCGGCAGCGTCTGCATGATGACGACGCTGGTCGGCGTCATCACATGGGCCATGCCCATGCCCATGAAGAAGAAGATGACTTCCAGGATCCAGATCGGGGTGTCGGCCTCGAGGACGGTGAACGCGGCGAGCATGCCGCAGAGCAGCACGAGCCCGCCCGTGGTGGTGGCCCGCACGCCGAACCGCTCGACGACGATCCGGGCCCGCGGCGCGAAGATCAGCTGGGCCACGGCGAGCGGCAGCAGCAGGGCGCCGGTCTGCAGCGGCGAGTAGCCGCGCACGCTCTGGGTGTAGAAGACCGAGAAGAAGGTGACGCCCATCAGCGCGAAGAAGACGAGCGCGATGGCGGCGATCGCGGCCGAGAACACCTTGTTCTTGAAGTAGTTGACGTCGATCGACGGGTGGTCGCTGCGCTTCTCGTAGACGACGAACCCGACGAGGACGACGAGTCCGGCCGCGATGGTCGCGAGCACCTGGGGGCTGGTGAAGTCGCCCTCGTCGCCGCCCTTGATGATCCCGTAGACGAGCAGGACGAGGCCGACGACGGACAGCAGCACGCCGACGAGGTCCATGCGGCCGGGGTGCGGGTCCTTGGAGTCGGGCACGAGCGCGAGCGTCATGACCACGGCGGTGATCACGATCGGCACGTTCACCAGGAAGACCGAGCCCCACCAGAAGTGGTCGAGCAGCACGCCGCCGGTGATCGGCCCGATGGCGATGGCGAGTCCCACGCCACCGGCCCAGATGCCGATGGCCTTCGGCTGCTCCTCGCGCTCGAAGACGTTCATGAGCACGGCGAGCGTGGCCGGCATGACGAAGGCAGCGCCGAGGCCCATCAGCGCACGGAACGCGATGAGCTGGACCGGGGAGCCGGACTCGGCGGCGAGCGCCGAGCCGATGCCGAAGACGACCAGGCCCCCGATGATGATCTTCTTGCGCCCGAGGCGGTCACCGAGCAGACCGGCGGTGAACAGCAGCCCGGCGAAGACGAGGGTGTACGCGTTGATGGCCCACTCGAGCTCGCTCTGCGTGGCGCCGAGGCCGGTGGGCGCGGGGGTCGAGATCGTCTTGATCGCGACGTTCAGGATGGAGTTGTCGAGGACGACGATCAGCAGGCTCAGCATGAGCACGCCGAGGATGGCCCATCGACGACGGTGCACGGCCTCCGGTATCCGGGGGGCGGCGGGAGCGGCAGGAGTGGTCATGCGGAAAACCCTAGCGCCATTTCGATACGGCCCCGTCTCGTATTGAAAATCCAGAACGAACCCAGAAGGAACCCGGAGCGAACCCGGAGGAAACCCTTACCTGGGCTTTACGTAGGGCGTCACTGGAGTCGTCGGAAGTCACCGGATGGGGCCTGGCGCGGGACCGGCACGCGGTGCCACCATGGAGGTGATCCGGGGACACCGTCAGGGTGCCTCGAGACGACTGAATTGAAGGAGCCGTTGCGATGACGCAACCCACGCAACTTCCGGCTGCCCAGCAAGCCCCCGACAGCAGCAACCCCAAGGCGCTGTACGGAGGCAAGGGCACCCGTCGCATCACCGTCCGCGACATCACCCTCGCCAAGGAGCGCGGCGAGAAGTGGCCGATGCTGACCGCGTACGACGCGATGACGGCATCGGTGTTCGACGAGGCGGGCATCCCCGTGATGCTGGTCGGCGACTCGGCGGGCAACTGTCACCTGGGATACGACACCACGGTCCCGGTCACGCTCGACCAGCTGACGATGCTCTCCGCCGCCGTCGTCCGGGGCACGTCCCGGGCCATGATCGTCGGCGACCTGCCCTTCGGCTCCTACCAGGAGGGCCCGGTCCAGGCCCTGCGCTCGGCGATGCGCCTGGTCAAGGAGGCGGGCGTCGGGGCCGTCAAGCTCGAGGGCGGCGAGCGCTCCCACGAGCAGATCAAGCTCCTCGTCGACTCCGGCATCCCGGTCATGGCCCACATCGGCCTGACCCCGCAGTCGGTCAACACCCAGGGGTACCGGGTCCAGGGCCGCGGCGAGGAGGCCGCACAGCAGATGCTGCGCGACGCGAAGGCGGTCCAGGACGCGGGCGCGTTCGCGGTCGTCCTCGAGCTGGTACCGGCGGAGCTCGCCGCCGAGGTCACGCGGGTCCTGCACATCCCGACGGTCGGCATCGGGGCCGGGCCCGAGACGGACGCGCAGGTCCTGGTCTGGACGGACGCGCTCGGTCTGACGGACGGCAAGATGCCGCGCTTCGTCAAGAGTTACGCAAATCTGCGTTCTGTCATGTCCGATGCGGCGAAGGCGTTTGCGGAGGACGTGATCGGCGGAACGTTCCCTCTGGAGGAACACTCCGTCCACTGACCCGGCATCCGGCGCACCACCCCAGAGCCATAGCGGCACCAACGCGGCCCGTCGATCTTCCCCCGTCGACGGGCCGCGGCCATGCGCCGCGCTCCGCGGGTCGAGCGGCGCCGAGGTGCCGCGAAGCCGGTTGCCGACAGCTCACCGACAGCCGACCGACAGACGGGCTGTCGGTCGGCTGTCGGTGAGTTGTCGGTGGGGTCTGGCACCTTGATGGGCATGACGCGAATCGACAAGAACCCCGAAGGCGGCCGACCCGTGGCCGTGTCCGTGCGGGGGCTGGTCAAGCACTACGGCGGCCCCCAGGGAACACGAGCCCTGGACGGCGTCGACCTCGATGTGCACGAGGGCACCGTGATGGGTGTCCTCGGGCCGAACGGGGCCGGCAAGACCACCCTCGTACGCTGCCTGTCCACCCTGATCAGGCCCGACGCCGGCACGGCGATCGTGGCCGGCTACGACGCGGTGAAGCAGCCGCGCCAGCTGCGCCGCGTGATAGGCCTCACCGGCCAGTACGCCTCGGTCGACGAGAAGATCTCCGGCCGCGAGAACCTGTACATGATCGGGCGCCTGCTCGACCTGTCCAGGAAGGACGCGAAGGCCCGCGCCGACGCCCTCCTGGAGCGGTTCTCCCTGACCGACGCCGCGACCCGCCCCGCGAAGACGTACTCCGGGGGCATGCGCCGCCGCCTCGACCTCGCCGCCTCGATGATCGGCCAGCCGCACGTCCTTTACCTGGACGAGCCGACGACCGGCCTCGACCCCCGTACCCGTAACGAGGTGTGGGACGAGGTCAAGCGCATGGTCCGCGACGGCGTCACCGTGCTGCTCACCACCCAGTACATGGAGGAGGCCGAGCAGCTGGCCTCCGAGCTGACCGTCGTCGACCACGGCAAGGTCATCGCCCGCGGCGGCATCGACGAGCTGAAGGCGAAGGTCGGCGGCCGCACCCTGCGCATCCGCCCGGCCGACCCGCTGGAGCTGCGCCCGCTGGCCGCGGCCCTCGACGACCTGGGCCTGACGGGCCTCGCCACCACCACCGTCGACACCGATTCCGGCACGGTCCTCGTGCCGATCCTCAGCGACGAGCAGCTGACCGCCGTCGTCGGCGCGGTCACCGCGCGCGGCATCACGATCGGCTCGATCGCCACCGAACTGCCCAGCCTGGACGAGGTGTTCCTGTCCATCACCGGCCAGAAGGCCAGTGCCCCGCAGGACGCCCGCATCGAACTCGAGGAGGTCGCCGCATGAGTACCACCACCATCGCCGCACCCGCGGCGCCGACCATAAAGGTCGAAGCCGATCCGCGCATCGGCCTCCGTGGCCATCTGCGTCACACCGGCGCGCTCGTCCGCCGCAACCTGCTGTGGATCAAGCAGGACCCGGAGTCGATGTTCGACGCGGTCCTGATGCCGATCATCTTCACCTTGCTGTTCGTGTACGTCTTCGGCGGCTCGATCGGCCAGGCCATCGGCGGCGGTCAGGACGCGTACGTGCAGTACGTGATCCCCGGCATGATCGCGATGATGAGCATGAACATCGCGCAGGGCGTCGGCACCGGCTTCAACGAGGACTTCCAGAAGGGCATCATGGACCGCTTCCGGTCGCTGCCCATCGGGCGGGCCTCGGTCCTGATCGCCAAGGTGTCGGTGGAGCTGCTGCGCATGCTCGTCGCCACCACGGTCCTGATGATCGTCGGCGTGCTCGTCGGCTTCGACATCACCAACTGGGGCGGCCTGTTCGCCACGGTCGGCCTGTCCACGCTCTTCGCCTCCTCCATCATGTGGATCTTCCTGGTCCTCGGTGTGACCATGAAGAACGCCCAGTCCGTGCAGGCGATGGGCTTCCTGGTGATGATGCCGCTGCAGTTCGGCTCGTCGATCTACGCGCCGCCGCAGTCGATGCCCGGCTGGCTGCAGTCCTTCACCGACTACAACCCGATGTCGAACCTCGCGGACGCGGCCCGCGGCCTGATGGTCGGCGGCCCCGTCGCCCACGACCTGTGGATGACGCTCGGCTGGACCGCCGCGCTGACGGTGGTCATGGCGCCGATCGCGATCCGCAAGTACACGAAGAAGAGCTGACGCCGGGCGCAGAGTCGGCGGCGTAGGGCGTCGTTCGCGTCAGAGCAGGGCGGTGGCCTCCTCCACGGAGAGGCCGCCGCCCTCGGCGTATGCCCGTGCGTAGGCGGCGCCGTCGAGCAACGCCCGCACCACCGCCTCCGTCTCCGTGCGCCACTCGCGCTCCATCGCCGTCGGGAAGTGCTCCTCGGGCAGGGACGCGTCGGACGCGCCGATCAGCCGGGCCGCGAGCTCCGCGTCGCCGGGGCGGGCGAAGAGGACGAGGGCGCGGGCCGCGGTGAGCAGCTGCATCGCCCCCATGAACGGCATGATCATCGAGGCCAGCGGGTCGCGCGCGAGGTTCAGTGCCTGCTTGGTGTGGGTGTACGCGATCTCGCCCCGGCCCTCGAGGACCTCGATCATCGCCTCCATGCCGGTCGTCATGCCGTGGAAGAAGACGATCTCGGAGACCTTGAACTCGTCGCGCAGCAGGTCGAGTTGCTCCCGCGCCTCGGGGATCCTGCCGGTGGTCGCGAGCCGGGCGACGAGGAACATACGGGCCGCGGGCCTGGCCTCGTTGGTGTTGCGGCGGGCCCGGCCGACGGCCTCCCACAGCAGGCGTTCACCGGTCTCGCCGTCGCCCTGTTCGAGGAGCGCCTGGCCGAGCCTGACCTGCAGGAGCAGCGCCTGGGCGTGGGCGCCCATGCTCTCGGCGAGCTCCCTGGCGCGGCGGTAGTCGTCGGCGGCGTCCGCGAACCGGCCGAGCTGCTCGTGGGCCTCGCCGCGCGCGGCCAGCGCCTCGGCGACGCCCCATTCGTCGCCGAGCCGGGTGAACAGGTCGAGCGCCTCGTCGGCGTCCGCGATCGCGGGGTGGGCGGTCGTCGCCCGGTTGGCCAGGATGTTGGCCCGCAGTTGCAGGACGAGCGCGAGCTCCCACTCGTAGCCGAGGTCCCGGCAGGTCTGCACCGTCAGGTCGGAGAGCTCGTGCATCAGCTCCATCTCGCCGGTCATCAGGACGGCGAAGTACCAGATGTTGCCGGGCGGTCGGCAGGCCTGCGGCAGATCGGCACGGTAGGTCGCGCGGATGGAGCGCAGCCGGGCCTGGCCCTCCTCGGACTGCCAGTGGGCCATGTCCATGTCCATCGTGGACAGGCGGGTGAGGTGGATCTGGCGCCTGGCCTCCTCGAGGAGGTCGCCGGTGAGCGGCGGCGGCACGTCCGTGCAGCGCTGGTGCAGCGGCGGTGCGGGCCGCCCGGGCCCGGCGAACGGGTCGGGGCCGAGCGCCGCGGTCTCCGCCATCCAGGCGCGCGCCTCGGTGCGCAGGTCCCGCATCTGCCAGTACCAGGACAGTGACAGGACGAGGCTGAGGGCCTCCTGTTCGTCGCGGGCGGCGACGGCGTGCCGCAGGGCGGTGCGCAGGTTCTCGTAGTCGCGCTCCAGGCGGGCGACGGCGGCGCGCTGTCCGTGGCCGCGCAGCAACGGGTCGGTGGTGCGGGCGAGTTCACGGAAGTACGTGAGGTGCGCGCGCTCGGTGCCGGCCCGCCCGCCGGCCTCGTCGAGCCGGTCGCCCGCGTACTCGGAGACGGTCTCCAGGAGCCGGTAGCGCATGCCCCCGGGGCCGTCCGCGGTGTCGCCGTCCGGGGCGGCGACCACCAGCGACTTGTCGACGAGCGAGGCCAGTACGTCCAGGACGTCCGCCGCGTCGAGGCCGTCGGCCCCGCAGACCGCCTCGGCGGCAGCCAGGTCGCAGCCGCCGCTGAACACGGACAGGCGGGCGAGGACGGTGCGTTCGGCGGCGTCGAGCAGGTCCCAGGACCAGTCGACGACGGCCCGCAGCGTCTGCTGGCGGGGCAGCGCGGTGCGGGCCCCCGAGGTCAGCAGCCGGAACCGGTCGTCGAGCCGGTCGGCGATCTGGCGCGGGGTCAGCATCCGCAGCCGGGCCGCGGCCAGCTCGATGGCGAGCGGCAGCCCGTCGAGGCGCCGGCAGATCTCCTCGACCGCCGCGGCCGTCTCCGCGTCCCGGTCGACGGTGAACCCGGGTCGCACCGCGGCGCCGCGCTCGCCGAGCAGCCGCAGCGCGTACGGCTCGGGCAGCGGCTCGACGGGGTACAGCAACTCCCCCGGTACGCCGAGGGGTTCGCGGCTGGTGGCGAGCACGGTGAGGCCGGGGCAGCGGGCAAGCAGGTGTTCGGCGAGGGCCGCGGCGGCGTCGATGACGTGCTCGCAGTTGTCGAGCAGGAGCAGCATCCGGCGGTCCGCGCAGTGCTCGACGAGCCGGACGAGCGGGTCGTCGGCATGCCGGTCGCCGACGGCACGCAGTTCCTCGGCGCCGGCGCCGCGCAGCACGGTCTCGCGGACCCCGAGCGCGCTGACGACGGCCCCGGGGACGGCGTCCGGGTCGCCCACGGGCGCGAGCTCGGCGAGCCAGACCCCGTCGGGCGCGAAGCCGGCGAGCCCCTCGGCGGCCTCCTGCGAGAGCCGCGTCTTGCCCGCACCGCCGGGACCGAGCAGGGTCACCAGGCGCTCGCGGCGCAGGTCCGCGCGGATGGCGTCGATGTCGGCGCCGCGGCCCACGAACGAGGTGAGGCGGGCGCGCAGGTTGCCCGGCGCCGGCCGCTGCGGGCTCGCGTCCGGCGCCGGTCCCGGGGCGGCGGGGTCCAGCAACTCCTCGTACAGGCAACGGAGTTCGGCTCCCGGGTCGGTCCCGAGCCGCTCCGCGAGGGCGCGCCGCACCTCCTCGTACGCGGCCAGCGCCTCGGCCGCGCGTCCCGTGTCCCGCAGTGCGCGCAGCCGCAGCGCCTGGAGCGGTTCGTCGAGCGGGTGGGCGTCGCACAGGGCCGTCAGTTCGGGCAGCGCCGCGTCGGCCCGGCCGAGCGCGACCTTGGCGGCGAGGCGGGTGCGGCGCGCGTCCAGGTGGCGGGTGTCCCAGCGGGCGGCTTCGGCGGTGCGGTCGGGCAGGTCGGCGAGGGCGGGCCCGTGCCACAGGGCGAGGGCGTCGTCGAGGACGTCGGCGGCCTTCGCCGCGTTGCCGTCGGCGAAGGCGCGGGCGCCGTCGGCGGTGAGCCGCTCGAAGCGGAACAGGTCGACGTCGTCGGACCCGGCGGCCAGCCGGTACCCGCCGTCGCCGGAGCCGATCGCGTCGGCGCCCAGGGCCCGGCGCAGGCGTCCGACGAGGGCCTGCAGCGCGGCCGGTGCGTCCGCGGGCGGCTCGGCGCCCCACACCTCGTCGACGAGCACGGCGACGGGCACGGCCTTGCCGGGCCGCAGCGCGAGCACGGTGAGCAGGGCACGCAGCCGCGCCCCGCCGACGGGGACGGCCGTGCCGTCGTCGCGGAGTGCCTGGGTGGTGCCGAGGATGCGGTAGCGCACGGGCCCATTGTCCCCGCTCGGGCCGGGAGCGGTCGCCGGGCCCCGGAACTCCCGGCGCCTCGCGACACGTTCCCGGCACAGGGCGGGTACGTTCAGTGACGCCACAGATCAGCGACCCCGGGAGCCCCAGCCCATGACCACCGCCACATCCCGTCGCGGCGACAGCCGGATCAGCCCCGTCTTCCTCGGCATCTGCGCGATCACGGCCGTCTCCGGCTGGGCGGTGTGGACGGACTTCGCCACGATGCCCGGCGTCGCCGTCTTCCTCTTCGTGACGGCGGCCTGGATCGTCTCCCTGTGCCTGCACGAGTACGCGCACGCGCGCACGGCCCTGCACAGCGGCGACATCTCCGTCGGCGCCAAGGGCTACTTGACGCTGAACCCGCTGAAGTACACCCACGCCCTGCTCAGCATCGTGCTCCCCGTCATCTTCGTGATCATGGGCGGCATCGGTCTGCCCGGCGGCGCGGTCTTCATCGAGCGGGGCCGGATCCAGGGCCGCTGGAAGCACAGCCTGATCTCGGCGGCGGGGCCCCTGACGAACGTGCTGTTCGCGATCGTGTGCACCGCCCCGTTCTGGCTGCACGCACTGGACGGCGTACCGGACACGTTCCGCTACGCGCTCGGGTTCCTGGCGCTGCTGCAGGTGACGGCGGCGATCCTGAACTTCCTGCCGGTGCCGGGCCTGGACGGGTACGGGGTGATCGAGCCCTGGCTGTCGTACAAGGTGAAGCGCCAGGTGGAGCCGTTCGCGCCGTTCGGCCTGCTCGCGGTGTTCGCCGTCCTGTGGATCCCCGAGGTCAACACGTGGTTCTTCGACCTGATCGACGCGGTGCTGCGCGCGCTTGGCGTGACCGAGTGGGACACGTACTGGGGCCAGCGGTTCTACCGCTTCTGGCAGGGCACTCCCGAGATCCCCGTCTACACCCAGCCCTGACGCCCCGAGAAGTGGACAACGCCCTTCCGGTGACATGACGGGACAAAGGGGCACTCGCGACTCTCCACACGGTCCCTACAGAAGGAGAAGTCGTGCAGCGCAGCAGCAGAACGGTGGCGGCGCTCGTGGGAGTCCCGGCCGTCCTGGGTCTCGCGGCCTGCGGGAGCGGCGGGTCGGACGAGCCGTTCGCGGGCAAGAGCGCCGACCGGATCGCCGCCGACGCGGTCAAGGCCACCAAGGAAGCCGACTCGATGCACATGAAGGGCACCGTGCGGCAGTCCTCGGGCGAGTCCGTCACCGTCGACCTCTCGGTGGACCAGAGCAAGAACTGCGAGGGCTCCATCGGGTCGAACGGCGCCCGGGCCGACATCCGGCACAGCGACGCCACGCTGTACCTGCGCGGCGACGAGCAGTACTGGCGGTCGGCCCTGAAGGGGCAGCCGGGCGGTGACCGGGTCGTTCCGAAGGTGAAGGACAAGTGGGTGAAGGCGCCCGCGGACGACGCGATGACGCAGGGCCTGTGCGACAAGCAGGGGCTGTTGGCCTCGATGGACGAGGACACGTCGGAGCGCACCGGCATGAAGAAGGACGAGTCGACGACCGACATCGACGGCACCAAGGCGGTCCGGCTCACGAAGAAGACGTCGGACGGCCGGACGCTGGCGCTCTACGTGGCCGCGGAGGGCAAGCCGTACATCCTGCGGACCACGGAACAGGGCGGCAAGCAGCCGAACACCGCCACGTTCGGCGACTACGGCAAGAAGGTCAGCCCCCAGAAACCGCCGGCCGACGAGACCGTCGACCTGAAGGAGATCGCCCAGGGCGCCGGGGGCGGCCAGGTCTGACCGTCAGGCGGTGGGTGCCTGGGCCTGCGCCTTCTCGAGCTTGGCCCTGCGCACGTAGAACCACGTCATGTTCGACGTGATGCCCGCGATGAGCACCCACACGATGCCGAGGAAGCTGCCCTGGACGAACGACACCACCGCGGCCGCCACGGCGAGCAGGCAGACGACGAGGGCGAAGAGTGCGATGCGGGGCATGGGGTCGGCTCCAATACAGCACGTACGGCACGGCGGTGATTCGCCGACCAGTGTCCCCCATGCCCCGCGGGCGCCCGAACGCGCCCTTGACCTACCCGCTTGTCCTTATACGTCCGTGACGCGCAGGCCCGCGTGCGCCTTGTAGCGGCGGTTCGTCGAGATGAGGTTGGCGACCAGGGACTCGACCTGGTGGGCATTGCGCAGGCGGCCGGCGAAGACCCCCCGCATGCCGGGGATGCGGCCGGCCAGGGCCTGCACCAGGTCGGTGTCCGCACGGGCCTCGCCGAGCACCATCACGTCCGTGTCGATCTCCTCGACCTCCGGGTCGGCGAGCAGCACGGCCGACAGGTGGTGGAAGGCGGCCGTGACCCGGGAGTCGGGGAGGAGGGCGGCGGCCTGTTCCGCCGCGCTTCCCTCCTCAGGCTTCAGGGCGTACGCGCCCTTCTTGTCGAAGCCGAGCGGGTTGACGCAGTCGACGACGAGCTTGCCCGCCAGGTCCTCGCGGAGGGCTTCGAGGGTGGCGCCGTGGCCGTCCCAGGGCACGGCGACGATGACGACGTCGCTGCGCCGCGCGCACTCCGCGTTGTCGGCGCCCTCGATGCCGAGGCCGTGTTCATTGAGTTCCTCGGCGGCCGCCTGCGCGCGCTCCGCGGCGCGGGAGCCGAGGATCACCTTCTGACCGGCGCGGGCGAAGCGGTAGGCGAGGCCCTTGCCCTGCGGTCCCGTGCCGCCGAGCACGCCGACGACGAGTCCCGAGACGTCGGGCAGGTCCCAGGGGTCCTTGGCCGGGGCCTTGGGGGCGGCGGCCTGTGCGCTGTCATCACTGGTAGTCATGCAGTGACCTTACTGAGGCGTACGGGCCGATGAGCGCGGCCACCGGGATCCGGCGGAACGTGATCGTCTCGTACGCGGAGGAGTCCCCGGTCTCGTAGAGCGGTCCGACGGTATCGTCGTCGGCGCGGACGAGGTCGCAGCAGGCGGCGGGCAGCCCGTCCACGGTGTGGGCGACGTGCCAGGTGGTGCCGCCGTCGAGGCCGCGGCGGACCGTCATCAGGGCGCGGGCCGCCGGGTCCGCGGGTCCCGCGTACAGCAGCGCGTCCGGGCCGTCGAGGTGCGGCAGGCCACCCTGGACCACGGGCCCGGTCGGTCCTGCCTGCGGGCGGAAGGCTTTCTGAAGTCGTTCGACGCCGTCGAGTCAGTGGGCGTCGGCACGGATGCCCGGGGCGGTGCCGGCGGTGCGGGTGTTGAAGTAGAGCCTGCCATCGGGGAGTTGGGCGCGAGGTGGTGGCGTACCGTCCCCGCGAGGACGCCGGCGCGGGCAATCCGTCGCCGGTCACTCTTACCTCAGTCCACTCGGCCCTCGCAGAACGCGAGGAGCGTCCCGCCGTACGCACGGACGACGGCCGGGATACGGAAACTGGCGTAGCCGTCTCCTCCGGCACGGAACGGCGCGGAACGGCGCGGAGGCCTCCGGCGGCTCGGGCGGCTCTGGCTTCACTCGGGTGACAGGCACGGGCGCCATGCTCCCCGCCGAAGGTAACTCCGGGTGAACTTCGGTTCGCCTCAGGGCCGTTCGGCCCACCCGTAGCGGACAGGAGTGCCTGGCACCGCCATGGACGTAGCCGAATCCGTACCGATGATTGCGCATATGTCCTCGGCCGATTCGGGTACCAGACCTACTCTGAGTCACCACGGCCTGCGTGGCCGACCGGGGGGAAATCGGGGGAATCGCCATGAGCGATGCCGAGCTGTACCAGCACGCCGAGCGGCTCTTCGAACAGGGCCCGGGGGTGCTGGTCCTCCAAGGGGCCCCGGGCATCGGGAAGTTCCGGCTCGCGTCCACGCTCGCGGACCGGCTGCTGAAGACGTGCGGCCGGTCGGGGCTGCGGCTCGAACTGCGGATGACGTCGTGGGGCGACGACGCGCCCCGGTACGACCTGCTGGAGCTGCTGCGCGAGCTGGACGCGGAGCTGGACCGCCCCTGGGAGATGACGAATCATCAACTCCGGGAGGTCTACCGCGAGTTGACTCGGTACCAGCCGACCGTGCTGCTGCTCGACGAGGTCACGCGGTGGAGCGGCGTACGGGACTTCCTGCTGCCCGGCGGACCGCGCTCGCTGGTGATCGCCAGCAGCGAGGAGCCGCTGTCGGACGCGGATCTGCGCGGCAGCGGTCTCGACCCGGACCGGGTGCACCAGGTCCTGGTGCACGGGCCCGACCGGGCCGGGAGCCGGCAGATCTTCCTGGAGTCCGGGGGGCGCGTCCCGACGACGCCGCAGGAGCAGGAGGGGGTCGAGGAGCTGATCGCGCTGTGCGAGGACCGGCCCCTCGCGCTGAAGCTGGCCGCGGGGATCTACGGCCAGCGGCGCGACTGGACGGCGCGCGACGTCGTCGCCCGGATGCGGCGGCGCCCCGACGAGGACATCGCGCGCAAGCTGCTGCGCTGGGTGTACGAGCACCTGCAGCCGGACGAGCGGCGCCTGATCAATCTCCTTTCGCTGTCCACCCGGTCCTCCGTGGAGCCGCTGTCCGGGGCGACGGTGGCGAGCCTGCGCGGCCGCGAGCGGCACCGGCACATCGAGACGGCCGCCCTCGGCGAGGAGGGTCTGCAGGCGCTGACCGCGCGGGGGCTCCTGGAGTCGGTGGGCGATCAGCGCTACCGGCTCAGCCCGTCCGTGCAGCGCTTCACCCATGAGCAGCTCGCGGCCCGCGAGCGCTTCGACCCCTCGGACCGCAATCTCGCGGAGGCGTTCCGGCTGTTCGTCGCGGCGATGCCCGCGCTGCCGACGATCCCGATGGAGAAGGGCTCGATCGCCGAGATCCTGGACCGGCCGCCGGACAAGAAGAACCTGGAGCTGTTCACCCGGCTGACGGCCGCCGATCTCTGCGACCACCTGGTGCAGCAGCGCGAGTCGCTGGTCCTGACGATGCTGCTGTACGTCGTCGGGCAGTTCGCCGACGACGTGCGCCGGGTGCTGGAGCTGGCGGTGCACGGCGCCCTCGGCGTCCTCGACCGCAAGTCGGGCCATCTCGACGAGGCCAGGGACCGGCTGATCTGGGTGCGCGACCAGTACGCGGCGCGCAACTGCGAACAGCTGGAGGTCAGGACGCTGCGGCAGATCGGGGTGGCCTGCTACCACGCGGGCGAGCTGCGCACGGCGGTGCACTATCTGCGCCGGGCGGCCGATCTGGTCTCCGCGGACACCGAGGACAACCGGCACGAACGACCGTGGATCCTGCGGGTGTTGGGCACCGCGTACATCGACATGGGCCGCCTCGAGGAGTCCCGGGAGATCCTCCTCGACACGATCCGGCTGCACGAGGCGCACGACAATCCGCTGGGCGCCGCGTGGGCCCGTACGTTCCTCGCCAACTGCCTGCTGCAGCTGGGCGAAGTGCGCGAGGCGGAGCGGCAGTTGGACGTGGCGCAGCAGGTCTTCGAGGCGCGCACCCCCGAGCTGTCGTTCGCCCGGGCCTGGGCCGGGCTGACCCGCGGCCGCCAGCTGTGGCGGGATCCGGAGACGCGGAAGCTCGCCCTGGAGCGGATGCGGCACAGCCGCGATCTGTCGATGCAGCTGCGCGAACCGCTCGGCACGGCCTACGCGGAGCTCGAACTGGGCCGCTGCAAGCGCCAGTTGGGCCAGCTGGTCGCGGCCCGCACCTCGCTCGGCACCGCACGGCGCGAGTTCTTCCGGATGGGCAACCGGCTCGGCATCGCCTGGGCCAGTTACGAACTGGCGCTGCTGCCCGGCGGGCAGGAGTCCCCGAAGCCGCTGCTCACCTCGGCGGCGACGGAGTTCGAGCTGTGCGGGGAGCAGCTCGCGCTCGCGCTGACGAAGCGTCAGCTGGAGCGGCTCGCGCGGGGCGAGCGGCCGGACGCGGCGGACACCCGAGAGGGCGGCGAACTGCTCCCGGAGACCGCGTGCCTGGTCACCGTGGACCGGCTGCCCGACCCCGATCCGGTCGGGCCGTGCGCCCAGCTGCGGGTGTCGGTCTATCCCGAACTCGCGGTGCAGAAGGCCCTGGAGAGCAGCATGTACCCGCTGTGCCGGGTGCTGGCCGTGGCGCCGGACGCGACCGTGGTGCCCGGCGCGAGGTCGCTCGATCCGCGGCAGGACGCGTGGCCGCTGCAGGCGACGTTCGATGTGCGGCGCGAGGGTCCTGGCCTGCAGGAAGTCAGGTTCGTCGTGCTGAACGAGGCGGCCGGGACGCTGCTTCAAGACGTGGAAGTCAAGCTGGACATGAAATGAGTCGCGCCCATGGACCCCTACGAGTACCCCCGCCCAGCGGACTCCTACCGGTACCGGCCGTCCGGTAGGCGGGCCCTGCTCGCCGAGAACGAGCGGCGGACGCCGGCCGCGGAAGTGATCGCGGGGCTGCGCATCAAGGATCCCCGCGAGGTCACCCTGGCCTTCGTCCACCACCGGGAGCAGAAGAGCTATACGTGCCAGCTCGTCTTCACCGACCGGCCCGACGACTCGTGGACGGCGTACTGCGTGCGCGAGAGCCAGATCACGGCCCCGCTGCGGGATCTGCGCACGGCCTGGGACGAGGCGATCCGCGCGCAGGGCTGGGAGACGCGGCTCGATCTCAAGGGGCCCGACGAGGCCCGGTGGGCGCCGGTCTTCGAGCAGTTGGAGAAGGCGGGCCAGGCCGCGTTCGAGGCGATCTTCCTCAACCACGAGGACGTCGTGCCGATGAACGAGCTGACCGCCGAGCTGTGCGCGCGGCTGCGCGCGAAGCCGTGCGTGATCGGGATCTGGTCGGACGACCTGTTCGCCCCGTGGGGGCTGCTGTGCCTGCCGCCGCCGACGGAGGACGAGGCCGGCCTCACCGGGGGCCCCGAGGGCTCCGCGGACGCCGCCGCCCTGACGGACTGCGAGGTGTGCGACGCGGCGGAGTACGCCGACGGCCGCACGCTCGCCGAGATCTGGGGCCCGCGCTTCCTCGGCTACCGCCATCTCATCGAGCACCGCGGCCGGCAGCGGCACGCGGACTGCGCGGGACCGCTCATCGAACTGCGCGGGCGCGCCAGGCCCGGCACGCTCTCCCTCGTCCTCACGGACCCGCCGCGCGGACACGGCACCGTCGCCGACCTCCTCACGCGGCACACGGACCAGCTCGACTGCGCGTCCCGCACGAACCGGTTCCTCGCCGCCCTGCACGCCGACCGCTTCGACCGGCAGATCATCTACGTGTGCTGCCACGGCCAGGGTTACAGCCAGGACCCGGCCCGCCTGTACGCGTCCACCGTCGTCACCGAGTCGATCACGGTCGGGGACGTGCTGAGCGCGGTCGCGGGCGGCAATCGCTCCCGGGCCCGGCGGCACGGCTGCGGCGTCACGCACCTGCACGGCGGCCCGCTGCTGTACATGAGCGTGTGCCGGGCCGGGGACTACACGCCGGCCAGCGGTGAACCGGTGTCCAGGACGCTCGCCGAACTCGGCACGTCCTGCCTGGTCGCACCCGAGGTGATCACGCCCAAGGTGCTCGCGGTGGAGCACGCGAAGCGGTTCTTCGGCCCGTTCCTCGACGGCGTCGAGGCGGGCCGGCAACTGCGCGCCATCACCCAGGACCTGGCCCGCGAGTACGGCACCCTGCTCGGCCTGATCTACGCGGTCAAGGGCCGGCAGGACGCCCGGCTCCAGCAGGCGGTGGCGTCATGACCGCGCCCGCCGCCCTGGACCTCGTGACCCTGGACCTGGACGAGGACGGCATGCTGCGCCACCCGGACAGCGACCGGCAGATCACCGACGCCGAACTGCCGGAAACCATCAGGCAGTTGCTCAGCCTGCCCGTCGCCGCCACCGACCTGCTGGTGTTCGTGCACGGCTGGCTCACCCCGCCCGAGGAGGCGCGGGCGCGGATGGCGCGGCTCGTGCAGCTGACCGAGCAGGCGTGGGCCGTGCGCCGCGCGCTGTATCCGCGGCTTCCCGACGGGCTGCGGGTGCAGCCCATCGCACTGCGCTGGCGGTCGGACACCGGCTACCGCGAGGCGATGGCCCGCACCCGGAACGCCGCCCTGGAGGGCCATGCCGCGCACGTGCTCGCGGCGCTGCTCGGCTATCTCGACGCGTGGCGCGAACTCCCGGTACCGGACGGCGCGTTGCCGGGCCGCGGTGGGCAGTACCTGCACTGCGTGGGGCACTCGTTCGGCTGCCGGTTCCTGTGCCAGGCGCTGCCCGAGGCGGGCCCGGCCGAGCACGCCCGGCGCCCCGAGCACGTCATGGCAGGACCCGTGCACCGCGACGAGCGCTACCCGTACACGGTCGACTCGGTGCTCCTGATGCAGATGGCCGCGCCCCGCTCCACCCTCGCCCGCGGCGGCCTCTACGCGGACCTGTTCGAGCGGGCCCCGGTCAGCGGACCCGTCGCCGTGACCCACTCGCGCCACGACCGGGCCACGGGCCTGTGGCACTTCCTGGCGGAGGGCCACCGCGGCATCGGCACGGCGGGCCTGCGCAAGGCCGTCGTGCCGGTCCACCGCATCCGCATGCACCCGCCGCACGTCCCGTACGCGGACGCGGACCTGCACCACCGGCTGATCGACGTGAACGCCACGCGCGTGTTCCGCGCCGGTCGCTTCACACGCAGCGGCGCCCACTCCGACCTGTGGCACCCGCACTCCGCGCACCTGCTGCTGAGCCTGATGGACCGCGCCCGCGAGACGACCCGTACGGGCGGTCTTCCCGCGAACGACCCGAACCCGGACGGCACTTGAGGCACCATGCGCCCCATGGACGCCGTACGAGTAGCCCTGCTGCGCGAGGTCCTCGCCGGCACCGAATGGCCCGCCGCCACCCGCCGCTTCGCCGGGGCGCTGCGCTCCTCGGTGGCCGCACACGGCGGCGGGCTGCTCCTGGTCGGGTCCGCCGACTACGAGCCCTGGCACCTGGCGGCGCACCTGGTGGACGAGGCGGCCTGGTCGGGCACCCCCGAGCTGGCCCCGACCCTCGTACGGCACGCGGCACGCCCCGACGACCCGGCGCATCTCGCCGTCGGGCTCGGTCGCCTCGCGGCGGCGCGGCGGGGCGAGACGCTGCTGGTGGTGACGCCGGACGCGCCGGGCGCCCCGCTCCTGGAGCGCGTGCACGACGCCCGGCGGGCCGGGGCCACGGTGCTCGCGCTCGACGCGGGGCCCGCGGGCGGCGGCAGCGGTGATCTGCACGCCATGGCGCACGACGCGCTGACCGTGCCCGGTGACACCGATCTCGATCTCGACACGGTGCAGCATCTGGTGAGTGCGGCGGCCGGCGAGAACGCGGTGCCGGCTCCGCGGGGGCGCCGGAGGTTTCGTGACCGTCTGTCTCGACTGGCGGATCAGCTGACTGCGCCGCCGCCTGCACGGTGGTGACTGCCTATTGACGCTGAGGTCGCGGGGCTCTGCCCCGGACCCCGGTCCTCAATGGCCGGACGGGCTTGATGTGTCGGGGTCCGACTTACCCTCGTGCCACCTCGGGTCGTTCTCCCACTCCAGGTTCCGCTCCTTGGCGGTGGCCATCGCGTGTTCCGCCTCCTCGCGGGACGCGTACGGACCGAACCGGTCCTTCGCGGGGCACTCGGGCCCCTCCTCGACCTTCCGGTGCTCCAGGCAGTAGTACCACTCGCCCGGTTTCCCGACGGTCCGCTTCTTGAACAGGGCCACGACCGACTCCTCTCCTCAGGACACTCAGAGCCATGGTCCCCCACAGCCGCTCGATACACTCGCTGGCATGTCTGGCCAGTCGACGCAGTCGTCACTCCTCGTCCCGGGGGACATCTCCCCCACTCGTTCCGTGCCCGGGAACATCCGGCGCCCCGAGTACGTCGGCAAGCCCGCACCGACCCCGTACAAGGGCCCGGAGGTCCAGACCCCGGAGACGATCGAGGCGATGCGGATCGCCGGGCGGATCGCGGCGCAGGCGATGGAGGAGGCCGCGAAGGCCATCGCGCCGGGCGTCACCACGGACGAGCTGGACCGCATCGCCCACGCGTACATGTGCGACCACGGCGCCTACCCCTCCACGCTCGGCTACCGCGGCTTCCCCAAGTCGCTGTGCACGAGCGTCAACGAGGTCATCTGCCACGGCATCCCGGACTCCACGGTGCTGCGCGACGGCGACATCATCAACCTGGACGTGACGGCGTACATCGGCGGCGTGCACGGCGACAACAACGCGACGTACCTGGTGGGCGACGTCGACGAGGAGTCGCGGCTGCTGGTCGAGCGCACCCGCGAGTCGCTCGCCCGCGCCATCAAGGCCGTCAAGCCGGGCCGCCAGATCAACATCATCGGCCGGGTCATCGAGTCGTACGCCAAGCGCTTCGGGTACGGCGTCGTGCGCGACTTCACCGGGCACGGCATCAACTCGTCGTTCCACAGCGGCCTGATCATCCCGCACTACGACTCCCCGCACGCGACGACCGTGATCCAGCCCGGCATGACGTTCACGATCGAGCCGATGCTGACGCTCGGTACGCACGACTACGACATGTGGGCCGACGGCTGGACGGTCGTCACCAAGGACCGCAAGCGCACCGCCCAGTTCGAGCACACGCTGGTCGTCACGGAGACCGGCACGGAGATCCTGACCCTGCCGTAGCCCCGCCCGCTCCTCGCAAGAGCCCGTCCCTGTTGGGGCGGGCTCTTCCGTTTACGTTGCCTTGATCGGGAAACCGGGTACGTTTTTACCGACAGGTTGTCGGGAAAGCTGTTATCTTAGGCGAGCCTAACCTAACTTGAACACCTTGGCGGAGGTCTCATGGACACCTCGTTCTCCACTCTGATCCGCACTGCCTCGCACGAGCAGCACACCGAGGCGGAGACGTCCACGTTCATGAGCGACCTGCTCGGCGGCACCCTCGGCGTGGACGCGTACGCGCGGTACACGGAGCAACTGTGGTTCGTCTACAAGGCACTTGAGAGCGGCATAGAGCGACTGGCGGACGACCCGGTCGCGGGCCCCTTCATCCAGCCGGAGCTGCTGCGCCTGCCCGAGCTGGAGCGCGACCTCGCGCATCTGCGCGGTGCGGACTGGCGTGCGCACGTCTCCGCCCTTCCCGCGACGCGGGCGTACGCGGACCGGGTCGCCGAGTGCGCACGGGAGTGGCCCGCCGGTTACGTGGCCCACCACTACACCCGCTACCTGGGCGACCTGTCGGGCGGGCAGATCATCCGCGACAAGGCGGAGAGGACGTGGGGCTTCGCGCGCAAGGGCGACGGTGTGCGGTTCTACGTGTTCGAGCAGGTCGGGAACCCGGCGGCGTTCAAGCGGCGGTACCGCGAGCTGCTCGACGCGATCTCCGTGGACGAGTTGGAGCAGCAGCGGGTCATCGCCGAGTGCAAGGCCGCGTTCGCTCTGAACACGGGGGTCTTCCGGGCTCTGGGTGAGGAATTCCCCGCGGCGGCGTGAACCCTCAGAGCCATCAAGGCGATTCGGTGAGCCGCACCCGCCCACCGATCTCTACGAATCCCCCGGGTTGCGGTGCCGTGAGGATCTGGGAGCCGCGGCCCTGGCGGATGTTCAGGGCCCGGTCCAGTTGGCCGGTCAGCAGGAGCGCGGCCGCTCCCGTCGCCTCGTCCTCGACGATCCCGTCGTTCCTGCCGGGGAATCCGCGGGCCCTGACCCGGCCCGCGGCCTCGTCCTCCCAGGCCCAGGCGTAGATCCACTCCCCCGCCGGAGGCACCGGCAGCGCGTCCACCTCCGCCGCCGAGCCGAACTGGCGCAGCGTGCGCGGCGGGGCCCACTCGGGGCGGGCCTCGATCCAGCTGAACTCGCCGTCGAGGCGGGCCCCGACGACACCCGCGGGCACGACCAGTTCGGGCAGGTCGAGGAGCCAGGCCGTGCCGACGCAGGGGTGGCCCGCGAAGGGCAGGCGCAGGGTCGGGGTGTAGATGTCGATGACGCCGCGCTCCGGGTCGTCGACGAAGACCGTCTCGCTGAAGCCCAACTTGCCCGCGAAGGCCTGCCGTTCGCCGCGGTCCGGCATGCGGGCGCCGTCGCGTACGACGCCGAGCTCGTTGCCGTGCAGGCCGTCGGGGCCGCAGAACACGTTCAGGACGTCGTAGTCCTTGTCGTGGTGATCCTCGTAGCGCGCGTAGTTCACCGGGGCAGTGAACCACGCAACCGGCACCGCTTGACCTCCCCTTGACCATTTCGTGGGTCGGTCGAGGGTCGGTCGTATCCGTGCCGCGACCAGGCGGTTCTCGTGAGAGGTGAATCACGGACCAGACGGGTAGCACTAAGGCAAGCCTCATATAAGTTAGGGCCGCCTTAGCAGGAGTCTGTGAATCTTCTTGGAGCCCGCATGCGAGCCGTCCGTCTCTCCGTCGCCACCGCCGTCGCCACGGTGGCGGCCCTGACCGCCGTCACGGGCTGCACCGAGAAGAGCGACGCCAAGAGCGGTGGCTCCGACGCCATCCAGGTGACCGCGACCGACGACGGCTGCAAGGTCTCGAAGACCTCCTTCCCCGCCGGCCACGTCGAGCTGGCCGTCGAGAACAAGGGCTCGCGCGTCACCGAGGTCGAGATCCTCTTCCCGGACGACCGCATCGTCTCCGAGCGCGAGAACATCGGCCCCGGCACCAAGCACACCCTGACCGCCGAGGTGAAGAGCGGCGACTACCGCATCGCCTGCGTCCCCGGCATGAAGGGCAAGGGCCACCGCCAGGACGTGCAGGCGACCGGCGGCACCGCCGCCAAGCGCAACCCGAAGCTGGACCAGGCCGTCGCCGACTACCGCGCCTACGCGCAGGAGCAGGCCGACCAGACGCTGCCGAAGGTCAAGGTCTTCACCGACGCGATCCGCAAAGGCGACCTCGAGGGCGCGAAGAAGGCGTACGCGCCCTCGCGCATCGGCTGGGAGCGCACCGAGCCGGTCGCCGAGTCCTTCGGTGACATCGACCCGAAGACCGACACCCGCGCCGACGGCCTCGAAGAGGGCCAGAAGTGGACCGGCTGGCACCGCCTGGAGAAGGCGCTGTGGCAGGACAAGAAGATCGGCGCCGAGGAGAAGACCCTCGCCACGCAGCTCGACAAGGACCTCGCGGACTGGCAGCAGCGCGTCGGCAAGGCCGTGATCACCCCGACCTCCATGGCCAACGGTGCCAAGGAGCTCCTCGACGAGGTCGCCACCGGCAAGGTCACCGGCGAGGAGGACCGCTACTCGCACACCGACCTCGTCGACTTCAAGGGCAACGTCGAGGGCGCCGAGAAGGCGTACGACCTGCTCAAGCCGGTCGCCGAGAAGAACGACGCGGCGCTGGCCAAGGAGCTCGACAAGCAGTTCGCCGCGCTCGACACGGTGCTCGACAAGTACCGCACGGACAAGAGCGGTTACGACTTCACGTCCTACGACAAGGTCACCAAGGCGCAGCGCAAGGAACTGTCCGACGCGGTCAACGCGCTCGCGGAGCCGCTGTCGAAGCTGGCCGCCGCGGTCGTCAAGTAACCACAGGACAACGGAACAGGAAGCCGCCATGACGGACAACTCCCCTACCCCGTCCCGGCGTTCGCTGCTCACGGTCGGCGGTGCCGGGCTCGCGCTCGGTGCCGCGGCCGCGGGCGGCGCCGTCGCACTGACCCGCTCCGACAGCGGCGACGACATGCAGCCGGCCGCCGAGTCCGGCGGTGCGGTGCCCTTCCACGGCGCGCACCAGGCCGGTATCGCGACGGCGGTGCAGGACCGGCTGCACTTCGCCGCGTTCGACGTGACGACACAGGACCGCGAGGAGTTCGTCCAGCTCCTGAAGGACTGGACGAAGGCGGCCGCCCTGATGACCGAGGGCCGCGCGGTCGGCGACGGCGCGTACGGCGGGCTCGCCGAGGCGCCGCCGGACGACACCGGCGAGGCGCTCGGCCTCAAGCCGTCCCGCCTCACGCTGACGATCGGCTTCGGGCCCTCGCTCTTCGAGACGTACGGGAAGAAGTTCGGGATCGACGGCAAGCGGCCCGCGGGCCTCGTCGAGCTGCCGAAGTTCCCCGGCGACAACCTGGACAAGGCGCGCTCCGGCGGCGATCTGTGCGTGCAGGCCTGCGCGGACGACCCGCAGGTCGCCGTGCACGCCATCCGCAACCTGGCCCGCATCGGCTTCGGCAAGGTCGCCGTGCGCTGGTCGCAGCTGGGCTTCGGCAAGACGTCGTCGACGACGCCGGACGCGCAGACGCCGCGCAACCTGATGGGCTTCAAGGACGGCACGCGCAACATCGCGGGCACCGACACCAAGCGGCTCGACGAGCACGTGTGGGTGGACGGCGAGAACGGCGAGAACACTGCGGGCGCGGCCTGGCTGACCGGCGGCTCGTACCTCGTCGCCCGGCGGATCCGGATGAACATCGAGACGTGGGACCGCACCTCGCTGCAGGAGCAGGAGGACGTGTTCGGCCGCGACAAGGGCGAGGGCGCCCCGGTCGGCAAGGCCAAGGAGCGCGACGAGCCGTTCCTGAAGGCGATGAAGCCGGACGCGCACGTGCGCCTCGCACACCCGGACAGCAACGACGGGATCACCATCCTGCGGCGCGGCTACTCCTTCACCGACGGCACGGACGGGCTCGGGCGGCTCGACGCCGGTCTCTTCTTCCTCGCGTACCAGAAGGACGTGCGCAAGGGGTTCATCCCGCTGCAGCGCAGGCTGGCGGCGCACGACGCGCTCAACGAGTACATCCAGCACGTCGGTTCGGCGGTCTTCGCGGTGCCGCCCGGCGTCAAGGACGAGAGCGACTGGTGGGGCCGCGGCCTCTTCGACGGGAACGACGGGAAGGCGAGCTGAGCGATGTTCGCGAACTATCTGATCGGTCTGCGCGAAGGCCTGGAAGCCAGCCTCATCGTCTGCATCCTCATCGCGTACCTGGTCAAGACGGACCGGCGTGACGCCCTCAAGCCCGTGTGGCTGGGGATCGCCGTGGCCGTCGTCGTGGCGCTCGGCTTCGGTGCGGGCCTGGAGTTCGGCTCGCAGGAGATGACGTTCAAGGCGCAGGAGGCGCTCGGCGGTTCGCTGTCGATCGTCGCCGTGGGCCTGGTGACGTGGATGGTGTTCTGGATGCGGCGCACCGCCCGGCACCTGAAGACGGAGCTGCACGGCAAGCTGGACGCGGCACTGCAGATGGGCACGGCCGCACTGGTCGCCACCGCGTTCCTCGCGGTGGGCCGGGAGGGCCTGGAGACGTCGCTCTTCGTCTGGACCGCCGTGCACGCCACCAGCAACGGCACGACGGAACCGGTCGTCGGCGCCCTGCTCGGGCTCGCCACCGCCGTCGTCCTCGGCTGGCTGTTCTACCGGGGAGCGCTGCGCATCAACCTGGCGAAGTTCTTCACGTGGACCGGCGGCATGCTGGTCGTCGTGGCCGCGGGCGTCCTCGCGTACGGCGTGCACGACCTGCAGGAGGCCGACTTCGTCGGCGGTCTGAACGACCTCGCCTTCGACATCAGCGGCACGATCGCCCCCGACGGCTGGCTGGGCACGCTCCTGAAGGGCGTCTTCAACTTCCAGCCCGACCCGACCGTCCTGCAAGTCGTCGTCTGGCTCGTGTACTTGGTGCCGACGCTCGCCCTCTTCTTCGCTCCGGCGGGGCTGCTGTCCCGCTCCCGCAGGGGCGCGGCGCTCGACGCCTCCTCTTCCCGGTAGGGTTCGGCCCCGTGAAGGGGCTGAAGGGGCTGGGGAGTGGAAGGTGAAGTCAACGTCATGAGCGAGGTCAGGAAGAAGCTCGGCAGGCCGGTCGCGACGGCGGCAGCGGCGGTCGTGCTGTCCCTCACGGCGAGCGGCTGCGTGACCGTGCACGGCGAGCTCGAGGTCGTCCCCACGACCGACAAGGCCGAGGCCGCACGCGCCCTGGACGCCTTCGTGTCCGCGTACAACAAGGCGGAGAAGACGTACGACCGCTCCGCCGACGCCGGTTACGTCACCGGGGCGCTCGGCGCGATCGACGCGGCCAAGCTGAAGGCGGGCCACACGCTCAGCCCGGACGGCAACAAGAACCACAAGCCGCTCGAGCTCACCGACCCGAACTTCACGATCCCGAAGAAGGCCGGCTGGCCGCGCTGGTTCGTCGCCGACTCCGACAACAACCGGGTCGCGAACTCCCGCTGGGTCATGGTCTTCACCCGCAACGACGACAGCGAGCCGTGGGCGGTGTCGTACCTGACGCTGTTCGCCAAGGGCAAGATGCCCGCGATCAAGAAGGACGCGGACGGGTTCGCCGAGGCCGTCGCCGCCGACGCCAAGGGGCTCGCGATGAAGCCCGGCGATCTCAGCGACAAGTACACCGGGTATCTGCAGAGCGGCGGCGACGGCTTCGCCGACGGTCCCTACACCTCGCAGTGGCGCGCGAACCGCAAGAAGGCGACCCGGCCCGGGCTCGCCATGCAGTTCATCGACGAGCCGCTGACCTCCGGCGACTACGCGCCCGTCGCGCTGCGCACCGAGGACGGCGGGGCGCTGGTGTTCTTCACGATCCGGCGCTACGAGAAGCAGACCGCCTCCGCCGGGAGTGACCTGCCTGCGATCAGTCCGAGCGTGAAGGCGCTGATGAGCGGCGATGCGAAGCAGTCTGCGACGTACGGGTACGTGGGCGGACAGGCCGCGCTTGATCCTGCGGCAGGGTCTGCCGACGGCGGGGTTCGGATCATGAGTCGGGTCGAAGGGATCACTACGGCCGAGGGTTCGTGACCGTTGCGGGGCCCTGCCACCCGGACCCCGCTGCCTCTCGTCCCGGAGCGAGGCTCAGTGTGGCCAGGCCGTCGTGAAGTCCGGCTCTGCTCCTGCGTAGCGGGCGCAGGCGTCCGTCAGGGATTCCAGGAGCGTCAGCGGGTCCGGCAGCGGGTGCTCGGGGCCGCGGAGCCAGGTGACCTCGCGGTCCGCGGGGAGGCGGGCCGGAGGGATCAGGACGTAGGAGCCGCGGCAGTGCCAGCGCAGGCCCGGGTGTTCGTCCATCGTCTCGGGGTGGCAGTCCAGCTCGCAGGGCCACCACTCGTCCTCGTCGTCGGGCGTGCCGCGCGTCGCCGTGAAGAAGAGCATGCGGTCGCCGCCGGAGACGGCGACGGGGCCGACGTCCACGCCCGTCGAGAGCAGGCGCTCCAGTGCTTCCTCGCCCGCGGCCAGGGGGACGTCCAGGACGTCGTGGACCATGCCGGTCGCGGTGATGAAGTTGGCCTGGGGCTGGTGCCTGGCCCAGCGCTCGATCTGGGAGCGGTCCGTCGTGGACTGGGTCTGCCAGGCGAACGAGACGGGGTGCCGGCCGGGCGTCGGGCAGCCGATGCGGTTGCACGAACATCGGTAGTCGGCCGGGTGGGCGGCGGGCGCGAGGGGCAGTCCGGCGGCGGCAGCGGCGAGCAGCAGGGACTCGCGGTCCGGGTCGGCGCCGGCCGCCTCGGTCCCCTTCGGGCCGCGGGCCGACTTCAGCCACCGGGAGAACCTGCCCAGGCCCGAGCGTTTGCCGCCGATGTGGTCCGCGCCCATCTATCCCCTCACCAACGCCGTCGTGTCGAGTGGCTGAACACCGGGTACCGGAGGAACCCGGACCCCCATGGTCCCACCATCCCGCTGCCCGAGGGGCCACAGGGTGTCATTGACTGATTTGCGGGTATTTGTGCGCCTACCGTGTTCGCCATGGTCATCGCCCGAGCCCTCCCGCTCGCCGCTGTCACCGGCGCCCTCTGTCTGACCGGCCTGGCCTTCGCGCCCCCGCTGGAGCGGGGCCCCGCGCCGCTCACCGTCGACGCGCTCCCCCGGACCACGTACACGGCCCATCGCGGCGGCGCCCTCGAGGTGCCGGAGAACAGCATGGCCGGGCTCGCGGCGGCGTACGCGCGCGGCACCGCGCAGGTGCTCGACTTCGATACGCGGATGCTGCGCGACGGCACGCTCGTCGTGATGCACGACGCGACCCTGGACCGTACGACCTACTCGACGGGCCGGGTGCGCGACCAGGACCGGCAGGGGTGGGAGGGCGTACGGCTGCGGCCCGAGTCGTCACTGCCGGGCAGCTGGCGGGCGGAGCGGCCGCCGACCGTGGCCGAGGTGCTCAACCGGTTCGGCGGCCGGATCGTGCTGATGCTGGAGGCCAAGGACCCGGACAGTCTGCGCGGCCTCGCGCGGCTGATCCGGGCGCGCGGCCTGACCCGCTCGGTCCTGGTCAACTCCAACCGCCCGGCGGTCGCCCGGCGCGCGCACCACTTCGGCCTGATCTCCCAACTCTGGCGCTCCGCACGGCAGATGAGGACCGACCGGCCCGAGCGCTGGGCCTCGTACGTCGATGTGCTCGACATGGACCACAAGGCGCGCGACGCCGATCTGGTGCGGGCCGTCAGGTCGGGGGTGCCGCGCGTGTGGGCGCACACCGTGAACACGCCCGCGGACCGGGACCGGGTGCTGCGGCTCGGCTGCGACGGCGTGATCACGAACGCGCCGGGGCTCCTCGCCCGGACGCCTCAGCGGGGCGCGATGCCGTAGAGGGCGTAGTCGACCAGCGTGTCCGTGTACTCGTACGAGATCGGGCCGGTGAACTGGAGCCAGCGCTGGGCGAGGGGGGAGACCCACAGTTCGAGGGCGATGCGCGGGTCGATCTCCTGGCGCACCTGTCCGGCCTCCTGGGCGATGCGCACGCGGTCGGCGTAGAGCTGGAGCGACGGCTGGAGGAGCTTCTCGGTGAAGATCCTGCCGACCTCCTCGTTGACCACGCCCTCGGCGGCCAGCGCACGGGACGGGGCTTCGTAGCGGGGGTCCTTGAGCTGGTCGACGGTGAGCCGCAGTACGTGCTTGAGGTCGGCGGCGAGGTCGCCGGTGTCGGGGATGACGTACGCGTCCTCCCCGCCCGCGTCGCGCGCCGCCTGCTCCCCCAGGTCGAGGAAGGCCTCGAGCAGCACCTCGGCCTTCGACCCCCACCAGCGGTAGATGGTCTGCTTGCCGACACCGGCACGGGCGGCGATGCCCTCGATGGTGGTCCTGGGGTAGCCGATCTCGCCGACGAGGGCGAGGGCTGCGTCGTAGATCGCGCGGCGGGAGCGCTCGCTGCGCCGGGCGGAGTCGGGGGCCGTCTTCTTCGGGGGACGGCTGTCCGTGGCTGCTGACATGGTTCGAATGTAGCAGCGGGCGAGGCGAGACGTCCCGTCTCATTGGGTGTTGACAAGACGTTCCGTCTCGCTCATAGTGGAGCGCGTCGACAAGGCGAGACGATACGTCTCGTCAAGTAGATCGACCGGATGTTCATCAGGCGAAGGAGTACGAGATGACCCGAGGTGGAGCAGGCGGAATGCTGGGCGTCGGCGGAACCCGTAGCAACCTGTCCCGCAAGGACCTGCGCGGCGGTGGCCGCGGCGGCCAGGTGGGCGGCGGCGTCGACCCCGTGACGCAGAAGCGGGAGCTGCTGCGCAAGTTGCAGGAGAAGCGCGGCACCGACAGTGCCTCGTGATCCCGCGTCGGCGTGAACCACCCGTTCGGTTCACAGCCCGGAGGGCTCCTCCGACCGCACCATGGGCGACAACAGCCCCTGCGGTCGTGAGGAGCCCTCATTGCGTAATCCGCGTCCTACGCGTTCTGCGCCTCCTGCGGAACGTCGCGCCACACCCCGGCGCTATCTGATGTGCCCACCGGCGCACTTCAAGGTCACGTACTCGATCAATCCGTGGATGGACCCGGCGAAACCCGTCGACGTCCCTCTCGCCGTCGCGCAGTGGGAGGACCTGCGCGACCGCTACCGCGCCCTCGGCCACGTCGTCGAGGTGCTCGACCCGCGGCCCGGACTGCCCGACATGGTGTTCGCCGCGAACGGGGCGACCGTGGTCGACGGGCGGGTGCTCGGTGCCCGATTCGCTTACCCGGAGCGGGAGTTGGAGGCCGTCGCCCATCTGGAGTGGTTCCGCGGGCAGGGGTACGCGGAGGTCCATGAGCCCGTGCACGTCAACGAGGGCGAGGGGGACTTCGCCGTCACCGCGTCGTACGTGCTCGCGGGACGCGGGTTCCGGGCGTCGCCGCTGTCGCACGGGGAGGCGCAGGAGTTCTTCGGGCGGCCGGTGATCGGGCTCGACCTCGTCGACCCGCGCTTCTACCACCTGGACACGGCGCTCGCCGTGCTCGACGACGCCTGCGACGAGGTCATGTACTACCCGGGGGCGTTCTCGGCGGGGAGCCGGGAGGTGCTGCGGCGGATGTTCCCCGACGCGCTGGTGGTGGACGAGTCCGATGCGCTCGCCTTCGGCCTGAACGCGGTGTCGGACGGGCGGAACGTGTTGCTGCCGCAGGCGGCGCTCGGGTTGTTCGAGCCGCTGCGGGAGCGGGGGTTCGTGCCGGTCGGGATGGATCTCGGGGAGTTGTTGAAGGGGGGCGGGAGCGTGAAGTGCTGCACGCTTGAGCTGCGCGCATGACAGCTCGGGAGTGCGTGTAGTTCGCCGGGTGCGGGTGGACTGTGGCTGGTCGCGCAGTTCCCCGCGCCCCTAGGGCGTCCACCCCTCTCCCCAACTCACGTTACGGGCGGCCTTGTACGCCTCCCCGTGCTTCTTCGTCACCGTCACCCGGGTCAGGGCCCCCTCCGCCTCGCACAGGTCGAGCAGCACCTGGCCCTTGCGGATCTGGGGGCGGCGGACGATGCGGGCCGACGGGGGCTCGGGCGGGAAACGGGTCGCTGCCACGTACGCGAACTTCTCGTCCTCGTACGCCAATGAGCCGCCCTTGACCTGGCGGTGCAGGGAGGAGCGGGCGACCCGGGCCGAGAAGTGGCACCAGTCCGCGCCGGGGGCGATGGGGCACGGGGCGCTGTGCGGGCAGGGGGCGGCGATGTGGAAGCCCGCGGCGACGAGGCGGTCGCGGGCCTCGATGATGCGGGTGTAGCCGTCGGGGGTGCCGGGTTCGATGACGACGACGGCGGCGCGTTCCGAGCGGGCCGCCTGGGCCGCCGCGTCGACGACCGTCGCGCGATCGGTGTCCGTCAGCTCCTTCAGGACGTACGAGATGGTGACCAGGTCGGTGGCGGGCAGCTGGTCGTGCGTGCCGATGCGGGCGCGTCGCCAGTCGACCGAGGTGGTCAACTCGGCGTCTGCCGCGGCCAGTTCGCGCCCCAGGGCCAGTGCGGGTTCCGACCAGTCGAGGACCGTGGTGGGGCGGGTGCCGGGGAACACCTCGTGCGCCGCCCAGACCGCCGCGCCCGTGCCGCCGCCGATGTCGAGGTGCCCGCCGGGGGCCCACTCGGGCGCCGCGTCCGCGAGCGCGCCGAGCGCCGAGGTGACCGCCTCGAACGTGGCCGGCATCCGGTACGCCGCGTACGCCGCGACGTCCGCCCGGTCGCGCAGGATCGGGGCATCGGTCGGGGTGGTGCCCCGGTAGTTCGCGATGAGCCGGTCCACGGCACGGGCCGCCTGGCTGGGCGGCAGACCGTCGAGGAGCCCGGCGAGGGCGGAGCGGAGGACTTCGGAGGGCTGGGCGTTCACCCGGAGATATTAGGTCCTGTGCGTCACAGGGGGCGTCCGGGGCTCAGGGGGACGACCGCTCGGGCCAGGCGGGTGGCGGCCGCCGCGCGGGGGGCGCTGTCTGCGGGGCGGCGGCGCGGGTGGACCGTGGTGGCCAGGAGGACGAGGAACGTGTCGGTGAGTGGGTCCAGGACCAGGGACGTGCCCGTGAAGCCGCAGTGGCCCGCCGCGCCGTGGCCCGCTAGGTCGCCCATGAACCAGGGCTGGTCGATGCGGAAGCCGAGTCCCGGTGCCGTCAGCATCAGGTCGACGAAGTCGGGGCCGAGGATGCGGGCGGTGCCGTACGAGCCGCCGTTGAGCAGGGTGCGGCAGAGCACCGCCAGGTCGTACGCCGTGGAGAACAGGCCGGCGTGGCCCGCGACGCCGCCGAGCGCCCAGGCGTTCTCGTCGTGCACCTCGCCGCGGAGCATGCCGCGGTCGGCCTTGGCCCAGGGGCGGCGCTGGTCCTCGGTGGCGGCGGCGTCCGGGCGCGGCCCGTACGACGTGGCGGTCATGCCGAGGGGGCGGGTGATGCCCTCGCGGACCAGGACGTCGAGCGGGCGTCCGGTGAGGCGCTCCAGGAGGTGCTGGAGCAGCAGCATGTTCAGGTCGGAGTAGAGGTAGTCGCCGGGCGGGGACGAGGGGGCCTCGGCGCGCAGCAGCGCGAGCCGCGCGGCCGCGTCCCTGGCGTCGTACAGCGGGAGTTCGGGGCGCAGGCCCGAGGTGTGGGTGAGCAGTTGGCGGACGGTGATGCCGTGCGCGGCCGCGGCCGTGAACTCGGGGATGTACGCGCCGACCTTCGCGTCGATGCCGAGGGTGCCGCGCTCGATCTGCTGCACGGCGGCGATCGAGGTGAAGAGCTTGGTGACGGAGGCGAGGTCGAAGGGGGTGTCCGTCGTCATGCGGACGCGGGCCTCCTTCGGGAGGTCGACGCCCCGGTCGGTCTTCTCGTCGTACGCGGCACAGCGCACCGCCCAGCCGGTCGCCGTCTCGGCAGCGATCACCGGGCCGCGCCCGGCGAGCAGCACGGCGCCCGCGCACCAGGGGCGGGAGCCCTGGGCGAGGGTCCGTACGTCGCGGACGAGCCCCGCGATCTGCTCGGCGTCGAGGCCCGCCCGCTCGGGCGTGCCGTGCCGCAGTCGTGGCGAACTCAGCGCTCCGTCACCTCCCCCGCGACCGCGGCCGTGTGCTGCCACGGGCGGCACAGTGCCACGAACGCGACGGCCGCCGCCAGACCGCAGCCCAGCTGGACCAGGGCCATCGGCACGGCCGTGCGCTCGCCCGCGATGCCGACGAGCGGCGAGGCGACCGCGCCGATCAGGAACGACGAGGTGCCGAGCAGCGCGGACGCGGAACCCGCGGCGTGCCGGGTGCGCAGCAGGGCGAGGGCGTTGGTGTTCGGGGTGGCGAGGCCCATCGACGCCATGAGGACGAAGAGTCCCGCGGCGACGGGCACCAGGCCGAGCTCGTCCGGGTCGCCGAACACGCCCGTCGCGACGAACAGCAGGAAGGTGGCGGCGAGCACGATCAGGCCCAGGCCGACGCCGAGGACCTTGTCGAGGCTGACGCGGCCGACGAGGACCTTGCCGTTGAGCTGGCCGACGGCGATCAGGCCGATGGAGTTCAGGCCGAAGAGCAGGCTGAAGGTCTGGGGCGAGGCCCCGTAGATCTCCTGGATGACGAACGGGCTGGCGCTGATGTACGCGAACAGCGCGGCGAAGGCGAAGCCGCCCGCGATCATGTACCCGGTGAAGACGCGGTCGGCGAGCAGGCCGCGCATGGTGCACAGCGCCGCGAGGGTGCCGCCGCCGTGCCGGTCGTCGGGGGCGAGGGTCTCCGGCAGGAACCTCCACACCAGGGTGGTCAGTGCCACGCCGATGACCGTGAGCACGACGAAGACGCCGCGCCAGTCGGTGATGCGCAGGACCTGGCCGCCGATGAGGGGCGCGACGATCGGGGCGACGCCGGAGATCAGCATCAGGGTGGAGAAGAAGCGGGCCATGGCGACGCCGTCGTAGAGGTCGCGGACCACGGCGCGGGCGATGACGATGCCGGCCGCGCCCGCGAGGCCCTGCAGCAGGCGGAAGGCGATGAGCAGGGCCGCGTTCGGCGCGAAGGCGCAGATCGCGGTGGCGGCGATGTACACGAGCAGGCCGATGAGCAGCGGCCTGCGGCGCCCCCACTTGTCGCTCATCGGGCCGACCACGAGCTGGCCGAGCGCCATGCCGGTCAGACACGCGGTGAGCGTGAGCTGGGCGGTGGCGGCGGAGGTGCCGAGGGCGCCGGTGACCTCGGGCAGGGCCGGGAGGTACATGTCCATCGACAGCGGCGGTACGGCGGTCAGGCCACCGAGGACCAGGGTGACGAGGAAGCCGGTGCGAACCGCTGCGCGGGGTGCGGGCGTTGGGGCGCTCCCGTCGAGGTCCGGCGCGGCCGTGCTCGCCGTCGCCGTCGCCTTCGGGGCTCTGCTTCCGCTCTCCGCCATCCCGTTGCTCCCCGTTCCCTTTCGTCTCTCCCGGTCGTACGTGCGATTACCTATGCTCTCAGCTCAGTGGACGGGTAGAGACCAACGTGTGGAGCGGGTGGGCATGGTCGGGGAACGTGTGCGGTGGGGAATTCTCGCGACGGGTGGGATCGCCGCGTCGTTCACGGCGGATCTGCTGGATCTGCCGGACGCCGAGGTGGTGGCGGTGGCGTCGCGGACCGAGGCGTCGGCGAAGACGTTCGCGGAGCGGTTCGGGATCGGGCGGGCGTACGGCGACTGGGCGTCGCTGGCCGCGGACGAGGACGTCGACGTGGTGTACGTGGCCACGCCGCACTCCGCGCACCGGGAGGCGGCCGGGCTCTGTCTGGAGGCGGGGCGTGCGGTGCTGTGCGAGAAGGCGTTCGCCCTGAACGCGCGGGAGGCGGTGGAGCTGGTCTCGCTGGCGCGGGCGCAGGGTCTCTTCCTGATGGAAGCGATGTGGATGTACTGCAACCCGCTGATCCGGCGCCTGAAGGGGCTCGTCGACGACGGGGCGATCGGTGAAGTGCGCACGGTGCAGGCCGACTTCGGTCTCGCCGGTCCTTTCCCGCCCTCGCACCGGCTGCGGGATCCGGCGCAGGGCGGGGGTGCGCTGCTCGACCTCGGGGTGTACCCGGTGTCGTTCGCGCATCTGCTGCTCGGGGAGCCGTCGGGGGTGTCGGCGAGAGCGGCGCTCTCGGAAGAGGGCGTTGATCTCCAGACGGGAATGCTGCTCTCTTGGGAGAGCGGTGCTCACGCGGTGCTTCACTGTGCGATCAACGCCGGTACGGGCGTCACGGCTTCGGTCACCGGTTCCGCCGGGCGGATCGATGTGCCGGACGGGTTCTTCTACCCCGACCGGTTCGTGCTGCACCGGGACGGGCGGGACCCCGAGGAGTTCGTGGCGGGTCCGGATCACGGGCCGCGGGACTCGCTGCGGCACGAGGCGCTCGAGGTGATGACGCGGCTTCGGGCCGGGGACACGGAGTCGCCGCTTGTGCCGCTCGAAGGGTCCCTGGGTGTGATGCGGACCCTGGATTCGGTGCGGGCGGCCGTGGGGGTGCGGTACCCGGGGGAGCGGTGACGCGGTCTCGTCTGCCGGGTGCCTGTTCGGTTGGCGGGTGCAGGTCTCGTCGTGGCTGGTCGCGCAGTTCCCCGCGCCCCTGAAGCAGCGGCGAAGCCGCTGCTTCAGGGGCGCGGGGAACTGCGCGCAGCAGGACCACCGGCCCGCGGCCGCCGACGAACGCACACCCGGCAGACGGTCAGGCGGTCCCGTCACGCCGGACGCAGGCCTGGGTCACCCACCTCGGTGACGAACGACGCGGCCGTGCTGATCGGCGCCCCGGGGACCGTCACCGCCGGGACCGTCTTGTAGTCGGCGCGGGCCGACTCCTCGCCCAGGTTCACGGTCACATAGCCCCGGCGCCCGTTGTAGAACTTCAGGTGCGGATTGGCCTGGGTGAACGTGGCCCAGTTCGCGGGGCGCTCGGCACCGTCCTTGCCGGAGGCGATGGACGTCGCGACGATCTCCGTGCCGAGCGTGCGCGACGCCGGGTCGTCGAAATTGTCCTTGATGTCGAAGGCGTACCCGACGTGCACGTCACCGGTGAGGACCATCAGGTTCTCGACGCGCGCGGCCTTGGCCCCGGCGAGGACGCGGTCGCGGGAGGCGCGGTAGCCGTCCCAGGAGTCCATGGAGACCTTCGCCTGCGGGTTGAGGTCCAACTTCCGCTGGGAGAAGGTGACTTGCTGGGGGACGACGTTCCACAGGGCGTGCGAGCGCCGCCAGCCGTCGATGAGCCAGCGCTCCTGCGTCGCGCCGGTGATGGTGCGCGCCGGGTCGTCCGACTCGGGCCCGGGGATGTGCGAGCCGTCGCCGTACGCCTGGTTGGAGCGGTACTGGCGGGTGTCGAGGATGTCGAACTGGGCGAGGCGGCCCCAGCCCAGGCGCCGGTAGAGCTGGGCGTCGGGGCCGGTCGGCAGCTGGGGGCGGCGCAGCGGCTGGTTCTCCCAGTACGCGCGGTACGCGGAGGCGCGGCGCAGCAGGAACTCGGCGGGCGGGACCTCGTCCTCGGAGACGTCGCCCGCGTAGTTGTTCTCGGTCTCGTGGTCGTCCCAGGTGACGACGAAGGGGTGCGCGGCATGCGCGGCCCGCAGGTCGGGGTCGGACTTGTAGAGCGCGTACCGCAGCCGGTACTGCTCCAGCGTCACGGTCTCGCTGTTGTAGTGCGCCGGCAGGACGCGGTCGGTGTACTTGCGGGCGCCGCCGGCGGCGTCGACCGGGTACTCGTAGAGGTAGTCGCCGAGGTGGAAGACGACGTCGACGTCGTCCTCGGCGAGGTGCTTGTACGCGGTGAAGTAGCCGTCGTGGTACGCCTGGCAGGACACCGCGGCGAGGGTGAGGGCGGGGACGTGGCGGGACGACGCCGGGGGCGCGGTGCGCGTACGGCCCGTCTCGCTGACCCAACTGCCCACGCGGAAGCGGTAGTAGTAGACGCGGCCGGGGGCGAGGTGTTCGACCTCGACGTGCACGGAGTGGTTGAACTCGGGGTGCGCGGTGGCGGTGCCGCGTCTGGCGATGTGGCGGAAGCGCTCGTCGAGGGCGAGCTCCCAGCGCACGTCGACGCGCTGGGCGGGCAGGCCGCCGCCCGTCTCGTACGGCTTCGGGGCGAGCCGCGTCCACAGCAGCACGGAGTCGGGCAGCGGGTCACCGGAGGCGACGCCGAGGGTGAACGGATCGCTGGTGATCTTGCGGGCGTCGAACTCGGCGGCGGCCGCGCTGCCCGCCGCGGGCAGGTTCACCGCGAAGGCGAGCGCGGCGGCGGCGCCGGTGACGGTGAGGAACCGGCGGCGGCCCAAGTGCTGGGCGGCGGCGCGGAGTTCGGGTGCGTGCTGGTGCGGCGTGCGCGGTACGGGTGACATGGAGCCCCTCCCCTGACGGCTGATGTCGCTCGGTGTCAGGGGAATTCGAGTGGTCCGGGACGACGACCGACTGTCGCGTACACAACAGCCACATGGCGGATCGATGATCTCCGGGTGCCCCGGCCCCCGTACGCTGCGGCCCCATGGACGCATCGCACGACGCATCGCACACCGAAGAGACGAGAACCGCCGTGGTCACCGGCGCGGGCTCCGGCATCGGCCGGGCCGTCGCCCTGGAGCTGCTGCGCGCCGGCTGGCGGGTGGCGCTCGCGGGCCGCCGCACCGAGACGCTCGAGGAGACGGCCGCGCTCGCGCCGGGGGCCGACTCCCTGGCGGTCCGCGCGGACGTGTCGGACCCGGAGGCCGTGGCGGCGCTCTTCGCTGCCGCGCGCGAGCGGTTCGGGCGGCTCGATCTGCTCTTCAACAACGCGGGGACGTTCGGTCCCGGCGGCGTGGCGGTGGAGGACCTCGCCTACGACGCGTGGCGGCACGTCGTCGACACGAACCTCAACGGGGCGTTCCTGTGTGCGCAGGCGGCGTTCCGGCAGATGAAGGAGCAGGACCCGCAGGGCGGCCGGATCATCAACAACGGCTCCGTCTCGGCGCACACGCCGCGCCCGCACTCGATCGCGTACACGGCGACGAAGCACGCCCTGACGGGCCTGACCAAGTCCCTGTCCCTGGACGGCCGCCCGTACCGGATCGCCTGCGGCCAGATCGACATCGGCAACGCGGCGACCGACATGACCGAGCGCATGCAGTCCGGCATCCTCCAGGCCAACGGGTCGCTCGCCGCGGAACCCGTGATGGACGTGGCGGACGTGGCCCGCACGGTGCGGCACATGGCGGAACTCCCGCTGGAGGCGAACGTGCAGTTCGCGACGGTGCTTGCCACGAACATGCCGTATGTGGGGCGGGGTTGATCGCTGGGCCTCGTCGCCGGGTGCGGGCCGGTGGGGCTTCTCGCGCCCCGCGGCACCTCATCGGGGAAGGCTGCGCGCAGCGCATGCCTTCAGGGGCGCGGGGAACTGCGCGAGCAACCACGACGGCGCCGCACCCGACAACAAGCCGCTCGGAGCTACGGCGAGAATGCCCAGCATGACAACCGACGTGCTCCGCTACACCGCCTTCACGACCCGCCCCGACGGTGGCAACCCCGCCGGGATCGTGCTCGACGCCTCCGCGCTGAGCGACGGCGACATGCTGAAGATCGCCGCTGATCTGGGATACAGCGAGTCCGCGTTCCTGACCCCGCCCCCCGCCGGAGGCGACCAAGGCGAACGGGTCTACACCCTGCGCTTCTTCAGCCCCAAGGCCGAAGTCAGCTTCTGCGGGCACGCCACCGTGGCGACGGCCGTGGCCCTCGCGGAGCGCCACGGCACCGGCGACTACCTCTTCCACACCCCGGCCGGCGAGGTCCCCGTCACCGTGGACCACGCCGACGGGGCGCTCCGGGCGACCCTGACGAGCGTCGCCCCGCACGTGAAGGACGTCCGGGAGAGCGACCTCGCCGAGGCGCTCGCCGCGCTGGACTGGCCTGCCGCCGACCTGGACCCGGCCCTGCCGCCGCGGATCGCCTTCGCCGGGAACGACCACCTCGTCCTGGCCGCGGCAACCCGCGAACGGCTCGCCGACCTCGCGTACGACTTCGACCGGCTCGCCGCACTGATGCACCGGCTCGACCTGACGACCATCCAACTCGTGTACCGCACCGGTGAGTTCACGTTCGACGTGCGTGACCCCTTCCCGGTGGGCGGCGTCGTCGAGGACCCGGCGACGGGTGCCGCGGCCGCCGCGTTCGGGGCGTACGCGCGCGAACTCGGCCTGGTGGGCGAGGAGTCGGTGCTCACCCTGCACCAGGGCGACGACCTGGGCCGCCCCGGCGTGCTGACGGTGACGCTGCGCGCCGGGGACCCGCGGGTCCGGGTCTCCGGATCCGCGGTGTCCCTCGACTGACCCCTACGGAACGGGTCAACTGAAGCGCACCGGAAGGTACTTGATCCCGTTGATGAAGTCCGAGCGCATCCTGCGGTGCTCACCCACCGCCTCGACGTGGGCGAAGCGGCGCAGCAGCGCTCGGGTGAGGGACTTGATCTGGGCGCGGGCCAGGCCCGCGCCCAGGCAGAAGTGCGGCCCGCCGCCGCCGAACGTGAGGTGGTCGTTCGGCGTGCGGCGCGGGTCGAAGGTGAACGGGTCGGCGAAGACGTCCTCGTCGCGGTTGGCGGAGGTGTAGAAGAGGACGGCCTTCTGCCCGGCCTTGACGGGCACGCCCCGGATCTCGGTGTCGCGGGTGGCGGTGCGCCGGAAGTTGTGGATGGACCCGTTCCAGCGCAGGAACTCCTCGGTGGCCGACGTCCACAGCGCGTCGTCGTCGATGTGGGCCACCAAGTCGGCGTGCAGCTCGGGGAGTTGGGTGAGGGTGAGCATGGTGCCCGCGAGGAGGTTGCGGGTGGTCTCGTTGCCCGCGACGCACAGGGTCACGAAGAACATGTTGATCTCGTGGGCGGTGAGCCGGTCGCCGTCGACCTCGCCGTGCACCAGGGCGCTGGTGATGTCGTCGCGCGGCTCGGCGAGGCGGTCCGCGGCCAACCGGTCGCAGTACGCGTAGATCTCCGCGGCGGCGACCTGCCCGTCCTCCTCCGTGTTGCGGAAGTCGGGATCCTGCAGGCCGACCATGCGGTTGGACCACTCGAAGATCCGGTCCTCGTCCTCGGCGGGGATGCCCATCATCTCGCAGATGATCTGCAGCGGGAGCCGGGCCGCGACCTGCTCCACGAACTCGGTCTCGGCGCCGGGCTCGACGCGGTCGGCGAGCACGGCCGCGCGCCGCTCGATGTCCTCGGCCAGCTTGCGGATCATGCGGGGCGCGAAGCCCGCGTTGACCAGGGCGCGGAAGCGGCTGTGCCGGGGCGGGTCCATGCCGAGGAGCGTGAGCGCGAGGGAGTCGAGGGCCTCCGGCGTCTGGTCGCGGATGAAGAAGGAGCCCTTCTCCACCGACCACAGTTCGGGGTCCCGGCTCGCGGCGACGATGTCCGCGTGCCGGGTGACCGCGAAGAAGCCCTCACCCACGGGCAGTTCGTGCCAGTGGACGGGGTCCTCGCGGCGCAGCAGTGCGAACTGGTCGTGCGGGACCTCACGGGCCCAGGTGTCCTCCAGCAGATCGATCATGCCGTGCCCCCTTCGGATGTGCCGGTCGTGCCGGTCCGAGGGGACGAGGAACCCATATTTCTGACGAACCGTCAATCCCCAGTGCGGAGCGGTCCGTTGATCGCGCGGCTACGAGGATCAGGCCTGGCCGGTCTCGAACCGGGTGACCTTGTCGCCGCTCACGTCGAACGTCCACCTGGTGCGCATCTCGCCCCAGGTGTCGTTGCTGTAGCGGGCGATGAGGCCACGCCCCTGCGCGGTCTCCTTCTCGACCTCCATGTGGCCGTGCGAGTCGAAGATCTCGCGGGCCGTCCAGTCGTCGAGGTCGCGTTCGCTGCCGTCGTCGGCCATGGTCGCGCCGGGCGCGAGGACGGCACGGAAGGCTTCCCTGTCATGGGCGTTCAGCGCCGAGACGAAGGCGCGGACCGCCGGGTCGCTCAGTTTTGCGGTCTGGATGGACATGGGCCCAGGCTTGCACCGCGTCCGGGCGGCCGCCACCCGGGCGGGACCGCCACCCGAATGGGCCCGCGCGCGAGGTGCCGGGGCCCCGCCTGCCGGACGGTGGGGACATGACCTGCATACGTTCCCGTGCCTCCCGCACGCCGCCGCCGTCCTGCCTCAACCGCCGTGACCTGGGTCTTCTCCTGTTGCGCGTGGGTACGGGCTCGGTCCTCGCCGCGCACGGCGCGCAGAAGCTGCTCGGCTGGTTCGGCGGGGGCGGCCTGTCCGGTACGGCGGCCGCCATGGAGTCCATGGGCTACGCCCCCGGCCGGGCGAACGCCCTCGCGGCCGGGCTCGGTGAGGCGGGCGGCGGGGCGCTGCTCGCGCTCGGTCTCGCCACTCCGCTGGGCGGCGCCGCGGCGGCGGGCACCATGGCGGGCGCGGCGGCCGTGCACGCCCCGAACGGGTTCTTCGCGATGAAGGGCGGCTACGAGTACCCGGCGTTCCTCGGCTTCGTCGCCGCGGGCCTCGCGGTGACCGGCGCGGGCCGCTACTCCCTCGACCACGCGCTCGGCCACACCTTCGACCGGCACTGGATGGTGCCGGCGGCGCTCGTGGGCGTCGGGGCGGCGACGCTCGCGGTGGTCGGCTCGCGCAACAAGCGGGTCCGGGAGTCCGACTCCGGGGAGTAGGGGCACGGCCGCACCCCGCGGCCGCGCCCCCGTATGGTCGGGGACCGTGACGACGTACGAGAACGACGAGACGGCGTACGGGAACGACGACCCGTGGGAAACCGTCGACCGCCTGCGCGCCTGGCTCGACGACGCCAATCAAAAGGCTCCCCAAGAGGCCCTGCTCCTACGGGTGTTGAAGCTCTCCGAGGAGGTCGGCGAGGTGGCGCAGGCAGTCATCGGCGCGGTCGGGCAGAATCCGCGCAAGGGGGTCAGCCACACCTGGCAGGACGTCGAGTCGGAGCTGTGCGACGTCGTCGTCACCGCCCTGGTCGCCCTCGGCACGCTCACGCCCGACCCGCGCGCGGCACTGTCCGCGCATGTGGCGAAGGTCGCGGAGCGCTCGCTCGGGCCCGCATAGGGTCGGCCGCATGATCGTATGGCTGAACGGCACTTTCGGCGCGGGCAAGACGACCACCTCCAAGGAACTGGTGGGGCTGCTGCCCGAGGCGCGGATCTTCGACTCGGAGTACGTCGGGTTCATGCTGCGGCACGTCCTGCACGACGTGCCGCACGACAACTTCCAGGAGTGGACGCCCTGGCGGAGCCTGACGGTGGCGACGGCGCGGGACGTCCTCGCGTTCACCGGCGGCACCCTGGTGATACCGCAGACGGTGCTCGACGAGTCGTACTGGACGGAGATCCACGACGGCCTGACCGCGGCGGGCATCCCGGTCCGCCACTACGTCCTGCACAGCGACGCACAGACGCTGACGGACCGCATCAACGGGGACACGGAGGAGATCCGCGACTGGCGCCTGCGCCACGTGGAGCCGTACGCGCGGGCGCTGCCCTGGCTCTCGCGCGCGGGCACGGTGGTCGACACGACGGGCCGCACTCCGGCGGAGGTCGCCGCGTGGATCGCCCGGGACATCCGGGACGTCCGGGACGTCCGGGACGGGTTCGAGGGCGGCGTCGTCACCGCGGTCAGCAGCAACGGCACGTACTCCTTCACCAAGCCGAACCGGGACGGCATCACGCTGCTGGCGGGGCTCGGCGTCGAGGGGGACGTGCATGCCGGGGTCACCGTCAAGCACCGTTCCCGGGTCGCCCAGGATCCGACGGCGCCCAATCTGCGCCAGGTCCATCTGATGCACGAGGAGCTGTTCGACGAGGTCGCCGAGGCCGGGCACGAGGTGCGGCCCGGGCAGCTCGGCGAGAACGTCACCACGCGCGGCATCGATCTGCTCGCCCTGCCCACCGGGACGCTGCTGCACTTCGGAGCAGGCGGCGCGGTCATCGAGATCACCGGGCTGCGCAATCCGTGCCTGCAGATCGACCGCTTCCAGGACGGGCTGCTCAAGCGCGTCGTGGGCCGGGACCCCGAGAGCGGGGAGGTGGTCCGCAAGGCCGGGATCATGAGCGTCGTACGCAAGGGCGGCACGGTACGCCCCGGCGACGCCATCCGCGTCCAGCTGCCCGCCGAGCCGCACCGCCCGCTGGAGAAGGTCTGATGCCCGAGCACGAGAAGCCCGTCGTCGTCCCGTACGACCCCGCGTGGGCGGCCGACGGCGTGGCGCTCTGCGCTCAACTGCGGTCCGCACTGGGCCCGTTGGCGCTGCACGTCGACCACACCGGCTCGACGTCCGTGCCCGGGATGGCCGCCAAGGACATCTTCGACGTGCAGGTGAGCGTGGCCGAACTGGACACTGCCGCGGCCGCGTTCGAGGCGCCGCTGGCCGCGCTGGGGTTCGTGCGCTCCCCGTACCTGGGCGACCACGTGCCCGCCGGGCGCGAGGACAGCGGGGACAGCGGGGACAGCGGGGACCCTGCCGACTGGGCCAAGCGCTTCTGGTCGCGGCGGACCGCGGACGCGCCACCGGTCAACCTCCATGTGCGCAGGGCGGGTTCACCGAACGAGCGGCTCGCGCTCCTGTTCCGGGACTGGCTGCGCGCGACCCCGGCGGCCGTGCCCGCGTACGCCCGCTTCAAGTACGTACTGGCGGATGCCGTCCCGGACACGGGCACGTACGCCGACGTGAAGGACCCGGTCGTCGATCTCGTCGCGGTCGTCGCCGAGCAGTGGGCGGCGAGCACGGGGTGGCGCCCTCACTGACAGCGGCCGTCAGGTGAACGACTACCATCGCCGCCATGACTGACAGGCGCCGAACCATCGAACTCCCCCGCTTGGGCGTGGCCATCGTGACCATGGGCAACCGGCCCAAGGACGTGGACGCGCTGCTGGAGTCGGTGGCCAAGCAGGACGTGGTGCCGGCCCGCGTCGTCATGATCGGCAACGGGACGCCGCTGCCCGCGTTCACCGGCTACCCCTTCGAGGTCACGAACGTGGAGCTCGACGACAACCTGGGCTGCCCGGGCGGCCGCAACGTCGCCCTCGCCCGGCTGCGCGAGTTCGGCGACGTCGACGTGGCGGTCGAGCTCGACGACGACGGACTCCTCGTCGACGCCGACGTGTTCTCCACGATCCAGGGCCTGTTCGCGTCCGATCCCGACCTGGGCATCGTCGGTTTCCGCATCGCGGACGAGCACGGCGAGACGCAGCGCCGCCACGTGCCGCGGCTGCGCGCGAAGGACCCGATGCGGCGCGGCCTGGTCACGGCCTTCCTCGGCGGTGCGCACGCCTTCTCGATGGACATGCTCGCCGAGACCGGCGACTGGCCCGCCGACTTCTTCTTCACGCACGAGGAGACGGACCTGGCGTGGCGGGCGCTCGACGCCGGGTGGAAGGTGCTCTACGAACCCGCGCTGCTGCTCCAGCACCCGAAGACGTCCCCGGCCCGGCATGCGGTCTACTACCGGATGACGGCCCGCAACCGCGTGTGGCTCGCGCGCCGCCGCCTTCCGCTGCCGCTGGTTCCGCTGTACCTGACGACGTGGACGCTGCTGACTCTGTTGCGTACGCGGTCGGTCGGCGGCCTGCGGGCCTGGGCGGGCGGGTTCGTGGAGGGGCTGCGCGCCCCGGCCGGTGAGCGGCGGCCGATGCGCTGGCGCACGGTGTGGCGCATGACGCGCCTGGGCCGCCCGCCACTGATCTGACGGACGGCCCGGGCCCGGTCGGGGCTCAGCCCTGCTGCGCGCGGCGCCTGCGCGTGGCGCCTGCACGTGGCGAACACCGTGCCCGCGCCCGCGGCGACGACCAGTGCGGCGGCCGCGGCGAGCGGGCCCGCCGGGACGTCTGCGCCGGTGGCCGCGAGGGATCCGGTGCCGCCGGTCGTCGAGCCTGTGCCGGTGGTGCCCGAAGTGCCGCCGGACGTACCGCCGTTGGAGCCGTCGGTGCCGTGGGTGCCGTGGGTGCCGTGGGTACCCGCCGGGAGCGTGGCGTTCTCGTCGAGGGAGACCGCGGCCGTGACCGGGTCGAGCGCGTCGCCCGTCTTGTAGAACCGCCGAACGCCTTGGCGCCGTCGGCGGTCAGGGTGGCCGCCGCGCCGTCGAGCTCGACGATGTCGCCGGAGGCGGTCGTCATCGCGCTGCTGACGGCCGCGGCCGTGGCGGTCTCCGGTGTCATCGGATTCGTCGGCCTGGTCGTCCCGCACCTGCTGCGGATGCAGGCGGGCCCCGGCCACCGTTTCCTGGTGCCCGGCAGCGCGCTCGGCGGCGCCGTCGTCCTGGTCGCGGCCGACCTCGCCGCCCGCACGCTTCCGTCCCGATACGCCGCCGGGGACACGGTCGCCGAGACCCGCGCCCTGCGTCTGGCCCTGGGCGGCCGCGAGGTCCTGTCCGGCGTCGACCTGGCGGTCCGCGCGGGCGAGGTCCTGGCCCTGGTCGGCCCCAACGGGGCAGGGAAGTCAACCCTGTTGGCGGCGCTGGCGGCGGACCTGGCGCCGGCCTCCGGCGAGTTGCCGATCGCGGGCCGCCCGGCCGTTTCCTGGACCGCACCCGAACTCGCCCTGCGTCGCGGCCTGTTGCCCCAGTCCGCGGAGCTCTCGTTCCCGTTCACGGTGGCGGAAGTGGTCCGCATGGGCCGGGCCCCCTGGGCGGGCACCCCGCACGAGGACGCGGACGACGAGGCGATCGCGGCGGCGCTGCGGTCGACGCAGACGACCTCCTTCGCCCCGCGCCCGTTCTCCGCGCTCTCCGGCGGCGAGCGCGCCCGGGTCGCGCTCGCCCGGGTCCTCGACCTGGGCCTGGCCACCGCCCACGCGGACCGCACGGCGGCCCTGCACGCGGGCCGCATCACGGCGGACGGGCCCCCGGCCGAGGTGTTCGACGGGGCGCTGCCCAGCGAGGTGTACCAGCACCCGGTCGAGGTGTTGCCGCATCCGTCGTCGGGCGCCCCGCTGGTGATCCCGATCCGCTCCTGACCGCACGCCCCTGGACCCGGACGCCCGCGGGGACCACCCAGCAGGCCGCGGCGGCGAGCAGCCCGGCCGCGGCGAACCCCCAGGCGTACCCGGCCGCGCCGATCAGGGCACCGAGGGAGGGCGGGGTCAGGGAGGCCGCGATGTTCTGCCCGGTGTTCTGCACACCCATGGCCCGGCCCGCCCAGGCGCGGCCCGCGAGTTCGGCGGTCGCGGTGAAGGCGAGCCCGTTCGTACTGGCGGTGATGCCGCACGCGACGACGAGGCACAGATCGGTCAGCGGCGAGGGCCACACCGCCCCGAGCGCGGTGGCTCCCAGCACGGCAGCGATGGCGACCGCCAACTGCCGCATGGGCCGCATCCGGCTGCCCACCCGGTCCGACCAGACCCCGGCGGCGATCCGCGAGGCGGCCCCCAACACCTGTGCGGTGGCGAGCAGTTGACCGGCCCCGACCGCGCTCCATCCGCGTACGTCCACCAGGAACACGAGCGCGAACGCACCCGCCGTGAACTGCGGTACGCACAGCAGCGCACTGGAGGCGTGCACCCGCCACAGGGCCGAACTCCGGTAGGGATTGCGGGAGTCCACGACGTCGGAGGCGCCCTCGGCCCGCGACGGATCCACGGCGAAGACCCCCACGAGCACGGCGACGACCGCGCACAGCACCCCGCAGAAGACGACGATCGCCGCGAGCCCGCCCCGCTCGGCGAGTGCGGGCACGACAAGGGCGGCGATCCCCATGCCCAGCGGCGTCGACGTCTGCCGGATCCCCATCGCGAGCCCGCGCTCCCGCGCCGAGAACCACCCCACGACCAGGCGCCCACTGGCCGCGGAGACGGAGGCCCCGGCGGCGCCGGCGAGCACGAACAGACCGCCCAGACCGACGAGTTGATGCACCGTGGCGGCCACGAACAACAACGCGGCGGACAGGCCGAGCCCGACGGTGAGCACGATCCGCTCCCCGTACCGGTCGGCCGCGGCGCCCCACGCCACGAGGGCCAGCACGAGCCCGACGGTGGGACAGGCGACGAGCACCCCGACCTCCGTGAGCGACAGCCCGTACTCCCGCCGCACCGCGTCCGACACGTAGGGCAGCCCGTACAGGAAGACACAGGCGACCGTCTGCGCGGCGGTCCCGAGCACGAGCATCATCCAGCGCCGCACGGCGAGCTCCTCCCCTGGGGCCCCGGGAGGGGCCGGTGACGGAACTATGCCACCGCGTCCGCAATCCAAGACAGATCATCTCGCATGAAGAGACAGCACTCCGACAGCACTCCCCTTCAGCACTCCCCTACACTCCCGGGACGAGTTGCCGTGTGCCCCGCCCCGGTGTGCTCTGGACTCCAGGGCGAGCGAGAGAGAGGACCGGCATCCCATGACGGACGCGGAATCCCGAACGGTCACCGAGACCTTTGCCTTCACGTGCGGCGACTGCGGCAAGACCTGGAAGCACACCTTCCGGATCACCCCGCTCCCCGCTCCCCTGGACGCCACGGGCCAGACCACGCTGGAGTACGTCGACGAGGCCACGGGCCAGGCCGTCCGCACCCCCCTGTCCGAAGCGGTCTGCCCCAAATGCACCAGCCGCAAGGTCCACGTCGTGTCCCCGGACCTCGCGGACCGCGCCCACGCCGCCGAACACCAGGAACGGCCCCACCGCGAGCACCGTCTCCACCTCCCCCACCTGCGGCGCGACGCCCGGGACGAGTGAGGGACCTTCGCCCGTGGCGCCCGCCGATGCCCGGCGCGCACGGTAGGAGGATGAAGAGCCCCCGTGCCGACATCGCCTCCCGCGCAGACCTGGACGTCCTGCTGCGCCGCTTCTACACGGCGGCCTTCGCGGACCCCCTGATCGGCCCGTACTTCACGCAGATCGCGGGGACCGACCTCGAGGTCCACCTGCCGCGCATCACGGACTTCTGGGAACGCGCCCTGTTCCGCACGGCCGAGTACCGCCGCAACGCCTTCGCCCCGCACGCCGCGCTGCACACGGCCCGCCCGCTGACCGCCGCACACTTCGGCCGCTGGGTCCAGCTCTGGCACGCCACGGTCGACGGCCTCCACCGGGGCCCGAACGCGGACCGCGCGAAGGCCCAGGGCGAACGCATCGCCCTGGCCATGCTGCGCCGCCTCGAGGGCCGCGACGCGACGACGGAGGGCGAGGGGGCGACGGGGTTCATCCCGCTGGCGGCGGTGGAGCTGCGGGGAGCGGCTTAGCGGCCCGGCGGCTCCGGAACCGTAAAGGGGCAGACGAGTCGGGCTGTACGCCGGGTTCTGTTCCGAGGGTTCCTCGCGGAGCCCTCGGCGACGGCCATCCATCTAGGGCCGGCGTTGCCACCGGCCTCGTGCGGTCTACCCGCGGACTCGGGCGGGCAGCCCTCGAACGTCCGCGCAGAGCCACCGAGGTGGCTCCTCTTGACCTTGCTCCAGGTGGGGTTTACCTAGCCGCCTGAGTCACCTCAGGCGCTGGTGGTCTCTTACACCACCGTTTCACCCTTACCCGGCACCGAAGCGCCGGGCGGTCTGTTTTCTGTGGCACTGTCCCGCGGGTCACCCCGGGTGGCCGTTAGCCACCACCTTGCCCTGTGGAGCCCGGACGTTCCTCGGGAGGTTCCGAAGAACCCCACGCGGCCGCCCGCCCGGCTCGTCTGCCGTCCGGCCATCCTACCCGGCCACGATCACAGGAACGCCGCCGTCTCCAGCTCGAAGGCGAACGGCTCCGGCAGCTCCATGGGCTTGCCGAAGGGGCGGGTGCAGTGCTCCTGGTAGTCGTCGCCCTCCGGATCCCGGAAGAGGGTCACCGAGGAGGCCTCCCGGTCGATGAGGAGGTAGAGCGGGATGCCGCCCATCGCGTAGCAGCGGCGCTTCGCCTCCCGGTCGGCCCCCGGCTTGCTGGAGGTCACCTCGACCACCAGGGCGACGCCCTCGCAGGGCATCCAGGGGTCGGCACCGCGGAAGAGGCGGCGGTCCCGGGGGGCGAACGTGCCGTCCGGGATCGCATGGTTCTTGGGGCAGGCGCCTCCACGCTTCAGCTTCAGGCCCTTGTTCCCGGAGAACTGCATATCGGTCCGGGAACGCCGATACACCTGGCTGACAACCAGTTCGATGTAGTCCTCGTGGTCCCCGTCCGGCGGCGGCGTCACGACGATCTCCCCCTCGATCAACTCCGCCCGGAAGCCTTCCGGGGTGTCCAGCGCGAGGAAGCCCTCCAGCAGGACCTCGGCCTGCGTGAGCGGCTCGTGTGCCATGGCGGTCATGTCACGCTCCTCCTTCGGTCGCTGGTCACGCTGGGCCATCGGTGGATCTCCTGTCGTCGAGATCGAGGACCGTTCCCCCGATCGTGGCACAGCGGGCGCCGAGTCCGCCGCAGCACGGAGAGGGCGGGGCTAAGGGAATCGGAGGCGCTAGGAGCGCAGGGCTGACAGTCCCGTGCGCCAGGCCCCCGTCAGGTCCGCGTCGACCGGAAACCGGCCGTGGATCTCCAGGATCACCATGCCGTGCGCGAACGCCCAGACCGCGCGGGCCAGGTCGGCGTCGCCGTCGCAGGCCCGTACGAGGGGTGCCGCGGCGCGGTCCTCCAGGCCTTCGGGGAGCGCGTGCCGGGGCAGGGGGCGTTCCGTGCCGAGGCAGTAGAGGTGGGGGTGGGCCAGGGCGTACGCGCGGTAGGCCTCGCCCAGGGCGAGGAGGGAGCCGGGAGACCGTGCCTCCGCCTCCTCGCAGGCCAGCGCCGACTCCGTGAGCATCTGCGTCACCAGCTCGACCTCGACCGCGTACTTGTCGGGGAAGTGCTTGTACAGCGAGGGCGCCTTGATGCCGAGGCGGTCGGCGAGGGCCCGCATGGTCAGGGCGTCGGGCCCGGACTCCTCGAGGAGCACCCGGGCCTCGGCCGCGATCTCGGTGGCGCGGGGCGTGAGCCGCCGCCGTTGCTCAGTGGCCTCAGGCACGCTGGAAGCCTTCCTTCGTCCGCAGTCCGTAGCCGAAGGCGCGATCGTACGAGATGTGGGCGAACCAGCCGCACAGGGCCGCGAAGGCCGGCGCCCAGGTGAAGGGGGCGAAGGTGTACGCGACGATCAGCGCGAGCGGGACCAGGGCGCGGTGGGCGGTGTTGTAGAACGGCACGGCGCGAGGCGGGAGTTGGCCCTTCTCCATGCGCGGCGCATCGCTCATGCCGACCAGGAACGTGAAGTCCGGTGCGATGAAGAAGACGAAGGCCAGCATTCCGGCGAGCCAGCCGTGGTTGACGCCCTCCAGGACCGCGAAGGCCGACCAGAACAGCGCGTTCAGCAGCCACGCCGTGCGGCGGATCACGGCGAGCGGCTTCACGGACGGCCGTGCGGCGGGTGCGGTGGCGCTCATGGGGGCCTCCCTGGCGAGTGAGCGAGTAGGCGAGTGGCTAACGGTGTTAGCCGGGCATGTGAAGACCGTACGGCTAACAGCGTTAGCCGTCAAGGCCTCGTGTCTCGAATGCGCTCCGCTTGACCCTTCCGTAGCGTCAACGTTTCTACTGAGGCCATGAGGATCGGAGAGCTGGCCGGCATCGTCGGCGTCACCACGCGCGCCATCAGGCACTACCACCACCTCGGGCTGCTCCCCGAGCCCGAGCGCCTGGCCAACGGGTACCGCGAGTACGGGCTGCGGCACGCCGTCGAACTGGCGCGCATCCGGCGGCTGACCGAGCTGGGGCTGGGGCTCGGCGAGGTGCGGGACGTGCTCGCCGACGACGCCGGGCGCGAGCTCGTCGAGGTGCTCGCCGAACTGGACGCCGATCTCGCGCGGCAGGAGGCGGAGGTCCGTGAGCGGCGGGCGCGGTTGCGCGGCCTGCTGTCGGACGCGGAGCGGGGGCGACTGCCCGCGGAGGGGCCCCTCTCCCCCGAACTGACCGCGTTCTTCCATGAGTTGGGAGAGGCGGACACCCTGTCGCCGATGGCCGCGAAGGACCGCGAGATGCTCGCCCTGCTCGACACGACCGCGCCGCCCGAGGCCCGTGAGCAGCTGATGGCGTCGGTGCTGCCCGCGTTCTCCGGGCCGGGCGCCCGGGAGGCGGCGCTCGATCTGTACGCCCGGCTCGACGCCCTGGCCGACGCGGCGCCGGACGACCCGCGCGTGGCCGAGGCCGCTCAGGCGCTGGCCGCACTGCTGCCGCCCGACCTGCCCATCACGGAGAGCCCGGGACAGAACGTGTTCTTCGACTCCGTCCTCGCCGAGTTCTCGCCCGCGCAGGCCGAGGTGCTGCGGCAGGCGATGCGCCTGTTCACCGAGGGCGGTGCGCGGTGATCCGGCTCGCGCCGCGGCTGCTCAGGCACGAGCTGCGGGTGCTGGCCAGTCTCGGGATGTGGGTGGCGCGGCGGCGGCACGGCGTCCCGGCGGGGTCGAGCGCGTTCCCGTACGCCCGTGGGCAGGCGTTCATGATGTACGCCTTCGCGTTCGTCTGCGTCGTGGAGACCTTCGGGATGTGGGCGCTGCTGAAGGACTGGCCCACGCTGCACCACGTCGTGCTGGTCGTCGACGTGTACACCGTGGTGATGATCCTCGGGCTGCACGCGGCGTCCGTGACCCGGCCGCACGTGGTGAGCGGCGAGGAGTTGCGGGTGCGCCGCGGGGTCCAGCTGGATCTGCGGATACCGCTGGAGCGGATCGCGGCCGTGCGCCGCGAGAACCGGTTCACGCACACCCCGGCCGACGGCGAGCTGAACCTCGACGTCGCCTCGCAGACCAGCGTCACGGTCGAACTGGCCGAGCCCGTACGGCACTTCACGTTCCTCGGCAGGGCGCGGGACGTGCGTCTCGTACGGCTGCACGCCGAGGATCCCGAGCAGCTCGCCCGCACCCTTCGGGCGCGGCTCACGCAGGCGCGAACTGCACCTTCGCCCGTCCCGGATCGGCCTGCGTGAGCCGGACGCGCAGCCGCTCGCCCAGGGGCAGTGCGGAGGCGCCGCCCTCGATGCGGGCGACGACCGCGGGGTCGGTCAACTGGACGGTGCCGACGGCCGGTTCACGGTCCTTCACGTCCACCACGCAGGCGTCGAACAGTTCGCCGATCCGGTCCTGGAGCAGCGCCGCCTCGACGATGTCGACGCACTCGCGCTCCACGGAGTTGCCGCGCCGGGTGCCCTCCGCCATCTCCTTGGGCAGTTCGGCGAGCGCCTCCACCGCCCACGGCGGCGGGTCCTGCCCGGCGCACGCGGCCAGGCACAGCTCGGAGGCGTAGCGGTCGACGAGGCGGCGCAGCGGGGCCGTGCAGTGGGCGTAGGGCGCGGCGACGGCGGCGTGCGTGGTGAGTTCGGGGACGTCGCCGCCCGAGAAGGACGTGTAGCCCGCGCCGCGCAGCAGCGTCGTGCACTCCTGGAGGAAGGCGGCGTGGTGCGGCTGGTGGGGGTCGAGGGAGCGGACCAGGTCCGAGTACGGGACGTGGTGCGGCCAGTCGATGCGCAGCGCCTTCGCGGTGCGGCGCAGCCGGCCGACGGCGCCGTCGGGGGCGGCGGGCAGGGTGCGCAGGATGCCGGTGCCCGCGCCGAGCATCAGATCGGCGGCGGCCATGCCGGCGAGCAGGGAGATCTGGGCGTTCCAGCCGTCGGCGGGCAGCGGGGCGCGGTAGGCGAGTTCGTACGCGTCGCCGCTCGCGACGATCTCCTGCTCGGGGACGTTGAGGGAGATGCCGCCGCGCTCGACCTCCAGCCGTTCGCGCAGGGCGCCGATGTCCTTGAGGAGCGCGACGGCCTCCTCCGCGCTGCCGTCGTCGATGGACTTCTGCACGCCTTCGTAGTCGAGCTTGGCGCGGCTGCGGACGAGGGCGCGTACGACGTCGGTGGTCTCGGCACGCCCGTCGGCGTCCAGGTCGACGGTCCACAGGACGGCCGGGCACGTCTGGTCCGGGAGCAGGCTCGCGGCGCCCTCGCTCAGCACGGCCGGGTGCAGCGGCACCTTCTCGTCGGGGAAGTAGAGGGTGGTGACGCGCCGGTGGGCCTCGGCGTCGAGGGCGCCGCCGGGTGTCACGTACGCGGCGACGTCCGCGATCGCGTACCGCACCCGGTAGCCGCCGCCGGGGCGCCGGGACAGGTGCATGGCCTGGTCGAGGTCGGTCGACGTGGGCGGGTCGATGGTGAAGAAGGGGATCGCCGTCTCGTCGCGCTCGGGCAGCCGGGGCGGGTCCGCGGCGACCCGCTCCGCCTCGGCGAGCACCTCGGCCGGGAACTCCTCGGGGACTTCCAGCTTCGTACGCAGGTCGCGCAGCACGGCACCGAGCGGGGCCTGCGCTGCGCCGGTCACACGGAGGTGGCGGCGGGGCATGGGTCGAGCGTAGGCCGGACGGGACGCGGCGGCACGGCGGCGGCACACGTCGCCGGCCGCCGCCCGACTACCCTGGCGCGGGGCCGCACCCCTCCCCGCCGTCCAGAAGGAGAAGCACGTGCTCGTCTTGCTGCCGCCGTCCGAAGGAAAGGCTGCCTCCGGGCGAGGCGCCCCGCTGAAGCCCGAGTCGCTGTCTCTGCCGGGGCTCGCGGGCGCGCGGGCCGCGGTCCTCGACGAGCTGGTCGAGCTGTGCGCCGCCGACGAGGAGAAGGCGCGCGAGGTGCTCGGGCTGAGCGAGGGGCTGCGCGGCGAGGTCGCGAAGAACGTGGAGCTGCGCACGTCCGGGGCGCGGCCCGCCGGGGAGATCTACACGGGCGTGCTCTACGACGCCCTGGACCTGGCCTCGCTGGACGCCGCCGCCAAGAAGCGGGCGGCGAAGTCGCTGCTCGTGTTCTCCGGGTTGTGGGGCGCGGTGCGCGTGACGGACCGGATCCCGTCCTACCGCTGCTCGATGGGCGTGAAGCTGCCGGGGCTCGGGGCGCTCGGCGCGTACTGGCGGACGCCGATGGCCGAGGTCATGCCGGAGGCGGCCGGGACCGGGCTCGTGCTCGACCTGCGCTCGGCGGCGTACGCGAACGCGTGGAAGCCGAAGGGCGAGCTCGCGGGGCGGACGGCGACGGTGCGGGTGCTGCACGCGCCGACGCGCAAGGTGGTCAGCCACTTCAACAAGGCGACCAAGGGCCGGATCGTACGGTCCCTGCTCACGGCCGGGGACGCGCCCGCCACCCCCGCCGAACTGGTCGACGTACTGCGGGAGTTGACGTACGAGGTCGAGGTGGAGGCGCCCGCGAAGGGCGGGCAGGCGTGGAGCCTGGACGTGCTGGTGGACGAGATCCACTGACCCACCCGCCGCTTGCGTTGCAGCATGCGCAACGGGCTTTGCGCATGCTGCATAGCGCGGGGCAGGATGTCCCCATGACCTCCTCCGTGCTCGCTCTCGCCCCCGTCGTCCCCGTCGTCGTCGTGGAGGACGCCGCCGACGCGGTGCCGCTCGCCCGGGCGCTCGTCGCGGGCGGGCTGCCCGCGATCGAGGTGACCCTGCGGACGCCGGCCGCGCTCGACGCGATCCGGGCGATCGCCGACGCGGTCCCGGACGCGGTCGTCGGCGCGGGCACCGTGATATCCCCCGCGAACGTCGCCGATGCGGTGGCGGCCGGGGCTAAGTTCCTGGTCTCCCCCGGCTGGACGGAGGCGCTGCTCGACGCCATGAAGGGGTCGGGGGTGCCGTTCCTGCCGGGTGTCTCCACGACGTCGGAGGTCGTGGCGCTGATCGAGCGCGGCGTGCACGAGATGAAGTTCTTCCCGGCCGAGGCCGCGGGCGGCACCGCCTATCTGAAGTCCCTGGCAGGACCGCTGCCGCAGGCCCGCTTCTGCCCGACCGGCGGGATCTCGCTCGCGTCGGCGCCCGCGTACCTGGCGCTGAAGAACGTCGGCTGCGTGGGCGGCAGTTGGATGCTGCCCGCCGAGGCCGTCGCGGCGAAGGACTGGGCGCGGGTGGAGTCGCTGGCCCGCGAGGCGAGCGGCCTGGGCGACGCCCGCTGACACCGCTGACCGTGCTGACACCGCTGATGTCCGCTAGCGCAGGTGCGCCGTCTCGTTGAGGAACCGGACGCTCGTGTTGCCGTCGGCGTAGTACGCGATCCCGGTCAGGGACGCGGCCGCCAGTTCCATCCGGAACAGGGCCTCGGGCGGGGCGCCGAGCGCGAGGCGGACCAGCGTCTTGATGGGCGTGACGTGGCTGACCACGAGGACCGTGCGGCCCCGGTGTTCGGCGGTCAGCCGGTCGCGGGCCGCGGCGACGCGCTCCGCGACGTCGGCGAAGCTCTCGCCTCCGCCGGTGGGGGCCGCGTCGGGTGAGGCGAGCCAGGCGTTCATGTCGTCCGGGTGCCGCGCCCCGACCTCCTTGAACGTCAGCCCTTCCCAGGCCCCGAAGTCCGTCTCCCGCAGCCCCTCGTCGACGGTGACGGCCAGGCCGAGGCGGTCGGCCGCGGCCTGCGCGGTCTCACGGCACCGCTTCAGCGGCGACGAGACGACGGCCTCGACCGCACCGTGCACGGCAAGCCCCGCGGCAGCCCGCGCCGCCTGCCCCCGGCCCACCTCCGACAACTCCGGATCGTGCCCGGCCCCGCTCCCGGAGAACCGCTTCTCGGGGGTGAGAGCGGTTTCGCCGTGGCGCAGCAGGACGAAGGTGGTGGGCCGACCGAGGTCGGGTGCGGCCACGACTAGAGACCGGACTCCGACGTACGCACCAGGATCCGGCGGCAGTTCTCGCACCGCACGACGGCGTCGGGCGCAGCCGCCCGCACCTCGTTGAGCTCCGTGATGTTGAGCTCCAGGCGGCAGCCCTCGCAGCGGCGCTGGAACAGCTTGGCCGCGCCGACGCCGCCCTCCTTCTCGCGGAGCTTGTCGTAGAGCTTCAGCAGGTCGGCGGGGAGGGACCCGGCGACGACCTCGCGCTCCTTGGTGACCGTGCCCGCCTCGGCGTCCAGCTCGCCGGAGGCCCGGTCGCGGCGGGCCGTCGCGTCGTCGATCTTGGCCTGGACGGAGGCGAGGCGCTCGCCCAGCTCGGCCGCGCGCTCCTGCGCGGACTCGCGGCGCTCCATGACCTCGAGGACGACGTCCTCCAGGTCGCCCTGGCGCTTGGCCAGCGAGGCGATCTCCTTCTGGAGGTTCTCCAGGTCCTTGGGCGAGGTGACGGCGCCGGAGTCCAGGCGCTGCTGGTCGCGGTTGGCGCGGGAGCGGACCTGGTCGACGTCCTGCTCGGCCTTGGTCTGCTCGCGGGCGCAGTCGCTCTCCTCGGTCGTCGCGGCGACGTGCAGGTCGCGCAGCTGCGTGAGGTCCTTGGTGAGCGACTCGATCTCGGCGTGCTCGGGCAGCGACTTCTTCTTGTGCGCGAGCTGCTGGAGGCGTACGTCCAGGTCCTGGACGTCGAGGAGACGGATCTGGTCGGCGGGCGCGGCGTTCAGTTGGGGGCTCCCAAAGTAGAGATGTGCTGGCTGGTAGACGCCGCGTGGGCGGTCCAGGGGTCGGTGACCGTCTTCGAGACGTGGACGCGCAGGTCCCATCCGTTGCGGTCGGAGAGGGCGTCGAGCTGGCTCGCGGCCAGCTCGCACCAGGGCCACTCGGTGGCCCAGTGCGCCGCGTCGAGCAGCGCGAGCGGCTGCGGGGAACCGGTCTCGCGGGCCTCGCTCGCCGGGTGGTGGCGCAGGTCCGCGGTGAGGAACGCGTCGACGCCCGCGGCTCGTACGTCGGCGAAGAGGCTGTCGCCGCTGCCTCCGGAGACGGCGATCGTACGGACCGTCGCGTCGAGGTCGCCCGCGACGCGGATGCCCTGCGCGGTGGCGGGGAGCCGGTCGGCGGCGCGGGCCGCGAGGTCGCGCAGGGTCAGCGGGTGGTCGAGCTCGCAGACCCGGCCGAGGCCGCGGCGGCCCGAGGGGTCGGCGGAGTCGGGCACGAGGGGGCGTACGACCCGGACGTCGAGGGCGGCGGCGAGGGCGTCGCTGACGCCGGGGTCGGCCCGGTCGGCGTTGGTGTGGGCGACGTGCAGCGCGATGTCGTTCTTGATCAGGGTGTGCACGACGCGGCCCTTGAAGTGCGAGGCCGCGACCGTCGTCGTACCGCGCAGGTACAGCGGGTGGTGCGTGATCAGGAGGTCGGCGCCCAGCTGCACGGCCTCGTCGGCGATCTCCTGGACCGGGTCGACGGCGAACAGGACCCGGGTCACCTCGGCGTCGGGATCACCGCAGACCGTGCCCACGGCATCCCACTGCTCGGCCAGGGCGGGGGGCCACAGGGCGTCGAGCGCGGCGATGACTTCGAAGAGGCGGGGCACGCAGAGATGCTACCTGGGCCGGGCCCCTCGCGGCCTCCCGCCCATGGGAGGCCCTTTCACCGTGCGGGCGCCGCCGCTACTGTTCGGCCGGGCGTCCGGAGCGGGGGATTCGATGCACGCGGGGGAAGTACTCGACGGCCGGTACGAGTTGGTGCGCCGGCTCGACGCCGGGGGCATGGGCGAGGTGTGGGAGGGCGTCGACCGGCGCATCCGGCGGCCGGTGGCGATCAAGCTGCTGCACGAGGAGGCCGATCCGCGGCTGATCCCGGAGCTGGTGGCCCGGCTCGGCCGGGAGGCGACGGCGGCGGGGCGGCTCGCGCATCCGCACATCGTCGCGGTCTACGACTACAACAGCATCAAGGAGGACGGTGTACCGCTCGTCTACCTGGTGATGGAGCTGGTCCGCGGACGTTCGCTCGCCGAGGAGCTGGCACGCGGGCTGCCCGACGTGTCCCGCACGCTGGCGTGGGCGGAGCAGATCGCGCTCGCGCTGGAGGCGGCGCACGGGCCGGAGGCGGGGGTCGTGCACCGTGACCTCAAGCCGGGCAACGTGATGATCACGCACGGCGGTCTGGTGAAGCTGCTCGACTTCGGGATCGCGCGCTTCATGGAGGACAACGACACCCACCACACCAAGCTGACCGGCGGCCGCATGGTGGGCACTCCCCCGTACATGGCGCCGGAGCAGTGCGTGGCGGGTCCGGTGGACGGGCGGACCGATCTTGTACGCGCTCGGCTGTCTGCTGTTCGCGATGCTGACCGGGCGGCCGCCGTTTACGCAGGAGCGCGGGCTGCTGCAGGTCATGTACCAGCAGGTGCACGAGATGCCGGTGGCGCCGAGCACGCTGCGCCCCGAGGTCTTTCCCGAGCTCGACCGGCTCGTCCTCGACCTGCTGGCGAAGTCCCCCGACGCCCGCCCGCCGACCGCCGCGTCGGTCGTCGACCGGCTGCGCCGCCTGTCACTGCCGACGGTCGAGGAGCCGCCGCCCGCGTCCACGACGTACGCCCCCGGCCCGGACGGGACAGACGACGAGGACGAGAGCGAGAGCGAGGACGCGGGCTTCTTCGACGACGTACGTGCCGATCTGTACGAGCGTCATCGCGCCGCCCGCGGTCTCGACGACCCGGACGAGGCCCGCGCCGCGCTCGCCCCGCTGGCCGCACACGTGGTCCAACTGCTGGGCGCGGACGACCCGTTGGCGCTCGAGATCCGTTTCGACCTGGCCTGTACGACGGCCAGGACCGGGCAGGTCGCGGACGCGGCGCGGCTGCTCGCGGCGCTGCTGCCTGCGCTCGTCGCGGCGCACGGTCCGGTCGACCGGCGGGTGCTGTACGCGCGCTGCCTGCTGGCCTGGTTCACCGCGGAGGCGGGTGCGCTCGACGAGGCGAACGCGCTGTACGCCGCCGTCGTCCCCGATCTGCGGGTGGCGCTCGGCGAGACGCACACGATGACGCTGCACACCCGGTTCCAGCAGTTGGTGCAGCTGCGTGCGTCGGGGGACGCGATCTCGGCGGTACGCGGCTGGATCCGGCTGCTTCCGCTGCTCGGCGCCGACCCGGCCGCGGCCTCGACCGCGCGGGACGCCCGGGCCGAGCTCGCGGCCTGCATCCTCGACGCGGCGGGCACGGGGAACGCGGCCGCGCGCGAGCGGGCCGCCCAGGTGCTGCGGGTCCTGGTGCCCGAGGTGGTGCCGCTGCTCGACACGGCGAGCGAGTCGGCGTACGCGGCGCGGGCCGTGCTGGTGCGCTGGATCGCCGAGGCGGGCACGGCGCGTGAGTCGCTGCCGGCCTGGCGGGTGCTGATCGCCGACGCGGGCCAGGCGCTCGGCGAGCTGCATCCGCTGACGTTGCGGGCGCGGCTCGCGCTGGCCGAGCACACGGTGGACGCCGGGGACACGGAGGAGGCGCACGCCCTGCTGTGCGCGTTGGTGCCGGCGCTCGCGGCGGGGCTCGGCGCGGACGCGGAACCGGTGCTGCGCTGCCGGTTCCTGATCGCGGGGACGGCGCCCGAGCCGGACTGGCAGCAGGTCGTACCGGATCTGGAGCGGGTGCTCGGCAGCGGTCATCCGCTGACGGTGGACGGCCGGTTCCGGCAGGCGCTGAGCGCGGTGGAGCGCGGCGGGACGGATCTCGACGTGGCGCCGCTGCGGCTCGCGATCGAGCAGCGGACCCGGCTGTTCCCGGCGGACGATCCGCTCACGCTGCGCGGCCGGTTCGTCCTCGCGGACGGCACGGAGCGTGCGGGGCGGCGAGCCGAGGCGCGGCGCCTGTGGCAGGAGCTGGTGCCGGATCTGACGCAGGCGATGGGGCCGCGGCACGAGTTGACCCAGGCGGTGCGGGGGCGGCTCGGGATCGTGGATCCCGAGCCGCAGAGTCCGCTGGGTGCCGGGTAGGGACGCGGGCCCGGTCGGCCTGCCTCGACCAGGTCGGCCTACTTGACCAGGTCGGCGCGCAGGTCCTTCAGCACCGAGTCGGCCGCGGTGACGCCGAGGCCCAGGTACCAGGTCTCGTCCGGGACGTTCTTGGCGTGGCCGTCCTTGACCGCCCCGAGGTTCTTCCAGAGCGGGTTGTCCTCAGCGCTCGCACGCTGGGTCTTGTTCGCGTCGCCGTAGACGCCGGTGAAGATCCAGTCGGCGTCGGCGGAGTCGATCTTCTCCGGGCTGATCTCCGTGGCCAGCTCGTTGATCTGCTGGTTCTTGGGGCGCGGGATGCCGGCGTCGTCGAGGATCGTGCCGATGAAGGAGGCCTTGGCGTACAGGCGGGTGCGGTCCGGCATGTAGCGGAGCATGGTGACGGTCGGGGCCTTGCCGCCGTTCGCCTTCTTCACGTCCTCGCCGAGCTGCTTCACGTTCTTCTCGTACGTGGCGAGGTTCGCCTTCGCCGCCGCGGTCCTGTCCAGGGCGGAGGCGTTGAGGAGGTAGTTCTCCTTCCACGGGAAGCCCGGGCGGATGGAGAACACGGTGGGGGCGATCTTGGAGAGCTGCGGGTAGAGCTTGGCGGCGCGCAGCTCGCTGCCGAGGATCAGGTCGGGCTTGAGGTTCGCGATCGCCTCGAGGTTGAGGGAGTTGGTCGTACCGACGCTCTTCGGGTTGCCCGCCTCCTTCTTCAGGTAGGACGGGATGCCCTCGTCGCCCTCGGTGGGGGCGTAGCCGACGGGCTTGACACCGAGGGAGGCCACGTTGTCGAGCTCGCCGACGTCCAGGACGACGACCCGGGTCGGCTTCTTCGGGAGCTCCGCCTTGCCCATGGCGTGCGTGATGGTGCGCGGGAACTGGCCGGCCTGTGCGGTCGTGCCCATCTTCGCGGTCTCGGCGGCGGCCTTGGAGAAGTCCTTGCCACCGGTGGCCACGGACTTGGAGCCGGCGCCGTTGTCGCTCTTGGCCGAGTCGTCGCCGGAGCCGGAGCCGCACGCGGTCAGGGCGAGGGCGGCGGCGGTCGTGACGGCGGCAGCCGCGATCCGGGTGCGCGAACGAGACGAACGCGGGGATATCGAGTACATCGGGGGCATCGCCTAGCTCCTGCTCAGGGTGCACGGACTCACGGTGCACAGACGGTGCACAGGTGTTGGTTAGGTAAACCTAACATCCGCCTCGCCCGGCCCCACCGCGGGTCCGTGAGCACACCAGGCACTTCCCTCTCAGGCGATTTGGGACATGGCCACCCTTTGGTGTGAAGCGGAGGGCGGCGCGTGCCACGGAGGTACGTGCGAAAACTAGCTTCAGCCGTGAGGGGGCAGGGAGCGGTAAGCCGCGTCGAACAACCGGAGGTGTCAGTTCCCCATGACGGCCTTGGCCATCGAGCCCGCCACGGAGATGCGGGCGGAGCCGCCGCAGTCGGTGTGCGTGATCACGGCGGACACCTCGTACGCGGCGCGGCTCGCCCAGCACGGCGCGTCCTGGTTCCCGGAGCGCTGGACCCTGGACGGTCCCGAACCGTACGCGGTGCCGCTGCCCGCCCATCAGCCCGAGGAGCCCGGCACGGCGCTGCAGCCGCTGTCCGACGGCCGGGTGCTGATCCGGCGCGAGGCGGACGGCCGCCATCTGTTCTCGCTGCTCTATCCGACCGGGCCCGGCACCGGCGAGGTGCCGCTGGGGGCCGTGGAGTGCGGGGAGTTGACCCTGCTGCCGCCGGCCCCCGACGGGCGCAGTGCGTACGCGCTGGCCGTCGGCGAGGAGACGACGGACGTGTGGCTGGTGGCGGGCGGCTCGTTCGGGCCCGAGCACGTGGCCGAGGTGAAGGGGCGCTGCTCGGGCGGGGTCTGGCTGGACCGGGCGGGGCGGCTGCTCGCCCTCGACCGTGAACCGCCGGGCGGCGGGCCCGTGAAGACGGTCGCGGTCGATCTGGACCGGGGCGGGGAGGTCTCGCCGCTGCTGCAGATCACCGAGGACAGCGCGGACCGCCTGCTCCTCGCCGATCTGGACAGCGGCCTGATCCTGGTCCGCTCGGACGCGGCGGAGCCGGGTCAACCCCGCCTGGGCTGGGGCGTGTTGGGCAGTACGCTGCCGGTCCGCTTCCCGCAGGCGCTGCGGCTCGCGGGGTCCACGCTGACGCCGTTCGCCATACAGCCCGGGCAGACGCTGATGCCGGAGAGCTGTGCGGTGGCGCTGCGCATCGACGGCCCGCAGGAGGGCGTGCCGTGGCTCGGCCTGTGGCGTCCCGCCGAGGGCCGGATGCATCAACTCGCGGCCCCGCGCGGCTGGTTGGCGGGCTGCGGCTTCTGGTCGAAGGACGGCGAGCTGGCACTCCCCTGCGTCACCGAGGAGGCGCCGTGCGGGCTCGCCCGCGTCCCCGCACCACCGCCCGACGAACCCCGGCCGGCCGCCCCCGCGGCACCCGTCGCACCGCGGCCCGTGCCCCTGGGCAAGGCGCCTCTCGGGGGCCGGACGGCAGGCCCTAGACTCGCGCCCGGTAAGTGAAGGATCTTGTACGTGTTTACGGGGTGAGTGGTCCGATGACGGGAAGCAACGGTACGAGCGCGGGGACGGACACCGCGGAGCGGGTCGAGGCCAGGGCCGACGGCCCCGGCCGGCACCGCGGGGCGGTGGCCATGTCGTCCGCACAGGGCGAGCAGCCGGAGCCGCGCGGGCGGCACCGCGGGGCGCGCGCCGAGGAGGCGTAGCTCCGGCCACGCATGACGAAGGGCCCGGTCGACCAACCGGGCCCTTCGTCATGTCGCGTACGCCTGGAAGTCTCGTGCGCCTGGAAGTCGCTTACGGCTGGCCGTGCTTGAGGCCGAGCACCTCCGCCGCCGCGAACGTCTCGTTCGGGGGGCGGTCCTTGTAGTGCGGGGTGAGCAGGGCGTCGAGTTCCTCGTACGTGAAGACGTCCTTGGCGGTGTCGAACTTCGCCTGGACCCGGGGGCGGTCGACGACCGCGACCATTCCGCCGTGCACGACGAGGAGTTGGCCGTTCACGTTCGCGGCCGCCGGTGAGGCGAGGTAGCCGACGAGGGGTGCGACGTGCTCGGGGGCGAGCGGGTCGAGGCGCTCGCCCTCCGGGACGGCGAACCCGGCGAACACGTCCTCCGTCATCCGGGTGCGGGCCCGGGGGCAGATCACGTTGGCGGTGACGCCGTACTTGGCGAGGGCGAGGGCGCTCGATGTGGTCAGGCCCACGATGCCGCCCTTGGCCGCCGCGTAGTTGGGCTGGCCCGCGGAGCCCGCGAGGAAGGCCTCGGACGAGGTGTTCACGATCCGGCCGTAGACCGGGGCGCCCGCCGCCTTGGACGCGTCCCGCCAGTGGCGGGCCGCGAAGTGGGTGGTGTTGTAGTGGCCCTTGAGGTGGACGCGGATGACCGAGTCCCACTCGTCCTCGGTCATCGAGAAGATCATGCGGTCGCGGAGGATGCCCGCGTTGTTGACGAGGATGTCGAGGCGGCCGTACGTGTCGATCGCCAACTGGACGAGTTCCTGGGCCTGTTGGTGGTCCGCGACGTCGCCGAGGTGGGCGACGGCCGCGCCGCCCGCGCCGCGGATCTCCTGGGCCACCTGTTCGGCCGGGGTCGCGTCGGCCTCGCCCGAGCCGTCCCGTCCCGGCTGGCCGAAGTCATTGACGACCACGTTGGCACCGAGCCGGGCCAGTTCCAGGGCCTCGGCCCGACCGAGCCCCCGACCGGCACCCGTGACGATGGCCGTGTGGCCCTTGAGCGGCGTTGACATGTGCGAAGTTCCTCTCCTCGTCGGCAAATTCAGGCCCTGCCTAGATCTCGATGCACGTCCTGAGGGCGGAGCCCGTCCTCATCTGGTCCAGGGCCTCGTTGATCTCCGCCAGCGGCACCCGGTGCGTGATCAGGGACTCCAGGTCGATGCGGCCCGCCCGCCACAGGGCGATGGCCCGCTCGTAGGAGCGCAGGACGTCGCCGCCGCCGTACATCGAGGGCAGGATGCGCTTCTCGTCGAAGAACAGCTCGAACATGTTGAGCTGGAGGAAGTCGTCCGTGGCGCCCGCGCCGACGACGACGAGCGTGCCGCCGCGCCGCGTCGTCTCGTACGCCGTGCGGGCCGTGGCCGACCTGCCGACGACCTCGAAGACGTAGTCGAAGCCCTCGTTCGCGGTGACGCGCTGCTTGGCGTCGGCCAGCTCCTCGGGCGAGACCGCCTCCGTCGCGCCGAACTTCAGCGCCGCCTCGCGCCGCGACGCCACCGGGTCGACCGCGACGATCTGCGCCGCGCCCTTGAGCCGCGCGCCCTGGATCGCGGAGATGCCGACGCCGCCGCAGCCGATGACCGCGACCGACGAACCGGCCGCCACGTCGGCGGTGTTGATGGCGGCGCCGAGTCCCGTCGTCACGCCGCAGCCGATGAGCGCGGCGATGTCGAACGGTACGTCGTCGGGGATCGGCACGGCGCAGCCCGCGTCGACCACGACCTCCTCGGTGAACGTGCCGGTGCCGGCGAAGCCGAACACGTCACCGCCGGGGCGCTTGAAGTTGGGGGTGCCCGCGTTCATGAACCCGGCGAGGCACAGCTGCGTCTGGCCGCGCTTGCAGGCGGGGCAGGTGCCGCACGCCGGGAGCCAGCTGACCAGGACGCGCTGACCCGGCGTCAAGTGCGTGACGCCGTCCCCGACTTCGAGGATCTCGCCCGCGCCCTCGTGGCCGGGGATGAACGGCGCGGGCTGCGGCAGTACGCCGTTCATCGCGGAGACGTCGGAGTGGCACAGGCCGGTCGCGCGGACCCGGATCCGCACCCGGCCCGGGCCGAAGCCGACCGCCTCGACGTCGTCCAGTACCTCGAGTTTGTCCTGGCCTATCTCGTGCAGTACGGCTGCTCGCATGGGGTGCGGCTCCTTTGCCGGGGAGAAGGATCAGGTGTGGTCGACGACCGTGTCCGCGAGGACCGCGGCCTCGTCGCGGTCGACCGCCGTCACCGTGACCTGCACGCTCCCCCTAGTTCTCGAATTCGCTCGAACAGGGGGGACCCCCATCGGCGTCTCCCACATGCGGATGCGCAGCGTCTCGCCGGGGAAGACGACTCCGGCGAAGCGGGTCGAGTAGCGGGTGACGCGGGAGACGTCGCCGCCGAGCACCGTGTCGACGACGGCCTTGAGCGTCATGCCGTACGTGCACAGGCCGTGCAGGATCGGCCGGTCGAAGCCGCCGAGCTTGGCGAACTCGGGGTCGGCGTGCAGCGGGTTCCAGTCGCCGGACAGGCGGTAGAGAAGGGCCTGGTCCTCGCGGATCGCCCGCTCGACGGTGCGGTCGGGTGCCCGGTCCGGCACCTCGAGGCGCTCGGACGGGCCGCGCTCGCCGCCGAATCCGCCCTCGCCGCGTACGAAGATGGAGGCGTCGCTGGTCCACAACGGCCCGTCGGCGTCGGAGACTTCGGTGCGCAGCACGACGACCGCGGCCTTCGTCTTGTCGTAGACGGCGGCGACCTTGGCCGAGGTGTGCGCCTGGCCCTTGACGGGGATGGGGCGGTGCAGCTCGATGGTCTGACCGCCGTGCAGCACGTGCGCCAGGTTGACCTCGATGCCGGGCGCGGCGAGGCCGCCCATCATGGCCATGCCCGCGCCCGCGACCGTCGCGAAGCTCGGCAGGACGTGCAGCTTGGACTCGAGGGTGTAGCGCAACTCCTCGGCGTCGGTCGCGGGGATGCCCGCGCCGAGGCCCAGGTGGTAGAGCTGGATGTCCTTGTGGCCCCAGGTGATCTCGGCGGTCCTGGGCTCGGCGGCAACGGCCTTCGCGGCGTCGATGGGCATAGAGGCAAACGCTCCTAAGGCTGGTCAAGACCTCGGTGCGGCCGTCCGCACCGTCGGCCGCACCGAGGTCGTCGCGGGCCGGGTAGAACCTGTTCCAATTCACCCGGCGACCCCATGTATAGCCAAGAGCGGATGGGTTGGGAAGGGCCGGGCCGGGCTTTTCTGACGTCACGTCAGATACCAGCCGCGGCCCCGGCCGCGCGGTGGCGGGCCGTGACATTTGTACTGCCGAGGTCCGGACATTGCGCATCTGCCGCCGCCCCGCCCCGGATCCGTACCGTCAGGGCCATGACGACACAGGCAGCGGCGGTGTCCTTCACGGGGGCCGTCAAGACGTTCGGGGACGTACGGGCGGTCGACGGGCTCGACCTGGAGATCGCGGCGGGCGAGACCGTGGCCCTGCTCGGACGCAACGGCGCGGGCAAGTCCACCACCATCTCCCTACTGCTCGGCCTGGACGAGCCGGACGAGGGGCACGTCGAGCTGTTCGGCGCGGCGCCGGAGACGGCCGTACGGACCGGGCGGGTCGGCGCCATGCTCCAGGAGGGCAAGGCCGTGCCCCGGGTCACCGTCGCGGAGCTGGTGGGCTTCGTGGCCCGGCGCTACCCGGACCCCATGCGGGTCGCGGACGCCCTGCGCCTGGCCGGGATCGAGGAGCTGGCCGGGCGGCGGGTCGACAAGCTGTCGGGCGGGCAGACGCAGCGGGTGCGGTTCGCCGTGGCGCTGGCCGGAAACCCGTCCCTGATCGTGCTCGACGAGCCGACCGCCGCGCTCGACGTGGAGGCCCGGCACGCGTTCTGGGCGTCGATGCGGGCCCACACCCGGCGCGGCCACACCGTGCTGTTCTCCACGCACTACCTGGAGGAGGCCGACGCCAACGCCGACCGGATCGTGGTCATCGACCACGGCCGCGTCGTCGCCGACGGCAGCGGCGACGAACTGCGCAAGGCCGGCGGCGGCAGCCTCGTCTCCTTCGACCTGGCCGGGCGCGCCTCGGCGGGCCTGTCGACGCTGCCGGGCGTGCTCTCCGTGGAGATCCGCGGCGACCGGGCGCGGCTGCGGACCGGCGACTCGGACGCGACCGTGATCGCACTGGCCGCCCTGGACCTCGTACGGAATCTGGAGGTCGCCCCCGCCTCCCTCGACGACGCCTTCATGGCGCTGACCGCGGACCCCCGCGACCTGGAGCGTGTGTGATGTGGGACTACCTGCGGCTCGAAGTGCGGCGCACCCTGCGGGACGGCCGGTTCGTGATCGGCACGGTCGCGATGCCCGTCCTGATGTACCTCCTGTTCACCAACCTCGGTGAGAACAGCGGGGATTGGAAGACCGCGTCGATGGTCGGCATGGCCGCGTACGGGGCTCTGGGCGCCGCCCTGAACACCGCGGGCGGCGTCGCCGAGGACCGGGCGATCGGCTGGCTGCGGCAGCTGCGGATCACGCCGATGTCACCGCGCGAGGTGGTGATCGCGCGGGCCCTGACCGGGGCGGTGACCGTGCTGCCCGCGATCGGGGCGGTGATGCTCGCGGGCGGCCTCGTCAACGGCGTACGGATGGACGTCTGGAAGTGGCCGGTCATCGCGCTGCTGCTGTGGTTGGGCTCGCTGCCGTTCACCATGCTGGGCCTCGGCAACGGCTACCGGATGACCTCGCAGGCCATGGGCGGCGTGAACATGCTCTGCTACCTGGGGCTCGCGGTCCTCGGCGGCCTGTGGTTCCCGGTGGACCTGTTCCCGGGCTGGCTGCAGCACGTCTCGGCCGCCACGCCGACCAACCGGTTCGCGCAGATCGGCCGGTCGGTCGCCGACGGCCACTCCCCCTCCCTGGTGGCGCTCGCGGTGCTCACCTGCTGGCTGGTGGCCTTCGGTTCGTACGCTGTGGTGTCCTACCGCAGGGCAGCACAGACCATCTGAACGGGAACGGGGAGTCGGGCATGACGACGTGGAGGAAGCGGGCCGTGCACGCCTGGCGGTCGTGGCAGAAGGCACGGGACGAGTGGAAGGCCGAGAAGGAGCGCGTGAAGGCGGCGCGCAAGGAGTGCGGGGACGACGGCCCCCGCGCCGAGGAACTCGGCCCGCCGCCCAACGGGTTCGCGATGCTGCCCTGGCTCCTCATGGGCCTGGGCGCCTTCTCGAACCTCATCAACGGCGAGACCCCCAACCCCTGGATCGGCGGCATCGCCCTGCTGACCTTCAACTCCCTCTACATCTATGTGGTGTTCAGGGCGTTCGACAAGGAGAAGCGCGAGTCGCGGTCGACGCTCGTCGCGCTGATCCTGATGACGCTGCTGACCTGCGGTCTCGCCGGGGGTTACGGCGGCAACTGGCTGGCGTTCTTCCCGCTCCTCGGCCTCGCCGTCGGGGCGATCACCCGGGGCCGCAACATCGGCAAGGTGGGGATCGGGCTCAGCGTCCTCGGCGGGGCCGTCGGCGCGCTGCGCGAGGGCTGGGACGCGGTCAGCGTGTTCTACGGCACGTTCCTGTCCACGATGGTGACCGCGGCCATCCTCTCCCTGTCCGAGACCGTACGTGAACTGCGCGACGCCCGTGAGGAGTTGGCCCGCCAGGCCGTGGAGAAGGAGCGGCTGCGCTTCTCCCGCGACCTGCACGACCTGCTCGGCCACACGCTGTCGGTGATCGTGGTGAAGTCGGAGGCGGCGCGCAGGCTCGCGCCGCGCAGCATGGACGCGGCCCTGGAACAGGTCACCGACATCGAGGCCGTGGGACGCCAGGCGCTCACCGAGATCCGGGAGGCCGTCACCGGCTACCGCGAGGGCTCGCTCGCCACCGAGCTGGACCGGGCGCGCTCGGCGCTCACCGCCGCCGGCATCGAACCGGTCGTACGCCAGTCGGGACCGCCGCTGTCCGCGCAGAACGAGGCGCTGCTCGGCTGGGTCGTGCGCGAGGCCGTCACCAACGCCGTGCGCTACAGCTCCGCGACCACGTGCACCATCACCGTGGACGGTACGGGTGAGCGGGTGCGGCTGCGGGTCACGGACGACGGCGTCGGCGTCGCGGACGCGGTGCGCGGCACTCCCGGGATAGGCGGCACCGGACTCAAGGGCCTCAAGGAGCGCCTCGCGACGGCGGGCGGTTCCCTGGACGCGGGGCCCGGCGCGCTGCGCGGCTTCACCGTGCGGGCCGAACTGCCCGTCGGAGAGCTGGAGTCGGCGCCGGACACCCAGCTGGCCGCCACGTAACCTCTCCCCCGTGACAGAGATGCCTCAAGACCACCGCCCGGCGAAGAGCGTGCGCGTCCTGCTCGCCGAGGACCAGGGAATGATGCGGGGTGCGCTCGCGCTGCTGCTCGGCCTCGAGGAGGACATGGAGGTGGTCGCGCAGGTCGCCGCGGGCGACGTCATCGTCGACAAGGCACTCGAATGCCGCCCCGACGTCGCCCTCCTGGACATCGAACTGCCCGGCATGAGCGGCCTCGACGCCGCCGCGCTGCTCCGTGACGAGGTGCCCGACTGCCGGGTGCTGATCCTCACCACGTTCGGGCGGCCCGGCTATCTGCGGCGGGCCATGGAGGCGGGCGCGGCCGGCTTCCTCGTCAAGGACGGGCCCGTCGAGGACCTGGCCGAGTCGATCCGCAAGGTGCTGCGCGGCGAGACGGTCGTCGACCCGGCGCTCGCCGCGGCCGCGCTGTCGGCGGGCCCGAGCCCTCTCACGTCCCGCGAGGCGGATGTCCTGCGTGCCTCGGCGGACGGGGCGACCGTCTCCGACGTGGCCGGGAAACTCCACCTCTCCGAGTCGACCGTCCGGAACTACCTGTCCTCGGCGATCGGCAAGACGGGGACGCGGAACCGCATGGAGGCGATGCGCTCCGCTCGTCAACAGGGGTGGCTGTAGACCCCGCCCTCGGGGGCGCGGGGAACTGCGCGCAGCAGGTCCACCGGGGCGCGCCCGGGAGCGAATCAGGCAGCCCTGACGGCGCTGAGCTCCCGGGGCTCTGCCCCGGACCCCGCTGCCTCTCGTCCTAGAGCGGGCTGGATTTGCCGGAGCCGCTGGATTTGGCTCGCGGCATCCAGGCAAGCAGCACCACAACCGCCACCGCCAAGATCCCCGCCCCGTACAAGAACGCCGCCGCGTAGCCGCGGGTCAGCGATGAAGGGTCCGCCGAACCCGCGGAGCGAGACGCCGCGACGGTGGAGAGGATCGCCAGGCCCAGTGAACCGCCCAGTGTGCGGGACGTGTTGACCAGGCCGGAGACCAGGCCCGCGTCACCGGGCGCCGCGCCCGACGTCGCCAGCGAGGCGAGCGGCGTCATCGCGAATCCGGCACCGGCCATCATCACGATCCCGGGCAGCATGATGGTCGTGACGTAGGAGCCGTCCGCCGTCATCGTCGACTGCCACGCGAACCCGGCCGCGGTGACGAGGACTCCGGTCACCGCCACGTTCCGCGCCCCGAACCTCGGCATCAGGCGCGGCGCGATCTTCGAGCCGGCCACGACCGCGAGCGAGCTGGGGACGAGGGCCAGACCGGCCTCGATCGGGGTGTAGCCGAGGACGTTCTGCGCGTACAGCGTCATGAAGAACCACATGGCGAAGCTGCCCATGCCGCACACGAACATCGCCGCGTTGGCCGCGGCCACCGACCGCACCTTGAACAGTCCGAGCGGCATCAGCGGCAGCCGCGTACGGGCCTCCACGGCGAGGAACGCCGCGATCAGGGCCAGCGCGATGCCGAGCGGCACCAGGGTGGAGGCGGCGCCCCAGCCCTCCGCCTCGGTCTGCACGATGGCGTACGCGAGGGTCGCCGTGCCCGCGGTGACGAGCAGCGCGCCCGGCAGGTCGAGGCGTCGCTCGCCACCGGCCTTGGACTCGCGGATCCAGCGCGCGGCGGCCGCGAGGACGAGCGCGCCGAGGGGGACGTTGATGAGGAGGACCCAGCGCCAGTTGAGGCCCTCGGTCAGCACGCCGCCGACCAGGCCGCCCGCCGCGCCGCCGCCCGCGCCCACGGCCGTCCAGGTCGCGATGGCCCGGGCCCGCGCGGCGCCCTCGGGCACGGCCGAGGTGAGGATGGTGAGCGTGGAGGGGGCGAGGACCGCTGCGCCGAGGCCCTGTACGGCGCGCGCCGCGAGGAGCTGCCAGTCGTCCTGTGCGAGCCCGCCCACCAGCGAGGCGAGGGTGAACAGGCCGAGCCCGACCAGGAACATGCGCTTGCGCCCGAAGAGGTCGCCCGCCCGGCCGCCGAGGAGCATGAATCCGGCGAACGCGATCGAGTACGCGTTCACCACCCACTGCAGGCCCGTCGCGCTGAGCCCGAGGTCGGCGCGCATGGACGGCAGCGCGACGTTCACGACGGAGACGTCGAGGACGACGAGGAACTGTCCGGCGCAGGCCACGGCCACCACCAGCCAGGCGGGCGGGGCGGTTCGGCGTGGGCGTATCGCGGCGCCGGAGTCGGAGTCGGTGAGAGAGGTCTGCGGCATGAGTGTCATGGTCTCAGGCCACTCGTACCCCGTACATCAGAATTTCGGTGCATGCGACGTGGGCCGAAGGTCATACGTCCACAGACCTAGGTCCTGCGGGGCGGTTCCGTGCCGGAGTTCGTGCGGAAGTATGCGCGGAAGTTGATGCGGGAGAGATCGCGAACTGCCGTACGGGAGCGCTCCCATCCTGGAATCCTGCGGAGCATGAGCAGCGAACCCTTCATCCGCCCCTACCAGCCGTCCGACCGCGCCGAGATCGCCTCCGTCTGCGTACAGACAGCGCACGAAGGCCGGGACTCGTCCGCCATACACCCCGATCCGGAACTGATGCCGTCGATATTCGCCTACCCCTATGTGGCGCTCGAACCCGAGCTGGCGTTCGTCCTGGACGACGGCAGCGGCGCCGCCGTGGGATACGTCCTGGGGGCCGCGGACACCGCGAAGTTCACCGAACGGTTCCGCAGCGAGTGGCTTCCGCGGGTCGCCGGGCGGTACCCGGCCCTCACCCGGGCAGCCCGCACCCCGTCCGAGGAGATGGTCACCCTGCTGCACGACCCCGAGCGCATGGTCCACGAGGAGCTGGCCGCGTTCCCCGCACATCTGCACATCGATCTGCTGCCGGACTGGCAGGGCCGGGGGTACGGCCGCGCCCTCATGAGCACCCTCCTCGACGCGCTGCGCAGCCGCGGGGTCCCGGCCGTGCACCTGTGCATGGTGCGGGCGAACACTTCGGCCAGGGCGTTCTACGACCGTCTCGGTTTCCGCCCGCTGGCCGTGCCGGACCCCGGGCCCGTCTGGTATCTGGGCAGGCCGACGACGTCGCTGTCCTGAGAGCCTGCCTTCGCACCCCCGACGTCTCGAAGGTCCGCGTCAGGCGCGTCGCAGCATGGTGACCACCGCCGCCCCGCCGAGCCCGATGTTGTGCGCGAGCCCGACCCGCGCCCCGGCCACCTGACGCGCCTCGGCCTGACCCCTCAACTGCCAGGTCAGTTCGGCGACTTGGGCGATCCCGGTGGCGCCGAGCGGGTGCCCCTTGGAGATCAGGCCGCCCGACGGGTTCACCACCCAGCGGCCGCCGTACGTCGTCGCCCCCGACTCGACGAGCTTGCCGGACTCGCCCTGCTCGCACATGCCGAGCGCCTCGTACGTGAGCAACTCGTTGACGGAGAAGCAGTCGTGGAGCTCGATGACGTCCACGTCGTCGATGCCGAGCCCGGAGCGCTCGTACACCTGGCGGGCCGCCTCCCTCGACATCGGCTGCCCGACGACGTCGATGCACGAGCCGGACGCGAAGGACTCCTCGGTGTCGGTGGTCATCGCCTGCGCGACGATCTCCACCGCCTTGTCCCCCAAGTCCCGTTCCTCGACGAAGCGTTCGGAGACGACGACGGCCGCGGCGGCGCCGTCGGACGTGGGTGAGCACTGGAGTTTGGTGAGCGGTGTGTGGATGGTCTTCGCCGCCAGGATCTCGTCGACGGTGTACGCGTCCTGGAACTGGGCGTAGGGATTGTTCACCGAGTGCCGGTGGTTCTTGGCGCCGACCGCGGCGAGCTGCGCCTCGGTCGTGCCGTACTTCTCCATGTGCTCGCGGGCCGCGTCGCCGAAGATCTGGGCGGTGGGCGGGGACATCTCGAAGCCGTGGCGGGCGGCCATGATGCCGTAGTGCCGGGCGACGGGCGACGTCTTGAAATCCGACCCGCCGTCGGCGCCGCCGCCGAGCGCGCCCCGCTGCATCTTCTCGAAGCCGAGCGCGAGCACGCAGTCGCTGATCCCGCCCTCGACGAACTGGCGGGCCATCATCAGGGCGGTGGAGCCCGTCGCGCAGTTGTTGTTGACGTTGTAGACGGGGATTCCCGTCAACCCCAGTTCGTACGCGGCCCGTTGACCGGCCGTCGAGGCCTGGAAGCAGTAGCCGACGGGGACCTGCTGGACGTCCCGGTAGGCGACGCCGGCGTCCGCGAGCGCCGCGCTCCCCGCCTCCTTCACCATGTCCCAGTACTGCCAGTCCCGCGTCTCGGGCTTCTCGAACTTGGTCATGCCGACGCCGACTATGTACGACTTCATGGCTGACTTCATGGGTGCACGGCCCTCCTGCCACTACCTGACGGACCGTCAGATAGTGGCAGGGCGAGGCGATTAACGGAAGGCCGCGTGCCCGGTGAGCGCCTGGCCGAGCGCAAGGGTGTGCATCTCGGTCGTGCCTTCGTACGTGAGCACGGACTCCAGGTTGTTGGCGTGGCGGATCACCGGGTACTCCAGCGAGATGCCGTTCGCGCCGAGGATCGTGCGGGCGGTCCGGCAGATCTCGATGGCCTCGCGCACGTTGTTGAGCTTGCCGAAGCTGATCTGGGCCGGGTGGACGCCGGCCGGACTGTCCTTGAGGGCCGACAGGTGCAGGGCCGTCAGGGTCGCCTTGTGCAGCTCCAGCGCCATGTCGACGAGCTTCTGCTGGGTGAGCTGGAACCCGGCGATCGGCTTGCCGAACTGCTCGCGCTGCAGGGCGTATTCGCGCGCGCACTGCCAGGCCGAGCGGGCGGCGCCCGTGACGCCCCAGACGATGCCGTAACGGGCCTCGTTCAGGCAGGTGAGGGGTGCGCCGACGCCGCGGGCCCCGGGCAGTTGGGCGGACGCGGGCAGACGTACGCCGTCCAGGACCAGCTCGCTCGTCACCGACGCGCGCAGCGACATCTTGTGCTTGATGAGCGGCGCCGAGAAGCCCGGGGTGCCGGTGGGGACGACGAATCCGCGTACGCCGTCCTCGGTCTGCGCCCAGACGACGGCGACGGCCGCGACCGAACCGTTCGTGATCCACATCTTGCGGCCGTCGAGGACCCAGTCCTCGCCGTCGCGCCGGGCCCGCGTCGTCATCGACGCCGGGTCGGAGCCGTGGTCCGGCTCGGTGAGGCCGAAGCAGCCGATGGCCTCGCCCGCGGCCATCCTCGGCAGCCACTCCTGCTTCTGCTCCTCCGAGCCGAAGCGGTGGAGGGCGAACATGGCGAGGGATCCCTGGACGGAGACGAAGGAGCGCAGACCGGAGTCGGTGGCCTCCAGTTCGCGGCAGGCGATGCCGTACGCGCGGGCCGACATCCCGGCGCAGCCGTAGCCCTCCAGGTGCATGCCGAGCAGCCCCATCTTGCCGAAGTCCCGGGCGAGTTCGGGGAGGTTCGGCAGCTCACCGCTCTCGAACCAGTCGGCGATGTGCGGCTCGACCTTGTCGTCGAGGTACTGGCGCACCGTGTCGCGCACGGCCCGCTCCTCGTCGGTGAGGAGGGCTTCGAGGTTCAGCGGGTCGAGGGCGTCGAGAGCGGGGAACGGCATGGGGTTCAAGCTCCTTGCTGCGTCAGGGTGTTGTGCTGACCGAGGGTGGGCGGTGCGGTGCGCACGGAGGGCCGTACGCCGTTGAAGCTGACGGGGAAGGCGACCTGGCGCAGCGGGCCCGCGACCGGGTGCTCGACCTCCTGGACGATGCCGAGGGCCTCGGTCTGCGGGCAGGCGTAGACCTCGTCGAGGTGCCGGATGGGCGCGACGGGCACCCCTGCGGCCTTCAGCGCGTCGCACCACTCCCCGACCGTGCGCCTGGCGAGGACATCCGTCAACTGGGCATTCAAAGCAGCCCTGTTGGCGACGCGGGCGGCGTTCGTGGCGAAGTCCGGGTGGTCGGCGAGGGCGTCCAGGCCGAGGGCCGTGCACAGCTTGCGGAACAGGGCGTCGCTGCCGACCGCGATCACGAAGTGGCCGTCGGCGGCCTCGTACGCCTGGTACGGGACGAGGCTCGGATGCCCGGAGCCGAGGCGCGTCGGGCGCTCGCCGGTGGCGAAGTGGGCGGTGGCCCAGTTGGCGTGCAGGGCGAGCTGGGTCTCGTACAGGGACGTCGTCACGTACTGGCCGCGCCCGGTGCGGGCCCGCTCGACGAGGGCGGAGGTGACCCCGATCAGCCCGAAGAGGGCCGCGCCGAGGTCGCCCATGGCGAACCCGGCCTTGACGGGCGGCCCGTCGGGCTCGCCGGTCAGGGACATCAGCCCGGCGGCGGCCTGGGCGACCATGTCGTACCCGGGCTCGTCGCGCAGGGGCCCGGTGTCGCCGAAGGCGGAGATGTGCAGGACGACGAGACGGGGGTAACGGGCGCTCATCTCGCGGTAGTCGAAGCGGCCGGCCAGCGAGCTGCCGGGCCGGAAGTTCTCGACGAGGACATCGGCGTCGGCGAGCATCCGGTGCACGGCGTCCTGCCCCGCGGGGGTCTTGAGGTCGATCGTCACGGACCGCTTGTTGCGATTGGCGGCCAGGTAGTAGGTGGCGTCCTCGCCCTGGAACGGCGGGCCCCAGCGGCGCGTCGGGTCGCCGCCCTCGGGGTGCTCGACCTTGGTCACGTCGGCGCCGAGATCGGCGAGGGACATCGTGGCGTACGGGCCCGCGAGGATCTTGGACAGGTCGACGACCCTGATCCCGGCGAGCGGGGCGGCGGTACCGGGACGGTCGGGCAGCGGCTCAGGCATGACGATCACTCTGCCCGCGGGATTAAGTGCTGTCCAAGACCGATTCCGGCACCCAGTGAGCGGCTGTGCCACATAATCAGTGGGCGTCCATGTAAGTCCATGTAAGTCCATGTAATCAGTGGGCGTCCACGTAATCAGGGGGCGTCGGCAGCACCCGCTCGGCCACGTCCAGTACGGCGGCGAGGGCGGCACTGTCGTTCCCGGTCCGCCAGGCGAGAGCGATGGGCAGCACCGGCACGCCCTCGCCGACGAGCGGCCGGAAGACGACGTGCTCCAGGTGGATCGAGCGCGCGGACCCGACCACGACGGCCACGCCGACGCCCGCCCCGACGAGGGCGAGCAGGTTGTACGAGTCCGGGGCCTCCTGCGCGATGCGGGGCGCGAACCCGGCGTCGTGGCACCCCTGCACCATGGCCTCGCGCACGGCCGAACCCCGCGCCACGGGAAAGGTGACGAACCGCTCGTGCTGGAGCTCGGCGAACGTGACCCCGTCCTGCGCGGCCAGCCGGTGCCCCTCGGGCAGGGCGCACACGAGGCTCTCCGCGCGGACGACCCGGGCGGTGATCCCGCGTCGCACGGGCAGCGCGGCGACCCCGAGGTCGATGGTCCCGTCGGTGAGCCGGGCCAGGGCCTCACCGGTGAAGATCTGCCCCTCCAACACCAGCTCCACGCCGGGGAGTTCGGAGTTCACGGCCCGGGTCAGGGCGGGCAGCGCGGAGTAGGCGCTGGCCCCGCCGAAGCCGACGGTGACCCGGCCGGTCTCACCGAGGTGGGCGGCGCGCACGGTCCTGCGCAGCGTCTCGGCATCCCCGAGCAGCCGCCGCGCCGGCTCCACGAGCGCCTGCCCCGCGGGGGTCAGCCGGACGCTGCGGGTGGTCCGGTCGAACAGCCTGACCCCGAGGTCGCGTTCGAGCAGCCTGATCTGCTGGCTGAGCGGCGACTGAGCCATGTGCAACCGCTCGGCGGCCCGCCCGAAGTGCAGTTCTTCGGCGACGGCGACGAATCCGGCGAGGTGTTTGAGCTCCACGGGCGGGACGATACGTCGCCGGGGGCGGGACGGGGCCGGACGGCGACCCGGGACCGAGCCCTTGCGGCGGCCGAGGCCCTGGTCTCGATGGAGAACGGGTCGGGGGACGACTACGCGGTCGTCTTCGGCCCGGCGGGCGTCTACATACGGGTCTTCAGCCACGAGTCGCCGATGAGCCCGTACGGCGACGACGGGGAGCAGCCCTGGCCCGGCGTCCTCGACACCGTTCCCACCGTCTTCCGGCCGTACGTGGACGAGCCCGCGTTCACCGACGACGGGATGCCGCGCGTGACGGCCTGCCTCTGGCGGGAGACCGGTGACACCCGCTGGCACACCGGGGACATCGCCTTCCCCGACGGCGGGGAGGACGCCGACGGGGCCGACTGGCTGCTCGAACTGCTCGGCGAGCCGACCCCGGAGGCGTTCCGGGCCTGGGCGGAGGACTATTACGAGACGCCGGTCGACCTCGACGCCGTGCGCCGCGTCTACGCGGAGGCAGGGGTGCCGACCCGGGCCGGCTAATCCCGCGGCAGGCCCAGAATCCGCTCCGCCACGACGTTCAGCTGCACCTGCGTCGTGCCGCCCGCGATCGTCAGGCAGCGGGACAGGAGGAAGCCGTGCAGGGCGCGCTCGCCCGGGCCCTCCCTCAACGCGCCTGCGGGGCCGAGGAGTTCGAGGGCGAGTTCCGCGACCTTCTGCTGGTGCGGGGTCTGCACCAGCTTGCGTACGGACGCCCCCGCACCCGGCTCCTCGCCCGCCACCTGCTGCATCGTCGTCCGCAGCCCGATGCAGCCCAGGGCGTGCGCCTCCGTGGCGAGCGCGCCGATCCGGGCCCGGTAGGCGCCGTCCAGGTCTCCGGCCCGGGCGATGAGCGCTTCGAGGCCCGTGTCGAAGGTCAGCTGGTCGGCCATGTGGACCCGCTCGTTGCCGAGGGTGTGGCGGGCGACCCGCCAGCCGTCGTCGACCTCGCCGACCACCGCGTCCGCGGGCAGGAGGACGTCGTCGAAGTAGACCTCGTTGAAGAGGGAGTCGCCGGTGATCTCGCGCAGCGGGCGGATGTCGATGCCCTCGGTGTTCTTCATGTCGACGAGGAAGTAGGTCAGGCCCTTGTGCTTGGGGGCGTCGGGGTTCGTGCGGGCCAGCAGGATGCCGTGGTCGGCCCACTGGGCGGCGCTCGTCCACACCTTCTGCCCGTTGATCCGCCAGCGGCCGTCCTCGGTGCGTTCGGCGCGGGTGCGCAGGGACGCCAGGTCGGAGCCCGCGCCGGGTTCGGAGAACAGCTGGCACCAGAGCAGTTCGCCGCGCAGGGTCGCCGGGAGGTAGCGGTCGCGCTGGCCCTGGGTGCCGTAGGAGATGAGCGAGGGGACGACCCAGGTGGCGATGCCGAGGTCACTCACCTTGACTCCGGCCGCCTTCAACTCCTCCTGGACCGCGAGCTGTTGGACCGGTCCGGCGCCGAGTCCGTACGGGGCGGGCAGGTGCGGCGCCGCGTATCCGGTGGGCGCGAGGGCGCGGCGCGCGGCGGCCGGGTCGAGGCCGCGGGCCCCGTCGATCGTGGTCCTGGCCCGCTCCCGGTGGGCGTCCGCGGCGGCGGGCAGCGCGAACCGGAGCTCGCGCCTGGCTCCGGCCTCGGCGAGGCGGACGGCCCGCAGGCGGTGCGCGTCCCCGGCGCCGAGCAGCTGCCGGGCGACGACGGCCCTGCGGAGGTAGAGGTGGGCGTCGTGCTCCCAGGTGAAGCCGGTCCCGCCGAGGATCTGGATGCAGTCCTTGGCGCAGCCGTACGCGGCGTCGAGCGCGGCCCCGGCGGCGAGCGCGGCGACCAGGCCGCGCACCTCGGTGCCCTCGTCGCTCAGGGCGCGGGCCGCGTCCCACACGAGCGCGCCTGCCTGCTCGACGCGGACGAGCATGTCGGCGCAGAGGTGTTTGACGCCCTGGAACTGTCCGATGGGCCGCCCGAACTGCTCGCGCACCTTGGCGTGCTCGGCCGCGGTGTGCAGCGCCCAGGCGGCGCCCCCGCAGGCGTCGGCGGCGAACAGCACGGCCGCGAGGTCCCGGACGAGCGTGCCGTCCACGGCGAGCACCCGGCCGGCCGGGACGGCGGCGCCCGACGCGGTGACCTCGGCGGTGGGCCTGGTCGGGTCGGCGCTCTCGTGGGCGCGTACGGAAAGGCCGGGGGTCTCGGCGTCGACGGCCATCCAGACGACGCCGTCGGCGCTCTCGGCGGCGAGGACGAGGAGGTCCGCGTCGGCGCCGGTCAGCACCGGGGGCGCGGCCCCGTCCAGGATCAGCCCCTCGGGCCCGGCGACCGCGCTGAGCCCGCCGGGCCCGAACGCCACCGCCGCGATCCGCCGCCCGTCCGCCACCGCCCCGGCGAGCTGCCCGAGCCCGGCCCGCCGCAGCACCTCCGCGGCCAGCGCGCTGCCGAGGTACGGACCGGGCAGCGCGGCCCGGCCCGCCTCCTCGACGACCACCGCGAGGTCGAGCAGGGTCCCGCCCCCACCGCCGTACGCCTCGGGAAGGTGCACGCCGAGCAGGCCCTGTCCGGCGAGCGCGTCCCAGAAGGGCGGGCGGTGGCCGGGCGCGGCCGGGGCGTCGAGCAGTTTGCGCACCTCGTCGGGCGGCACGGCGCGCGCGATCCAGCCGCGCACGGCGTCCGCGAGTTCCCGCTGTTCCTGCGTGATGGCGATCCCCATGCGGCGCACGGTAGAACACGTTCCAGTAGAGCGGAAGAGCGAATCTGACGGCAAGTCAGAATCGACCACGCCACGACCACGCCACGACCGCGCCGTGATCTCGCCGCGACCTCAGCACGAGCCACGTAATGAAAAGGTCAAGGTTTCCGTTCGTACGACGAACGTCGGAATAGTCGCCTCGGGAAACAAGTTCGGATTACGCGCAACCTGCCCGCACACCGCCCGCACACCGCCGTGCACGCGACCCCCGAACCCCGCCTTCCGGAGGCCCTCCGTCATGTCCCAGCCGACGACCACCCCCCGCCGAACAGGCGGCGTCGTCCCCGTCCTCGCCTTCGCCGGCATCGTCGTCGCGGTGATGCAGACCCTGCTCGTGCCGGTCATCAAGGACCTGCCCGAACTGCTGAGCACCGCCCCGTCGAACGCCACCTGGGTCATGACCGCGACCCTCCTCGCCGGCGCCGTCGCCACCCCGATCATGGGCCGCCTCGGCGACCTCGCGGGCAAGCGCCGGATGCTGCTCACCAGCCTCGCGATCATGGTCGTGGGCTCGCTGATCTGCGGCTTCACGGACAACCTGCTCGTGATGATCGCGGGCCGTGCCCTGCAGGGCTTCGCCATGGGCGCCATCCCGCTCGGCATCGGCCTGATGCGCGACATGCTGCCGCCCGAGAAGCTCGGCTCGGCCATGGCCCTGATGTCCTCCTCCATCGGCGTCGGCGGCGGTCTCGCCCTGCCGCTCGCCGCGCTCGTCGCCCAGCACGCCGACTGGCACGCGCTGTTCTTCGGCGCCGCCGGCCTCGGCGTCGTGTCGATCGCCCTCACGCTCGCCTTCGTCCCGGAGAGCCCGCTGCGCGCACAGGGCACCTTCGACGTCGCCGGAGCCCTCGGCCTCTCCCTCGGCCTGGTCCTCTTCCTCCTGCCGATCACCAAGGGCAGCGACTGGGGCTGGAGCAGCGGCACCACGCTCGGCCTGTTCGCCGCGGCGCTCGTCGTGCTCGTCGCCTGGGGTCTGATGGAGCTGCGCCTGAAGGCCCCGCTCGTCGACCTGCGCACCACGGCCCGCCGCGAGGTGCTGCTCACGAACCTGGCCTCGATCATGGTCGGCGTCGCGTTCTACGCGATCTCGCTCGTCCTGCCCCAGCTGCTCCAGCTCCCGTCCGCCACCGGCTACGGCCTCGGCCAGTCGATGGTCGTCGCGGGCCTGTGCGTGGCACCGCTCGGCCTGACGATGATGTTCACCGCCCCCGTCTACGCCCGCCTGTCCGCCCGCTTCGGCCCGAAGGTCACCCTGATCCTCGGCATGCTGATCATCGCGATCGGCTACGGCGCCGGACTCGGCCTGATGAGCGCGGCCTGGCAGACCATCATCATCTCGGTGGTCGTGGGCGCGGGCATCGGCCTCGCGTACTCCTCGCTCCCGGCGCTCATCATCGGCGCGGTGGACCCGTCCGAGACGGGCGCGGCCAACGGCCTCAACACCCTGATGCGCTCCATCGGTACGTCGGTGTCGTCGGCGGTCATCGGCATGGTCCTGGCCAACACCGCGAACCACGTGGGCGGCGTCGCGATCCCGACGATGCACGGCTTCCGCGTCTCGTTCCTGATCGCCACCGCCGCCGTCGCGGTCGGCGTCCTGCTCGCCCTGTTCCTCCCCAAGCGCCGGGTCGCCGCCGTGCAGCAGCAGACGCAGCTGCGCGCCTCCAGCGAGGAGGACGCGAACCTGGCCCGCGCCGAGGAGGCGCTCGCGCACTTCCGCGGCCAGGTCCTGGACCCGGCGGGCGAGCCGGTGGCCCACGCCAAGGTCACCCTCATCGACCGCCGCGGCCGCCAGGCGGGCGCGGCCCTGACCGACGCCGAGGGGCACTACGCGCTCGCGGTGCCGGCCGGCGGCTCCTACGTCCTCGCGGCGACGGCGGCGGGGCACGCCCCGCGCGCCTCGGCCGCCACGCACCACGGCGAGGACCGTCCCGTGCACGTGGACCTGGCGCTCGAGGCGGTGGCCGAGCAAGTCCGGTAGCCGGAAGGCCGGAAGGCCGGTCGAGAGGGCTGCGGGCAGCCCTGACACGAAGACGCACCGCGCATCTCGCGCGGTGCGTCTTCGTCGTTCCTCATGCCTTGCTCTTCCGAACACCTTGCTCTGGGGGGTGAGCGGCGGGGCGCCCGGCCGCGTACGGCAGCATGAGCGTCATGACCACCACAAGCCGCACTCCGCACGCCGACGTCCTCGCCGCCTTCGAGAAGGCCAAGGGCTTCATGCCGCTCGGCGAGGGCCTCGCGCTGTACGCCGCCGCTGCCGGGGCCGCGGAGCTCGGGCTGCCGCTCCTGGAGGTCGGCACGTACTGCGGGCGCTCCACGATCCTGCTCGCCGACGCCGCCCGCACCGCCGGCGTCACCGCCCTCACGGTCGACCACCACCGCGGCAGCGAGGAGCAGCAGCCCGGCTGGGACTTCCACGACCCGGAGACGGTCGACCCCGAGCTCGGGATCATGGACACGCTCCCCACGTTCCGGCGCACGCTGCACGCGGCGGGCCTCGAGGACCACGTGGTCGCGCTCGTCGGAAGGTCCCCGCAGGTGGCGAAGGTCTGGGGCGGGCGGCTCGGCCTCGTCTTCATCGACGGCGGCCACACCGACGAGCACGCGAACGCCGACTACGAGGGCTGGGCCCCGCACGTCGCGGACGGCGGCCTGCTCGCCATCCACGACGTCTTCCCCGTCAAGCACGACGAGTGGACCGGGCAGGCCCCGTACCGCGTGTACCAGCGGGCCCTCGCGTCCGGCGCGTTCACCGAGGTCTCCGCACACGACTCGTTGCGCGTCCTGCGCCGAACAGGAGCGGGGATCTGAGGGCGCGGTTAAGGTCGAGCACGTGTCGTACGTAGGCCCGGACCCCGATGACTTCGATGACTTCAACGACTTCTACCGCGACGACGACCCGCAGCGCGGACGCGGCGGCCGTCGGTTCGGCGGTCGCCCCGTGCTGGTCGCCTTCGCCGCGCTCGTCCCGACGGCGCTCGCGGCCTGGCTGGTGTGGCAGGTCGTGAGCGGCCCCGGGGACAGCGCGCCGCCGAAGGTGCTGCCGGCCCCCGCCCAGTCCTCGACGTCGTCCTCGGGAACGCCGTCGGACGCCAAGGAGCCGACGAGCGCGGCCCCTTCCACGTCGTCCTCGTCGCCCTCGAAGTCGCCCTCCACGACGTCGAAGAAGCCCACCACACCCGCGGGCGGCGGCTCGGGACCCCTCAAGGGCAAGGTCGTGGTGATCGACCCGGGTCACAATCCGGGTAACTTTCGGCACACGGCCGATATCAATCGTCTCGTGAACGTCGGCAACGGCAGCAAGGAGTGCGACACCACCGGCACGTCCACCAACGGTGGTTACACGGAAGCTCAGTTCACGCTCGACGTGGCCCGTCGTCTGCGCACGATCCTCGAACAGCAGGGCGCCACCGTGCAGTTGACGCAGAACGGGGAGCGGGCCTGGGGCCCCTGCGTCACCGAGCGCGCCGCGATCGGCAACGCGGCGAAGGCCGATGCCGCGATCTCCCTCCACGCGGACGGTTCCGCCGCCGGAAACCGCGGCTTCCATGTGATCCTTCCCGCATCCGTGCACGCGGGCGCCGCGGACACCCGTCCGATCGTCGCTTCCTCGCGCGCACTCGGCGAGCGCGTCGCGGGCAAGTTCCTGCAGGTCACGGGCGAACCCCCGTCGAACTACGTCGGCGGCGGCACCGGCCTCGACACCCGCTCCGACCTGGGCGGACTCAATCTGTCGAAGGTGCCGAAGGTGTTCATCGAATGCGGCAACATGAGGGACGCGCAGGACGCGGGCCGGCTGACCTCCGGCTCCTGGCGGCAGAAGGCGGCGCAAGGCATCTCTGAGGGAATCGTGAGTTTCCTGCGCGGGTAACTGTCAGCCTGTGGATCTCGGCAGACACCTGCAACTCGCGGACGATAGTGTCCCTCGTACGATGAGGGGCCACCCCCGCGCATGGCGCCGCCTCCTCCGATGACGAGACGACTGAGAAGGACCTGAAGTGAATATCCGCTCCCTCACTCGAGGCGACGGCGTGGTGATCGGAGCAGCGGTGTTGCTGTTCATCGCCTCGTTCCTCGACACCTTTGACGGCAACGGCGACGACAACCCGAGCGCCTGGTCCAACGGCAACCTGCTGATGAGCGTGTACCTGCTCGGGATCATCGGCGCGGCGCTCGTCGTCCTCGGCCGCGCTGCCGGGAGCCGCAAGGTCGTCGGCCTCGACCTGGGTACGGTCGGCGTCGCCTTCACCGTCGCCGCCGCGTGGAGCTCGCTCGGGGCGATCTTCGACACGGACCAGTCCTACGGGATTGTCTTCAAGAACCTCGGCGGCGGTTCCTCGTCGCCGGACGCCGGCGTCGGCCTGATCCTCGGCCTGATCGCCGCCCTGGTCCTGGCCGGTGGCGCCGTCGCCACCGCCCTGGTCCCCGCGCTCAAGGCCCCGCTCATGGGCGCCCCGCGCCCCGCGCAGCCGCAGCCCTACGGCGGTCAGCCGCAGGGTGGTTACGGGTACCCGGGCGCCCAGCAGCAGCCGGGCCAGCCGTACGGCGGCCAGCCCGGTCCGGGTCAGCCGGGCCAGCCCGGTCCCGGTCAGCCGTACGGGGCGCAGCCGCAGCAGGCCGCCGCTCCGGCGCCGGGTCCCGTCGCGCCGCCGCAGGGCGGCTCGGCGCCGCAGGGTCCCTCGGACTTCTCCCCGTTCTGGTTCGCCGTGCCGGTGCCGCGTCCGCTGTACGCGGAGGACGGTTCGCCGACGCCGATCGCCGAACTGGCGCCGGGCACCTGGTACTTGGCCGTCGAGCAGCGCGGCCCGGGCCTCATCGCCCAGACGCAGGACGGCCGTCGTGGCGTCCTGCAGGACACGACCGGGATCCAGCGCGGCTGATCACCCGCGTTCCCCAAGGCCCCTCACCCGTCTTCCGGGTGGGGGGCCTTTCGCGTACAGTCGCCCGACGAACCTGAACTGACGCACTGTCAGATCTGTTGCGAGGGGGCGTACGTGCGGCTCGGCATCACACTCGGCTACTGGGGTCGCGGACCCAACCCCGACCATCTCCAACTCGTGCGCGACGCCGAGGAGTTGGGCTACGACTCGGTCTGGACCGCCGAGTCCTGGGGCAGCGACGCCTTCACTCCGCTGACCTGGTTCGCCGCGCACACCTCGCGCATCCGCCTGGGCACCGCCATCGCGCAGATGGCCGCCCGCTCCCCCACCACGACCGCCATGCACGCCCTCACCCTCGACCACCTGTCGGGCGGCCGGATGATGCTGGGCCTCGGGCTTTCGGGGCCGCAGGTCGTCGAGGGCTGGTACGGGCGGCCGTTCCCCAGGTCACCGCTCACCGCCACCCGCGAGTACGTCGACGTCGTACGGCAAGTGCTCAGGCGGGAAGGGCCCGTCGAGGTCGACGGACGGTTCCACGCGCATCCGTACCGGGGCGAGGACGGGACCGGGCTCGGCAAGGCCCTCAAGCCCATCACGCACCCGCTCCGCGCCGATCTGCCCATCCTGCTCGGCGCCGAGGGGCCGAAGAACATCGCGCAGACGACGCGGATCGCGGACGGATGGCTGCCGCTGTACTGGTCGCCGACCCGTACCGACGTCTACGAGGCGTCGCTGACCGAGCTGCCGGAGGGCTTCACGATCGCGCCGATGACCCGGGTGCAGGTCTGCGACGACATCGGCGAGGGCCTGCTGCCGGTCAAGGCCATGCTCGGCTTCTACATCGGCGGCATGGGGCACGCGACGCGCAATTTCCACGCGGACCTCATGGCGCGGATGGGATACGAGGACGAGGCGCGGCGCGTCCAGGAGCTGTTCGCCGAGGGGCGGCGCGAGGAGGCCGTGCTCGCGGTGCCGGACGCGTTCGCCGACGAGATCTCGCTCGTCGGCCCGCGGGAACGCATCGCCGAGCGCCTGGAGTTGTGGCGGAAGGGGCCGGTCACCGATCTGCTGGTGATGGCCCCTGATCCGCACACGCTCCGGGTCCTGGCGGAGCTGAACTCCTGAAGTCCTGAACTCCTGAACTCCTAAGAGCCCTTGGCCAGTTCGGCCGCCGACGGGACCTTGTTCGTGACCTCGGCGCCCGCGTTCTTGCCCGCGTCCTTCACGTTGTTGATGATGTCGTCGAAGGACGAGGCGACCGAGTCGACGCCGTCGCCCTTGCGCAGCTTGCCCGGCAGGTCCTTGAGCGAGTCGATGCCGGCCGCGAGCGGGGCGACCGCCTTGGCGAGCAGCGGATCGCCCTCGGCGTTCTTCACGGCGGCCTTCAGCCGGTTGTACGTGAGTGCGCCCGCGAGGCCCGCCTTGACCAGGGCCACCTTGCGGCCGCCGGCGTCGGACTTGAACTTGCCGGCGCGCCAGGGCTTCACGATCCACTGGTACGTGGCCCCGGCCGCGATGCTCGCGTTGGCCACGAACCGGGTCTTGGCGAACTTCTGCCGCTCGGCCGAGCTCGTCGGGGTGGCGGACGCGTCCTTGTCGTCGCTGCCGCACGCGGTCGTACCGGCGAGCAGGGCGGCGCACACGAGCACGGCCACGACGAGGCGTCGCAGGGGAAGGGGGAAGCTGAGCACCACGGGTACCTCCGGGGCGGGGTCTGCACTTCTGGCAGCCTCACCCCGCCCGGGCCGCTGCGCCACCCGGGCGAGCCCGTCCGTGTCCCGGCGTGCTTCCCGGCGCGTTTCCCGGCCGGAATCCGGGACACCCGCTCGGTATGTCTCCGAATAGGCACTACCGAGGCACCAGCGAAGCGGGCCGGGTCGTCATGATCGTCGCGGACGTCCTGGCCCTCATCCTGGGGCTGTGGATCCTGATGTATCTGCTGGACGCGAACCGGGCCAACGACCTGGTGCAGTTCGTCCACGACGCGGCGGCCTGGCTGGCGGGCTGGTCGCACGACCTGTTCACGTTCGACGAGGAGTGGGCACGCGTGGTCGCGGGCTACGGCCTGGCGGCGGTGGTCTACCTGTTCGTCGGCCACGCGATCGCGAACCGGCTGCGCAGGTACTGAGCGGGCAGGGGCCCTAGGGCGTGTCCGCAAAGTCCCTTCTGCCGTCCGACGCCTGGCACGCACTCTCGCCGCACCGGGCGTAAGGCCAAGTACATCCAGTACGAGGCCTTGCACCCGGCACACCGAGAGCACGCACCAGACGCCGCCCGGCCCGCCCTCCGGGCGGACGAAGGGACTTTGCGGACACGCCCTAGCCGCAGCAGTCGGGCTCGACCCCGGACGGCAGGGACTCGCCGCCGAACACCTGGCACGTGGCCTCGTCTCCCCCGAGCGCGGCCACGGCCAGCAACACGGACCCGGCGGTCCACGTCGTCAGCTCCTCGGGCCAGATCGCCCGGTCCTCGAAGACGTAACCGGTCCAGTACAGGCCGCTGCGGGGGTCCCGCAGGTGCTGGATGTCCTGGAGGATCGTGAGGGCCCGGTCGGACTCGCCCGTCGCCCACAGGGCGAGGGCGAGTTCGGCGCTCTCGCCGCCGGTGACCCACGGGTTGGGCACGACGCAGCGCACGCCGAGGCCGGGGACGACGAACTTCTCCCAGTCCGCCTCGATCCGGGCCTTCGCCTCGGCGCCGCGCAGGGCGCCGCCGAGCACCGGGTAGTACCAGTCCATCGAGTAGTGGCTCTTGTCGAGGAACCGCTCCGGGTGGCGCCGGATGGCGTGCCGCAGGGCGCCGAGCGCCAACTCCCAGTCGGGCTGCGGCTCTTCGCGCTGTTCGGCGATGGCAAGCGCACACCGCAGGGCGTGGTGGATGGACGAACTCCCGGTCAGGAGCGCGTCGTTGACGATTGTCCCGTCCGGGTCGCGCTTCCAGCCGACCTGCCCGCCGGGCTGCTGCAGCCGCAGCACGCACTCGACGGCGGCGTACACGACGGGCCACATGCGGTCCAGGAACGCGTCGTCGCCGGTGGAGAGGTAGTGGTGCCAGACGCCGACGGCGACGTACGCGACGAAGTTGGTCTCGCGGCCGCGGTCGGTCACGTCGTCCGGATCGCCGTCGTGGTAGGCGGCGTACCAGGAACCGTCCTCGTTCTGGTGCCGGGCGAGCCAGTCGTAGGCGCGCTCGGCGGCCTCGTGCTCGCCGGCCACGTCGAGCGCCATGGCGGCCTCGGTGTGGTCCCACGGGTCGAGGTGGTGGCGGCGGAACCACGGGATGGCGCCGTCCGGCCGCTGCACGGCCAGCAGGCCGCGCACCGTCCGCGCGGCCTGATCCGCCGTCAGAACGCCGTCGAGTACGAGGAGTTCGGTCCGCTCGGGGCTGCTCACGCAGTGGCCTCTGCAGCCATGTCGGACGTGGGCAGGTGCGGCTTGGTGGCATAGGCGACGAAGCTCTTGCCGACGACCGGGTTCAGGAGCTGCTCGGCGACCCTGGTCAGCGCGGGCTTCTTCATGATGTCCCAGACCAGCAGCTTGTGGTACGCCTTCACGGGCAGCGCCTTGTCGTTGTCGACGCCGAACGCGCACTTGAGCCACCAATAGGGCGAGTGCAGGGCGTGCGCGTGGTGCGTGCCGTACGGCTTGAGGCCCGCTTCGCGCATCTTGCCGAGGAGTTCGTCGGCCTTGTAGATACGGATGTGGCCGCCCTCGACCTCGTGGTACGCATCCGACAGCGCCCAGCAGACCTTCTCGGGCCCGTAGCGCGGCACGGTGACGGCGATGCGCCCGCCAGGCTTGAGCACCCGCACCATCTCGGCGAGGACGCCCTTGTCGTCGGGGATGTGCTCCATCACTTCGCTGATGATGACGACGTCGAACGACTCGTCGGGGAAGGGGAGTTGGAGCGCGTCGCCCTCCATCGCGGTGGCGGTGGCGCCGGCCGGGGCCTCGCCGGCCTCCTTCATGGCGGCGAACCACTTGGCGACCTCGGCGATCTCCTCCGCGTTCTGATCGAGCGCGACCACCTGTGCCCCGCGCCGGTAGCACTCGAAGGCGTGCCGTCCTGCCCCGCACCCGAGGTCCAGGACGCGGTCGCCCGCGGCGAGCGGGAAACGGGTGAAGTCGACGGTCAGCACGTGGCCCTGCTTTCCTGAGGGGTTTCCTGAGGGTTCTTCTGGTGAGGTCGTGAGGCGGAGGTGCCGGCGGGTGCCTCGTCCATGGCGGCGCGGTACAGGTCCGCCGTGCCCTGGGCGGCGCGGGCCCAGGTGAAGCGGGCGAGGACGCGGGCGCGGCCCGCGGCGCCGAGCCGGGTGCGCAGGGCGCGGTCGCCGAGCAGCCGGTTCAGGGCGGTGGCGAGGGCGCCGGGGTCGCCGGGCGGCACCGCGAGGCAGGTCTCGCCGTCGGGGCCCGCGACCTCGGGGATGGCGCCGCCGGTGGTGGCGACGAGCGGGGTGCCGGTGGCCATGGCCTCGGCCGCGGGCAGCGAGAACCCTTCGTAGAGCGAGGGGACGCAGGCGATCTGCGCCGAGCGCACGAGGTCGACGAGCTCCTGGTCGCTGATGCCCTTGACGAAGTCGACGGCGCCCTCGAGTCCGTACCGCTCGATGGCCGCGGCGACGGGTCCGTCCTCGGCCCGCTTGCCGACGACGACGAGGTGCGCGTCGGGCTGCTCGGCGCGCACCTTGGCGAGCGCCTCGACGAGGAACACGAGGCCCTTGAGCGGCACGTCGGCGCTGGAGGTCGTCACGATCCGGCCCGGCACCTCGGCCACGGCCGGATTCGGCGAGAACAGGTCGGTGTCGGCGCCGATGTGGACGACGCTGATGCGGTCCTCGCGCACCCCGAGGTCCTTGACGATCTCGGCGCGGGAGGTGCCGGAGACGGTGAGCACGGACGGCAGGCGGCGCGCGACGCGCTTCTGCATGCGCGTGAACGCGTACCAGCGGCGCTTGGACATCCGCTGCTGCCAGGTCTGCGCGGCGTCGAGCTCCAGCTGCCGGTCGACGGTGATGGGGTGGTGGATCGTGGTGACGAGGGGGGCGCCGATCGCGGCGGGGCCGCCCAACAGCCCGTATCCGAGCGTCTGGTTGTCGTGGACGACGTCGAACTCGCCGCGGCGGGCGCGCAGATGGCGGCGGGCGCGCAGCGAGAACGTCAGGGGCTCGGGGAAGCCGCCGGTCCACATGGTGCCGACCTCGAGGGCGTCGATCCAGTCGCGGTACTCGTCGCGCTTCGGGGTACGGAAGGGGTCGGGGCTGCGGTACAGGTCGAGGCTGGGCAGCTCGGTCAGCGAAAGCCCTTCGAGGCCGTCGAGGCCCTCGTCCAGGACCGGGTAGGGCTGGGAGCCGATGACCTCGACGCGGTGGCCGAGTCGGGCCAGCTCACGGGAGAGGTGACGGACGTACACACCCTGGCCCCCGCAGAACGGGTTGCCCTTGTATGTGAGGAGAGCGATGCGCAACGACTCCGCGGTCACTCCAGGCCACCCTTCTCTCCTGCTTACCGTGGACATCCCAGGCTGTCCGTGGACCCTACGTGGGGACGCTAATCTAGAACAAGTTTCAGACTTGATCGTTCAATGAGCACCGAATCTACCGGCAGGTAGCCAAGCTGTGGCCGGTGGAACGGGTGATTCACGCCACGGCCTGGACCACGGGACACGGGACGGACACGGAAGCGAAGCGATGACAGCTCCGGACGCCAGAAGCAGCACCGGCAGCACCACTCAGAGCGGCCCCGCGCTCACCGAGCGGCAGGAGGCGCGGCGCCGCCGCATCCTGCACGCGAGCGCCCAGCTGGCGGCGCGCGGCGGGTTCGACGCGGTGCAGATGCGCGAGGTCGCCGAGTCGTCCCAGGTCGCGCTCGGCACCCTGTACCGCTACTTCCCGAGCAAGGTGCACCTGCTGGTCGCCACCATGCAGGACCAGCTCCAGCACATGCACACGACGGTCCGCAAGCGGCCGCCGTCCTCGGACGCGCCCGCCGAGCGGGTCGCCGAGACGCTGATGCGCGCCTTCCGGGCCCTGCAGCGCGAGCCGCACCTGGCGGACGCGATGGTGCGCGCGCTCACCTTCGCCGACCGCAGCGTCAGCCCCGAGGTCGACCAGGTCTCGCGGCAGACGACGGCGATCATCCTGGACGCGATGGAGCTCGACGATCCGACGCCCGCGCAGCTCTCCGCGGTCCGCGTCATCGAGCACACCTGGCACTCGGCTCTCATCACGTGGCTGTCCGGCCGGGCGTCGATCGCCCAGGTCAAGATCGACATCGAGACGGTGTGCAAGCTCATCGATCTGACGGCGACGCCGGAGAAGCGCCCCTCCTCGTAAAACGGGAAACCGCCCTTCCCCGTCACAAGGGGCGCACCAGCGCGCTCCTGTGCGCCCCCCTGACCCTTGATGGCCAGTTCTGCGAGTCCGCATCGGGGAACCCGCCGGTTGAATTGTTCGCGTACGGAACGAAGCAACCGGGGCAGATGGCTGGGGAGGGGACAGATGTGATCCGGGTACTTCTCGTGCACGACTTCTGTCTCATGCGATCGGCACTGGCGGAACGTCTCGCCAGGGAGCCGGACTTGGAGGTGCATCACACGTCGTGGGGCACGGCCCCCGGGAAGGCGGGCGCACTCACTCCGCACCTGTGCGTGGCCGACCTGGACTGCGAGACGAGTTACGGGATACCGCCACTGGGCGAGTTACGGTGCCCGCTGCTGGTTCTGGCCACGGCCGGCAGACCAGGGCTGCTGCGGCGGGCCGTCGAGGCGCAGGCGCTCGGCTACGTGGACCGGGACAGTCCCGTGGAGCGGCTGCTCACCGGCATCAGGCAGGTGGCCCGCGGGCAGCGCTTCGTCGACGACTCCCTGGGGTTCGGATTTCTGAAGGCCGCTCAGAATCCCTTGACCAGGCGGGAGTTGAGCGTGTTATCGCTCGCCGCCGAGGGGGCGTCGGTCTCCGAGATCGCGCACAGCCTTCACTTGTCCAAAGGGACGGTGCGCAACTACATGGCCGCCATCACCCGCAAGATCGGCGCCCGCAACCGCATCGACGCGATCCGCATCTCCCAGGGCGAGGGCTGGCTGTGACGCAGCATCAGGTGCGTCAGATGCATCAGTTGCGTCAGATGCGTCAGATGCGTCAGGCAGGTCCCACGCGCCGACCAGGTCGCGGTAGAGCGGCGAGCGGGTGAGCAGGTCGCGGTGGCGGCCGCAGACGGTGCGCGGGCCGTCCACGACGAGGATGCGGTCGGCCCGGCGGGCCGAGCTGATCCGGTGGGCGACGACCACCAGCGTTCCGCCGGGCCGCGCCGCGAACGCCCGCTCCGCACGCGCCTCCGCCGCCGGGTCGAGGTGGCACGTGGCCTCGTCGAGCACCGCAAGCGGCGCGGCCGAGAGGTACGCGCGGGCCAGCGCGACCAGTTGCCGTTCGCCCGCCGAGAGGGCCGCCGGGTCGAGCGGGGCGTCGGGCCCGCCGACCCGGTCCAGGAGGGGGCCGAGGCCGAACAGGTCGACGGCGGCGCCGAGTTGGGGCTCCGGTACCGGGTCGGGGCGCAGGTAGCCGAGGTTGGCGCGGAGCGTGCCGCCGAAGACGTACGCCTCCTGCGGGATCAGCACGCGCTGTCCGACCGCGTCGGGCGCGCGGGCCGGGCGTCCGTGCACCCGGATCTCCCCCGCCCCTGGCACGAGCAGCCCGGCGGCGAGGCCCGCCAGGGTCGACTTGCCGATGCCGCTGGGGCCGACGACGGCCAGATGGCCGCCCTGGGGGACGACGAGGTCGAGGCCGTGCAGCACCGGGTCGGCGTCGGGGCCGTACGCGAAGGTGAGGGAGGTGATCTCCAGGGCCGGGGCCTGAGCCTGGGCTTGGGCCGGGGCCTGGGGGCGCGACTCGGGATGCGGCTCGGGATGCAGCTCGGGTCGTGCCGGGCTGGGCAGCAACTCCCCCGCAGAGGGCGCGTGTTCGTCCTCGTACGCCATCAGCCTGCGCAGCACGACCACCAGGCGGGAGCCGCCGGTGCCCAGGCCGTGGATCAGGCTGCGCAGCGCGGGCAGCAGGGACTGCGTGACGTAGGCGATGGCGCCGACCAGGGCGCCGGGTGTCACGCCGCGGGCCAGGGTCCAGGGTGCCGTCACCAGGAGGAGCAGCAGCGGGAGTTGGCCGCCGACGGCGAGGGCGAGCACGCGGGGCACCGACCACCGGGCGAGGGTGCGGGAGGCCCGCCACTCGCGGTCGACGAGGGCGCCCGCGCCCGCGGCCGTGGGCTCCTGTGCCCCGGCCGCCGTGACGTCCCGCAGGCCCGCGCACACGGTGGCCAGGCGGGTCGAGACGGCCTCGTCGGCGATCAGGAACGCCTCCTGGCCGCGGGCCAGCGGGCGCAGCGTGGCGAGGAACAGGGCGAGGCCCGCGACGAGCGGCGCCGCGACCACGAGCAGCAGTGCGGGGGCGAGCGAGACCAGGCCGACCAGGGCGCCGATCGCGATGAACACGAAGGACCGGGACACCATGACGAGACCGGCGAACGTGTCGCGGGCGATCTCCACCTGCTGGGTGAGCCGCGACACCGCTCCCCCGTCGGCGTCCCGCACTCCGCGGGCGACGACGTGGCGCACGAGGACGTCCCGCAGCGGTTCGACGAGCTGGGCGACGGCCGCGTAGACGCGTGCCGTGCCGAGGGCCCCGGCGGCGACGCCGAGCACGGCGACGCCGAGCCAGAGCAGTCCGGTGTCCCGGCGTCCGGCGAGGAAGCCGTCGTCGAGCGCGCGGGCGAGGGCCTGGCCGAGCAGGAACGTCTGGCCCGTCTCCAGGAGCGACCAGCCGAGCAGCCGCGCGACGACCGTGCGCCGCCGCCGCAGGAAGCGAAGGCCGCGCCGGTACGTGCCCGGTGCGGGACTCATCCGGCCTCACCCGCGTCCCCCGCGAACACCGCCCGGTAGGCGGGGTCCTCCCACAGCCGCGCGTGCGGGCCGACGGCCCGGATGCGGCCCGCGTCGAGCCAGGCCACCGCGTCGGCGCGGGCCGCCGTCGTGGCGCGGTGGGCGATGACGAGGCGTGTGGTGCCCGGGGCGTGCCGGAGCAGGGACGCGGCGATCTCGCGTTCGGTGATCATGTCGAGGCTGGAGAGGGCGTCGTCGAGCACGAGGAGCCGCCCGCCGTGCGCGAACGCCCTTGCCAGGCCCAGGCGTTGGAGCTCACCGCCGGACAGCGGCACGTCCGCGCAGGGGGTTGCGTACCCCTGCGGGAGGCGGCGCACGAAGGTGTCGGCGCGGGCGGCGCGGGCCGCGGCGACGAGCCGGTCCGTGGAGGGGGCGGGCGCGCCCAGCGTGATCGTGTCGGCGAGGGTGTCGCCGAGCAGCGTGGGGCGTTCGAAGGCGTAGCCGATCGCGGCGCGCAGGGCGGTGCGGCTCAGCTCGGGCAGGGGGATGCCGTCGAGGAGGACGGCGCCGTGGTCGGGGTCGGCCAACCGGCCCGCGAGGACGGCGAGTTGGGACTTGCCCGCGCCGGAGGAGCCGACGACGGCGAGGGTGCTGCCCGCCGGGACGGTCAGGTCGACGCGGTCGAGGACGGTGCGCCCGGCATGGCGGACCGTCACGGCTCGCAGCTCCAACCGGCCGCCCTGGGCGGGGAGTCGGGAGGTCCCGTAGTGCGGCGCGGGTGTGTCGAGGACCTCGCCGAGGCGCCTTCCGGCCGTGCGGGTGCGAACCAGGGCGGAGAGGTCGCCGACGAGCGCGCCGACGCCGGTGGCGAGGACGGCGTAGCGGGAGGCGGCGAGCAACTCGCCCACGGACAGCTGGTGTTGGAGGACCAGCACACCGGCCGTCGCGATCACCGCGATCTGCAGCAGCGGCGCGAGGGTCACGGCTCCCGCGCTCGCCCGCCCCTGCACCCGCCACATCCGCAGCCCCTGCCGGGTCAGTTCGGGCAGCGGCTGGAGGATGCGGTCCTTCTCCTTGTCCTCGGTGTGCGCGGCGGCGACGGTGCGGGCGCCGCCGATCGCCTCGGTCAGGCGGGTCGCGATCTCGCCCTGGGCGCGCAGGTACGCGGCGACGCAGTCGGACGAGGCCCGCGCGAAGGCCCGGAGCAGCAGGACGAGGGCGGGTGCGCCGACGAGGAACGCGACGGCGAGCCGGACGTCGGTCAGGCCGAGGGCGACGATCGCGCCGAGCGGTGTGACGAGGGTGGCGAGCAGCGCGGCCACGGTCGCGGGGGCGGGTCCGGCCTGCCCGGTGGCGCCGACGAGCCGTGCCACGAGGTCGCCCGCGGGGAAGCGGGCGGTGACGGCGGGGCCCGCGTCGAGGACGTGGCGCACGCCGCGGTGGCGCAGCCAGGCCGTGGTGCGGGCGTTGGTGGTGCCGGCGAGGACGCCGTCCAGGCAGTCGAGGAGGGTGACGCCCGCGACGAGCGCGGCGCTGATCAGCAGCCAGTGGCCCGCGCCCGCGCCGAACGAGTCGACGACGCCCGCGGCGTGGGCGGTCAGCAGGGCGTCGAGGGTGCGGCCGAGCACGTACGGGAGGAGCAGGCCCGCGCCCGCGGTGGCGGTGGTGAGCAGGCACAGGAGTGCGCACCGGGCGGCGCTGTGCCGGATCGCGGCGCGCAGCAGCGCGTCGCCCCCGGCGCCCTCGCGCGGGGCGCATGGGGCGGGCCCGCCCTCCAAAGAGGGAGGGCCCGCGGTGCTGCTGTCCGTCACAGACACAGGAGCGTGCTGTGGGAGCTGTGCTTGTCGCAGAGGAGCAGGCTGACGTTGCTGCCGGCGTCGCCGCCGCCACCGCCGTCGGTCTCGTCGGCTTCCAGGTTCTGCAGGTCGAGAAGTGCCATGGTGTGCTTCCCTTCGTCTGGGCTTTCCGTGTTCTTCGTGTTGCCCGTGTTTCCCGTGGTTTCCGTGTTTCCAGTGGTTCCCGTGGGGACGGGGGTGTGCGGTTGTGACACGACTCCGGTCGGTGCCGGAGCCGGCTTCAGGGCCGCCGCAGGGGCGGCAGGAACGGCAGGTGGGCCGGGGTCCCGTGGGCCGCGCCGAGGGCGAGCAGGCACCCTGCCGTGCCGGTGCCGAGGTCCATCGACAGGCGCATCATCTGGTGCCCGGGGAAGGCGAGTTGGTCCTGGTAGCGCATCGACAGCCAGCCCAGGGCGTCGATCTGTGCGGCCAGTCGCGCCCGGGTCGCGCCGGGTGCCGTGGTGCGGGCGAGGTGCATGATCATTCCGGCGCGGCCCTCGAACAGGCCGGGCTGGACGTAGAACCGGGAGGTCGCGGCGGTGACGACGGCCTCGCGCGCCTTCTCCAGGTCCTGGTCGGGGGCGATCTCGAGGTAGTCGTCGAGCACCATGCCGATGCCGACGCTGCCGTCGCCGAGGTAGGGCATCGTGCGCCACCCCTCGTCGACCTGGAGTCCGCCGTCCGACGCCGTCCTGCACCGGTCGAGGTCCAACTGCATTGCGTCTCGGGCGAGTTGGAGCAGGGCGGGATCGCCGGTCCGCTCGTGGCGGCGCAGCAGGAACAGGGCGGGTCCGCTCAGCCCGCGCATCAGGCCGGCCCGGCGCGGTGCACCGTCGCTGCCCCGGGCGTCGGCGTCGCGTACGGCGGTGATCCGGTCGGCGATGACGTCGGTCGCCTCGGCGGCCCGTTCGGCGAGGGTGCTCTCGCCGGTGGCGTGCGCGAGGTGGTCGAGGACGAGGCCGACTCCGGCGAGCCCGCCGCGCAACTCCCCCGCGAGCCGCTGCCACTTCTCGCTCAGCAGGGCGTCGACGAGGTCGAGGGCGCGCTGTGGGTGGCCGAGGCGCTGCAGGACGTACGCGATGCCGGCGAGGCCGTCGTAGAGGCCGAGGGCGGTGCCCTGCGGGGCCGGGTCCGTGTGGTCGAGGAGCCAGCGCTCGCCCTGCTCGTAGCGGGTGCCGCCGCTCTCGGCGAGGGCGTACAGGACGCCCGCGGCGCCGTGCGCGAGGCCGAGGCCGCCGCCGGTGGCGAACTGGACGACGTCGCCGGGGAACAGCCGGTCGTCCCGCTCCGGGGTGGCCGAGGCGAGGACGGCCCGGACCATGGAGTCGCGGCTGCGCGGCCAGTCGCCGGGCTCGGGCACGGCGGCCCCGGCGGACACGGCCCGGGCGGTGCCGGTCGCTCCGCCCGCGGCGACCGGCACGCTGTGGGGATCCCGCGTGATCTCGGCGACGGCCTCGGCCAGGAACTCCCGCGGGACCGTGGGGAATTCGGCGCCGATCACCTCGGCGAGATGGGCGGCCTTGCCCCGGTCGACCACGAACAGCGTGGTCACGGGGAGGAACATCGCGAGGCGCAGACACGCGAGGGCGTAGCGGTCGATGTCGATGCCCGTGCGGTCCATCGGCGCCCAGAAGCCCGGGTGGGCGAGCATCTGGCCGCCCTGTTCCTCGACGCGGGTGGCGGCCTCGAAGTCGATCAGGGTCACGGACCGCTCGTCGGGCGCGACCATGATGTTGAACATGTGCAGGTCGTTGAAGACGATGCCGCGCTCGTGGACGGCGGCCACCGCCTCCTCCACGGCGCCGACGATCCGCAGCGCCCAGTCCGCGTAGTCGGCGACGTCGCGCGGGTCGGGGTCCGGCGCGAGCAGTGGGTGACGCTCGGCGAAGTACGCGTTCAGGGACCGTCCTGGTACGTGGTCCATGGCGAGGAAGCGATGGTCGCCGACCAGGAACCAGTCACGCACCTCGGGGGCGACGCCGAGCCCCGACAGGCGTTCCAGGGCGGCCTTCTCGCGCTCCAGGCGGGCGATGGCGTCGGCCCCGTCGGCGGCCAGACCGGCGTGCGGGCGGCCTTCCTTGAGCACGACCTGCCGGCCGTCGCGGGTGTCGACGCCGCGGTAGACGCCGCCTCCGTTGGAGAAGTGCAGCGCCTTCTCGAAGCGGTACGGGAGATCGGTGACGGTCGTGGCGTTGCGGGCGGCGAGCTGGGGTTCCAGGAAGGCGGGCAGCGTCACCCAGTCCGGCACCCGGAACGCCGGGTCCCTGTTGTCGGGCACGAGGCGGCCCTCGGCGTCCTCGACGGCACCGACGAGCGCCCCGCGTTCGTCGACGACCATGCGGCGGGCGAATGCGCCGTACCGCACGTAGAGCGGCCCTTCGTCCCAGCGGAGGTCGGTGAGGATGTACGGCCCGTCGAAGCCGCGCAGCAACTCGCCCAACTCCTCGAGAATACGGCGACATTCAGCCTCGTCGGCCGGATAGAGGGTGGCGAATTTCCCACTGATGTCGCGTGCCGCGTATTTGACGTTCCGTAAGTGAAGGAGATGCGGAGCGGGCACGAATTTGAAAGGGATGCCACGTGGCACGCAGTAGTCCCAGACGATCGCGGCGATCTCGTCGGCGTGGGCCCGGGTCGCCGACGCGTGGATCTTCCAGCCCTGCAGGGGTCCGGACGGCGCGTCGGGCGTGAGATTCAGCCACTCGCCGTTGCTGTCGGACCGCCATCCGTAGGGCACCGGCCTGCGGGCGGTGTCGTACTGGGGCAGGGCGCCGTCGGCGGACAGCCGGTCCGGGGTCTCGTAGAAGTACGGGTCGGCGAGGGCGTAGATCTCGTACCGCTTGTCCATGGCGTACGTCGCCCTCCTCGGCATCTCCTGCGCGGCTTGACGGCCGGCAATGAGATTCGCATGACACCAAGAGGGCGGACAGTCGCAACTGTCACGAGAGAACCGTGTGGAACGCACAAGGAAAGTAATGTTCGCCTTGTTCGAGTCCGGAATTCACCGGTCCTGCCGAAAGGCCGTCGAATGGCCGTCGAATGGCTGTCGAATGGCTGTCGAACAGCTCCCGGAGAAAGGCCGAAGCCGCCGCACGGGGCGACGGCTTCGGATCGGGTGTGCTCGGTGTCCCGGGGCGGAGGTGTCACTCCTCGGGCGGGAACACCGGTTCGCCGCTGCCGAGCAGCGTGATCATGATCGCCTCGACGGGGCAGCCCTCGGCCGCGGCGAGGACCTCTTCGTTCGCGTCCGTCTCCGGGTCCGCCGGATGGGACTGACGGGCCGCATCGAGGCTGAAGGCGCCCGGCGCGTTGTTCACGCACATCCCGGAGCCGATGCACACGCCCCGGTCGACCTCCACGTGCCAGCGGTCTCCCATGCTCAGCCCTCCCAACCGGCGGGCAGGTGGATCATCTTGTGCTCGAAGTACTCGCCGTACCCCTCGGGCCCGAACTCCCGGCCCAGACCGGAGTTCTTGTAGCCGCCGAACGGTCCGAGCATGTCGAGGCTGAAGGTGTTCACGCTGTACGTGCCCGTGCGCACCCGGCGGGCGATGTCGATGCCGCGCGCGGTGTCGGCGGTCCACACGCTGCCGCTGAGTCCGTAGTCGGAGTCGTTGGCGATCTTCACGGCCTCCTCCTCGTCCCCGTACGGGAGCAGGCAGATGACGGGGCCGAAGATCTCCTCGCGGGCGATGCGCATGGAGTTGTCAACGTCGCCGAAGAGGGTCGGCTCGACGTACCAGCCCCGCTCGAAGCCCTTCGGAATGCCGCCGCCCGTAAGGATCTTGGCGCCTTCCTGCTGGCCGATGCGGATGTAGTCGAGGGAGCGCTGCTGCTGCCGCTTGGCGACGAGGGGGCCGAGTTCGGTGGCCGGGTCGAGCGGATCGCCCACCTTCAGGTTGCCCGCCGCGGTGGCGAAGGCCTCGGCGAACTCGTCGTAGCGGGAGCGCGGTACGAGGATGCGGGTCTGCGCCACGCACGCCTGCCCGTTGATCATCCAGGCGAAGGGCACGATGCCGGCGACGGCGCCCACCGCGTCCGCGTCCTCCAGGATGATCGCGGCGGACTTGCCGCCGAGCTCCAGGGTGACGCGGGTGAGGTTGCGCGAGGCGACCTCCATGACGCGCTTGCCCGCGCCGACGGACCCGGTGAAGGAGATCTTGTCGACGCCGGGGTGCGCGACCAGGTACTCGCTGACCTCGCGGTCCGCCGGGAGGATGGAGAGCACGCCCTCGGGCAGCCCGGCCTCGGCGACGATCTCGGCGAGGATGTACGCGTCGAGCGGCGTCTCCGGCGAGGTCTTCAGGATCACCGGGTTGCCGGCGAGCAGCGCGGGGGCGAGCTTGGCGGCGGCGGTGAACTGCGGGACGTTCCACGGGACCACGGCCGCCACCACGCCCACCGGCTCGCGCCGCACGAGCAGCTTGCCGAGGGCGCCGTCGCGCGTCTCCTCGTACGTGAAGTTCCGGGCGATGGTGAGCGCGGAGTCCCAGACCATCATCGCGGCGAGCGCCTGCACCATGACGCCCGAGGTGTAGGGGGTGCCGTTCTCCTGGCTGATGACGCGGGCGATCTCCTCGTACCGGACCGCGAACGCGTCCTTGATCTTCGTGACGACCGCGATCCGCTCGTCGAGGCTCATCCGCGGCCAGGGCCCGTCCTCGAAGGCGCGGCGCGCGGCGGCGACAGCGCGGTCCACGTCGGCGGGCGAGGCGTGCGGCACCCGGCCGAAGACCTCGCCGGTGTGCGGCGAGACGACCTCGATGACGTCCTTGCCGAGGGGATCGGTCAACTCCCCGCCGATGAACAGCTGTCCGTGTTCCACAAGCTCGGTCATGGCGACTTCCGCTTCCGTGAGACTGCCTTGAGGCTTCCGACGTACGGTTTCTGACGGTGTTTCAGAACTGATACCAGTTCTACTTGTCATGCGGAAGGGCGGTGCACGATCGCGAACTCGGTTGGCCCGGGCGACCATTGAAACAAGTTCTACATTTTCCACTACAGTGGCCGGATGACGAAGGCGACGCAGGCGACGGGCCAAGTGGCCGACCACGGCGGGGGCGTTCAGAGCATCCGCGTCCCGATCCCCGACAACCCGCTGGGCCACACGCTCATCTATGTCCTGGACACCGACGCGGGCCCGGTCCTCGTCGACACCGGCTGGGACGACCCGACCTCCTGGGACGCGCTGACGGCGGGCCTGGAAGCCTGCGGCACCCGGGTCTGCGACCTCTCCGGCGTCCTGATCACCCATCACCACCCGGACCACCACGGGCTTTCGAGGAAGGTGCGCGAGGCCTCCGGGGCCTGGATCGCGATGCACGAGGCGGACGCGGCCGTCGTCCGCCGCACCCGCGAGAACCCGCCGTCGCGCTGGTACGCGTACATGGCCGCCAAGTTGCTCTCGGCCGGGGCGCCCGAGGAGCACGTCGCCCCGCTGCTCGCCGCAGCCGAGGCGGGCCGCCCGCGCGCGCTGCCCGGGCTCGACGCGGCCCTGCCCGACCGCACCATCACCCCCGGCGACCTCCTCGACCTGCCCGGCCGCAGGCTCCGCGCGATCTGGACCCCGGGCCACACGCCGGGCCACATCTGCCTGCACCTGGACGAGGCGCACCCGGCCCAACTCGCGGGCAACGGGCGCCTGTTCAGCGGCGACCACGTGCTGCCCGGCATCACCCCGCACATCGGCCTGTACGAGGACCCGGAGACAGAGGGAGGGGTCACGGACCCGCTCGGCGACTACCTCGACTCGCTCGAGCGGATCGGCCGCCTGGCACCCGCCGAGGTCCTCCCGGCCCACCAGCACGCGTTCACCGACGCACCCGCCCGCGTACGGGAGTTGCTGGAGCACCACGAGTCCCGCCTCACGGACCTGCTCGCCCTCCTGGCGACCCCGCTCACCCCATGGCAGCTCGCGGAGCGGATGGAGTGGAACCGGCCGTGGGCCGACATCCCGTACGGCTCGCGGAACATCGCGGTGTCGGAGGCGGAGGCGCACCTGCGCAGGCTGGTGAAGCTGGGGCGGGCGGAGGCGGTGACGGGCAGCGATCCGCTGACGTTCGTGGCATCGCCCTGACGCGGCCCCGCGTCACTCGTCGAAGACGCTCCGGTACACCCCGCCCGCCCCGGGCACGTCGGGTGCGAAGAGCTGGGAGACCGTGACCGGGGTCAGGCCGCGGGCGCGCAGGCCGTCGATGATCGCCGGGACCGCGGGGACCGTGCCCGGGTAGATGTCGTGGAGCAGGATGATGCCGCCCGGGGCCGCGCCGTCCAGGACGCGCCTCGTGATGACGCGGGGGTCGTGGTCCCGGTAGTCCTTCGCGGTGACCGACCACAGGATCTGTGCGAGCCCCAGCGAACGGCTGACCTCGGCGACGCGCTCGTCGGTACGTCCCTGGGGCGGTCGCATCAGGGTGGGTGCGCGCCCGGTCAGCTTCTTGATCTGCCGCTGCACGAGGGTGAGTTGGCGACGCAGCTCCGCGTCCGTGACCTCCGTCAGACGCGGGTGGCTCCAGCTGTGGTTGGCCGGCTCGTGCCCCTCGGCGGCCTCCCGCAGCACCAGGTCCGGATACCGCCCGACGCCGCTCTTGCCGAGCAGGAAGAACGTGGCGTTGACGCCCTTGGCCTTCAGCACGTCGAGGAGGCGGGCGGTGTAGGGCCCGGGGCCCGCGTCGAAGGTCAGGGCCACGCAGTCGGTCGCACGGCAGTCCACGGGGTGGGGCGTGCCCCACACGGGCCGCGGCGTGGGCGAGGACGTGACGGACGGCCGCGGTTTGGACTCCACGGGCGGGCGGTCCTGGGCGGCGCAGGACGGGAGGGCGAGGGCGGCTGCGGCGAGGGCGGCAGCGGCGTACCAACGGCGGGTGCGGGGCAGGTTCACGGGAGAGCCGTACCAACCGGCAGCGGTTCCCGGTCCGCGTGACACACCGTCACCCGAGGCTGTCAAGCCGTCCGGAGGATCTTTGCTTCACGTGGATAGTGCCCACGTCATCACGGGCGTATGGTCTGGGCTCTCAGAGAGAACGACAAGGGGGCGGCCGCCGATGGCGCCGGACGAGGCTGTGGTCGGCTGTACGGGGAAGCTGGTTCTCGGCACCCGGGGTTCCGGTGGGCCGGGCGAGGTGCTGGTGCAGGTCAGGGGTGGGACCGAGACGTTCATGGCGTGGTCCGACGAGCCCCTCCCACGGGGAGCGACCGTGCTCGTGATCGAGTCCCGCGGCACCCGGCAGGTCGATGTGATCGCCTGGAGCGACCCGTTGCTGGACACACCCTCCGACGGCGACACCGGCGGCGCCCGCTAAGGAGACGTCAAGGATGTTCGGATATCGCGTTCCCGCACCCGACGAGGCGATGCTGATCTCGGGTGGGAGGCGGGGACTTGGGGGAGCGCCGTTCCGCGTCGTCACCGGGCACGGGAAGTTCGTTCTGCCCGTGTTCCGCAAGACCCGCTTCCTCTCGCTCGCGATGAGCGAGGCGGAGGTCGTCGAGAAGTGCGTGACCAAGCAGGGCATCGCGCTGACCGTGCGGGCCGTGATCGCGTTCAAGGTGGGCAACGACCCGGAGTCGATCATCAACGCCGGGCAGCGGTTCCTCTCCGACCAGGAGCAGATGTCGATCCTGACCGGGCGGATCTTCGCCGGTCACCTGCGGTCCATCATCGGCTCGATGACCGTCGAGGAGATCGTCACCGAGCGGCAGAAGCTGGCGACGGAGGTCCTGGACACGTCGAAGGCGGAGATGGCGAAGATCGGGCTGCACGTCGACTCGTTGCAGATCCAGTCCATCGACGACGGCCAGACCGGATACATCGAGGCGATGTCCCGGCCGCACAAGGCCGCCATCCAGCGGCAGGCGCAGATCGCCCAGGCGCAGGCCACGCAGGCCTCGGCGGAGGCGGAGCAGGCGGCGGCGCGCAAGCAGGCCGAGTTCGCGCGGCAGACGGCGGTCGTGCAGGCCGAGTACAGCGCCGAGGTCGACCGCGCCAAGGCGCAGGCCGCGCAGGCCGGGCCGCTCGCGCAGGCGCACGCCCAGCAGGAGGTGCTCGCCGCCCAGACGGAACTCGCCCTCAAGCAGGCCGAGTTGCGCGAGAAGCAGCTGATCGCCGAGATCGTGAAGCCGGCCCAGGCCGACGCGGAGCGCATCCGCGTCCTCGCCCTGGCCGAGGCCGAGCGGATGAAGATCCAGGCCGAGGCCGCGGCGTCGTACGACCGGGTCGCGCTCGACCGGATGCTCATCGACCAGCTGCCGCAGATCGTGAAGGAGGCCTCCGCGGGGCTCGCCGGGGCGAACGTGAACGTGCTGAACGGGGCGGACGGTCTGGGCGAGATCGCAGCCGGTCTGGTCGGGCAGGGTCTGACGATCCTGGACTCGGTCCGCAAGAACCTGAACGGGGAGGACGGCTCGGCGGGGGCGGGCGCGGCGATCGAGCGGTACCTGGGCTCGACGCGGGGGGACGACGACGGGCCCGTCGACATCAGGTGACGCCGGCACGCTCCTGGCGGAGCGCTTCCACTCGCCCGGCCGCCCTTTCGGACCGGCCGGTAGAGTGGGTGCGTCGTCAGTACGCGCGTACGAGGGGAAGCCGGTGGAATTCCGGCGCTGACCCGCAGCCGTAAAGCCGGATTTCCTGGTGCGCGCCTGATCGGCTCAGGACCGTCGAGGCATACGGAACCGGAGCCGCCCGGTGCCGAAAGCGTGCCGTGCCGCCCGGCTCCCCGCAGGGAGAGGCACCCGCCCCACCATGAACATTCGCCGCAGCGGCGCGCTCGTCGCCGCCACCGTCGTGATCGGCGCCGTGAGCGCGCAGGCCGCGGTCGCGGACGGTGCCTCCCCCTCCGCATCGCCGAAGGTCGTCGTACCGTCGGGCCTGTACGGCAAGGGCGACCCCACGTACGACGGCGTGTGGCGGCAGTCGCTCGCCTTCGTCGCGCAGGACACCGTCGGTGTGCACCCCGCGGCCAAGGCCGTCGACTGGCTCGCCGGGCAGCAGTGCGCGAACGGCGGCTTCGCCGCCTTCCGTGCCGACCCCGCCAAGGCCTGCGACGCCAAGACGGCCGTCGACAGCAACAGCACGGCGGCCGCCGTGCAGGCGCTCGCCGCGGTCGGCGGCCGGGACGCCGCGGTCACCAAGGGCGTCGACTGGCTGAAGAAGAACCAGAACGCCGACGGCGGCTGGGGCTATCTGCCGGGCGGCGCGAGCGACGCCAACTCCACGTCCGTCGTCGTCGGCGCGCTCGCCGCCGCCGACCAGAAGCCCGCCGGCGTGAAGTCCGCCGACGGCAAGTCCGCCACGGACGCCCTCGCCTCCCTCGCCCTGCCGTGCTCCGACGGCAAGGGCGCGGGCGCGCTCGCCTACCAGCCCGACAAGAAGGGCAGGCTGACCGCGAACGCCGACGCCACCGCGGCCGGTGTCCTCGGCGCGCTCGGCACCGGCTTCGCGCCGGGCAAGGGCAAGGCCCCGGACGCGTACACCTGCGAGGACGGCAAGACGGCCGAGGCGCTCGCGCACAACGGCGGCGTCTACCTGCAGAACCAGCTCTCCACGCACCTGTACCTGAAGTCCCAGCTGGCCGGTGCCACCGACAAGCCCGACTACGGCAACACGGCCGACGCGGTCACCTCCATCGCCGCCGCCGAGGGCATCAAGTACACGAAGGACCCGTACGCCTGGCTGGAGAAGAACGCCACGGACTGGGCCGCGCAGTCGGGCCCCGCCGCGTACGCGCAGCTGATCTTCGCCGCGCACGCCACCGGCAACGACCCGCGTGACTTCGGCGGCACCGACCTGGTGAGCGCCCTGAACAGGACGGGCCCTGCCCCGGCCTCCGCGGACTCCTCCGACGCGGGCGACAAGAAGAAGGACGACGACAACGGCGGCGGCTTCGGCACCTGGTGGATCGTCGGCGTGATGTTCGTCGCGGCCATGGGCGCCGGGTTCCTGATCAGTGGCCGCAAGAAGCAGCAGCTGTGAGCCGCGGGGGCCGGGCGACCGGGCTCGTCCTGACGCTGTGCGCGCTGCTGCTCGGCCTCGCCGTCGCTCCGGCGCAGGCGGCGGGCTACCGCTACTGGTCGTTCTGGGAGCGGGACGGCGCGTCATGGACGTACGCGTCGATGGGTCCGTCCCAGACGACGCCGTCCGACGGTGACGTGCAGGGCTTCCGGTTCGCGGTGAGCGCGGACTCCAAGGACGCCACGCAGCCGCGCGGCACGGCGGATTTCGCCGCGATCTGCGCCACAACGCCCGCCGAGAAGGACACCAAGCGGGTCGCGCTCGTCATCGACTTCGGTACGGCGCAGGACGCGCCCGGCGGCGAGACCCCGCCGCGGCCGCGGACCGCGTGCGCGCGGGTCGGCGAGGACGCGACGACGGCCGACGCGCTCGCCTCCGTCGCGAAGCCGCTGCGCTACGACAGCAACGCGCTGCTGTGCGCCATCTCCGGCTACCCGAAGTCGGGCTGCGGCGAACAGGTCTCCGGCAAGACCACCGACGCACCCGCCACCGGGACCACCCGTGACGCGGACAAGTCGTCCGGCTCCGGCAGCGGCCCCTCCGTCGGTGTCCTCGCCGGTGTCGCCGTCGTCGCGCTGCTCGGCGTGGGCGCGATCTGGCAGGCCAAGCGACGCCGCGGCTGACGATGTCTGCTGTCCGTACGCTGCGGGCCCCGCGGGCCCACCGTTCCAACGCCGTGCATCCGGGCGCCTGGTGGATCTGGGCGCTCGGCCTCGGCACGGCCGCGTCGCGCACGACGAACCCGCTGCTGCTCGCGCTGCTCATCGGCGTCGCCGGTTACGTGGTGGCGGCGCGGCGGACTCAGGCGCCGTGGGCGCGCTCGTACGGGGCGTTCGTGAAGCTGGGTCTCGCCGTGATCGGCATCCGCCTGGTCTTCGCGACGGTCCTCGGCTCGCCGATCCCCGGCACGCACGTCCTCGCGACGCTCCCCGAGGTGCCGCTGCCCGACTGGGCACAGGGCGTACGGATCGGCGGCAGGGTCACGCTCGAGGGCCTCACGTTCGCGCTCTACGACGGCCTGAAGCTGGCCACGCTGCTGATCTGTGTGGGCGCGGCGAACGCCCTCGCGTCCCCCTCCCGCCTCCTCAAGTCCCTGCCCGGAGCGCTGTACGAGGCGGGGGTCGCGGTGGTCGTGGCGATGACGTTCGCCCCGAACCTGATCGCGGACGTACGCCGCCTGCGCGCGGCCCGACGCCTGCGCGGCCGCCCGGACAGCGGCCTGCGGGGTCTCCTCCAGGTCGGACTCCCGGTCCTGGAGGGCGCGTTGGAGCGCTCGGTGTCCCTGGCCGCGGCGATGGACGCGCGCGGCTACGGCCGCACCGCCGAGGTCCCCACGGCCGTCCGCCGGGCCACCGCCGCCCTCACCCTGGGCGGCCTGATCGGGGTCTGCGCGGGAACGTACGGCCTGCTCGCCTCGTCCGGCGCGGGCTACGGCCTCCCCGTCCTCCTCATCGGGGTGGCGTCGGCACTCGCGGGCCTGTGGCTCGGCGGCCGCCGCTCGGTGCGCACCCGGTACCGCCCCGACGTGTGGGGCGTACGGGCCTGGCTGATCGCGGCGTCCGGAGCGGCGGTGGCCGCAGTGCTGATCTGGACCGGCACACGGGACCCGTCCGCACTGCAGCCGCAGGTCGTGCCGCTGGTCGCGCCGACCCTGCCGCTGTGGCCGGCGGCGGGCATCCTGCTGGGCCTGCTCCCCGCGTTCGTAGCCCCGCACCCCTCGCCGAAGCAGCCGACGGAGCCCGCCCAGTGATCCACTTCGAGAACGTCTCGGTCCGCTACGACGACGCCCCGCACCCCACCCTCACCGGCATCGAACTCACGGTCCCCGAGGGGGAGTTGATGCTGCTCGCGGGCCCGTCAGGGGTGGGCAAGTCGACCCTGCTCGGCGCGGTCAGCGGCCTGGTCCCGCACTTCACGGGCGGCACCCTCGCGGGCCGGGTCACGGTGGCGGGCCGCGACACCCGCACCCACAAACCGCGTGAACTCGCGGACGTCGTCGGCACGGTGGGCCAGGACCCGCTCGCCCACTTCGTCACGGACACGGTCGAGGACGAACTCGCGTACGGCATGGAGTCGTTGGGCCTGACACCCCCGGTGATGCGCCGCCGCGTGGAGGAGACCCTCGACCTCCTCGGCCTGGCCGGCCTCCGCGACCGCCCGATCTCGACGCTCTCCGGCGGCCAGCAGCAGCGCGTGGCGATCGGCTCGGTCCTCACCACGCACCCCAAGGTCCTGGTCCTCGACGAACCGACGTCCGCACTCGACCCGGCCGCGGCGGAGGAGGTCCTCTCGGTCCTCCAGCGCCTGGTCCACGACCTCGGCACGACGGTCCTCATGGCGGAACACCGCCTCGAACGAGTCGTCCAGTACGCGGACCAGGTCGCCCTGCTGCCCGCCCCCGGGGCGCCCCTGCTGGTCGGCGACCCGGCCACGGTGATGGCGACGTCGCCCGTGTACCCGCCGGTGGTGGGGCTCGGCCGCCTGGCGGGATGGGACCCGCTTCCGCTCACGGTGCGGGACGCTCGGCGCTCGGCGGACGGCCTTCGATCCCGCCTCGCCGGTCTCGGTCCGTCACCGGAGGACGACCGCGCCCCTGACGGAACCGATCTTGCCGTCGTCCGCAGGCTGGGGGTCCGCCGCGGGCGCGTGGAGGCCCTCCGCCATGTCGATCTCACGGTCGCTCCGGGCGAGATCATCGCGCTCATGGGCCGCAACGGGGCGGGCAAGTCCACGCTCCTGTCCAGCCTCGTCGGCATGATCAAACCCACCGCGGGAACGGTCACCGTCGGCGACGCGACGCCGCACCGCCTGGCGCCCCGCGACCTGATCCGCAAGGTGGGCCTGGTCCCCCAGGAACCCAGGGACCTGCTCTGCGCGGACACGGTGGCGGCGGAGTGCGCGGCCGCCGACAAGGACGCGGCAGCGACCCCCGGCACCTGCCGCGAGCTGCTCGCCACGCTCCTGCCCGGCATCCCGGACGAGACCCACCCGCGCGACCTCTCCGAGGGCCAGCGCCTCACCCTCGCCCTGGCCATCGTCCTGACCTCGGCCCCGCCCCTCCTGCTCCTGGACGAACCGACCCGGGGTCTGGACTACGCGGCGAAGGCCCGGCTGGTGACGATCCTGCGCACGCTCTCCTCCCGGGGCCACGCGATCGTCATGGCGACGCACGACGTGGAACTGGCGGCCGAGCTCACCCACCGGGTGGCGATCCTGGCGGACGGCGAGATCGTGGCGGACGGCCCGACCCCGGAGATCGTCACGTCGTCCCCCTCCTTCGCCCCGCAGGTGGCCAAGATCCTGGCCCCGCAGCAGTGGCTCACCGTGAGCCAGGTGGAGCGGGCCCTGTCATGACGAACCCCGTCCGGCTCGGCCCCCGCTCCGTCGTCGCCCTCCTCCTCGTCAGCGCCGTCGGCGTCGTCGCCATCGGCTGGCCCCTGATCACCGGCCCCGGCTCCCAGGTGAACGCCCACGCCCAGGACGCGCCCTGGCTCTTCGCCGGGCTCCTCGTCCTCCTCGTGGCCGTCGTCGCCGCCACCATCTCCGAATCCGGCCTGGGCCCCAAGGCCGTGGCCATGCTCGGTGTCCTCGCCGCGGCCGGCGCCGCCCTGCGTCCCATCGGCGCGGGCACGGCCGGCATCGAGCCGATGTTCTTCCTCATGGTCCTCAGCGGCCGCGTCCTCGGCCCGGGCTTCGGCTTCGTCCTCGGCTCGCTCAGCATGTTCGCCTCGGCCCTGCTGACCGGCGGGGTCGGGCCCTGGATGCCGTTCCAGATGCTGTCCATGGGCTGGTTCACGATGGGCGCGGGGCTGCTCCCGGGCCCGCACTCCCTGCGCGGTCTGCCCGAGCGCGCGATGCTCGCCGCCTACGGCTTCCTCGCCGCCTTCGCGTACGGCACGATCATGAACCTGGCCGGCTGGCCGTTCATGAACGCCCTCGCCTCCTCCGTCGCGTACCAGCCGGACGCCTCGCTCCCCGACAACCTGGCCCGCTTCGTCGCGTACTGTCTCGCCACCTCGCTCGGCTGGGACCTGGGCCGCGCCGCGCTGACCGTCGTCCTGACGCTCACGGCCGGCGGCGCCGTCCTGAACGCCCTGCGCAGGGCCACGCGCCGCGCCGCCTTCGAGGCGCAGGTCACATTCGACGACCGCTGAGGGTCCCGTCGCCGTGAAGCGCCCCACATGACGGAGGTCACCTCCTAACGGGAATCGTAGGCGCCCTTTATGTTCCCTTGACCCGTCGCACCCCTCTGACCTGCGACATGAGATCCAGACCACAAAAGGGACATAAGGCCTACGTACGACTTCCACTAGCAAAGGGGGTCTTTGCGGAACGCCCTGGGGGCCTGTTTCTCTGGAGCGGTCGCCGAGCACGACGGGCTCCACCGGGAGCACCACCGCGCTTCGACACCCCCGTCCCCCACGGAAGGCCCCGCTTTGTCCGCCACGCTCCTGAGCCGCATCGCCACCCCGAAGAAGGCCGTCGCCGGTGCCGCCATCGCCGCGGCCACGACGGGCATGCTGTTCGCCTCGACCCCGGCCCAGGCCGCTCCGGCCTCCGCCAAGGCGATCGCGCAGCAGAAGATCTCGGACTCGGCGCAGTTCCGGTGCTTCGACAACATCGTGTCCCGCGAGAGCGGCTGGAACCCGAACGCGACGAACGCGTCCACCGGGGCGTACGGCCTGGTCCAGGCGCTGCCCGCCAACAAGATGGCGTCCGCGGGTTCCGACTGGAAGACGAACCCCGAGACGCAGATCAGCTGGGGCCTCAGCTACATGAACGAGCGCTACGGAAGTGCCTGCGGCGCTTGGTCGGCATGGCAGGCGCAGGGTTGGTACTGAGCCCGGCCGGGTTCTTTGAGGGGCGGCATCCTTTGGATGCCGCCCCTCTTGGTTTGTCGTCACAGTGCGGACCGTGGGGCTTCTCGCGCCCCTAAGGGGTCTGCTCGAACCAGCGGGTTATCTGCGGGGCCGATTTCGCGAACGAACCGAAGTGGTCCACCGCCCCCTGGTCCAGCACCCGGATCCGACCCGCCCCCGCCCCCGCCAACTGAGCCGCGCAGCTCCCCGCATTGCCGATCGGGACGTCCGTGTCCGCGGCCCCCGCATACAGCCGCACCGGCACGTCCGGCTTCCAGGCGCAGGCGGTGTCGTTCGCGTCCAGGGCCTCCTTCAGTGCGCCCGTGGGGTGCTGCATGCGCGCGTAGAACTCGGGGGTGAGCAGCTCCTTGACCGACCCGGGGAGTGCAGCGACCACGTCCTCCTCCGTGTGCTCCCCGTCGAAGAGCGCCTCGACCCGGTCCGCGTACGGCGCGCGGAACACCTCGCCCGGGTCCTTGTAAATCGAGTGAAGGCGGTTCTGGGCGACCAAGAAGTACGAGGTGTAGAAGAGCCCGCTGGTGTTGTTGACGCGGCCGTCGAACAGGGCCGGGATCTCCTCGCCCGACAGGTCGTAGGGGCCGCTGACCGGGGCCAGGGCCCGCAGCCGGAAGTGGCGGTCGGCGCCGGATTGCAGCGCGTCGCCGAGGGCCATCGCGACCTGCCCGCCCTGGGAGAACCCGGTGGCGTAGACGTCGCCGGTGAGCGGGCGTCCGAGCCGGTCCGCGGCGTGGCGTGCGGCCCGCAGCATGTCGAGGGAGGCGGTCACGGACGAGGCCGTGTCCATGTACGGGTGGACACCGGGGCCCTGCCCGAGGCCGAGGTAGTCGGGGGCGGCGACGGCCTTGCCCGCGGCGGCGTTCAGGTACGACGGGACGCGTCCGAAGTCGTCGCCGACGGAGGGCGCGTAGTCCCGGTGGACCATGGTGCCGTGGGTGTCGGAGACGAGGCCGAGGCGGTGGTCACCGCCGCGCGGGAGGGTGAACAGGCCGGTGGCGGTGGTGGGCCGGCCGTGGGCATCGACGGTCCGGTACGTCAGGCGGTACGCGGTGACGCCGTACCGGACGCTGCTCGCGTCCATGTCGCGGGCGGTGAGCCAGCGCGTGACACCGGGCCGGTCGAACCCGGCGACGCGGGTGACGGAGACGAGCGAGCCGCGCTCGCCATGAGGGCGCTCGGCCGCGGTGTGGCCGCCCGCCGCGACGGCGGGAGCGGCGGCGCCCCCGGCGAGCAGCAGGGCGACAGCCACCGCGACCGCCTGCCGTCGACGCCTCGAAGTCCCCTGGCCTGTACGCGAGTTGTACGTGTCGTTGGTCATGGCACGACAGTAGGAATCGCACCAGGTCCGGCGACATCCGAGCCACCCCCGGCCCGGGGGTGGACCTGGGCCCACCCCGGTCCAGGGGAAGGCCCTACAGCCGCTGGATGATGGTGCCGGTGGCGACCGCTCCGCCCGCGCACATCGTGATGAGCGCGAACTCCTTGTCCCTGCGCTCCAGTTCGTGCAGCGCGGTGGTGATGAGGCGGGCGCCGGTGGCGCCCACGGGGTGGCCGAGGGCGATCGCCCCGCCGTTCACGTTCACCTTCTCCAGGTCCTGCTCGAAGACCTGCGCCCAGCTCAACACCACTGAGGCGAAGGCCTCGTTGATCTCGACGATGTCGATGTCCTTGAGGGTCATCCCGGCCTTGCCGAGGACGGCCCGCGTCGCGTCGACGGGCCCGTCCAGGTGGTAGTGCGGGTCGGCCCCGACCAGGGCCTGGGCGACGATGCGGGCGCGCGGCTTCAGCTTCAGGGCGCGGGCCATCCGCTTGGACGCCCACATGATGGCGCAGGCGCCGTCGGATATCTGCGACGAGTTCCCGGCGGTGTGCACCGCGGTCGGCATGACCGGCTTCAGCCCGGACAGGCCCTCCATCGTGGTGTCGCGCAGCCCCTCGTCCCGGTCGACGAGCCGCCACATGCCCTGCCCGGCGGCCTGCTCCGCCTCCGTGGTGGGCACCTGCACGGCGAACGTCTCGCGCTTGAACCGCTCCTCGGCCCACGCGACGGCGGCCCGCTCCTGCGAGATGAGGCCGAGCGAGTCGACGTTCTCACGTGTCAACTCGCGCCGTCGGGCGATGCGTTCGGCGGCCTCGAACTGGTTGGGCAGGTCCACGTTCCACTCGTCGGGGAAGGGCTTGCCGGGGCCGTGCTTGGAGCCGGAGCCGAGCGGCACCCGCGACATGGCCTCGACGCCGCAGCTGATCCCCACGTCGATGACGCCGGCCGCGATCATGTTGGCCGTCATGTGCGAGGCCTGCTGGGAGGAGCCGCACTGACAGTCCACGGTCGTGGCGGCGGTCTCGTACGGCAGGCCCATGGTGAGCCACGCCGTGCGCGCCGGGTTCATGGACTGCTCGCCCGCGTGCGTGACCGTGCCGCCCACGATCTGCTCGACGCAGTCCGCGTGGATGCCGGTGCGGCCGAGGAGTTCTCGGTACGTCTCCCCCAGCAGGTACGCCGGGTGGAGGTTGGCCAGCGCACCCCCGCGCTTGCCGATGGGCGTGCGTACGGCTTCGACGATGACGGGCTCGGCTGCCATGACGGTCGTCCTCTCCATGCTTCCCGGACCAGCAGGACAGAACGGGCACGCGTTCCACAGACACTCCGCGGCACTCTGCGGACACTCTGCACACGGCTCGCACGAAACTAGAACGCGTACCAGTTCTCCAGGCAGTCTCGATGTGATTACCCCCGGTACGCAAGGGTCGTGCAAGCACCGCGCACGGAACCGACACACCCGTGGCCCTTGCCACTTCTAGAACGCGTTATTACCTTTCCAGCCAGAACTGACGGTCAGTCAGAACATCAGGGATGAACCAACGGGAGTGACCCATGCCGTGCCCCGCGCTGCCCGACGGGTTCGACTTCACGGACCCCGACCTGCTCCAAGACCGCGTCCCCCACCCGGAGTTCGCCCAGCTGCGGCAGACCGAGCCGGTCCGCTGGATTCCGCAGGAGCGCGGCATCACCGGCTACGACGACGAGGGCTACTGGGCCGTGACCCGGCACGCGGACGTCAAGTTCGTGTCCACGCACCCCGAGCTGTTCTCGTCGAACCTCAACACCGCGGTGATCCGCTTCAACTCCTCGATCCAGCGCGACCAGATCGAGATCCAGAAGCTGATCATGCTGAACATGGACCCGCCGGAGCACACCCGCGTGCGCCAGATAGTGCAGCGCGGCTTCACGCCGCGCGCCATCCGCTCGCTGGAGGACATCCTGCGCAAGCGGGCCCGCGACATCGTGGCCAACGCGCTGCAACAGGCGGGCCCGGACGGCTCGTTCGACTTCGTCAACAACGTCGCCGTCGAACTGCCGCTGCAGGCCATCGCCGAACTCATCGGCGTAGAACAGAAGGACCGCTCCAAGGTCTTCGACTGGTCCAACAAGATGGTGGCGTACGACGACCCGGAGTACGCGATCACCGAGGAGATCGGCGCCGAGGCCGCCATGGAGATCATCGGGTACGCGATGAACCTCGCCGCCGACCGCAAGCAGTGCCCGGCCAAGGACATCGTCAGCCAGCTGGTCGCGGCGGAGGACGAGGGGAACCTGTCCTCCGACGAGTTCGGCTTCTTCGTGATCCTGCTCGCCGTCGCCGGCAACGAGACGACGCGCAACGCCATCACCCACGGCATGCACGCCTTCCTGACCCACCCCGACCAGTGGGAGCTCTACAAGCGCGAGCGCCCGTCCACCACGGCCGAGGAGATCGTGCGCTGGGCGACCCCGGTCGTCTCCTTCCAGCGCACCGCCACCCAGGACACCGAGCTCGGCGGGGCGAAGATCAAGGCGGGCGACCGCGTCGGCATCTTCTACTCCTCCGCCAACCACGACCCGGAGGTCTTCGACAACCCCGACACGTTCGACATCACCCGCGACCCGAACCCGCACCTCGGCTTCGGCGGCGGCGGACCGCACTACTGCCTCGGCAAGTCCCTCGCCGTCCTGGAGATCGACCTGATCTTCAACGCGATCGCCGACGCGATGCCGACCCTCCGGCTGACCGGCGACCCGCGCCGACTGCGCGCGGCCTGGCTCAACGGGGTGAAGGAGCTGCAGGTGTCGACGGCGGCCGGGTGAACTTCGGCCGGAACTGCCCGCTCCTCTTGCCGATCTTCACTCGCGAGTGAACATTTCCGTTGCGAAAAGCGTCTTCGTGCGTGAAGCATGCCCATGCGCCCTGTGCCTGCGCCATGCCCCACGCCCTGCCAACGCCCGCGACGGATCGGACGAGTACCCGTGGCCACGGTCGACCTGCCCCTAGCACGCCGACGCCTGGTGCTGACCGGGCACCACCGCGTGGCCCTGCTCGCCACGGCGCCCACCCTGCCGCTCTACGTCATATGGGCACTGTTCCTCGCGACGGGCGGCGGCGATCTCGCGGCCCAGCAGGCCTGGGCCCGGTTCGCCGCCGACCACGGGGCGTCCGCGTACAACCTGTTCTGGTACGGCGGCATGCACACCGCCAACTACTCGATCATCTCCCCGTACTTGATGGCCGGGCTCGGGGTGCGCCCGGTGACGGTGGCCTCCGGGCTCGCCGCGGCCTGGCTCGGCGCGGTGCTCATCTCGCGCACCGGCATCCGCCGCCCGCTGGCCCCGGCCGTCCTGCTGTCGCTTGCGCTGTGGTGCAACGTGGCGTCGGGGCGTACGACCTTCGCGCTCGGCGTGGCCTTCGGCCTGGGCGCCTGCGTGGCGCTGACGGCGCAGCGCAGGACCGTCGTCGCGGTGGTGTGCGGCGCGCTCGCCACGATGGGCTCCCCGGTCGCCGGACTCTTCCTCGCCGTCGTCGGGGGCGGGTATCTGGGCGTACGCGACTGGAGACGGGCCGCGGCGCTGATGGTGCCGCCCGCGGTCGTGGTGGGCACGACGACGCTGCTCTTCCCGTTCAAGGGCGAGCAGTTGATGTCCCTGGACCGGATCTGGCCGCCCGTGCTGTTCTCGCTGGCGCTGATCGTGGCGGGTCCGCGCCGCTGGCGGGTCGCGCGCTGGGCCGCGGGGGTCTACGCGGTCGGCACCGTCCTGACGTACCTCATCGACTCCCCCATCGGCACGAACGTGGAACGCCTCGCCGAACTCGTGGCACCCGCCGTCCTGTTCGCGGCCTGGCGCGAACCGGCCCGCAAGAAGGTCCACGCGACGATCCTCGTGATCGCCCTCGTGCTGTCCTCGGCATGGGTGGTGAAGAAGACGGCCGACGACCTGGTCGTCTCGACGAAGGTGCCCGGGTGGGCGGCCGAGACGCACGGCGTCGTCCAGGAGTTGAAGCGGCTCGGCGCCGACCGCGCCCGCGTCGAGGTGGTCCCGGCGCGCAACCACCGCGAGGCGACGCGCCTCGCCCCGTACGTGAACATGGCGCGCGGCTGGAACCGGCAGCTCGACATGGAGCGCGGGCGGCTCTTCTACGACGGCACGTTCTCGGCGGCGACCTACCGGGCGTGGCTGGACCGCTGGGCGGTCGGCTTCGTCGTGCTGCCCGAGGGCAAGCCGGACGGGTACGCCAAGGAGGAAGCGGCGTTCGTGCGCAGCAACCCCGGCTATCTGGAGCCGGTGTGGCGCGACCCGCACTGGCACGTGTACCGGGTGCGGGACGCGGTGCCGCTGGTGTCCGCGCCCGCGTCCGTGGTCAGTTCGGACGGGGCGCGGGTCACGGTCCGCTTCAAGGAGGCGGGGACGGCGACGCTGCGGGTCGCCTACTCGCCCTGGCTCAAGTCCGAGGGCGGCTGCCTGCAGATAAGGGAGCAGGGCGAGTTCACCGAGCTGACCGCTCCCGCGCCCGGTGTCTACCGGGTCGGCTCGCACTGGGAGCAGTCGTCGTCACCGACGCCGGGCGGCCCGTCAGCCGCCGGGTGTGGCACAGGGTGAGGGACTGTCCGTCGGGGTCTGGGTCGGGCTCGGCGAGTCCGTCGGCGTAACGCTGTCGCTCGGGCAGGGCGAGGTGCTGCCCGGGTCGGTCGGCTCCCCGGTCGGGGGCTCGTCCGTGGTGGGCGGGTCCGTCGGGGGTGTGGTCGGCGGGTCGGTGGGCGGGGTGCTGCCCGGGTCGCCCGAGTCGGTCGGGTCCGGGCTCGGGCCTGTGCTGTCCGTGGGGTCCGGGTCCGGGGACGTGGTCGGCTTCGGGGACGTGGTGGGCTTCGGGCCCTGCGTCGGGTCGGGCCCGATGACGATGCCGCCGCCCTTGCCGTCGGCGCCCTTGCCGACGGGTTCGGTGGCGGGGGTGTCGGACCCGGCGCCCGGACTGACCGGGACGACGCCCTTGCCGTCCGGCACGGTGTGCACGCCTTCGCGGTAGAACTCCAGCCAGTGCAGGACGAGTTGGAGATAGTCGCGGGAGTAGTTGTAGCTGAGGATCGCCCGCTCCAGGCCGCCCGCGGTGCCCAGGTCGCGGCCGCCCGCGCACAGGTAGTGGGCGGCACCGAGGGCCGCGTCGAAGATGTTGTTGGGGTCGGCGCGTCCGTCGCCGTTGCCGTCGGCGCCCCAGCGGCGCCAGGTTCCGGGCAGGAACTGCATGGGGCCGACGGCCCGGTCGTACACGGCGTCGCCGTCCCAGGCGCCGCCCTCGGTGTCCCGGATCAGGGCGAAGCCCTTCCCGTTCAGTGCGGGGCCCGTGATGCGGTGCCGGGTGGTGCCGTGCGCGTCGACGTCACCGCCGCGGGCCTGGCCCGACTCCACCTTGCCGATCGCCGCGAGCAGTTGCCAGGGCAGCCGGCAGCCCGGGTCGGTGCGGGCCACGGACGACTCGGCGCGGCGGTAGGCGGCGAGGACGGTCGCCGGGATGCCGGACTGGGCGCGGATCTGCTGCGCGGGAAACGAGGTGTTCGGGGCCTTCGGGGTCTCCAGGGGCGGCAGTTCGGTGTGGTACGAGTCGTCGCCCTGGGAGGCGACGCGCGGCAGCGGGCCCTCGGCGAGCGCGACCGGATCGCTCCCGCTCTGTCTCTGCCCGGTCAACTCCCGTACGACGTCAGGGGCTTGGGACGCGGTGAGCAGCGCGGTCGCGGCGACGGCCACGGCGGTGCCGCGCAGCCCGCGGTGCAGACCGGAAGGTAGGCGCGGGGTTCGCATGGGGTCCTCTCAGCCGGTGAAGGTGTCGATGGCGGAGACCAGCCAGCGGCCGTCCTGGTGGACGAGGTCGACGGCGAGCATCGCTCCGGCGTAGTTCGCGGCGGCCTTCTGCTTCGCGGCGGTGCTGGTGCTGCTCTGGTCGGCGTAGACGAGGACGCGGGCGCGGTCGCCGTCGATCCGCTCCACGGCGCTGTCCGTGACCGTCGTGGTGACCACGGTCTTCTGCGTCTTCGCCCGGGCGAGGACGGGGGCGAGGAGGGTGCGGTGCTGGGCGACGGCCTTGCCGGTGAGATAGGTGGCGGCGGCCTTCTCCTCGGTGCTCGGGTTGGCGTAGTCGTACGAGAACAGGGCGTTCACGGCCTTGCCCGCGGCGCCCTTGACCTCGCTGGTGCGGGCCGGGTCGGTGAGGGCGGTGTTGCGGGTGGCGGTGTCGTTGGTGAGGCCGCGCTTCTCGGCGTGGGCCCAGCCGGCGAAGGAGCCGAGGAGGAGGGTGAGGAGGCAGAGGGCGGCCAGGGTCTTGGGGTGGGCTGGGTGCTTGCCGGGGCGGGGCCTCGTGGTGCGGGCCGCCTGCTTCGCTTGCCCCGCGTCGGGCGCCTTGGTCGCGGACGCCTTGGGCTCGGGGGTCTTGGGCTCGGGGGCCTTGGGCTTGGGCAGCGTCTGGGTCAGGCGGCGTTGGCGGTTGAGGGTGTGGCGGGTGGTGGACGGCATGGCGCGGGCTCCTCTTCGGTCGGGCCGGTCAGTCGGTGGTGGCGGTGTCGCCGACCGGTGCCTGGGCGAGGGCGCTGAGTTTCCAGTGGCCGTCGGTCCTGGTGAGTTCGCCGAGCATGCGGCTGTCCTTGTCGGTGGCCTTCTGGCCGGTGGCGGTCACGGTGACGCGCAGGGCGACCATGACGCGGGCGCGGCCCGCGCGTTCGTCGAGTTCGGTGACGGCGCCGGACAGCACCTTGGCCGTACTGACGGTCCTGGCGCTCTCCACCTGCTTGGTGAACTCGGCGCGGCCCTTGACCAGTTGGGAGTGCAGATCGCCGGTGGTGGAGGACTCCCAGAGGTCGAGCCCGGGGCCGAGCTTGCGGTGGTCCAGGGTGTTGAGGTTCTGCACGGCCTGCTCGCCGGCCTCGAGGGCGTCGTCGCGGGCGGTGGCGTAGCTTGCGGTGTCGTCGTGGGCCGCCCCGTACCAGGACCGGCCGGCCCAGGCGGCTACGCCCCCGGCGAGGAGCGTGAGGGCGAGGGCGGCGACGATCAGTGGCTGCGTGAACTTGGCCATGCGCGCCTCTTTCGAACTCATCGGTCCCGCCGATCTGGTCTCTTTCATGGGGTTCACCGGGCTTTGATGTCGACGATCTGCCATACGTCGTCGCGGAGTCGGGCGGTGACGGACAGCTGGGCGGCGGACGTGGCGGGCTTCTTGTCGCCGCGCCGTGCGGTCTGGTCGAGGAAGACGAGCAGGTGGGCGGTGGTGCCGCGGAGGCTGACGGTGCCGACGCGCACGGACTGGGTGGTCAGGGTCAGATGCTGCTTGCGCACGTTGTCCTTGACCTGTGCGAAGAGCTGCTTGTACTGCTCGGCGGCCCGCCCGGACAACACGGCCTCCGCGGACCGCGCGGTGGCGTCGGTGCCGCCCGGGGTGTACGAGAACACCTTGGCGAGGGCGCTGCTCACGTCACCGTTGACCCGGGTGGTCGCCTCGACGTCGGTGAGGGCGTGGTTCGCGGCGGCGGGAGTGTCCCGCAACTCATGGGCCTGGTAGAGGAGTACGCCTCCGGAGAGGGCGAGCACGAGGCCCACGACACCCCCACCGACAACCACCCTCCGGGAGAGCGACTTACTGCCGCCCCCAGCTCCCGCCCCGGCTTCGGATCCCGCGCCCGAATCGGTCTCGGCGTCCGCGCCCGACCCGGCTCCCAACTCCGCCGCGGCGCCCTCGATCCCGGCCCCGGACTCGGCCCGCCCCTTCGGCTCGGCGCCGCCACCGGACTCCAGGCCCGGCCCAGCCCCATCGCCCGGCCGCGATCCCGCCTCGGCTTTCGTCGCCGGATCTCTTCTCGGTCGGTGCCACCAGCGGCGGCCCGCCGGGGCCTCCGTCTCCGTGGGGAGCGACTCCGTGTCCGTGCCCGTCTCCGCGGGGACCGACTCCGTATCCGTGTCCGTCTCCGCGGGGACCGCCTCCGTACCCCTGTCCATATCCACTCGCACCACCGGACCGACCCCCTCCCGAGTCATCCCGCGACCTCGGCCACCGGGACCGCGTTCAGTGCCTTGACCTTCCATGTGCCGTCCGGGGTGCGCGTCAGGACTGCCTCGAGGCGTTTGCGGTCCGTGGACGGGGTTTTCGAGCCCTTCGGGGTCGTCTCCACCCGGAGTGTCGCGATGAGTTTCGCCGTGCCTGCCCGGTCGTCGAGGGCGGTGACCGCCGCGTCCGTGACGGTGCCGCGCGAGGAGGACCCGGCGGCCGGGGAGAGCCGGGCCAGTTGGGTGTGGAGCGGGCCCGACGTGACCGACTTCCACGTCGTCACGCCCGCCTTCGCCCGGGCCGTCGTCGACGCGTCCAGCGTCGACAGCGCGGCCACGGCCGCCCGCCCGTCGGACAGGGCCGCGTCGCGCGCCCGGCTGTAGGACAGGTCGTCGTCACCGCGGGCCTGCGCGTACGACCAGGCCCCCGTTCCGCACAGCCCGAGCGACACCGTCAGGGCCGCGCCCAGCCATACCCGCTGCCTCATGACCCGCTGCCTCACGACCCCGCTCCAAGACCCAGCAGGTCCGCCATGTCGGACGACGTGGCCGCCGCCCCCGACTCCGCGACCGACGGCAACGACAGCGCCCCGGGTCGCGCCGGCTTCGGCACTCCGCCCCCGCTCGGCGCGTGCGCCGAACCCCGTACGCCGACCCCGCTCGACGACGGCGCCGTACAGCGCGCCCCCGTGTTGAGCGCGGGCGCCTCGCTGAGGTCCGTGCCGAGGCGATACGTCGTACCGCCGTAACCGGCCGTGCAGGGAAGCGGCTTGAAGAAGGTGACCGCCATGCCGAAGTTGACCTTTCCGCCGTCGATGGCCGTGGCCCCGGCGGCGACCGCCTGCGGCAGCTTGACCAGGAGTTCCTCGGTGCCGCGCTGCCGGGTCACCGCGACCTGTGACGTGGTGAGGAGATTGGCCAGGACGACACCCAGTTCCGGGTTCATGTCCCGCAGGACTCCGCTGAGTTGGGTCGCCGCCTCGGGCGCCGCCATGATCAGCTTGCGCAGGTCCGCGTCGGAGTTCTTCAGCGTGGCCGCCAGGTCCTTCGCGCCGGACGCGAAGTCCTTGATGGCCTGTCCTTCCTCGGCCTGCGTGCGCAGCACGATCTCGCCGTCGGCCATGAGCTTCGTGGTCCGCGGCAGCGCCCGGTCCGCGGCCTGGACGAAGTCGGAGCCGTTGTCCATCAGGACCTGGAGGTCCTCGCCCCGGCCCTCGAAGGCCTTGCCGAACTCGTCGACCACCGTGCGCAGCGAGTCCAGCGGCACGGACGTCGTCAGGTCGTCGACGCTCGCCAGGACGTCCGTGACGGGCCTCGGCACGGTGGTCGCCGACTGAGCGATGCTGGCGCCGTCCGCGAGGTAGGGGCCCTCGTCGCGGTCGGGCCGCAGGTCGATGTACTGCTCGCCGACCGCGGACAGGCTCGCCACGACGGCCTTGGCGTCGTCGGGGATGCGCGGCGCGGACTTCTTGATGCGCAGGTCGGCCACGACCCCGTCGGAGGTGAGCCCGATCGCCCCGACCCGGCCCACGGACACGCCCCGGTAGGTGACGTCGGAGTGGGTGAACAGGCCGCCGGTGCGCGGGAGTTCGACCTTGACCGTGTAGTAGTCCTCGGCCCCGACGTACCGGCCGAGGTCGGCGTACCGGATGCCGAGGAAGCCGAGCACGAGGACGGCGATGACGAGGAACGCGAGGTTCTTCAGCCGGACGGCGAGCGTGATCACCGGGAACCACCTCCGCTGGACGGCAGCGGCAGTGGTGACGACTGCGCCGGCTTCTTGCCCTGCGCGGTCGCCGACGGGGACGGGGAGGGAGATGCCGTGGCCTCGGTCAGCGGCGGGATCAGCGTCGTCCCGGGTACGGCGGTGATGTCGAGGTAGGCGTTGAGGTAGTCGCCCTTGACGCCCCTCATCACTTCGTCCGTGAACGGGTACGTGAGCAGCACCTGCAGCGAGTCCGGCAGGTCCTTGCCGGAGTCGGCGAGCGCCTTGAGCGTGGGGGCGATGGCCTTGAGGTCGGCGACCATGTCCTCCTTGCCGCGGTCGATGGTCTCGACGGCGACGCCCTTGAGCCGGTCGAGGGAGCGCAGCATCGTCATCAGCGAACCTCGTTGTTTCTCCAGGGTCTTGAGGCCGGGCGAGAGATCGGTGAGCACGGTCCCGACGTCCTCCTTGCGGTGCGCGAGCGTGGCGGAGAGACGGTTGACGCCGTCGAGGGCGGCGGTGATGTCGCCGCGGTGGTCGTCGAGGTCGGTGACGAGGGTGTTGACGCGGTGCAGCGTGGAGCGGACCTCGGTCTCGCGGCCGCCGATGGCCGAGTTGAGTTCTTTGGTGATGGTCTTGAGCTGGTTGACGCCGCCGCCGTTGAGCAGCAGCGACAGCGCGCCGAAGACTTCCTCGACCTCGGTGTTGCGGCCGGTGCGGGCCAGCGGGATGGTGGCGCCTGCGCGGAGCGAGCCCTTGCCGTCCTTGGGGGCGACGAGCTGGACGTACTTCTCGCCGAGGAGGCTGGACTGTTCGAGGCGGGCCCCGGTGTCGGCGGGCAGCTGCACGTCCCCGTTGATCTTCATGGTGACGCGTGCGGCCCAACTCCCTTTCCCGTCCGAGAGTTTGATGTCGGTGACGCGCCCGACGGCCACGTCGTTCACCTTGACCGCGGACTGCGGTACGAGGCTGAGCACGTCCTGCATGTCGGCGGTCACCGTGTACGGGTGGGCGCCGAGGTCGGCGCCGCCGGGCAGCGGCAGGTCCTCGATGCCGCCGAAGGACGGCGTGGGGAGGTGGAACACCCCGAGGGTCAGGCAGAAGGCGATGACGACCGGCAGGCCGCATCCGATTCCGGCTCCGGCGGCCGCCCGGCGGCGGCGCGCCCCGCTCACTGGTCGCCCCCGACCGCGGGCAGCGGCAGCAGCGGCCCGCCCATGCTCAGCTCGTTGAGGTCGGCGCGCCCGTCGAGGGTCCGCGTCTTCGGGTCGTACGCGCCCAGGACGTTGTCGGCGGCGAGCGGCGCGACGTCCAACATCTCGGCCAGGGACGCCCGTTGGTCGACGAGGGTCTGGGTGAGGGGCACGAGCCGGTCGACGTTCTTCTTCAGCTCGCCCCGGTTGTCCTGGATGAACGTCTTGACCTGTCCGAGTGCGGTGCCGAGCTCCTTCAGCGCACCGGCCAGGTCGTCCTTGTTGTCGGCGAAGTAGCTGGTCACCGAGTCGAGGTTCTCCTGTGCGGTGCGCACGCCGCCGTCCTTCTCCTTCAGCATCGTGGTGAAGGTCTGGAGTTGGGACAGCGTGGTGAACAGGTCGTCGCTGCTGCCGTTGAGGGTCTTCGCGGCCTTGCCGAACTGTTCGATGCTGTCGCCCATCGCGGACCCGTTGCCCTTGAGGTTCTTGGCGCCGGTGTCGAGCAGCCCGGACAGCGCGCCCTCGGCGTTGGCGCCGCCGGGGCCGAGCGCCTTGCTGAGCTCGGTGATGCTGTCGTAGAGCTGGTCGACCTCGACGGGCGTCCTGTTCCGCGACGCGGGCAGCTTCGCCCCGTCGTGCAGGTAGGAGCCGGAGGTGTAGGCGGGCGTGAGCTGGACGTAGCGGTCGGCGACGACGCTGGGGGCGACGGCCACGGCCCGCGCTCCGGCCGGCACCTTCACGCCGTCGTCGACGTCGAGCACGACCTCGACCTGGGTGCCTTTGGGCGTCACGGACCCCACCTTGCCGACGCGCACCCCGAGGATCCGCAGGTCGGACCCGGCGTAGATGCCGACGGCCCGGTCGAAATAGGCGGTGATGCGGGTGCCGCCCGAGCCCGTGGCGCGTACGCCCACGATGCCCGCGGCGATCAGCACGGCGAGCACGAGCCCGCCCACGAGCAGCTTCCGACGCGTACGCATCACTGGCCACTCCCCTTCGCGTCCACGTCGTACTTCCCGTTCTTCGGCGGCATGCAGGAGGTCTTCGGCAGGGACGTCTCGGGCAGGTAGGTGCGGGGCACGACGCCGCACAGATAGCTGTCGAACCAGCGGCCGTTGCCGAGGGTGTTGCCGATGAGCCGGTAGTAGGGGCCGACGAGCGCGAGGGTCTTGTCGAGCTTGCCCTGGTTCTTCTCCAGGACCTCCGTCACGCGGCCGAGCGCCTTGAGGGTCGGGCCGAGCTCCTTGTTGTTGTCGTCGACGAGCCCGTCGAGCTGGCGCCCGAGCTCCTGACTGCCGCTCAGCAGCGCCTTGATGGCGGTACGCCGCTTCTTGAGCTCGCCGAGCAGCGAGCCACCGTCGTCGATCAGCGTCTCGAAGCTCGACTTCTTCGTCTCGAGCGTCTTCGTCAACTTCTTGCTGCCCGCGAGGAGTTGGGCGAGTTCGGTGTCACGGGACGAGACGGTCCTCGACAGCGCGGACAGGCCCTTCACGGCCGCCCGCACATCGGGCGGCGAGTCCTTGAAGGTCTCCGACATGGTCTCGAAGCTGGCGGCGAGCTGCTTGGTGTCGATCTCGTCGATGGTGCCGCTGAGGTCCTCGAAGGCCTGCGTGACGTCGTACGGGGATGTGGTGCGCGACAGCGGGATCCGGGACCCCGGGTCCTGCTTGCCGCCGCCGACCGGGTCGAGGGCGACGTACTTCTCGCCGAGCAGGGTCTTGATGGCGATGGCGGCGGTCGTCCTGTCGCCGATCCAGGTCCCCTTGTCCTTGATCTCGAAGGTCACCTTGACCTTGTTGCCGTCGAGGGAGACCCCGGTGACCTCGCCGACCTTCACGCCGGCGATGCGCACCTCGTCCCCCGAGCCGAGTCCGGCGGCCTCGCTGAAGTCGGCGCTGTACTTGGTGCCGCCGCCGACCAGCGGCAGGCTGCTCGCGTGGAACGCGGCGAGCGCGAGGAGGGCGAGGACGACGAGGCCGACCACGGCGACGGCGACGGGGTTGCGCTCCTGGACGGGTTTGAGCACGGGCCGCTTCACTGGCACCTCGCTTCGGTGACGGCGATGCCGGTCGGCGGCTTCGACCCGTCGGACATGGAGACCCCGCCGACCTTCGCCTCGCAGAGGTAGAGGTTGAACCAGGACCCGTACGACGAAAGGCGCGACAGGGCGGTCAGCTTGGCGGGCGTCTTGTCGAGGAAGCTCTCGATCTGCGGGATGCCGTTGCCAAGTGACGTGGAGAGACGGCCCAGTTGGTGGATGTCGTCCTTGAGCGGCTTGCGTGCGTCCTGGAGGAATCCGGCGGTGACGGTGGTCAGGTCGCCCATCGCCTGGACGGCGTCGCCGAGCGGCTTGCGGTCGTCGTTGAACCCGGAGACGAGTTCCTTCAGGGTGGTCACGAGATCGTCGAACTGTGCCTCGCGGTCATTGATGGTGGTCAGGACGTCCGTCAGGTTCCCGACGACCTCGCCGATCACCTTGTCCTTGGCGGCGACGGTCGACGACAGCGATCCGACGTGCCGGATGAGCGAGTCGACGGTCCCGCCCTCGCCCTGGAGCACTTTCACGATCGATCCCGCGAGATCGTTGACGTCGTTGGGCGACAGGCCTTCGAAGAGCGGTTTGAAGCCGTTGAACAGGAGGGTCAGGTCGAGGGCGGGCGTGGTCCTGGTGAGCGGGATGGTGGCACCGGGGACGAGATCCCCCGCCCCGTCCCCGGTGCCACGCTCGAGGGAGACGTACCGCTGGCCGACCATGTTGAGGTACTTCACGGCGGCCGTGGTGGTACGCGGCAGGTGCCGGTCGCGCTCGACGGTGAAGGTGACCTGGGCGGTGCGCCGGTCGACGACGCGCACGTCCGTCACCTCGCCGACCTTCACGCCGGAGATCCGTACGCCGTCGCCGTCGATGAGCCCGGTGACGTCGGTGAACAGAGCCTTGTAGGTGGTCGTGTCGGTCCCCACCCCGGTGTTGGCGATGGAAAGGCCGAGCACGGTGGTGGCGAGGGCGGTGACGAGGACGAAGATCAGGGACTTGACGAGCGGTCCGGCGAGGGACCGCCGCCGTATGTGCTTGAACTCGGGCTCTGCGCTGGTCACTTGAGCTTCACCTCGCTCCCCCGGTACACGGGCCCGACGAGCAGGCTCGACCAGTCGGGCAGCTCGTCGGGCGAGGCCTTCGCGGCGGGCGCGATGAGCTCGTTCACCAGGTCGTTCTCCTGCGGCGAGTTGGCGGGCCCGAGTTCCTGCTCGGCGGAGGCGGTGGCGGTGACGGCGGCGGGAGCGGTCCCGCTCGCCGAGCCGAGGTAGGGCACGGGGTAGCAGTGCGGCCCGCCGCTCGCGCCGTACGAGGGGGTGTCGCGCCCGGCGACGTAACTCCCCCTGGACGGCAAGGTGTTGACGTCGACGTGCAGCCCCGGCTGATCGGTGCCCTTGCCCAGCACCTTGTCCATGCGCGGCACGAAGTCGGCGAGGGTGCGCAGGGTGCACGGGAAGGACGACGCGTACGTGGCGAGCAGTTCGAGCGTCGGCCGGGAGGTCGCGGAGAGCCGGATGATGTTGTCCTGGTTGGCGCGCAGGAACGCGTCGAGGTCCTCGGCGGCCTGCGTGGTGCCGCCGTAGGCGCCGGCGAGGTCGCTCTCCTTCTCGGCGATCGTGCCGCTGGTGGTGGTGAAGTCCTTGAGCGCGTCGATGATGCCGGGCGCGGCATCGGCGTACACGGTGGAGACCTTGACGAGCTGCTTCAGGTCTTCGTTCAGGGTCGGCAGGTTCGGGTTGAACTTCCGCAGGTGGGCGTCGAGTTGGGTGAGCGTGTCACCGAGTTGCCCGCCTCTGCCCTCCAGTGCCTGCGACACGGCGGACAGGGTCGACGACAGCTTCTGCGGCTGTACGGCGGTCAGCATGGGCAGTACGTCGTCGAGGACCTGCTGCAGCTCGATGGCGTTGGCGGACCGGTCCTGCGGGATGGTCGCCCCGGCGCTGAGCATCCGCGTACTGGGATCGCTGGGCGGTACGAGGGCGACGTACCGCTCGCCGAACAGTGTCGTCGGCAGCATCTGTGCCCGCACGTCGTCCGGGATGTCGTCGAGGGCGCCGGGCTTGAGGGCGAGGGTGAGGCGGGCGCCGGTGGGGGTGGCGTCGATCGACCGGACCTCGCCCAACACCACGCCCCTCAGCTTCACTTCGGCGCCGAGGTGCATTTCATTGCCGACGCTGCCGGTCTCGACCACGACGTCGTCGGACGAGACGAAGTCCTTGTTGTAGACGGCGACGGCGAGCCAGATGAGCAGGGCGGGCACGACGAGGAAGACGACTCCGGCGAGTCGGCGGCGGATGGTCTCCATGGGTCACCCCGCCACCTTCACGGTCGTGGTGGCGCCCCACAGGGCCAGCGACAGGAAGAAGTCGGTGACGGAGATGAGCACGATGGCGTTGCGCACGGAACGCCCCACGGCGACGCCGACCCCGGCAGGTCCGCCACTGGCCCGGAACCCGTAATAGCAGTGGGCGACGATGACCATGACGCTGAAGATCAACACTTTGAGCACCGACAGCAGGACGTCCGTCGGGGACAGGAAGAGGTTGAAGTAGTGGTCGTACGTGCCTTGCGACTGCCCGTTGAAGACGACGGTGACCAGGCGCGAGGCGAGGTACGAGGAGAGCAACCCGATCGCGTAGAGCGGGATGATGGCGACGACGCCGGCGATGATGCGGGTGGTGACGAGGTAGGGCATGGACCGCACGCCCATCCCCTCCAGGGCGTCGACTTCTTCATTGATCCGCATGGCACCGAGCTGGGCGGTGAATCCCGCGCCGACGGTGGCGGAGAGCGCCAACCCGGCGACGAGCGGGGCGATTTCACGGGTGTTGAAGTACGCGGAGACGAACCCGGTGAAGGCGGCGGTGCCGATCTGGTCGAGGGCCGCGTATCCCTGCAGTCCGACGACGGTGCCGGTGGCGGCCGTCATGGCGATCATCACGCCGATGGTGCCGCCGATGACGCCGAGCCCGCCGGACCCGAAGGCGACCTCGGCGAGCAGCCGCTGCACTTCCTTCGTGTACCGGACGAGGGTCCGCGGGATCCACACCAACGCCCGTATGTAGAAGAGCAGTTGGTCACCGCTGCGGTCGAGCCAGACGAGGGGGGAGGTCATGACGGGCTCAGCCTCCCTTCGGCGGAACGATCTGGAGGTAGATGCCGGTCATCACCATGTTCACGAAGAAGAGCAGGATGAAGGTGATGACGACGGACTGGTTCACGGCGTCGCCGACGCCCTTCGGGCCGCCGCGAGGATTCAGTCCGCGGTACGCGGCGACGATCCCGGCGATGAACCCGAAGATCAGGGCCTTCAGCTCGCTGATGTAGAGGTCGGGGAGTTGGGCTAGGGCGGAGAAGCTCTGCAAGTACGCGCCCGGGGTGCCGTGTTGGAGGACGACGTTGAAGAAGTAGCCGCCGAGGGTGCCGACGACGGAGACCATGCCGTTCAGGAGCAGGGCGACGGACATGGTGGCGAGCACGCGGGGCACGACGAGCCGCTGCACGGGCGAGACGCCCATGACCGTCATCGCGTCGAGCTCTTCCCTGATCTTCCGCGACCCGAGGTCGGCACAGATGGCGGAGCCGCCGGCGCCCGCGATGAGCAGGGCGACGATGAGGGGGCTCGCCTGCTGGATGACGGCCAGGACGCTGGCACCGCCGGTGAAGGACTGGGCCCCCAACTGCTGGGTGAGCGAGCCGACTTGGAGGGCGATGACGGCGCCGAACGGGATCGAGACGAGGGCCGCCGGCAGGATGGTGACGCTCGCGATGAACCAGAACTGCTCGACGAACTCCCGGAACTGGAAGGGACGCCGGAAGACGGCCCGCATCACTTCCAGGGCGAGAGCGAACAGCTTGCCGGTCTGCCGGAGCGGCGCCAGCAGTATCCCCGCCCCTCCGGCCGATCCGGCCTCGCCGCCGGGCACCTTCGACTTGGCCCGAGCATGCCGAGCTCCAAGCAGGCTCACCCCGCACCCCCGGCCCGCGGCAACACCGCGGTCGGCTCCAGCGCATACGTGGCCCGGATCGCATCCCGCGCCGAACCGGGCAACGTATCCAGCATGCTCAGCACCCGCGCCCGCCGCCGGGCAACGGCCTTGCGCTCACCGAGCCCCGGCGAGGGCTCGAGCTGCGGCACGATCTCGCGGGGGGCGACCTTCACCCCGCCGTTCTGCTGGGCCTCAGCGGCCAGCGTCGCCGCGTCCTTCTCTTCGGACATGCCGATCGGCCCGGCCTTGCTGGCGGTGAGGAACTGCGCGACCACGGGCTCCTGGCTGGTCAGCAGAACCTCCCGCGGCCCGAAGGTCACGAGGTTCCGCCGGAACAGCATCCCCATGTTGTCGGGGACGGTCGCCGCGATGTCGAGGTTGTGGGTGACGATGAGCATCGTCGCGTCGATCTGGGTGTTCAGGTCGATGAGCAGCTGCGAGATGAAGGCGGTCCGTACCGGGTCGAGCCCGGAGTCGGGTTCGTCGCAGAGGATGATCTGCGGATCGAGGACGAGGGCACGGGCGAGCCCGGCCCGCTTGCGCATGCCGCCGCTGATCTCGCCGGGCAACTTGCCCTCGGCGCCGAGGAGTCCGACGACCTCGATCCGCTCCATGACGATGCGGCGGATCGCCGACTCCTTCTTCTTCGTGTGCTCGCGCAGCGGGAAGGCGATGTTGTCGAAGAGGTTCATCGAGCCGAACAGGGCGCCGTCCTGGAACATCAGGCCGAACAGCTTCCTGGCCTCCATGATGTCCCGCTCGGGGCTGCGCGCCATGTCGACGCCGTTGACGAGGACGCGGCCCCGCTCGGGCTTGAGCAGCCCGATCAACGACTTGAGGAAGACGGTCTTGCCGGTACCGGACGGTCCGAGCATGACGCTCACCTCGCCGGCGGGCAGGGTGAGACTGACGTCCTGCCAGATCTGCTGCTTGCCAAAGGACTTGGTGAGGCCCTCGACCTTTACTTCGATTCCCATGTCACCTCCAGCAAGCGCTCGTGTCTTCATGTGCGCCGGACGCGCACGTTAAGTGGTTTGTAACCGCTGAGACAAGCGGTGCGGCAGCTAATTCCGCCTGCTCGTCCGGCCTTTGTCACCGGATGACAAACCGGCGGGAATTCTTTGTCGCCGAGTGAGCAATCGCGTGGGGGAAACCGGGCGGGGCACCGCGTCTCCGGGGGGACGGATTCGCGGGGCCCCGCCCTCGGGGAACCGACCCGGAAGGAGGGATCGGGCCATGCTTTCCCCGTTGGAACTCCAGGTCGACAGGGGGTGTCGACGTGGAGACGAGCGGCCGTGGTTTTGACGTTACGACCGAGTAACCTGGCCCGGCAATACCAGTTCACCAAATTTCGGGCGACCCTCGACCGGCCTGTCGACTTTTGGCAGTGGAGTACCAATTCGACCGGGTGTTTTGTTCTTGGGTGATGAAGGGGGCTACGGGGAGGGGGGTGCTCACCCGGTCCCGGGTCCGCCTCCCGGTCACTTCACTCCCGCATGCCAGTTCTGCGACAGCAGGGCCCCCTCATTGGGCACGACCGACGACGGGTTGGCGAAGGCGGCGACATACGTGGACGTGTTGTTGAGCACGACGTTGTTCGTCCCTGACCCGGCCGGCAGCCCGGTCTTGAGGTTGACGGCCCAGTCCAGAGCACCGAGCAGCCCGCAGCCGTTCGCCCCCGGCGCGGTGTACGTCGCGTCGCCCTGCGTGGCCCCGATGGCGCTCAACTGGCTCATGACACCGGCCGTGTTGGCCGTCCCGTTCGCGTCGAACCGCGTCGTCTTCACCGCCGGTGCCGACGTGTTCTGCGGCCGCAGCACGATCGGGTCCTTGGCCGAGCCGATGTAGCACTTGCTGCCCAGGAGCGGGTTCTCCAGCTTGATGCGGACCGGGAGCGCGATGATCGGCTTGCCCTGCATGATGCCCGCGAGGAGCTGGAAGTCGGTCGGGGTGTTGACCGACTCGACGGTGGCGTCGACCCGGTTGAGGTCGGCGTTCGTGATCTTCGCGCAGAGGTCGCTGATGACGGGGATGTCGTCGTCCGGGCACATCAACCCGAGGAGTCCGCCTGGCAGTTGGGCCGGGTCGGCGATGAGCGCACCGCCCGCGGGCGAGACGACCGTCGAGGTGCCGTCGTTGTGCGTGACGACACCGGCCTGGAGATCGGTGCGCCCGGTCGGCACCGTGGTGTTGCCCAGCTTGATCGAGCCGCTCGCCGAGCTGGAGGAGATGCAGATCGCGGTGTTGACCTTCCCGTCGGCGGCGAGCATCGCCGCGTTGTCGACGGGGCAGCGGGCGAACGGCGCCCAGGCACCGTTGAGTTCGGTGGCGGCCGAGGACGGGGCGACGGACGCCAGCGTGGCGAGGGCCGTCACGGCGACGAGGACCGAGGCGTTTCTGAGCTTGGGCATGGCGGAATTCCCTTCGCGGAGGTCGCAGAGGTCGGGGGTGCACGAGGAGGTATGAGGCTTCCGGGACGTTACTGGCGGGAAACCTCCGGCGGCAATGGGCTCGTTGACAGGAATTCCACTACTCGCGCGTTTATCGCGGAGTGAGTGGAACACGGGGCGACTTGCTCAGCGAATGAGCAATTCACGGTGCAGGCCTCAAAGTCCTCACCCGCCGACAAGAACCGGCCACCGCTTTGTGCACCCGCCGACAAGAAAACCGGCGAGTTCTCCCACCAGGAAGGAATCTGCCGCGACTCCATTGCACGCCCCGGTTACTTGCTCGTAACGTCCCTTATCGAAGGCGACGGACAGCCGCTGTTCCCCCAAGATGCGCGATGTCCGCATGGAGTTGAGCCGTAGGCCCCGCCCTGCCCCTGCCGGGCGGCGCATTCCATCTCGTACGCCACCATCCCTGGAGGGATTTCTCGTGCGCAGAATTGCTCGCAACACCGCACTCGCCGCCGCAGCCCTGGGCGCGGCACTCGGCCTGTCCGTCACGCAGGCGTCGGCCACCGCCCTTGCCACCTTCACCGTCAGCCCGGGCGGCTCCTTCAACGCCGCGGCCGGGACCACGACGCTGACGGTGCCCGCCGCGGAACTCCAGTGCGCGTCGTCGTCCGCCTCCGGCTCGCTGAAGTCCGGCTCGGGCCTCGCCGGAGACGGGATCGGCAACATCAACGCGCTGTCCTTCGCGGGCTGCAACCTGGCCGGCATCGACTTCGACGTCACCACCGACCCGGCCTCCTTCCCGTGGAAGGTCAACGTGTCGGGGATGAGCAGCACGGACCGCGCCGACGGCACGATCACCGGCATCCGCGCCACGATCTCCGGCTTCTCCTGCGTCGCCACGTTCTCCGGCAGCGTGACGGGCTGGTACCAGAACAGCAACCACACCCTGCACGTGACGGGCGGCGGTTCGCTGGCCGCGGAGAACGACGCCAACTGCCTCGGCCTGATCAGCCCCGGTGACCACGCCGACTTCAACGGCGACTACGTGCTGGACGGTGCGCACACGATCACGTCTCCGTGAGCACGTGACTCGTGAGCACGTGACCCGTGACGTCATGAGCACGTGACCGGACGCGTCTGCGCCCGCCGCCGAGAGCACCTCTCGGTGGCGGGCCCGGTCGCGTTTCCGGGCCGCATGACCTCTCGTACACCGTCGGCAGTGAGAAGGGACCAGATGAGAACGGAAGACAAGCGCACCGGGCTCCGACGTCCGGCCCGGCTGGTCTCGGTCGCGTCGGCCGCGCTCGTCGCGGGCCTGCTGTCCGGCGCGGGCTCCCGGGCGGACGAGGCACCACCCTCCGCCGCGGTGCTCGACTACGACTGTGCGCTGCCCGCGTCGGGCCAGGCCGACGAGCCTGCCACGGGCGCCCCCGCCACGACGGCCCGCTCGACGGTGCACGCGTCCGTGAAGGTGGCCACGCAGCTGCCCACAACGGCCGTCGTGGGCAAGCCGATCCGGCCGGGCCCGGTGCAGGTGGCGGCGGACCTGCCGCGCGCGGACCTCGCGGCCGTACTGCCCACGGGCACGACGGACGTCTCCAGCGAAGCGACGCTCGGCGTCCACGTCCGCCAGAACAAGGCGTCGGCGGATGCCACCTGGTCCGGTCTCGACGGTACGGGCACCGTCCCCGCCGAGGGTGCGCAGATGCGGCTCGCGCACATGGGCGACGTGGCCACGATCACCGTGGGCTCTCCCGGCGACGTCGAGCTCGTCGCCGGCGAACTGACCCTCAGGATCACGCCTGCGGCGAGCGGCGATCCGGTCACGGTCTCGTGCACGCCCTCCCAGGGTGACGAGGCGCTGCTGGCCCGGGTACTCGTCCCCGGCGATGACCATCCGTCCGGCGCGCCGTCCACCGGCACATCCCGGGGTACGACCGGCGACCGACGCGGGGCCGACGGAATCGACGTCGCCCCGCAGCCGACGACACCCACCGGCGCCGAGACCTGCCCGCCCGACAGGCCCGAGGGTGACCTGGACCTGAGTCAGGTGCCACCCCCGCTGCCAGGCACGGTTCTGCGGCCTCCCGTCAAACTTCCCGGCCAGCCCGTGTGCGCGTACGCGGTGGGATACGGGACCGTCCGCAAACTCGACGGGTCCATGGTCATCAACGACCCGGCCAGGACGCCCGCCCTGATGAACGTCAACGCCAACGTGCAGACGACCTTCAAGCAGTCCGGACCGTTCTACACTCGCCTGGACTCACTCGCCGAGGTCGACCTGCCCGACGCCGAATCCACCTTCCTCGGCTTCGGGTTCGCCCCCGTCACCGCGAAGGTCACCTTCGAGACGGGGAAGCTCACCATCTCCACCGGAACCATCGGCGACATCCCGAACGGCAAGCCGTTCGCGGTGGCGACCTTCTTCCAGTCCCTGCGCATCCACGACGTGAAGGTGAACGGCACCCCGCTGGACGTCGGGCCCGACTGCCGCACCTCACAGCCCTACCGCGCGACCCTGCGCGGAGACTTCAGCAAGGGCGGAGGCTACAAGGACGTCCTGCACGGCGGCATCCTGTCCGGCCTCGTGGACATTCCCGCGTTCTCCGGCTGCGTCGGCGCGAGCGGCGAGAACGTCAACGCGCTCTTCACCGCCTCCATCAGCGGACCCGGCAACCTCGTCACGATGAACCAGGCCACGGTGTGCGCCCCCAAGAGTGCCGGTGCGCAGGGCTGCCCGCCCGTCATCCCGCCGCTCCCCCCGATCTCGAGGACCACCACCCCCTGAGGCACCGCGTCCACTTCAAGCCAACCGCCCCGAAGTGGTGTACACCACATTCAACTTGCTCTACTTTCACAGGAGTTCCCAAAGGTACGCACCTGACGGTTCCGCAAGGGCCACATGGGCCACACCCACGGCCCTCGCGGACCCCGTTCCCCCCACCGGGCGCCCGGACAGCGAGGACCGTACATGCCCCCGCGCGTGCAACCCCCAGACGTGAACGAACCGCTGGGCCCGCTCCCCCCGGAGTTCGCCGCCATCATGCGGCCCGAACTCCCCGGGCTCATCAAGGAGATACGGGTCGAGGTGACGCGCGCGTACCCCGAGTACGCGCACCTCCTCAACGGCCCGAACGCCGCGGCGATCCGGCACGGCGTCGAACACGCCCTGTCCGCGTTCGTCGACCGCGTCGCCGACCCGGACGCCTCGTCCGCCGTACGCGACGAACTCCTCCGCAAATTCGGCAGAGTTGAGGCCTACGAGGGACGCGACCTCGAAACGCTCCAGGGCGCCTATCGTCTCGGCGCCCGCGTGGCCCTGCGCCGCGCGAAGACGATCGGCCGCCGCTACGACCTCTCCCCCACCCTCCTCCTCACCTTCGCCGACGCGCTCTTCGCGTACATCGACGAACTGGGAGCGCTCTCACGCGAGGGGTACCAGGAGGTCCAGGCGAGATCGGGTTCCGCTCTCGAAACGCTCCGAAGACGCTTGCTCCACCTCATCCTGGCGGGCACCCCGCTCAATCACACCACCATCAACGAGCTGTGCGAGCAGGCCAGTTGGCCGTTGCCCGACGAGGTCACCCTCATCGCTCTGCGCACCCCGGCGCCCGACCACATCCAGGCGGACCTGGACATGGACGTCCTCACCGACCTGGGCGTCCCGCAGCCGCACCTCCTCATTCCCGGCCCGTTCACCCCCGAGCGGCGCGCGATGCTGGAGTCCGCGACGCTCGGCACGCCGCTCGCGATCGGCCTCACGGTGCCGACCGCACAGGCCGCGGATTCGCTCCGCTGGGCCCGGAGGCTGCTTCAACTGGTCGACGATGACATCGTTGCCGACGCTCAAGTCATCGACACGGCAGACCACTTGGTGACCTTGTGGCTGCTCTCCGATCCGGCCCTGGTCAATGAGATCGCGACCCGCGAACTCGCCCCGCTCGACAAGTCCTCGGGCACCCGTCGCGCCCGCCTCGTGGAGACCCTGCACGCCTGGCTGACCACGCGCGGCACCGCGGACCAGGTCGGCGACGTCCTCGGCGTCCACGCCCAGACCGTCCGCTACCGGCTGCGCAATCTCGACGCGCACTTCGGCGACCGCCTGGAGGACCCGGGACACCGGTTCGCCATGGAGGCCGCGCTGCGGGCGCTGCACCTCCACGGCGGGGTCGCGGCCGGCCAGGTCACGATGGCGTCGAGCACCAGAGAAGCATGATCACCGGACACGGTCCCTGAGAACGCGGCGGCGCACCCGAACCCGCCGATTCTGAACGACAGTTGAACCGAGATCGGTATCCATCCTGCGGGGTCCGGCGCCCCCAGGAAGGCGACCGCCCGCGTCCGTGAACGTCCCCTGCACGGCGACCGCGTCGCAGCTCGATCCCGGCGGCGTCAGCGTCACGCCTCCCGCGGCGACGGCGGTCCCGCCCCCGGACGTGACGACCCACGACGACGGGCCGGAACTCCGCCGATCTCGGACGCGGCAGCCGTGACCGTCTTCACCCGCGGGCCCTGAAGCGCGTACGTGAGGAAGAACCCGAGCCCGACGACGGTCGCGCCGCCCACCGCGTCGAGCACCCAGTGGTTCCCGGTCGCGACGATCGCGGAGACCGTGCACAGGGGGTGGACGAGGCCGAGGGCCTTGACCCACCGGCGGCGGGCGAGGACCACGATGACGATGCCGCACCACAGGGACCAGCCGAAGTGCAGCGAGGGCATCGCCGCGTACTGGTTCGTGAGCTCGGTCAGCGTGCCGTAGTTGGGCTTGGAGAAGTCCTGGGCACCGTGGACCGTGTCGATGAAGCCGAGGTCCGGCATCAGGCGCGGCGGAGCAAGGGGGTACGCCCAGAAGCCGATGAGGGCGAGGAGTGTCGCGAAGCCGAGGGCCGAGCGCGCCCAGCGGTACTCCGCGGGGCGCCGGACGTACAGAAGGGCGAGCAGGCTCAGCGGGACCACGAAGTGGAAGGACGTGTAATAGAAGTTGAAGAAGTCCTTCAGCCAGGGCGCGTGGTCGACGACGCCGTGGTTGACCCAGTGCTCGATGTCGATGTGCAGGAACTTCTCGATCGAGTGCACCTGGTGGCCGTGGGACTCCGCGGTGACCCGGCCGCCGGAGATCGTGCCGCCGGTCGCCGCGAGCCGCACCTGCTGGTACGCGGAGTAGCCGACGCGGATCAGGAGGAACTCGAGGATCAGGTTCGGGCGGGACAGGACGCGACGCCAGAGCGGCAGGAGCGGGACCCAGGTCCAGCGGGCGGGGACGGGTGCGGCGTAGTCCGTGGGGATCGGCGTCCGGTACAGCGGCGACGTGCGGGAGAGGAAGGGGACGACGCAGGCGGCGGCGAGCGCCGCGAGCAGCACCACGTTGTCCCGGATCGGCTCGACGACCGGCATGTTCGGCAGCAGCATCTTCGACGGCAGCGTCAGCGCGAGGATGACGAGGACCGGCCACATGTAGCGGTCGGAGACGCGCTTGCCGACGCTGCCGACGACGGCGAGGAGCACCCAGAGCAGCTGGTGCTGCCAGGTCGTCGGCGAGACCGCGACGGCCACGCAGCCCGTGACGGCGACGGCGAGGAGGAGCTGGCCGTCGCGCGCGTACGTGACCGCGCGGCGCAGGCCGAGCACGGCGACCGTGACGCCCAGGGCCGCGAAGAGGCCGATCTCCAGCGGTCCTTCGAGGCCGAGGCGGAGCAGCATGCCGTGCAGCGACTGGTTGGCGCCCGCGGCGGGCTCGGTGCTCAGGCCCGTGCCGGCCAGGTGGTGCACCCAGTACGTCCACGAGTCGTGCGGCAGCGCGGCCCAGGCGAGCGCGGTGGCGCCGACGAAGGTGAGTCCTGAGGTGACGGCCGCGCGCCTGCGGCCGGTGAACCACAGCAGCGGCGCGAAGAGGAGGACCGTCGGCTGGAGGGCGGCGGCGACGCCGATGAGGACGCCGGACGCCCGCTCCCCCCGTACGGCGAAACAGCCGAGGAGGACGAGCAGGACCGGCAGGATGCTGGTCTGGCCGAGCGTGAACGCGTTGCGCACGGGCAGGGACAGCATGAGCAGGCTGATCGCGACGGGCGCGGCGAACAGGGACGTACGGCGGGAGACGGGCTGCGGCAGGGCGCGCGCGGCGACCAGGCCGAGCGCCACGACGAGCGCGAGCGAGCCGAACGTCCAGCCCCAGCCGAGGGCCTGTTCGGCGGCGCGGGAGAGCGGTTTGAGGACGAGGCCGGAGAACGGGGTGCCGGTGAACGGGTCGGTTCCGTCGTAGAGCGAGCCCTTCACGTGGAGGACGCCGTTCGGGCCGATCCACGTCTCGAGGTCGGTGAGGCGCTCACCGCGTGGCGTGCTCAGGACAGCCACTAGCTGGCGCGCGGCGAGCACGGTGGCGATCAGCCACAGACCTGCGCGTACGAGGCTCATCCGCCCGGTCATCGTTCCCTGGTGATCCACGTTCGCCACGCGCTGTCGACCCTCCCGACCTCGTCGTCGTCGCCCTCGTACTCGTACTCGTACGAGTCGCACCGCCCCCAGACAGGAGACGCGCGCAACCCCTACTTCACCTGTTCGTCCACTCGGATTTGTCCGGAAGGCGACGCCTCATTGCTGGCTACACGGATCCGGTTCCGCGACAAAGATCACAGATTAGTCCGTTTCCGCCGCCGATGCGGCATCGCGTTCTTCCTGGCCGGAGGCAGTTTCCGTGCGCCACGTAGCGAGAAGGTCGCTCTCCGTGAGGATCGCCGTCGGGCCTAAGGTCCCTTTCGGGCCGTTCCACGTGAGCGGCCTTTGCCCTTGTCCCCGACGAAAGGCAGGCGAGCGAGACCTTGTCGAGCGCCACCTCCATCGTTCCCAGTACCAGCAGGCCCTCCATCTCCGCGAGGGGCCGCACTTCCGCCGAGCGCACGAACGTCACCGTCACCGACCCGTCGCTGGTCAAGCGCGCGGTGAAGGCGGCGGCACTCGGCAACGCGATGGAATGGTTCGACTTCGGTGTCTACGGCTACCTGACCGCGACGCTCGGCCACGTCTTCTTCCCGACGGCGTCCAGCAGCGCCCAGGTCCTGTCCACGCTCGGCACGTTCGCCGCCGCCTTCCTCGTGCGCCCCATCGGCGGCGCCTTCTTCGGCCCGCTCGGCGACCGGATCGGCCGGCAGAAGGTCCTCGCCATCACCATGATCATGATGGCGGCGGGCACCTTCGCGATCGGCCTGATCCCCTCCTACGACACCATCGGCGTGTGGGCGCCCGTGCTGCTGATCGCGGCGCGCATGGTGCAGGGCTTCTCGACCGGTGGTGAGTACGGCGGCGCGTGCACGTTCATCGCCGAGTACGCGCCCGACAAGCGCCGCGGCTTCTTCGGCAGCTTCCTCGAGTTCGGCACGCTCGTCGGTTACGTGGCGGGCGCGGGCCTCGCGACCCTGCTCACCACCACGCTGTCGGACGGCGACCTGTACGGCTGGGGCTGGCGCCTGCCGTTCCTCATCGCGGGTCCGATCGGCCTGGTCGGCCTCTATGTACGGATGAAGCTGGAGGAGACCCCGGCGTTCCAGCAGCTCGCGGACGAGGCCGAGAAGAAGCAGAAGGCCCTGCCGAAGCCGAAGCTGCGCGAGATGTTCGTCGGCAACGGCGGCGCGATGGCCCTGTGCATCGCCCTCGTCCTCGTCTTCAACGTCACCGACTACATGCTCCTCTCCTACATGCCCACGTTCCTGAGCGAGGAGCTCGGCTACGACGCCACCCACGGCACGCTCATCCTCATCGGCGTGATGCTGCTGATGATGTGCGTCCAGATCCCGATGGGCGCGGCCAACGACCGCTTCGGCCACCGCAAGGTCATCGGCGCGGCCTGCGCGGGCTTCGTGCTGCTGTCCGTCCCCGCGGTCCTGCTGATCCGCGCGGGTTCGACCTGGGCGATCGCCCTCGGCCTCGCCGCCCTCGGCCTGCTCCTGGTCGGCTTCACGTCGTCGATGCCGTCGGCGCTCCCGGCCCTGTTCCCGACGAAGGTCCGCTACGGCTCGCTGTCCGTCGGCTTCAACGTCTCGGTGTCCCTGTTCGGCGGCACGACCCCGCTGATCGCCGCCGCGCTCATCGCGGGCACGGGGAACCTGATGATCCCGGCGTACTACATGATGGCGGCGGCGATCATCGGCGGGATCGCGGCGTGGCGGATGAGGGAATCGGCGGGCAAGCCGCTGCCGGGTTCGCCTCCGGCGGTCTGACCCCGGGTCCGGTCCTTACTGACCGACCCGCCCGTCCACCCGTTCGCGGAGCAGATCCGCGTGGCCCGCGTGGCGTGCGTACTCCTCGATCATGTGGAGAAGCACCTCGCGCAGGGAGATCGACAGGTCCCCGGCCGCGTTCATGGCGCCCAGGTCCTCGATCCCCTCCACGTACTTCTCCGCGAACGCGATCTCCTCGCGCCACATCCGGAACGCCTCCTCCACCACGGCGTCCTCGGCGACGGCCCCGTCCCAGTCGAGATCCCGGTGCTCCGGCGTACGGAACAGCTCCGGCTCGTCGAGACCCGCGTGGATGCGGCGGAACCACACGTGCTCGACCCGCGCCATGTGCCGCACGAGCCCGAGCAGCGACATCGTCGACGGCTCGACGGACCGCCGCGCGAGCTGCTCCGCGTCGAGGCCCGCGCACTTCAGCTCCAGGGTCAGGCGGTAGTCGCGCAGATAGCCGACGAGCATGGCGCGTTCGCCCTGATAGCCGCCGTCCGTACGCGGATCGTCGTCCGGCGTCACGAACATGTTGGACCAGGCGAAGTTCCGTACGGGTTGGCCGGGTTGGCCGGGTTGGCCGGGTTGGCCGGGTTGGCCGGGTTGAGCGGATGGTGCGGGCTGATCGGGGCGAACGGGCTGGTCATCTGTCATGCCCGCAGCATCGGGCAGGGTGGCGGGCCCGCGCAACAGCCGCGTAACGCCGGGAACCACGCCCCCACCCGCCCCCGTCGCTACGCGCATGACCACACCAGCCGCCGCACCGGCCGCACCGGCCGCGCCCCTGACCACCCGCGCCAGGGTCCTGCTCGTCACCTTCGCGCTGCTCGCGATCCAGCTCGCCTGGATCGCCGTGCCCGCGTACGCGTGCGGCTGCGGCGCGATGGTGCCGCACACCGGGCAGCAGGTCGTCGTCAACGACGAGACGTCGGCGGTGCGTTGGGACGGGCACCGCGAGGACATCGTGATGCGGCTGAGGGTGAGCGGCGACGTGCGCGACGTCGCCTGGGTCATGCCCGTGCCCCACCGCGCCCAAGTACGCCTGGGCGAAAGCGAGTTGTTCACGCAGCTGGAGACGGCGACCGCGCCCGAGCGGCGCACCCGGCACTACTTCTGGCCACGCGACGACGACTGGCCGTTCGGCGGCGACGACTCCGGCGACGCGGCGGCGCCGAAGCCGGGCGCACCCCGCAGCGACGTGAACGTCGTGGGCCGCGAACACCTCGGCCCGTTCGACGTGGCCCGCCTCACCGCCACCGACCCCGACGCCCTCGCCGACTGGCTGCAGCGGAACGGCTTCACGCTGCCGCCCCGGCTCGCCAAGGCCCTCCAGCCGTACGTCGACCAGGGCTGGGAGTACGTCGCGATCCGCCTCGCCCCCGAGGACCGCGGCTCCGTGCTCGGCGGTGCGCTCGACCCGCTGCACCTCACCTTCGCCGGCGACCGCCTCGTCTACCCGATGCGGCTCTCCCAACTGGCGCACACCCCGCAGAACTTGACCCTGTACGTCCTCGCCGCCCACCGCATGGAGACCCGCTCGGCGATCGGCGGGGAGCGGCCGGAGGTGACGTACGCGGGGAAGGTCACGGCCCCGGCGGCGGGCCCGCTCGCCCAACTGGCCGCCGGTACCCAGTACTTGACGACCCTGAGGCAGGCCTTCCCGACGCCGTCCCGCATCGACGCCGACCACGAGCTGCGGCGGGCGGCGGCCGACACCCCGTACCGGACGGTCCACTACACGGACCGGCTGCTCACCGTCGGCCCCGGCATCCCCGTCTGGTTCCTGACGCTCGTCGCCGCGGTGGCCGTCACCGGAACCGCGGCGCTCCTGACCGTCCGCACCCGGCGCCGCCGCCCCGTCCTTCCGCCGCCGCCCGTGCACGTGCCGCCGCCCCTCGGCTGACGGCCTACGTGCCGTCCGCGACCTCGTGGTAGAACCCGACGGTCACGCTGCGCGGCCCGCCCCGGTCGAGGACGACGACCTCGCCGGAGCCGCCGCGCGGCAGCTTCAACGCCCCGCCGTACGGCACGGGTTGACCGGGCCCGCCGTCGGCCCCGAGGCGCACCCGCACCTCCGAGGCGGGATCGTCCTGCGACCCCCGCACCCACACCACGCTCCACTCCCGCGCGGGCCCGCACCAGAACTCCAGATGCACCCGGGACACGAACAGCCAGTCCTCCGGCGTCACGAGCCGGCACACGCTCCGGTCCCGCCCCACCCGCACCACGGCCCCCGGCACACTGTCCGCCTCGGCCATCACCATCCCGGCCGTCGACCCGGGGTCGCCCCCGGCCACCGTGGCCATGGTCAGTTCGAGCACCGCACTCCCCCAGAGTCAGCGTCCGTCGTAGCGGCCGCATCCTATGGGCCCCCGGCCCGACCCGGACCACCTGCGCGACAATGGCTCCATGACCGAACGCAAACCACCCGGCGTCAGCTTCGAGTCATTCGTCGACAAACAGATCCGCGACGCGGAGCGGCGCGGCGACTTCGACTCCCTGCCCGGCACCGGCAAGCCCCTCGACTCCGCGGCCGACACCACGTACGACGAGAACTGGTGGATCAAGCGCAAGTTGGCCCGCGAGGGCTTCTCCGTCCTGCCCCCGACCCTGGCCCTGCGCAAGGAGGCCGAGGACGCGCTGGAGGCGGCGGCGAAGGCCCCCACGGAAGCGGTCGTGCGCCGCATCGTCACCGAGATCAACGCCAAGATCAGCGACATGATGTTCAAGCCGCCGCCGGGTCCGCCCCTTGGCCTGAAGCCGTACGACATCGACGAGATCGTGGCGGAATGGCGCGAAACACGATCGAAATCGGACCCCGATATTCCGTAATCACTCTCCGATTTCCGAACGGAAACTGATCACCGGAGCCTTGACACCCCTCAAACCCCAGGAACAGCATTGCTCCCGTTCGCCACTCCGGTGAACGACTCGAGGTAGGAGGTTCGAATGGCAGCGATCGTCTCCACGCTCAAGCACACGAAGTACATCATGGGTTCGATGGCGGGCGTCCTGTTCTCCAGCTGCATCAGCTGACCTGCGCCCGAAGGGGTGGGCGGCCTCGCCGCCCACCCCGGTGCACCCCGTTCATCGGGGCCTCCAGCCGTTCTTGACGTTCTCGATGATCTTGGTGTTCTCGGGCAGGGGGAGTCGTGTTCGATTCCGGCATCCGGCAGTTCCGGCTGGCCTGGGCGATGGTCCTCGGCCGCCCCATCAATGTCCGCTCAGCGGAGAAGCTCGTCGCCGACGCATTGGCCACCCTGGCCGAATTCGGCGCTCCCGGTGAGGACGTCGAGCAATTGCTGCGCGGCACGGCCGCCGACCCGCAGATGCGCACCGAGATGACGAACAAGGCGCTGCGCCGCACCGCGCAGCGGCTCGCGAAGAAGTCCGTCTTCTACGCCGAGCACTTCCGTGCCGCCGGAGTCGACCCGGCGAAACTCACCGTCGACACCGTGCACGCCGTCCCGGTCACCACCAAGACCGACCTGGTCAAGCGCGGCCGCGACTTCCTGTGCAGCGAGCCCTTCCTCGCCTCACGCACCACGGGCACCACCGGCCGCCCCGCGGAGATCTGGTACTCGGCGTACGAGGAACGGCTGTGGCCCGCGCTCGTGGCGCTGTCCCAGGTGCTGCGCGGCAACGTCCTGAAGTCGGACCTGATCCAGTTCAACGTGAGTTCGAGGGCGACCGGCAGCGCGTACGCGGAGATGCAGGTGGCCCGGCTGGCCGGCACCGCGATACGCCTGGTGGGCCTGGTGCCGCCCGCCGAGGCCCTGGACCTGATGACCGGCACCGGCCCGGGGGCGCCGACCGTGATGGTCACGTACCCCAGCTACCTCGGCCAGTTGATCACCCTGGCCCGCGAACGGGGCCTGGGGCCGGGCGACTTCAGGCTGCGCGCCCTGAACGTCGGCAGCGAGATCCTGTCCCCGGCCCTCGCACAGGCCGCGACCGACACCTTCGGCGCCCGCGTCAACGACCTCTACGGCATGACCGAGATCACGCCGGTGGCCGGCGCCATCTGCACGCAGCAGCACCTGCACATCGACGCGAACGTCGGCCTGGTCGAGGTCTGCGACCTGGAGACCGGCGAACCGGCCGCGCCCGGCGCCCTCGGCTCGATCGTGGCCACGCCGTTCCACCCGTACCGCGAGTGCATGCCGCTGTTCCGCTACGACACCGGTGACCTCGTACGGCGGCTGCCCGACGGGGAGTTGGACTGCGAGATGGCGAACGTACCGGCCACCTCGCAGATCCTCGGCAAGGCCGACCACGTCCTGCGCACCGCCGACTCCGTGGTGACCTCCCGCGACGTCATCGAGGTGCTCGACGCCCTGCCGGACGCGCGGTGGCCGGTGCGGCACCGGGTCTCGGTCGCCGACGGCAGGCTGCGCGTCGAACTGCCCGCCGAGCAGGCCGCGCAGTGGGACGCCGCCGACGTGGCCGCCCGGTTCGCCGCGGCGGGCCTGGACGCGGCGGTCCGCTTCGTGGACGTGGACGGGCTCGAACTGCGGCGCTACCGCAGTGACTTGAGGGAGACCAGCTTCGCCGGGAGGACCGCGTGAGCGCCGCACAGCACACCTTCTTCATCCTGGTCACGCTGGCCCTGTCGGTGGGCGTCGCGCTCGCCGCCGTCGCGTTCTTCCGCCGCTTCACGCTCCCGAGGCCCGCGGTGGGCGCCTTCAACGGCAACGACATGGTCGTCATGCTGGCCTTCGTCATCGCGCTGCCGTTCCTCTATCTCTCCTTCCCCGACTGGCTGTTGCCGCCGGTGCTCGGCCTCACCCTGGTCGGCGGGCTCGCCGTCAGCTGGGGTTCGGTGATCCGGCCGGGGTGGCTGCGCTGGCTGCTCATCCTGGGCCTGGTCGCGGCCGACTGGTTCACCGCCCGCGGCGCCGAGGACGACCCGACGCACGCCACGCCGTACTGGGTGGTCAACAGCGTGATGATCCTGCTGATGGCCATCGGCGCCGCCAACCTCAACGCCCAGGGCGGCCTCAGCCTGCGCCACGTCTCCCGCTTCGCGCTCGCCCTCGCCGTGTACGACCTCTTCTTCGCCACGGTCGTACCGATGACCCAGCGCCTCCTGAACGCCGTGCAGGGCTACGCCTTCGCCCCGTCCGTCGGCATCCGCATCGGCGACCTCGGCGCCGTCGTCGGCATGGGCGACCTGCTGGTGTACGCGCTGTACACGACGATCGCGTACAAGGCGTACGGGCGGCGCGGCCTGGCGACCGCCCTCGTGCTGGTCGCGGTCTTCGGCGGCCTGCTGCCGCCGCTCACCCCGCTCCTGGTCGAGTCCGTCACCGGCGACCTGCCCACGCTGATCCCGGCCCAGATCTTCTTCGGCCCCGCCGCGTTCGTCGGCTACCTCGTCCTGCGCCGCACCGGACCGGAGCGCCGCATGGCCGAGGTCAGGCCGCCGGTGCCCGTGCCGGTGCCGGTGGGCGGTACGGCAGGATGACCCCATGAGCATCGTCAAGATCAACGTCCTGACCGTCCCGGCCGAGCAGCGCGAGGTCCTGGAGAAGCGCTTCGCGTCCCGCGCGGGCGCCGTGGAGAACTCCGACGGCTTCGAGTGGTTCGAGCTCCTGCGCCCCATCGAGGGCACGGACGACTACCTGGTGTACACGCGCTGGCGCGACGAGGCGTCGTTCCAGGCGTGGATGGAGGGCCCGATGAAGGCGGCCCACCAGGGCGGCGGCGACCGCCCGAAGCCCGCCTCGACCGGGTCGTCGGTGTGGTCCTTCGAGGTCGTACAGCAGGCGTCACCGAAGAGCGCGTAGCGCCCGTACGTACGTCACAGCACGTACGTCACACGTGGAGCTCCGCCGGGAATCCCGTCCAGCGGAGCTCCTGCGGCAGATGGCTCATGTCGTTGAGGACGAGGAGCGACGCCGGGCGGCCGGGGGCGTAGCGGATGACCGTCAGGGCCGCGTTGCCCAGATCGAGGCCGATCCAGCGGGCGCGGGGGGCCTGTAGGGCGTCGCGGACCAGCCAGGCCGCCAGGAAGTTGTGCGTGACCACCAGCTCGTGACGGGGAGCCGCGTCGGCCTCTCCCTCGGCCGGGCCGGTGAAGCGGGCCAGCGCCTGGTCCGCGAGGCCCGGGCCCAACTCCCTCTCTGCGACCGGGAATTGGGCCAGGCGGGCCAGCGTCGCGTCGGCCGTCTCCGGCGGGAGTTCGGCGCGGGGCGGGATGTACGGGAGGTAGTCGCCCGCCGGTTCGCAGGCGTGGAGGGGGACCCCGCCCAGCCGGTCGTGGATCAGCCGGGCCGTCTGCGCCGCGCGCGGCAGCGGGCCGTGGTGGACCGCCGTGAAGGGCACCGGGCGGAGGCGCTCGGCGAGGAGCTCGGCCTGGCGGACACCCCGGGCCGACAGGGCGCTCTCGTCGTCGGAGGCCTCTGCGTGCCGGACCACGTACAGGTGGCGCGTGGTCATTGCGGTGGCAGCAGCGTCAGCGTCAGTGGCAGCGGTCATGACGTGCAGGACGATCTTGGGCACGGGGCGGTTCCGGTGTCGTGGCCGCCGGAGACCGGTCAGGAATGGAGAAGCCATGGTGGGCGCCCCGCGCCTAGCGTGAAGCACATGACCTCCATCGCATCCATCACCCTCGAAGTGGCCGACACCGTCGCCGCGGAATCCTTCTACGCCACCGCCTTCGACCTCAAAGGCTCCCGGCTGCGGCTGCGCACCTCCGAGGCCCCTACGACCGGCTTCCGCGGATTCACGCTGTCGCTCACCGTCTCCCAGCCCTCCACCGTCGACAGCCTCATCGGCTCCGCCCTCGAGGCCGGTGCCACGTCGCTGAAGCCGGTCACGAAGTCCCTGTGGGGCTACGGCGGCAGCGTCCAGGCCCCCGACGGAACGATCTGGAAGGTCGCGACCTCCGCGAAGAAGGAGACGGGGCCCGCCACGCGCGCGTACGACGAGATGGTGCTCCTGCTCGGCGTCGCCGACGTCAAGGCGAGCAAGCAGTTCTACGTGGAGCAGGGCCTGGCCGTGGGCAAGAGCTTCGGCAGCAAGTACGTCGAGTTCACCGCGGACCCGTCGAGTCCGGTCAAGCTGGCCCTGTACAAGCGCGCCGCCCTGGCCAAGGATGCGGGCGTACCCGTCGACGGCAGCGGCTCGCACCGGATCGCGCTGGGCAGCACCGCCGGTCCGTTCACCGACCCCGACGGGTTCGCCTGGGAAGCGGCGTCCCTGACGCCCGCCTCCTGAGTTCCTGATTCTTCGTCAGCAGTGTGAGAGGGGACCTGTCATGACGCGCACCGAGCAGGAAGACGGCTTCACCGCCGAGGAACGTGCCGCGATGAAGGACCGCGCCAAAGAGGTGAAGGCGGGCGCCCGGCGCCGTGCGGGCGGTGCGAAGGCCGACCCGGAGAGCGAACTCCTCGCGAAGATCGCCGAGATGGAGGACGCGGACCGCGTCCTCGCCGAGCGGATCCATGCCCTCGTCAGGGCCGCCGCCCCGCACCTCACGCCGAAGACCTGGTACGGGATGCCCGCGTACGCGAAGGACGGCAAGGTCCTCTGCTTCTTCCAGAGCGCGGCCAAGTTCAAGGCGCGCTACGCGACGCTCGGCTTCAACGACGTGGCGACGCTGGACGACGGCACCATGTGGCCGACCGCCTTCGCCCTGACCAGCGAGCTGACCGCCGCCGACGAGGCCCGCATCAGCGAGCTCGTCAAGCGGGCGGCCGCCGGCTAGGAACCGTCACAGGCGGAGCAGGCGCTCCGCCGTCTCCCGGTAGTCGCGCAGTGCGATCCGCAGCTGCTCGGTGTCGTCCTTGGAGTCCTGCCAGGACGTACGCAGGGTGTCGCGGCGGCTCGCCAGCGTCTCGGTGAGGCTGGCCGTCAGGTCCTCGAGGATGTGGTCGGCCTCCTCCACGGAGGCCCGCGGCTCGTCGACGAACCCGGTGACCGCGTGCCGCAGCCGCCCGGCCAGTTCGTCACGGGTGCCCGTGGGGACGAGCTCGGTGTGGAGGTCGCCGTCGCCGGTCCCGTGGTCGAAGTGGCGGGCGCTGCGCTCGTGCCCCTCGGGGCTCGCGACCAGCGGCGCCGGCTCGTCGGTTCCGCTCCCGCTCCCGCTCCCGGTCCCCGTCCCCGTCCCGGTCACCGTGTTCTTCTCGACCGACGTCTTCTCGGCCGCCGTCTTCTCGGCCGCCGTGTGCCCGGTGAGCGGCCCCGCCGCCTGCCCCGGTTCGTCCTGCTGTGTGCGCTCGAACTCCGTCATCGTCCCTCAGCTCCCTCAATTGCCCTTGGTGGTACGCCCTTTGAGGGCATGGCCCGCCGTGCGGTCGGAGCCGACCAGTACGTGGAACAGGGCCCGCGCCTCGACCATCGCCGTGCGCATCTCCTCCGTACCGCCGTCCCGCGTCTCCGCCGCCCGGTGCACCCGCCGGTAGCCGTGCACCTGCGGGCCGTGGTGGACGGAGAGCGCGGCGAACTGTTCGTCGTAGCGGCTGCCGTCGGGGAAGCCGCGCTCCTTGGCGAGGTCGGCGAGGATCAGGTCCGCCTCGGCGACCGCCTCGGCCGGGGACTCGACGAAGCGCTCCTGGGCGTCGGCCCAGCGCTCCTGGTACCGCGCGCGGGCGGCGGGCTCCAGCGGCTGCTCCCGCAGCGAGCCGTGGATCCGTACCCGCTCGGCGAGTTCGTGCTCGGCGGCCTTGGCGTCGCCGTCGTGCCGGGCCACCGCCCGGTCGTACTCGGGGCCGAAACGGCGCTTGAGGCCGTGTCCCCCGCGGGGTGCGGTGCGCGCGGCGAAGAGGCCTGCCGCGACGACGACCACGACCCCCACCACGATCAGAGCGATGATCAAGCCTGTGGACATGAGTACTCCCGGACCTTCCCGGTGTCGGTGGTGGACTGCTCCGCGCCGGGTTGCCCCCACCGTCCGCTCCAAACAGATCCGGGGGCCGCCGGCGAAATCCGGTTGCGTCTCCGCGCCCCACCGGCCCCACAATCCCTCATGCGCACCTCTTGGACCGTCTCCCCCGAGCCGTACGACTCCCCCGTCGCCGCCGAACTGTGGCGCGCGTACTACACGGAGGTGAGCGACCGCTGGTACCGCCTGCACGAGGGGCGTGCCACGGACCCGGCGGAGCTGGAGCGCGAGGTCGCCGCGGGCGGACAGGAACAACTGGCCCCGCCGCAGGGCCAGTTGCTCGTCGGACGCTACGAGGGCGAACCGGCCGGAACCGCGGGGGTGCGCCTCACCGACCCGCGCACGGACCCGGTCACCGCGGAGCTGACCCGTGTCTTCGTACGCGAGGAGCTGCGCGGAAAGGGCGGGGCACCGCTGCTCGTCGCGGCAGCCGAGGACGCGGCCCGCGCGCTGGGCGCCGAGGTGCTCCGCCTGGACACCCGCAGCGACCTGGTGGAGGCGCGGGCGCTGTACGCACGGCTCGGGTACGAGGAGACGGCCCCGCACAACGACGGCGTCTACGCCGAGCACTGGTTCAGCAAGAAACTGACCAAGTGACCGGCGCAGCCGCCCAGTTGTTGAACGTGCCTCAGTTGTTGTAAGGGCTGATGAGCGTGGCCGCCCGGTGGTTGTAGCCCTTGCCGTCGGAGCGCCAGCCGGTGCGCGGCGCGGTGAGGGTGCCGCCCGGTCCTGACGGCCAGGTGAACATGGCGATGCGGCCGTCGCTGTAGCCGTAGAGGGTGGCGAGGTCGTCGCGCCCGTCGCCGTCGTAGTCGCCGGTGAGGGGCTTCATGTTCCCGTAGGTCCAACTGCCCGCCTTCGCCTGGTAGGCGGTGACCGGTCCGGCGAACCTGCCCTCGCGGTCCGCGGCGAAGGTGAAGACGGCGTCGCGCCCGTCGGCGTAGTCGTACCAGAGGGCGATGTCGCCGATGCCGTCCCCGTTGAAGTCCCCGGCGTGCGGATAGGCGCGCGCGAAGTTTCCGAACGTCTTGCTGCTCCACGAGGCGGTCCTGGTGAAGCGGCCGTCGGCGGTGGCGAGGAAGGTGTGCAGGGTCAGGGTGCCGTCACTCGCCCCGTAGAGGGCGGCGAGGTCGTCGCGGCCGTCGCCGTTGAAGTCGCCCGTGACCATCTTGGTCGCCCGGCGCTGCCAACTGGTGGGCTCCTCATGGGCGTTGACGGGCGCCGCGAACGAGCCGTCGGCGCCGGCGGCGAACGTGAAGATCCTGTTCCGCCCGTCGCTGTACGCGTACCAGGCGGCGAGGTCGTCGCGGCCGTCCCCGTCGAAGTCGCCGCTCTGCAGCGTCATGGACGTGCCGTAGAAGCCGCCCGGGTTGGACTCCCACGATCCGACGGGCCGGCCGAAGCCGCCGTCCGGTGTGGCGAGCGCGGTCATCAGGCGGACCCGGCCGCCGAGGTAGTCGTAGAGCATCGCGGCGTCGGCGCGGCCGTCCCCGTTGAAGTCGCCGGAGGCGAACTGCATCCGGTCGATGTTCCAGCTGCCCGGGTTGGAGGCGTAGGAGCCGAAGGGCTGCCCGAGGGTGCCGTCGGCGGCGGCGGTGAGGGTGTGCAGACCTGAGCGCCTGTCGCCGTACGTGTACCAGACGGCCAGGTCGCTGCGGCCGTCGCCGTCGTGGTCGTGCCGGGCGGCGGCGCCCTTCGGGTCCACCGTCAGTCGCAGGGTGAACGGAGTGCGGACGGGGACCCGGTCCGGGTTCGACCCGCCGTCCGCCGCGGCGACCCCCTCGGTGGTGACGGTGCCCTCCGCGGCGTCGTCCGCCACGGTGACCGGCACGCGGTAGTCGTGGGGCCCCGCGCCCGCCCGCCGCTCGCAGGTGACCTGCTGTCCGGCCTGGGTGCACTCGGGCGAGTCCGCCGTCACCCCGGGCGGCAGCCGGAACGTGAACGCGTGGCGCGCGAACAGCCATCCGCTGTTGTTGAAGGCGACCGCGGACCCGAGGTCGGGGTGGGCGCCCGGTGCCGGTGCCTTGATCGTCAGGGTGTGGGAGCCGGGCCCGGACAGGGTCTGCGCGGTCGTCGGCCGCTCGGCGACCGTGTAGGCGTAGGTGTCCTGGCGGTGCGGGCTCGCGGTGGCGACGGTGAACGCGGCGCCCCCGGTGCCCTCCGGCACGACGATCTGCGCCGCGACGACGAAGACGGCGGGCCCGCCCTCCGTGGCCGTGCAGGTCAGCACCCGGCCCGCGGCGCCGCAGTCCATGTCGAGGCCCGGCGCGACGGTCCCCCACGCCGCCGTGCCCGACAGCGTGTACGTGAACACGTCCCCGGCCGACCCCGAACTGCCGCCCTGCGGATGGAACATGACGGTGCTGCCCTCCGTCACGCTCACGTCGATCGGGGCGGCGACGGCGCCGGCGGACGGGACCGCGACCCCGCCCAGCACGAGCGCCGCCCCCGCTCCGAGCGCGGTCGCGTACCGGGCCGCGCGCCGACGAGGTACTGAGATGCCTGAGATACCCATGCCGCCGCATTAGACCAGTGAACCCGGCATTTACCGTGTATCGGCCCATATTGACACTCAGGCTGCGAGTCCGGCGGATCCGTCGTGCGGCCGCTCCGCGTCCGAGCCGCACATCTCCTTGTTGAGCTCGGCCACCAACTGCTGGAGGTCCGTGGGGCGTTCGGGCCCCCACCAGTCGCCGAGGAGTTCGGCCAGGGAGTCCTCGCGGGCCTGGCCGAGCCGCGCGGCGACGGCGCGCCCCTCGTCGGTGAGGACGAGGTCGAGGCCCTCGCGGGTGGCGAGGCGCCGCTCCTCGACCTGCCGGGCCGCCTCGATGACGACCGGCAGGGGCACGGTGCTGCGCTCGGCGAGGACGGCGGGTTCGGCCCAGCCGTAGCGGTTGATGCGCAGCACGAGCCAACTGGCCGCGGGCATCAGGTCGTAGCCCGCCCGCGCGGTGATCTTCTCGTAGATCGCGCGCCGCCCCTCACGCGTCCCGAGGCTGGACAGGGCCCGCGCCACCTCGTCGTACGAGGAGCGCTCCACGGGGTTGGATGCGAGCGTCTGGGTCGTGTCGGGGGCCGTGACCGAGGCGCGCAGCTTGTCCTCGCGCAGGAACCAGGACAGGGCGAAGGCGAGCAGCGCGACCGGGACCGCATAGATGAACACGTCCGTGATGGAGGTGGCGTACGCGTGCAGGACGGGCTGGCGCAGCGCGGGCGGGAGTTCGGCGATGCCGCGCGGGTCCGCCTTGAGCGAGTCGGTGCTGACGCCGGGCGGCACCTGCTGTCCGGCGAGGGCCGAACTCAGCTTCGTGCTCAGCCGGTTGGCGAAGATCGTGCCGAAGATCGCGACGCCGAAGGAGGCGCCGATGGAGCGGAAGAACGTGGCGCCCGACGTGGCGACGCCCAGGTCCTCGTACGGCACCGCGTTCTGCACGATGAGCACGAGCACCTGCATGACGAGTCCGAGGCCGAGACCGAAGACGAAGAAGTAGCCGCTCATCTCCCAGGTCGAGCTGTTCTCGGTGAGGTTGTGGAGCAGGAGCAGGCCGAGCGAGGTGACGGCCGTGCCCGCCACGGGGAACACCTTCCAGCGGCCGGTACGGCTGACGATCTGCCCGGAGACCGTGGAGGAGAGCAGCAGGCCGATCACCATCGGCAGCATGTGCACGCCCGACATGGTCGGCGAGACGCCCTGTACGACCTGCAGGAACGTCGGCAGGTACGTCATCGCGCCGAACATCGCGAAGCCGACGACGAAGCTGATGATCGCGGAGAGCGTGAAGGTGCGGACGCGGAACAGCTTCATCGGCAGGACGGGCTCGGCGGCCCGGAACTCCACGAACACGAACACCACGGCGAGCATCACGCCCACCACGGCGAGCCCGATGATCTCCGGCGAGCCCCAGCCCCAGGTCGTGCCGCCGAGCGAGGCGACGAGGACGAGACAGGTGGCGACGGACGCGATGAGGAAGGTGCCGAGGTAGTCGATGCGGTGCTTCTGGGAGCGGACCGGGATGTGCAGGGCCGCGGCGATGACGAGGAGGGCGACGACGCCGACGGGCAGGTTGACGTAGAAGACCCAGCGCCAGCTCAGGTGCTCGGTGAACAGTCCGCCGAGCAGCGGCCCGAGCACGCTCGTCGCACCGAAGACGGCGCCGAACAGGCCCTGGTACTTGCCCCGTTCACGTGGCGAGACGATGTCGCCGACGATCGCCATGGACAGCACCATGAGCCCGCCGCCGCCGAGTCCCTGCAGCGCGCGGAAGCCGATGAGCTGCGGCATGTTCTGCGCGACGCCGCACAGCGCGGACCCGACGAGGAAGATCGCGATCGCGAGCTGGAAGAGCTTCTTGCGCCCGTACTGGTCGCCGAGCTTGCCCCACAGCGGGGTCGCGGCCGTCGCGGCGAGCATGTACGCGGTGACGACCCAGGACAGGTGCTCCAGGCCGCCCAGGTCGCTGACGATGGTGGGCAGCGCCGTGGACACGATGGTCTGGTCGAGCGCGGCGAGCAGCATGCCGAGCAGCAGCGCGCCGATGGAGACGAGGACGCTGCCGCTCTTGCCCCGGTCGCCGGGGAGCGCCCGGTGCACATGGGCGCCGGCACCAGCACGGACGCCGCCACTCACGCCGCCACTCACGGCACCGTTCCCGCCGCCGCTCTCCTGGGCGCTGTCCTGGCTGCTCATGGCCACCTCCACCGGCCGCCTTGAAAGGCTGCCCCCTCCCATCCTGGTAGGTCTGGGACGGTTTGGCCTGTTGAGTCCTGCCGGTTCCGGCGAGGTCCGGCCGAGTTCGAGGCCGGTGCTGCGGGCGGGGCCCGGGGGTCTGCATAATGCGCTGCAGCTCTCGGGGAGGGGGGCCACACATGAGCGATGAGCGGCGTACGTGTCCGGAGTGCGGTGCCGAGGAGAGACCCGACGGCGGGGGTCCGTCCTGCGCCTGCGAGGCGGAGGGCTTCGGTCCGCTCCGCATCCGCCCTTACGTGACCCTGCCGGAGCCCACGCTGCCGGTACCGCCGAGGGTCTCCGACCCCTACGCACGCGCACCCCTGCCGCCGGAACAGAAGCCGGCCGACACCACCGCGGGCGACCCGGACGACGGGGCCGATGCGCGCGAGCCGCGCCGCCCACCGGCCCTGCTGCTGGCCGCGGTCGCGGGGGTACTGAGCGTGGCCGCGCTGGTGGCGGTCCTGATCTCGAGCTCCTCGGGCGGCGGGGGCCCGGACACGTCGGCGCAGGCGGCGGACACGGAGTCGCTGGCGGTCTCGGCGTCGGCCCCGACCCGGCAGCCGTCGCCCACGGCGTCCCCGAGCCCATCGGCATCGACCCGGAACACGACACCGCCCGCGTCCCCGTCGGCGACGCGGTCCTCGTCGGCGCCCGCGTCCCCCACGCCGACCCGAAGCCGGGTGACGACGCCTCCGCCGACCCCGACACCCACCACGCCGTCCCCGTCCCACGGGCACGGCCACTCGTCGAACGGCAACGTCCTGCGCCGCGGCGACACCGGCCCCCAGGTCAGCGAACTCCAGTCCCGCCTGGCCGAGTTGAGGCTCTACGACGGCACGCCGACCGGCACCTTCGACAGCAGGACCCAATACGCCCTGGCCACCTACCAGTTCGCCCGCGGCCTGGACGAGGACCCCCCGGGCACATACGGGCCGAGCACCCGCAGGGCCTTGGAGTCGGAGACCTGATCAGCCCCTCCGGAGTTCGGCCTGATCAGCCCCGCCCTTGAACGGGAGGCAGCGGGGTCCGGGACTCAGCCCCGCAACCCGAGCATCATCGCCCCGCAGCTCACCCGACGTGCAGCAGGATCTCCCCGCCACCGGCACCCTCGACCCGGACCGAGGTCAGATCGGCCACATGGACGGTGGGCCCGTGCGCCCCAGCACGAGGCCCGACCCCCACCACCCGCATCCCCGCGGCGCGCCCCGCCTCGATACCGGCCCCGGAGTCCTCGAACACCACGCAGTCCGCGGGGTCCACCCCCAGCTCGGCGGCGCCCTTCAGGAACCCCTCGGGGTCCGGCTTGCTGGCCCCCACGTTCTCGGCGGTCACCCGGACCACGGGGTAGGGCAGCCCGGCGGCGGCCATCCGCCCGGTCGACAGGGCGACGTCCGCGGACGTGACGAGGGCGTGCGGCAGCCCGTCGGAGATCAGGGAGTCCAGGAACGCGGCCGCGCCCGGCACCGCCACGACCCCGTCCATGTCGGCGGTCTCCGCGGCGAGCATGCGGGCGTTGTCGGCGAAGTTCTCGGCCATGGACCGCTCGGGCAGCAGCTCGGCCATCGTGGCGTGCCCCTGTCGTCCGTGCGCCACGCGCATGACGTCGTCGCCGTCGAATCCGTGCTCGGCGGCCCAGCGCCGCCAGATCCGCTCGACGACGGCGTCGGAGTTGACGAGCGTGCCGTCCATGTCCAGCAGGAGGGCGCGCGCGGACAGGACGAGAGGCGTGGCCGTCATCGGCAGCTCCTGAGAACGGAGACGTACGAAGGAACAAGGCGGCCCCGCCCGCCGGTCAGGGTACGCGGACGGGAACCACTTTGTTCTCGCACGATACAAAACATTCCCCAGTGATCGCCAATCGGAGCACGGACCGGCACGGACCGGCATGGACCGGCACGGACCGGCCGGACCAGCACGGACCGGCACGGACCGGCGCAGACCCCAGGGACCCCTGCGTCACCACCGGCCACCAACTCCCCACCCGCCCAACGAAGTTGCGTACCGAACCCTTGCCCGCACCCTTGCCCGCACCCCAATTTGACGCGACCCTGTCACTCAACGCACACCTTCCCGAAACCCCCGCCCCCCACGATGGCCGCACGCCAACTTCCCCCCACACACCGGGAGTTCACATGTCCCGCACGCCCGTTGTCTACGCGCGTCGACTCCTTCTGACCGCAGCCGCGATCACGCTGACCGGCGCCCTCACCGCCCCCACGGCCGGCGCGGCGCCGCCCACCCCCGTGACCGCCGCCACCGCCCGCACGTACCTCTCCGAACTGACCGTCAAGGCCGAGGGCTCGTCGGACGGTTACAGCCGCGACAAGTTCCCGCACTGGATCACCCAGTCCGGCACCTGCAACACCCGCGAGGTGGTCCTCAAGCGGGACGGCAAGAGCGTGGTGACGGACTCCAACTGCGCCGCGACGTCCGGCAGTTGGTACTCGGAGTACGACGGCGCCACCTGGACCGCCTCCTCCGACGTCGACATCGACCACGTCGTCCCGCTCTCCGAGGCGTGGAAGTCGGGCGCCAGCGGCTGGACCACGGCCCAGCGCCAGGCCTTCGCCAACGACCTCACGCGCCCCCAGCTCATCGCCGTGACCGACAACGTCAACCAGTCCAAGGGCGACCAGGACCCGGCCGAGTGGATGCCACCGCGCACCGCGTACGCCTGCACGTACCTGCGGATGTACGTCCAGGTGAAGCACTACTACGACCTGTCGGTCGACTCGGCGGAGAAGTCGGCGATCCAGTCGAAGCTCAGCGGCTGCTGATCCGGAACCATCCCGCCCGCCTCCGGCGTTCCGTACCGTACGGGGACGTCGGAGGGCCGGGAGGAGATCACATGGCGAGGCTGCGCCTGGGACCACTGTTGCGATACGTGGACGAGGAGGCCGCGACCGTCTGGGTCGAGGCGAGCCGGCCCTGCGTCGCCGAGGTGCGCTGCGCGGACGGCGCGCGGGGCAGCGCGCACACGTTCCAGGTCGACGGCCACCACTACGCGCTGGTCCCGGTGCACGGCCTCACCCCGGGCACCAGGACGACGTACGAAGTGATCCTCGACGGCGGCCCGGTCTGGCCCGAGCCGGGCTCGCGCTTCCCGGGCAGCACGATCAGCACGCCGTCGTACGCGGCCGCGCCGGACGACCCCGTCCGCGTCACCTTCGGCTCCTGCCGCTGGGCCGCACCGCCCGCCGCCGAGCACGACCCGGTGGGCCCCGACGCCCTGGACACGCTCGCGGCCCGCCTCGCCGCCGCCCCGGACACCGAGCGCCCCGACGTCCTGCTCCTCCTCGGCGACCAGGTCTACGCGGACGAGACGTCACCGGCGACCCAGAAGTGGCTGGCCCGCCGCCGCGACCTGACGGAGGATCCCGGCACCCAGGTCGCGGACTACCAGGAGTACACGCACCTCTATTACGAGTCCTGGCTCGACCCGGAGATCCGCTGGCTGCTGTCCACGGTGCCCAGTTGCATGATCTTCGACGACCACGACATAGTTGATGATTGGAACACCAGTGCGGCCTGGCGTGCGGACATGCAGGCCACGCCCTGGTGGCGCGAGCGCATCCTGAGCGGCCTGATGTCGTACTGGGTGTACCAGCACCTGGGCAACCTCTCCCCGGCCGAACTCGCCACGGATCCCCTCTACTTGGAGGTCTGCGCGACCCCGGACGGCACGGACGCCCTGCGCGCGTTCGCGGCCCGCGCCGACGCCGATCCCGCGTACGCGCGCTGGAGCTACCGCCGCGACTTCGGCCGCGTACGCCTGCTGATGGTCGACTCACGGGCGGCCCGCGTGCTGGACGACGAGGAGAACCGGGCGATGCTCGACCCGGACGAGGCCGCGTGGGTGCGGGCGCAGGCCCTGGAGGGACAGGGCTCCGCCCCCGGCGCCTACGACCACCTCCTCATCGGTACGTCACTGCCGTGGCTGCTCCCCCATCTCATCCACGACATCGAGGCGTGGAACGCGGGCCTTTGCCGGGGCGAGCGCGGGCAGCGCTGGGCGAGCAGGGGTGAAAACGTGCGCAGGAAGGCCGACTTGGAGCACTGGGCGGCGTTCCCGGCGTCGTTCGACGCGCTCACGGACCTGGTCGCGGAGGCCGGTTCGGGCCCCGCGGCACCCGCGACGGTGGCGGTCCTGGGCGGCGACGTGCACCACGCGTACGTGGCCGAGCCGACCTGGCCCGCCGACAGCGGCGCCCCGGCCGCCCCCAGCGCGCGCGTCCTTCAGCTCACCTGCTCCCCCGTGCACAACTCCATCCCGACCTGGATACGCGTCGGCTTCCGCTTCGGCTGGAGCCGCGCCGGACGCGCTCTCGGCCGCCGCTTCGGCCGGCACGGGCGCGCCGCGCCACCTCGTATCAACTGGCGCAAAACGGGCGGCCCTTGGTTCGGGAACCATCTGATGACCCTGACCCTGCGCGGCCGCTCGGCGGACCTCTCCCTCGACCGGGCCGACGCGCGCCGCGGACTCGTCCGCGCGGAGCACCGCACGATCACCTGACCCCCCGGCACGTGCGCAGTGATCCATTTCACACCTGGACTCCCCCACTCGACTCCCCCCGGTGAAACGGCATGATGAGGCGGAGCGTCCGCTTCCGGGATGTGTGTCGCCGGGCAGAAGAGACTGCCGACACACACCCCGGGCAGCCCCACCTGCCCCGGGAGTTCCGTTTTGCCCGCCCCCCACCCCGAGTTCAGCCTGGCGATCGTCGGCGCGGGTCCCCGCGGCACCAGCGTCCTGGAGCGGCTGACCGCCTCCGCGGACGAGCTGCTGCCGCCCGGCGCCCGGCTCACCGTCCATGTGATCGACCCGTATCCGCCGGGTGCGGGCGGCGTCTGGCGCACCGACCAGGCGCCCGAGCTCCTGATGAACACGGTCGCCTCGCAGGTGACCCTCTACACCGACGCCTCGGTGGACTGCTCGGGCCCGATCCGGCCGGGGCCGAGCCTGCACGAGTGGGCCGCGCGGCACGACACCGCCGTCGGCCCGGACGCGTATCCGAGCCGCGCCCAGTACGGCCGGTATCTGCGTGCCGTGTTCGCCGCGGCCGTCGCCGCCGCCCCGCCCGGCGTCGAGGTCGTCCCCCACGCGACCCGCGCCGTCCGTCTCGACGAGGGGCCCGGCGGCCTGCAGACCCTGGCCCTCGCCGACGGCGGCGAACTGACCGGGCTGCACGCCGTCGTCCTCACCCAGGGCCATCTGCCCGCCGTCGGCACCCCGGCCGAGCGCCGCCTCGCCGAGACCGCCGGGCGCCACGGCCTGCGCCACGTCCCGCCCGCGAACCCGGCCGACCTCGACCTGACGCCGCTGCGCCCCGGCGAACCGGTCCTGCTGCGCGGCCTCGGCCTCAACTTCTTCGACCACATGGCCCTGCTGACCGAGGCCCGCGGCGGCCGCTACGTCCCCGCGCCCGACGGCGGCCTGCGCTACCTCCCCTCGGGCAACGAGCCGCGCCTGTACGCCGGTTCGCGCCGCGGCATCCCGCACCAGGCACGCGGCGACAACGCCAAGGGCCCCTACGGACGACACCAACCCTCGGTCCTCACACCGGAGTTGATATCCCTCTTCCGCAAGAGAACGGACTCGGGCGACGCCCCGGACTTCCTCACCGAGATCTGGCCCCTGGTCGCGAAGGAAGTGGAGACGGTCTACTACGAGACCCTGCTGAGGCCGATGAACCCCCGTCCCGGCTTCCGGGAGCGCTTCCTCGCCGCCCCGCACCGCTCCCCCCAAGAGGCGTACGTCCTCAGGGAGTTCGGCATCCCGGAGGACCGCCTCTGGTCCTGGGACCGCACCTCGCGCCCGCACACCTCCCACGCGTACGACTCCCCCGCCGCCTGGCGCACCTGGCTCCTCGCCCATCTGCGCGAGGACGCGGCCCACGCCGCGCTCGGCAACGTCGAGGGCCCCGTGAAGGCCGCGCTCGACGTCCTGCGCGACCTGCGCAACGAACTGCGCCTGATCGTCGACCACGGCGGCCTGTCCGGCACCTCGCGCCGCGACCACCTCGACCGCTGGTACACGCCCCTCAACGCGTTCCTGTCCATCGGCCCGCCGCGGCGCCGCATCGAGGAGATGACCGCCCTGATCGAGGCGGGCGTCCTGACGGTCGTCGGACCACGGCTCGAAGTGACCGTCGCGGACGGACAGTTCACGGCGCACTCGCCCGATGTGCCCGGTTCGGCCGTGACAGCCACCACACTCGTCGAGGCCCGACTGCCGGAACCGGACGTGCGCAGGACCGCCGACGAACTGCTCGCCCGGCTCCTGAAGACCGGCCAGGGCCGGCCGCACGCCCTCGACGGTTACGAAACCGGAGGCCTGGACGTAACACCACGCCCGTACCGTCTGATCAACCGTCAAGGTCGCGCACACGCACGGCGGTTCGCGTTCGGCGTGCCGACCGAGGGCGTGCACTGGGCGACCGCGGCGGGAGCCCGTCCGGGGGTCGACTCGGTGACACTTTCGGACGCCGATGCGGTGGCCCGTGCGGCTCTGCGCACCGCTTCAGGAGCGGAAACGGAACCGGATGCAGAAGACGTTCATGGCCGAATGTTGAACTTGCAAGCATCAGTTAGGTTCCCCTAACCTGTGGAGCTCCCCGACCGAAGGAGTCCCCCACCATGACTGGACGTCTCAACAGCGCCCAGCCCTATGCCCTCGGCCTGTTCCGCATCGTCATCGGCCTGCTCTTCGCCTGTCACGGCGCCGCCTCGCTCTTCGGCGCCTTCGACTCGCCCACCGTCGAGACCGGCACCTGGCCGGGCTGGTACGCGGCCGTGATCCAACTCGTCGGCGGCGCCCTGGTCCTGCTCGGCCTCGGCACCCGCCTCGCCGCGTTCGTCTCGTCGGGCTCGATGGCGTACGCGTACTTCAAGGTCCACCAGCCCGAGGCCCTGTGGCCGATGCAGAACGGCGGCGAGCCCTCGGCCATGTTCTGCTGGGCGCTGCTGCTCCTCGTCTTCACCGGCTCGGGCGCGTTCGGCCTGGACCGCCTCTTCGCCCGGCGCACCGAACCGGCGGCCGCCGCCCAGGCCCAGCCGGACCGCGCGACGGCCACGGCCTGACCTGCCGCGAGCGATTACGGCAGGGACGCGAACGGCACGGTGAAACAGGCCACCCGCGTCCCTGCCCCGCCCGGCACGTCGTGGATCACGACCGACCCGGCCTCACCGCGCCGCAGCCCCCATGACTTGCGCACCGTGGCCGTGCCCTTGCCCGCGGCGTCGGTGGTGAAGTCGAGCCACACCTCGTTCGCAGCGTTCCCCTCGGTCTCCCGCTTCGGGTCGGCCACGTGCTGGTAGTGCCCGCCCGCCGCGGCCGGATCGACACCGCACGGCTTCTGATGCACGTGCGCGCCGAAGGCGTGGCCGGGGGCGAGCCCCTCGACGTCCAGCTCGACCTTCATGCCGCTCTCGTCGCCGCGCTGGGCGACCGCGATCGACGCGGCCGCGGGGACCAGCTTCATGTCGTACGTGATCGCGGGCGACGGCACGAACGCCATGGGCGGCGCGAACCTCGCCTCGGTCCGCATCCAATAGCAGTCCGCGGCGCCACCGCCGCCACCGCCCGCCGCGAACACCGCCGCCGCGAGCGCACCGGCCACCATCCCTGCCACCATCGCCGTTCCTCTCCTCGGTACCTGTCTGGTGGCTCGTTCGTACGGGACCGGAAGCGGTGATGCCGCGCCGGACGCGGCACACGGGTGAACGTGAGATGGGGAACATCTGTACCCCTTGCGTCACTCGGGTCACATCCTGGGCGTACGCTGTACAGCTGGAATGAAACCGCTCCTGTCTGGAGGGAACGGTCGGGGGAACGTTCGTACAGGAGTTGGCGCGCAGTGCTGGACAGCGTGGGGTCACTGACCGGAAGCCCGTGGATCTACGCGATCGTGGCGCTCTCCGTGCTCTTCGACGTCTTCGTCCCGGTGCTGCCCAGCGGCGTCCTGGTGATCACCGCGGCCACCGCTGCCGCCGCCGGGTCCGGCGCGGCCACGGGACAGGTCCCGCACGGCGTGCCCGATCTGCTCGTCCTCACCCTCTGCGCCGCGACCGCCTCGGTCCTCGGTGACCTGGTCGCCTACCGGCTCGCCTGGCGGGGCGGTGAGCGCCTGGACCGCGCGATCGCCCGCTCCCGCCGCCTGACGACCGCGCAGGAACGTCTCGGCGGAGCGCTCGCCCGCTCCAGCGGCGGCCTGCTGGTGATCATCGCCCGGTTCGCCCCCGCGGGCCGCTCGGTCGTCTCCTTCGCGGCCGGTACGGCGCACCGCCGGGTCCGCGAGTTCCTGCCCTGGTCGGCGGCGGCGGGCGTGGCCTGGGCCGCGTACAGCGTGGCGCTCGGCTACTTCGGCGCACAGTGGCTCGGCGCGAGCTGGCTGTCCACCGTGGTCTCCCTGCTCGCACTGGTCGGTGCGGGCCTCGTGGCGGCGTACGTGATGCGCCGCCCGGTCCCGGAGACTCAGGAAGCCTGAGCCCGCGGCGCCCCCCGCACCTCGAGGCCGTCGAGCAGTGCGGCCGTGGCCCGCGCGATGTCGTCGACGGCCTGCTCGAACACCTCCTGGTTGTGCGCGGCCGGCGCCCTGAACCCGGACACCTTCCGTACGTACTGCAGGGCTGCGGCCCTGATCTCCTCCTCGGTGGCTTCCTCGGGGAGCGCTGGCGGTCGAAGAGTCCTGATGCTGCGGCACATGTCTCCAGTCTGCCGTCACACCCCCAGGGATCGACCACACGTTCGCGTGAACTCCCCGAATCGGCTCGCCCCACTAAATCGAACAGACGTACCATTGCCGGGTGGCAGCGACCGAAGATTCCGAGTTCGACTTCCCGAGCGACCTCCTCGCGGGCCAGGAGGAGCTGCATCACGTCCGGGCCGACCTGCAGGTCCTTCTCAAGCGGCTGCCCTGGTCGGTGGCGCCCCTCGACGCGATCAGCGACACCCAGGGCTGGCGCAAGCTGGAGCGCCCGGCCTCCCCGGGCTGGACCGACGACGAGCAGGCCGAGGTGGAGAAGCTGCGCCGCCGCGAGCTGGAGCTGGCCGTCTTCGTGACGTGCCACCGCTACTGGTCCGAGCTCTCCGGCCCGACAGCGGTCCGCGCCCGCGCCCGCCTCCAGCACATGGACGACCTCCCGGCCGGGGACGCTTCCGGAGACGCTTCCGGGGACGACGAAGACCCCCAGCCATGACCATGACTGGGGGTCTGTTCGCGGTGGGCGCGGACGGTTTCGAACCGCCGACATCCTGCTTGTAAGGCAGGCGCTCTACCCCTGAGCTACGCACCCGGCATCCCGTGCTCTCGCGACTGCTCGCGCGACCGGGACGAGCCGACAGCGTACCTTGCCGCTCCCCGTGCACCGAAACGCGTAACGGCCCGGCCCCTTGGTGGGGTTATCTCCACCAAGGATCCGGTGGCGGTCCGGATCCCGCCCCGTGCCCTCACCCCCGTACGTTCATGACGTGCCGACCGCCGGTCGGGTGCCGCAACACCAGCCGTCCCAGGGGGAGTTCACCATGACCGTCCGTCCGCTTCGCGTGGCCGCCGCCGCGGCCGTCGTAGCAGCCGTCGCCGCCACGGTCACCGCCTGCGGCGCCGACGCCTCCGACGACGCGCATCCCGACCACCGTTCCTTCGCCCTGCAGGGCCGCACGCTCACCGTCGACTCGGACGACTCGGCGCTCGAGCTGGTACCGGGCGACGGCGACCAGGTGAAGGTCACCCGCTGGTTCCAGGGCTCCACCGTGGTCGGCTCCGACCCGAAGGCGACCTGGGCGTGGCAGGCCGACGGCACCGGATCGCGGCTGACCCTGCGGATGCACTGCCGCGGCATCGTCACGGACTGCTCGGCCCGGCACCGTGTCGAGGTGCCGCGCGGCGTCGCCGTCGTGGTCAAGGACGGCGACGGCAGCGTGCGCGCGAGCGGCTTCGAGAAGGGGCTCGACATCACGACGAGCGACGGCTCGGTGCACGTCGAGAACGTCACGGGCCCGCTGCGCCTGCACAGCGCGGACGGCTCCGTGCACGCTTCGGGCGTCGATGCCCGCCAGGTCTCCGTACGCACCTCGGACGGCTCCGCCGACATCGCCCTGCGCACCGTCCCCGACCGCGTCGACGTCCGCAGCGCGGACGGCTCGCTGACCCTCACGGTCCCCGGCGCCACCACGTATCGCGTGACCGCGGGCTCCGCCGACGGCTCGGTCCACGTCTCCGTCCCACGCGACACCCGCAGCCCGCACGTCATCTCGGCCCGCACCCAGGACGGAAAAGTCACCCTCCGAACCGCGAACTAACCGGCCCGTGTGTTCGTCATTAACCGGTGGGAGAATGGACACCGGTCAGGGCTGATACGGGCACGGGCAGCACGGGAGAGTTAGTGACGGCGACGGCGGAGGCACAGCGCCCTTCAGGGGCGCGGGACGTTGTCGGTCAGCGGCTCCGCCGCGGCACGCGGACAGCCCGTCGCACCAGCCCCCTCGGCGTTTTCCTCACCCTGACCCTGCTCCCCGTCCCCCTCCTGGCGGCCACGGTCACGACGGCCTTCGCGGGCGGCGGCACCCGCAGATGGTTCGGCGGCCGGTCCGAGTCCCAGCGCGCGGAGGCACAGGCGGCCAAGGACGCCGCGGCCGCCGCGTTCTACGAACTGGACACGGCCCAGCGGGATCTGCGCATCTCGATAGAGACGATCACCGCGGTCGACGACTCGCCCGCGGCCCGCCGCGCCGTCGCCGACTTCCAGCAACTGGGCACGCGCATCGACGAGGTCAGCGGCCAGTACATCACCGCGGTCGACGCCCACGACCTCGACCGGGACGACCTGGAGGCGAGCGCGGCAGCCCGCGCCCGGACCGAACTGACGCGGGCGAAGGACGAGTTGACCCGGGTCAAGCAGGACCTGGACCGGTTCGAGCAGGGCCTCGGCCCGCTGCTCGGCAAGGCCGAGACCCAGCTGGCCCGCCTCGCCCCGGCCGTGGAGCGCGCCCGCCAGTCCCTGCTCGCCGCGACCACCGCGCTCGACTCCGTACGACAGTCGCAGCTGAAGGCCGACGACCTCGCGGCCCGGCTCGCCGCCCTCGCCCCGGAGCTGACGAAGCTGAACCAGGGGGCGGGCCGGCACGGCGTACCGGAGACGCTGCAGCGCGCGGAGCGGGTCGCGCGGGACGCCGAGGCCGTGCGCGCGGAGGCCGAGCGCCTCCCGGAGCGGGCGGCCGAGATCGACCGACGCCTGGTCTCCCTGCGCACCCGCGCCCAGGCGCTGCGGACCCGGGCAGGTCAGGTCGAGCCGGTCCTCAGCGAGCTGCGGCGCCGGTTCTCGGCCGCGTGCTGGCAGGACCTGCAGCGCGTCCCGGACCTGGCCGAGACGAACGTGCGGCAGGCCGAGACCAGGCTCGCCGAGGCCCGCACCGCCCGCGACGAGCAGCGCTGGCCCGACGCCACGTCGCTGCTGTCCACGGTCCGCGCCCTGCTGAACACGACGGACGAGTCGGTCTCCGCCGCCTCCGACCGCCTGCAGCGGCTGAACGCGGTGGCGAAGGACCCGCAGCAGGAGATCGACCGCACGCGGTTCGCCATCCGTGACGCACAGCGTCTGGCCATGGCGGGGCGCAGCACGCCCGAGCCGCGGCACGCCCGCCCCCTCGACGACGCGGTGGCCCGCCTCGAGCGCGCCGCCACGGGCCTGGAGGGCCGCCACCCCGACTACTGGCACTTCCTCACGGAGACGGAGGCCGTGCGGCAGACCGCCGCCCGGGTCGTCGCCCAGATCCGCGAGGAGCGCGGCGGCGTCGCCTGAGATCCCGAGAGCCTCTCCCTGAGGTCGCGGACGCGGTTGGCACTGCCCCTGTGACGGGCGGATCCTTGTAGTACGTACGTGCAAGGAGGCGAACCATGGCCACGCATGTACTCCACCCAGGATCCCGGCGGCATGTCACCCTCGACGAGCACCTGCCCGTCGACCACCGCCTCGGCAAGGTCTACCGGACCGGGGCAGGGCTGATGGGACTCGTCCTGCTGGCCTTCGGCATCCTCGGCCTCATCGACAGGATCGGCTTCTTCGACACCGGCGGGGACACGGTCGCCGGCCTCAACACGAACGGCGCGCTGAGCGTGCTGTCCATCTGCGTCGGGCTGCTGCTGTTCGCCGGCATGATCATCGGCGGCAACTTCGCCTCGACCCTGAACATGACGCTCGGCGTCCTCTTCATCCTCAGCGGATTCGTGAACCTCGCACTGCTCGACACCAGCGCCAACTTCCTCGCCTTCCGCATCCAGAACGTCCTGTTCAGCTTCGTCGTCGGACTGCTGCTCATGGTCTTCGGGATGTACGGCCGGGTCAGTGGCTCGCTCCCGCACGACAACCCGTACTGGCAGGCGCGCCACCCGAAGGAGGCAAATCAGCCTGCCTCAGAGGCACATTGATGTCTCAGAGGCACATTGATATTGCACAGGAAGCCGTGCGAGCCTGCTCCGCATGACCAGCTCACCGTCGGTGCCGCACGCCGGGCGCGCTGCGCGCCGCACCGCGGTCGAGACCCTGGCGCACGGCATCACGGACGGCACGTATCCGATCGGCTCGTCACTCGAACCAGCTTGTCTGGCACGGGAGTTGGGCCTGACAGAAGCGACGCTCGCCGAAGCGCTCGGCATCCTCAGGGCCAAGGACGTCATCGACGCGGCGCACCGGGTGCGCCCGTCGACCGAGTGGAACGTGCTGGACGCGGACGTCCTGCGCTGGACCCTGACCTCGGGCCCCGTCCCTTCCGCCCCGCCGGACGGGCACGGGCCCTTCGGGTTCTTCCCCGACCTGCACGAGCTGCGCCGCGCCGTGGAGCCGTCGGCCGCCGCGCTCGCCGCGCAGCACCGCTCGTGGGCCGATCTGACCGCCCTCGACCAGGCGTTGACGGCGATGGCCGCGGCGGAGCACGCACCGCGGGCCGACCCGACACTCGCCGCCCGCGCCGACATCGCCTTCCACACGACGCTGCTCACCGCCTCGGGGAACCGCTTCTTCGCCCAGCTCCCCCGCGTCCTGGTCCCCGCGCTCGCCGCCCGCGGGCAACGCATCCACGCGGGTCCGCACCACCACCCGCTCCCCTCCCACACCGAAGTCGCGGCGCGCGTACGGGACATGGACCCGGACGGCGCCTACACGGCGATGCTCGAACTCCTCGACGTCCCGTTGCACGACGCCCCATAGCTGCTACTCATAGCCGTACCCATGGCCATTCCCGTGGCCGTTGCCCATAGCCTGTGCCCATGCCTCGCTACGAATACCGCTGCCGCACCTGCACCACCACGTTCGAACTGACCCGCCCCATGGCCGACTCCGCGTCCCCCGCGACGTGCCCACAGGGCCACCCGGACACGGTGAAACTCCTGTCGACGGTGGCGATGACGGGCGCCGCGAAGTCATCCGCGCCGGCGCCTTCGGCGGGCGGCGGGGGCGGTGGCGGCTGCTGCGGCGGAGGCTGCTGCGGCTGAGCCCCGAGCGGCGACGCGGGGGTACCCCGGCACACGGCGACTCGGGGGCACCCGCGACACGGCGACGCGGGATCATCCTTCAAACGGCGACGCGGGATCACCCGCCACACGGCGACGCGGGATCATCCTTCAAACGGCGACGCGGGATCACCCGCCACACGGCGACGCGGGATCACCCGCCACACCGCGACGCGGGATCACCCGCCACACGGCGACGCGGGATCATCCTTCAAACGGCGACGCGGGATCACCCGTCAAAACGGGCAGCCCGCGTCACGCCTCCCCGAGATCCCCGAGATCCCCCAGATCCCCCAGATCCCCCAGATCCCCGAGGAACCCCCGCACAATCGCCTCCCCCGCCAGCACCCCGCGCTCCTCCAGCACGGTCACCCCGTCCGCATGCCACCCCACATCCGCCAACTCCCCGTGCCCGGGCCGCCACCCGCGGTCCACCACCCGCAGCAGATCGACGTCCAGCAACGAATCCCCCGCCCCCAGCACCCGCCCGGCCCCCACCCGCCGAGCCACCTCCTCGACCGCCGCCCCCTTGGTCAACGGCTTCGGCACGGCGTACACCTTCCGCCCCTGCAGGGAGACACCCCAGCCGACCCCGTCGGCCCACTCCCCGAGCTCCTTGACCCACCCTTCGGGCAACAGCCCCCGGTCCACCACGAGGTACGCGAACAGATCCTCCGCGACCCGCTCCTTCAGCAGCCAGGCCGGGTCCGCGGCAGCGACCATCCGCTCCCGCACCTCACCGAGCGGCGCGCACTCCCCCTCGATCCGCGCGGCGACCCGCGCACTCCACTCCGGGTCCGACACCCCGTCGACCAGCAGGTGCCCCCCGTTGGCACAGATCGCGTACGCCGGCTCGGCCCCGGGCAACCGCACGCGCCCGTACTGCTCCCGCGTCCGCGTGGTCGTCGGCACGAACACGGCCCGCTCCGCCAGCTCCACGAGCAGCGCCGCCGCGTCCTCCGTCACGTACGACAGGGGCTTGCCCTCGTACACCTCGACGCAGAGCAGGCGCGGCGCCAGCCGGTCCGGCACGGTCAGCCCCAGCGCCCCGGCCGAGTAGATCAACGTACGGTCGAGATCGCTCGCGACGACGGTCGGCGCACTCACTTCGCCACCACCGCCGTCCCGTCCGCCCCCGTCGCCCCGCGCGTGAACCGTGGATGGATCAACCCCACGCAGCTGTACGGCAGTTCGTCCACGACCTCCACCGGCACCCCGCGCTGCTCCGCCAGCAGACGCACGTGGTCGAGGTCCGCCCCGGCCCCGGCCCGCGCCAAGATCTTCCATGGCACGCGCCGCAACAGCACCCGGGTCGTCTCGCCGACCCCGGGCTTGACGAGGTTCACGTCGTGGATGCCGTACTCCTCGCTGATCCGCTCGACGGCGGCCCAGCCCTCCCACGTCGGCGCCCGGTCGGCCCCGAGGAGCTCCTTGACGTCCGCGTCGACCGCGTCCCGCACCTCGTCGAAGCGCTCCTCGACCACGTCGAGGAACTGCCGCGACACATCCGCCCCGGCGAGCTCCCGGTAGAACTTCGCCCCGTGGAAGTCTCCGGGCCCGACCAGGTCGGCGCGCAGCACGGTGCGCGATATCAGCCCGGACACCGTCGAGTTGAGACAGGCGGAGGGTATGAGGAAGTCCTCGCGCGTCCCGTACGTGCGCACGCACGACCCGGGGTCGGCGAGCACGGCGATCTCCGGATCGAACCCGGCGACACCTTCCGCGTCCTCGAACTCCCTTATCGCTGCGGCCAGTTCACGGGTGATGGCGCCCTTGCCCGTCCACCCGTCGACGAACACGACATCGGCCGGGTCGTGATGGGCGGCCAGCCAGCGCAGCGCGTTCGCGTCGATGCCACGCCCGCGCACGATGGAGACCGCGTAGTGCGGCAGCTCCAGGCCGTGCCGGTGCCGCGCCCAGCGCCGCATCAGCACGCCGACCGGCGTCCCGGCCCGCGCGAGCGACACCAGGACGGGCCGCGGCGACCGCTCCGCGAGCACGGTCTCGGTCACCACGCCGACCGCCCGCGCGATCCGGGCGGCGGACGCGCCGAGCGCCGCGTGGAACAACTCCTGGTACTGCGCGCTCGGTTGGTACTCCTGCGGCAGCGACTCGGCGTAGTGCGCGCCGCCGCTCTGGATCGCTTCCTCACGCTCCTCGGTCGGCGCCTCCAGGGTCACGTCCGAGAGGTCCTGCAGCAGCCAGCCGACCTCGTCGGGCGCGTACGAGGAGAAGGCGGGGCCGCGCAACGGCTCGGGCAGCGACATGGAGGACCTTCCCTGGGAGTCAGCCTGAGGAACCGGCCGAGAAACCGGCCGAGGAACCGACTGCGGAACCAGCTGGGGTACGTACGACGGGATCACGACCACGACGACCCGCCGCACGTGCTCGGCGACGCGCTCCAACAGGCCGCCGGGCGCGGCGAGTTCCCGCGTGTCACCGACCGAGTCGAGGACCACGACGGCCGTGTCGAAGCCTCCGCCCGCCACGTTGTACGCGTATCTCTCGCCCGGCCCGTCGGCAGGCGCGTCGTGCGCGGGGAAGACGAGGCGGGTGCGGATCGCGTAACCGGGGTCGTCGACGGCGAGGACCGGCGAGCGGGTCGTGGTGGAGTACGCGACGTCGGCGCCGGCGGCTTCGAGAGCGGTGCCGATGCGCAACGGGGCGTACATCAACTCCTCGTTGCCCAGGACGAGTACGCGGCCGTCGGCGAGGTGCGGTGCGAGCCGCTCGGCCATCGCCGGCAGCGCCTGCTCGAGCCGTGCGCGGTGCTCGGGCAGGAAGCCGTGCCGTCCGCCGTCGGGCACGCCGTCCGGCCAGCCGAGGTCGTCGACGCGCACGATCTCGCCGCGCTCGCGCCGGGGCTCGGGCACCACGGCCGTCGCCTCGTGCTCGGCGACGAGCGCCTGCCCCTTGTCCAGGACTCCCTCCGGCAGCCGCACCGTGCCGCGCGCCGCGACGACCAGGTCGACGCGGGCCCCTATCTCGCGCGCGAACGCGTCGAGGCGGCCCTGGTCGCCGGGTGAGCGCATGTCGACGAGGGCGACGATGACGTAGTGGTCGCGGGCGTGCAGCTCGTGCAGCGCACGGATGGTGTTCAGGACCGTGTTCCCCGTGGAGAACTCGTCGTCGACCAGGACAAGGGGGCCCTGGTCCCCGTCCCCGGCGAGCAGCGCCGGGTCCTCGGGCAGCAGCAGGTGCGAGGTGGCGTGCGAGTGGGACTCCTCGAAGCCGCCCGCGCGGGCCACGCCCTCGACGGGGCGGCGCGTGGAGTGCAGGTACGGCGCGAGGGCGAGGCCGTCGGCGACCGCGTGGCCGAGTCCGGTCGCGGTCTCGGCATAGCCGAGCACGACGGCCCGCGCCGCGGCCTCGTCGCCCAGCAACTCCCTTACCCGCACGCCCAGTTCGTGTCCGCTGCGCCAGACCACCGACGGGCGCTGCGGGACGTGCTTGCCCAGCACGTTCGACACGAGGAGGTGTGCGCGCTTGGGGTTGCGGCGCAGCGCCAGGCCGAGGAGCCCGGTCAGCTCCCGGTCACCGGTCAGCTCGACCCCGAGTCTCTCGGCGACCCACGTACCCGACCACACCGTGCTCACTGTGCTCTCTGCATCCTTTGCATCGCTTACTTCGCTTACTTCGCTTACTTCGCCTACGTGGCTTGCTTCGCCTACGTGGCTCGCTTCGGTCATCCGGGCAGTCCGGCTGTCAGCAGCTCCACGAAGCCGACGTCCTCCCGGGCCACCCCGAACGCCTCCGCGCGCTGCAGGGTCCGCTCGGCCCAGGCGCGGTGCGGCTTCACCTCGTTCATCTTGTTCGTGTACGCGGATCTCAGGACTCCGCCGCCGCCCCGCTCGGGCCGCAGGATGTCCCGGGCGTCGCTGTACTCCTCGTGGCTGACGACGGACAGCGCGTGCACGGGCAGCACGTGCGAGGGGTGGATGCAGGTCTTGCCGAGCAGGCCATTGGCCCGGTCCAGCTCGATCTCGCGCAGCAGCCCGTCCATGTCGTGGCGGATGAGCGCCTCGCGGAGCGGCTCCGCACCCTCTTCGAGGAAGGGGCTGCGGCGCAGCTGCGGCTTGAACATCCGCTCCTGATGGCGAAAGTACTCCCAGACGGGTCCGGTCACCGTAAAGCCCGTGCCGTCGGCCCTCCCCAGCAGGTTCACCACGTCGGCGATGACGGAGGCCACGATCTGTACGTCGTACGCCGTCATGTCGGGCGGCCTGCGCAGCCCGTACGCCGAGCAGAAGTCGGTGACGCCCAGGCGCAGCGCGAGGACGCGCTCGCGGTACTTGTCGACGGTGCGGGCGATGCCGGTGAGGGTCTCGGTGCGGGTCTCCAGGTGCAGCAGCTCGGGCGATTCGAGGACCGGCATGGCGAAAAGCCGCCGCCCGGCGACCACCTCGGCGGCGGTCAGCGCCTCCAGGAACGGAACGCCCCGCTCCTCGGTGAACTTCGGCAGTACGAATCCGGACAGCAGCGCGACGTCGGCGCCGAGCCGGTGCACGAGGTCGGTGATCTGCTCGGGCTCCCGGACGCGGATGAAGAGCAGCGGCGGCTCGGCCTCACGAGTGGCGAGGTCGGCGAACTGGCGCACCAGGTTCTCCTCGGCACCAGCGACCTCGGCGTCGTCGATGGAGTCCTCCAGACACAGCACCATCGACACGACGCCGCGCCCGGCCTGCTTGAGCACGTCGTCCGCGAGGTGCGGCCTGGTCGCGGGGCTGTAGAGCGTGGCCCCGAGAGCGGCCGCGAGCATGCGAGGGCTGGAGTCCGCGGTGAAGATCCGTGGCTCCTGATGGAACAGGCGCTCCCGCACCTCAGGGGCGATGTGCCCGAAATGACGCATAAGACTCCCCCGTCTTGCTTGGCCGCCCTACTTGATGTGGCCGGTAATAGTACGTACAGGGCTGTGTCAAAAGTTCCCGCGTGCAATGAAATTCTGGTAACCCGGGCGTGTCAGGTGTTGCGTTCCGGCCCCGCGCCGGGCCCCCGATCTCGGCACCCCGCGTTGTCCCGGCCCGCGGCGGGAAGGCAGGATGACCGCATGACGCACGCGATGCTCAAGGGGGCGAACATCCCGCTCGACGCCACGGCGGTGCGCGCCGTGCTCCGCTGGTCCCCGGGGCAGGGCGTGCCGGACGTGGACGCTTCGGCGCTGCTCCTCGCCACGGACGGCAAGGTCCGCTCCGACGAGGACTTCGTCTTCTACAACCAGCCCCGGCACCCCTCCGGCAAGGTCTGGCGGCTCGGCAAGAAGCGGGTGGCCGAGGGCCTGACCGACACCGTGCAGGCGGACCTGGCTGGCGTCGAGCCCGGCATCGCGCGCATCCTGCTCGTCGCGTCCGCGGAGGACGTCCAGTTCCAGCACGTACCGGCGCTGCGGATGTTCGTGTACGACGCCGGCTCCGACGGCGCCGAGCCGCTCGCGCACTTCGACGTGAAGCCGGAGACGGGCGCCGAGACCGCGCTGATCTGCGGCGAGCTGTACCGGCGCGGCGACGGCTGGCGGCTGCGCGCGGTCGGCGAGGGGTACTCGAACGGTCTGGTGGGGCTCGCCACGGACTTCGGCATCTCGGTCGACGACTCGGCGGCGTCCGCGGCCACGCCCCCGGCCCCCACCGGGCCCGAGCCCGCACCGGCCCCGGCCTTCCCGCTGCCGCCCCAGCAGGCACCGTCGTACGGCTATCCGCCGCAGCCCGCGACGCAGCCTGCCCCGCCGTCCCAGCCCGCGTACGGCTATCCGCAGCCGGTGGCGGCGACGGCGTATCCCGATCCCGCGTTCCGACTGCCGCCGCAGGGGCCGCAGTTCATCGGACGCTGACCGCGCGGGCTACCGGCCGCTGACCTTGGACTTGTAGCCCCGCCCCCACTGCAGGCCCCAGCCGTACAGCCGGTCCAGCTCCGCCTGGAACCCGTACACGAACTTCACCTCGCGCCGCACCACCAGATCGCCCTTGACGTTCTCGATGGAGACCACGGCGCAGGAGCGTGCCTGGGGCGCGCGCTCGTCCAGGCTGATCTCGATCCGCGGGCCGTTGCTCGGGTACAGCGTCACGATGGCGTGCGTACGGTCGAAGGCCGGCGTCTGGTCGTAGATGTAGACGAACACCAGCAGTCTCTTGATGTCGTCGCGGTGGTCGAGATTGACGTAGACGGTCTCGCCTGACCCCGAGCCGAACCGGTCGTCCCCGCTGAGCTTCACGTACGGCGGCGCGTTGAGCGCACCGAAGAAGCCGCCCAGGGGCTGGACGACCCCCTTGTCCCCGTCCATCAGCTCGTACAGGCAGCCGAGGTCCAGGTCCACGTTGACCATGGACTGGGTGTGCGCCTGCACCACGTCCGGCTTGAACATGCTGAACGGGTGCCGCAGCAGACTGTTCTTCTCGGACCCGCCGATGTCCGAGGTCCGCATCCGCCAGGACAGATTGATCCGCAGGTTTCCGGTGGCCGCGCCCTGCTTGGAGAGCGAGACGACCGGATGCCGCTTGGTCAGTTCGATGGAGTTGGTCGCCGCGCTGCCCGAATCGAACTCGAACTGCGCGGATCGCCCGCGCCCTAGCCTGTCCCAGAAGGACATACCCGCCCCCAAGTGCCGTGCCGGAACCGCTTGTTCGGCTTGTTCAATCACATGTCGACCTGTTCGGTCACACGTCGACGGGGCGGCCGCGGGAGGACTCGTCCTCGTACGACCGCCCCGTTCACAGGGTTCCAGCCTGGGGCCCCGGGTCAAACACGGAGCCTTGTGTTCCGGTCAGACCCCGGACGACACCTCGGCCTTGTCCGCGCTCCCCGCGTTGCCTTCCTCCGCCGCGAGCCGCTTGTTGCGACGCACCGACGACCAGAACGACCAGGCGATCAGGATGACGCCGACCAGACCGGTGATGATCTCGTTGATCTGGTACTGGATGGTGACCAGCAGGATCACGGCGAGCGCGCCGATCGCGTAGTGCGCGCCGTGCTCCAGGTACACGTAGTCGTCGAGGGTGCCCTGGCGGACCAGGTAGACCGTGAGCGACCGGACGTACATGGCGCCGATACCGAGGCCGAGCGCCATCACCACGATGTCGTTGCTGATGGCGAAGGCGCCGATCACACCGTCGAAGGAGAACGACGCGTCCAGGACCTCGAGGTAGAGGAACATGAAGAACGCGGCCTGGCCGGCCAGCACCACGGCCGACTTCGGCTTACCGGTACGGGCGGCCTCCTCCTCAGCCTCGTGCTCGCGCTCCTCCTCTTCCTCGAGCCGGTTCTCGAAGAAGCCGGAGAGGCCGCCGACGATGAGGTACGTGATGAGACCCGCGACTCCCGAGAGGAGCACGGTGGCCTGCTTGTCCACGTGCGCGCCGCCGTGCTGGTGCGCGTGGACGGCGAGCGTCATGGAGGAGATCAGGAGCACGATCAGCGCGATGCAGACCGACAGCATGTCGACCTTGCCGAGCTTGGCGAGCGGACGCTCCAGCCAGCCGAGCCACTTGATGTCACGGTCCTCGAAGATGAAGTCGAGGAAGATCATCAGCAGGAACATGCCACCGAACGCGGCGATGGACGGGTGCGCGTCCGTGACCAGCTGCTGATAGCGGTCGGGCTGGTTGAACGCGAGGTCGACCGCGTCGATCGGTCCGATCTTCGCGCTGATGGCGACGATCACGACGGGGAAGACCAGGCGCATGCCGAACACGGCGATCAGCACACCGACCGTGAGGAAGATCTTCTGCCAGAAGGCATTCATCTTCTTCAGGATTCCGGCGTTGACCACCGCGTTGTCGAAGGACAGCGAGATCTCCATGATGGCCAAGATCGCGACGAGCCCGAGCGCGGTCCAGCCGTCGTAGAACACCGCCGCGATCAAGCCGAGCACGGTGATCGCGAACGACCAGCCGAAGGTTTTCAGAACCACTGGCTACCCCATCGTGTGTACGGGTTTCCCCGTGCTGGTTGTACGGGGCTCCCCCGCTCCGTGCACGGCTTTAGCAACGCTTTATGAAACGTTGACTCCGAAGTCTAGAGCGATGCCGCGGAGTCCTGACGCGTACCCCTGCCCCACTGCACGGAACTTCCACTCGCCCCCGTAGCGGTACAGCTCACCGAAGATCATCGCGGTCTCGGTGGAGGCGTCCTCGGAGAGGTCGTAGCGCGCGAGCTCCTGGCCGTCGGCCTGGTTCACGACGCGGATGAACGCGTTGCTGACCTGGCCGAAGGTCTGGCCCCTGTTGTCCGCGTCATGGATCGAGACGGGGAAGATGATCTTGTCGCAGGTGGCCGGCACCTTGGACAGGTCGACGATCAGCGACTCGTCGTCGCCCTCGCCCTCACCCGTGAGGTTGTCCCCGGTGTGCTCGACCGAGCCGTCGGGGCTCTTGAGCTGGTTGTAGAAGATGAACCACTCGTCGCCCATGACCCGGCCGCCGCTGCACAGCAGTGCACTGGCGTCCAGGTCGAAGTCGGCGCCGGTGGTGGAACGTGCGTCCCAGCCGAGCCCGACAAGCACCTGCGTGAGGTTCGGTGCGGCCTTGGAGAGGGAGACATTGCCTCCCTTGGCGAGCGTGACGCCCATGATGGTGGTCCTCCCCGGTGTGAGCGTTGCTGTTGTTCAGCGCGTCCGGCGCCGCACTGCGAGAGTGCGGCGCCGGACGGACGAGCGTGCTGGTGCTTCGGCTCAGACGTTCACGCCGAAGTCCTGCGCGATGCCGCGCAGGCCCGAGGCGTAGCCCTGGCCGACGGCGCGGAACTTCCACTCCGCCCCGTTGCGGTACAGCTCACCGAAGACCATCGCGGTCTCGGTGGAGGCGTCCTCGGAGAGGTCGTAGCGCGCGATCTCCGCCCCGCCCGCCTGGTTCACGACGCGAATGAACGCGTTGCGCACCTGGCCGAAGGACTGCTGGCGGTTCTCGGCGTCGTAGATCGACACCGGGAAGACGACCTTCTCGACGTCGGCCGGAACCGCCGCGAGGTTGACCTTGATCTGCTCGTCGTCGCCCTCGCCCTCACCGGTGGTGTTGTCACCGGTGTGCTCGACGGAGCCGTCGGGGCTCTTCAAATTGTTGAAGAACACGAAGTTCTGGTCACTGCTGACCTTGCCCTCCGCGTTCGTCAGGATGGCGCTGGCATCGAGGTCGAAGTCCGTACCGGTAGTGGTACGGACGTCCCAACCGAGGCCCACGACGACCGCCGTGAGGCCAGGGGCCTCCTTGCTCAGCGATACGTTGCCGCCCTTGCTGAGGCTGACTCCCACGAGTCCTCCCTTGGTCTTAGGGGCGGGGAGCCCCGTAGTGCGTCTGGCATCGGATCAACGTCTGGATCCTAGTGACGGGTTCCCGCACCCGGCGAGGCTTCTTACAGGGTGTCGAGCGCCTTGACGTACTCGTTCAGGTCACGGGCGTCGGGCAGACCATTGACCACGGTCCAGCGCACGATGCCCTCCTTGTCGATGATGAAGGTGCCGCGCACCGCGCAGCCCTTCTCCTCGTCGAAGACGCCGTACGCGCGCGAGGCCTCGCCGTGCGGCCAGAAGTCGCTGAGCAGCGGGTACTCGAGGCCCTCCTGCTCGGCGAAGACGCGCAGCGTGAACGGGGAGTCGTTCGAGACGGCCAGCAGCTGCACGTCGTCGTTGACGAACTTCGGCAGCTCGTCGCGGATCGCACACAGTTCGCCGGTGCACACCCCGGTGAAAGCGAACGGGTAGAAGAGCAGCACCACGTTCTTCTCGCCGCGGAAGTCCGAGAGCCTCACGGTCTCACCGTGCTGATTCTTGAGCTCGAACTCCGGAGCCTTGGTGCCGACCTCGATCGCCATGGTGAAGCTTCCCTTCGATGGGGCTGTTCGGGTGGCTTCAGCCTAGTTGGCCGCCTTGGGCGCCCCGCCGCCCGGGGCGCCGGGGCGGGCGCGTGGGGCGGGCCGTGGGGCAAGGAGGGGCGCGGGAGGACGTGCGGCGGCCCCTGGGCATGGGTGAGGCCTCTCAGGGCGCACAGAAGCGCCCTGAGAGGCCTCACATGGATTTCCCGTTCCCGCCGGGACGGCTACCGCTTCTTGGCTGCCGTCTTCGGCGTCACCAGCCTGCTCCCGGTCCAGTCCTTGCCCACGCTGACGCCCTTGGTCTGCGAGAGTCCGGCAGTGGTGGCGGCCTCGCCGATCTCGCTCGGCTCGACGTACCCGTCACGCCCGGTCTTCGGCGTCAGAAGCAGGATGTAACCGCCGTCTTCGATGTACGTGGTGGTGTCCACCAGCGCATCAGTAAGGTCCCCGTCGTCCTCACGGAACCAGAGCACCACGGCATCAGCCACGTCGTCATAGTCCTCGTCGACGAGCTCGGCGTTGGTAGCGGCCTCAATGGCCTCACGGAGCTCCTGATCGACGTCGTCGTCGTAGCCGATCTCCTGGACCACCATGTCGGGCTGGAAACCCAGCCTTACGGCAAGGTTCGTCTCCGCGTGGTCCGCGGTCGCGCTCACGGATTGCCTCCTGATCATGTTTACGAAGTTGTCTTCAGCATCGCGCACGCGCGAAGCGTTGGCCGTAGTCCACACGTGCGCGACGGATCGCGCAAGTACCCGGCCGCCGAGACCGCCGAAACGGTGACGTTCCAGGCCGTGCCACCACAACCCCTGTCAAGGATTCTCGCAGGTCGGTGATGTACGCCACAGCGATCTGCCGGGTTTGCCCATACTGCCCCCGCACAGACCTCGACCGGGGCCGAACAGCCCCACGGAACGTGTGAGCGAGATGGGCGTATCGTTGCGATTTGTTCGAAACCGCTCGACGGCGACTGGTGCGCCCTCGGGATGTCCCTCGATTACCTCTCGGTAGAGATGACGATTCCGATTCCGAGGTACACGATGGACAACGGCGTACCCGACAGTGGAACAGTGGCATCACCGACAGTGAAGGAACAGCGTGGCTTCCGGATCCGATCGCAACCCGATCATCATTGGCGGTCTTCCCAGCCAGGTCCCTGACTTCGATCCCGAAGAGACCCAGGAATGGCTCGACTCCCTTGACGCCGCCGTCGACGAACGCGGCCGGGAGCGGGCCCGCTACCTGATGCTCCGCCTGATCGAGAGGGCCCGCGAGAAGCGCGTGGCCGTGCCCGAGATGCGCAGCACGGACTACATCAACACGATCGCCACCAAGGACGAGCCGTTCTTCCCCGGCAACGAGGAGATCGAGCGCAAGGTCCTCAACGCGACGCGGTGGAACGCCGCGGTGATGGTGTCCCGCGCCCAGCGCCCCGGCATCGGCGTCGGCGGCCACATCGCGACCTTCGCCTCCTCCGCCTCGCTGTACGACGTGGGCTTCAACCACTTCTTCCGCGGCAAGGACGAGGGCGACGGCGGCGACCAGATCTTCTTCCAGGGCCACGCCTCGCCGGGCATCTACGCCCGCGCCTACCTCCTGGACCGCCTCAGCGAGGACCAGCTGGACGCCTTCCGCCAGGAGAAGTCGAAGGCGCCCCACGGCCTGTCCTCGTACCCGCACCCGCGCCTGATGCCGGACTTCTGGGAGTTCCCCACCGTCTCCATGGGCCTCGGCCCCCTCGGCGCGATCTTCCAGGCCCGGATGAACCGCTACATGGAGGCCCGTGGCATCGCGGAGACCTCCAAGTCGCAGGTGTGGGCCTTCCTCGGCGACGGCGAGATGGACGAGCCCGAGTCCCTCGGCCAGCTCTCCATCGCCGCTCGCGAGGGCCTCGACAACCTCACCTTCGTCGTCAACTGCAACCTGCAGCGCCTCGACGGCCCGGTGCGCGGCAACGGCAAGATCATCCAGGAGCTGGAGTCCCAGTTCCGCGGCGCCGGCTGGAACGTCATCAAGCTTGTCTGGGACCGCAGTTGGGACCCGCTGCTCGCGCAGGACCGCGACGGCGTCCTGGTCAACAAGCTGAACACCACGCCCGACGGCCAGTTCCAGACCTACGCCACCGAGCCCGGCTCGTACATCCGCCAGCACTTCTTCGGCGACGACCACCGCCTGCGCGCGATGGTCGAGAACATGACCGACGACCAGATCCTCCACCTGGGCCGCGGCGGTCACGACCACAAGAAGATCTTCGCAGCGTTCACGGCGGCCAAGGAGCACAAGGGCCAGCCGACGGTCATCCTGGCGCAGACCGTGAAGGGCTGGACCCTCGGCCCGAACTTCGAGGGCCGCAACGCCACGCACCAGATGAAGAAGCTCACGGTCGACGACCTCAAGCGCTTCCGCGACCGGCTGCACATCCCCATCACCGACGCGCAGTTGGAGGGCGGCGCCCCGCCGTACTACCACCCGGGGCGCAACTCCGAAGAGATCCAGTACATGCACGACCGCCGCAAGGCACTGGGCGGCTACGTACCGACCCGCGTCGTGCGCGCCAAGCCCCTCCAGCTCCCCGACGACAAGACGTACGCGGGCGTGAAGAAGGGCTCCGGCCAGCAGTCGATCGCCACCACCATGGCGTTCGTCCGCCTCCTGAAGGACCTCATGCGGGACAAGGAGATCGGCAAGCGCTTCGTGCTGATCGCGCCCGACGAGTACCGCACCTTCGGCATGGACTCCTTCTTCCCGAGTGCGAAGATCTACAACCCGCTCGGCCAGCAGTACGAGTCCGTGGACCGCGAACTCCTGCTCGCCTACAAGGAGTCGCCCACCGGCCAGATGCTGCACGACGGCATCTCGGAGGCGGGCTGCACGGCGTCGCTGATCGCCGCGGGCTCCGCGTACGCGACGCACGGCGAGCCGCTGATCCCGGTCTACGTCTTCTACTCGATGTTCGGCTTCCAGCGCACCGGCGACCAGTTCTGGCAGATGGCCGACCAGCTGGCCCGCGGCTTCGTCCTCGGTGCGACCGCCGGCCGCACGACGCTGACCGGCGAAGGCCTGCAGCACGCCGACGGCCACTCGCAGTTGCTGGCCTCGACCAACCCGGGCTGCGTCGCCTACGACCCGGCCTACGCCTACGAGATCGCGCACATCGTCAAGGACGGTCTGCGCCGGATGTACGGCCCGACGGCCGACGGCAAGCCGGGCGAGGACGTCTTCTACTACCTCACCGTCTACAACGAGCCGATCCAGCACCCCGCGGAACCGGCCGATGTCGACGTCGAGGGCATCCTCAAGGGCATCCACCGCATCAGCACCGGCACTTCGGGCACGACCCCGGCCCAGATCATGGCCTCGGGCGTCGCTGTGCCGTGGGCGCTCGAGGCCCAGCAGATCCTGGCTCAGGAGTGGGACGTACGAGCCGACGTGTGGTCCGCGACCTCGTGGAACGAACTGCGCCGCGAAGCAGTGGAAGTAGAGCGCCACAATCTGCTGCACCCCGAAGAGGAGCAGCGCACGCCCTACGTCACGCAGAAGCTGTCCCGCGCGCAGGGTCCGTTCGTCGCGGTTTCTGACTGGATGCGGTCGGTGCCCGACCAGATCTCGCGCTGGGTGCCCGGTACCTACCAGTCGCTCGGTGCAGACGGCTTCGGCTTCGCGGACACCCGTGGTGCCGCGCGTCGCTTCTTCCACATCGACGCCCAGTCGGTCGTGGTCGCGGTGCTCACGGAGCTGGCGCGTGAGGGCAAGGTCGACCGCTCGGTCCTCAAGCAGGCCATCGACCGCTACCAGTTGCTCGACGTCACCGCCGCCGATCCGGGCGCGGCCGGGGGCGACGCGTAGCAGCCCGTCTTCGTGAGGGCGGCGGGGCCGATGGTCCCGCCGCCCTCCGGCTTTTCCTACGATGCGCGCATGAAGGAGCAACCGGCACAGATCCGTTGGGAGCGGCACACGCAACGTCCGCTGCTCGCGTTCGCTCTGGCCTTCGCCGTCGCCTACGCGGTACCCATCGTCCGCCCGGACGCCTCGCGGGCGGTGAACGACGCGTGCCTGGTCGTGGAGTGGGTCGTCTGGGGCGCGTTCGCCCTCGATTACCTCGTTCGTCTGGTCCTTGCGCCGGACCGTCTGCACTTCGTGCGCTCGCACCCCCTCGACCTCCTCGCCGTGGTGCTTCCTCTGGCGCAGCCCCTACGGCTGCTGCGTGTGGTGTCGACTCTGCTGCTGGTGGGCCGCCGGGCACGGATGGCCGAGCAGATAAGGCTGACCACGTACGTCGCCGGCGCCGTGGTGGGCCTGTTGATGTTCGGCTCACTGGCTGTGCTCTCCGTGGAGCGGGAGTCTCCGGAAGGCAACATCAAGACGCTGGGCGACGCCGTGTGGTGGTCGTTCACCACCATGACGACGGTCGGCTACGGCGATCACGCACCCACGACGGGCATGGGCCGTGTGATCGCGGTGGGGCTGATGCTGTCCGGTATCGCACTGCTCGGTGTGGTCACCGCCAATATCGCGGCGTGGTTCATCTCCCGGTTCGACAAGGACGACGCGGAGGAGCGTCGTCAGACGGAGGCGATCGAGGCGCTCGCACACGAGGTGCGGGCACTGCGTGCGCAAGTGGCGGTGCTGTCGGGGCAGCCCTCGGCGCCGGAGGGACCGAGGCCGGTGCCGGGCGTCCCGGATGTGGGACCGCAGGGTGCGGGAACGCCGAGGCCGGGTGCGGCGGCGCCGATCTCCTCCTCGATAGCTTCGGGCGCTGCGGGCGCTACGACCGTGGCGGCTCACCCAGCAGCCGCCGACGATTCGGGCGTCCCGCATTCCGAGGCGGGTGCGTCCGCGGACAGCACAGGTAAATCGCCCGGGACCGCGTGGAGTTGACGCCCACGGGTGTCAGTCAGGCGTGCACGCTCACCCCGGGCACCCTCAGGCGCTCGTACGTGGCGATCAGTGGCGATCAGTGGCGATCAGAAGAGTCCACCCACGGCGGTGCCGGTCGCGGAGATCAGCCAGATGACTGCCAGCAGAGTGTCGATCGCGCCGAGGACGACGGCGACGAGGGCCGGCACCGATTTCGTGCCGGTCCAGCGTCGGCCCATGGCCAGCCACCCGCAGAGGAGAGCGACTGGTCCCAGCACGATCCCCAGCACGAAGAACCCGGCAATCGCGCAGATGAGCCCGATGATTCCGAGCGACGCGCGATCCGGCCCGCTCCGCATGCCTGCGCGGCTGCGTGATCGAGGGGTCTTGCGCGTGGTGTGTCCGAAGCCCGCCATCATCACTCCTTGAGTTCGTCCGGAACTTCTTGGGTTCGTCCGGACTCGGGCGATGCTTCGGGTACCCCCGTCTGCCGCGGTCTATCGCACGACGCTCTGCTCTCCCCTATCTCTCCCAGACCTTGAACGCCCGCGCGCGGTAGGGGGATTCGGGCTCCCACGTACCGCTGCCGGGATAGGTCTGGAACTCCCCGGTCTCGGCGCACTCCGCGGACTGGTAGGTGGTGACGGGTCGACCGGTGCGGTTGGCGAGGGCGGCCGCGCTGCTCCCCTCCGGCAGCGCGACACAGCTCTCGATGTCGATCCCGGCCAATTCATAGGTGTGCCGAGGCCCCTTGAACCCGGCCTTGTCCCACAGACACAGCTCCCCCGCCGCGCAGGCGCCGAGTGTCGGCGGCGACGCCGCCGCGGCGATGCCGGGTGTGAGAGCCACCGCGGCGAGTGCGGCTGCGGCAACGGTCCTGGGCATGGATGTACGCATGTGCTTCAACCCCCGTGTCGTATCGACCAGTTGCGGTCGCGACTGATCGCTTGCCTGACACTTTGGCCCGGAGGATTCGGTTCCGGGAAGGGCTGCCGAGCGACGTCACTCGGATAAGCGAAAGCCCCCGGATAGTTCCCCGGGGGCTTCCCTCACAAGGGCGGTTTCAGCACCTTGTTCGCAACGTGAGGACGGTCTCTCGAGGCAGCGTCCGTCCGTCGTCAGATGTGCGCGGCACCCGCTCCCGCCTCGGCGTTGGCACCGCGCTTGGTCAGCAGCGCGACGAACACCGCGACGACCGCGACCCCCGAGGCGACCAGGCAGGCCAGGCTCATGCCGGAGATGAAGGTGTCGTGCGCGACGCCCGTGATCTTCTCGACGAGCCCGGCCGACGTGCCGGGCGCCACCGGGGCGGCACCGACCTGAACGGCCTCGGACGCTTGGTCCAGCTGGCCGGCGGAGAGTTCGGGAAGCTTCGCGTCCGCCCAGTTGCCCGCGAGATCGCTGTCGACCTTGGATGCCATCACCGCGCCGAGGACGGCGGTGCCGAGGCTGCCACCGATCTGCATGGCGGCCTGCTGGAGTCCGCCGGCGACGCCGGAGAGCTCCATCGGCGCGTTGCCCACGATGACTTCGGTGGCGCCCACCATCACGGGCGCCAGACCGAGGCCCAGCAGGGCGAACCAGACGGACATGATTCCGCTGCCGGTCTCGGCGTCCAGGGTGGACATCCCGTACATGGCGATGGCGGTGAGCGCCATGCCGCCCGCGAGCGGGATCCGCGGACCGACCTTCGTGATCATCGCGCCCGCCAGCGGCGAGCCGACGATCATCATCCCGGTCAGCGGCAGCAGGTGCAGGCCGCTCTTGACCGGGCTCATGCCGTGCACGTTCTGCAGGTAGAAGGTGACGAAGAACAGGCCGCCCATGAACGCGATGGCCATGAGCACCATCAGGACCACACCGGCCGACAGGGGCACGGAGCGGAACAGACCCAGCGGGATGAGCGGTTCCGCGACGCGCGTCTCCCAGATCGCGAAGAGAACGAAGCACAGCACCGACGCGGCGATGAACGTCCACGTCAGGCCGTCACCCCAGCCCCAGGTCGGCGCCTTGATGAGCGCCCAGACCAAGCAGAACATCGCGCCGGACAGCAGGGCGATGCCGGCGACGTCGAAGGACCTCGGCGCGTTCTGGGCGCGGTGGTCGAGGAGGATGACGAGCCCGAGGACGAGGGCGATGACGCCGACGGGGACGTTGATGAAGAAGACGGACTGCCAGCTGACGTGCTGGACGAGCAGTCCGCCGAGGATCGGACCGCCGGCGGTCGAGGCTCCGATCACCATGCCCCAGATGCCGATCGCCATGTTCAGCTTCTCGGCGGGGAAGGTGGCGCGCAGCAGGCCGAGTGCGGCGGGCATGAGCAGCGCGCCGAACAGGCCCTGGAACACGCGGAACATCACGACGAACGCAATGCTGTCGGACAGGCCGATGGCTCCGGACGCAGCGGCGAAGCCGACCACGCCTATCAGGAACGTCTGCCGGTGTCCGAATCGGTCGCCGAGCTTGCCCGCGGTGATCAGCGTGACCGCAAGGGCGAGGAAGTAGCCGTTGGTGATCCATTGGACGTCGGCGAAGCTCGCGCCGAGGTCCTTCTGAATGGCGGGGTTGGCAATGGCGACGATGGTGCCGTCGAGGGCAACCATCATCACGCCGATCGCGACGGAGAACAGTGTCAGCCAGGGGTGGCCGCGCAGGCCCTTGGCCGGTGCCGGGACGGGGTCGGGCTCCGGAACCCGGTCCGTCTTGTCGACAGTGGTCTGACTAGTCATGCGTTCGAGGCTAGTGACAGTCCCTGACAGTTGACAAAGGGTTTCACAAGTCGGTAACTGTCACGTCGCTCACAGTACGGTGGTCTGCGCATGCAGCCAGAAAGAGGACCATGTCGACCCGATTGAACCTGCGCGAACTGAAGAAGCAGCGCACACGAAACGCCTTGCTGCGCTCGGCACTTGAGCTCTTCACGTCCCAGGGCTTCGACCGGACGACGGTCGACGAGATCACGGAGGCCTGCGAGGTCTCCCAGCGCACGTTCTTCCGCTACTTCGCGAACAAGGAAGAGGCCGCCTTCGCCGTACAGGAGATGACGGAGTCCCGTTTCGTGGCCGCACTGCGTGAACGCCCGGCGCAGGAAAGCCCCTTCGAGGCCTTGCGCCATACGGTCCTCGGCACGTGGGAGGCCATGAGCCGCTCGGTGGCGGAGGTGATTCCGGTCGAACTCCACATGCGCACCTACCAGATGATCGAGTCGACCCCGTCCCTGCTGGCCGTGCATCTGCGTCGCTCCGCCGAACTAGAGGAGGAGGTGGCCCGAGCGATCGCCGAGCGAGAGGGGCTCGACGTGGACACCGACCCTCGCCCGCGCGTGGCCGTGGCTGCGTTCAGCGGGGTGATGCGGATGACCGGACGCCTGTGGGGCGCCGGCGGGGACGCGAGCGTCGATGCCATCCGCGCGCTCACCGAGTCCCACCTCGACCATCTGAAGCCGGCCCTGGGTGAGCACTGGCGCCCCGACCCGGCGTGAGCGACGTAGGCGCCTGCGTGTGATCCGGGTCGCACCCCCGCGCGCGTGGGGCGCTCTCATCCCCTACGTAGCGTGAAGGCTTGACTTCAACTACGTCCACTTTTAACCAAATACCCCCCTGGAAACGTGATCTGCCTCACCCGAGGTCCGGAGCCCCGTGCGCTTCTCCTAGGGTGTTCCGCAGTGACTTCCTTCGACTCGTCCCCCCCACTCAGCGTCTGGCGCGCACTGCTCGCTCTGGCCGTCGTGTTCGTCATGCTGGCGACCACCGGCTGGACCGCGGTGCGTCACCACCGAGGCGTCACCTCGCCGCTCCAGGCCGCGCTCACCGCATGGGAGCACGGCAGCCTGCACGGACACGCACTGCCCGCGCCCGACGAATCCCCCACCCGCCTCGCGCACTTCTTCGCCTCGCTGACCCCGCACGAGCGCAGCCGACTCGCTGCCCGCTACCCGCTCGCGGTCGGCAACATGAACGGTGCACCGGTCGACCTGCGCTACCGCGCGAACCGGATCGCGCTCGATCAGGCCCGCGCCGTCGAGGCCAAGCGGATGCACGACAACCGCCTGTCAGCCGTCGGCCACGACGACGCCGGGCAGCGCATGAAGCGCTTCGCGCTCCTGATGAACCCCGACCGCAAGATCCTCGCCTTCGACCCCATGGGCAACGGCAGGGTCGCCGAGGTCTTCGGCGACCTCGACAAGGCGCAGCGCGTCTCCGTCGTGGTGCCGGGCGTCGACACGAACGTGCTGACCTTCCAGCGCACGTTCCGCAAGTACTCGGCCCCCGTGGGCATGGCACGTTCGCTGTACGCCGCCGAACGCTCGGCGAGTCCGCGTACCCGCACCGCGGTCATCGCCTGGGCCGACTACACGGCCCCGAACGGTCTCGGCGTGGACGCCGCCACGTCCATGCGCGCCGACGACGGCGCGGTCCGGCTCAACGCCATGCTGCGGGGTCTGCCCGGCGATTCCCCCGTCGCCCTGTACTGCCACAGCTACGGCTCGGTGGTGTGCGGTGTCGCGGCGCACGAGCTGCCCGCGCGGGTCAGCGACATCGCTGTGGCCGGCAGTCCCGGGATGCGCGCCGACAGTGCTTCCGGGCTCGGCACCCACGCGCGCGTGTGGGCCATGCGGGACAAGGACGACTGGATCCAGGACGTGCCGCACATGGAGGTGGGCGGTCTCGGGCACGGCGCCGACCCCGTCTCCTCCGGTTTCGGTGCCCGTGTCGTCTCCTCGGTGGATGCCAAGGGTCACACCGGTTACTTCGAACCGGGCACCGACAGCCTCAGCAACTTCGCCGAGATCGGGACTGGCTCGTACCGATCGGTGCGGTGTGCGGACTCGGACCAGGACTGTCGGGAGGGTTTTTCCGGCGGTGCATCGACCTGACGCGCGTAGAAATCGGCGATACAGCGGTCTGACGCAACAGGCGACGGAGGCGCGCGTGCCGCATACGATGAGCCGCATGGGTGACGTACTGGCCGGATTTCATGCCGCCTGGGAGTTCGAGTCCGACTCCGTGCTCATCCGCTTCGAACGGGGGATCCGCACGCCGAAGCTCCTCCAGGCGCTCGGCGAACGCCGCATCCCTCTGGAAGCGATCGCGGCGGTGACGCTCACGCCCGGAAAGCGCGGGACCGTGGTGCTGCACGCCGTCCCGCGGCCGGGCGCCGATCCGCTGATGGACGCGGCGGCAGGACAGCTCAAGGACGGCAGCGACCCTTACCGCCTGGTGCTGCCCGCCGAGCGCGAGACGCTCGCCGAGTACTACGCGGACGAGCTGCGCGGAATGCTCCGCACCAATACCGGCTTGGACGCGGACCTCCGTCCCGACAGCTACCTGGTGGCACCGCCCGAGGCCCCGCTGCACTTCAAGGCGTACGACGGTAAGGCCTCCTTCGACGGCGCCTCGGTTTCGTTCCGCTGGTTCTGGACCGGTGCTTCGTCCGCGAAGTGGAAGGCCGGGGACAAAACGTTTCCGGTCGCGGAACTCAGCGGTGTGGAGTGGCGCTCGCCCGAGCTGTTCGAGGGGCATCTGCGTCTGCTGCACCGCGACACCGCCGACGAGCAGCCGGGGCAGGCGGACCAGGATCCGGCGGCGGTGGTCTTCGGGCTCGGCTACGGGCCGGTGCACGAGTCGCTGCCTTTCGCCGCCTCGGTACTGGCCGCCGTGCGGGCCAGGAATCCGGCGCCTTCGGCTGCCGGGCAGCCTCGCGTCGAATCGGCCGCTTCGGGGCGCCGCGACCCCGCGGACATCGCCGAGCGCATCCGTCACCTCGGCGAGCTGCACCAAGCGGGCCTGGTCACGGACGACGAGTTCTCGACGAAGAAGGCCGAGCTGCTCGCGGAACTGTGACCGCCTGGCGCGCGGGGCCTGTGATACCTGGGTATGAGGTGCGGTTGAGCACCTCGGTATGACGGCGCGCGCCGGGTCCATTGCCTAGGCTGATCTGGCGATGAGCACTGCACCTCCCCCACCCGATCAGGCCCCCCGCTCACCGGACGAGGAATCCGGGCGAGCGGGGCGACAGCCCATGTCCAGGGCGCGGGGTCGCCGACTGCGGAGCGTGGGCGACAGGCTGGCGGCCGCTGGTTCGGCGCTCACGATCGCCGTAGGCGGCGACCGGACCGAGCCGCTGCTCGCCCAGGCGCCCAAGCGCTGGATGCGGCTGCTGCCGTACCTCGTCGCGCTGAGTTTCGTAGCGGTGCTCATCCCGGTGACGACGCAGGTGCTGTCGCACGACTACGGAGTGGACGGCGGTCTCGCCGGAGCCATCGGTGTCGCCCAGTCCGCTCCGCTGCTCCTCGCGGTCAGCCGTCCGCTGGCCGCGTGGTGCATCACCATCGTCGCTGTCGTGCTGGGCACGCTTCCCCTGTTCCAGGGAGACGCACACCTTCCTTCGCCGTGGACGCCCATGGTCGTCGTGGGCTATGTGGCGTTGTGCATCGCTCTGGCCCTCAGAGAGAGCCGCCGCACCCTCATCACCATCTGGCTGGTGACCGTCGTCGCGAGCATCGTCCTCGGCGTGTTCCGTGACAAGACCAGTCAGGACACGGGAGTTCTGCTCATCGTCCTGAGCGGGGGCGTGCTGCTGCTGGGTGCGTTGTTGCGGGAGCGGGGCGAGACCCGGCGCAAGCTCGTCGAGCAGGCGACGATCAGCGAGGCCGAGCGCACCCGCCGCACGCTCCTGGAGGAACGGGCCAGGATCGCCCGGGAGTTGCACGACGTCGTGGCCCACCACATGTCCGTGATCACCGTGCAGGCGGACTCCGCGCCCTACCGTCTGCAGGGCCTGTCCGGCGAGGCGCGCGAGGAGTTCGCATCCATCGCCGCGGGCGCGCGCGACTCGCTGACCGAGATGCGCCGCCTGCTGGCCGTGCTGCGCAGTGAGGGATCTCAGGGCGATCTGGCACCTCAGCCGGGCCTCGCGCATCTGCGGCAACTGGTGGAGGCGACGGTTCGGGGCGGCGTGCCGACAGACCTGTCGTACCCGGAGGTGGCGCTCGTCGGGATACTGGCCCACGCCCCGCCCGCGGTCGATCTCTCCGCGTATCGCATCGTGCAGGAGGCCCTGGCCAACGTGGTGCGGCACGCCCCCGGCGCGCTGGCCCGGATCTCGGTCGACCTGGACGACGACGCGCTGCTCGTACTCGTGGTCAACGGCCCGCCCAGGAAGCCGGTTTCGCGCCTGGAGACCGCCGGCACGGGGCACGGCCTGATAGGGATGCGCGAGCGCGTACGGTTGCTCGGCGGCACGCTGGACGTGGGGCCGCTGCCCGACGGAGGCTTCCGCGTCGCGGCCCGACTCCCGTTGACGGTCCCTGACTCCCCCACGGCGTAAAGGAATTCGGCACGCATGACCATTCGCGTGATCATCGTCGACGACCAGAGCATGGTGCGGGCGGGCTTCGCCGCGCTGCTGTCGGCGCAGAGCGACATCGACGTCGTGGGCGAGGCCCCGGACGGCAAGCAGGGCGTCGACGTGTGCCGGTCCACCCATCCCGATGTGGTCCTCATGGACGTGCGGATGCCCGAGATGGACGGGCTGGCAGCGACCCGCGAACTGCTGGATCCGCCGCCGGGAGTGGTGCACCGGCCCAAGGTGCTGATGCTCACCACGTTCGACGTGGACGACTATGTGTACGCCGCGCTGCGGGCAGGCGCGTCCGGGTTCCTGCTGAAGGACGCGCCGCCCGCCGATCTGATCTCGGCAGTACGGGTCGTGGCGGCCGGCGAGGCACTGCTCGCGCCCACCGTCACCAAGCGGCTCATCGAGGACTTCGCCAGGACCCGGCCGACGCGCAGGGACCGTTCCCCACAGCTCAACGGTCTCACGCCGCGCGAGTTGGAAGTCCTCGAGCTGATCGCGCGCGGCCTGTCGAACCAGGAGATCGCGCAGAAGCTTGTCCTGGCCGAGCAGACGGTGAAGACCCATATCGGCCGTGTGCTCGCGAAGTTGGGGCTGCGCGACCGCGCGCAGGCCGTGATCTTCGCGTACGAATCCGGTCTTGTCTCGCCCGGCGAGCAGTGACGCCTGCTACCCCAGTACGGGTTTCCCTGCCTTTCTCCGCGCGCACCGGGGTGGCAGCGCCTGGACAACTCCCTTGGTACCACGGCGTTTTGCGAGGCCAGCGACGCGCGTCCTGGTCACCCCCTACTGCGGTATGAGGTGCGGATACCCCAGTATCAGCCGCGAGTTGGCTCCGTAGTGTGACGTGCCGACCGAGGCCGACTTCCTACCTTCCCCTCGTCACGCCAACTGATGGAGGGGAGACGGGCGATGGGCCTGGGTTCTTGGAAACGACGCGGTCGCCGCACCCTGGTCGCCGCCGCACTCACGACGACCGTCATCGCGGGCACTGCGGGCTGGGCGTCAAGTCACGAGCAGCACCCCCTGACCGGCCCGCCGCCGGGCACCTCGTCCTGGCGGGCGGACGGGACACTGGGGACCAGACTGCCCGACCCCGCGACGGCGAGTCCGGCCCAAGTGGCCGACTTCTTCCGCGGGTTGAGCGCGGCGGCGCAGCACGAGCTGGCCGCCCGGCACCCGTCGGTCGTCGGCAATCTGGACGGCGCCCCGATCCCCTTGCGCTACGAGGCGAACGCGCGGACGTTGCGCTCCGAGCGCACCCGGGCCCTCGCCGATGCGCACGACACCACGCTGACGCCGCAGGCTCGGGCTCTGGCGAGCGCGCACGCCGAGCGCTGTGCCGATCTGCTCGCCGACGGCCGTCGGATACTCGCCTTCGACTCGCGCGGCCGTGGTCAAGTGGCCGAGGTATACGGGGACTTGACCACGGCCCGGCATGTGTCCGTGATCGTGCCCGGCTCGGACATCGACCTGGGCACCTACGACCGGGCGAAGGACGTGTACGGGACCCCGGCCGGCATGGCCAAGTCCCTCCGGGCAGCAGCGCACGGGCGTACAGCCGTGGTGGCGTGGGTGGGGTACACCACACCGGTGGGCCTCGGCCCGGATGCTGCCACGGGCCGGCTCGCCGAGGCGGGGGCGCCGCGCCTGATCCGGTTCGTCCAGGGCCTCATCGCTGCGGGCACGCCGCACCCGGCCGTCTTCTGCCACAGCTACGGATCGGTGGTGTGCGGCCTCGCCGCCTCTCGACTGCCCGCGTCGGACCTGGTGGTGCTCGGCTCCCCCGGACTGCGCGCCGACAGCGTGGCGGATCTGCACACCCGCGCACGGGTCTGGGCGGCGCGGGACGACAGCGACTGGATCTCCAAGGTCCCCCATGTCGAACTGCTCGGCCTCGGGCACGGCGCCGACCCCGCCGATCCTTCCTTCGGGGCACGGCGAGTGCCGGCCGAGGACGCCGAGGGCCACACCGGCTACTTCGCGCCCGGCACGGACTCGCTGCGCGCCTTCACCGACATCGCCACCGGAGCGACCTCATGACCCTCGCCACTTTGCGGGCCTCTGCCACCTCGGCCGTGACCGCGATCGACGCGAAGACCCCGGCCCACCGGGACCGGGCGGTGGACGGGCTGCGTGCTCTGGCGCTGCTCGCCGTCCCGACCGGGCACTGGCTCCTCGGGGGATTCACCCTGGACGGCCAGGGGGCCCTGCACAACGCGAGTCCGCTGTCCTCCTTCGGCTTCTTCGCGCCCCTGAGCTGGGTGCTGCAGATGCTGGGGGTGTTCTTCCTGGTCGGCGGGTACGCATCAGCGCTGTCGTACCGGCGGGCACAGGAGCGCGGTACGTCGACGGCAGGATGGCTGCGCGGCCGAGTGGCTCGGCTCGGCCGCCCGGTCCTGGGCGTGACAGCGGTCTGGGCGGCGATGATCCCTGTGCTCTACGCGCTGGGAGTGCCGGGGACGACGTTGCGGACCGGCGCCACGCTGGTGATACAGCCCCTCTGGTTCGTCGGCGTCTACACCGTGATCACTGCACTCACACCCTGGTGCATACGGACCGCTCGCCGGCTCGGCGCGTGGGCCGCCGCACCGCTCCTCGGCGCGGTCGCGCTCATCGACTTCCTTCGGTACGGGCCGTTCGCCTCGGCCATGCCGTCCTGGCTGAGTCTGCTGAATCTGCTGCCGGGCTGGATGTTCGCCTACCAACTCGGCGTCTGCTGGGGCGAGAAGCGACTGGGCAGGCGCGGCGCATGGGTTCTGCTCCTCGGAGGGAGCGCCCTGTTCTCGGCGCTCCTGCTCGCCTTTCACTACCCGGCGTCGATGGTCGGGGTACCGGGCCAGGACCGGACGAACTCCCACCCTCCGTCGCTGCTGGTCCTCGCCCTGGCGGCCGCGCAGAGCGGCGCCGCGATCCTGCTGCGGAACCGGATGGGCCGTCTGCTGCGCCGGCCCGCACTGTGGGCGCCGGTCGTAGTGATCAATCTGTCCGCGATGACGATCCTGTGCTGGCACCAGACAGCGATGCTCGCGGCGGCGGTCCCCGCGTCGTTCACCGGGGCGATACCGGGCCTGACCACCGGCCCCGACACCCTCGGCTGGATAGCGGCCCGTCTGTCGTGGCTTCCACTGTTCGCGGGGCTGCTGGCCCTGATAGGTCGCTACGCGCGAGGCTTCGAATTGCCCTGGAAGCAGGCGAGTCGGGGACGCCGGGCACTGGCCGGGGTGCTGGCCGCCGGGTTCACGGTGTTCGCCCTGGGGCTGGCGTGAGGTGGCAGGAGGGTGCCGGGCAGGCTCCAGGAGCCGGGCGCCCGGCGGCGGTTGGCCGCCGGGACACCGGTCCTGCGGCTACTCGCGGCCCGCCGAGGTGAAGGCCATGTCGGCGTAGCGGTCACCGGACACCTGGGAGGCGATCGGTTCGAGCAGCGCCAGCTCGTCGCCGGTCAGGGTGATGCGGGTGGCGGCCGCGTTCTCCTCGACGCGGCTGCGCCTGCGGGTGCCGGGAATCGGGACGACGGCGAGACCGAAAGCTCCCGCCTGCTGCTGCACCCAGGCCAGGGCGATCTGGCCGAGCGTGGCGCCGTGCGCGCCGGCGACCTGGCGGATCGGGGCGAGGAGGGCGGCGTTGGCCTCGGCGTTGTCTCCGGTGAACCGGGGCTGCTGGCGGCGGAAGTCGTTCTCGGACAGTTCCTTCTCGGCGCTCACGAAGGCGCCGGTGAGGAAGCCGCGGCCGAGCGGGGAGTACGGGACGAGCGCTACGCCCAGTTCCGCGGCGGCCGGGACGACCGACCGTTCGATGTCGCGGCTGAACAGCGACCACTCGGACTGGACGGCCGCGATCGGGTGGACCGCCTGGGCAGCACGGAGTTCGTCGGCGGTGACCTCGCTCAGGCCGAGGTGCTTGACCTTGCCGGCGGCGACGAGTTCGGCCATGACACCGACCGTCTCCTCGATGGGCACCTTCGGGTCCCGGCGGTGCATGTAGTACAGGTCGATCGAGTCGACGCCCAGGCGCTGGAGGCTGGCGTCGATGCAGGTCCGAATGTACGTGGGGTCGTTGTTGATGATGCGCTTCGTCGGGTCGTTCGGATCGAAGCCGAGGGCGAACTTGGTCGCCAGGACGACCTCGTCACGATGCGCTTTGACGAAAGGAGCAAGGAACTTCTCGTTCTCACCGGAACCGTAGGCGTCGGCGGTGTCGTACAGGGTGACACCGAGTTCCAGGGCCCGCTCCAGGGTGGCCCGCGCCTCGTCGGCGTCCGTCGGACCGTAGGCGAAGCTCATGCCCATGCAGCCGAGCCCCTGCAAGCCCACCACGGGCCCGTTGCTTCCCAACTCAACAGTGGATATGCGCTGTTCGTGCGCCTGCGGCGGGTGTTCTGTGCTGGTCATGCGGTTCAGCCCCTCCTGACGCCTACTGGGCGCCCGCGTAGAAGTTGATCTTGTGGTCGAGCACGGCCAGGGTGTCCTGGAGCTCGGCCATCCGGTTCAGGACGTCGCGACGGGTCGACTCGAGGAGTTCCCGGCGCTCCTCGAAGGTGTGCTCGCCCAGGCGGACGAGTTCGGCGTAGCGGACCATGTGGGCGACCGGCATGCCGGTGAGCCGCAGCTTGCCGACGAAGGCCAGCCAGTCCAGGTCGCGGTTGTTGTAACGGCGCTGGCCGGTGTGCGAGCGGTCGACATCCGGCATCAGACCGATCCGCTCGTACCAGCGCAGGGTGTGCGCGGTCAGCCCGGTGAAGGCGACGACCTCACTGATCGTGTAGCGGTCCTGGCCGTCCGGGCGCGGATGGGCGCTCGGCGCCGTGGCGCAGGCATCGACCTTGGTGCGGGTGAGTGCGGGCGTGGTCTCCATCACCGTCATGCCCCCACGCTAGAACCTTGGAGTGCGCTCCAAGCAAGCACCTCCCCGGGAATTCCTGGCGACGGCCGAGCAGCCCCCGTTACGGTGTGGATCATGTCGCTCGTCCGTCGTGCCGTCCCCGAGGACGCCCCAGAGCTGGTCCGCCTGCGCAAGATCATGCTCGACTCCATGAGCCCCAGTTCCGATGTGAGCTGGCAGCCGGTCACGACCGAGGCGCTGCGGGCCCATCTCTCCGATCCGGACGGCGAGTTGGCGGCCTTCGTGATCGACTCCCCCACGGATCGGGGAAGGCTCGCTGCCTGCGCGACGGGCACGATCAACCACAGTCTGGGCAGTCCGGGCAATCCCTCCGGCACGTCGGGGCACGTCTTCAATGTGTGCACCGACCCGCAGCACCGGCGGCAGGGCTACTCGCGTGCCTGCATGGAGGCGCTGTTGGACTGGTTCCGGCAGCGTGATGTGCGCCGGATCGATCTGCATGCCACGGCGCAGGGCGAGCCGTTGTACGCCTCGCTCGGGTTCGCCCGCACCCCCGCGCCCTCGATGAGGCTGACGCTCTAGGCTCGTACGCATGCAGAGCCTCGCCTTGATCGAGAACTGGCCGGTCCCGACCGCCGCAGCAGCCGTCGTCCGTGCGGACGGCACGGTGCTGGGGGTGCACGGCCCCACGGCCCACCGTTTCCCGCTGGCCTCGGTCACGAAGCCGCTCGCGGCGTACGCGGCACTCGTCGCGTACGAGGAAGGCGCGATCGAGCTGGACGAGCCGGCCGGCCCCCAGGGGTCGACCGTCCGGCACCTGCTGGCCCACACCAGCGGGCTCGCCTTCGACGAACACCGGACGACGTCGGAGCCGGGGACGCGGCGGCTGTACTCGAACGCGGGCTTCGAGGTGCTCGGGGACCACCTGGCGAAGGCCACGGACATTCCCTTCGCCGAGTATCTGCGGCAGGCCGTGCTCGAACCCCTCGGGATGACCGCGACGACCCTGGACGGGTCGCCCGCCAAGGACGGGGTGTCCACGGTGGACGATCTGGTGCGGTTCGCCGCAGAGGTGCAGGCCCCTCGGCTGCTCGACCCGCGGACGGTGGCCGAGGCGATGACGGTGCAGTACCCGGGGACCAAGGGCGTGTTGCCGGGGTACGGACACCAGAACCCGAACGACTGGGGGCTCGGTTTCGAGATCCGGGACCACAAGTCGCCGCACTGGACGGGCAGTTCGTCCTCGCCGCGGACGTTCGGGCACTTCGGGCAGTCCGGCACGTTCCTGTGGGTGGATCCGGATGCCGGGGTGGCGTGTGTCGCGCTGACGGACCGGGCGTTCGGGCCGTGGGCGGCCGAGGTGTGGCCACCGTTCACCGACGCCGTGCTCGCGGAAATCCGAGCGGGGGCCTGAGCAAAGACCCGGCGGGGCCTGGGCAAAGGCTCGGCCGGAGCCTGACCGAGGCCTAGGCAGGGGCCCGACCGGAGCGCGGGCCGGAGCGCAGCCCGGGGGCATTGGCGCCAACCGCAGTCGCGATCGCCAGCCGCCACAATCCCGGCCGTCGCAGTCGCAGTCGCAGTCGATCATGGAGGGGCATGGCCAGACGCGCCGAAGTCTGACGCGCCGCGACCACCGCTCATGTCCCCCAACACGCGCCGCGACCACCGCACACTCCCCCATCACCCGCCCCGCTCAGCCGCTCATCTCCCACACCAATAGCTGCGCGGCCGTCGTCGCCAGCACCTCGGGGCCGGCTTCCTCGGTGAGGCGGGCGGCGTCGCCCGGCCCCAACTCCGTGTCGTGCAGCCGCACTTCGCCGTGCACCACATGGAGGTAGACGTACGGGGCCGTGGGCAGCTCCGTGCGCTCGCCCGCGGCCAGACGTCGCACATGGAGCATCGCGCCCGCCGCGGGGACGTCGTACGGGGTCGAGTCGGCGATGCCGTGGACCACTTCGTACGCGGGGTCGCCGCCGGGGTCGCGGGGTGCCAGCCACATCTGGATGAAGGTGAGGGGCTCGGTGGCGTCGTTGCGCTCGACGTGACGGACGCCGCCGCCGGAGCTGAGGCGCTGCACATCGCCGGGGCGCACGACGGACACGTGGCCGGTGGAGTCGCGGTGGGTGAGTTCGCCGGTGACGACCCAGGTGACGATCTCGGTGTGGCTGTGGGGGTGTTCGTCGAAGCCTGCGCCGGGCGCCAAGTGCTCCTCGTTGCAGGCCAGGATCGCGCCGAAGCGCAGGTTGTCCGGGTCGTAGTGCGGGCCGAAGGAGAAGGCGTGGAAGGACTCGATCCCGGCCTCGGGTTCGCCTCCGGGATAGCGGTCGCCGGAGCGACGTACATCAATCACGCGGTACACGGTAGCCGTCGTTTCCAGCCGTCCGCCGGGGTCACCTCGGACCCTCCACTCCGCTGAGCCGTCCCGATAAGGCAGTCTTGTCCCCGTGCCCCAATCGGAATCAGCGCAGCCCTCAGCGAACGAACCGGCGGACCTCCGCCCGGATGTCCACGCGGCCCCTCACCCGCACTCGGCGACCCTGAAGCGTCTGGAGAAGTCATCCGGGGCGCTGGCCGCGCAGGCGATCACGCGCATGGACGAGACGCTGTCCTGGTACCGGGCCATGCCGCCGGAGAACCGGTCGTGGATCGGGTTGGTGGCGCAGGCGGGCATCGCCGCGTTCACCGAGTGGTTCCGGCACCCGGACGCTCCGCAGGCCATCTCGACGGATGTGTTCGGCACCGCACCGCGGGAGCTGACGCGGGCGATCACCTTGCGCCAGACCGTGGAGATGGTGCGCACGACCATCGAGGTCATGGAGTCGGCCATCGACGAGGTGGCCGCACCCGGTGACGAGAGCGTGCTGCGCGAGGCACTGCTCGTGTACGCGCGGGAGATCGCGTTCGCGACGGCCCAGGTGTACGCGCAGGCGGCGGAGGCGCGGGGTGCGTGGGACGCGCGGCTGGAGTCGCTCGTCGTCAATGCCGTGCTGTCGGGCGAGGCCGACGAGGGCGCGGTCAGCCGGGCCGCAGCGCTCGGCTGGAACTCGCCGGAGCATGTGTGCGTCGTGCTCGGCACCGCGCCCGACGGCGACAGCGAGCTGACCGTGGAGGCGATCCGGCGGGCCTCACGCCACGCCAAGCTTCAGGTGCTGACCGGTGTGCTCGGTGACCGGCTGGTCGTCATCGCAGGTGGCAGCGACAATCCGCTGGCTGTCGCCAAGTCGCTGATCGGGCCGTTCGCGGCCGGGCCCGTGGTCGCGGGGCCCGTCGTTCCCGACCTGCTCGCCGCCACGCGGTCCGCCCAGGCAGCGGCCGCCGGGCTGAAGGCGTGCGGGGCGTGGCAGGACGCTCCGCGTCCGGTTCTGGCGGACGATCTGCTTCCGGAGCGGGCCATCGCAGGAGACCCGTCCGCGCGAGAGCAGTTGGTGGAGGAGATCTACAGACCGCTGGAGGAAGCGGGCTCGGCTCTTCTGGAGACGCTGAGCGTCTATCTGGAGCAGGCGAGCAGCTTGGAAGGCGCGGCCAGGATGCTCTTCGTGCACCCCAACACCGTCCGCTACCGGCTCCGACGTGTGACCGACGTCACCGGCTGGTCGCCGTCGGACGTCCGGTCCGCTTTCACCTTGCGCATCGCGCTGATCCTGGGGCGCCTGGCCGACGCGGATCCCCAGTCGTAGGCTTTTGTCGGGGGCCTACAATTCCCCCTTCGGTTCTTCGTCCCTGTCCCCACGGGCGGCCCGCACCGTCCACAAGAGAGAGTGTGAGAGTGCTCGTACTCGTCGCTCCCGGCCAAGGCGCTCAGGCGCCCGGCTTCCTGACTCCCTGGCTCGACCTCCCCGGCGCAGCGGACCGCGTCGCCGCGTGGTCGGACGCCCTTGGGCTCGACCTTGCCCACTACGGCACCCAGGCCGACGCGGACGCGATCCGTGACACGGCGGTGGCCCAGCCGCTGCTCGTCGCTGCCGGTCTGCTGTCGGCATCGGCCCTCGGCGATGTGACTCCGGGTGCCGTGGCGGGGCACAGCGTCGGTGAGATCACCGCCGCCGCGTTCGCCGGTGTGCTCGACGACGCCTCCGCTCTGCAGCTCGTGCGCAAGCGCGGTCTGGCCATGGCCGAGGCCGCGGCGATCACGCAGACCGGTATGTCGGCGCTGCTCGGCGGCGACCCCGAGGTCACCATTGCGCACCTGGAGAAGCTCGGCCTGACCCCGGCGAACGTGAACGGAGCGGGCCAGATCGTGGCCGCCGGCACGCTCGAGGAGCTGGCCGCGCTCGAGGCCGACAAGCCGGAGGGCGTGCGCCGCGTGGTGCCGCTGAAGGTGGCCGGTGCGTTCCACACCCGGCACATGGCTCCCGCCGTGGCGACGCTGGAGGCGGCCGCCAAGGAGCTGGCCCCGGCCGACCCCACGGTCACGTACGTCTCGAACAAGGACGGCAAGGCCGTCTCGACCGGTGCCGAGGTGATCGCCCGCCTGGTCGGCCAGGTCGCGAACCCGGTGCGCTGGGACCTGTGCATGGAGACGTTCCAGGAGCTCGGCGTCACCGCGCTGATCGAGGTGTGCCCGGGCGGCACCCTCACCGGCATCGCCAAGCGTGCGCTGCCCGGCGTGAAGACCCTCGCCCTGAAGACCCCCGACGACCTCGACGCAGCCCGCGCCCTGATCGCCGAGTCCGCTGAAGCCACGGCCTGACAAGGAGATCCGAGCAGAATGTCGAAGATCAAGCCCAGCAAGGGTGCACCGTACGCGCGCATCCTCGGCGTCGGTGGGTACCGGCCGACGCGGGTCGTGCCGAACGAGGTGATCCTCGAGAAGATCGACTCGTCCGACGAATGGATCCGTTCGCGCTCCGGCATCTCCACCCGCCACTGGGCCAATGACGAAGAGACCGTGGCGATGATGTCCATCGAGGCATCCGGCAAGGCCATCGCCGACGCGGGCATCCAGGCCGAGCAGATCGGCGCCGTGGTCGTGTCGACGGTCTCGCACTTCGCGCAGACGCCGGCCATCGCGACGGAGATCGCGGACAAGCTCGGCACGCAGAAGGCCGCGGCGTTCGACATCTCCGCGGGCTGCGCCGGCTTCGGCTACGGGCTGACGCTGGCCAAGGGCATGATCGTCGAGGGCAGCGCGGAGTACGTGCTGGTCATCGGCGTGGAGCGACTCTCGGACCTGACCGACCTGGAGGACCGCGCGACGGCCTTCCTGTTCGGTGACGGTGCCGGTGCCGTGGTCGTCGGCCCGGCCAACGAGCCCGCGATCGGCCCCACGGTGTGGGGTTCCGAGGGCGACAAGGCCGGGACGATCAAGCAGACCGTGCCGTGGGACAGGTTCCGGATCGGCGACGTGTCCGAGCTGCCCCTGGATTCCGAGGGCAACGTCAAGTTCCCTGCAATCACGCAGGAGGGCCAGGCGGTGTTCCGCTGGGCCGTGTTCGAGATGGCGAAGGTCGCCCAGCAGGCGCTGGACGCGGCCGGGATCAGCCCGGACGACCTGGATGTCTTCATTCCCCACCAGGCCAACGAGCGGATCATCGACTCGATGGTGAAGACTCTGAAACTGCCGGAGCACGTCACGGTCGCCCGTGACGTGCGCACCACCGGCAACACCTCGGCCGCCTCGATCCCGCTCGCGATGGAGCGGCTCCTGGCGACCGGCGAGGCGAAGAGCGGCGACACCGCGCTCGTGATCGGCTTCGGGGCGGGTCTCGTGTACGCCGCCACGGTCGTTACCCTCCCCTAGGCATCAATTCCGCGCGGATCACCTGGTCCGTGCGGTTGTGACCAGCCTGCCGCTGCCGCGGCGGGTGCCACACCCTCTGGATACACACCGAAGGAGCGCCAACATGGCCGCCACCGAGAAGGAGATCGTCGACGGTCTCGCGGAGATCGTGAACGAGATCGCCGGCATCCCCACCGAGGACGTCCAGCTGGACAAGTCCTTCACCGACGACCTGGACGTCGACTCGCTGTCCATGGTCGAGGTCGTCGTCGCCGCCGAAGAGCGCTTCGACGTCAAGATCCCCGACGACGACGTCAAGAACCTGAAGACCGTCGGCGACGCCACGAAGTACATCCTCGACCACCAGGCCTGAGCCACCCGGCTCGGACCATAAGGTCAGTCGCTCCGCCACCCGGCGGTGGCGCCGCTGAATCCCTCGCATCCGTTGGAGAAAGAATCCCTGTGAGCTCGACCAATCGCACCGTGGTCGTCACCGGTATCGGCGCAACCACACCGCTGGGTGGCGACGCGACATCCACCTGGGAGGGCCTGGTCGCCGGACGTTCCGGTGTCAAGCCCCTCGAGCAGGAGTGGGCCGCCGAGCAGGCGGTCCGTATCGCGGCGCCCGTCGCCGTGGAGCCGGGCGAGGTCATTCCCCGCCCGCAGGCCCGCAAGCTGGACCGCTCCGCGCAGTTCGCGCTGATCGCCGCCAAGGAGGCGTGGGCCGACGCCGGTTTCACCGACAAGGCGGGCGAGGACCCGGCTGTCGACCCCGACCGTCTGGGCGCCGTCATCGCGTCCGGCATCGGCGGCGTGACCACGCTCCTCGACCAGTACGACGTGCTGAAGGAGAAGGGCGTTCGCCGCGTCTCCCCGCACACCGTGCCGATGCTGATGCCCAACGGCCCTTCGGCCAACGTGGGTCTGGCCGTGAACGCCCGCGCGGGTGTGCACACGCCGGTCTCCGCCTGTGCCTCGGGCGCCGAGGCCATCGGCTACGGCATCGAGATGATCCGCACCGGCCGCGCCGACGTCGTCGTCTGCGGTGGCACCGAGGCGGCCATCCACCCGCTGCCCATCGCCGCGTTCGGCAACATGATGGCGATGTCCAAGAACAACGACGACCCGCAGGGTGCCTCGCGCCCCTACGACGTCGCCCGTGACGGCTTCGTCCTCGGTGAGGGCGCGGGCGTCATCGTCCTGGAGTCGGCCGAGCACGCCGCCAAGCGTGGCGCCCGCGTGTACGCGGAGGCCGTCGGCCAGGGCATCTCCGCCGACAGCCACGACATCGTGCAGCCGGAGCCGGAGGGCCGCGGCATCGCGCACGCCCTGCAGAACCTGCTGGACAACACCGACCTGGACCCGGCCGAGATCGTGCACGTGAACGCGCACGCGACGTCGACGCCCGCCGGTGACGTGGCCGAACTGAAGGCGCTGCGCAAGGTGTTCGGCGACGACACCGACCACTTCGCCGTCTCCGCGACGAAGTCGATGACCGGGCACCTGCTCGGTGGCGCCGGTGGCGTGGAGAGCGTGGCGTCCATCCTCGCGCTGTACCACCGCGTCGCTCCGCCGACCATCAACGTGGAGAACCTGGACCCGGAGGCCGAGGCCGCCGCCGACATCGTTCGGGGCGAGGCTCGCAAGCTGCCGGTCGAGGGCCGCATCGCCGCGCTGAACGACTCGTTCGGCTTCGGTGGGCACAACGTGGTGCTGGCGTTCCGCTCGGTCTGAGTCCGAGTGTCACCGCTCGGTTGAACCGAGAGTGGGGCCCCCCCGGGCTACCCCGGCGGGGCCCCCCGCGGGTGGGGGGGGCAGTCGGGGCAGCCCCCAGGGGCACCCCCCGCACCGGGGCGGCCCCGCCCCCGTCCACGCAC